>NZ_JARUXT010000001.1:747599-1290953 GCF_031451075.1 Caballeronia sp. LZ043 | reverse complement strand
AGGTACCGCACGCAACGCGAAGCCGTCGCGGACTTGTTCGAATACATCGAAGTGTTTTATAACCGCAGTCGTCGTCATTCATCGCTTGGCTTCGTGTCGCCAACCCAGTTCATGCAAGACTGGGTTGTGGCTCAGCGGACAAGGAATGCCGCTGCATAACCCGGGGCCTCTGGAAGGCGAAAAACCGAGGGAACCTCAGTTCGAGAAGGTGAGCGCGAGCAGCGAGTACACGACCGTGCTTCCTCCGAAAAAGAACACGATGCGTGTATCGAGCCGCTTGATCTTGAGTTGAACCCAGTACTGCGCGCGTTTCAGCCCAGCGTCGTCGTAGCGGATCAGACGCTTGACGTTAGTTTCATCATTTTCGATTTCGGTGATGAAGGTATTCGTCGTTTCCTCTTTCCAGCGCAGCATGACCATGAACGAAGTAACCGGTTCAACGAGCGTAGCGGAGACGCCGAACAAGCAAGTCAGAATACAGAGAACAAGCGCGATATAAGCGAGTGCCGGCGTATGCCGGACCTTGTACCAGAGGCCCGCGATGACAAGCAGAAGCATGCATAACGCGCCCAGCACGAGCAGCAGACGAACCAGCTTTCTCGACCGCTCCATATGCAGCTTTTTCGAAGGCTTGTAGGGTTCAGCATCCGCCAGGTCTTTCAGAATTGCCTTCAGGTCGTGCATCAGGTCTTCCATGAATCAATAATCCATGAACAAACTGCCGTCACACGAGAAAGCCCGCACTTGGCGGGCTCTGAAGTTGTCACTCGCGGCTGACTCAGTCATGCGCGTAGGGGTGACACAAGTGCGAACAAGCTCGCGTTCCGAGCTTGTTCGACCCTTACTCCCACTCGATCATCAACACCTCGCCCAACTCCGCACGGTCAAAGGGTTTGGTTGTGATCGGAAAAAGACTTACCGTCGCTCATACCGTCAGAAAAGCAGACGCTGTGCTGACGCGGGTTTGTGGAGTATCGGCGTATCATCAATCAACACCAATCATACATAACTTGAGACCGCACATCAGCCCCGCTTTTTGGGTCCAGCATTGGGCAACAGCTCCGGGCGACGGCGCCTGATCCTTCAGCTTTTTCGGGATCGTCTTGGTGATTTCGTAAGCCGCCACACTGATGCGCTTGCGCGCGTCACGCAGCGCGTATTCGACAATGGTGCGCTTCTTCTCTTTGCACAGCACGATGCCAATGTCTTCAATGTATTTATGGCCTTGATCCAGCACCTGACCCATGCCCGATATCAGAGCCGCAAATACATAGAGATTCCGGCCCGATCTGAGACAAGGAATTTTCCCCGCAGCCCTCCCCGCTTCCAGCGGCCGTCAGTTGGTAGAGATTCGGCCTGTCCAAGAACCGTCATTAATCGAAACCTAATCTCGATTGCTGCGCGGTCCTTGGTGGCAGTCCTCGAGGAATGATGTTCTCTCTGCGGAGCCAATCAAGCCATCGGCCGAGCTCGGCTGGGGTGAAGCGTGCTTTACGTTCGTGCCAGTTCTCGCGAACATCGAAAATGATCTGCGTATCCGTCGGTTGAACACCATCGATTAGGAAATCGTTCCAAACGGCGAAAAGCGTAGCGATGATCTCGACCTCTTCGGTCTTCTTGCCTGCCAGGGCGTAAATCAAACGATCAAATTCAGCCCGCTGGCCGGACGACATCAGGGCTTCGGCTCTCGCTGCGGGCTCCGACAGCGCCGACAAGCAGCGGTATTCCGTCTTTTTCCTGCCGTTGGCCAAGGTCTTTTCATTGACCTCGAACCAGCGTTGGTCTTGACCTTGCCGCTCGAAATCATAAATCCAGGCATCCAGTGGCCCCGCAGCTTCCCGCTCGGGCTTCAAATCCAAATCCAGGCCATTATGTGCTTGCGCCAGATACATCACCTTGGCGGCAGCGGTTCGACCGAAGTATTGGGCGTTGGCGAGTTTGTTGATTGCATAGCAGCCGATGCTGGCACGGTAGGTGGTGAGGTCAATGACTTGGGCTTTTGAACGCGACGTTCGCTGGAGTTCTCCAGCTGTATTGCCTCGCGATTGTGCACGAATCAGATTGCTCAGCAATTCGGTTTGCTTGTCATTGGTCGCGTCGATCCGCTGTTCTAGAGAGTCGCATAAAGCCATCAATTGATCGATGCGAGCGACAATGCGATGTTGTTCAGCGAGAGGCGGAAGAGGAACAACACAAAGTGAAAGCTTTGTACCGTTAAAATTCGCTTGCCCACACTGTTGAACAATTTCAGGTTCGATTTGAGTTGATCTGAAATAGGGAGCATTCATGGCTAAGCTCATGAAAACTGGACTCAGTAACCCGTCAAGTAATCTGATCCTAATCAGATAAGATGCGAATGTCGCCTGCTCGGCATGGCCTGTGTATCGCGCCGTTTTTCCAACCAGCTCATAGCTGTTCGTGCGGTTAAAAAGAATATCATCTGGTTGAAGGAAAAGGCGAGGCAGTTCGTCGATTTCTGGCGAGACATACTTGAATCCTTCATCTATCAATCGACCATCAACAATATTTCCCATTCGATAAACAGGAACAAGTGAGGAATCGTCACACGTTTTCTGTGATGTTCCATAATCTACCGACTCCGCAAGCTCGGCAATCCTCACCCATCGCCAATTGTCAGGAACAGGAAATGGCTCATCTACTTGAGCGATTGAAGGTACTGGCTTGGGCTTCTTGATCTTGCCTGTCTTCACCAGCCGCTGTTTCTTGGCTTCGATTTCCGGCAGCAGTTCGCTGGCGGGCTGGTCGTCCGGCCTTTGCGGGATGAGTTTGCCCCTCATTCCCAGTTGCAGAATGGCTTTGCGCAGTTCGGTGACGTTTTCCTTGACGGTGTAAAGCTCTCCGAAGTGTTCGGCGAGGAAGTTCTGGGCGCGCTGGTGCTGCCCAGGCTCAGCAATGTTTAGCAGTTGCTTGATGGCTGCGGCATGAACCGTCAGACGTGCTCCCTGCTGTGCAGAACGCAGTTTTTCCAGCTCATCGCAACGGGCCATCAGTTCGTCGATTTTGGCGATGATGCGGTGTTGTTCATTCACGGGAGGGAGTGGGTGAACACTGCGAATGGCGTCATCCGTCCCCAAACGAGGCATTTTTACACCGTACATCAGTGAATTTACATGCAAAAGAAAATCCGGTCGTTTTAGAAGCCAACGAAGAAACTCAGGGATCAATGCTTTGCTTGGAACGATCGGCACTATTTCAGTGGTGCAGACTCCATCTGAATCTGCCACCATGACCTTGTCCAAGTACGGACGCAGCTTTCCATAAAGAACGTCGCCTTTCTTGAAAGTTGACTTGGTGGATTTTGATTCGCGCTGACAATACCTTGCCCGACAGATGAGCCGAGAGGTTTCCTTTTCGATGTCCTCCAAATCAAGCAGCCAGGCATCGTCATCAATATGACTCGGATCGATATTTGGCCTTCCGTTGTAATCGGAAAAACACTGCAACCTCGCCCACTCCCATCCCTGCGGCAACACATATGGCTTTTCTTTTTCCGTCACCTGCGGCAAGGAATTGGATTTCTTGACCTTGCCTTCCTGCACCAGCCGCTGTTTCTCGGCTTCCACCTCTTGCAGCAATTCCTTTGCAGGCTGCTCGCTCGGATCTTGCGGCACCAGCCTGCCCTGCATGGCCAGCGTCAGGATCAGCTCGCGCAGTTTCTTGATGCCATCAGGTGCAGCAAAGGCGGTGTCGAAATGCTTTTCCAGTAGTTGGGCGGTGTGCTTATTCATGTTCGCCTCCCAGTTCGCGTTCGAGCTGTTCGATGCTGGGCAGGTTGGTTTGCAGTTCTTCAGGTAAGGATTCGATCAATTGATATTCCGCAACGCCGATGGGCTGGGTCTTGTCTCGCAATGCGTATTCGGCCACCACGGTGTTCTTGCTCTTGCAGAGCAACAGGCCGATGGTGGAATTGTCCTGCTCGGCTTTGACCTGCATATCCACGGCGGTGAGGTAGAAGCTCAACTGACCGAGGTGTTCTGGTTTGAACCTCTCGGCTTTCAGCTCGATGACCACGTAGCAGCGCAGCTTGAGGTGGTAGAACAACAGGTCGATGTAGAAGTCATCACCCCCCACTTCCAGATGGACCTGGCGACCGACGAAGGCGAAACCCGCGCCCAGTTCCAACAAGAACTGGGTGATGTGCTTGACTAGCGCTGATTCAATTTCCCGCTCGTTGGCTTCCTGACCAACATCCAGGAAGTCGAACAGGTAGGGATCCTTGAGGGCTTGCCGAGCCAGATCAGTTCCCGGCGCGGGGAGACGTTCGGTAAAGTTGGTGATTGCCTGACCTTCTCGTTCCAGCAGGCGGGTTTCGATATGGATTTCCAGCGTGGCGCGCGACCAGCCGCGTTCCACGGCACGCTGGGCATAGGCGAGGCGCTGTTCTGGTTGCTTCAGCTTGGACAGAAGCACCAGATTGTGGCCCCAGGGCAATTGTCCAACAGCCTGTTGGACAATTGCCGCGTCCGGCCAGGCGTCAGCGAAGGAACGCATGTACATCAGGTTGGCGCGGGAAAAACCCTTCATCTCGGGAAAGGCTGTCCTGAGGTCGTGCGCCAGCCGCTCGATGACCTTGGCCCCCCAGCCTTGCTCGGCCTGTCGTTGCAGAATGTCACGGCCGATCTGCCAGTAGAGCTGCACCAGTTCGCGGTTAACGGCCAGCGCGGCTCGCTGCTGGGCACTGTGGATGCGATTCTTCAGCTCGCCCAACCAGTTGGCATAGCCTTCCGGGGCTGTAACGAGTGACACGGGCTTGTCGCTCATTCCGCCTCCCCGCTGGTGACCTTGAGCGCCGCCAGCAGTTCGGCTTTCAGCGCTTGCTGGGCAACCTGCAACTGGCGGCTGATGTCCTGGTATTCGGCCATCAGTTCGTCCGGATCACCTAGTTCGACAGTCACCTCGTGCGGGTTCTTGCAGTCCAGGTTGTAGTTGCGAGCAGCCAGATCCTTGGCAGAGACCTTCCAGGCATGCTCCGTGGTCTTGCGCCCCTTGCGTTGCGGGCCGCCCCACCAGGCTTTCTCGCGGTCGAACTCATCAATGGTCAGCGGCTTGGAACGCGAATAGCTCTTGTAGCCATCCGGATAGGGATGCTCGAAGAACCATACGTCCTTAGTAGAACCGCCCTTCTCGAAGAACAGGATGTTGGTGGCGATGCTGGTGTAGGGGGCGAACACGCCTTTGGGCAGGCGCACGATAGTGTGCAGGTTGAACTCTTCCAGTAGTTCGCGCTTGAGCGTGGTTTTCACCCCCTCGCCGAACAGGAAGCCATCCGGCAGCACCACAGCGGCACGGCCCGTGTCGTGCCTGAGCAGGTGCATGATCAACGCCATGAACAGATCGGCGGTCTCGCGGGTTTGATGCTTGGCGAGGAAATTCTTTTCGATGCCATCCTCTTCCATGCCACCGAATGGTGGGTTGGTGATGATGATGTCCACCCGGTCGCGCGGACCATAGTCCTTGAACGAGCGAGAAAGCGTGTTGTCGTGGCGGATCCGGCTAGGCACGTCGATGCCGTGCAGCATCATGTTGGTCATGGCCAGCATGTGCGGCAGGGGCTTCTTCTCGACGCCATGGACGTTCTCTTGCAACAGCCGGTTGTCATCGGGCGTCTTGACGCGCCTCTTGAGGTGCTCGATGGCGCAGGTCAGGAAGCCGCCCGTGCCGCACGCCGGGTCGAGGATGCTCTCGCCGAGTTTCGGGTCAAGAATATCGACCATGAACTGCGTGACTGCGCGCGGAGTGTAGTACTCGCCAGCGTTGCCGGCCGACTGGAGGTCGGCGAGGATCTTCTCGTAGATATCGTTGAACAGGTGCCGGTCGCTGGATGAATTGAAATCCACGTCCTCTTCAATGGCGTTGATCACCTGACGCAGCAGAGTGCCCGACTTCATGTAGTTGTAGGCATCCTCGAAGACCGCGCCGATCACCCGGCCTTGCGCGGACACACCCGCCTTGGTGGCAAGCTGTTTCAAGGAAGGAAAGAGGTCGTTGTTGACGAAGTCGATCAGCTCTTCACCGGTCATGCCTTCCGCATCCTTGGCCCAGTTGCTCCAGCGAAAACGGCTTTGCAGCGGTGAGCGGTAGCTGGACTGGGTGAGCTCCCACTCCTGTTCCTTGTCGTCAAAGATCTTCAGGAACAACAGCCAGCAGATCTGGCTGATGCGCTGAGCGTCTCCATCGACGCCGACATCCTTGCGCATGATGTCCTGGATGGATTTGATAAGAGTTGCAAGTGACATGAATACTTCCTGGGTCTAGTTCTGGTCAGGCACGGTAGAGCTCTCGTTCGAGCTCCCCCACGGCCTGTTGGTATTGCGTCTTCCCGCCAAAGGCACGTATCAGTTCGATCGGTGTGCCTAGGCGGTTGAAGGGGGCGATGGCGAGGATTTGCGTTTCCTCGATGGCGGCCACACCTTCGTCGGCATACTTGTCGAGCAGGGCTTCGAGTACCTTCTGCGCTTGCTCGCCGTATTTGGCGAAGTAGTGGCGCTTCTTGACATGTTCGGCCCGCTCCTTGCGCGTGAGTGGGGGTTGATCCCAGGCCACGTGGCACAGCAGATCGAAAGGGTCGAAATCCTTGCCGGATTGCTTGTCCACCTCGTCGGCCAAGGCCTCAAAGAAGATCCCCTGATGGGCCAGCTCGTCGATGATGGCCTGCTTCTTCTCGGCCTTGCTCCAATGGCGCAGGAAATCGTCGAGCGACGAGAACTCCTTGACCAGGGTGTTGCGGGTGTAGTCCTTCAGGGACTCGGTGATCAGCTTGCCGTTGGCGTCAAAGTACTGCACCCGCTCGGCCACCACCTTGACCTCGACGTTGGCGACAACGTAACGGCGCACGCTGCTGCCTTCCTCACCTAGCAGCGGTTCGGCTACACCGCCGGGGGACGTAGGGTTGTCGTCCGGCATCGGATAAGTGAATTCGTCGTCAGGCGACGCCTCCCCATCTTCTTCATCTGGAGGAAGCGGTGGCTCGCCAGGGCTTGGCTCATAGATTTGCACGGGATCGCCGTCGAAAGCCGGATCGGCGAACAGTTCGGTCGCTTTCTTGAAATCGAGTATGGTGAACCAGTACTTGTCGAAGTCCTCGTTGATGCGCGTTCCTCGACCGATGATCTGCTTGAATTCGGTCATGGACTGGATGCGTTGATCCAGCACGATGAGCTTGCAGGTCTGGGCATCGACGCCCGTGGTCATCAGCTTGGAGGTGGTCGCGATGACGGGGTATTTGCTTTCCGGGAAGATGAAGTTATCCAGCTCCATCTTGCCTTCTTCGTTGTCGCCGGTGATGCGCACGACATAGCGGTGGTTCTGCGCCACCAGGTCGGCGTTTTCGTTGACCAGCGCCTGGCGCATGCGTTCGGCATGGTCGATGTTGTCGCAGAAGACGATGGTCTTGTCGAAGCGGTTGCTGGCTTTCAGGTATTCACTGATCTTGCGCGCCACCACGTGCGTGCGCTGTTCCAGTACCAGCGTCTTGTCAAAATCACGCTGATTGTAGATGCGGTCTTCGATCTCGTTGCCGTGCTTGTCAAGCATACCCTTGTCGGGACGCCAGCCGGCCAGGTCCTTGTCCAGGTCGATGCGCACCACCTTGTAGGGTGCGAGAAAGCCGTCGGCGATGCCCTGGCGTAGCGAGTAGGTGTAGATGGGCTCGCCGAAGTAGTCGATGTTGGATACGTCCTTGGTTTCCTTGGGCGTGGCGGTCAGGCCAATCTGTGTGGCGGAATGGAAATACGTCAGGATCTCGCGCCAAGCCGAATCTTCAGCGGCGCTGCCTCGGTGGCATTCGTCGATCACGATCAGATCGAAGAATTCCGGGCTGAACTGCTTGTAGATGTTCCGTTCTTCTTCGTTACCGGTGACGGCCTGGTAAAGCGACAGGTAGATCTCATACGACTTGTTGGCCTGCCGCTTTTGGATCTTGGTCATTGCCGCACCAAACGGCTTGAAGTCGTTGGTCATGGTCTGATTGACCAGGATGTTGCGGTCCGCCAGGAACAGGATGCGTTTCTTGGCACGCGACTTCCACAACCGCCAGATGATCTGGAAGGCGGTATAGGTCTTGCCTGTGCCCGTGGCCATCACCAGCAGAATGCGCTTCTGCTCTTTGGCAATCGCCTCGATGGTTTTGTTGATAGCGAGCAACTGGTAGTAACGGGGCGTCTTGTTGCTGCCGTCGCTGTAGTAGTCTTGGGCCACCAGGGCCTGTTGCTGCGTGTTTAGCCCCTGATGCTCTGCCCACCACTGCCACAGCGTATTGGCACTGGGGAACTCATCCAGGCTGAATTCGCGCTCAATAATGCCGTCCTTGGCAATCTTGTTGTGGAACAGGAAGCCATCTCCATTGCTGCTGAATGCGAAAGGCACTTGTAGCATTTCGGCATAGCCGAGGGCCTGTTGCATGCCCGAGCCGATGGCATGCTTGTTGTCCTTGGCTTCGACGACAGCAATGGGCAGGTTGGGCTTGTGGAACAGCACATAGTCGGCGCGCTTGTGCTGGCCGCGTGTGTGCAATTTGCCGCGCACGATGATGCGCCCCTTGGTCAACAGGAACTCTTCGCGCACTTGGGTCAGAACATCCCATCCGGATTTTTCCAGGGCCGGCGTGATGAACTTGGTGCAGATATCGCGTTCGCTGAGTGTCTGCTTATTCATAGAACGTGGTTGCTCCCATGCTGACTTCCCCCTTGGCTGCCTGTCGTTCGACGCTCAACACTCCATCTTGTGACCGGCACAAGGATGTCATCCTCTTTGACCATGACACTCAATGCAACACGATCACAAATTCAGTTGCCAATGCGGCGGGCTGAACGTCTCGAACATCGCGTTGCAGCGAAACCGGTCCGTAATCGGCCATCTTCTTCAGAGTGCACGACAGGCTCGGAACCTTGCGGCCGCTGAGTTCGACCAGTTCCGTCAGTGACTTCGGCTGTCTCTCATGGATCAGGCGCAGCAAACGAAGGTTGTCGTCCGAAAGGGCTGCGGCAAGCGACGACAGAGAGGGAAACCAAACTTGCGGCGACTCGCTCCCCTGTCCGGCCTCGATTTTGCCGCAGGCCTACCGCCAACTGTTGTGCCGGCCAGCGATAGCCGCCGATAGGTTCAACGACATATTTTCTTTTAAACCAACACGTTGACTTACTTTCCGATAGCCGGCGATAGTCCCCGAAGGACCTGATTTCACTCCCACTCAATCGTCGCCGGCGGCTTCCCCGAAATGTCGTACACCACGCGATTGATCCCCCGCACCTCATTGATGATGCGATTGCTCACATGCCCGAGCAGTTCATGCGGCAGATGCGCCCAGTGCGCGGTCATGAAATCCAGCGTCTGCACGGCACGCAGCGCGACCACATACTCATACGTGCGTCCATCGCCCATCACGCCGACGCTCTTCACCGGCAGGAACACCGCAAACGCCTGGCTCGTCAGGTCGTACCACGACTTGCCCGTTTCCTTGTCGATGGTCGTCCGGAGCGTCTCGATAAAAATCGCATCCGCGCGGCGCAGCAGATCCGCGAACTCCCGCTTCACCTCGCCGAGAATGCGCACACCCAGACCCGGACCCGGGAACGGATGGCGATACACCATCGCGGGCGGCAGACCGAGCTTCACGCCGAGTTCGCGCACTTCGTCCTTGAACAGTTCGCGCAGCGGCTCGAGCAACTTGAGATTCAGCGTCTCCGGCAAGCCGCCGACGTTGTGGTGGCTCTTGATGGTGTGCGCGCCCTTCTTGCCCTTGCCCGCAGATTCGATCACGTCCGGATAGATCGTGCCCTGCGCGAGCCAGCGTGCATCGGTGAGCTTGTCGGATTCCGCGTGAAACACTTCGACGAACTCCGCGCCGATGATCTTGCGCTTCGCCTCCGGATCCGTCACGCCGGCGAGCTTCTGCAGGAAGACTTCGCTGGCATCGACGTGGATGACCTTCACGCCGAGGTGATCCGCGAACGTCGACATCACCTGCTCGGCCTCGTTCTGGCGCAGCAGGCCATGATCGACGAACACGCAGGTCAGCTGGTCGCCGATCGCGCGATGCAGCAGCGCCGCCGCCACCGATGAATCCACCCCGCCCGACAGCCCGAGAATCACCTTCTCGTTGCCCACCTGCGCGCGAATCTTCTCGACCGCTTCGTCGATGTAATGCCCCATCTCCCAGTCGGGATTCGCGCCGCACAGCTCCAGCACGAAGCGGTCGAGCATCGCGCGGCCCTGCACCGTGTGCGTCACTTCCGGATGCCATTGCAGGCCGTAAAAGCGGCGGTCGTCGTCGGCCATGGCGGCGATCGGGCATGACGGCGTCGAGGCCATCAGCTTGAAACCCGCCGGCAGATCCACGACCTTGTCGCCGTGGCTCATCCACACCTTCAGCATGGAGTCGCCCTTCTCGGCCTTGAAGTCCTCGATGCCTTCGAGGAAGCCCGTGTGGTTCAGCGCCTGCACTTCCGCATAGCCGAACTCGCGCACATTGCCGAGCTCGACCTTGCCGCCCAGTTGATCTGCCATGGTCTGCATGCCATAGCAGATGCCGAGCACCGGCACACCCAGATCGAAGACGATTTGCGGCGCGCGCGGCGACTTCGCCTCGGTGACCGAATTCGGGCCGCCCGACAAAATGATGCCCTTCGGTGCGAATTCGCGGATGAAGGTTTCATCGACGTCGTACGGATGAATCTCCGAGTAGACGTGCGATTCGCGGATACGCCGCGCGATCAGCTGGGTGACTTGAGAGCCGAAATCGAGAATCAGGATTTTGTCGTGCATGGCTGCGGCCAAAGGCTAGAAGAACGATGGTTGTCGATGCTGCCGGCCCGCCCTCGTGCGCGAGCCGCCAGCGAAGTGTTCGCAAATGAATCGACGGCCGGCGCCCTGGCCGACCGTGCTGGTATGTCCTGTTGCCACCCGCGCCCCGCCTGCTTCGCGACGGCGCCGGCCCGGGAAGTGCGCGCGTTCAGCGCGGCGCTCCGCTTGCCGGACCCGTGCGCGGAACGAGCGGATCACGTGGATCAAGCGGATCACGCGGATCAAGCGGATCGAGTGGATCCAGCCGCCGGCCAGTCGCCGGATCGATCCCGCCGCTGATCTCCGGCTCGATGCGCCTTCCGGTCGCAGCGTCGATCTCGTGTCCGCTGACCGGATCGAGCTTGCGGCCCGTGACGGGATCGAGTGTCGCGCCGGTTGCGGGATCCACGGCGCCGCCATCGAGCGGACGGCCCGACGGCTCCACCATGCGGCCGCTGACGGGATCGATGCCGGTCGCCTCGGGCGCCCGCGCCGAAGGGCGCACTGCCGTATCCGGCGGTACCGCAACGGGAACCGGCGCCACGGGCGTCACGACCTCGTCGCGTGTTTTCGCCGCCCGCTTCTCGGCACGTTGCGCCGAAGCGGCGCCCGCCTGCGCGGCGCGCTCGCGCCGGCGCACCGCCGACGACAGCCTCACGCTGCCGAACCCGAGCACCACGAGCACGACACCGACCACCGCCGCGCTCATCTGTCCGAAGCTGTCGACCTGCGGCATCTTCAATCCGAGCAGCCAGACCAGCACCACGACGCCCGACAGCCACTGCACGTGCCCCGAAACGCGCGCCGCCCGCGCGGTCAACGCGCCGTCGACGGCCGCGTGGAACGCGAGCCATGCGAGGCCGATCAGCGCCACCCCGAGCAACTGCCCGGCGAATGCGGGCTGCACACGGATGGCATCGAGCTGCAACGCGCTGTACAGGCCCGCCCATGGCGTCAGCAGGAACAACAGGCCGAACGCCAGGAAGATCAGGGCATTGATGACCAGTACGACGCGCAGCAACGGTTTCATGGGCAGTCCAGGTCAGTTGACGAACAAGCGCGAGGCCACGGAACGGCGACGCTCAATCGACGTGATAGTTGGGCGCTTCCTTCGTGATCTGCACGTCGTGCACATGCGATTCGCGCATGCCCGCCGCGGTGATCTGCACGAACTCCGCCTTTTCGTGCATTTCCGTGATGGTGCTGCAACCACAATAGCCCATGCTCGCGCGCACGCCGCCGACAATCTGGAACAGGATGGCGTTGACCGAGCCCTTGTAGGCCACGCGGCCTTCGATGCCTTCCGGCACGAGCTTGTCGATGTTCGCCGAATTGTCCTGGAAGTAGCGGTCCGCCGCGCCGTCCTTCATCGCGCCGACCGAACCCATGCCGCGATACGCCTTGTACTGACGGCCCTGATACAGGAAGACGTCGCCCGGGGATTCCTCGGTGCCCGCCAGCATGCTGCCCATCATGACGACGTTCGCGCCCGCTGCCAGCGCCTTGGAGACGTCGCCCGAGAAGCGCACGCCGCCGTCCGCGATGACCGGCACGCCGCTGCCGCGCAGCGCTTCCGACACATTGGCGATGGCCGTGATCTGCGGCACGCCGACGCCCGCGACGATCCGCGTCGTGCAGATCGAGCCCGGGCCGATGCCGACCTTGACCGCGTCCGCGCCGTACTCGACGAGCGCCTTGGCGGCCGCCGCCGTTGCGATATTGCCGCCGATCACCTGCACATGCGGATAGTTCTGCTTGACCCAGCGCACGCGCTCCAGCACGCCCTGGCTGTGACCGTGCGCGGTATCGACGACGATCACGTCGACGCCCGCCTGCGCCAGCGCATCGACGCGTTCTTCATTGTCCGGACCGACGCCCACCGCCGCGCCCACGCGCAGCTTGCCGTCTTCGTCCTTGCACGCGTCCGGATTCTCGGTCTGCTTCGTGATGTCCTTCACGGTCATCAGGCCGCGCAGTTCGAACGCGTCGTTGACGACCAGCACGCGCTCCAGACGGTGGCTGTGCATCAGCGCCTTGGCCTCGGCGAGCGAGGTGCCTTCCTTGACCGTCACGAGCCGCTCGCGCGGCGTCATGATGGTGCGCACCGGCTCGTCCATGCGCTCTTCGAAGCGCAAGTCCCGGTTCGTCACGATGCCGATCAGCTGCGCGCCCTCGACCACCGGAAAGCCCGAGATGCCATGTTGCTGCGTCAGCGCGATGACATCGCGCACGCGCATTTGCGGCGGCACGGTGATCG
Source organism: Caballeronia sp. LZ043 (assembly GCF_031451075.1). Taxonomy (NCBI): domain Bacteria; kingdom Pseudomonadati; phylum Pseudomonadota; class Betaproteobacteria; order Burkholderiales; family Burkholderiaceae; genus Caballeronia; species Caballeronia sp. LZ043. The sequence goes on along the minus strand of NZ_JARUXT010000001.1, from coordinate 1,277,896 downwards.
GATCGCGCACGACGCCGGACTCGAAACGCTTCACCTTGGCGACTTCGCGCGCCTGTTCCTTGGCGGTGAGATTCTTGTGGACGATGCCGATGCCGCCCAGCTGCGCCATGGCGATGGCGAGCCGGCCTTCGGTGACCGTGTCCATGGCGGCGGACACGAGAGGCATGTTCAGGGAGATGTTGCGAGTCAGCTGGGATTTCAGACTGGTGTCGCGCGGGAGAACGCTGGAGAAGGCGGGCACGAGGAGCACGTCATCGAACGTGAGTGCTTTCTGGATCAGACGCATGGCAAATCCTATGGGCGCAAAAGCAGATTATACCGATAGTTCTCCGGGTTTTCACTGTCCGAACAGCAAGTTAGGCCGCTCGTCGGACAAAAACCGGGCCTGCGCCGCGCCGCGTGCGGGATCGTCTTCGCGAACCGCGCGCGGGGCGCGCATGCTACGCTTCGCGCCTTCTTCAGGATGCGGACGGGGACTCGGGCAATGCAGCGCGGTGTGATGTACGGAATGTCGGCGGGGGCGATCTGGGGTTTCATCTTTCTGGCGCCGCGCATTCTGCCCGACTTTTCGCCGCTCACGCTCAGCATCGGCCGCTATCTGATGTACGGCGCGGTGTCGCTCGCGGCGGCGCTGCCCATCGCCCGCGGTTTGCTCAGGAAGCTCACGCGCGCCGACTTCGTCGCCCTCGCCCGGCTCGCGCTGGTCGGCAACCTGCTCTACTACATGCTGCTCGCGAGCGCCGTGCAGCTCGTGGGCGTGGCGCCGGCCTCGCTGATCGTCGGGATCCTGCCGGTCACCGTCACGCTCGCCGGCCGGCGCGATCATGGCGCAATCGACCTCAAGCGGCTCGCCGGTCCGCTGCTGCTCGTGGTGGCGGGCATCGCCTGCATCAACCTCGATGTGTTCCGCGATCTGCTCGGCGTGTCCGGGGCCGTGTCCCACGCGAGCATTCTCACGCGCCTCGCGGGCCTTGCCTGCGCCGTCGGCGCGCTGGCCGCCTGGACCTGGTACGCGGTGGTCAACGCCCGCTATCTTCAGGCGAACGATCACTTCGACGGCAGCGAGTGGTCCGTGCTGTGGGGCATCGTGACGGGATTGCTGGGTGCGGTGCTCGGCGTGATCGCCTGGATGCTGCCCGCAGGCACCGTCCAGGCCGCTGTCGCGCCCGAACGCTGGCATCTCTTCTGGATCGTGAGCATTGCGCTCGCAACCGGCGGTTCATGGCTCGGCAACATGCTGTGGAATGCGGCGGCGAAGCGCCTGCCGCTCACGCTGTCCGGTCAGATGATCGCGTTCGAGACGCTCTTCGCGCTGCTCTATGCCTTCATCTACGACGGCCGTTGGCCGCGCACGCCCGAAGTGCTGGCGGTGGTGCTGCTGCTCGCGGGCGTCAGCTGGTCCGTGAGGCAGCATACGGTGCGGCCGGCGGTTTCCACACGGGAAGTCCCGGCACATTGACACGAGTCAACGCTCAGCGCACATCCTTCGACTGCCACTTGCGCCCTTCGATCGATCCCGCACGCCGCGCTTTTTCGACGCGGCGCAGGCGAGCCGTCTTCGGATCCACCGTCAGCGGCCGATAGATCTCCACGCGATCGAACGCGACGAGCACGGCATCGAGCGTACTGAGCTTGCCGAACACGCCGACCTTCTGCCGGCTCAGGTCGATGTCCTGATGCACGCGCAGCACGCCGCTCGCCTCGATGGCCTCGCGCACGCTCGCGCCGTCCTGCAGCGTGACCTGCGCGAGGAAGCTGGCGCCGTCGGGCAGGCCGTAGCACACGTCGATCTGCATCATGGCTTGCCGTAGCGCTGGTCCGCACGCTTCACGAAGGAATCGACGAAGGTATTGGCGATATGACTGAACACTGGCCCGATGAGCTTTTCCAGAATCACATTGGAAAACTCGTAGTGCAGTGCGAACTCGATCTTGCACGCATCGGCCCGCAGCGGCGTGAAGCGCCAATAGCCGGTGAACTTCTTGAAAGGGCCGCTCAGAAACTCCATATCGATACTGGTCGGCCGTTTCTGCGTGTTGCGCGTGGCGAAATGCTGCTTGATGCCCTTGAAGCTGATGTCGATCTTGGCTTCCATGCCGTTCTCGTCATGGCGGCCTATCTCGACGCCGCCGCACCAGGGCAGGAAATTGGGATAGTCGGCGACATCGGTGACGAGGTCGAACATTTCCTCCGCCGAATGGCGGATCAACACGGTTTTCTGGACATCTGCCATATAGGGCGCAGCGAAGGCTGAATTGGGCGGCAACGCGCAAGAGAACACGGCATCAGAACATTCGCGTGCCGGCGCGCTGCTAAAATCGTGATTTTAAACGAGTTGAGCACTTTCCATTCATGAGCATCATCGACAACAGAAAAGCCTTCTTCGATTACTTCATCGAGGAACGCTACGAGGCCGGTCTCGTGCTCGAAGGCTGGGAAGTCAAGGCGCTGCGTGCGGGCCGCGGGCAGATCAAGGAAGGCTACGTCGTCATCAAGGCAGGCGAGCTCTTTCTGATCGGCACGCATATCAGTCCGCTGCCCGAGGCCTCGAAGTTCGCGAACCTCGACCCGGTGCGCACGCGCAAGCTGCTGCTGCATCGCGACCAGATCGACAAGCTCATCGGCAAGGTCGAGCAGCGCGGCCACACACTCGTGCCGCTCAACTTCCACTACAAGGAAGGCCGCGTGAAATGCGAGATTGGCCTCGCCAAGGGCAAGAAGCTGCACGACAAGCGCGAGACCGAAAAGAAACGCGACTGGGATCGCGAGCGCGCACGGCTGATGCGTTCGGCCACGAAATAAGGCAAACAGGGCGCTCTTGCAGCGCCCTGTTTTTCAGCCCTTGCGGATCACGCTGCCGCCGCCCTCGCCCTTCACGATCGTCAACGCCGACGCGATCAACGAACTCATGTCCGAGAGATTGCCCGGCACGATCAGCGTGTTGCCGGCCTTCGCGATATTGCCGAACGCGCTGACGTACTGCTCGGCGATCTTGAGGTTCACCGCCTCCATGCCGCCCACGGTCTGAATGGCGGTGCCGATCTTTTCGATGGCCTGCGCGTTCGCCTCGGCAACCGCGAGAATGGCCGACGCCTCGCCCTGCGCCTGGTTGATCGCGGCCTGCCGTTCGCCTTCGGACTTCTGGATCGCCGCCTCACGCGCGCCCGCGGCCAGATTGATCTGCTCCTGCTTGCGACCTTCGGACGCGGCGATCAGTGCGCGCTTCTCGCGCTCGGCGGTGATCTGCGCCTGCATCGCGTGGAGAATTTCCTTAGGCGGCGTCAGATCCTTGATCTCGTAGCGCAGCACCTTCACGCCCCAGTTCGACGCGGCGTCGTCCAGCGCATTGACGATGCTGTGATTGATGAAGTCGCGCTCCTCGAAGGTCTTGTCGAGTTCCAGCTTGCCGATCACGGAACGCAAGGTGGTCTGCGAGAGCTGCGTGATGGCGAACACGAAGTTGCTCGAACCGTACGACGCCTTCATCGCGTCCGTGACCTGGAAGTACAGCACGCCGTCCACCTGCAACTGCGTGTTGTCGCGCGTGATGCAGACCTGGCTCGGCACTTCCAGCGGAATTTCCTTGAGCACGTGCTTGTAGGCCACCCGGTCGATGAACGGCAGCACGATGTTGAGGCCCGGCGTGAGCGTCGAGTGATAGCGGCCGAGCCGCTCGAGCACCCACGCATGCTGCTGCGGCACGATCTTGATGGTTTGCGCCGCGATCACGATGACGATCACGAGCAGAATGGCCCCGACGATGGTGACGTCCATCTTTGCTACTCCTCGCAGTTGTGTTGTCTTGTGTCTTCAGCGGCGCGCGACGACCACGAGCCGGTTGCCGTCGAGCGCGGTGATGCGATACCAGCGCGCGCCTTCGGCCTCGCCCGGCGCGAGTTCGACATCCCATTGCGCGCCGCGATACATCGTGCGCGCGCGGCCGTCGCGCCATTGGTCCACTTCCACGGTGGCGCCGATATCGAGATTCACGCCGGCATCGCGCGACGCGTCGCGCCGCTTCCAGTTGCCGAAGCGCGAGCGCCGCAGCGCCACCACCGCGATCAGGGCGACCAGCGCCGCCACGACGAACTGCAGGTGCGGCTGCGCGCCCAGCACATGCGCCACGCCGCCCGCGAGAAAGCCGAGCGCCACCATCAGCAGATAGAACGTGCCAGTGAACAGCTCGAACACGATCAGCACCCCCGCCGACACCCACCAGAACAGTCCGCTCGCAGCCATGCCCGCCTCCAAATGCAAACACCCCGGAGGATGTCCGGGGTGTTTTTATAGCACGCTCGCGCCTTTCCGAAAGCATCGGGAAAGGCGGATTTTGCTTATTTCGACAAGGTCTTCGCCAGCTGCTGCCAGGTGTCGATGATCGTGTCCGGGTTCAGCGACATCGATTCGATGCCCAGTTCCGCCAGCCACACGGCGAGGTCCGGATGATCCGACGGGCCTTGTCCGCAAATACCGACATACTTGTTCAGCTTCAGGCACGTTTCGATTGCGCGCTTGAGCATGAACTGAACGGCTTCGTCGCGTTCGTCGAAGTCCGCGGCGAGCAGTTCCATGCCGGAGTCGCGGTCGAGGCCGAGCGTCAGCTGCGTCAGGTCGTTCGAGCCGATCGAGAAGCCGTCGAAGCGCTCCAGGAACTGCTCGGCGAGGATCGCGTTGGACGGCACTTCGCACATCATCACGAGCTTGAGGCCGTTCGTCCCGCTCTTCAGGCCGAACTTCGCCAGCAGCTCGATCACGCGGTCCGCCTGCTTCAGGGTCCGCACGAACGGCACCATGATCTGGACGTTGTCGAGACCCATCTCCTCGCGCACCTTCTTCAGCGCGACGCATTCCATGTGGAACGCCTCGGCGAAGTCTTCCGCGATATAGCGCGACGCGCCGCGGAAACCGAGCATCGGGTTCTCTTCGTCCGGCTCATAACGCGAACCGCCGATCAGCTTCTTGTACTCGTTCGACTTGAAGTCGGACAGGCGCACGATCACCGGCTTCGGATAGAACGCGGCCGCGATCGTGGCGATGCCTTCCGTCAGCTTGTCGACATAGAACGCACGCGGCGATGCATGACCGCGCGCCACGCTCTCCACCGCCTTCTTCAGGTCCGCGTCGACGTTCGGGTACTCGAGGATCGCCTTAGGATGGACGCCGATGTTGTTGTTGATGATGAACTCGAGGCGCGCCAGGCCCACGCCCGCGTTCGGCAGCTGCGCGAAGTCGAACGCGAGTTGCGGATTGCCGACGTTCATCATGATCTTGACCGGAATGGCCGGCAGTTCGCCGCGCTGGACTTCGGTCACTTCGGTTTCGAGCAGGCCGTCGTAGATCTTGCCTTCGTCGCCTTCCGCGCACGACACCGTGACGAGCGCGCCGTCCTTCAGGATGTCCGTTGCGTCGCCGCAGCCGACCACTGCCGGCACGCCCAGCTCACGCGCGATGATGGCTGCGTGGCAAGTACGCCCGCCGCGATTCGTCACGATGGCCGATGCGCGCTTCATCACCGGCTCCCAGTTCGGGTCGGTCATGTCGGCGACCAGCACGTCGCCCGGCTGCACGCGTTCCATCTCCGACGGGTCATGGATGACGCGCACCGGACCCGCGCCGATCTTCTGGCCGATCGCGCGGCCGGTGGTCAGCACGTTCGACTGGCCCTTCAGCTTGAAGCGCATCTCGGCCTTGCCGGACGCCTGGCTCTTCACGGTTTCCGGACGCGCCTGGAGGATGAACAGCTTGCCGTCGCGGCCGTCCTTGCCCCACTCGATGTCCATCGGACGCTGATAGTGCTTCTCGATGATGACCGCGTACTTCGCGAGTTCGATCACGTCTTCGTCGGTGATCGAGAAGCGGTTGCGCTGCTCGTGCGGCACGTCGACCGTCTTCACGCGGCCCGGCTCGCCCGGCTTCGTGAATTCCATCTTGATGAGCTTGGAGCCGATGGAGCGGCGGATGATCGGATACTTGTTCTGTTCGAGCGTGGTCTTGAAGACGTGGAATTCGTCCGGATTCACCGCGCCCTGCACGACGGTTTCGCCCAGGCCGTAGCTCGACGTGATGAAGACGGTTTCCTTGAAGCCCGATTCGGTGTCGATGGTGAACATCACGCCGGCCGCGCCGACGTCCGAGCGCACCATGCGCTGCACGCCCGCCGACAACGCGACTTCAGCATGCGTGAAGCCCTTGTGGACGCGATACGAGATGGCGCGGTCGTTGTACAGCGAGGCGAACACGTGCTTCATGCGATCGAGCACGTCCTCGACGCCGACCACGTTCAGATAGCTTTCCTGCTGGCCCGCGAAGGAGGCGTCGGGCAAGTCTTCCGCGGTCGCGGACGAACGCACGGCGAACGACAGCTCTTCGGGCGAGCTGTTTTGCAGGACCTCGAAGCCACGGCGGATTTCTTCTTCGAGACGCGGCTGCAGCGGTGCGTCGACGATCCATTGACGGATTTCCTTGCCGGCTTCGGCAAGCGCCTTGACGTCGTCGACGTCGAAGGTTTCGAGACGCTTCGCGATGCGGTCCGTCAGGGTGTTGTGCTGGAGGAAGTCGCGGAATGCGAGGGCCGTGGTTGCAAAGCCCGTGGGCACGCGAACGCCGGCTTCGGAAAGCTGGCTGATCATCTCGCCGAGCGACGCATTCTTGCCACCGACGATTTCCACGTCGGTCATTCGCAACTGCTCGAAGGGAACTACATACGCCTGATCCTTTGCGACATCTTTCGCGACATTGACTGCGTTACTCATACAAGCCCCTAAGGTGGATGGAATTCTCGATCGCACGAGTGGGCTCATATGCGGCGGCGCTCATTGGAAGCGCCGGCCGCATCTCGTACAACCTGTTTGATAAGCCTTCGGGGGAGCCACGCCGCTTGATACCGGTGAATACCGGGGCGTGGTCAAAAAGAAGCGAAACGTCGGAAACTTGCTCGAGACCGTGGATTTACCCTGCAACACGCTACAAAAGCCACGAAACGACCGCGATTTGACGAAAATCCGCTTCAGTTTGTCCGCAATTGCTTATCGAACAGGTTGCCGCTATTCTACCTTGCTGCATTTCGAAATTGTTTCGATCAGGCAGGGGTTCAACGGCAAAATCGAGGTGTTTCGGGCCTGTTCGTGGGGCATCCCACACCCAGGCGCCCGCTCTGCACTCGTTTTTCTCTTCGCCGGCGGTCAGTTACCATAACACAGGTTTTTCCGGCGTCCGTGCTTTCGCGCCACCGCTGCCGCCCGCTTTCATCCTTTTCCTTTTCGTTTTTTTCTTTCCGCCGATGCCGCCTTCCGTATTCATCGTTTCCGACGGTACCGGGATCACTGCCGAAACCTTCGCGCATTCGATCCTCGCCCAGTTCGACCAGAAATTCCGGCTCGTGCGCGTGCCTTTCGTCGATTCGATCGACAAGGCCTACGCGACCGTCGAGAAGATCAACGAGACCGTCGCGCTGGACGGCCGCCGGCCCATCGTGTTCACCACGCTGGTGGACAGTGCGTCGAACGAAGTCGTCAAGGGCTGCAACGCGCTCGTGCTCGACATGTTCCAGACCTTCATCGAGCCGCTCGAACAGGAACTGGAAATCAAGTCCACGCACGCCATGGGCCGCGTGCACCAGAACGCCGATACCGAGGAATACAAGAACCGCATCGAGGCCATCAACTTCTCGCTCGCGCACGACGACGGCCAGTCCAACCGCAATCTCGCCGATGCCGACGTGATCCTCGTGGGCGTGTCGCGCAGCGGCAAGACGCCGACCAGCCTCTACCTGGCGATGCAATACGGTGTGAAGGCAGCGAACTATCCGCTGATTCCGGAAGACTTCGAGCGCGGCAAGCTGCCGACGCCGCTGCTGGAACATCGCGAGAAGATGTTCGGGCTGTCGATCGATCCGCAACGGCTCTCCGAGATCCGCAACGAGCGGCGACCGGGCAGCAAGTACGCCGCGCTGGAGAACTGCCGCTACGAGATCAACGAAGCGGAGATGATGATGAAGCGCGAGGGCGTGAAGTGGCTGTCGTCGACGCACAAGTCGATCGAGGAAATCGCCACGACGATCCTGCAGGAAGTGAAGCCCGAGCGGCCTTCCTACTACTGACGCGAAGGCGCCGGTTCAACGCTGCTGGCGGCACTGCTCGAACAGACAGATCGCCGCCGCAGCCGCCACATTCAGCGACTCCATGCCGCCCGGCTGCGGAATCGTCACGCGATGCGTGACGGCATCGCGCCAGACCTGCGACACGCCCGCCCCTTCATTGCCGAACACCCACGCCAGCGCGCCGGACAGGTCGCAGTCGTACAGCGCCACGGCGCCGTGGGAGTCCGTGATCGTCACGGGCGCGTCGAGCCGCGCGATCAGCCCGTCCGGTTCGACGTCCTCGAAAATATCCAGCAGGAAATGCGCGCCCATGCCCGAGCGCAGCACCTTCGACGACCACGCGTACGCCGTCCCCGGCGCGCAGAACACGCGCGTGATGCCGGCCGCCGCCGCGCTGCGCAGGATCGAGCCGACATTGCCGGCGTCCTGCACGCCATCGAGGACCACGCAAGTTTCGGCGACCCGCACGGGCAGTTCGGCGTCGAGCTTCTCGACCAGCAACAGCATGCCGACGCCATGCACGACGCTCGACAGCTGGCCGAACAGCGCATCCGGCAGCACCATCACCCGCTTTTCCTCGATGCGCGCGACGATCCGCCGCGCTTCCTCGTGCGTGAGCGCGCCCTCGGTCACGATGCAGGTTTCCGGTTGCCCGGCGGCATCGAGATAGGCGGACGCGAGATGCAGGCCTTCCAGCAGCGCGTGGCCGCTGCGGCGCTGCTGCGCCGTCGAGCCGGCGAGCGCCTTGATGCGCTTGTAGAGCGGATTGTCCCGCGAGGTGATGGATTTCACGTGGTGTCGAAAGATGCCGCTCAGAAGGCCAACATGTCCGAATCGTCTTGCGCGGCTGCGGTGACTTCGAGCACTTCCGGTGCGATTTCGGGCAGCACCGAACCGAAGCGTGCATGCGCCTCGCGAACCGGCGCGAACGAACGCCGATGATGCACGCACGGCCCGTGTTCGCGCAGCGCCTTCAGATGCTGCGGCGTGCCGTAACCCGAATGCACGTTGAAGCCATACATCGGATGGACGTCGTGCAGTTCGACCAGCATGCGGTCGCGCGTGACCTTCGCGAGAATGGACGCCGCCGAGATCTGCTTGATGAGCGCGTCGCCGCCGATGACCGCTTCCGCGCGGATCGAGAGCGTCGGGCAACGGTTGCCGTCCACCTTCACGAGCGTCGGAGCGACGGACAACCCTTCCACCGCGCGCTTCATCGCGAGCATGGACGCATGCAGGATGTTGATGGTGTCGATTTCATCGACGCTCGCCGACGCAATGCAATACGCCAGCGCCCGGTCGACGATCTTCTCGTACAGTTCCTCGCGACGCTTCGCGCTCAGCGCCTTCGAGTCGTCGAGCCCGTTGATGCGTGGTTTAGCGGGATCGAAGATCACCGCCGCCGCGACCACCGGTCCGGCCAGCGGACCACGACCCGCTTCGTCGACGCCGCAGATGATGTCAAGCGGGGAACTGAAATCGAGGCCGGGCTGGGTGAGTTGCCGTGACGCCATTACCGGGGTCTCCGCGTGTCGAGCACCCGCGCCACGGCCTGTGCCGCCTTCTGCGACGTATCCTGGCGCAGCGCGATGTGCATCTCGGTGAAGATGTCCGTCAGCGTACGGCGGTTCGCGTCGTCGTTCAACTGTTTCAGCGTCGCGTCCGCGAGCGCCTCGGGCGTCGCGAAATGCTGCAACAACTCCGGCACGACGAAGCGTCCGGCGAGAATGTTCGGCAGGCCCACATACGGCAGATAGCCCTGCCGCTTCATGATCTGGCCCGTGAGCCAGGGCACCTTGTACGAGATGACCATCGGCTTCTTCAGCAGCGCGGCTTCGAGCGTGACCGTGCCGCTCTTCACGAGGATCGCGTCGGCGGCGGTCATCGCGCGCTGGGCGTTGCCGTCGGTGATCGTCAGTGCAAGGTTCGGATGCGCATCCACGAGCGGCCGCAGCAACTCGCGCAACGCCGGATTCGCGGCCGGCATCAGGAAACGCACGCCCGGCTCGCGCTGCTGCATCAGCTCCATTGCGTCGAAGAAGGTCGGGCCGATCAGCGCGATTTCCGAACGCCGGCTGCCCGGCAGCACGGCAATCACCGGGCCGCCCGTCGCGATGCCGAGTTCACGGCGCGCACCCTGCGTATCCGGTTCGAGCGGGATCTCGTCGGCGAGCGGATGGCCGACGTAGCTCGCCGCCACGCCCGCCTTCTCCATCAGCGCCGTTTCGAACGGGAATACGCAGAGCATGTGATCGACGGCCTTGACGATCTTCTTGATGCGCCCGCCGCGCCACGCCCAGATGGACGGACAAACGAAGTGAATGGTGGGAATGCCGGCTTCGCGCAGCGGCTGTTCCAGGCCGAAGTTGAAATCGGGCGCATCCACGCCGATGAACACCGACGGCGGCTCCGCCAGCAGTTGCCGGCGGATCTCGTTGCGGATGCCCAGAATCTCGGGAATGTGCTTCAGCGCTTCGACATAGCCGCGCACGGTCAGCTTGTCCATCGGCCAGTGCGCTTCGAAGCCTTCGGCCGTCATGCGCGGGCCGCCGATGCCGCTATAGCGCGTGCCTTCCGGCAGCGCGCCCTTCAGGCCCTTGAGCAGCGAGGCCGCCAGCAGGTCGCCGGACGGCTCGCCGGCGACCATCGCGACGCGCGGCGGAAGGTTGAACGGGGTCATCGGGCGGCGGTCTAGCGGATGATGCCGCGCTGCGAGGCCGCGATGAAGCCGGCGAAGGCCTTGACCACCTCGTCGCCCTCGCCGCCCGCGGCGCCGAGATCCTGGAGCTGCGACTTGGCTTCCTCGAGCGACAGGCCGCTCTTGTAGACGATGCGATAAGCCGAGCGCAGTGCCGAAATGGCGTCCGGCGTGAAGCCGCGGCGGCGCAGCCCTTCCACGTTGATGCCGTGCGGCTCCGCCTTGTTGCCCGCCGCGATCACGAACGGCGGCACGTCCTGCACGAGCGCCGACGCGCCACCGAGCATCGAATGCGCGCCGATGCGCACGAACTGGTGCACGCCCGACATGCCGCCGATGATCGCGTGATCGCCGACGATCACGTGGCCCGCCAGCTGCGCGTTGCTCGACATGATGACGTTGTCGCCGAGCCGGCAGTCATGGCCTACGTGCACGTAGGCCATGATCCAGCAGTCGCTGCCGATGGACGTCAGGCTCTGGTCCTGCACCGTGCCGGTATGCAGCGTCGTGAATTCGCGGATGGTGTTGCGGTCGCCGATTTCGAGACGGGTCGGCTCGCCCTTGTACTTCATGTCCTGCGGACGGCCGCCGATCGACGCGTAGTGGCCGATGCGATTGTCCCGGCCGATGGTCGTATGGCCTTCGATCACGCTGTGCGAGCCGACCGTCGTGCCGGCGCCGATCACGACGTGCGCGCCGACGATCGCGTACGGTCCGATCTCGACGGACTCGTCGAGCTGAGCGCCCGGCTCGATGATCGCGGAGGGGTGAATCTTGCTCATGCGCTGTTCGCCTATGCTGTTCGTGCTGCTCGTTTCTCTGACGCGGATGACGCCCGTGCGCTCAGGCGTCCGTGGTCTTCACGGTACACATGAGTTCGGCTTCGGCGGCGGTCACGCCATCCACTTCGGCGCGCGCCTTGAACTTCCAGATGCCGCGCATGTAGCGCTCGAAAGTCACGTTGAGGATCAGCTGGTCGCCCGGTTCCACCACGCGCTTGAAACGCGCGCCATCGATGCCGACGAAGTAGTACAGCGTGTTGGTCGGATCGTGCGGCTCTTCCGCGAAGGTCAGCAGCGCCGCCGTCTGCGCGAGCGCTTCGAGAATCAGCACGCCCGGCATGACCGGACGCGTCGGGAAGTGGCCCTGGAAATACGGCTCGTTGATCGTCACGTTCTTCAACGCTTTGATGCTCTTGTGCGGCTCGAGTTCGAGCACGCGGTCCACGAGCAGGATCGGGTAGCGATGCGGCAGCAGCGTAAGGATCTTGTGGATGTCGAGATTGATTTTTTCTGTGCTCATGGTCGTTCTGCTCACGCGCGGGTCCCGCGTGGAAATGGGATGGCGGGCCGTCTGCGACGCCCGCCCGGATTGCTGTGTCTCTTGCCGGGTCCAGTCCGGCGGTTCGGACCGGCCCGCTTTTCGATTCTGCCGCGGCCGAATGTTACGTTCGCCGCGGGATGCCGCTTGCTTCGCTCAAGCGCCGCGCTCGTCGCCCTGCTTGCCTGCGCCGGCGAGCGCGCTCTCCAGCGCCTTGATGCGCTCGCGCATCTTGTCGAGATTGCGCATGATGGCGGCGCTCTTGTTCCAGTCCGCGTGCGGCACGGCCGGGAAGGCGCTCGTGTACATGCCAGGCTTGAGCAGCGACTTCGAGACGCCCGACTGCGCCGTGACGATCACGTAGTCCGCGAGCGTCACATGTCCCGCGATGCCCACGGCGCCGCCGATCATGCAATGCCGGCCAATGTTCGTGCTGCCCGCGATGCCCGCGCACCCGGCAATCACCGTGTACGCGCCGATGCGGCAGTTATGGCCGATCTGCACGAGATTGTCGATCTTCACGCATTCCTCGATGACGGTGTCCGCCATCGCGCCGCGATCGATCGTGGTATTCGCGCCGATCTCGACGTCAGCCGCGATCTTCACCGCGCCGACCTGCGGAATCTTCACCCAGTTGCCGGTGCGGGCCTCGCCTTCGCCGGTGAAGTCCGGGGCAAAGCCGAAGCCGTCCGCGCCGATCACCGCGCCCGCGTGCACGATCACGCGCGCGCCGAGCGTGCAGCCGTGATAGACGGTGACGTGGGGATACAGATGCACGTCGTCGCCGAGCGTGACGCGCTGGCCCACGGTCACGCCGGCATCCAGCTTCACGCGCTCGCCGATCACCGCGCCCGCCTCGACCGTCACATGCGGTCCGATCACGGCGCTGGCCGCGACCTGCGCGGCGGGATCGACATACGCGCTCGGATGCACGCCGGGCACGGCCTTCGGCGTGGCCAGGTCGATGAAGGCCTGCGCCACGCGGGCGAAGTAAGCGTAGGGGTTCGGCGTGACGATGAAATTACTGCCCGCGCGATTCGTCACTTTCTCGAGATCGGCGTGCGAAATCAGCACGGCGCCCGCCTGGGTCGTCTCGACCTGCGGAAGATACTTCTGGTTCGCGAGAAACGCGAGCTGGGTGGAATCCGCCTTGTCGAGCGGTGCGAGACTCCCGACGCGGTGCGCCCCGTTGCCGGCCACTTCTCCGCCGAAGCGCTTCACCAGTTCGTCGAGCGTGATCGCCATGCCTGATGCCATCTCCTCTCAGTCCTCGTCAGTTCGGGCTGGTGCCGCTCGCGCCCGTGCCGTTCGAATTCGCCGCGAGCGCCTTCAGCACCTGATCCGTGATGTCGATGCGCGGACTGACATACACCGCCTCCTGCACGATCAGGTCGTAGTGCTGCTGTTCCGCGATCTGCTTGATGACCTTGTTGGCCCGGTCCAGCACGGCCGCGAGTTCTTCATTGCGGCGCTGGTTCAGGTCTTCGCGGAACTCGCGCTGCTTGCGCTGGAAATCCGCGTCGGTCTGCGCGAGGTCGCGCTGGCGGGCGGCGCGGTCGGCCGGGGCCATCGACGCGCCGTTCTTGTCGATGTTGTCCGACATCGCCTTCAGGCGCTGCGCCATGTCCTGCAGCGCCTTGTCGCGCTTGGCGAATTCCTGCTCCAGCTTCGACTGGGCGGCCTTGGCCGCCGCCGATTCGCGCAGGATGCGGTCCGAATTGACCGCCGCGATGCGCGCTTCCTGCGCGCTCGCGCCAGCGGCGGCGCCCAGGCCGAGAACCAGCGACAACGCAAGCGCCAGTGCCCTGTGTTTCGCAAGCTTACCGGTTCGCAAAGTGTTCCTCACGTTACGTCGAATTGAGTGAAGTTCGGGTTCATCGACACGCCGCTTAGAAAGCCGTACCGATCTGGAACTGGAACTTCTGGTACTGATCGCCTTCATGCTTCTGCAGCGGGAAACCCAGGCTCAGCTTGAGCGGGCCGATCGGCGAAATCCACGCCAGACCCACACCGTAGCCGTAGCGCAGGCCGTTCGCGCCGCTGGTCGTGCCGCCCTGGCCCGGGTCGCCCCAGACGTTACCGGCATCGAGGAAGGTGAACACGCGCAGCGTACGGTCATAGCCCGTGCCCGGCAGCGGGAACGTCAGCTCGATATTGCCGACCGCCATGCGCGAGCCGCCGATCGGATCGTTCGTGGTGGCGTCGCGCGGACCCAGCGAGCTCGGCGAGTAGCCGCGCACCGAACCGATACCGCCCGCGTAGTAGTTCTTGAAGATCGGGTACGTCTGGCCGTCCAGCCCCTTGCCGTAGCCGCCCTGCAAGTTGAAGCCGAGCACGAAGCCGCGCGCGAACGAGTAGTAATACTGGAACTGCGCGTCGAACTTCGCGTACGTGGTGTTGCCGATCGGCGTGCCGTATTCCGCGTTCGACTGCAGGTAATAGCCGCGGCTCGGCACGAGGGCGCTGTCACGATTGTCGCGCGACCAGCCCACCGTCAGCGGATAGTTGTTCACCACCCGGCCGAACTCGTTCACGTAGTTCGTATAGGCCTTCGGCGTGGCGGCGTCCAGGTCCATGGTGTTCTGCTCGGCGCCGACGCCGAAGAACACCGTGTCCTGCTCCGAGAACGGAATGCCGAACTTCGTGTCCGCGCCCATCGTCACGATCCGGAAGCTCGAATCGGTCGAGTAGTACAGCGGCTGGTAAGTACGGTAGTACGCGTCGGTAATGCGCTTGATGCCGTCGATGGTGAAGTACGGATCGACCTGCGTGACCGTCAGCGTGCGGTAGGTCTTCGCGGTGTTCACGTTCACCGAAAGGCTCGTACCGGAACCGAAGACGTTGTCCTGCGAGACGCCCGCCGACAGCACCACCTTGTCCGTCGACGAGAAGCCCGCGCCCAGCGTGATGGCGCCGGTCGGCTTTTCGGCCACCTTGACGTCCACGTCCACCTGGTCGTTCGTGCCTTCGACCGGCACCGTGGCCACGTCCACGTCCGTGAAGTAGCCGAGACGGTTGATACGGTCCTTCGAGAGCGCGAGACGGCTCGAATCGAACCACGAGCTTTCCAGCTGGCGCATTTCGCGGCGGACCACTTCGTCGCGCGTGCGGGTGTTGCCGACGATGTTCACGCGCCGCACGTACACGCGGCGGCTCGGGTCCACCTGCAGCGTCAGCGCGACGGTGTGATCCTTCTGGTCGATGTCCGGCTGCGCGTTGACCTGCGCGAACGCGTAGCCGTATTCGCCGAGCTTGTCGACGATCGACTTCGTGGTGGCCTGTAGTTTCTCCGCCGAGAAGCGGTCGCCCGGCTTGATCTTCACGAGCTTCTTGAGCTCGGCTTCGCGGTCGAGCAGATTGCCCGACAGCTTGACGCTGCTGATCTTGTACGGCTCGCCTTCATGCACGGCGATCGTCAGGTACATGTCCTTCTTGTCGGGCGAGATGGACACCTGCGTCGAGTCGATGCTGAACTCGAGATAGCCGCGGTTCAGGTAGTACGAGCGCACGTTCTCGAGGTCGCCCGTGAGCTTTTCCTTCGCGTAGAGGTCGCTCTTCGTGTACCAGGAGAACCAGTTCGGCGTGGAGAGCTGCATTTCGCCCAGCAGCGTGCTCGAACTGACCGCCTTGTTGCCGACGAAGTTGATCTGGCGGATCTTCGCGCTCGGACCTTCCGCCACCGAGAACAGGATGGCCACGCGATTGCGGTCCACCGGCGTCACCGTGGTGGTCACTTCCGCCGCGTAGTAGCCGCGCGTCAGGTATTGCCGCTTCAGTTCCTGCTCGGCCTTGTCGACCAGCGCCTTGTCGTACGAACGGCCCTGCGACAAGCCCACCGAGCGCAGCGCCTTCGTCAGGTTGTCCTTGTCGAATTCGTGCAGGCCGGCGAAGTCGATGCTCGAGATGGCCGGACGTTCCTGCACCTGCACGACCACCACGTTCCCTTCCGTGGCGATCTGCACGTCGTTGAAGAAGCCCGTTGCGTAGAGCGCGCGGATCGCTTCGGAGGCTTTGTCGTCGGTGAAGGTGTCGCCTTGCTTGATCGGCAGGTATGCGAACACGGAGCCCGGTTCGATGCGCTGAAGACCGTCGATCCGAATATCCTGCACGACGAACGGCGTGGTGGCGTGTGCCGCCATACCCGTCGCGGCGAGCGCCGCGGCCACAGCCGTCTTAGGAACAAAGCGATGAGGTTTGAACAACGTGCTTCCCCAGTATTTAAAGCTGCATTCGTTCCAGCGGTCGCCCGAGCGACGCCGCCAGAAATTGTCAAAGTGGATCAGAAACGAATCAGACGAGCGAGGTCGTTGAACAGCGCAATCATCGAGAGCGCGACGATGCAGACCAGGCCCGCCCTTTGCAGAACCAGCTGCCAGCGATCGGATACGGCTTTGCCGGTGACAGCCTCAACCAAATAATATAACAGATGCCCACCGTCCAATACCGGAATCGGTAACAAGTTCAACACTCCAAGGCTGATGCTGACGAGCGCCAGAAACGACAAAAACGCCGACAAACCCAGCCTCGCGCTCTTGCCCGCGTAGTCCGCGATGGTGACCGGTCCCGACAGGTTCTTGAGCGACGCCTCGCCGACGATCATCCGCCCGAACATGCGCAGCGAGTAGGCGCTGATGTCCCAGGTGCGGTTCACGCCCAGACGCAGGCTTTCGATCGGCCCGTATCGCACGTTGACCGAAGGCAGCACGTTGCCGAGCGCCGCGCCGATCCGGCCGATCTCCTTGCCGGTCGTCGCGTCGTGCTTGAGATCGGGCGTGATCTGGACGGCATCGAGCTTGCCGTTGCGTTCGATGCCGAGCGTCACCGGCTTGCCGCCGTGCGCCTTCACGTAATCGATGAAGCTGGTGGCGTTGTCGACCGTGCGGCCGTCGATGGTGCGCAGCGTGTCGCCGGGCTTGAGCCCGCTCTTCTGCGCCGCGCTGCCCGCTTCCACGGCCGCCACCGTCAGCGTGCCGCCGCCCGGCGTGAAGCCGAGCTTGTCCATGAAGTCCTGATCGGCGTCGGCGTCGGTGATGCCCGTGACGCTCACCGGGAAATCGAAGGTGCCGTCTTTCGTTTTCGCCGACAGCACCACGCGGCGATGATCGAACGCGGCGTCGAGCAGTTTCCAGCGCAGGTCGGACCAGGAGCGGATCGTGTGAGTCTCGCCGCCCGACGCGTCGCGCATCGCCAGCACGGTTTCGCCGCCCTCGAAGCCCGCGCGTGCGGCGGCGGTGTCCGGCGCCGGCTGCGAGACGATGGCCGCGGGCTCGGTGACGCCGGCCGCGAACACCGCGGAAAACAGCACGATGGCCAGCAGGAAGTTGGCGATCGGGCCTGCGGCGACGATCGCGATGCGCTTGGCGACGCTCTGGCGGTTGAACGCGCGCGGCAGGTCTTCGGCGGGAATCTTCGTGCCGCTGTCGGGATCGACCTCGCGCTCGTCGAGCATCTTCACGTAGCCGCCCAGCGGCAGCGCGGCGATGGTCCACTCGACGCCGGTCTTCTTGCTGGTCCACTGCACCAGCGGCTTGCCGAAGCCGACGGAAAAGCGCAGCACTTTCACGCCGCACCATCGCGCGACGCTGTAGTGACCGAATTCGTGGACGACGACGAGCACGCCAATCGCGACGACGAAGGCGACGATTTCGGTCAGAAAGTTCATGACGGCCTCAATGGGCGATGGGTTCGGCGCCTGGCGCGCTCGCGGTGAGCTCTGCGACGAAACCGGAGGCAAGACGGCGTGCGTTCGAATCGGCGGCGAGGACGTCGTCCAGCGACGCGGCGCTCGTGTTCGGCAGCGCATTCAGCACGCGCTCCACGACCTCGCCGATGGCCATGAAGCCGATGCGGCGCTCGAGGAACGCTTCCACGGCGATCTCGTTCGCCGCGTTGAGCGCGGCGCTGGCGATGCCGCCCGCCTCCAGCGCCTCGATGGCCAGCGCGAGACACGGGAAACGCTTGAAATCGGGCTTTTCGAACGTGAGCGTGGCGATCTGCGCCAGATCGAGCGGCATGACGCCCGAATCGACCCGGTCAGGATACGCCAGCGCATGCGCGATGGGCGTACGCATGTCCGGATTGCCGAGCTGCGCGAGCACCGAGCCGTCCGCGTAGGAGACCATCGAATGGATCACGCTCTGCGGATGGATCAGCACCTCGATGCGCGAGCCGGGAAGATCGAACAGCCAGTGCGCCTCGATCACTTCGAGACCCTTGTTCATCATCGTCGCCGAATCGACGGAAATCTTGCGACCCATCGCCCAATTCGGATGCTTGACGGCCTCTTCCGGCGTCACGTTGACGAGCGATGCGGGTTCGCGGGTGCGGAACGGACCGCCCGACGCCGTCAGGATGATCTTCGAGACGCCGCCGTGCAGCTTGGCTTCCTTGTCCGCGCAGGGCGGCAAGCACTGGAACACGGCGTTGTGCTCGCTGTCCACCGGCAGCAGGATGGCGCCGTTGTCGCGCACGGCATCCATGAAGATCTGGCCGGACATCACCAGCGCTTCCTTGTTGGCCAGCAGGATGCGCTTGCCTGCGCGCGCCGCCGCGAGCGTGGGCGCGAGGCCGGCCGCGCCGACGATCGCCGCGACCACGGTGTCGCACTGCGACGCGCGGGCCACTTCCACCAGCGCCTCGGGACCGTGCGTGACCTCGGTCCTGCAGCCCTCGGCGCGCAAGGCGGACGCCACGCGCGCGGCCGTGTCGGCGTCGCCGACGACCGCCACTTCGGGCTGGAACCGGAGGCACTGCGCGATGAGCTTGTCGCCGTTGCGGTGCGCGGTGAGCGCATGGACCGAGAAACGGTCCGGGTGCCGCGCCACGACGTCGAGCGTGCTATCGCCGATCGAGCCCGTGGAGCCGAGCAATGTGAGACGTTTTTGCATGAATTCTTCTCTAGCCGATTAGCCGAGCATGAGCAATGCGATCGGCAGAACAGGCAACAATGCGTCGATGCGGTCGAGCACACCACCGTGGCCCGGCAGCAGGCCGCTCGAATCCTTGACGCCGGCCTGGCGCTTCAGAAGCGACTCGAACAAGTCGCCGATCACGCTGAACGCGACCAGCACGCTGAGCGCGACGAACGCGCGGTCCCAGCCGAGACGCTCCGCGAAGGCCGTGAATACGGTGGGCGCGTAAAAACCGGTGGTGGCGGCGAGCGCGCCGATCACGATGACGGCCAGCCAGCCGCCGATGGCGCCTTCCCAGGTCTTGCCGGGGCTGATCGACGGGGCGAGCTTGTGCCGGCCGATGGCTTTGCCGGCGAAGTATGCGCCTATGTCAGCCAGCCAGACTACTAGCAGAAGCGATAGCACGAAGGCCACGCCGCGGATACGGGCGTCGACGACGGCGTGCCAGCAGGCGATGAACACGACGATGCCGGCGAACAGCAGGAACGCGCGCCAGGCGCCGGCGGCGAGCGCGGGCTTGCGGATCAGCGCGTACGGCCCGGCGAGCACCCAGAAGATGGCCGCCATCTGGTACGGCGGCTTGCCCGCCACGTTGAGCCAGGCGCTGAAAATCAGCGCGAGACCCGCGACCACCGCGTAGGCGACCGGCCCGGCGCCGTTCAGCTTCAAGAGACGCCCCCACTCCCACGCCGCGAACACCACGACGAACCCGATCAGGGTGGCGAATCCGCCGATCGGCGCATACAGCGTGACCGGCACGAGAATGGCCAGCAGAACGATTGCCGTGATGACACGGGTCTTTAGCATGAAAGGGTGTCGGCCTTCTGCGATTGGGATTCGACCTGCGCGCTGGTGCGCCCGAAACGGCGCTCGCGGCCGCCATACGAGGCGATCGCGCGGTCGAGCGCGGCGGCGTCGAAGTCGGGCCAGTAGGTATTCGTGAAGTGGAACTCGGTGTACGCGAGCTGCCACAGCAGGAAGTTGCTGATGCGCTGCTCGCCGCCGGTGCGGATGAACAGGTCCGGCTCCGGCGCATAGGCCATGGCGAGATGCTGGGCGAACGATTCGTCGTCGACGCGCGCGGGCACGCCGCTCTCCAGCGATTCGGCAATGAGCTTTTTAGTGGCCTGCATGATGTCCCAGCGCCCGCCGTAATTGGCGGCGATGGTCAGCGTGAGGCGGGTGTTGCGGGCCGTCTTGGTCTCGGCGCGCTGGATCAGCGCGCGGATGCGGTCGTTGAACATCGAGGTGTCGCCGACGACGCGCAGACGGATGCCGTTCGCGTGCAGCTTGCCGATCTCGCGCTCCAGCGCGGTCACGAAAAGACGCATCAGGAAGGAGACTTCGTCGGTCGGACGGCGCCAGTTCTCGGAACTGAACGCGAACAGCGTGACGAACTCGACGCCGCGCAGCGCGCAGCTTTCGACGGTCGCGCGGACCGCATCGACGCCGCGCGTGTGACCGGCGACGCGCGGCAGGCGCCGCTCGGTCGCCCAACGGCCGTTGCCGTCCATGATGATCGCGACGTGACGCGGTACGGCTGCGACATCGGGCACGGTAACGGTAGAGCTGGTATAGGTCATGGCCGCTGAATCTTGAAATCTGAAGGAGTGAGAGCCGGCCTCAATGTAAGACGCCGAGGCCGGCGGGACCGTTCCTGCGGCCTCACACCGTCATGATTTCCGCTTCTTTGGTCTGCACGAGCTTGTCGATCTCGGCGACGAACTTGTCCGTGAACTTCTGGACTTCGTCGCTGGCGCGGCGCTCGTCGTCTTCGGAGATTTCCTTGTCCTTGACGAGCTTCTTGAGCTGGTCGTTCGCGTCGCGACGCAGGTTGCGCACCGCAACCTTGGCGGTTTCGCCTTCGCTCTTGACGACCTTCGTCAGCTCGCGGCGGCGCTCTTCGGTCAGCGCGGGCATCGGCACGCGGATCAGGTCGCCCTGCGTCGCCGGATTCAGGCCGAGATCCGATTCGCGGATCGCCTTCTCGACCACCGGGACCATCTTCTTTTCCCACGGCTGAACGCCGATGGTGCGGGCATCGACGAGCGTCATGTTCGCGACTTGCGAGATGGGCACGTTCGAGCCGTAGTAGTCGACCTGGATATGGTCGAGCAGGCCAGTATGGGCACGGCCCGTACGGATCTTCGCGAGATCGGCCTTGAATGCCTCAATCGACCGTTGCATCTTCTGGTCGACGCCCTTTTTGATGTCAGCCACACTCATTTGAACCTCCAAACCTGAGTTTTACCTGCAATAGCGGCGCCTGGCGCGCAGGGCCCGAGCCACCGCGCGCCGCGCCCGATATTGCGAGAGTTTACACGTGGACGAGCGTCCCTTCGTCGTCGCCCTGCACGATGCGCTTGAGGGCACCGGGCTTCGTGATCGAGAACACGCGGATCGGCAGCTTCTGGTCGCGGCACAGCGCGAAGGCGGTTGCGTCCATCACCTGCAGATTCTTGCCGATGGCTTCGTCGAAGCTGATCGTGCTGTAGCGCGTTGCATGCGGATCCTTCTTCGGGTCGGCGGAGTATACGCCATCGACCTTGGTGGCTTTCAGCACGACTTCGGCGCCGACTTCCGAACCGCGCAGCGCCGCCGCCGTGTCCGTCGTGAAGAACGGATTGCCCGTGCCGGCCGCGAAGATCACCACCCTGCCTTCTTCGAGCTGGCGGATGGCGCGCGGGCGGATATACGGCTCGACCACCTGGTCCATGCGCAGCGCCGACTGCACGCGCGCTTCGATGCCGGCGTGGCGCATCGCGTCCTGCAGCGCCAGCGCGTTCATCATCGTGGCGAGCATGCCCATGTAGTCGGCCGTGGCGCGGTCCATGCCGGCCGCACCGCCCGCGACGCCGCGGAAGATGTTGCCGCCGCCGATGACCACCGCCAGCTGGGTCCCGATCCGCACTACCTCCGCGATGTCCGCCACCATCCTTTCGATTGTTGCCCGATTGATGCCGAAGGCATCGTCGCCCATCAGGGCTTCGCCGGAGAGTTTGAGGAGTACGCGTTTGTAGGCTGTGGGCATATGAGGTTCCGATCGCGCCGAGGAGGGTTGCAACAACGTAGAACTGTAGGGGTGAAACAATATTTACTGCAAGCGGCCCGGATCGGGCGGCGGGCGCGGAAGACGAGGGTTAACCCTGATCTGCCGCGCCCGCCGCACGATGCGAACCGGAGCGCTGAAAGTGGACGGCGGTGCAACCGCCGCCGGTCCAGCCCGCGCGACGAACGGTCGCGCTATTTCAGCAGATGCTCCTTATCAGTGCCTTAAGAGCACCGCCTTACGACTGCTTGGCCGCCGCAACCTGCGCCGCGACTTCGGCAGCGAAGTCGTCCTGACGTTTCTCGATGCCCTCGCCCACCACGAACAGCGCGAACTTCTGCACCGACGCGTTGCTGGCCTTCAGCATCTGCTCGATGGTCTGCTTGTCGTTCTTCACGAACGGCTGGTTCAGCAGCGAGACTTCCTTCAGGTACTTCTGGACCGAACCGTCGACCATCTTCGCGACGATTTCAGCCGGCTTGCCCGACTCGGCGGCCTTCTGCTCGGCGATGCTGCGTTCCTTGGCGATCAGGTCGGCCGGCACTTCGTCCGACGACAGCGAGACCGGCTTCATCGCGGCGACGTGCATGGCGACGTCCTTGCCCACTTGCTCGTCCGCGCCCGTGAAGTCGACCAGCACGCCGATACGCGTGCCATGCAGGTACGAAGCAATCTTGTTGGCGGATTCAAAACGCACGAAACGGCGGATCGAGAGGTTTTCGCCGATCTTGCCGACCAGCGCGAGGCGCACGGCGTCGACCGTCGAGCTTTCGAGCGGCAGCGCCGACAGCGCGGCCACGTCAGACGGGTTTTGCTTGGCGACCAGTTCGGCGATGGTCTTGCCGAAGGCCAGGAAATCGTCGTTCTTCGCGACGAAGTCGGTTTCGCAGTTCAGTTCGACCAGCGCGCCCACGTTGCCGTCGACGAACGCCGAGACGATGCCTTCAGCCGTCACGCGCGATGCCGCCTTGCTCGCCTTGTTGCCGAGCTTCACGCGCAGCAGCTCTTCAGCGCGCGCCATGTCGCCGTCGGCTTCCGTCAGCGCCTTCTTGCATTCCATCATCGGCGCGTCGGTCTTCGCGCGCAGTTCTGCCACCATGCTTGCGGTAATTGCCGCCATCATTCGCTCCTTGAGTCTGTTTGATACGTGCCGCAGGCCTTACGGCTCGCCCACGGCAGGAAAAATAGGCAGGTCCAGCGGCCCGGCTAAAAAAAAGGGGCCTTTCGCAAAGCCCCCTTTCTTGTCGGCCACAGGGCTCGATTACGCCTGTTCGTTGACCTCGACGAACTCGTCGCCTTCGCCGCTGCGCACGGCCTGGACCACGTCGTTCACCGCGTTCGCGCGGCCTTCGAGGATCGCGTCGGCCACGCCTTCGGCGTACAGCGCGACGGCCTTCGACGCGTCGTCGTTACCCGGGATCACGTAGTCGATGCCTTCCGGCGAGTGGTTCGTGTCAACCACGGCGATGACCGGAATGCCGAGCTTCTTGGCTTCGGTCACGGCAATCTTGTGGTAGCCGACGTCGATGACGAACATTGCGTCCGGAATGCCGCCCATGTCCTTCACGCCGCCGATCGACTTTTGCAGCTTGACCATTTCGCGTTCGAACAGAAGGGCTTCCTTCTTGCTCATGCGCTCGGTTTCACCCGATTCCAGCGCCGCTTCCATGTCCTTCAGGCGCTTGATCGACACTTTCAGGGTCTTGAAGTTGGTCATCATGCCGCCGAGCCAGCGCGCATTGACGAACGGCATGCCGGCGCGTGCTGCTTCCTGGGCGATGGTGTCGCGCGACTGGCGCTTCGTGCCGACGAAAAGGATCGTGCCGCGGTTGGCTGCCAACTGGCGCACGTACTTCAGCGCGTCGTTGTAGAGCGGCAGGGTCTTTTCGAGGTTGATGATGTGAATCTTGTTGCGATGACCGAAGATGTACGGGGCCATCTTGGGGTTCCAGAAGCGGGTTTGGTGACCGAAGTGGACACCGGCTTCCAGCATTTGACGCATCGTGACTGCCATGAAATTCTCCGCGAGGGTTGGGTCTTAAGCCGGCTGCCGCATCCTGCGCCCGGGTGGCGAAATTCGCCTGACGGGCGCCGGACACCCTGGGTGCGCCGGCTTGCGATTCGACTTGATTGACTTGACTGGTGAAACTGGGGTGAAACTGATCTCCAAGCCTTGATCGCTGCATTACCGCTGGCATTGCCCCGGAGAACCGTGACGCTGCCATGGATGTGGATTAAGACTTAGCCCGTGAGTATAGCATGTGAGGATTGATCGGCTCAAGCCGCCTGTCAGGCGCCGAAGGCATGGCGACTCGACGTGGCGACTCGACGTGGCGACCCGGCCCGACGCCTTGCCGCTGCGCCATCTGCCCCCAAGTATCCGGGTGCGGCACCTTTCCTGAAGTGCGATAATGCCGCTTTGGCGCGCTACGGCCGCCTGAATTGCATCAGAACACGTACGAAATCCGCGTACGCAAGTCATTACACGCACACTCGCGTCCTTCCGAGCCAAGTCATGTCCATTACGCTGAAAAACGACCACGATATCGCGCAGATGCGCGTCGCCTGCCGGCTCGCCAGCGAAGTGCTCGATTTCATCACGCCGCACATCGCGCCTGGCGTGACGACCGAGGAACTCGACCGCCTTTGCCATGAGTACATGCTGAAGGAGCAAGGCACCGTTCCCGCGCCGCTCAACTATCAGCCGCCCGGCTACCCGCCCTACCCGAAGGCCACCTGCATCTCTGTCAACGACGTGATCTGTCACGGCATCCCCGGTGAAAAGGTGCTCAAGAACGGCGACGCGCTCAATATCGACATCACCGTCATCAAGAACGGCTATTTCGGCGACACGAGCCGGATGTTCATCGTCGGCGAGGGCTCGATCCTCGCGAAACGCCTCGTCCAGACGACCTTCGACTGCATGTGGCTCGGCATCGATCAGGTGCGCCCCGGCGCGCATCTCGGCGATATCGGCGCGGCCATCCAGAAGCACGCCGAGTCGCAAGGCTATAGCGTCGTGCGCGAATACTGCGGCCACGGCATCGGCCAGGTCTTCCATGAAGAGCCGCAAGTGCTGCATTACGGCCGTCCGGGCACCGGCATCGAACTTCAGGCGGGCATGATCTTCACCGTCGAGCCGATGATCAACGCCGGCCGCCGCGAAATCCGCACGATGCCCGACCAGTGGACCGTCAAGACGCGCGACCGCAGCCTGTCCGCGCAATGGGAGCACACCGTGCTGGTCACGCCGACCGGCTATGACGTGCTGACGGTTTCGGCCGGCACGCAGGCGCCGTCGCAGCTGATCGCGGCCACCGCCTGAACGCGTTCCACTCTCTCCGGCGCGCGCCGCCACCGCGCAGCGCCGCCCCTTCTCCCGCCCGCCGATCCGAGCCATGAGCGTCATCGCCGTCGCCACGCCCTGTGAAACCCTGCGCGCCGCCTACAAGGCCGCGAAGGCAGCGCTCATCGAGCGCTTCCAGACGACCTCGAATGTCGAGCCGCTGATGCACGCGCTCGGACGCGCCACCGACGACGCCCTCAAAGGCGCCTGGCACGCCTGCGCGATGCCGGACAACGCGGCGCTCGTCGCGGTGGGCGGCTACGGACGCGGCGAGCTCGCGCCGTTCTCCGACGTCGACATTCTGGTGCTGCTGCCGGACAGCGCCTCCGACACCGACACCGAGCTCAACGGCCGGATCGAGCGTTTCATCGGCATGGCGTGGGATCTCGGGCTCGACATCGGCAGCAGCGTGCGCTCGGTCGAGCAGTGCATCGCGGAGGCCGCCAACGACATCACCGTGCAGACCTCGCTGCTCGAGGCACGGCGCATCTGCGGCGACACGCGCCTGTACCAGCGCTTTTCGGAGCGCTATCACGAGACGCTCGATCCGCGTGCGTTCTTCCAGGCGAAGGTGCTGGAAATGCGCCAGCGTCACGCGAAGTTCCAGGACACGCCGTACAGCCTCGAACCGAACATCAAGGAAAGCCCCGGCGGCCTGCGCGACCTTCAACTGATCCTGTGGATCGCGCGCGCGGCGGGCTTCGGCAGCAACTGGCGCGAACTCGACACGCGCGGCCTCATCACCGAGCGCGAAGCGCGCGAACTGCGCCGCAACGAGGGCTTCCTGAAGGCGCTGCGCGCACGGCTGCATGTGATCGCGAAGCGCCGCCAGGACATCCTCGTATTCGATCTGCAGACGCCGCTGGCCGAGAGCTTCGGCTTCGAGGCGACCGCCGCCAAGCGCGCGAGCGAACAGCTGATGCGCCGCTATTACTGGGCCGCGAAAGCCGTGACGCAACTGGCGACTATCCTGATCCAGAACGTCGAGGCGCAGCTGTTTCCGTCGACGAGCGGCATCACGCGCGTGCTCAACAGCCGCTTCGTCGAGAAACAGGGCATGCTGGAAATTGCCCGCGACGATGTCTTCGAACACGAACCGCACGCCATTCTCGAAGCCTTCCTGCTGTACGAGCAGACGCGCGGCGTGAAGGGCTTTTCGGCGCGCACGCTGCGGGCGATCTACAACGCACGCGACCTGATGGACCGCGCATGGCGGCGCGATCCGGACAACCGCCGGCTGTTCATGGAGATCCTGAAGCAGCCCGAAGGCATCACGCACGCCTTCCGCCTGATGAACCAGACCAGTGTGCTGGGGCGTTATCTGATCAATTTCCGGCGCATCGTCGGACAGATGCAGCACGACCTCTATCACGTCTACACGGTCGACCAGCACATCCTGATGGTGCTGCGCAACCTGCGCCGCTTCGCGATCGCGGAACACGCGCACGAGTACCCGTTCTGCAGCCAGTTGATGGGCAACTTCGAGCGCCCGTGGGTGCTGTATGTCGCGGCGCTGTTCCACGACATCGCCAAGGGACGCGGCGGCGATCACTCGACGCTCGGCATGGCCGACGCCCGCCGCTTCTGTCGCGAACACGAGCTCGGCCAGGAAGACACGGACCTGGTCGTGTGGCTCGTGCAGCAGCATCTGACCATGAGCCAGGTCGCGCAGAAACAGGACACGAGCGATCCCGAGGTCATCAAGCATTTTGCCTCGGTCGTGCGCACCGAGCGGCGCCTGACGGCGCTCTATCTGCTGACCGTCGCCGATATCCGCGGCACCAGCCCGAAAGTCTGGAACAACTGGAAGGGCAAGCTGCTCGAGGATCTGTTCCGCGCGACGCAAGCCGTGCTCGGCGGCGCCGAGCCCGATGCGCACTCGGAACTGAAGTCGCGTCAGGAAGCGGCGCTCGCGCTGCTGCGGCTCGAAACCGTCCCCGAAGGCGCGCAGAAGCGTCTGTGGGACCAGCTCGACGTCGGCTACTTCCTGCGTCACGATCCCGCCGATATCGCCTGGCAGACGCGTGTGCTCTACCGGCACGTCGAAAGCGACCGGCCCATCGTGCGCGCCCGGCCCTCGCCGATCGGCGCGGCCTTGCAAGTGCTCGTGTACGTGCAGGATCGCCCGGATCTGTTCGCCGGCATCTGCGGGTATTTCGACCGCAATGGCCTGTCGGTGCTCGATGCCCGCATCACGACGACGCGCCATGGCTACGCGCTCGACAACTTCCTGGTCGCGCATCCCGAGCACGATGGCAGCTATCGCGACATCGCGAATCTCGTCGAACAGCAACTGAGCACGCTGCTGACCGACGAGCGCATTCTTCCGGAACCGTCGAAGGGCCGCGTCTCGCGGCTCGTGCGGACGTTTCCGATCACGCCGCGCGTGGACCTGCGTCCCGACGACCGCGGCCAGTACTACATCCTGTCCGTGTCCGCCAACGACCGGCAGGGCCTTCTTTATTCGATCGCGCGGGTGCTCGCGCAACACCGGATCGGCGTGCAGGCGGCGCGGATCAATACGCTCGGCGAACGCGTCGAGGACGTGTTCCTGATCGACGGCAAGAGCCTGTCGAACAACCGCACCCAGATCCAGGTCGAAACCGAACTGCTGCGCGCGATCGCAGCCTGAGAATTTATGCGCGTCAAACTGACAGCCAAACATCCGCGTCCGACCTCGGCCACGCGTTCGCCGGTCCGGACCGGCACCTCCACCGGGCGCAAGCCTGCGCGGCCCGCCGTGCCGGATGAAGCTCGGCCTGCACGTGCGAAGCCGTCGGCCGGGGAGCATCGCGGCGACGCGCCGCGCAAATCGTTCGAAGGCCGGCCGCCGGCGCGTGGCGAGCGTGCTGCGGGTGGTGATAAGCGACGCACGTTCAAGCCGCGAGGCGATGATTCGCGTCCGGCGTTCGGTGAGCGTGAGCGTGGTCCGCGCAAATCGTTCGAAGGGCGACCGCCGGCGCGTGGCGAGCGTGCTGCGGGTGGCGACGAGCGTCGTCCGTTCAAGCCGCGTGGCGATGATTCGCGTCCGACGTTTGGTGAGCGTGAACGTGGTCCGCGCAAGTCGTTTGAAGGTCGCCCGCCTGCGCGTGGCGAGCGTCCTGCGGGTGGCGACGAGCGTCGTCCGTTCAAGCCGCGTGGCGATGATTCGCGCCCGCCGTTTGGTGACCGCGAGCGCGGTCCGCGCAAGTCGTTTGAAGGTCGCCCGCCTGCGCGTGGCGAACGTGCTGCGGGTGGTGACGAGCGTCGCACGTTCAAGCCGCGTGGTGATGATTCGCGTCCGGCGTTCGGCGAGCGCGGTCCGCGTAAATCGTTTGAAGGTCGCCCGCCTGCCCGTGGCGAACGTCCTGCGGGTGGTGACGAGCGTCGTCCTTTCAAGCCGCGTGGCGACGATTCGCGTGCTGCGTTCGGTGACCGCGAACGCGGCCCGCGCAAATCGTTCGAAGGCCGCCCGCCTGCGCGTGGCGAGCGTCCTGCGGGCGATGAAGAGCGTCGCACATTCAAGCCGCGTGGCGACGATTCGCGTCCTGCGTTCGGTGACCGCGAACGCGGCCCGCGCAAATCGTTCGAAGGCCGCCCGCCTGCGCGTGGCGAGCGTCCTGCGGGCGATGAAGAGCGTCGCACATTCAAGCCACGCGGCGACGACACGCGTCCGTCCTTCGGCGACCGCGAGCGCGGCCCGCGCAAGTCATTCGGCGCCGATGCGCGCTCCGGTCCAGCCCCGCGCAAGAACACGGAGAGTCGCGCACCCGCGCGCGCAAGTCACACCGACACGCGCCAGCCGCCCGCCGCCGAATCCGCACCGAAGCATCGCGATCACGACCACCACGACGGCCTCGTGCGTCTCTCGAAGGTCATGTCGGAACTCGGTCTCTGCTCGCGCCGCGAAGCCGACGAATGGATCGAGAAAGGCTGGGTCCTCGTCGATGGCGAAGTGATCGATACGCTCGGCACGCGCATCCGTCCGACGGCGGAAATCGACGTGCTGCCCGCAGCGCGCTCGGCGCAGTCGCAACGGGTGACCATCCTTCTGCACAAGCCGGTCGGCTATGTGTCGGGTCAGGCGGAAGATGGCTACGAGCCGGCCGTCACGCTGATCACCCCGGCCAATCGCTGGGAAGAGGATCGCGCTGGCATCCGCTTTGCGCCCAGCCACTTGCGCACGCTCGCGCCGGCCGGACGGCTCGACATCGATTCCACCGGCCTGCTGGTGCTGACCCAGGACGGCCGCATCGCGAAGCAGCTGATCGGCGGTCATTCGGAAGTGGACAAGGAATATCTGGTGCGCGTGCGGCTCGGCGACCATACCGTCGATGTCGACAAGCATCTGCCCGCGGAACAACTCGCGCTGCTGCGCCACGGCCTCGAACTCGACGGCGTGCCGCTCAAGACCGCCCAGGTCAGCTGGCAGAACGGCGAGCAACTGCGCTTCGTGCTGCGCGAAGGCAAGAAGCGGCAGATTCGCCGGATGTGCGAGCTCGTGGGGCTGGAAGTGGTCGGGCTGAAGCGCATCCGCATGGGCGGCGTCACGCTCGGCAACCTGCCGCCGGGACAGTGGCGCTATCTCGGACCCAACGAATCCTTCTGAACGCCGCGCGTCGGGACCTGCCCGGCGCGTGGCGTACACGCCACTTTTACCGCTCTGAAAGGCACGATCCATCGCGGATCGTGCCTTTTCTTTTTTGACCGCTTTTTGGTTAAAGAAAATGAATCATCGATCCGTTACATCTGGCAGGCCAGGGCGCGACGCGCATGGCCGCGCCGGCCAGATGAACGGCGGCAAGCATTGAACGGCATCGAAGGAGAATGGCCATGTCAGTTGAAATCATCGTGCGGGAAACCGGAACCGGCCTCGAAATCGTCAGCGGCCGACGACGGCTCGAAGCCCTGCTCGCCCTGCGCGACGAAGTCGTCGTGATGAGTCCGGGCGTCGGTGAAATGGTGATCGCACGCCTGCCCGATGGCCGCCTCCAAGCCACCGCCAATCCCGAACACGTCGCGCTGTTCCGTCAGCCGGACATCTCCGGCATTTCCAAAACCCTCGCCTGAACGCAAGGCCGCGTTGTGTGAAGCGGCCTCCCGTCCAGCGTCCTTCCAGGCCCGGGCGGCGCATGCAGCCAGCGCATGCCGCCGGCCCGGCGTCAGTCGTCGTGGGCCGGATCCAGTCCGGGGAACAGCACTTCGGTGAAGCCGAACTTCGAGAAGTCGGTGATGCGCATCGGATAGAGCTTGCCGATCAGGTGATCGCACTCATGCTGCACGACGCGCGCATGAAACCCCTCGGCAAGCCGCTCGATGGCATTGCCATATTGGTCGAAGCCTTGATAGCGGATCATCGAGAAGCGCTGCACCACGCCGCGCAGCCCCGGCAAGGACAGGCATCCTTCCCAGCCCTCCTCCATGTCATGCCCGTTCGGCGAGATGATCGGATTGATCAGCACCGTCTCGGGTACCGAAGGCGCGTCGGGATAACGCTCGTTGTGGCCGAAGCCGAAGATCACCACCTGCAGATCGACACCGATTTGCGGCGCGGCCAGTCCTGCCCCGTTGGCGTCGCGCATCGTGTCGAACATGTCCTGCACGAGCGCGTGCAGTTCCGGCGTGTCGAAGTGCTCGACCGGCTGCGCGATCCGCAACAAGCGCGGATCGCCCATCTTCAGAATTTCGCGAATCATTGAATGGCTCCTTCCAAGAGCTTGCGCATACCGTCTTCGTCGAGCACCGGAACGCCGAGTTCCTCCGCTTTTGCAAGCTTGCTGCCGGCTTCCGCGCCCGCCACGACATAGTCGGTTTTCTTCGATACTGATCCGGCGACTTTCGCCCCGGCGTTCTCCAGTATTTCCTTGGCTTCTTCACGCGAGAGCGTGGGCAGCGTGCCCGTCAGCACGACGGTCTTGCCCGCCAGCACGCCCTGCGGCGCCTTCGGTGCGGGCGGACCTTCGGGCCACGACACCTTCAGACGCAACTGTTCGATCACATGCTGGTTGTGCGCCTCGCTGAAGAAGTTGTGGATGGCCTCGGCCACGATCGGGCCGACATCGTTCACTTCGAGCAGCTCTTCGACCGTTGCCTTGATGATCGGGTCCAGCGACCCGAAGTGCTTCGCGAGATCCTTCGCAGTCGATTCGCCGACGTGCCGGATCCCCAGCGCATAGATGAAGCGCGCGAGCGTCGTGTTGCGCGCTTTCTCAAGCGAGTCGAGCAGGTTCTGCGCGGATTTGTCGGCGAAACGGTCGAGCGCCGCGAGCGTCGAGAAGCCGAGGTTGAAGAGGTCGGCGGGCGTGCGCACGAGATTCTCTTCGACCAGCTGGTCGATGATCTTTTCCCCGAGTCCGTCGATGTCGAGCGCCCGGCGCTGCGCGAAGTGCCACAACGCCTGCTTGCGCTGCGCCGGGCAGAACAGCCCGCCGGTGCAGCGTGCAATGGCCTCGTCCGGCAGGCGTTCGATCTTCGAGCCGCATACCGGACATTCCGTGGGCATGACGAACTCGCGCGCATCCGCGGGACGCCGCTCGAGAATAGCCCCGACGACCTCGGGAATCACGTCGCCCGCGCGCCGCACGGTGACGGTATCGCCGATGCGGATGTCCTTGCGCCGCACTTCGTCCTCGTTGTGCAGCGTGGCGTTGGTGACCGTCGCGCCGCCGACGAACACCGGCGCGAGCCGCGCGACCGGCGTGATGGCGCCGGTGCGGCCGACCTGCACGTCGATGCCGACGAGCTGCGTCAGCGCTTCCTGCGCGGGAAACTTGTGGGCGAGCGCGAAGCGCGGCGCGCGCGACACGAAGCCCAGTTGTTCCTGCTGGTCGCGCCGGTCGACCTTGTAGACGACGCCGTCGATGTCGTACGGCAGCTTGTCGCGCTTCTCGCCCACCTTGCGGAAGAAGCCGAGCAGGCCGTCCGCGCCTTGCACCACGGCGCGCTCCGCGTTCACGGGCAAGCCCATGTCCTTGTACCAGTCGAGCAGGCCGGCATGCGTGGCCGGCATCTCGGCGCCGTCCAGCACGCCGATGCCGTACGCGAAGAACGACAGCGAGCGCTGCGCGGTCATCTTCGAGTCGAGCTGGCGCAGGCCGCCCGCTGCCGCATTGCGCGGATTCGCGAACTCACGCTGCCCGGCATCGCGCTGCCGCTGGTTCAGGCGCTCGAAGTCGCGCTTGAACATCAGCACTTCGCCGCGCACGTCCAGCCGTTTGGGCACATGCTTGCCCTTCAGCGTGAGCGGGATCGAACGGATGGTGCGGACGTTGGCCGTGACGTCCTCGCCGGTCGCGCCGTCGCCGCGCGTGGCCGCCTGCACGAAGCGGCCGTCCTCGTAGCGCAGCGAGATGGCGAGGCCGTCGAACTTCAGCTCGCACGCATAGTCCACGGGCGCCTGGTCCAGCGCGTCGGACACGCGCTTGTCGAAGGCGGCGATGTCCTCGTCCGCGAACCCGTTGTTGAGCGACAGCATGGGCACGTCATGCACGACCGGCGTAAAGCCTTCGGCCACTTCGCCGCCGACCCGCTGGGTGGGCGACTCCGGCGTGACCAGGTCCGGATGCGCGCTCTCGATGCCCTGCAGTTCCTTGAACAGCGTGTCGTATTCGGCGTCGGGCAGGTCCGGCTGATCCAGCACGTAATAGGCGTAGTTCGCGCGCTCCAGTTCCGAGCGCAGCCAGGCGGCGCGTTCGGCCGGATGATCGGCGCTGGGCACGGCGGCGCCCGACTTGCGGCTGGCGGCGGACTCGGCTCTGGTTTTTGCGGACATGCTTGTGGAATGATTGAGATCGATCGCGCCTGTCCGTGATTGCGATCCTGCAACCTGACAGGCAGTCGTTCGATTGTCGCAGAAGATCGGACAATCGGGGCATCGGCCGAACGGCCAGCACATGCGGCTCGACACGCCATTGCACAGGATAAGCAGGCAAAAGAAAGCGCCCCGGTCGGGGCGCGGTCTTCACTGCCGGAACAGCGCGTGCAACCCTTGCGCTTACTGGCTGAACAAACGCCGCGTCGCCGGCGATCCGGCCGGCATGCCCGCCTGCTCCAGCTTGGCATACAGCGTCATCAACTGCTTCTCGATGGCGAGCAGCGCGGACTCCGGCAGCGGCCGGCGCTGATCGTCGACGACGCGCGCGCCGATGCGCTCCGACAGCGACTTCGCGTAATCGCACATGAGGCGGAACGGCAGGATGTCTTCGTCGGCGACCGGCACGTCGAGCACCAGCGTGATCATCTGGCCGCCCTTGTAGGTGAGGTCGTCGCGCAGGAAGTTGGTGTCCCCGAACAGCAGCATGAACACCGGGTTCTGCTTCGCGTCGAGCTTGACGAAGCGCGTGCCGTCGCGCGACAGCAGCAGGCCGTCCTGCGACGCCACCGCCTGCACGTAGTTGGCGGACCACGGCGCGCCGTCGGAGAGAATGTTGATCGACAGTTGCGCGTCGCATTGCGCGGCGAAGCCGTCCAGCTCGCGCGCCATGCCGACCGTTTCCATCATGTCGGGGAATTCGGGCGCACCGTCGAGCGCGTCGGCCAGACGCTGTACGCCCGTCACGAATTCCGAGAATTCCAGTTCATTCAGCGGCCCGCTGCGATTCGCCAGTTGCGCCGCCGCGCGCAGTTCCTCATAGCGCCCGCCGTTGCGCGGCAGTTCCCACGCGCTGTCGCCTTCGGGCTTGCCTTCGATCGTGACGGGCTTCGTGCCCGCGCGGCGCAGACGCTGCGCCAGCGGAATCACGCGGTCGCCCGCGACCGGCGCGGCAAGTCGGATAGGCACGACGCAATCGATGCGGCGATCCACGACCGCCGGCAGCGCCGACGAATGCGTGGTCGCGGCAGGCATCACCGGCTCGGCGCGGGTTTCGTCGGCGTCATCGCCAGAGATTTCGGCTGCGCCGTTCGGCGCCGTCGCTTCGGCCTGGAGATCGACGGCCGTGTCAGCCGGCGGAACCGGCACGACAGGCGGCGTCGAGGCTGCCTGCGTGGCCTGCGCCGTGCCGAAGCTCGGCTCGACGCGCGAATCACGCTCGGCGGCGCCGTCTCCGGCGGCCGGCTCGCGGCGCGGCTGGCGCACCGGCTCGATGAACGGCTGCTCGTCGTCAGCGTCCTGGCGCGCGAGCGCGTCGGCGGCTTCGTCCGGCATCGGGCGCGGCATCTTGCGCCGCACCTTGGCGTTCTGCCACGCGTTGTACACCACCACGCCGCCCACCACCACGGCACCGGCTCCAATCAAACCGAGCGTCAACTCATCCATGCAGGCTCCATCATTCTTTTACGTTACGAAGCGCCGCGCGATCTGTCGCCCGCATCGCACCGCGTTCCGGCTTGTCGCCGCCGCCTGGCCGATGCGCGCCACTCCGCGCCCTTGCGCACGCCGCCGGATCATCGTCCGGCCCAATCAACCCATGACTCAGTGAAACAGTGTCGCGAACCGCGAGACCTTCAGCCGTTCTGCGCGAAACCCGCCGCCGATTCCATGTCCACCGCGACGATGCGCGATACGCCCTGCTCCTGCATCGTCACGCCGATCAACTGCTGCGCCATTTCCATCGCGATCTTGTTGTGCGAGATGAACAGGAACTGCGTCTTGACCGCCATCGCGCGCACCAGGTTCGCAAAGCGTTCGGTGTTGGCGTCGTCGAGCGGCGCGTCCACTTCGTCGAGCAGACAGAACGGTGCCGGATTCAGCTGGAACATCGCGAACACGAGCGCGGTTGCGGTCAACGCCTTCTCGCCGCCCGACAGCAAGTGAATGGTCGAATTCTTCTTGCCGGGCGGCTGCGCCATCACCTGCACGCCGGCGTCGAGGATTTCGTCGCCGGTCATGATGAGCCTCGCCTGCCCGCCGCCAAACAGCCGCGGGAACAGTTCGCCGAAGTGACGGTTCACTTCATCGAAGGTGCCTTGCAGCAGCGCGCGGGTTTCCTGGTCGATCTTCTGGATTGCATCTTCCAGCGTGTTGATGGCGCCGGTCAGGTCGGCCGACTGGGCGTCCAGGAAGTGCTTGCGCTCGGTCGCCGAGGCGAGTTCTTCCAGCGCGGCCATGTTGACCGGCCCCAGCGCGAGGATCGCGTTGTTCAGGCGCGTGACCTCGCCCTGCAGATACGACGGCTTCATGTCCGGCGCGAGCTTCTGTGCGAGCTCGGCTTCGTCGACGCCCGCCGCCTGCAACTGCTCGACGAACTGCTCGCCGCTGATGCGCGCCGCCTGTTCCTTCAACTGCAATTCGTTGATGCGGTCGCGCAGCGGCTGCAGCGAGCGCTCGGCCAGCAGACGCTGTTCGTCGCACTGGCGCAGGCGCGCGGTCAGGTCGTCCAGTTCGATGCGCGCCGCATGCAGCGCTTCCTCGCGCGCGCCGCGCACTTCCAGCGCGTCGTGCAGGCCGGTTTGCGCGGTCTGCTCGTTGATGGTCTCGAGCTCGGCGCGGGCGTCTTCCAGCGTGGCCGCGATCTGCTCGCTCTGGTCGTGCGCGGTGTCGATGTTGCGCCGGTACTCGTCGATCTTTGCGGACAGGCCGCGCACGGCAAAACCGGCATCGCTCGCGGCGCGTTCCAGCTCGCGCAGTTCCTGGCGCGCGGCCGTGAGCTGTTCGTCGAGGGTTTCGAACGCAAGCTGGTTGTCCTCGAAGCGCGCCTGCAACTGGGCGATCTCGCCGTCGTGACGCTCGAACGCGGCTTCGGACTCGGCGCGCAACGCACGCTGCTCTTCGACCTGCGCGGCGATCTCTTCCAGTTCCTCGCCGATCTGCGTGTTGCGCTGCGTATAGCGCTCATGCGCCTGCGCGAGCTTCAGCACGTCGAGCTGCAGTGCATGGACGCGCTGGGTGGCGCGCTCGGCGGCGGCGCGGGCTTCGGCAAGCGCCTGCGAGGCCTGCGTATGGGCGGCATCGGCACGCACGGCGTTGGACTTCGCTTCGTCCGACAAGAGCGCCTGCGCGCGTACCTGCCTGGTCAGATTCTCGATTTCCTGCGCCCGCGCGAGCATGCCCGACTGCTCGGAGTCCGACGCATAGAGCTGCACGCCCACGCGCGTCACCACGTGCCCCGCCTTCACGACGAATGCGCCGCCATCGGGCAGTTGCTGACGCTGGGCCAGCGCTTGCGCGAGGTCGTCGGCGACGAAGGTCGCGGCAAGCCATTCGTTGAGCACGGCACGCAGGCCCGGATCGTCGATGCGCACCAGCGACAGCAGCGGCCGCAAGCCCTGCGGCGTCTCGACCGGCTTGCCCGCGACGGGCGGCGAATAAAATGCGAGCTTGGCCGGCGGCGCGTCGGTGGCGAAGGCCTTGATCCAATCCAGGTTCGACACCTCGAGCGCAGCCAGGCGTTCGCGCAGCACGGATTCGAGCGCGGCTTCCCAGCCCGCCTCGACATGCAGCTTCTTCCACAGACGCGGCAGCGCGCCGAGCTCATGCTTGTCGAGCCACGGCTGGACCTTGCCTTCGGTCTGCACGCTTTCCTGAAGCTGCTTCAATGCCGCAAGACGCGCTTCGAGCTGATGAATCTGCGCGCTTTCCTTCTGCACGCGTTCCTGCGCGGCGCGGCGTTCAGCGTCCAGACGCGGCACGGTTTCCTGCGCGTCCGTGAGACGCGCCTGGGCTTCCGCGAGAATCTCCTCGTTCTCGGCCAGTTGCATGCGCAACTCTTCGAGATGCGCTTCATCCGGTGCGTCGAGGCCGCTCGCCTCGTTCTTCAGACGTTCCTGGCGCTGCTGCAACTGCTGCAGCTGCTGGTCCGCGTTGCGCTGATGGGCGGCTTCGAGCTTGAGCGCCTGCTCCGCCCGCGCGATGCCCGCACGCTCCTCGTTCAACTGCGTCTGCGCGTCGCGCCAGCGGGCTTCGAGCGCGGGCAGTTCATCGTGTTTCGTCGCGGCGTTTTCCTGCGCGATGGCCGCCTTTTCCTCGCCCTCGGCCAGTGCTTCGGTCGCCGTATCGATTTCGTCGCGCGCCTTCTGCGCCTGAACCTGCCATTGTTCGCGCTGCGCGGTAAGCGCGGCGATCTGCGCCTGCACCCGGTTGCGCGACTCGACGATGAAGCGGATCTCCGCTTCCAGCCGGCTCACTTCGGCATTCGCCTCATAGAGCGCGCCCTGCGCGCCCTGCATCGAATCGCTGGCGCTGTAGTGCGCGACGCGCAGCGTTTCCAGCTGCGCCTCGACTTCGCGCAGACGCGCCGTCTGGGCTTCGAGCTCGACCTGCGCCTCGCGGATCGCGCGCTGCTGGCGCTCGGCCTCGTTGCCCGCTTCCTTCTTGCGCAAGAGCCACAGCAGACGCTGCTTCTCTTCGCCTTCGGCCTGCAAGGCCTTGTACTTCGTCGCGACGACGGCCTGCGCCTCGAGCTTCTCGAGATTGGCGCCCAGTTCGCGAACGATATCCTCGACGCGCGTCAGGTTCTCGCGCGTATCGTGCAGGCGGTTCTCGGTTTCGCGGCGGCGCTCCTTGTACTTCGAGACGCCCGCGGCTTCCTCGAGGAACACGCGCAACTCTTCCGGCTTGGCTTCGATGATCCGCGAGATCATGCCCTGCCCGATGATCGCGTACGCGCGCGGACCCAGGCCCGTGCCGAGGAAGATGTCCTGGATGTCGCGGCGGCGCGCCGGCAGATTGTTGATGTAGTAGCTGGAGGTGCCGTCGCGCGTGAGCACGCGCTTGACCGCGATCTCGCCGTAGCTGCTCCATTGGCCGGCGGCGCGGCCGTCGGCATTATCGAAAATGAGTTCGACGCTTGCCCGGCTGCCGGGCTTGCGCGCCGTCGAGCCGTTGAAGATCACGTCCTGCATCGATTCGCCGCGCAGCTCCGAGGCGCGCGATTCGCCGAGCACCCAGCGCACGGCATCGATGATGTTGGACTTGCCACAGCCATTCGGCCCGACGACGCCGACCAGCTGGCCGGGGACCTGAAAATGCGTGGGATCGACGAAGGACTTGAAGCCAGCGAGTTTTATCGAGGTCAGACGCACGGCGATATCGCTGTTTTGAATGAGACGGAGGATGAATGGCAGACAGGCCGCAGTGCGGCCCGTCGATCGTCATGGGCCGGTACGCTGCATGGATCTGCGCCCGGGCCCGGCGAAGCGGACACCATCATACCATCGCGCGAACCGATTTCTTTTTGCTTTCCGGCGCGTGTTCGCTCGCGCCGGACGCCTCGGACGCGTGCGGCGAACGCGGTGAATCCGACGATCGCGGCACGCTGGGCGGCACGCGCCGCCGGTGCACCCACGCCGACAGCACGCACGCCGCGACGATGCACGCACCGCCCGCCCATTCGCGCGGACCGGGCACCTCGCCCGCGAAGAGCCAGGACGACAGCGCCGTCACCACGAGTTCGAACAGCATGATGATGGACGCGCGATTCGGCGGCACGCGCGCGAGCCCGAGCTGCACGATCATGTTGTTGCCCGCGAGCACGATGCCGAGCCCGATCACGATGCACGCGACCATCGGCCAAAGCGCGGCGGCGGGCGGCGCGGGCATCGGCTCGAACAGCGTGGCGAGGGACGCGAGCAAGGCCGCGCCGCCGAAGATCACGGCGGTGCGCATCTCGGCCTTCATGGCGGGCAGCGTGCGCGAGACCTTGACGATCAGCACGTTGCTCATCGCGAAACCCATGCCGCCCATCAGCCCTGCCCACTCGGCGAGGCTGGCGGGCAGCGGAAGCCCCAGCTCGGGCGACCAGAGCATCGTCACCGCGCCTGCGAGCGAGAGCAGCGACAGGCACGCATCGGCGCGCGTCAGGCGTTCCCTGAGGATGAAGTGCGCGAAGACCGCGGTCCACGCGGGTGTCAGATAGAACAGCAGCAGCACGCGCATCACCTGGCCGTGGATGGCGCCCCACACGAAGCCCAGGTTGGTCACGCCCGACGCCAGCCCGAGCGCGACCAGCAGCCAGTGCCAGGACAGCGTGCTGATCGAGCGGCGCCGGACCAGCAGCACGAACAGACAGGCGGCGGCGCTGGTGGTGGCGCTCGCGGCGGTGCCGGTGAAGCCCATGGCGGCGAGCATGCGCATCGGATACCAGACGAGTCCCCAGACGGACGCGCCGAGCATGATCGCGAACGTGGGCCATGCATTGCGCAGACTGCCGGTCATTGCGGCGCGCCGGTCATGGTGTGCTTCTTCACTACTGTCTCCGGTTTGATGGTTCAGCCTCTTGAGGCGGCGGACCGCCGGCCGTTTCACGCATACGGCCCCGCGCTATAATCTTCAGCTTGCCTTGCGCGCGCGTTCAAAGCACTCGGTGGCGAGTGTCTGTCTCGTTCCGTTCGATGCCCTTCGGATGCCGCTCGCGCGTCGACCCCTGCTTATCGATCACGCCGTGAATCCACTTCTCAAGACACTTCAGCCCTATCCGTTCGAAAAGCTTCGGGCGCTTTTCGAAGGCATCGAACCGCGCGCCGGATTCACGCCGATCGGCTTCGGCATCGGCGAACCCAAGCATCCGACGCCGCCGCTCGTCCGCGACGCGGTGATCGCCGCCCTCGACGGCCTCGCATCCTACCCGGCGACGCTCGGCAGCGAGCCATTGCGCAAGGCGATCGCGGCATGGGTCATGCAGCGCTACGGCCTCGAGAAAGTGAATCCGGCGACCGAAGTGCTGCCTGTATCGGGTTCCCGCGAAGCGCTGTTCTCGCTCGCGCAGACCGTGATCGACAGCCGCAGCGCGGGCATGGCCGAAGCGCCGCCCATCGTACTCTGTCCGAACCCGTTCTATCAAATCTACGAAGGCGCCGCGCTGCTCGCTGGCGCCGAGCCCTACTTCGTCAACAGCGATCCGGCGCGCAACTTCGCCTGCGATTACTCCGCTGTCCCGGAAGACATCTGGGCCCGCACGCAACTGCTCTACGTGTGCTCGCCGGGCAACCCGACCGGCGCGGTGCTCACGCTCGACAACTGGCGCGAACTGTTCGCGCTCTCGGACAAACATGGTTTCGTGATCGCCTCGGACGAGTGCTACTCGGAGATCTACTTCGACGAAGCGCAGCCCCCGCTCGGCGGCCTTGAAGCAGCCCGCCTGCTCGGCCGCGGCTTCGAGCGTCTGGTCATGCTGTCGAGCCTGTCGAAACGCTCGAACGTGCCGGGCATGCGCTCGGGCTTCGTCGCCGGCGACGCAGCGATCCTGAAGGACTTCCTGCTGTATCGCACGTATCACGGCGCGGCCTTGTCGACGATGTTCCAGCGCGCGAGCATCGCCGCCTGGCAAGACGAAACGCACGTGCGCGAAAACCGCGCGAAGTATGTGGAGAAGTTCACGACCGTCACGCCGATGCTCGCCGAGGTGCTCGACGTGCGCCTGCCGGACGCCGCGTTCTATCTCTGGGCGAACGTCGAACGCACTGGCCTGACGGATACCGAGTTCGCGGCGCGCCTGTACGCCGACTATAATGTGACCGTTCTGCCGGGCTCCTTCCTCGCTCGCGCGGCGCATGGCACGAATCCCGGCGTCGGCTTCGTGCGCATCGCGCTGGTAGCCGAAACCGGGGAATGTGTCGAAGGCGCACGCCGCATCGTCGAATTCTGCCGCTCGCTCGCGTCCTGAGCTTGAAGAACTGAGTCTCACGGACCCATCGCCAGCCGGCCCGATTACCCATCCTCGAACCCTACTATGTCGCAACAACTTCAGAGCATCATCGATACCGCCTGGGACAACCGCGCCGAGCTCTCGCCCAAGGCCGCGCCCGCCGAAGTCCGCGAAGCCGTCGCGCACGCCATCGAACAACTGGACAAGGGTCACATGCGCGTCGCTGAAAAGCGCGACGGCGAGTGGACCGTGAACCAGTGGCTCAAGAAGGCCGTGCTGCTGTCGTTCCGCCTCGAAGACAACGCGCCGATGCCCGCCGGCGGCTACTCGCAGTTCTACGACAAGGTGCCCTCGAAGTTCGCGAACTACACCGCGGAAGACTTCGCGGCAGGCGGCTTCCGCGTCGTGCCGCCGGCCATCGCGCGCCGCGGCTCGTTCATCGCGAAGAACGTCGTGCTGATGCCGTCGTACACCAACATCGGCGCCTACGTCGACGAAGGCACGATGGTCGATACCTGGGCCACCGTCGGCTCGTGCGCGCAGATCGGCAAGAACGTGCACCTGTCGGGCGGCGTGGGCATCGGCGGCGTGCTGGAGCCGCTGCAGGCGAACCCGGTCATCATCGAGGACAACTGCTTCATCGGCGCGCGCTCGGAAGTGGTGGAAGGCGTGATCGTCGAAGAAAACTCGGTCATCTCGATGGGCGTGTACCTCGGTCAATCCACCAAGATCTACGACCGCGAAACCGGTGAAGTCAGCTACGGCCGCATCCCGGCGGGCTCGGTGGTGGTGGCGGGCAACCTGCCGTCGAAGGACGGTTCGCACAGCCTGTACTGCGCCGTGATCGTCAAGAAGGTCGACGCCAAGACGCGCGCCAAGGTCGGCCTGAACGAACTGCTGCGAGGCGACTGAACGTGGCCCGCGGCTCGACTCCAACCACCGTCGTCTA
Source organism: Caballeronia sp. LZ043 (assembly GCF_031451075.1). Taxonomy (NCBI): domain Bacteria; kingdom Pseudomonadati; phylum Pseudomonadota; class Betaproteobacteria; order Burkholderiales; family Burkholderiaceae; genus Caballeronia; species Caballeronia sp. LZ043. Next base: position 1,236,025 of record NZ_JARUXT010000001.1, on the reverse strand, counting down.
CGGCATTCCGAACTGCGACACCGTGAAGAAAGCGCGCGTGTGGCTGGAAGAGCACGGCGTGCCGTTCGAGTTCCACGACTTCAAGAAGGCCGGCGTTTCGACCGCGCTGATCCAGGACTGGCTCAAGGACGTGCCGCTGGAACAGCTCATCAACAAGCGCGGCACCACCTGGCGCGGTTTGTCGGAGGTCCACAAGGCCGAGGCCGGCACCACGGCCGGCGCCATTGCACTGATGATCCACAAGCCGTCCATCATCAAGCGGCCGGTAATCGTCGTGAACGGGCGCGTGAAGACGCTCGGTTTTTCCGCCGAGCAGTACGACACGCTCTTCGCCTGAGTCCCCGCGATGACTGTGCCTCTTACGGTCATCGCCCGCTTGCTTCGAGTGCCGGCCCGCGCGCCGGCATTTTTCATCGCACCTACGTGAATTCACCATGTCCGGCACCCTTTCCCTCACCGAAGCGCTGATCGAGCGCGCCTCCGTCACGCCCGACGACCAGGCCTGTCAGGCGCTGATGATCGAGCGGCTCGCCGCGCTCGGCTTCGACTGCGAAACGATCGAATCGGGCGGCGTCACCAACCTGTGGGCCGTGAAGCCCGGCACGGACCCGTCCGGCAAGCTGCTCGCCTTCGCGGGCCACACCGATGTCGTGCCCACCGGCCCGCTCGAACAGTGGACCTCGCCGCCCTTCACGCCGACCCACCGCGACGGCAAGCTCTACGGCCGCGGCGCGGCGGACATGAAGGCGTCGCTGGCGGCGTTCGTCGTGTCGAGCGAGGAGTTCGTCGCGCAGCATCCGCAGCATCGCGGCACGCTCGCGTTCCTGATCACCAGCGACGAGGAAGGCCCCGCCACCGACGGCACCATCAAGGTCGTCGAAGCGCTGAAGGCGCGCGGCACGCGGCTCGACTACTGCATCGTCGGCGAGCCGACGTCGAGCGCGACGCTCGGCGACATGGTCAAGAACGGCCGGCGCGGCTCGATGAGCGGCAAGCTCATCGTCAAGGGTGTGCAGGGGCATATTGCCTATCCGCATCTGGCGAAGAATCCGGTACATCTGCTGGCCCCGGCGCTGACGGAACTCGTCGCGGAAAAATGGGACGACGGCAACGAATACTTCCCGCCGACCACCTGGCAGGTGTCCAACCTGCACTCCGGCACCGGCGCCACCAACATCATTCCCGGCCACGCGGACCTGATGTTCAACTTCCGCTTCTCGACGGCGAGCACGGTGGAAGGACTGCAGGCCCGCGTCCACGCGATCCTCGACCGGCACGGCCTCGACTACGACCTGACGTGGACCGTCAGCGGCCTGCCCTTCCTGACGCCGCGCGGCGCGCTGTCCGACGCGCTGGAGCAGGCCATCCACGACGAAACCGGCGTGCGCACCGAGCTGTCGACGACCGGCGGGACGTCGGATGGACGCTTCATTGCGCAAATCTGCGATCAGGTCGTGGAATTCGGCCCGCCGAACGGCACCATCCACAAGATCGACGAGCATGTGGAAGTGCGCTTCATCGAGCCGTTGAAAAACGTGTACCGCCGCGTGCTGGAACGGCTCATCGCCTGAAACGGTCCGCTCAATCCAGTCCGACAACAAACAGGAGCCTTCCATGGCGCTACCCTTCACGACCGTGCGCGACCTGCTGCGCTTCGGCGTCTCGCGTTTCACGCAAGCCGGACTCTCGTTCGGCCATGGCACGACCAATGCCTACGACGAAGCCGCCTATCTGATCCTGCATACGCTGCATCTGCCGCTCGACACGCTCGACCCGTTCCTCGACGCGCGCCTGCTCGACCATGAAATCGACGCCGTGATGAAGGTGATCGAACGCCGCGCGACCGAGCGCGTGCCCGCTGCCTACATCACGCAGGAAGCGTGGATGCACGGCAACCGCTTCTACGTGGACGAGCGCGTGATCGTGCCGCGCTCGTTCATCGGCGAATTGCTGCAGGACGGCCTGCAACCCTACGTGGCGGACCCCGATCAGGTGACGCGCGTGCTCGAACTCTGCACCGGCTCGGGCTGCCTCGCGATTCTCGCGGCGCACGCGTTCGACCATGCCGATGTCGATGCCGTCGACATTTCCGCGGACGCGCTCGCGGTGGCGCGCCGCAACGTCGACGACTATGGACTCGACACGCGCGTGACCCTGTTCGAAGGCGACCTGTACGCGCCGCTGCCGACCACGCGCTACGAGGTGATCCTCTCGAACCCGCCCTACGTCAACGCCGAGTCGATGCAGGCGCTGCCGCGCGAGTACCAGCACGAGCCGGAACTGGCGCTGGCGGGCGGCGCGGACGGCATGGACGTGGTGCGGCGCATCGTGCGCGAAGCGGGCAAGTGGCTGACCGAAGACGGCGTGCTGGTGGTCGAGATCGGCAACGAGCGGGCAAATGTGGAAGCGGCGCTGGGCGGCCTCGATCTCGTCTGGCTCTCGACCAGCGCCGGCGACGACAACGTGTTCCTGATCCAGGCCGCCGACTTGCCGGCCTGAGACCGCACGACCGGGCGTCGCGGCACGACTTCGCGACACTGCACGGCGCCCGCTGCAACGATTGCTGACACTTCGCGCGGAAGGCTTGGGTAAGATGGCGAATCGCCGTCAGCCTACCCTTTTTCCTCTCCCGTTTCGCGTCTATGCAAGCATCGGACTGGCTCCACATAGGCACGCTGGTGATCGCCGCGCACGTGCTGGGCGTGATCGCCGCGATCCATGCCGTGATTCATACGCGCACCTCGCAAGGCGCGGTGGCGTGGGCCGTGTCGCTGGTCGCGATGCCTTACTTCACGCTCATCCCCTACCTGTTCCTCGGCCGCAGCAAGTTCGCCGGCTATATCGACGAGCGCCGCCTCGAACTCGATATCCTGCGCAGCCGCTCGAAACCCGCCGAATGGGATTCCGGCGCACGCAGCGATGCGCCCGACACCCTGCCCGCTCTGGATTCTTCAGGCGCGCGCGGCGAACTGGCGCCGGGACCGGCCGCCTATCTCGGCAACCCGACCATCCGCACGCTGCAGCGCCTGTCCGGCATGCCGTTCCTGCGCGGCAATTCGGTGCGCGTGCTGGTGAACGGCGACGCCACCTTCGCCGCGATCCTCGACGCCATTGCCACCGCCGAGCACTACGTGGTCGTGCAGTTCTTCATCGTGCGCGACGACGCCCTCGGCGAGATGCTGAAGGACGCGCTCATCCGCCGGGCGCAGGCAGGCGTGCGCGTGTACTTCCTGTATGACAGCGTCGGCAGCTTCGACCTGCCGCACCGCTACGTGAACGCACTGCGCGCGGGCGGCGTGGAAACCCATCCGTTCGCGGCCAAGCGCAAGTTCGTCCACCGCTTTCAGATCAACTTCCGCAATCACCGCAAGATCGTGGTGGTGGACGGCAAGCGCGCGTTCGTTGGCGGTCACAACGTGGGCGTCGAGTATCTCGGCGGCAATCCGCGTCTCTCGCCCTGGCGCGACACCCATGTGGAAGTGCGCGGACCGGCCATCGCCAGCATCCAGTTCGTCTTCACCGAGGACTGGTACTGGGCCACGCAGCGCCTGCCCGAACTCGGTCCCGCACCGCATTCGGACGAGAACATGCATTGCATGGTGCTGTCGAGCGGCCCCGCCGACAAGCAGGAAACCTGCTCGCTGTTCTTCGTCGAAGCGATCAATGCGGCGCGCGAGCGCATCTGGATCACTTCGCCCTACCTGATTCCCGACGAAGCCGTGTTTTCCGCGCTTCGTCTCGCGGTGCTGCGCGGCGTGGACGTGCGCATCCTGATTCCGAGCCGGCGCGATCATCACGTGGTGTTCGCGGCGTCGAAACTCTTCGCCTACGACCTCGTGCAGGCGGGCGTGCGCATCTTCCGCTACCAGCCGGGCTTCCTGCATCAGAAAGTGGTGCTCGTGGACGACACGGCCGCGTCCGTGGGCAGCGCGAACCTCGACAACCGTTCGTTCCGCCTGAACTTCGAAATCACGGTGCTCACCGTGGACCGCGCTTTCGCAGCCGAAGTGGAAGCGATGCTGGATGCCGATTTCGCGCATTCCGTCGAGATCGACACCAACGATTATCGCGGCGCCGTGTTCTGGCGGCGCATGGCGATGCACGTGGCGCGGCTGTTCTCGCCGATCCTCTGAAGCCTCAGAGCAGCTTTTCGATGTCCTCGACGATCGCCTCGGGCTTGGTCTGCGGCGCATAGCGCTTGACCACGGCGCCGTTGCGGTCCACGAGGAACTTCGTGAAATTCCATTTGATGGCCTCGATGCCGAGCAGCCCGGGTTCCTTGTCCTTCAGGTACTTGAAGAGCGGATGGGCGTTCGCGCCGTTCACGTCGATCTTCGCGAACATCGGGAAGGTGACGCCGTAGTTCTGCTCGCAGAACGCACCGATTTGCGCGGCGTCGCCGGGCTCCTGCTTGCCGAACTGGTTGCAGGGAAAGCCCAGCACCTCGAAGCCGCGCGCGGCGAGCTGCTGATAGACCGCCTGCAAGCCCTTGTATTGCGGCGTGAAGCCGCATTCGCTCGCCGTGTTGACGATCAGCAGCACCTTGTCCCGGTACTGGTCCAGGGTGACGGTGCCGCCGCCGAGGGTTTCGGCCGAAAAACCGTAGATGTCCGTGCCGGGTGTGCTCATGGATTCGCTCATGATCCTGCTCCTGAAAGGCGCGCTATGCGCATTCGATGAAAGTCCCGGGATGCTAACCCGCCGCGCGAATGCCTGCCATCGGCCGAACGGACGACCCCTGTGGCGCGATCGGTCCGGTCTAAAATAGCGCTTTCTCTTCAAGCCGCGCCCCCTTCGCCGCCCTACGCACGTGATCCGCTTCAACCAGTTCAGCCTGTCGCGCGGCACCAAGCCGCTTTTCGAAGACACCAGCTTCACGCTCAATCCGGGCGAAAAAGCCGGTCTCGTCGGCGCCAATGGCGCAGGCAAGTCCACGCTCTTCTCCGTGCTGCGCGGGGAACTGCACGCGGACGGCGGCGACTTTTCCATGCCGCCGTCGTGGCGCATTGCCCATGTCGCGCAGGAAACGCCCGCCGTACACCGCAGCGCGCTCGAGTACACGTTGGACGGCGATACCCGCCTGCGGGACATCGAAGCCCGCATCGCGGCTGCCTCCGCCGCGCACGACGGCGCCGCCGAAGCCGAAGCGCACGCCGCCTTCGCGGATGCCGACGGCTACACCGCCCCCGCTCGCGCCGAAACCTTGCTGCTGGGCCTCGGCTTCACGCTGGAGCAAACGCGTGAGCCCGTTTCCAGCTTTTCGGGCGGCTGGCGCATGCGGCTGAATCTCGCCCAGGCGCTGATGTGCCCGTCGGACCTCCTGCTGCTCGACGAACCGACCAATCACCTGGATCTGGACGCCATTGTCTGGCTGGAAGACTGGCTCGCGCGCTATCCGGGCACGCTGGTCGTGATTTCGCACGACCGCGAGTTTCTCGATGCGGTCTGCAACGTCACGCTGCATCTGGAAAATCGTCAGGTCAAGCGCTACGGCGGCAACTACAGCCAGTTCGAAGTGCTGCGCGCCCAGCAGATCGCGCTGCAGCAGAGCGCCTATGAGAAGCAGCAGAAGACGGTCGCGCACCTGCAAAGCTTCATCAACCGCTTCAAGGCGAAGGCCACCAAGGCCAAGCAGGCGCAGAGCCGAGTGAAGGCGCTCGAAAAGATGGAGCTGATCGCGCCGGCGCACGCGAGTTCGCCGTTCACGTTCGAGTTCCGCGAACCCGACGCGGCGCCCAATCCGATGATGGTCATGGAGGACGTGCGCTGCGGCTATCACAGTGAGGAAGGCGGCGAGATTCCGATTGTCGAGGGCGTGTCGCTGTCCATCCAGAACGGCCAGCGCATCGGCCTGCTCGGCGCCAACGGCCAGGGCAAGTCCACGCTCATCAAGACCCTGGCGCACACGCTCGCGCCGTTGTCGGGCGACGTGCGCCAGGGGCGCGGTCTGCAGATCGGCTATTTTGCTCAGCATCAGCTGGAAACCCTGCGTCCCGACGATTCGCCGCTCCAGCATCTCGCGCGCCTCGCCCCCGACGCGCGCGAACAGGAATTGCGCGATTTCCTCGGCAGCTTCAACTTCTCCGGCGACATGGCCACGGCGAAAATCGCGCCCTTCTCCGGCGGCGAGAAAGCGCGGCTGGCGCTGGCGCTGATCATCTGGCAAAAGCCGAACCTGCTGCTGCTCGACGAACCGACCAATCACCTCGACCTCGAAACCCGTCATGCGCTGACCATGGCGCTCGCGCAGTTCGAAGGCACGCTGATCCTGGTGTCGCACGACCGCCATCTGCTGCGCGCGACCACGGACACCTTCATGCTGGTCGCGAAACATCGGCTTCATCCGTTCGACGGCGACCTCGACGACTACCGCGACTGGATGCTGCAACATGCCGCCGAAACGCGCGCGGCGGCTCGGGAAGCGGGCGCGGCGGCGGCGGGCGAGGCGCAGGACAGCGGCGTGAACCGGCGCGAACAGCGTCGGCAGGACGCGCAGGAGCGGCAGAAGCTTGCGCATCTGAAGAAGCCGCTGCAGACGCGCATCAAGAAGATCGAAAAGGAAATGGACACGCTCAACGCCGAGAAAGCCGAACTCGATGCGTTCGTCGCCGATCCCGCGAGCTATGACACGGCCTTGAAGACCCGGCTGACCGAGACGCTCCGTCGTCAGGGCGAAGTCGGTGCGCGTCTCGAAACGCTCGAAATGGAATGGCTCGACACGCACGAGGAACTGGAGCAGATCGGCTGATGAGGAGACCCGCCACGTGACGCCTGCACTCACCGGCCTGCGCGTCCTCGACCTGACGCGGCTTCTGCCCGGACCCGTCGCCACGCTGCGGCTGGCGGAACTCGGCGCCGACGTCCTCAAGATCGAACCGCCGGGTGAAGGCGACTATGCGCGCACGATGCTGCAAAGCCCGGCCGACCGCGCCCGCGGCGTGCCGAGCGCGTTCTATCGCATCGTCAATCGCGGCAAACGGCAGCTCACGCTGGATCTGAAAACGCCGGAAGGTCGCGCCCGGCTGATCGAACTGGCGCGCGACGCGGACATTCTGGTGGAAAGCTTCCGCCCAGCGGTCATGGCGCGGCTGGGTGTGGGTGACGAGGTGCTGCGCGAGGCCAATCCGAAGCTCGTCTATTGCGCGATCACGGGCTTCGGCGCCGAGGGACCGTTTGCGCACAAGGCCGGTCACGACCTGAACTACATCGCCTACGCGGGCGTGCTCGATCAGCTAGCCGCCCGCGACGGCACGCCCATCGCGCCGAATGTCCAGCTGGCCGACCTGCTCGGCGGCGCGTTGACGGCAGTGACGGAAATGCTCGCGGCAGCGTGGCAGGTGGCGCGCGGCGGCGCGGGAAGGCGCATCGATATATCGATGACGCACGCGATGCACGCCCACAACGTGATGGCCCACATCGCGCTCGCCAATGAAGACCCCGCGGTCACGCGCGCCGGCGCGGGTTTGCTGAACGGTGGCGTGCCCTGTTACGACGTGTATCGCACGCGCGATGAACGCTTCATTGCCGTCGGCGCGCTCGAGTTGAAGTTCTGGCGAACGCTGTGCGAAGCGCTCGGCCGCCCGGACTGGGCCGGCCGTCACTGGAGTCTCGGGCAGGCTATCGGCGGCGTGGATGCGGCGCAACTGTCGGCGGAACTCGCGGCATGCTTTCGCGAGCGCACGCGAGACGAATGGATGGCGTTGCTGGAGCCGCTCGATTGCTGCGTCGCGCCGGTGCTCACCCCCGCCGAAGCGGCCATGCATCCTCTCTTTACAGCGCAAGCACGCCAGACGCCAGACTAGCGGCGAGGCAGAACCTGGCGCGGCTCGCGTTCGTCATCCACCAGCACGTGCTTGCGGCCGGTCACATGCTTGCGGATGGTGGCGACCACTTCGTCTTCGGTGACGTCGGCGGCAACGGCGCGGCGCGAAATCTGGCCGTTCTCGTCGATCCATTCCACGATCCTGCAGCCGCTGCCCCACGGCTGCTGCAGCGGCGCGGAGACACGGCAACCGCGCAGATGGAACGCGGGCTTCGGCCGGGTAGATTTCAGGTGTTTCAAAGCGTGGTCCTCTCGATCCTTCCAGTCACCTCGCTTCTTGAGAGGCGTGAGCGAGGTTGCCGGGTCCGTAGCTCTGGAAGGATAAGAAAAGCGCGCTTCGATTGGGTTACATTGCGCAACGATAATTTTACGACGCGTTACGAGGGGCCCGATCATTGCAGGTTTCCCTGCCGCACGGCGCGCGCTACGCGAACGTCCTATTCGAGATCGCGCACCCGGTCGATCGCTTCCTCGATGCGGTCCACAGCCACGACCTTGAGTCCGTCGATCGCCTGTTTCGGCGCATTCGCCTTCGGAATCAGCGCGACCGAAAACCCGAGCTTGGCAGCTTCCTTCAGACGGTCCTGGCCGCGCGGCGACGGCCGGATCTCGCCGGCCAGTCCGACCTCGCCAAAGGTGATGAGCCCCTTGGGCAGCGGCTTGTTGCGCAGCGACGAGTGAATGGCGAGCAGCACGGCCAGATCGGCCGCGGGTTCGGTGATCTTGACCCCGCCGACCGCATTGAGGAACACGTCCTGGTCGAAGCACGCAATGCCCGCGTGCCGGTGCAGCACCGCGAGCAACAGCGCCAGACGGTTCTGCTCCAGGCCGACGGCAAGACGGCGCGGATTGGGAACATGGGCGGTATCGACCAGCGCCTGCACTTCCACCAGCAAGGGCCGCGAGCCTTCCTGCGTCACCAGCACGCACGAACCCGAGACGCTCTGCTCGTGCTGCGAGAGAAACAGCGCCGACGGATTGGCGACGCCGCGCAAACCCTTTTCCGTCATCGCGAACACGCCGAGTTCGTTGACCGCGCCGAAGCGGTTCTTGAACGCGCGCACGAGCCTGAACGACGAGTGCGTGTCGCCCTCGAAGTACAGCACGGTATCGACGATATGCTCCAGCACGCGCGGCCCCGCGAGACTGCCTTCCTTGGTCACGTGGCCGACCATGATGATCGCCGTGCCGGTCTGCTTCGCGATGCGCGTCAGTTGCGCCGCGCACTCGCGCACCTGCGCGACCGAACCGGGCGCCGAGGTCAGCGCTTCGGAGTAGATGGTCTGGATGGAGTCGATCACGGCGACTTCGGGCCGCTGCTCGTCGATGGTCGCCTGGATCTTTTCGAGCTGGATTTCCGCGAGCAGCGCGAGGTCGCCCGCGCCGCTTGCGCCGCCGATCAACCCCAGCCGCTGGGCCCGCAACGCGATCTGCGCGCCGGATTCCTCGCCGCTCACATACAGCGCGGGCCGCTCGCGCGCGATCTCGGCAAGCGACTGCAGCAACAGCGTTGATTTGCCGATGCCCGGATCGCCGCCAATCAGCACGACGCCGCCCGGCACCAGGCCGCCGCCCAGCACGCGGTCGAATTCGCCGACACCGGTGGTGAAACGCGGCACGTCGGCGGCCTCGATGTCCGCCAGCTTGCGCACCGCCGAGCTCTTTGCCAGCGCCTGGAAGCGATGCGCCGACGGCGCCTGCTCCACGGTTTCCACCAGCGTGTTCCAGGCCCCGCATGCGGCGCACTGGCCTGTCCATTTCGGCGACTGCCCGCCGCATTCGCTACACGTAAAGAGCGTTTTCGCCTTTGCTGCTTTTGCCACTGAGTGCCTTGCCTTGTTCTGGAGTCGTTCGGATTGCCCAGTCAGAACCCGTCATTCCGCGCGCACCGGCACGCGCTGCGCGATCGCGCACATGAGCTCATAGCCGATCGTGCCCGCCGCGCTGGCGACGTCGTCGATCGGCAGACGCGGGCCCCACAGCTCGACGCGCGCGCCGACGCCCGCATTCGGACACGGTGTGAGATCGACGGTGAGCATGTCCATCGAGACGCGGCCGACGAGCTTCGTGCGCACGCCGTCGACGATCACCGGCGTGCCTTCCGGCGCCACGCGCGGATAGCCGTCCGCGTAACCGCACGCGACCACGCCGACGCGCATCGACTGCCCCGCCGTGAAGGTCGAGCCATAGCCGATGCTGCTGCCCGCATCGACCGTCTGCACGGCGATCAGCTCGGATTGCAGCGTCATGGCGGGCTTGAGTCCGATGGCGGCAATATCCGCGGTCACGCCCGACGGCGAAGCGCCGTACAGCATGATGCCCGGCCGCACCCAGTCGAAATGCGCGCCTTCATGCCACAGCAGGGCCGCCGAATTGGAGAGGCTGCGCGCGCCGGCAATGCCCTCGGCGCCGCGCTCGAAGGCCTCGAGCTGATGAGTGATGCCGCGCGGGCCGTCGGCATCGGAGAAATGGGTCATCAGCGTGATCTGGCCGATGCCCTGGCACGCCCGCGCCCGCTCCCACGCCGCGCGATACTTCTCCGGCCGGTAGCCCAGGCGGTTCATGCCGCTGTTCATCTTCAACTGGACGTTGACGGGCTTCGAAAGCCGCGCCATTTCCAGCATGCGCAATTGCTCGTCGCAATGAATGGCGGTGGTCAGGCTGTAGCGGTCGATGACGTCGATGTCAGTCGGGCGGAAAAAGCCTTCGAGCAAAAGAATCGGCCCCGCCCAGCCCAATTCACGCAACTTCGCGGCTTCTTCGAGGTCGAGAAGCCCAAAGCCGTCCGTCGCGCGCAATCCCGGGAACGCCCGGGCAAGACCATGGCCATACGCATTGGCCTTGACGACGGCCCAGATCTTGGATTTCGGCGCGAACTTCCGGGCAATGGCGAGATTGTTGGCGAGTGCGGCGGTGTGGATGGTTGCGGATAGGGGGCGCGGCATGAGTGTCTGGTTGAAAGGCAATGAAGGCGGCCGGAACGGCGAGCATACGCCAGCGGGATGCATCCCGCTGCGCCGCTCAGGCGCCTTGCGAATCAGTAAGTTATGACGAATCTTCGGGACGGGCGTGCCATTTCGCACGTCATCGAGATTACTGCTAGTCAGAATGCATCTATTTTCGTGTTATAAAGCCGTGCGCACAACCCATTTCGAAAGGCATAAGCCCGGTCACACACGACGTGCCCGGGGCGGATCACCCGCAGTGAGGAAAGCTTCGGATCAGATGAAAAAAGGTTTTTACACCATCATGGCCGCGCAGTTTTTCTCATCGCTGGCCGACAACGCTCTACTGATCGCTGCCATTGCACTGCTGAAAGATCTTCACGCCCCGAACTGGATGACGCCGCTGCTCAAGCTGTTCTTCGTCCTCTCGTACGTGGTGCTCGCGGCCTTCGTCGGCGCCTTCGCGGATTCCCGGCCCAAGGGTCACGTGATGTTCGTGACCAATTCCATCAAGGTGGTCGGCTGCATCACCATGCTGTTCGGCGCGCATCCCCTGCTCGCGTACGGCATCGTCGGCTTCGGCGCCGCCGCCTACTCGCCCGCCAAGTACGGCATTCTCACCGAGCTCCTGCCGCCCGACCGTCTCGTGGCGGCGAACGGCTGGATCGAAGGCACAACGGTCGGCTCCATCATCCTCGGCACCGTGATGGGCGGCGCGCTCATCAGTCCGCATATCGCGAGTCATCTGCTGTCGCTGCACATTCCGCGCATCCATACGCCCGCCGAAGCCGCGATGCTCGTCATCATGCTGATGTACGTGATCGCCGCGATGTTCAACCTGCGCATCCCCGACACCGGCGCGCGCTATCCGAAACAGGAAACGCGCCCGCTCAAGCTGATCACCGATTTCGCCGACTGCTTCCTCATCCTCTGGCGCGACAAGCTCGGCCAGATTTCGCTGGCCGTCACGACGCTCTTCTGGGGCGCGGGCGCCACCCTGCAATTCATCGTACTGAAATGGGCCGAAGTCTCGCTCGGCATGACGCTCTCGCAGGCGGCCATCCTGCAGGCCGTCATCGCGGTCGGCGTGGCGGTCGGCGCCGTGCTGGCGGCGGCCCGCGTGCCGCTCAAGCGCTCGCTCTCGGTGCTGCCGGTCGGCATCATGATGGGCATCGCCGTCATGGTGATGGCGTTCTACACCCGCCATCTGTTTCCGGCGCACTGGGGCATCTACTTCGGCAAGCTGCACTTCCCGGGCTATCTGCTGATCGCCTATCTGTTCCTGATGGTGGTCGGCGGGCTGTCGGGCTTCTTTGTCGTGCCGATGAACGCGCTGCTCCAGCATCGCGGGCACGTGCTGCTGTCGGCGGGACATTCCATCGCCGTGCAGAACTTCAACGAGAACCTCTCCGTGCTCGTCATGCTGTGCCTGTACGCGGTGCTCGTCTGGCTCGACATGCCGATCCAGTTCGTCATCGTCATGTTCGGCTCGTTCGTCTGCCTCATGATGTATTTTGTGATGCGCCGGCATCAGGCCAACCAGCGCGCGTTCGATTCAGTCGCGCTGATCGGCGAGGCGCGGCACTGATGCGTCACTGACGCGCCGCTTCATCGACATCACCTCATGCTCGCCGCCGACCTCTACGCCTTCGTTTCCCGTGTGCGCGAGCGCGCTCCGCTGGTGCATTGCCTGACCAATCTCGTCGTCACCAACTTCACGGCCAACGTGCTGCTGGCGCTCGGCGCGGCTCCGGCGATGGTCGTCGCGCGCGAGGAAGTCGCGGAATTCGCGCCCATCGCGCAGGCGCTGTCGGTCAATCTCGGCACGCTCGACGTGCCCCAGACGCGCGCGATCCGCGCCGCCGTGCACGCCGCCAACGACGCGCGCACGCCGTGGATCCTCGATCCCGTCGCGGTCGGGCCGCTCTCGTTCCGCACTGATTTCGCGCTCGACCTGCTCGATGCCAGACCTGCCGTCATCCGCGGCAACGCTTCCGAGATCATCAGCCTGTCGGGCGGCGCGGCGAGCGGACGCGGTGTCGACAGCACCGCGGCCACCGACGCCGCCCTCGATGCCGCCCAGATCCTCGCGCTCAAAACACGGGCGGTGGTTGCCGTGACGGGCCAGACCGACTACGTGACCGATGGCCGCCGCGTGATCGCGCTCTCGAACGGCTCGCCCTTGATGACGCGCGTGACGGGCGTCGGCTGCGCGCTCTCGGCGACGGTCGCGGCGTTCGTCGGCACGGCGTCCGATGCCAGTGAGTTCTGGGCCGCGACGGTGGCCGCCGTCGCCTATTCGACCATCGCCGGCGAACTCGCCGCGCGCGACGCCGCCCTGCCCGGCAGCTTCGCGGTCGCGTACCTGGACCGGCTCGCATCGCTCGATCAGGCCGCGTTCGGCCAGACGCTCGTGCAGCGCGACGTCGTCGTGAGCTGACGATGCGCACCGCCTTCGACCTGTCGCTGTACCTCGTGCTCGATCCGGTGCAGTGCGGCGGCCACGACGCGGCTGTGCAGGTCGCGCGCGCGGCGCTCGAGGGCGGCGCCACGCTCGTGCAACTGCGCGCGCCCGAGTGGCACAAGCGCGCGTGGTTCGACCTCGCGCGAGACATCCTGCCGCTGACGCGCGCGCACGGCGTGCCCTTCGTCATCAACGATCACGTCGATGTCGCGCTCGCCGCCGGCGCCGATGGCGTGCATGTCGGCCAGCGCGACCTGCCGGCCGGCGTCGTTCGGGACATGCTCGGGCCGGATGCGCTGATCGGGCTGTCGGTGTCGAATCTCGAGGAGACCGCCGCAGCCGACGCGCTCGCCGGCGTCATCGATTACCTGGGCGCAGGGCCGGTCTACGCGACGCCGACCAAGACCGACGCTTCCACGCCATGCGGCATCGACGGCCTCGCGGCCATCCGCGCCGCCGCGCGTTTTCCGACTGTGGCGATCGGCGGCATCCAGGCGCACAACGCCGCCGACGTGCTGCGCGCCCGGCCCGCCGGCCTGGCCGTGGTATCGGCGCTCTGCCGGGCCGCGGATCCGCGTGCAGCCGCGGCGGCCCTGCGCGCGACGATCGCCCGCGCTCCAACCTGAATTCGCCATGTCCGACATGTCCGCCACGCAAACCATTCCCAACGTGCTCACGATCGCCGGTTCCGACTCGGGCGGCGGCGCGGGCATCCAGGCCGATCTCAAGGCCTTCTCCGCGCTCGGCGCCTACGGCGCGAGCGTCATCACGGCGCTGACCGCGCAGAACACGCGCGGCGTCACGGCGGTCCATGCGCCTGAGCCGTCGTTCATCGGCGCGCAGCTGGACGCCGTGTTCGACGACATCCGCATCGACGCGGTCAAGATCGGCATGCTGGCGAACGCGGGCATCGTGCGCGCGGTCGCCGACGCACTGCGGCGTTACCGGCCGAAGCATGTCGTGCTCGATACCGTGATGATCTCGAAAAGCCATCATGCGTTGCTGGCGCCGGAAGCCGTCGCCGCGTTGCGCGACGAACTGCTGCCGCTCGCGATGCTCGTCACGCCGAATCTGCCGGAAGCGGCCGCGCTGCTCGGCACCGAATCCGCCGCCGACGAAGACGCGATGGTCCGTCAAGGCGAAGCGCTGCGCGCGCTCGGCGCGCAGGCCGTGCTGATGAAAGGCGGCCATCTTGCCTCGACGGAAAGTCCGGACTGGCTCATCGAGGAACATGGCGCGTTGCGGCTCGGCGGCGTGCGCGTGCCGCTCAGGAACACGCATGGCACGGGCTGCACGCTGTCGTCGGCGATCGCCGCGCTGCTGGCGCACAGCGGCGACCTGGCGAGCGCCACCTCGGAGGCCAAGCGCTACCTGACCGGCGCGATCGAGGCGAGCGGGCAACTCGACGTGGGCCACGGTGTCGGGCCGGTGCATCATTTCTTTCGCTGGTGGTGAGTCGCGTCCTGATTGACGTCAGACTGCCTGTCGGGCGAAGGCGCGCGCGGCGTCCGGCCATCCGTCCGGCACGATGAAGCCGCGCGATTCCTCGACCCAATCTTCCGCCTCGTTGCGCGCGTAGGTGGCGATCATCGTCGGCGTCGCCGCGTGAGCGAGGCGCAGGGCGATTTCGTCCGATTCGGCCACGAGCGCGTCGGCGGCCGCTGCATCGATCCGGCGCGACGCGAGCCACGCCATGCGCGGCTGCACGACCCAGGCGCGTTCGCCGTGCGAAGACGCGGCACGCGCCGCCCGCCATTCCGACGCCGTCAGCCACCAGCCGCGCACATGGTTCGCGCCGATCTCGGGCGCAGGCCTGACCGCCTCGGCATGCAGGCCGTGATAGAAGAGCCGGCCCTTGATGAAGGATTGCGCCCGCCAGGGACCGTCGAAGCCGAGCGCCGCGAATTCGGCGCGCGCGGTCAGCCCGAGCTGATGCGTGAGCAGACGCGCGTGCTTGAGATCGAAGCGATCCTGCAGGTTCGGGCCGACATAATCGGACAGCCGCGCGGTAGAGGCGGTGTCGCCCGAGCCGTCGCCGATATGCAGATAGAACTTCACCGCCAGTTCCCAGTGCAGCTTCGCGCCATTGGCGCCTTCGAGCAGGAAGTCGCATTCGCCGATGGTCTGGCGCTGGCGCCGTACCGGCACGTTCGCCGCGACGAGACGCGCCGCCGGCCCATGAACGAGAAAGTAGCGCAGCAGACTTTCCGCGTAGATGCCGAGACGGGTGAAGCGCGGATCGCGTGCGTGTTCATGCAGGCTCTGCGGCGCGGTGTCGAGTTGCGTGAGCCAGGCGAGCGTCGCGTCGTATTCGGCGGCGGACGCGACCGGCTGCGCCAGTTCCGCGTCCGCGCCGCTCAGCAGATCCGGCGCGAACAGCAGCCAGGCGAGGTCGCGCACGGTGACGTCGTCGAAACGTTCGACGAGGCGCGTCAGTTCGCTCGCCGTGACCGCCATCAGCGGCCGCCCTTCCCCGATGCTTGCCGCGCGTCTTCCCCGGCGCCGGGCTGGACGCCGAGCGCCGTGAGCGCGTCGCGATGGGTCGCGCGCGCGAGACAGAGATCGGCCCAGGCCTTCGACTTGTCCTGCAGACTGCGCAGCAGATAGGCCGGGTGATACGTGACGATCACCGGCACGCCCTGATACGCGTGCACGCGCCCGCGCAGCGACGCAATGCTGGCATCGCTCTTGAGCAGACTTTGCGCGGCGAAGCGTCCCATCGCGACGATCACCTTCGGCTTCACCAGGGCGACCTGCCGTTGCAGATACGGCTCGCAGCGCGCGACTTCATCAGGCTCGGGATTGCGGTTGCCGGGCGGACGGCACTTGATGACGTTGGCGATATAGACGTTCGACACGCGCGACAGCGTGAGCGCGCGCAGCATGTTGTCGAGCAGCTTGCCCGCCTGGCCGACGAACGGCTCGCCCTGCTTGTCCTCGTTCTCGCCCGGTGCCTCGCCGATCAGCATCCAGTCCGCCTCGCGATCGCCGACGCCGAAGACCGTGTTCGTGCGCCGCTCGCACAAACGGCAGCGCTGGCAGTTCGAGACACGGTCGGCGAGCGCATCCCAGTCGAGCGTGGCGATGTCGAGGTCGCCGGGGGCGTCGGCCAGCGCGGGTTCGGGGGCGGCGGGCGCTTCGTCGGCCCAGGGGAGATCGTCGTAGGCGTCGAGCGGCGGGAGGTCGGAAGCGGACGGCGCTTCCGGCCGCTCGGCTTTCGGTTGCGCGGCTTCGGGCCGTGAGGCCGGCAAGGGCGATGCGGCATGCACTTCCCTTCGATCCGTGACGGGCGGCGCTTCCCCAACCCCCGCAGCCGTTGCTTGCACTTCGGGCGCGTCCGCCTGCATCGCGGGGGCCTTGGCCGCCGCGCGCCGGACCCACACCGGCCCGATTCCGAGCTCTTCGATCAGCGATTCATCGAGCGCCATGCGCACTCTCCTTCGAAAACGACAGACGCATGACGATTGCGTCCTCGCGCGAGCGATGCCGCGCGGGGTAATAGTTCTTGCGGCGCCCGATGGCGGTAAAGCCGAAGCGTTCGTATAGCTGGATGGCGCGCGGATTGGACGGCCGCACTTCGAGCAGCACGCCTTCGAGCTTCTCGGAGCGCGTGATGCGCACCGCCTCGCGCAGCAGCGTGAGCCCCGCGCCCGCGCGCTGCGCCGCCGGCGCGACACACAGGTTCAGCAGATGCATCTCGTCGACCACCGGCATCAGCACGCAATAGCCGATCAGCGTGCCCGTCACATGCCGCAGGCAGACGCCGTAATACCCATTGCGCAAGGAATCCTGGAAATTGCCGCGGCTCCACGGAAACTCATAGGCGAGTTTCTCGACCGCGGCGACTTCGTCGAGGTCGGCTTCGGTCATCGGCGTGAGATACCGGTCCGCCAGCAGCACGCCGCTCACCGCAGCGCCTCCTCGCGGGCCCGCATGCGCTCGGCCGTGGTCTGCGCGACCTTGTCGCGCACGTATTCCGGCGCCGCGTGTTCGGGTGCGACGGTACGGCCCGCGCGCCACGCCCGCAAGCCGAGCAGCGCGACGGGCAACGCATGCGGCAGCGCCTCGCGATCCACGTGTGCGGCGGCGGCAAGCGCCGGCAGCCGCTCGCTGAAAGCCGCCGCGGCGTTGCCGGCCAGCGTGAACGGCACATCGGGCAGCGCGAGCGCGCCGGGCGCATCGAGCGCGGCCGGATGCAGCGTGCGCCACTCGTCCGACGCGGCGTCGTAGGCGTAGTCGGCCCAGTAGACCTCGTCCATGCGCGCATCGAGCGCGGCGAGCACGCGCTGCGGCGCGGCGGGATCGTGCAGGCGCGCCGCTTCGGCGCAGGCGAGCAGCGTGCTCACCGGCACCACCGGCACATTCAGTCCGAACGCCAGCCCCTGAGCGACGCCCGTTGCCGTGCGCAGACCGGTGAACGACCCCGGACCCGCGCCGAACGCGATGGCGCCGCAATCGGCGAGTGCGAGGCCCGCGTCGTCGAACAGCTCGCGCACCGCGGGCAGCAGGCGGGTGCTGGACACCGCGCCGGTGGCCTCGTGGCGGAACCAGGCGCGCACCGCGCCGCTCGCATACTGCGGCGCGACGGACGGGATGGCGGTGTCAGGGGAAGGAGAAGCGGAATCGGCGAGTAACAGCGCGACTGAGCAGAACTCGGTCGATGTGTCGAGAGCCAGCAGGACTGTGCGTGTGGCTGTGGGCATGGCAGTGCGTGTCATAGCCGGTATTGTAATGCGACACCTGCACCGGTTTCGCGCCATCGACGCTTACGACAGGAGGCGCGCGCGTCTGGAAGGCGTGCCCGGTTCGAAGAAAGCCTCGACAGGCAAAGCGCGTGGCGCTTGCTAAGATCGACCGCAGCCTTTTCAACCCGAATGGAGCACGCATGACCGAGATCGAGCAGCAATTCGTGCAGGCCCAAACCGACGTCACCGAGTTGCCCGAGCGGCCCGGCAATCTCACGCTGCTGCGCCTGTATGCGCTCTTCAAGCAAGGCAGCCTCGGCGACATCCAGGGCGAAAAGCCCGGCTTCACCGATATCGCCGGCAAGTTCAAGTTCGAAGCGTGGGAAGCGCTGAAAGGCACGCCCGCCGACGAAGCCAAGGCGCGCTACGTCGAACTCGTCGAATCGTTGAAACGCGGCGAAGCGACCTGAGCCTGCGGGGCTCGCTGCGTCATTCAGGCGCGAACATTCCCCGAAACGAACCGCACCGCATCTGCTCATGCCCGTCCCTGGCGCGCGAATGCGCCAAAACGGCGTCATGATCTGGCGCGGTGCAGCAAATTCCTATATACTTACGCTTCTGTGTCGTGCGGCGGCTGCCCGGCTTCTCAGCCAGGCCTCTTGCAGCAAGGCACATCGTAGCGTTTCGCTCCAATCCAGTTTAGAAACTGTCCCCTCCCTGCTAGGCCGTTTTGCGTTGCTTTGCACGCAGTCAGTGTCCCCGGCCCGTCATGCATCAGGCTGACGTCAGCGCCCATCGCTCGGTTCCGGCCGAACGGGCCTGCCGTATCCGATACAGCTTCTAACAAAGAGACTCACCGCCCGTTCGCGTGAGTGACCTTCGTTTTTCGATTTGCTCGCTGTTTTTTCGCTCGCTGAATCCAACGACTTGGGTATGCCGATTGGCGCCGACGCCTTATTCCTCGTTTCAAGGATCGACATGACTTCGAGCTTCACCGCTAGCCCGTTGGACAACCTCGCAGCAGACATTGGCCTCACCCCCACCACCGACACGCCCGTCGCCGCAGCCGCCCCGGCAGCCGACGTGCCCACCGGCCCCACTTTCGAATCGCTCGGTCTTTCGGAAGACATCATCTCCGCATTGACCGCCGCAGGCTACGCCAGCCCGACGCCCGTGCAGCAGCGCGCGATTCCCGCCGCGCTCGCCGGCCGCGACCTGCTCGTCTCCAGCCCGACCGGTTCGGGCAAGACGGCCGC
The DNA here is from genome assembly GCF_031451075.1 of Caballeronia sp. LZ043. Taxonomy (NCBI): domain Bacteria; kingdom Pseudomonadati; phylum Pseudomonadota; class Betaproteobacteria; order Burkholderiales; family Burkholderiaceae; genus Caballeronia; species Caballeronia sp. LZ043. Next base: position 1,216,853 of record NZ_JARUXT010000001.1, on the reverse strand, counting down.
GTTCATGCTGCCCGCCATCGAGAAGTTCTCGCAGATGCAAAAGCTGGAAGCCCAGCAACCGCGCCCGCCGCGTGACCCGAACGCCGCGCGCGGCCGTCGTCCGCAGCCGATCGCGCGTCCGAAGCTGCTCGTGCTGACGCCGACCCGCGAACTCGCGATGCAAGTCTCGACCGCTGCTTCCACCTACGGCAAGCACCTGCGCCGCCTGCGTACCGTCAGCATCCTCGGCGGTGTCGCGTACGGTCAGCAATTGATGCTGCTCGCGAAGAACCCCGAGATTCTCGTCGCCACGCCGGGCCGCCTGATCGATCACCTCGAGCGCGGCCGTATCGACCTGTCCGAACTGAACATGCTCGTGCTCGACGAAGCCGACCGCATGCTCGACATGGGCTTCATCGAAGACATCGAGACGATCGTCGACGCCACGCCGGCCTCGCGCCAGACGCTGCTTTTCTCGGCGACCATCGACGGCAAGATCAGCTCGCTGACCGGCCGCCTGCTGAAGGATCCGGAGCGCATCGAGATCGTCCAGAAGCTCGAAGCGAAGAGCAACATCGCGCAGACCGTGCACTATGTGGATGACCGCGATCACAAGGACCGCCTGCTCGACCACCTGCTGCGCGACGACGCGCTGGACCAGGCGATCGTCTTCACGGCGACCAAGAGCGACGCCGACCTGATCGCCAACCGTCTCGCCGACGCCGGCTTCGAATCTGCCGCGCTGCACGGCGACCTGCCGCAAGGCGCACGCAACCGCACCATCCGCGCGCTGCGCGAGCGCCGTGTGCGCGTGCTGGTGGCGACCGACGTCGCGGCTCGCGGCATCGACATTCCGGGCATTACGCACGTCTTCAACTACGACCTGCCGAAGTTCGCCGAAGACTACGTGCACCGCATCGGCCGCACCGGCCGGGCGGGCCGCAGCGGCACCGCCGTCAGCCTCGTGCATTACGCCGAGATGGGCGCGCTCAAGCGCATCGAGCGTTTCGTGCGTGCGCCGCTTCCGGTGAATGTCGTGGTCGGCTTCGAGCCGCGCAAGAGCCCGCCGAAGGGCGGTTTCGGCGGCGGCCGCGGCCGTCCGGGCGGCAACGGCGGTGGCGGCCGACGCTTCGGCAATGGCGGCGGCAGCAGCAGCGGCCGAGGCTACGGCCCGAGCAACGCCAGCGGCTACGGCAACAAGCCGAATGCCGGCTCGCGTGAAGGCGGTTATCGCGGTGGCAACAGCGAAGGCGGCTATCGCGGTGGCAACAGCGACGGTGGTTATCGTGGCGGCAACAGCGACGGTGGTTATCGTGGCGGCAATCGCGGCGAAGGCGGCTATGGCTCGCGCGACGGCTACAGCGCACGCCGCAACGACGGCCCGCGCGCACCGCGCCGCGGCAGCTAAGCCCTCGTCTGACAGGAAGCGGCCATGCGCCGCTTCCGGCTTCACCAGAAAACCGATGCCCCGTGCATCGGTTTTTTTTCGCCTTGTCGCCATATTTCACGATGCGCAATGGCCTTTTGTGTCGCAAAAGATGTGCTGCGCGGCACAAATTTACGCATTGCAACATAGAAAATGCAATTCCGAATGACGAAATCTCAAGCTTAAATTACTGATTCTAAACAATAAAAAGATTCGCAATTTCTGCTCACAAGGGGTGTTTCGCGCGGCGTCGTTTGCCTAGACTCTTATATAAGAGTTGAGCAAAACACAGCGCCCGATACGGCGCACCCAGCTCAAGTCCAGGAAAAATCACCGCTTCACGAATCGCTGTTCATTCCAATCTCAAGGAGAAACGCCATGACCTCACGTCAACAACTCGCTCAGCAACTCCATCAGCAATGGGAAAGCAACCCGCGCTGGAAGGGCATCAAGCGTGGCTACTCGGCGGACGACGTCGTGCGCCTGCGCGGCTCGGTGCCGGTGGAGCACACGCTCGCGCGGCGTGGCGCGGAGAAGCTGTGGGCGTCGATCAACGAAGAGCCGTTCGTCAACGCGCTCGGCGCGCTGACCGGCAACCAGGCGATGCAGCAGGTCAAGGCCGGCCTGAAGGCCATCTATCTGTCGGGTTGGCAGGTGGCGGGCGACGCCAACGTCGCGGGCGAAATGTATCCCGACCAGTCGTTGTATCCGGCCAATTCGGTGCCGCTCGTCGTCAAGCGCATCAACAACACGCTCACGCGCGCCGACCAGATCCAGTGGTCGGAAGGCAAGAATCCCGGCGATGAAGGCTACCTCGACTACTTCGCGCCGATCGTGGCCGACGCCGAAGCAGGCTTCGGCGGCGTGCTCAACGCGTTCGAACTGATGAAGGCGATGATCGAAGCCGGCGCGGCCGGTGTGCACTTCGAGGATCAGCTGGCTTCAGTCAAGAAGTGCGGCCACATGGGCGGCAAGGTGCTCGTGCCGACCCGCGAAAACGTCGCCAAGCTGACGGCCGCGCGCCTCGCCGCCGACGTCTGCGGCACGCCGACGCTGCTGATCGCCCGCACGGACGCCGAAGCCGCCGATCTCGTCACCTCCGACATCGACGACAACGACAAGCCGTTCCTCACCGGCGAGCGCACCGTGGAAGGTTTCTTCCGCACGAAGCCGGGCCTGGAGCAGGCGGTGTCGCGCGGTCTCGCCTATGCGCCCTACGCGGATCTCGTGTGGTGCGAGACGGGCAAGCCGGACCTCGAATACGCGAAGAAATTCGCCGAGGCGATCCACAAGGAATTCCCGGGCAAGATGCTGTCGTACAACTGCTCGCCGTCGTTCAACTGGAAGAAGAATCTCGACGACGCGACCATCGCCAAGTTCCAGCGCGAACTCGGCGCGATGGGCTACAAGTTCCAGTTCATCACGCTCGCGGGCTTCCACGCGCTGAACTACTCGATGTTCAACCTCGCGCACGGCTACGCCCGTTCGCAGATGAGCGCGTTCGTCGAACTGCAGCAGGCCGAGTTCGCCGCCGCCGACAAGGGCTTCACGGCGGTCAAGCATCAGCGCGAAGTGGGCACCGGCTATTTCGACGCGGTCACGCAGACGGTCGAGCGCGACGCATCGACCACCGCGCTGCACGGCTCGACGGAAGACGAGCAGTTCTTCGACAAGAAGGTGGCTTGACCCTCGCGTCGATCATCACGCGGTAACAGGCTGAATCAGGGAGCGTAGTGAAGAAAGCGGCGGCCGCCGTCCTCGCGAAAGCGGGCGGCGGCCGCTGCGCACTGGCCGGTTCTCAACGATACACGATCACAGGAATCTTGGTGTGCGTGAGCACGCGCTGCGTCTCGCTGCCGATCAACAGGCTGCCGAGCCCGCGGCGTCCGTGCGACGCCATCAGGATGACGTCGCAGCCATTCTGCTCCGCCGCTTCGATGATGCCGATATACGGCGCCGCCTCGATGCTCGTGACGCTGTTGCAGGGCACGCCGGCGTCGTCGGCGGCGCGCATGACCGCATGCAGATGCTCGCGGGCTTCGTTCTCGGCGCGGGCGTGGAAATCGTCGGGCGGCTCGACGGCGACATCCGCGAACGGCGAATACGGATATTGCGGCAGACACGCATAAGCCGTGATGCGCGCGCCAACGGATTGCGCGAGATCGATCGCGCCGTCGATGGCCTTCTGCGACAGCTCGGAGCCGTCGGTCGGCACCAGGATGTGCTTGAACATGGCGTCCTCCTTCGAACCTCGGGGCACGCTTCATTGTAGTCAGGGCCGCGCGGCGGCGAGACGTTTCGCGCCGGACTGCCCGGCGTGCCGGAGCGAACGTCCCTGCTACGCCTCGTCGCCCCAATATCCCGGAGCGTTGTACGTATGCTTGAGCAGATCGAGGAACAGGCGCACGCGCAGCGGCAGATGCCGGCGCTGCGGAAACACCGCGTGAATGCCGATGGGCGGCGCAGCAAAGCCTTCGAGCACGCTCACGAGCCGTCCTTCACCGATGTCCTCGCCGACCTCCCACCACGAGCGCCACGCCAGTCCACGGCCTTCCAGACACCATTCATGCAGGACCGCGCCGTCGGAACATTCCATCGTGCCCGACACCTTGATCGTCACGACCCGGCCGTCCTGCTGGAACACCCAGCCGCGCTGCTGATTCGCCGATGCCCCGAGCGCCAGGCAATTGTGCTGGGCGAGCGCGGCGAGATCGGCGGGCGTGCCGCGGCGCGCCAGATAGTCCGGCGACGCGACGCACACGCGCCGGTTCTCGCCGAGCTTCAGCGACACCAGCGACGAATCCGGCAATTCTCCGAGCCGCACGGCGCAGTCGAAACCTTCATTGACGAGATCGACCATGCGGTCGGTCAGGTCGAGGCTCACCGACACATCCGGATGCTGCGCGGTGAAGCGCGGCACCAGCGAGGCGACATGCCGCCGGCCGAATCCCGCCGGCGCCGACACACGCAAGTGCCCGCTCGCCTTCACGCCGCCCGCCGATACGCTGGCCTCGGCGTTCTGCATGTCGTTGATGATGCGCTGGCAATCCTCCAGGAACGCCGAACCTTCGAAGGTCAGCGTGATCCTGCGCGTGGTGCGCACCAGCAGCTTGACGCCAAGACGTTCTTCGAGCGCGTCAAGCCGGCGTCCGATCACGGCCGGCGCGATGCCTTCCGCCTGCGCCGCCGCCGAGAGACTGCCTTTCGCTGCCACCGAGGCGAAGGTTTCTATCTGCTTGAACCGATCCATGCGTTTTCGTCGTCATTCAGGGAGACCGGACACAGATTAGGTATTAAAAAGTAAAAGATCAAGTGATGTTGCGGTGCTTTTTCCATCACCTGGATCACGAATAAAATCGGTCCCGACCTCTACACGGAGCGCACGGCTATGTCGGCCAGAACGACACTCACCGCAAACGCGACACCCCCGTCTCTCCCCGACATGCCCCGGCTTCCGCGCGCCGTCATCTTCGATGCCTACGGCACCCTCTTCGACGTCCATTCGGTCGTCGCCGCCGCCGAACAGCTGTTCCCGGGACGCGGCGTCGCGCTGTCGCGGCTGTGGCGCCGCAAGCAGATCGAATACACCCAATTGCGTACGCTCGCCGACCCGGCCGGCACGCACTACGAGCCGTTCTGGAAGATCACCGTCGATGCGCTGCGCCACGCCGCCGCGCGTCTCGCGCTCGCCGACGCGCTGACCCGCGCCGCCGAAAAGCGCCTGCTCGACGAATACGCGTGCCTCTCGACGTTTCCCGACATCGTGCCGGCGCTCACGGCGCTGCGCGACCGCTTCAACCTGCCGCTCGCGATCCTCTCGAACGGCAGCGCCCCGATGCTCGAGGTCGCCGTGAAAAGCGCCGGCATGAGCGGCCTGTTCGATCACGTGCTGTCCGTCGATGCCGCGCGCGCCTATCCGCCCGCCCCCGCCGCGTATGCACTCGGCACGCGCGCCTTCGACGCGCCGCCGCGCGACATCGTGTTCGTCTCGGGCAGCGGCTGGAACGTCGCGGGAGCGACCTGGTTCGGCTACACGAGTTTCTGGATCAATCGCGCGGCGCTGGCGGCCGAAGAACTCGGCGTCGCGCCGCATGGACGCGGGCGCGGCATGGCGGATCTCGTCGCGTTCGTCGAAGCGAGCGCGGTGCGCCCGCCCGCGCGAGAGCGCAGCCGCACAGCGGGCAGTACGGCAGGCAGCGCGCGCCGTTCGTCCGCGGCCTGAGTCGCCACGCATCAATCCCACGCAAGCCACTACGCAAAACCAGCAAGCAAAACTGTCTGACCGACCAAGGAGAAAACAATGACCTCAATCTCGAATCCGCTCTCGCTGCCGAAAGGCATGACCATCTCGGCCGACATCAAGCCGGACTACCAGGCCATCCTGACGCGCGAAGCGCTCGAACTGGTCGCGGCGCTGCACCGTCAGTTCGAACCGCGCCGCCAGCACTTGCTCGCCGCACGCGTCGAGCGCACCCAACGCCTCGACGCCGGCGAGCGCCCCGATTTCCTCGACGCCACGCGTTCGATCCGCGAGAGCGACTGGACCGTCGCGCCGCTGCCGAAGGATCTGCAATGCCGCCGCGTCGAGATCACGGGTCCGGTCGAGCGCAAGATGATCATCAACGCGCTCAATTCCGGCGCCGATTCGTACATGACCGACTTCGAGGATTCGAACGCGCCGAACTGGGACAACCAGATCGTCGGTCAGATCAATCTGCGCGACGCGGTGCGCCGCACGATCTCGCTGCAGCAGAACGGCAAGTCGTACACGCTCAACGACAGGACCGCGACGCTGATCGTCCGTCCGCGCGGCTGGCATCTCGACGAAAAGCACGTGACCGTCGACGGCCAGCGCGTGTCCGGCGGCCTGTTCGACTTCGCGCTCTATCTGTTCCACAACGCGCACGAGCTGATCGCGCGCGGCAGCGGTCCTTACTTCTATCTGCCGAAGATGGAGAGCCATCTCGAAGCGCGCCTGTGGAACGATGTGTTTGTCGCGGCACAGGAGGCGGTCGCCATTCCGCGCGGCACGATCCGCGCAACCGTGCTCGTCGAGACGATTCTCGCCGCCTTCGAAATGGACGAGATCCTCTACGAACTGCGCGAGCACAGCTCGGGCTTGAACGCGGGCCGCTGGGACTACATCTTCTCGGCGATCAAGAAGTTCAAGAACGACACGGACTTCTGTCTCGCCGACCGCGCGAAGATCACGATGACCTCGCCGTTCATGCGCGCCTATGCGCTCGAACTGCTGAAGACCTGCCACAAGCGCAATGCGCCGGCGATCGGCGGCATGTCGGCGCTGATTCCGATCAAGAACGATCCCGCGGCGAACGAGCGCGCCATGGACGGCGTGCGCTCCGACAAGACGCGCGACGCCACCGACGGCTACGACGGCGGCTGGGTGGCGCATCCGGGCCTCGTGCCGATCGCGATGAAAGCGTTCGTCGACGTGCTCGGCGATCAGCCGAACCAGATCGGCAAGCAGCGCCCTGATGTCCAGGTTACCGCGCACGATCTGCTCGATTTCCGTCCGGAAGCGCCGATCACCGAAGCCGGTCTGCGCAACAATGTGAACGTCGGCATCCACTATCTCGGTTCGTGGCTCGCGGGCAATGGCTGCGTGCCGATCCACAACCTGATGGAAGATGCCGCGACCGCCGAGATCTCGCGCTCGCAAGTGTGGCAGTGGATCCGCTCGCCCAAGGGCTCGCTCGACGACGGCCGCAAGGTCACGGCCGCGCTGGTGCGCGAGATCACCATCGACGAGCTGGAGAAGGTGAGAATGAGCGTCGGCGCAACGGGCGCGGACACGAAGCCGTATGAACGCGCGGCGAAGATCTTCGAGGAGATGTCGACCTCGGCCGACTTCACCGAGTTTCTGACGCTGCCGCTGTACGAGGAGATCTGAGCGCGTCGTCCGCAACGACGCTTCAGCGTGCGAGAAAAACGGCCTGCGGGCCGTTTTTTCGTTTGAGGCGCATGATGGACCGAGCATGGCGTGTGCTACATTGCGCATCGCCTTTTTCAACGATTCAACCGTGGAGCGCACTCACCGTGCGAACGACAGCATGAGCAACATCCAGCTCGATATCGAATGGACCGAAGCGGCATCGCGCAAGATCGAAAAACTGATGCCGCGCAACGCCAGCAAGGACGCATACCTGGCGCTGCCGCCCATCGAATGCCTGCCGATGGAAGGCGACGTGCTCTTTCTCGGTCCGGACGGCAAGCAGCAGCCGTTCATCGTCGCGGAACGCCAGTACCATCACGAAGGCGACGCCGACTGGACCATCATCCTCATTCTCGACGTGCCGCACGAAACGCACTGACAACGTCCCGCTCCTGCGGGCTCAGAGGAGCTTCGTCGCCTTGCGCACTTCGCCGTGTTCGCACAACGCCGGCGCCTTCGCGCGGAATGCCTGGATGTGCGGCGCCCGTCCGTGTGCGTCGAGCGCGTCCTGGCTCTCCCAGCGCTCGACGAAGATGAAGCGGCGCGGCTCCTCGTTGTCGCGATGCAGGTCGTATTGCAATGCGCCGCGCTCCTTGCGCGTCGGCTCGACGTTCGCTTCGAGCACCTGCTTCAGTTCCTCTTCCTTGCCCGGCTTCGCGACAAATATCGCGACAACGGCGACTTCCGACATGAGCTTCTCCTGTCTTCGTTGATTGACGAAGCACGAGCATAACCGTCCGCGTCATGCGCTGCCGGAATCACATGAGCGCGACACAGGCGCAAGCCACAAAGAAAAAGCCCGCGTTTCGGTGGAAACGCGGGCAAAAACCGTCGCCCTACGAGGATAGGCGACGGGGCCATCGGGGCTCGCTGCATGGCGAGCCAATGTTCGGCATGTCTGGTGCATTGCGCGGGATGACTCGCTTGTCGAAGAAGTTCAAGCGGCGATTCGCGCCATTGATGCAATGTACTATCCATGGGCCTATTCTTTATAAGCTTTTGCGCACATTTCCCGATCGAAAGAATTGTCTGCGCATATCGAAGGCGAGTTTCGCATTAGCGCGCATTACGAAACGAGCATGCGATGACCGCTTTTGCTGGAATCTTCGCGAGCGATGCAAACAAAAACGCCTCCCGGAGGAGGCGTTGCGAAGAGCAGCGTCTTGCGGGAGAGATCAGCTGATCTGCCCGGCGAGGAGCGCCATGATCTGACGCGCTTGCGGCGACGAATCCGGATTGCCCTTGTCATCGACAATCGCGACGCGCGTCTGCGCTTCCGTCACGGCCCGCACGTTGACCTGATACTGCTTGGCCTTCATTTCCTTGCGGCCGTGGAACACCTGGCTCCAGAAGCCCTGCTCCGCCGACGTCTTGTCGGTCGGATCGACGTAGCGCACGTAGTACATGCCCTTGGCGCGATCCCGGTCATCCACGGTGAAGTTCGCGCGATCGAGCGCGGTGCCCACGCGCAGCCACGCGCGATCGTAGGCTTCCGGCAAGGTGATTTGCGAGGTATCGGCCTCGGGCACGACTTCGTTGCGGATCGGCGTGTTGCCGGCATTCGCGACGTTCTGTGCCGCGACCGAAGCCGCCTTGGCATCGCCGCCCTTCGCAGCTTGCGCGCCTGCACCTGCCGCGCCGACGGCGGCCGGCGTATCCAGCGAAGTCGCGCCGCCTGAAGCCGCGCGCTGGTCGGACAACGCGAGCGAGGACATCAACCGCTTCAGATATTCGTTCTCGAGCGCGGGATCGTTGGGACGCGCTTGCCACTGGCTCGAATCGTTGTTGACGCCGGTGAGCGCCTCACGCATGCCCTTCTGGCTGACGAACACGTAGGTGCCGCCGTCCGGCGCTTTTTCGAGACGCGTCCGGTACTTGTTGCGCTCGGCCGTGACATACGAATTGCCGGTGGCCTTGGCGAGCGTGTCGCGAATCAGGCCGTCGGAAATCTGCGGATGGGTTTCGTTCCAGTCCGTTTCCATCACGCCCTTGTCGCGCTGATCCACCACCAGCAGGAAGCCCTGCTCCTGCCAGAAGCGACGGATTTGCGGCCACACCTGATCAGGGGACTTGCCGTCGACCACGAGCCAGCGCTCGGCGCCGTCCCGCTGGATGTGCATGCCCGAGACGGGCGGCACGACGGTCGGCGCGTTCGGGGCGACTTTCTGTACTTGCTGGAGATCGGAGAGCGAGGCCTGTCCGCCCTGCGGCGGCAGCGAGCGCGAGTCGGATGCTTCGTCGATCAGATTCGGCGGCACGGCGAGAGACACCTGCTTCGAACGCTGATCGCTCTTGTAATTGAACGCATTGGGATTGGTCGAGCCGCATCCCGCCACGATTCCTGCCACCGCGAGCAGCGCAGCCATGCGCGTGGCCGCCCGCGTGGTGAGCTGCTGGGTTACCCGCCTGGTTACACGAAAATCTGTCATGTCTGGAAAGTCCTTCCGCTACGCCACGGGCGTTCTTCCGTGGATCAACCCGTTATTTTACCGATCCCGCGCGCGCTGGTGCAAAAACACGGGATATCCCTCATGACCGGCACGGCGGCATGAGTCGGCAAGCCTGTGTTGCATTCGATCTCGGTCCTTCGTTGCGACGCCCGACGCCGATGGACCATTCGGACGAGCTGCCAAAGCGACCCGACAAGAAATGACAATTTATGACGATTGATCAAGGCGGCGTTTGCCGTTCATGTTCGCGCCAACCCGCTGATTCATATTGGATTTTCTTGATGAGCGCAATATTCGGCGTATAGCTGTTCAAAAGCAGCCATCTATTGCGAAGGCTAACCATAACCCTAGAATCTCCTCTAAAACAATACGAAAACTCCCAATCTGAGAGAGAGATTCGATGGCCAAGATCAGACATCCTAAAAATATCGCGCGGGGGCTCGCGGTATGTTCTCTACTGCTGACGGCGACCGCGACGGCTCATCTCGGCGGTACGGTGCGCGCGTCGGACGAAGCGTCGGACGCCGTCATGCGGCGGGCGCAATCGGGCCTGCCGGCCTTCAGCGAAACGACCGACGCGAACGGGATCGTCATCCGCGAGTATGTCGATGGAAACGGCGCGGTCTACGCCGTATCCTGGCGCGGGCCCGCGATGCCGGATATCCAGGCGCTCCTGGGCGCGCATTTCGAGACGTTCAGGGAAGGCGCGCTGGCATCGATGGGCGCGCTCGGACTGCACACGGCGCAGGTGGCGACAGGAGACCTGGTCGTCGAGAACCACATGCGCCTGCGCGAGTTCAGCGGACGCGCGTGGCTCGCGAACGCGCTGCCGCCCGGCGTGAACGCGTCGGACATTCAGTAGGAGGCCGCCATGCCCTGCCTCGAAGCGTTTCGTGAAGCCTGCGCGCTGCTGCTCGTCATGACGCTCTGCTCGCTGCTGGTTGCCTGCGGCGGCGGTGGCGGAGGAGATGGCGCGGCGGGGGGGGCCAGCGCCCGCGGGACCGCCACCGCCCAACCCGCGCCACCCGCATCTTCGGCTGCACCCGCACAGGCAAGCGCGCCGGACGCGGCGAGCACGGCCGTCGTGCAATCGTCGTTGCCCAACGTGCAGCCCGTCACCGTGTCCCGCACCTCCACCGACACGCGCAACATGCTGCAAACCAGCGTGACGCTCTGCGTGCCGGGCACGAACACCTGCCAGACCATCGACGGCATTCAGGTCGATACCGGATCGCACGGTCTGCGTGTCCTGGCCTCCGCGCTCGATCCGACGATGGCGCTGCCGCCCGTCGCGGGCAGCACGTCCGGCTCGGCGATGGCGGAATGCGCCGTGTTCGGTTCCGGCTACACGTGGGGCGCGGTGCGCCAGGCCGACATCCGGCTCGCGGGCCAGCTGGCGGCCTCGACGTCGGTGCAGATCATCGCCGACCCGTCGGTCCCCGCTGTTGCGCAGGATTGCAACCAGTCGGGACTGTCGATGCTCAACGCAACCACGCTGCGCGGCAACGGCATTCTCGGCATCGGGCCTTTCGTCGCCGATTGCGGCGCGAACTGCGCCAGCGCGCCCATGCCGCGCTGGTATTACCAGTGCACGTCGGGCGCGTGCGCCGCAAGCCCGCTCGCGGTCGCGCAGCAGGTGACGAATCCGGTCGCGAACTTCGCCACCGACAACAACGGCGTCGTGATCGAACTGCCCGACGTGCCGGATGACGGCGCCTTCAGCGTCAACGGCACGCTGACCTTCGGCATCGGCTCGCAGGCGAACAATGCGCTCGGCTCGGCCACGGTGCTCGCCGCGAATGCGTCGAGCGCCTACGTGTCGACGGATTTCGGCGGCACGACCTATGGCGCGAGTTACATCGACAGCGGTTCGAACGGCCTGTTCTTTCCCTCGACGACACTCGCCCGCTGCGGCGCATGGTTCTGTCCGGCGACGACGCAGTCGCTCAGCGCGACGATCCGCTCGCCGGCGGGCGCGCAAAGCACGGTGAATTTCAGCGTCGCGTCCTCGACGAGCCTGTTCGGCAGCGGCAATTACGCCTTCGACAATCTCGCGGGGCCGTCGAACAGTGGCTTCGCCTGGGGCTTGCCGTTCTTCTTCGGCCGGCGCGTCTTCACGGCGTTCCAGGAACGCGCGACGCCGGCCGGCGCCGGTCCTTACTACGCGTTCTGAACCGCGCATGAAAAAAGCCGTCCCGGTTTGCGCCGGGACAGCTTCAGGATCCGCTTCGATATCTGCTTCGAGAACGCGCGCGCGGCTAGGCCTGCTTCTGCTTCTCTTCGTCGAAGATTTTCTGCGCCAGGTGATACGCCGAGTTAGCTGCCGGCACACCGCAATACACGGCCGTCTGCAACAGCACTTCCTTGATCTCGTCCTGCGTCACGCCGTTGTTCTTCGCGGCGCGCAGATGCAGCGCGAGTTCCTCGCTGCGATTCAGCGCGACCATCATCGCGATCGTGATGAGGCTGCGCGTGTGCCGCGGCAGGCCGTCGCGCGTCCAGATCTCGCCCCATGCATAACGCGTGATGAAGTTCTGGAAATCGGTCGTGAGTTCGGTGCGGTTCGCAAGCGACCGGTCCACGTGCGCGTCGGACAACACCGCGCGGCGTACCTTCATCCCGGCTTCGTAGCGTTCGTCATCGGTCATGCTCATGCTCCAAGAAAGTCGAGAACGGCGCTGGTGTATTCGTTGCGCTTTTCGATGTTCGACAAATGCGCCGCGTCCAGTTCGAGATAACGCGCGCCTTCGATATAACCCGCCAGCTCGCGGCCCTGCTCGGCGGTCGTCGAGAGATCGTGCGTACCGGCGATCATCAGCACCGGCAGCGTGATGGTCTTCGCTTCGTCACGCAGGTCGGCGTCGCGGATCGCTTCGCAATTCGACGCGTAGCCTTCGCCCGACGTATGGCGGAACACATCGCGGATGTTGGCGAGCGCAAGCGGCTCGCGCTCGATGAACGGCGCGGTGAACCAGCGCGCGATCACGGCGTCGGTGAGCGCGGGCATGCCGCCCGGCTCGCGCGCTTTCGCGGCGCGCGGCGTCCACACCGCGTCCGAGCCGATCAGCGCGGCCGTGTTCGACAACACGACGCGCGCAAAGCGCTGCGGATGCCGCGCCGCCAGGCCGATGCCGGTGAGACCGCCCATCGACAGCCCGCAGTAGTGCGCGCGCTCGATCTTCAGATGATCCATGAGGCCGATCACGTCGCCGATCAGCTGATCGATCGTGTACGGCCCCGGCGGCACGTCCGAGTGACCGTGGCCGCGCGTGTCGTAGCGCAGGACCCGGTAACGCTGCGCGAAGGCCTCGATGTTCGGTGTCCACATCGACACATCCGCGCCGAGCGAGTTGGACAGCACGAGCCACGGGGCGCTGTCGCCGGCCGTGGCATCGACGCGATAGTGCAGCCGGGTTCCGTTGACTTCAGCAAGAGGCATGTCTTGACGCTCCTGTTCTTTCGGTTCTTTCAAGTTGGCGTTCGCGATGGCCGCATCGACGAACGACTGCGCCTGTCCGACGTAGTTCGCCGGATCGAGCAAGGATTCGAGTTGAGCGCGCGACAGATGGCGCATCACGGTTTCGTTGGCGGCGAGTGCTTCGAGCAACGGACGGCCGTTCGCGACCGCCGCCTTCGATGCCCCTTCCACCAGCTTGTGCGCCTCCATCCGGCCGATGGCATCGCCCAGCGCCAGCATCACCGCTTCGCCGAGCACGAGGCCGTGGGTGGCATCGAGATTCTGCGCGAGCCGTTCCGCGTTCACTTCCAGCCCCGCGACGATGCCGTTGAGATTCGTCACCGCGCCCGCCGCGAGCCGCGCGAGGTCGGGCAGCGCTTCCCATTCGGCCTGCCAGCCGCCGAGCGCGCGTTCGTGCTCCTGGACCATGCCGGCAAAGATCGTCGCGACGAGATTCGGCGCGCGCGTCGCGGCCGTCAGCACCGCCGCGCAGCCGACCGGATTGCGCTTGTGCGGCATCGTCGACGAACCGCCCTTGCCCGCCGCCGCCGGCTCCGCGACTTCGCCGACCTCGGTCTGCATCATCAGCGAGATGTCGCGCGCGATCTTGCCGAGCGTGCCCGTCAGCATGCCGAACCAGGCCGCGGCTTCCGCAATGCGGTCGCGCTGCGTATGCCACGGCAGGACTGGCAGCGTCAGATGGAGATCGTCCGCGAGCGACTGCGCGACCGGCAGTGCGTGGTCGCGCAGACTCGCGAGCGTGCCCGCCGCGCCGCCGAACTGCAGCACCAGCGCGCGCGCTTTCAGCTCGCCCAGGCGCGCGCGCTGGCGCGTGATGGCGTCGAGCCATTGCGCGAACTTGAGACCGAGCGTGATCGGCAGCGCCTGCTGCAGCCACGTGCGGCCGATCATCGGCGTCGCGCGGTGCGCCTGCGCCTGCGCGGCGAGCGCCGTGGCGAGCGTGCGCAGGTCGGCATCGAGCTGATCGAGCGCGGCGCGCAGTTGCAGCACCAGTCCCGTGTCGATGATGTCCTGGCTCGTCGCGCCCCAGTGCACATACTTCGCGGCCTCGGCGTCGCGCGCCTTGACCACGGCCGTCAACTGCTTGACGAGCGGAATGGCCAGATTGCCGCCCGCCTGCGCGCCGCTCATCAAGGCTTGCGCGTCGATCTCGTCGGCCTGGCACGCGGCGACGATCGCGTCCACGGCGCTCGCCGGAATCACGCCATGCAACGCCGACGCACGCGCGAGCGCGGCTTCGACGTCGAGCATCGCCTGCACGGTCGCGCGCGGCGACCAGAGCGCGTTGGCGGCCTCGCTGCCGCAGATCAGATCCGTGAGACGTCCCGTGGCTGCGAACATGCGCTTACGCGCGCTCGATGACGATCGCGATGCCCTGGCCCACGCCGATGCACATCGTGCACAGCGCGTAGCGGCCGCCGGTGCGATGCAGCTGATAGCTCGCGGTCGTGACGAGACGCGCGCCCGACGCGCCGAGCGGATGGCCCAGCGCGATGGCGCCGCCGTTCGGGTTGACGCGGGCGTCGTCGTCGGCCACACCGAGCATGCGCAGCGTCGCGAGACCTTGCGCGGCAAACGCTTCGTTCAGCTCGATCACGTCCATCTGGTCGATGCTCATGCCGAGGCGCGTCAGCAGCTTCTGCGACGCCGGCGCCGGACCGATGCCCATCACGCGCGGCGGCACGCCCGCCGTGGCGACGCCGAGAATGCGCGCGCGCGGCGTGAGGCCGTGACGCTGCGCGCTTTCTTCGTCGGCGATCAGCATGGCGACCGCGCCGTCGTTTACGCCCGACGCATTGCCGGCCGTCACCGAACCGTCCGGCCGCACGACGCCCTTCAGCTTCGCCAGCGCCTCGAGCGTGGTTTCGCGCGGGTGTTCATCGCGCCCGACGACCAGCGGGTCGCCCTTCTTCTGCGCGATCGTCACCGCGACGATCTCCTGCGCCAGCGTACCGTCCTGCTGCGCGCGGGCCGCCTTCTGCTGCGAGCGCAGCGCGAACGCGTCCTGATCGGCGCGGCTCACCTTGTAGTCGTCGGCGACGTTTTCGGCGGTTTCCGGCATCGAATCGACGCCATATTGCTTCTTCATCAGCGGATTGACGAAGCGCCAGCCGATGGTCGTGTCATGGATCTCGGCGGCGCGCGAGAACGCGCTCGTCGCCTTGCCCATCACGAACGGCGCGCGGCTCATGCTTTCCACGCCGCCCGCGATCATCAGCGTGGCTTCGCCCGCCTTGATCGCGCGCGCGGCAATGCCGACCGCGTCCATCCCGGAGCCGCACAGGCGGTTGACGGTCGAGCCCGGCGTGCCGACCGGCAGGCCCGCCAGCAACGCCGACATGCGCGCGACGTTGCGGTTGTCTTCGCCCGCCTGGTTGGCGCAGCCGTAGATCACTTCCTCGACCGCGTCCCAGTCCACGTCCTTGTTGCGTTCGATGAGCGCGCGCAGCGGCACGGCGCCGAGATCGTCGGCGCGCACTGACGAGAGTGCGCCGCCGTAACGGCCGATCGGCGTGCGGATCGCATCACATACGAAGGCTTCTTTCATTGCTTGGCTCCAGTATTGTCTTGTGTCTCTCAGGCTCAGGCTCAGGCTCGGGCTCGGGCTTCGGCTCGGGCTCGGTATGCCGTTCAGGCGGCTTCGCTCAGCGGGGCATATTGCAGCGGCACCTGCGCGAGCTTCTGCAGCTCATCGAACGACAGGCCTTCCACCATTTCCCGCACGACGAAGCCTTGCGGCGTGACGTCGAACACGGCGAGGTCCGTGTACACGCGATCCACACACTGCACGCCCGTCACCGGATACGAGCATTGCGCAACCAGCTTGCTTTCGCCCTGCTTGGTCAGCAGTTCCATCATCACGTAGACCTGCTTTGCGCCAATTGCGAGATCCATCGCGCCGCCGACCGCTGGAATCGCATCCGGCGCGCCGGTGTGCCAGTTCGCGAGATCGCCGTCCGCCGACACCTGGAACGCGCCGAGCACGCAGAAGTCGAGATGGCCGCCGCGCATCATCGCGAACGAATCCGCGTGATGGAAATAGGCGCCGCCCGTGAGCAGCGTGACGTGCTGCTTGCCGGCGTTGATGAGTTCGTCGTCTTCCTCGCCCTTGGCCGGCGCCGGGCCCATGCCGAGCAGGCCGTTTTCGCTGTGCAGGAAGATCTCGCGGTCCGCCGCGAGGTGGTTGGCGACGAGCGTCGGCACGCCGATGCCCAGGTTCACGTAGGCGCCTTCGGGAATGTCCGCGGCCACGCGCCGGGCCATTTCGTCACGAGTGAGTTTCTTCATGGCTATATCCTTCCTCAACGTTCATTCAGGCAGCGAGTTCGGCTTGATGCACCGCTTGCGGCACTTCCACCACGCGCTGCACGAAAATGCCCGGCGTCACGATATTCTCGGGGTCCAGTTCGCCCAGCGGCACGACCTTCGACACCTGGACGATGGCCGTCTTCGCGGCGCTCGCCATGATCGGGCCGAAGTTGCGCGCCGTCTTGCGATACACCAGATTGCCCCAGCGGTCGCCCTTGAATGCCTTCACCAGCGCGAAGTCCGCATGCAGCGGCGACTCCAGCACGTAGTGCTTGCCGTCGATCTCGCGCGTTTCGCGGCCTTCCGCGAGCTTGGTGCCGTAGCCCGTCGGCGTGAAGAATCCGCCGATGCCCGCGCCCGCCGCGCGGATGCGCTCGGCCAGATTGCCCTGCGGCACGAGTTCGAGCTCGATCTCGCCCGCGCGATACAGCGCGTCGAACACGTGCGAATCGGTCTGGCGCGGGAACGAGCAGATGATTTTGCGCACGCGCTTCGCCTTCAACAGCGCGGCCAGGCCGATGTCGCCATTGCCGGCGTTGTTGTTGACGATCGTGAGATCGCGCGCGCCCTGCTCGATGAGCGCGTCGATCAGCTCGGACGGCATGCCCGCCGTACCGAAACCGCCGATCATGATGGTCGCGCCGTCGTGGACGTCGGCCACGGCCGAGGCGAGCGAATCGAAAATCTTGTTGATCATTGCCGTTCTTCTCCAGTCTGGACGCCCGAGGTCGCCGCAGGCATCCGTCCCGTTCCAGGGTTTATCTGCTCGAAATCAGACTTGCAGCTGACTCGCGAATCAGCTTGTCAGCGAATGTTCGATATGCGAACATGGATTCGTTTAGCGAACATCGGCATGGTAGTCCCGCGTTTGTTGCCGTGTCAACGAAGCACTGTCGAAGTGCGGGTTTTCACGGAGCTGCCGCTGCTTCGCGCCACCTGGATCATGCCTATGAAACCCTCAGCCTCAGCCGCTCCCGAGATCGACACGACACATGCGCCGGATGCACCGGATGCACAGTCGCGTCCCGGCGACGCGTATGTGCAGTCCTTCGCGCGCGGGCTGTCGGTGATCCGTTCCTTCGACGCCAGCCGGCCCGCCCAGACCCTCACCGACGTCGCCGCGGCCACCGGGCTCACGCGCGCCGGCGCGCGCCGCATCCTGCTCACCTTGCAGGCGCTCGGTTATGTCGAGGCGGACGGCCGCCTGTTCCAACTTACGCCAAAAATCCTCGACCTGGGTTTCGCGTACCTGACGTCGATGCCGTTCTGGAATCTCGCTGAACCGGTCATGGAAGATCTGGTCGGACAGGTGCACGAGAGCTGTTCGGCGGCCGTGCTGAACGGCGCGGAGATCGTCTATGTGCTGCGGGTGCCGACGCACAAGATCATCACGCAGAACCTATCCATCGGTAGCCGGCTGCCCGCGTTCTGCACGTCGATGGGCCGGGTCCTCCTCGCCGCGCTCGACGAAGCCAGCCTCGACGCCATCCTCAATGCCAATCCGCTGGTGGCGCGCACGCCGCGCACGATCGTCGACCGCGCTGCGCTGAAGGAAGCCATTGCGGTCGTGCGCGCGCAAGGCTGGGCCATCGTCGATCAGGAACTGGAAGAAGGACTGATCTCGATGTCGGCGCCGATCCGCGACCGGCAAGGCCGGGTGATCGCGGCGCTCAACATCAGCGGCAACGCGCAGCGCAAGAGCGCGAAGCAGATGGTGAAGGCCTTTCTCGAACCCTTGCTGGATGCCGCGCAGCGCGTGTCGGACATGGTCGCGCGGCGCGGCTGATGGTTTTTCCGCAGGTTGAAGCATTGGACGCAGTAGCGCCATGAACGATCTCGATCTGAACCTGATCCCGTACCTCGTCGCCATCGAGGAGACGCGCAACGTAAGCCGCGCGGCCGAGCGTCTCGGCGTGAGCCAGCCGCGTGTATCGACGGCGCTGGCGCGGCTGCGCGAGTATTTCAACGACCCGCTGTTCGTGCGCACCGCACGCGGCATGGAGCCGACGCCACGCACGCTCGCGCTGGTGCCCGCCGCGCGCGAGGCGCTCGCCCGCATCGAGCGCGGCATGCTCGACCGGCAGCATTTCGATCCGTCCACGAGCTCGGAAACCTTTTCGATCGCGCTGTCGGACGTCGGCGAGATCGTGTTCCTTCCGCGGCTTCTGCAGGCGTTCGCGCAACAGGCGCCGAATGCGAATCTGCGCTCGGTGTCGGCTTCGCATGGCGATGTCGGACGCGGGCTCGAAGCCGGTGAAATCGATCTGGCCATCGGTTACTTTCCGGATCTGCGCGGCAACAACTTCTTCCAGCAGCGGCTCTTTTCACACCGGTTCATCTGCCTGATGCGGCGCGATCATCCGTTTGCACGCGAACCGCTGACGCTGGAACGCTTTCTCGCCTGCGGACACGCGGTGGTGCGCGCGGAAGGCCGCAGCCAGGAGATCCTCGAGAACCATCTCGACCGCGAACGCGTGCGCCGCCGCGCCGTACTCGAAACGCCGCACTTCATGAGCCTGCCGTTCATCCTGTCGCGCACCGACCTGATCGCCACGGTGCCGCATGCGATCGGCTTCGCGTACGTCGCCGAACACGCATCGATCACGCTCGCCGAACCGCCGCTCGCGCTGCCGCGCTTCGATCTCAAGCAGCACTGGCATCGCAAGTTCCATAACGACGCGCGCACGAAATGGCTGCGCGGTGTCGTGGCCGCGCTGTTCAACGACGAGCTCGACGAATGGCCGAAGTGAGCTTCACCTCGCGGGCGATGAATCCCGCTAACATCGCAGTTTTATTGCCCGGCGGGAAATGATCGATGGATGCGCTGACCAGTCTGCGGGTGTTTCGCGAGGTCGTCGAGGCGGGCAGCTTCGTGAAGGCCGCCGAGCGCCTCGACATGTCGACCGCCATGACCAGCAAGCATGTCGCGAATCTGGAGCGGCAGTTGCGCGTGCGTCTCCTGAACCGGACCACGCGCCATCTCAGTCTCACGGAAGCCGGCAGTGTGTATTTCGAGCAATGCAGCGAGGCGCTCGATATCCTGCAGGCCGCCGAGGCGGCCGTCGGCGCGCAGACGGCGCAGCCGCAGGGCGTGCTCAAGGTGACCGCGCCGGGCTGGTTCGCCAATCCCACGTTCGCTGAACTCGTGGTGGCCTATCAGGCGCGCTATCCCGGCGTGCTGGTGGACCTGCGGCTGGAGAACCGCTTCGTCGATCTGGTCGAGGAAGGCTACGACATGGCCTTGCGCGCGACCTCCGATCCCTCGCCTTCGCTGATCGTGCGGCCGCTGTGCAGGATGCCTTTCCTGCTCGCGGGCGCGCGTGGCTATCTGGAGCGGCACGGCCAGCCGCGCCATCCGGACGATCTCGCCCGGCACCGACTGGTGTTGCCGACCTACACCAATATCGAATCGGTGACGCTGACCGGACCGGACGGCGCGTTCACCGTGAAGCATCAGGCCGTGCTCAAGACCAACGACACCGCGATGGCGCTGCAACTCGTGCGCGCCGGGCTCGGGCTCGCCTACTTTCCGGCGTGGATCGCGGAACCGGAATTCGCATCCGAAACGCTGCTGCGCGTGTTGCCGGACTATTCGGCGTTCGCGCCATCGGTGTACGCGGTGTACACCAGCCGCAAGTTCATGACGAGCAAGGTGCGCACCTTCATCGATTTCCTCTCCGACGCGCTGAGCGATCGTCTGCCTTATTAGGATTACTCGTATTCGTGCTTGAGGGACGGCGTGCCATCATCGCGCCGCTTCCCGAAGCGTGCGCGCGATGTGGTGTGTCGCAGGTGTGTCGCGATCTCGCGCGTCGCCGGGACTTTCCCTCACTTCGTCTGTCACGAGGTTTGCGCGACATGGTTTTTCCCTGGCTTCCCCTGGCGCTCGGGCTGTGCCTGCTGGCGTTCGTGATGTTCGTGTGCCGTACGGTCAATGCAGCTTGCGGCGTCCCGCGATGGAACGGCGCGCTGTTCTTCTTCGCACTGTGTGGTCTGGCCATGCTGCTGGACTTCGCCCTCACGATGATCTTTGCTTCGGCCAGCTTCTACGAGCGCACGGAGTATGAGCGCTATGCGTCCCGGAACGAATGGGGTGAACGCGCTGTGACTTATCTGATCCAGTTGACGATCGCACTGGCGCTGGCGGTGCGGTTCCGAAGGCGTCAGCGATTCGCGCGATGTCGTGCGGGCGGGAGTGCGAGGGCTTGCGCGAAATGTCCGGTGGAGCGACGCGCGCAGTGCAAGCAGCGCGATGTCGTGCAGATTCAGACGTCGGCTTATACGCGGTCGGAGTTGCGGCTGTAGGGGTCTTGTACGGTGACTGTCTGTGCGCGTTGAGCCCGTTTTCCTGAGGCAAGTTTCACATCTACAACAGAGACATCCAATGAGACGACATTCACCTATCGCCGCCGCTTCGGCCGCGATCATCCTGACCGCATGCGGCGGCGGTGGAAGCGACAACGGGCCGTCGACGCCCGTTTCCACGGCGTCTGCGGCAGGGCTTTACTCGGGTAAAACAGACAGCAACCGGCAAGCCTCCGTGCTCATTCTCGACGACGGGCGCCTGTATTCGATCTACTCCGTCGCTGGCAATACGAACTTCATCGCGGGCGGGGTGATTGGAGCGGTCACGTCGAGCAACGGCAAGTTGTCAAATGGCAGCGGCATCGACTACAACCTCGAGGGTCAAGGCAGTAACGCAGTCACGCTCTCAGGCGCTTATTCCGCGAAAGCCTCCCTCAACACCACGCTCCTCTACGCAAACGGAGCGAAGACCACCTTCGCGGGCACCTACGATCCGAGCTACGACACCGTACCCATGCAGGCCACGGTCACAGGTACCTTCAAGGGAGAAAGCGTGACCAACGGCGGCAACGACCCAAACGTCACGCTTACGGCAGACGCCACCGGTTCGATCACGGGTACGGGCACGAGTTGCAATTTCACCGGGTCCATCAAGCCGCATGCGTCGGGCAACGTCTACGACCTGACGATTCGCTTCGGTGGTGACAACTGCGCCTATCCGAACACCACTGCATCGGGTGTTGCGATCATGACTGGAACGACCATGCGTGCTGAACTTCAGACGCTTCAGTCACCGACGAAAGCGGGCGTGCTCTTCGTTGGCGCAAGACAGTAATTAGCTGGCGGCACATAGGGCCGGCGCGCTTGCGGCCGGCCCGCCGCCACGCTACAATCGCCGTTCTTTGCTACACACCCTGCTGCCTCACAGCGCAGTTCGGGATCGTGGCGAAGGGTCAGACGGCAACGCCAGACCTTTCGCAAAGGCAATCGGGGCGTAGCGCAGCCTGGTAGCGTACCTGCATGGGGTGCAGGTGGTCGGAGGTTCAAATCCTCTCGCCCCGACCAGTACAAGAAAGGCTCTCTGGTCTCGACCAGAGAGCCTTTTTCTTTGCCGCTCCAATCAAGCTTGAAAAGAACCCGCTTGGGAATTTGAAGAACCGTTACGTACACACGGCGAGCAAGAACGATGGCGTATAACAAGCTCAACAACCCGCGCGCATTTCCCGGCAATACGAATTTCGGGATGTCGCTCCGGGACTATTTCGCCGGTCAGGCCCTGGCGGGCGACATGGCAGATGACTTCTTGTCAAACGATGCCTCCTCCGAGTTTCTCGAAGAGCGCGCGCAGTTTTACTACCGTCTGGCCGACGCCATGCTCAAGGCCCGCGCGGAAGAGGAGGCCCTCTCCAGCACCGGCGCGATGATGGGCTTCAGCGTCTGACAGTCGAAAGCCTTTTGGCGACTGTCGAAGGTGATTGCTTCAACGCTTAATGCTCATACGTTAAGCACGAAAAATGACTTGTCAATCAGCTATTTAAGCTCTAGTCTTAACGTGACGCATAAGGATTGGCGCGCCATGCCCTCGACCGTATCCACGCCCATGCAATCCGGGCGCATTTCGTCAGATCGACCTTTCTCCCGTTTGCGCGAGGAAGTCTCGAAATGGTTCGATTCCACGAGTCACGCGCGCGTTGCGCGCTACGGGCGCATCTATCCCTGCGGCAGCCGCTACGTGTGTCTGAGCGCGCCCAAGCCCGGCGGTCGATACGCGCTCTACTTCTTCCATCACGGCGATGACGACTGGCGCATCTATCCGCCGTCGGGCGTCGGACCGAGCATTGTTTATTGCTCGGTCGACGTCAAAGCGCCCGCCCCTTCAGCCACTCGCGCCGCGCTTCGCCCGAAGCGACGCCTGCGCGCCGCCCTCAAATCCTAGCTCCTGGCGGCGAGGAGCGTCTGCCCGGTGATGGCCTCATCGATGGCGCGCTGATAGACCTTTGCAACCTCCGCGGCGGCAATGCCCTGCGACGGATCCTGGCCCATCGATTCGAGCGTCTCCGCAACCCATCCCGGACTCACTACATTCACGCGCAAGGTGCCTTGCAGTTCCAGCGCCGCGACCCGCACGAAACCCTCCAGCCCCGCATTGACGATGCTCACCGCAGCCGCGCCGACCATCGGTTCCTGCGCCAGTGTGCCGCTCGTCAGCGTGATCGAGCCGCCGGTCTCCACATGTCCGCTGGCGCAGCGCACGAGGTTCACCTGACCCATCAGTTTGTTGGCGAGGCTGAAGGCATAGTCCGAGTCGTCCAGCGCATTGAGGGGCTTGAACTTCGCTGCTCCGCCGACACACACCACTGCACCAACCATCCCCACTCGCTCGTACAGGGCGACGATGCTCGCCTTGTCCGACAGATCCACAGCCACGTCGGAGCCCTTGCGGCTCGCGGTGATCACTTCGTGCCGGTGTTCGAGGAGTCGTTTGATTTCAGTGCCCAACAGACCGGTTGCGCCAACGAGCAGTACTCGCATAAAGCCTCCTGAATCGATAGGACGAGACGGGGACAAGCAGGCGTATCGTACTGCGCCGGTGTGCGGCATGCAGCGCATGAACTCGGCCGCACAACCGCGCCAATGCTTTTTGCGCAGACAAAAAAATGCCGCGACGATTCGCGGCATTGCGCTACCTGCATCACCCAGGCACATCGATCATCCGGAGACGGCCTTCAGCCGCCCAGCAAATCGATCACCTTAAGAATTTCCTTGCGCAACTGATCGACATCCACCGATCCCTGCGCTGCTTGCGGATCGCCCGGCATGCCCTCGGCTTCAGCTTCGTCGGCGCTTGCACGGCCTTGCGAGTCGAGGCGATTGCGGGCGCCATTGATCGTGAAGCCCTGCTCGTACAGCAGGTCACGGATACGCCGGATCAGCAGAACCTCGTGATGCTGATAGTAGCGGCGGTTGCCGCGCCGCTTCACCGGTCTCAGCTGCGTGAACTCCTGTTCCCAATAGCGCAGCACGTGCGGCTTGACGCCGCACAGTTCGCTCACTTCGCCAATCGTGAAATAACGCTTGGCCGGGATAGGAGGCAAGACGACTTTTTCCATCGTCGATCAACCATCGTGGTTATTGATGTCGATTGAAGCGCGGTGGTCAGCAGCAGCGGAAAGCGCGGATCATGCCGCATGCCTTCCGTGAATCAGGAATCAGCGTGCGAGATCCGTCTCCGCTCCCGTTTCAACCAGCGCCTTCAGCTTCTGACTTGCATGAAACGTGACGACTCGCCGCGCCGCAATGGGAATGGCCTCGCCGGTCTTCGGATTACGCCCGGGACGCTGCGGCTTGTCGCGCAACTGAAAATTGCCGAAGCCGGAGAGCTTGACGCTCTCGCCGCTCTCCAGCGCGTCGCGAATGACTTCGAAGAAAGCTTCGACCATGTCTTTCGCCTCGCGCTTGTTCAAGCCGACGTGGTCGAACAGCATCTCCGCCAGTTCGGCTTTCGTGAGCGTCGGCGTGTCGCCGGGCGCGCTCGAGGTCGGGATATCTCGGGTCATGGCGCTGCGCTGCGCCGAAAGAAGGGCTTCGAAATCACTCGAGTTCATTTGGTTCATATCGGTAAAACGGCGCGTAACACGCTTGAGACCTTGGGCGTTGTGCGGATGGGCCGACTCCAGAGGAAGGCTATCCGCGCAATCGCGCGCCGTGTACTCGAGTCAGACGATCCACCAGGGTTTTGATGGCCGTATCGACTGTTTCGTCCTGAAGCGTGCCGCCAGTATCTTGCAACGTTACACGGAAGGCAAGACTTTTCTCGTGCGCGCCCAACCCTCCGGAAGTATTTGATTTTGGACGAAATTCGTCGAAAAGCGCAACCCTCGTGACGTGCCTGCAGGCGGGTTCCGAACGGGCGTTTTCGAGCTCGTCGAGCAGCGCCCGAACCGGCACGTCCTGATCCACGACGACCGCGATATCGCGTCGCACCGGAGGGAATTTCGACACCTCGGACGTCGCCGGCAGCGCGCGTTCCATCAACGCTTCGGCATCGACTTCGAAGACGACCGGCGCATGCGGAAGGTCATACTTTCGCAGCCAGCGCGGATGCAATTCGCCGATCCAGCCCACCGCGCGCCCCGCCACCTCGATACGCGCGCTGCGTCCCGGATGCAGCGCCGGATGTTCGGCCTTCACGAAACGCGGCACGACCGGCGCGAACAGCGCCTCGACGTCGCCCTTGACGTCGAAGAAGTCGACGTTGCGCGTAGCCGCGCCCCATTGCTCCTCGATGACCGGGCCATACGCGAGGCCGCCGATCATCTTCGGCTGCGCATAGCCTTGCACGCTGAGTTCGCCTGCCTGCACGGACGCGTCGCGATGAAACACGCGGCCCGCCTCGAACACGCGGATACGCTCGGCGCGACGGTTCAGGTTATGACGCAGCACTTCGATCAGGCTGCCGAACAGCGTCGTGCGCATGACCGAGAGCTGGCTCGCGATCGGGTTCAGCAGCTTGATGGGCTGATCGTTGCCAGCGAAGTCCTTCTCCCACTCGGCATCGACGAAACTGAAGTTCACCGTCTCCGAGTAATCACGCGCGGCGACCGCGTGACGCAGCACGTGGATCGAACGGCGGGTCTCGTCGGTGCGGCGCATTTCGCTGTGCGCGACCGGCGGACGCGCCGGAATCTTTTCGAAACCATAGATGCGCGCGACTTCTTCGATCAGGTCTTCCTCGATCTCGATGTCGAAGCGATACGGAGGCGGCGTGACCTTGAAGGTATCGCCGTCGCGCTCGAACGCGAGGTTCAGGCGCGTGAAGATCTGCGCGATCTCCCCGGCGCCGATCTCCACGCCAATGATGCGATGCGCGCGCGACACGCGCATCGCCACCGGATTGCGTTCGGGCACGTTGACGATCTGGTCGTCGACCGGACCCGCCGCGCCGCCGCAGATGTCCAGAATCAGGCGCGAGATGATTTCGATGTGCTCGACGGTCGTCGAATAATCGACGCCGCGCTCGAAGCGATGCGCGGCATCGGTCGAGAAGTTGTACTTGCGCGCGCGGCCGCGAATGGCGTCGGGCCACCAGAACGCGGCTTCGAGATAGATGTTCGTGGTATCCAGCGACACCGCCGTGCTGTCGCCGCCCATGATGCCCGCGAGGCTTTCGACATGACGGTCATCGGCGATCACGCCGACGGTTTCATCGAGCTCGACGGTGTTGCCGTTCAAGAGCTTCAGCGACTCGCCCTGCTTGCCCCAGCGCACTTCGATCGCGCCATAGATCTTGTCGAGATCGAACACGTGCGACGGACGCCCGAGCTCGAGCATCACGTAGTTCGAGATGTCGACGAGCGCGGAAATGCTGCGCTGGCCCGCGCGTTCGAGCCGCTCGACCATCCATTGCGGCGTCTTCGCATGCGCGTTCACGCCGCGAATCACGCGGCCGGAGAAGCGGCCGCACAGGTCAGGCGCGAGGATTTTCACGGGCAGCTTTTCGTCGAGCGTGGCTTCGACTGCCGGCACCTCGAGCGCCTTCAGCGGCGCGCCGGTGATCGCGGCCGTTTCGCGCGCGACGCCATACACCGACAGGCAATCCGCCTTGTTGGGCGTGAGCTTGATCTCGAAGACCGTGTCGTCGAGATTGAGCGCCTCGCGGATGTCCTGGCCGACTTGTGCATCGGCGGGCAGGATCAGCAGGCCGCTGTGATCTTCCGACAGCTTCAGTTCGCGCGCCGAGCACAGCATGCCCTGGCTATCGACGCCGCGCAGCTTCGCGGGCTTGATCACGAACGGCTCGCCGCCCGCTTCGCCCGGCGGCAGCACGGCGCCCATCAGCGCAACCGGCACCTTGATGCCCGGCGCCACGTTCGGCGCGCCGCACACGATGTTCAGCTGCTCGCCCGTGCCGGCATCGACCTGGCAGACGTTGAGCTTGTCCGCGTTCGGATGCTTCGCGACTTCGAGCACCTGGCCCACGACGATCTTCGTGGTGGGCGGCGCAACCGGCCGCAGGTCTTCGACTTCGAGGCCGGCCATGGTCAGCGCGTGCGCGAGTTCGTCGGTGGAGAGCTGCGGATCGACGAAACTGCGGAGCCAGGATTCTGGGAATTGCATGGATGTCTACGTTCGAAATGTTTGGAGTCTCGGGTCCGGCTTCGGCGGGTGCGAGCAGCCGGACGTCGCGGGCCGTGCGTGCTTCAGGCGAACTGGCGCAGGAAACGCAGGTCGTTCTCGAAGAACAGACGCAGGTCCTGCACGCCGTAGCGCAGCATCGTCAGGCGCTCGAGGCCGCTGCCGAACGCAAAGCCGATATAGCGCTCCGGATCGAGGCCCATGTTGCGGATGACGGTGGGATGCACCTGGCCCGAGCCGGAGATTTCCAGCCATTTGCCCGCGTTCTTGCCGTGCTCGAACATCATGTCGATCTCGGCCGACGGCTCCGTGAACGGAAAATACGACGGACGGAAGCGCACGAGAATGTCGTCGCGCTCGAAGAACTTCTTCAGGAAATCGGTGTAGGCGCCCTTCAGGTCGGCGAAGCTGATGCTCTCTTCGATCCACAGGCCTTCGACCTGGTTGAACATCGGCGAGTGCGTGGCGTCGCTGTCCACGCGGTAGGTGCGACCCGGCACGATCACCTTGATGGGCGGCTTGTTCATGCGCGCGTAACGCACCTGCATCGGGCTCGTGTGCGTGCGCAGCAGGAGCGGCCGGCCGTCGGCATCCTGGCCGTCGACATAGAACGTGTCCTGCATCGAGCGCGCCGGATGGTTTTCCGGGCTGTTCAACGCGGTGAAGTTGTACCAGTCGGTTTCGATCTCGGGACCGTCGGCGACGTCGAAGCCGATCGAGCGGAACACCTGCTCGACGCGCTCCCACGTGCGCATCACCGGATGCAGCGTGCCGGCGCCGGCGCCGCGGCCGGGCAACGTGACGTCGATGGCTTCTGCCGCAAGACGCTGGTTGAGCAACGCGTCGGCCAGCGCCTGGCGGCGGGCGTTCAGCGCGGCTTCGACTTGCTGCTTTGCCTGGTTGATGCGCGCGCCTTCGGTCTTCTTCGCTTCGGGATCGAGCTTGCCCAGACCCTTCAGCAAGTCGGTCAGCGCGCCCGACTTGCCGAGAAAGCGCGCTTTCTCGTTTTCGAGCGTGTTGGCGTCGGTGGCGTGTTCAAAGGCGCTTTTCGCGTCCGCGACAATCTGATCCAGATCCATTGATCCCATCTTCTTAACGTCGAAGTTCAAACAGAGGTTCGGTTTTGCTCATCCACGCCGATACGCGCGCATGCGATGTGCAAAACCGTCCGACCAACAAAAACGGGGCTCGGTGAGAGCCCCGTTTTCTGCCTTCGCGCCGCCGTCAACAACCCGGCGACGAGAAGGCGAACCACGCAGTACTAATTTCGCAATTAGGCTGCAACGGCGGCTTTCACCTGCTTCACGATCGCAGCAAAAGCAGCCTTGTCGAACACAGCCATGTCAGCCAGCACCTTGCGGTCGAGTTCGATCGACGCCTTCTTCAGGCCGTTGATGAACACGCTGTAGGTCATGTCATGCTGACGCACCGCCGCGTTGATACGCGTGATCCACAGTGCGCGGAACACACGCTTCTTGTTGCGGCGATCGCGGTAGGCGTATTGGCCAGCGCGCATGACCGCCTGCTTGGCGATGCGATAGACGTTATTGCGACGGCCGCGGTAACCCTTGGCCAGACGGATGATCTTCTTGTGACGGGCCCGTGCGGTAACCCCACGTTTTACTCGAGGCATGTTGCGCTCCTTAAGTTAAGTTGAGGTTAGGCGAACGGCAGCATTGCGCGGACGGAGTTCAGATCGGAATCATGAACGGCCGTGGCGCCACGCAGATGGCGTTTGTTCTTGGTGGTTTTCTTGGTAAGAATGTGGCGCTTGAACGCTTGACCGCGCTTGACGGTACCGCCCGGACGCACCACGAAGCGCTTTGCAGCGCTCTTCTTGGTCTTCATCTTCGGCATGAAACTACTCCAGTTTATTAGATGGTCATGGGTGTGCGGCTGATCCGTCCATGCTGGCCAAGACCCCTTCCCGCCCTTCGAAACCCACGCGCCACTTGTTTGCAGACGACTCGGTAAAGAGTCGCCGCTTCTCATGACCGGCGTCACCGAGATGACGCCGGCCTGAAACTGCCGGCAATGCCGCACCGACCGCCATTCGACGGCGCGCGATCCATTGCTTGTTGCTTGAGGTTACTTGCCCTTCTTCTTCGGGGCCAGCACCATGATCATCTGACGCCCTTCCATCTTCGGCATCTGCTCGACCTGGCCGAATTCGTCGAGATCCGACTTCAACCGTTCCAGCATGCGCATGCCGATTTCCTGGTGCGCCATTTCACGACCGCGGAAACGCAATGTGATTTTCGTCTTGTCGCCGTCTTCGAGGAAGCGGGTGAGGTTGCGCAGCTTGACGTTGTAGTCACCGTCATCCGTGCCGGGGCGGAATTTGACTTCCTTCACCTGCACGATCTTCTGCTTGAGCTTCGCCTCGTGTTGCTTCTTCGCTTCCGAGTATTTGAACTTGCCGTAATCCATCAAACGGCAGACAGGCGGAGAAGCCTGCGGCGCGATTTCGACGAGATCGACATCGAGCTGTTCCGATTGACGGAACGCCTCGGCCAGTTTCACGATTCCGAGCGGCTCGTTGTCCACTCCGACCAAGCGCACTTCCGGTGCGGTAATTTCACCGTTGATGCGATGTGACGACTTATCAGTAGCGATGTTACGTTTCCTCTAAAAATTAAAAAACAAGCCGCGCTGCGAGTGACTTACCTGAACGCCCGCACATCCTGCTGCAGACGCTCCAGAAATGCGTCGACCGGCATCACGCCCAGATCGACACCGCCACGAGCACGCACGGCTACGGTTTGCGCCTCACGCTCCTTGTCACCGACAACCAGCAAATACGGCACCTTCTGCAGCGTGTGCTCGCGTATTTTATAGCTAATCTTCTCATTGCGCAAATCGCACTCGACTCTAAGCCCTTGTTTTTGCAACGATTGGGTCAGATTCGCGGCATATTCTGCCTGACTTTCGGCAATATTGAGCACGACTGCCTGCGTCGGAGCGAGCCACGGCGGCATGGCGCCGGCGTGGTGTTCGATCAGAATCCCGAGGAAACGCTCCATTGACCCGACGATTGCACGATGGAGCATCACCGGACGCCGGCGGCTGTTGTCCTCGGCGACATATTCGGCGCCCAGACGCTCCGGCAACACCATGTCGAGCTGCAGGGTGCCGCATTGCCACGAACGGCCCAGCGCATCCTTGATGTGGTACTCGATCTTCGGACCGTAGAACGCGCCCTCGCCTTCGAGCTCTTCCCATTCCAGACCGCATGCGGTCAGTGCCTCGCGCAGACCTTGCTCCGCGCGATCCCAGGTTTCATCGCTGCCCGCGCGCTGTTCAGGGCGCAGCGACAGCTTGATGGCGATGTGATCGAAGCCGAAATCCTTGTACACGCTCATGGCCAGCGTGTTGAACGCGATGGACTCCGCGATGAACTGATCTTCGGTACAGAAGATGTGCGCATCGTCCTGAACGAAGCCGCGCACGCGCATCAGGCCGTGCAGCGCGCCCGACGGCTCGTTGCGGTGGCACGATCCGAACTCCGCATAGCGCAACGGCAGATCGCGGTACGAGCGCAGGCCGTGATTGAACACCTGCACGTGACCCGGGCAGTTCATCGGCTTGATGGCGTAGTCGCGCTTTTCCGACTCGGTCGTGAACATGTTTTCACGATAGTTCTGCCAGTGACCCGAGGCTTCCCACAGCGAACGGTCCATGACCATCGGGGTCTTGATCTCGAGATAGCCGGCCTCGTTCACACGACGGCGCATGTATTGCTCGACCTGCTGCCACAACGACCAGCCCTTCGGATGCCAGAACACCATGCCGGGCGCCTCGTCCTGCAGATGGAACAGGTCGAGTTGCTTGCCGAGCTTGCGGTGATCGCGCTTCTCGGCTTCTTCCAGCATGTGCAGATAGGCTTCCTGGTCTTCCTTTTTGGTCCAGGCGGTGCCGTAGATGCGCTGCAGCTGCTCGTTCTTCGAGTCGCCACGCCAGTAGGCGCCCGCAAGCTTCATCAGCTTGAAGACCTTGAGCTTGCCGGTGGACGGCACGTGCGGGCCGCGGCACAGGTCGGTGAAACCGCCGTGCGAATACAGTTTGATTTCGTCGCTTTCGGGGATCGACTCGATGATCTCGGCCTTGTACTTCTCGCCGATGCTCTTGAAGTACTCGACGGCCTCGTTGCGCGACACCACGCGGCGCGACACCGGCTCGTCCTTCTTGACGAGTTCCTGCATGCGCTTTTCGATCTTTTCGAGATCTTCGGGGGTAAACGGCCGGCTGTAGGAGAAGTCGTAGTAGAAGCCGTTGTCGATGACCGGTCCGATGGTCACCTGCGCCTCGGGGAACAGGTCCTTCACCGCATACGCCAGCAAGTGCGCGGTGGAGTGGCGCACGACATCGACGCCTTCCGGGTCCTTGTCGGTGACGATGGCAAGCGACGCGTCGCGGTCGATCAGGAAGGAGGTATCGACGAGTTCGCCGTTGAGCTTGCCGGCGAGCGCGGCCTTGGCGAGGCCCGCACCGATCGATGCCGCGACTTCCGCGACGGTCACCGGGTGGTCGTATTGACGGACCGACCCATCAGGCAAACGTACCGAAACCATATCGTTCTCCAGAACGCCGGCGCACGCCGGGCGATGTCGTTTGAGGCTTGCCTCGCGATCTCACGTCGAGAAATCGGGAGACAAAAAAAATGCGGCCCCGCTATCGAGGGGCCGCATTCACTTTTCACACTGACCGCGAAACAATTTGGCAGAAGGCGAATTAGGTCCTCGACTAGCGTCGCTCCGAAACTGTTTCGGTCAACGTTCGACGTGCCATTTTCATTCGCCTTTTGCACTGAGCGCCATTCAGACGCCCTTCGCGGTTTGAAAACCCGCGGACCGGAGTCCGCAAGCCTTCTTTTTCGTTGGTAGGCTCGATTGGACTCGAACCAACGACCCCCACCATGTCAAGGTGGTGCTCTAACCAGCTGAGCTACGAGCCTGAAAGAAGTGAGATTATATGGAGTATTTCGAACCTTGGCAAGGGTTTGTCCGGAGAAACTTCAAGTTTATTCGCCGAACCGCGGATCTTTCGGTGAATTCCGCTGCGGCAAGTCAGGCGGAATTCACTGAGACGGCACTCACGCCCGCCGCGACGCGCGGATCACGCCCGGCACTTCGCCCAGCAACGTGCAGGCGCGCTGGATCTGTGCCGCGCTCGACACTTCAACCGTGAACTGCATGTACGCGACATTGCGGCGGCTCTGGCTCTTCACGCCGATCACGTTGATCTTCTCGCGCGCGAACACTTCCGAGATATCCCGCAGCAAGCCTTGCCGGTCGGTCGACTCCACCGACAGATCCACCGGATAAACCGACGAGCCGCGCCCGTTCATCACCTCCGCCGACCAGGTCGTATGCAGCACGCGCTCCGGCGAGCGCTGCGCCATGCGCTTGAAGGTCGTGCAGTCGGTGCGATGGACCGACATGCCTTTGCCGCGCGTCACGAAACCGGCGATCGGGTCCGGCGGCGCGGGCCGGCAGCAGCGCGCCAATTGCGTCAGCAAGGCATCGACGCCGACGACGAGCACGCCCGTCGACGCGCCATGAGCCACGCTCTGCCCGCTGCTGCGCTTCTCGAACTGCTCGGGCGCTTCCGGTTCGGGCTCGGGCGGCGGCGCGTCAGAGAGCGCCTGCTCGATGTTGCGCAGGCTGAACTCGTCCTTGCCGACGACCGCGTACAACTCCTCCGGCGTCTTGAAGCCGAGCTTCGTGGCGAGTTGATCGAGGCTGACGGACGTCTTGCCTTCTCGCTGCAGTGTCTTTTCAACGATCGTCCGGCCCGCCGCGATGGTCTCCGCCGCGTCCGCCGCAAGGAACCACGAGCGCACCTTCTGCCGCGCCCGCGGGCTGTGCAGATAGCCGAGCTGCGGGTTGAGCCAGTCGCGCGAGGGGCCGCCCTCCTTCACTGCGACGATCTCGACTGTCTGGCCGTTTTGCAGCTGCGTATTGAGCGGCACCATTGCGCCGTCGACACGTGCGCCACGACAACGATGCCCCAGCTCGCTGTGCAGGTGATAAGCGAAATCGACAGGCGTCGCGCCGTGCGGCAGCGCGATCACGCGGGCCTGCGGCGTCAGCACGTAAATGTGGTCGTCGTCGAGCGTGGCGTCGCGCAGATGCTGCCAGCCGCGCTTTTCCGCTTCCGCATCGCCGTCGCCCTCGCCTTCCACGTCGTCCTTCCAGGCCAGCAGCTGACGCAGCCACGCGATCTTCTCGTCGTATTTCTCGCTCGCGGTCACCTGCCCCGCGTAACCGCGCGCGCCCGCTTCCTTGTAGCGCCAGTGCGCCGCCACGCCGTACTCGGCGAACTGATGCATTTCCTGCGTGCGGATCTGCACTTCGAAGGCGCGCCCGTCGTCGCCGATCACGACGGTGTGCAGCGACTTGTAGCCGTTCGGCTTGGGCCGGGAAATGTAGTCGTCGAACTCGCGCGGAACCGGCTGCCACAGGTTATGCACGATGCCGAGCACGGTGTAGCAATCCTTGATGTCGCCGACGATCACGCGAAACGCGCGCACGTCGTTCAGCTCCGAGAAGTCGAGATGCTTGCCGCGCATCTTCTTCCAGATGCTGTAGATGTGCTTCGGCCGGCCGCTCACTTCAGCCTTGATGTGCGCGGTGTCCAGCTCGCGCTGCAGGCGCGCGATCGCCTCGGTCACATAGCTTTCGCGTTCGACGCGCTTTTCGTCGAGCAGCTTCGCGATACGCTTGTACGTGACCGGATCCTGGAAGCGGAACGAGAGGTCCTCCAGCTCCCACTTCAGTTGCCAGATGCCAAGCCGGTTGGCGAGCGGCGCGTAGATCTCGAGGGTTTCGCGCGGCACGTCCGGCGGCGGATCGATCTTGTGCGCGGCATGAAAGCGCAAGGTCTGCACCCGCGACGCCAGCCGGATCAGCACCACGCGAATGTCCTGCGCGAATGCCAGCAGCATCTTGCGCAGCGACTCGACCTGCGCGCGGCGGGCCGCCTGTGCGTCGCGGGTATCGGGAAACTCGGCCAGCGTGGCGCGCGAGCTGACGGAACCGAGCCGCAACAGCTTTCGGACATCGCCGACGAGACGCTGCACTTCCGGACCGAAGCGCTCGGTGATGAGCTTCTCGGGATCCTCGAGATGCGGCGCCAGCGCGAACAGCGCCGCCGCCGTGACCGCGTGCGCATCGACATTGAGCGTCTGCATGATGCGTGCGGTGCCCACCGCGTGCTCCGCGAGCAGTTCGCCCGTCGACAGCCGGGCGTCTCGCGCGTGCTCGTGCACGAACGCGAGCGCGTCGTCGATCGACGGCTCGGGCCAGGTCTCGGTGGGAACGGCGGTCTCGCTCATGCGGGAAATGCGACTGCTTCAGCCGATACGAAGGTTCAGGTGCGCTGCGCCGCGACCACGACGACTTCGACGAGGCACGCCGGATTGGCCAGCTTGGCCTCGACGGTGGCGCGCGGCGGCGCGTTGCCGTCGGCAACCCACGCATCCCACACCGCGTTCATGCCGGCGAAGTGCACGAGATCGGAGATATAGATCTGCACCGACAGCAAATGCGCCTTGTCGCTGTTGGCCTCTTCCAGCAGACGGTCGATGTGGCCGAGCACCTCACGCGTCTGGCCGGTGATGTCCTGGTCCGTGTCCTCGGCGATCTGGCCGGCGAGATAGACCGTACCGTTATGAATGGCGGTTTCGGACAGACGCGGGCCGACGTGATGACGAATGACTGCCATGATGGGTTCCTGACGATGGTTGATGGAGATGGGATCGATGAAGCTGTGCGGCTTCGGCCAAGCCCGATATTATGCCCCGCTGCCGCTATCGCCCAGAAAGAACCCTTTGGCAATGGCGATTTGATCGTCGGCAAGAAACGCCGGCGCGTGGCCCACGCCGGGAATCTCGACGCTCGTCACCGCTTGCCCCGTCTTCACCATCCGCTCGACGGTTTCGCGCGACAGCAGATCAGAAGTCTCGCCGCGTACGACCAAAACCGGCGAGGCGATGCACGCTACCGAATGCCACAGGAACGCCTCATACGCGGCGGCCTGCTCCTCGGTCACCGACGCGAACGGCGTGGCAATGGCCGGGTCGTAGTGGAAGGTCCACGCGCCGTCGCGCTCGCGCAGCAGCGGCGTGTTGATGCTGGTCCATTCCGCGTCGCTGAGCGGCCCGAAGCTCGCCGCGAGTTCCGCCGCGCGCCGCACGCCCTCTTCGAGGGAAGCAAAGCGCGCCGGCTTGCCCAGATATTCGCCGATCCTTCCGAGCGCGACCGGCTCGATATGCGGCCCGACATCGTTCAGGAGCAGCTTGCGGATGGGCGAGTCCGGCAGTCCGCCGAGCGCCATGCCGATCAGTCCGCCCATCGACGTGCCGAACCAGTCCACCGTCTCCACGTTGAGCCGCGCAATCAGCGTGACCATGTCCGCGACGTATTGCGGCACGCCGTAGTAACGCGGATCCGCCAGCCAGCCCGAGAGCCCGCGCCCGACGACATCCGGACACACGACCCGATACTCATGGGCGAACGCCTTCGCGAGCTTGTCGAAGTCGCGCCCCGAGCGCGTGAGGCCATGCACGCAGAGCAGCACGCGCGGGTTCGACGGATCGCCCCATTCCGTGTATGCCACGCGATGCAGCCCGCCCGGACTCGCGCATTGCACGAAGCGCTGGCGCGGCTCGCCCAGCTCCGGGTGAACGGGTTCGACGACGATCGGTGCGGTCATGAAGCGGTCCTCGCGAATGAGATTGCGGTTGGTGACTTGGATTGCAACGATTGTACGGCGCGTGGCGTCCTCCGGAATCCCGCTGGCCGAACGGACGACCCTGAACGAACCATCGGCGCGAAAAGCAAAACGGGCGCAGCCCGAAAGCCGCGCCCGTTCGAGATCCGGCGCTTAAACCGCTTGCCCGCGCGTCACTTCACGCCCGAGACATCCAGCGGCGCACCCGTCTTCTGCTGGATTTCCTCAACCGACACGCCGTCCGCGAGCTCGACCAGCCGCAGTCCGTTCTCCGTGACGTCGATCACGCCGAGATCCGTGATGATGCGGTCCACGACGCCCACGCCCGTCAGCGGCAACGAGCATTCTTCGAGGATCTTGTGCTGGTCGCCCTTGGCGACGTGCTCCATCAGCACGACCACCTTCTTGACGCCGGCGACCAGGTCCATCGCGCCGCCCATGCCCTTGATCATCTTGCCGGGGATCATCCAGTTGGCCAGGTCGCCCTTCTTGCTGATCTGCATGGCGCCCAGGATCGCCAGGTTGATGTGGCCGCCGCGAATCATCGCGAACGAATCCGCCGACGAAAAAATCGACGAGCCCGGCAAGGTGGTCACGGTCTGCTTGCCGGCGTTGATGAGGTCGGCGTCCACTTCGTCTTCATACGGCGACGGGCCGATGCCCAGCAAGCCGTTCTCCGATTGCAGCCACACTTCCATGCCGTCCGGCACGTGATTGGCGACGAGCGTCGGCAGGCCGATGCCCAGGTTCACGTAGAAGCCGTCCTGCAGTTCCTGCGCCGCGCGCGCGGCCATCTGGTCACGAGTCCAAGCCATGATTACTCTCCTTTCGCGCGGACGATGCGTTGTTCGATGCGCTTCTCGGGCTGTGCGTTCAGCACGAGGCGCTGCACGAAGATGCCGGGCGTGTGGATGGCGTCCGGATCGAGCTCGCCCACCTCGACGATCTCTTCCACTTCCACCACCGTGATCTTGCCGGCCATCGCGCACATCGGGTTGAAGTTGCGCGCCGTGCGGCGGTAGATCAGGTTGCCGGACTTGTCGGCCTTCCACGCCTTCACGAGCGCGACATCCGCCGTCAGCGAATGTTCGAGCACGTAGTGGTTCTCGCCGAACTGGCGCGTTTCCTTGCCTTCCGCGATCACGGTGCCGAAGCCGGTGTTGGTGAAGAAGGCCGGGATACCCGCGCCGCCCGCGCGCAGCTTTTCGGCCAGCGTGCCCTGCGGCGTGAATTCGAGTTCGAGTTCGCCGGCCAGGTATTGCCGTTCGAACTCCTTGTTCTCGCCGACGTAGGAAGAAATCATCTTCTTGACCTGGCGAGTTTCGAGCAGTTGCCCGAGACCGAAGCCGTCGACGCCCGCGTTATTGCTGATGCAGGTGATGCCCTTCACGCCGGTGTCGCGCAATGCGGCGATCAGCGCCTCCGGAATGCCGCACAGCCCGAAACCGCCGACGGCGAATGTCTGCCCGTCCTTGACGATGTCCTCGAGCGCGGCTTTCGCGCTGGGATAGACCTTGTTCATCTGTGTGTCCCTTCCATGTGTGAAACCAACTGAGAAACGGCTGTTGAGCGGTTTTGCACCGGCCTTGATCCGTCGGCTTGTGAACCGTCACGACGCTGTCACCCGACGCGCGGACGGCCTGCTGGCGAGGCAGAAGCGTGGCGAAAGAGTACGCTGCCCGGCTGATCCGGCACAATACGCAAAAATACATAAGTCATTGCCCGCGCGCGTTTGGTTCCCGGCCCCGTCAGCCGCGCCGCGCCAAGCGCCCGGGCGCCCGGATCACATGCCTGCACTGGACTATCAAACCGCGTTTCATCTCGCGCCCGTCGGGCTCGTGCTCTCGCGCGAGCGCGCGATCGAGGACTGCAACGCGCAGCTCTGCGCGATCTTCGGCTTTGCGCGCGAGGCGCTCATCGGCCAGTCGTTCGAGGTGCTGTATCCGTCGCCGGACGAATTCGCGCGGATCGGCGAGCGGATCGCCGCGCACATCAGCAAGGAAGGCACCTACAGCGACGACCGCATCATGAAGCGCAACAATGGCGAGCTCTTCTGGTGCCACGTGACCGGCCGCGCGCTCGACCGCGCCACGCCGCACGCAGCCGGCGTCTGGACCTTCGAGGACCTGAGCGCGACGCGGCGGGTCGCCATCGAACTGACGCCGCGCGAACGGGAGATCGCCGCGCAGCTCGTGACCGGCAAGACCAGCAAGCAGATCGGCCGCGTGCTCGACATCAGCCCGCGCACCGTCGACATCTATCGCGCGCGACTCATGCGCAAGTACGACACCGGCAACGCCACCGAATTGCTCCAACGGCTGCTCGGCACCTGACCCACGGACTCACAGCGCGACGGACACACCCGTCTCGATCACGCGGCGCAGCGCCTCCGGCAGCGGCGCCGACTTGCCCGCCGCGTACTCGATCCACACGATCTTCGCCGCACCGCGCGCGACCAGCGTGTCGGGCGCATCGGCGCGCACCAGCTCGAAATGCGTGTCGAAGCTGCTGCGTCCCGGCTGGCCGACCGACATCCGGCCGATCACGTCGCCGGGATAGTGCAGTTGCCGGAGAAATTCCATCGATGCGTTCACGATCACCGGCCCCTGCCCCGCGCCGTGGCCGCCCACGATGCCCAGTTGCTCGAACCAGGAAATCCGCACCTGCTCCATGTAGCGGAAATAGACGGTGTTGTTGACGTGCCCGAAGGCGTCCATGTCGCCCCAGCGGATTGGGATGGGTAATTCGATGACGGTGCGGAAGCTCTGCTCGCTGCTCATTGACTGCGTTACCTGTTGCCGTATGACGGCCTGGTTGACTGAAAGTGGAAGGGCCGCGCTCAGACCGAGAAACCGTCGTCCGCGGAAATCACGGCGCCGTTCATGAACTGCGATTCGTCGGCGGCCAGCAGGAGCAGCAGGCCGTCGAGATCGTTCGGCGTGCCGACGCGCCGGCGCGGCAGCATCGACATGAGCTTCTGCCCCTGCTCGGTCTTCCAGTGGTGGTGATTGATCTCGGTGTCGATATAACCCGGGCAGATGGCGTTGACATTGATGCCGTGGCGGCCCCATTCGAGCGCCATGGACTTCGTCATCTGCACGACGGCGGCCTTGCTCATCGAATAGACGCCGATCTGCGGAAACACCCGCAGCCCCGCCACCGAGGCGATGTTGATGATCCGGTACGCCGGTTTCGCGGCGCCGTTGCCGCGCATGATCATGCGCTTGGCCACTTCCTGCGCGACGAAGAACGCTCCGCGCACATTCGTGCCGAAAACGAATTCGAAGTCGGCGGGCGTGACGTCGGTGAGTTTCTGCGTGGTGGAGACGCCCGAGTTGTTCACCAGGATGTCGATGGTCCCGGCTTCCGTCTCGGCATGCGCCACGGCGGACTTGACGCTCTGGTAATCCGTCACGTCGAGCGAGACCACGTGCGCCGCGCCGCCCGACGCCTCGATCTCCGCGCGCAATTCCTTCAGCCGCTCCGTGCGGCGGCTCGCGAGCACCACCTTGGCCCCCGCCTGCGACAGCACCTGCGCGAAACGTTTGCCCAAACCACTGGACGCGCCGGTAATCAGCGCGACCTTGCCTTCCAGGTTGATCGAACGGCCCATTGTGCTTCCTTTTCCAGGGTGGATTCAGCCTCGACGGCGCACCGGGCGCGCGCCGCAAGCCATCAGCGTCGGCACCGATGGCACAGGCGCCGCCATAATAGTACGTTCGTGCGAATATAACGAGCATCGGTTGCGGGCTGCCTGAGCTTCCCCGACAATACGCGATCCCCGAACCCGAAAGGGCATTCTAAAGTACAGAGGAGCATTGATGACCCCGGCGAGCCTCATCGAGCAGTACGGTCCCCGCGAATCGATGGAATACGACGTCGTGATCGTCGGCGGTGGGCCAGCCGGTTTGTCGGCGGCCATCCGGTTAAAGCAACTGGCGGAAGAAAAAGGCGTCGAGATCGGCGTGTGCGTGCTGGAGAAAGGCTCGGAGGTCGGTGCGCACATCCTGTCCGGGGCGGTGATGGACCCGCGCGGGCTTGCAGAACTGATTCCCGACTGGAAGGAAAAAGGCGCGCCGCTCGACGTCGAGGTGACCGAGGACCGCTTCCTGTTCCTGTCTCAGAACGACGCGAAGCAGGTGCCGAACTGGCTGCTTCCCGACAACTTCAAGAATCACGGCAACTACGTGATTTCGCTCGCCAACGTCACGCGCTGGCTGGGCCAGCAGGCCGAGGCGCTGGGCGTCGAGATCTTTCCGGGCTTTCCGGCAGCCGAAGTGCTGTATGCGGACGACGGTTCGGTGCGCGGCGTGGTCACGGGCAACATGGGCGTCGGCAAGGACGGCCAGCCGACCGAGAACTTCCAGCTCGGCATGGAACTGCACGCGAAGTACACGCTGTTCTGCGAAGGCGCGCGCGGGCATCTCGGCCGCCAGCTGATCGACAAGTACAAGCTGAACCGCAATGCCGATCCGCAGGTGTACGGCATCGGCATCAAGGAGTTGTGGGAAATCGATCCGGTCAAGCACAAGCCCGGCCTCGTGATCCACACGGCCGGCTGGCCGCTCGAACCGGACACCTACGGCGGCTCGTTCCTCTATCACATGGACAACAACCAGGTGGTGGTGGGCTTCGTCGTCGGGCTGGGGTATTCGAATCCGTATCTGTCGCCGTTCGAGGAATTCCAGCGCTACAAGACCCATCCGTCGATCCGCGCGTTCCTCGAAGGCGGCAAGCGCATTTCCTACGGCGCGCGCGCGATCACCGCGGGCGGGCTGATGTCGCTGCCGAAGCTGAGCTTCCCGGGCGGCGCGCTGGCGGGCGATGACGCCGGCTTCCTGAACGCCTCGCGCATCAAGGGCAGCCACGCGGCGATCAAGTCCGGCAAGATGGCCGCCGAAGCCGCGTTCGACGCTGTGCAGGCCGGCCGCCAGAACGACGAACTCACGGCCTATCCGGAAGCGTTCGAGAGCTCGTGGCTCAAGACGGAGCTGTATCGGGCGCGCAATTTCAAGCAGTGGATGAGCAAGGGCCTGTACCTCGGCACCTTCATGGTGGGCCTGGAGCAGAAGGTGATGGGCGGCAACGTGCCCTGGACGCTGCACCATCAGCACTGGGATCACGAGATGCTGAAGCCGGCTTCGCAGTGCAAGCCAATCGTCTATCCGAAGCCCGACGGCAAGCTCACCTTCGACCGGCTCTCGTCCGTGTTCATCTCGAACACGAACCACGAGGAGAATCAGCCGGCGCACCTGACGCTCAAGGACCCGAAGGCGCCGGTCGATGTCAACCTGCGCACCTATGCGGGCCCGGAAAGCCGCTACTGTCCGGCGGCCGTGTATGAATTCGTGAAGGGCGACGACGGCAACGAGCGCCTGCAGATCAACGCGCAGAACTGCGTGCACTGCAAGACGTGCGACATCAAGGATCCGACGCAGAACATCGTGTGGGTCACGCCGGAAGGCGGCGGCGGCCCGAACTATCCGAACATGTGATGGCGTGCGGCCGGGTTCCGGCTGCATCGTTCGAGCGAAAGAAAACGGGCGCCATGGCGCCCGTTTCTCATTTCAGGTTCGCTCCTGCCGCCTACTTCGACGGCGCCTGAGCCGCGATCTTCGGCGTGCCCACGACGACGTCGCCGCATTGCGCGCGATGCCGCAGCGCGTGGTCCATCAGCACCAGCGCGAGCAGCGCTTCGGCAATCGGCGTGGCGCGGATGCCGACGCACGGATCGTGACGGCCAAAGGTTTCGACGGTGGCGGGCGCGCCGTCCTTGTCGATGGACTGGCGCGGCGTACGGATGCTCGACGTCGGCTTGATCGCGATGGACACCGTGATGTCCTGCCCACTTGAAATGCCGCCGAGAATGCCGCCGGCGTTGTTGGTGGCGAAGCCTTCGGGCGACATCTCGTCGCCGTGCTGCGAACCGCGTTGCGCGACGCTCGCGAAGCCCGCGCCGATCTCCACGGCCTTTACGGCATTGAGGCCCATCATCGCGTGGGCGATGTCCGCGTCGAGCCGGTCGTACAGCGGCTCGCCGAGACCCACCGGCACGCCGCTCGCCACCACCTCGATGCGCGCGCCAACCGAATCGCCGTCGCGGCGCAGGTTGTCCATGTATTCCTCGAGCTGCGGCACGATCTGCGCGTTCGGCGAGAAGAACGGGTTCTCCCGCACGTGCTCCCAGCTTTCGAACGGAATCGCCACTTCGCCCAGCGCGCTCATGCAGCCGCGCGTCTCGAGGCCGAACTTCTCGCGCAACCATTTCTTCGCGACGGCGCCCGCGGCCACGGTCGGCGCAGTGAGACGCGCCGACGAACGGCCGCCGCCCCGATAGTCGCGCACGCCGTATTTCTGCAGGTACGTGTAGTCCGCATGACCGGGACGGAAGCTCTGCGCGATGTTGCCGTAGTCCTTGCTGCGCTGGTCGGTATTGCGGATCAGGAGCGCGATGGGCGTGCCCGTGGTCACGCCTTCGAACACGCCGGAAAGAATCTCGACCTGGTCGGGTTCCTGACGCTGCGTCACGTGCCGCGACGTGCCGGGGCGGCGGCGATCCAGCTCGATCTGGATGTCGGCTTCGGTGAGCGCCATGCCGGGCGGGCAGCCGTCGATCACGCAGCCGATCGCCGGACCGTGCGATTCGCCGAAGTTCGTGACGGTAAAGAGCGTGCCAAGGGTATTGCCGGACATGAGCGTCGACCTGATAAAAAGTGTCGGGGGAAACCGCCATTATGCCAGCGCCGCCCGCCGACGCGCCCTAGCGGCGCGCCCCGCGCAAGGCCGACACCACCTCCTGCAGATGCTGCGGAGTCGCATCCTCCGGCGCGATCGGCTCGCCCACCGCGAGCGTCAGCCGCGTCATCGCGCCGCGCCGGATCGGCCGCGGCCATTGCGCGTCTTCGTGACGCGAGAACACGCTGCCCCACAGGCCGCGCAGCGCCATCGGCACGACGGGCGCCGGATGGCGCCGCAGAATCTCGGCGATGCCATGCCGGAACGGATTCAGCTCGCCGGTGCGCGTGAGCCTGCCTTCCGGGAAGATGCAGACCAGATCGCCCTCTTCCAGCGCCTGGGCGCACGCGTCGTAGGCGCGTGCGAGCATGGCGGCGTCCTCGTGCGCGGGCGCGATCGGAATGGCCTTCACGTGGCGGAACATCCAGCCGAACAGCGGCGTGCGGAAGATGCGGTGGTCCATCACAAAGCGGATCGGCCGCGGACTTTCGGCCATGATCACCACGGCGTCCACGAAACTTACGTGGTTGCACACCAGCACGGCCGCGCCATGCGCGGGAATGCGCGCTGCATCGACCAGCCGGATGCGATAGAACGTATGCACCAGCAGCCACGCGATGAAGCGCAGCAGGAACTCCGGCACGAGCGAATAGATGTACAAGGCGACCACCACATTCAGCAGCGCGGTAGTGAGGAAGAGTCCCGGAATGCCGACGCCGAAGGACGTGAGCGCAAGCGCCATCAGCGCCGACACGATCATGAAGAACGAATTGAGGATGTTATTGGCCGCGATGATGCGCGCACGATGCGTGGGCTGGCTGCGCGCCTGGATCAGCGCGTAGAGCGGCACGCTGTAGAAGCCGCCGAACATCGCCAGCAGAAACAGGTCCGCGAGAATGCGCCAGTGCGGCAGCGCAAGCAGAAACTCGCCGACGCCCAGCAGATGTTCCGCCGGCATCATCCGGTGGCTGGCGAAGAACAGGTCGACCGCGAACACGCTGATGCCGATGGACCCGAGCGGCACGAGCCCGATCTCCACGCGCCGCTTCGACAGGCGCTCGC
Source organism: Caballeronia sp. LZ043 (assembly GCF_031451075.1). NCBI lineage: Bacteria > Pseudomonadati > Pseudomonadota > Betaproteobacteria > Burkholderiales > Burkholderiaceae > Caballeronia > Caballeronia sp. LZ043. Next base: position 1,173,288 of record NZ_JARUXT010000001.1, on the reverse strand, counting down.
ACAGCAGCGAACCCGTGCCGATGCCCAGGGAAAACGTCGCGAGCAGGACGGTCACGACGTCAGGATCGGCGGACAGCACGTCCTTGGCGAAGTTGAAGAACGAGGTCAGGAAGGTCGCGCCGACGAACCATAGCCAGGAGATGCCGAGCAGGCTCAGGAACACGGTGCGGTCGGATTTCGCGAGCCGCAGGTTGCGCCAGGTTTCCGAGAACGGATTCCAGTTGATGCGCAGCCCGGATTGCGACGGCGCCGACGCCGGCACGAACGCGGCCGCCACCCTTCCGATCAGCGCGAACGCAAAGCAGGCGCAGGCGAGCAGCAGCGCGCCGTGTTCGGACGCGCCCGCTGCCGCGCCGCCGATGATCGTGCCGAACAGGATGGCGACGAAGGTGCCCATCTCGACCAGCCCGTTGCCGCCGACCAGTTCATGCGCGTCGAGATGCTGCGGCAGATAGGCATATTTCACCGGGCCGAACACGGTGGAATGCACGCCCATCAGGAAAGTGCAGGCGTACAGCAGCGGCGCGCTGTGCCACAGGAAGCCCGCGCCGCCGATCAGCATCACGACGATCTCGAAGCTCTTCACGAGGCGCGCGAGGACGGCCTTGTCGTATTTGTCGGCAATCTGGCCGGAGGTCGCCGAGAACAGCACGAACGGCACGATGAAGATGGCGGAAATCAGGAACGCGGCCGTCTTCGGATCGACGCCGGAAAAGCGCGCCGCCTGGAACGTCACGAGCGACGTGAAGCCGACCTTGAAGACGTTGTCGTTCATCGCACCCAGGAACTGCGTCCAGAAAAACGGTGCGAAACGGCGCTCGCGCACCAGGCGGAACTGGCTTTCGCCGGCTGCATGCGCACGTCGGGAGTCGCGCTCTCGGGCGCGCGGCGGATGGTCGCTCATGTGTTGCGGGAGGGTGAGATTGGGTGTCGGGCGCGCCCGAATGGAAGTCGTTGGAGCGAGACGGGTTGCCGGGCGGGGCGAAAAAAAGCGCGCCGGTCGGGCGCGCTTTGCGGGGCGCGGGGTTCAAGCAAGCTGCTCAAACCGCCCGAGCCAGATCATGTCTGATTGCGAAGTTCCGCCGCAAAAAATGACGCGCTCAGCGCGCTTCTTCCTGCTGCTCGGGCCAGTCGCGGATATAGGCCTTCAGCATGCGGTTCTCGAAACCCTGCTCCTCCACCACCGCCTTTGCAACGTCATAGAACGAGATCACGCCCATCAGCTGACGCTTCTCCATGACCGGCAGATAGCGCACATGATGCTCGAGCATCATGCGGCGGACTTCCTTCGCGTCGGTTTCCGGCGTGCAGGTGAGCGGATGGTCGTCCATGATCTTGCGGATGGTGGACGTGCCCACCGAACCGCCGTTGTCGCGCAAGGTCACGATGATTTCGCGGAAGGTCAGCATGCCGACCAGGTCGCCGTACTCCATGACGACCAGCGAGCCGATGTCGTGCGCCGCCATGGTGTCGACGGCCTCGCCGAGCGGGGTGTCCGGTGTGACGGTGAAAAGGGTGTTGCCCTTCACCTTGAGAATGTCGCTGACTCGCATGGTTGTCTCCTCGCGAATGGCCGCACGATGCCTGTTGCAGCCTGAAACGTTGACGCCGCCGGCGTTGCGCACGGCGTGCAGCCGCGGTGCGAACGGGGTGGAAAGATGGATCGATGCTATCGGAAAGACTCGCAAAAGAAAAGGCGAACGGCCCGGGAAACGCCCGCACTGGCCGGATGGACAAGGCTTTGCGCGGTTTCGAGTGCCTGCTTTGGAGCATGCATCCGGCGTGGCTTGTTCCTGACGCAGCCCTGACGCAGCCCTGACGCAGCCCTGATGTTCGCCCTAAGTTTGAACGCCGAATCCCCGATGTTACGATGATCGGCCCTTGTTCGCCGCCCGCCGGCACCCTGCGCGCCGGCCGTCCACGATGCCAGCCAACCGCTTCGACACGCTCGCGCTGCACGCGGGCGCCGCGCCCGACCCCGCCACCGGCGCCCGCGCGACGCCCATTTATCAGACCACCTCCTTCACCTTCCGCGACACCGATCACGCCGCCGCGCTCTTCAACATGGAGCGCTCCGGGCACGTCTATTCGCGCATCTCGAACCCGACCGTCGCGGTGTTCGAGGAACGGGTCGCGGCGCTCGAAGGCGGCGTCGGCGCGATCGGCACCGCGAGCGGCCAGGCCGCGCTGCATCTCGCGATCGCCACGCTGATGGGCGCGGGCTCGCATGTGGTCGCGTCCAGTGCGCTCTACGGCGGCTCGCACAATCTGCTGCATTACACCTTGCGGCGCTTCGGCATCGACACCACCTTCGTCGCGCCGCACGATCTCGACGCCTGGCGCGCGGCCGCGCGGCCCGAAACACGCCTGTTCTTCGGCGAGACGCTCGGCAATCCGGGCCTCGACGTGCTCGATATCGCGGGCGTCGCGGAAATCGCGCATGCGCACGGCGCGCCGCTGCTGGTCGATTCCACCTTCACGACGCCGTATCTGCTGCGCCCTTTCGAACACGGCGCGGACCTCGTCTACCACTCGGCGACCAAGTTCCTCGGCGGCCACGGGACGACCGTCGGCGGCGTGCTCGTCGACGGGGGCACCTTCGACTTCGCCAACGGCCGCTTCCCCGAATTCACCGAGCCTTACGACGGCTTTCACGGCATGGTGTTCGCCGAGGAAAGCACCGTCGCGCCCTTCCTGCTGCGCGCCCGCCGCGAAGGCCTGCGCGACTTTGGCGCCTGTCTGCATCCGCAAGCCGCGTGGCAACTGCTGCAAGGCATCGAAACCTTGCCGTTGCGCATGGACCGGCATGTCGCGAACACGCGCAAGGTGATCGAATTTCTGCTCGGTTCCGCGGCGGTCGAGGGCGTGGCCTATCCCGAACTGCCGACCCACCGCGACCACGCGCTCGCCCAGCGCCTGCTGCCGCGCGGCGCGGGCGCGGTGTTCAGCTTCGACATCAAGGGCGGCTTGACGGCGGCGCGCAGCTTCATCGAGACGCTCACACTGTTCTCGCATCTCGCGAATGTCGGCGATGCACGCTCGCTCGTCATCCATCCGGCTTCCACGACCCATTTCCGCATGGACGCCGCCGCGCTCGCCGCGGCGGGCATCGGGCCGGGGCGCATCCGTCTGTCGATCGGTCTGGAGGATCCGGACGACCTGATCGACGACCTGAAGCGCGGGCTCAAGGCGGCGCAAAAGGCCGCCGAGAACGCAGGCGCAGGCGCCGCCGCAACGCTCGGGAGCCGCGCATGAAATTCGATCATCACGGCCGCGCTGCCTACGCCTATACCGGCAGCAAATCGTTCGACGCCGCGCGGCCTGCCGTCGTGTTCATTCACGGCGCGGAGCACGATCACAGCGTGTGGGCGTTGCAGACGCGCTATTTCGCGCATCACGGCTTCGGGGTGCTCGCGCTCGATCTTCCGGGACATGGACGCAGCGCCGGCGCGCCGTTGTCGACCATCGGCGCGCTGGCCGACTGGGTGATCGGCGTGCTCGACGCGGCCGGCGTGCGGCAGGCGATCTTCGTCGGCCACAGCATGGGCTCGCTGATCGCGCTCGACGCCGCCGCGCGCCATCCGGAGCGTGCGCTGGGTCTCGCGCTGCTCGCGACCGCCGCGCCGATGACCGTCTCCGCGACCCTGCTCGACGCGGCCCGCGAGCACGAGCCGGAGGCCATCGAAATGGTCAATCAGTGGTCGCATTCGACGCTCGCCGCAAAACCTTCTAGCCCCGCGCCCGGCTTCTGGCTGCAAGGCGCGAACCGGCGGCTGATGGAGCGCGTGAGCCTGCTGGGCGAGGCCCTGCTCTTCCATACCGACTTCAGCGCCTGCAATGCCTACGCGGAGGCGCTCGAACGCGCCGGCGCGGTGCGCTGTCCGGTGTGCGTGCTGAGCGGCCGCCGCGACATCATGACGCCGCCGCGTGCGTCGCGTCCGGTCGTCGAGGCCTTGAGAAAGGCCGGCGCGACGGTGCAGACAGTGGAACTGGACGCGGGTCACGCCATGATGACCGAACAGCCGGACGCGACGCTCGATACCCTGTTTGCATTCGCGCTCGATTGCGCACGCGGCACTCGCCCGCCCGCTTGAAACGCCCCCCGGAACCCCCGCTTGCGCCGCGCCTGCCGCCGCCGCAGAATGAATCTTGCTGGTGTCGGAGAGCCGGCGCGCCACGCGCCGCAGCACATCAGCCAAGCATGACAGGGAGGCCGTCATGGCGCACGCCGCACACGGGGAGCATTTCGCGAACTTCGCCCAGTTCTATCCGTTCTATCTCGAGGAGCATCGCAATCTCATTTCGCGCCGGCTGCATTTCATCGGTTCGCTCGGCGTGATCGGCTGTCTCGCCATGGCGATCGCCACCGGCGACTGGCTCTGGTTGCCGGCGGCCGTGATCTGCGGCTATGGCTTCGCGTGGGTCGGCCACTTCTTCTTCGAGAAAAACCGGCCGGCCACGTTTCGCCACCCGATCTACAGCCTGATGGGCGACTGGGTGATGTTCAAGGACATCTGCATCGGCAGGATTTCGCTCTGACGGCTCATGCAATTCATGCCGTCTGCCGGGGCAGCGCGGAAGGCGGCGGCTCGCGCAGGCGCGCGTCAGTCAGCGCCGAGGCGCGCGCGGCGATCAGCGAGCCCACCGTGATGTCCAGCGCGTCGTTTTCGAGCGCGTTCATGAGCGCGGCGCAATCCACCTGCGCGGCATCGAGCTTCAGCTGATATTCGAGTTCCGCGCGATCGATCACGAACTGGTCGAACAGCATCGTCACCGTCATCTGGTTCGGATTCGCGATAAGCACGTAACGCGGCTGGCGCGCGTCCTCCAGCCGGCCGATCCAGCCGAGCGCGTCGAGCCGGGCGATGAGCCGGTTTGAGGTATCGAGGTCGCAGCGCGCCATTGTCGAGAGTTGCAGCGCGGTGTAGCCGGGCTTGCCTTCGACGCGCGCCTCCACCAGCCGCGCCAGGATCTCGAGCGCGTCCAGCAGGTCGCTGCCGGGGAAATCGCGCCGGTGATATTGCCCGGTGCGAATGGCGGGCAGCGCGGACGTCACCATGGCGCCGACCAGCGCGATCATCCAGCACAGATAGACCCACAGCAGGAACACCGGCAACGCGGCGAAGGCCCCGTACACCGCCGTGTAGGTGGGAATGCGCCGCACGTAGGAGCCGAAACCACGCTTGCCGAGTTCGAACGCAACTGCTGCAATCAGCCCGCCCACCAGCGCATCGCGCCACTCCACCTTGCAGTTCGGCATGAACACGTAGATGAGCGTGAACGCGACCGCCGTCAGCGGCAGCGAGACCCCGGTCAGCGCCCATTCGATGACCGGCGGCATCAGGTTGTGCGAGCCCGCGAAGGCGACCGAATGCGCGAACACATAGGACGAGATGGACAGGCTGCAGCCGAACAGGATGGGGCCGAGCGTGATGATCGACCAGTAGACCAGCACGCGCTGCGCGAACGGACGCGCCTTGCGCACGCGCCAGATGACGTTGAACGCGGATTCGACGGTCATCATCGTCATCACGGCGGTCACGAACAGGATGATCATGCCGACTGTCGTGAGTCCCTTCGCCTTGGCCGCGAACTGGTTCAGGTATTTGAAGATCTGGTCGTTGATCTGCGGCGGCATCAGGTGGACCGCCAGGAAATCCTGCAACGAAGCCTGGAACGAGCCGAAGATCGGAAACGCGGTGAACAGCGCGAACGCGACCGTGGCGAGCGGCACCAGCGACAGCACGCTCGTAAACGTCAGGCTGCCGGCCACCTGCGCGACGCGGTCTTCACCGATGCGGCGCGCCACGAAGCTGGCGAGACGCCTGACCGCGGCGAGATCGATGGAAAGTGACTGCAAAGGCATTCTCCTCGTCGTGATTTCCGGCGTACGCCACGGCGGCGGGCCATGCCCGCCTTGCCCCATGCCCGCATTACCGGGAGGGCGCACGCCCCGGAAACCAGCTCAAAACCTATAATAGCCGTTCACTGAAAAAGCCTTATGAACGACATCCTCGTGCTTTATTACAGCCGCCATGGCGCGACCCGCGAGCTTGCGCTCGCCATCGCCCAGGGCGTCGACAGCGTTCCCGGCATGCAGGCGCGCGTGCGCACGGTGCCGCCGGTATCCGCGGTTTGCGAAGCAACCCAGCCCGACATTCCCGCCGACGGTCCGCCCTACGCCGAGCTACGCGATCTCGAAGAATGCGCGGGCCTGGCGCTGGGTTCGCCGACGCGCTTCGGCAACATGGCCGCGCCGCTCAAGTATTTTCTCGACGGCACCACGCCGCAATGGCTCTCGGGCGCGCTCGCGGACAAGCCCGCCTGCGTGTTCACCTCGACCGGCAGCCTGCACGGCGGCCAGGAAAGCACCCTGCTTTCGATGATGCTGCCGCTGCTGCATCACGGCATGCTGATCCTGGGCATTCCGTACACGGAGTCGCGTCTCTCCACGACCCAGAGCGGCGGCACGCCTTATGGCGCGTCGCATCACGCGCGCCTCGGCAGCGACTCCGCCAGCCACGGCATCACCGCCGACGAAAAGGCGCTCGCCATTGCGCTCGGCGCGCGGCTCGCGCGCACGGCGCTCAATGTCCAACGCGGCGCGCAAGCAGCCTGACGCGGACGATGAACGCACCCGCCGCCATTTCCCGCCGCCACCCTGCCTATGCCCGTGGCGCACTCGCGAGCCTGATTGCGCTGATCGTGCTGGCGCTGCTCTGGGAACTCTGGCTTGCACCGGTGCGGCCAGGCGCCTGGGCGCTCGCGCTGAAAGCCGTGCCGCTGGCGTGCGCGCTGCCGGGCGTGGCGCGCAAGAGCCTCTACACAATGCAATGGGCCGCGATGCTCGTCCTGCTCTATATCGCCGAGGGCGTGGTGCGCGGGATGACGGATGCGGGCCTGTCCGCGTCGCTGGGCTGGCTCGAAGTGCTGCTTGCGGCAGCCTTTTTCGGCTTCGCGCTGGCGTATGTCGCGCCATTCAAGCGTGCGGCGAAGCTGGATGCGCGTGCGAAGGAACGCTGAGCCGTGCGCTTTTCCCACGCCTGCATCGCTTCGACGTGATGCTTTGTAGCACGATTCCCGGCGCACCGTGCGTGCCTATGCCATTCGGCCGAGGTTCGCTTCGCGCCGCCCTGCGCGATACTCTGCACTACGCCTGAACCCCTTTCCTGCCCAACCGTTCATGACCGCCACCCAAGCTTTCGTTTCCGCCTGCGCCGAACTGCTCGGCACCTCGCACGTCCTGACCGAGACCCACGACACCGAGCCGTTTCTCGTCGACTGGCGCAAGCGCTATCGCGGCAATGCGTGCGCCGTGCTGCTGCCCGGGAACACCGAACAGGTGGCCGGCGTCGTGCGGCTGGCGCGTGAATACCGCATCGCCATCGTCCCGCAAGGCGGCAACACCGGCCTGGCCGGCGGCGCCACGCCGGACAACACCGGCGCACAGGCCGTGCTGAGCCTGAAGCGGCTGAACCGCGTGCGCGGCATCGACCCGCACAACAACACGATCACCGTCGAAGCGGGCGTCGTGCTGGCCGAGATCCAGGCGCGCGCGCAGGCGGCACAGCGTCTGTTCCCGTTGAGTCTGGCCGCCGAAGGCAGCTGCACGATCGGCGGCAATCTTGCGACCAATGCCGGCGGCACCGGCGTTCTGCGCTACGGCAACACGCGCGAGCTGTGCCTCGGGCTCGAAGTGGTCACGCCGCAGGGCGAGATCTGGGACGGCCTGCGCGGGCTGCGCAAGGACAACACGGGCTACGATCTGCGCGATCTCTACATCGGTGCGGAAGGCACGCTCGGCATCATCACGGCCGCCGTCATGAAGCTGCACCCCGCGCCGGTCGCGAAGGTCACGGCTCTTGCCGGTCTGGCGTCCGCGCAGGCCGCGCTCGACTTCCTCTCGCTGGCGCAGCATCACGCGGGCGCGCTGCTGACCGGCTTCGAACTCATGTCGGACTTCTGCATGCGCCTGGTCGGCCGGCATTTCCCGCAGTTGCGCTATCCGTTCGAGGCCACGCATGCGCAGACGGTGCTGCTCGAATTCTCGGACAGCGAAAGCGAAGCGCACGCCCGCGCCCTCTTCGAGCGGCTGATGGAAGAAGCGCTGGAGCAAGGCATCGTGGAAGATGCGGTGGTGGCCGAGAATCTCGCGCAGTCGCAGGCGTTCTGGTCGCTGCGTGAACACATTCCGCTTGCACAGGCAGAGGAAGGGCTGAACATCAAGCATGACATCGCCGTGCCCATCTCGGGCATCGGCCGCTTCATCGAGGAAACCGACGCGATCATCGCGAAAGCCGTACCCGGCGCGCGCATGGTGACCTTCGGGCACCTCGGCGACGGCAATCTGCACTACAACGTGCAGGCGCCCGAAGGCGTCGACGAAAAGGCCTTCCTGGCGGAATGCGAAACGCAGATCAACGCGCTCGTCTACGATCAGGTGCATGCGCATCGCGGCAGCATCAGCGCCGAGCATGGCCTTGGCCAACTGAAAGCAGAGGAAGCCATGCACTACAAGTCGCCGGTCGAGGTGCGCCTCATGCAGGCGGTCAAGGCCGCGCTCGATCCCGACAACCTGATGAACCCCGGCAAGGTCGTGCACTCCGGCGCGGCGCCTGCCAAGGAGAACGGCGCATGAAGATTCGCGTGCTGTCGGACCTGCATCTGGAGTGCGACGAGCCCCTGGCCATTCCCTACGCGCAGGCGGATCTCGTCGTGCTCGCCGGCGACATCCACAACCACGCCGAAGGTCTGCGCTGGGCCGCCGAGAATTTCGATTCCGATGTCCCGGTCATCTACGTGCCCGGCAATCACGAGTACTACGACGCCGAATTCGGCGCGATGGAAGCGGCCATGCAGGACGCCGCCCGCAGCGTCGACAACGTGCATTACCTGAACAACGCGTCGCTGGTGGATCGCCGGGGCGCGTGGCGCGTGCTCGGCACGACCTTGTGGACGGACTTCGAGCTGTTCGGATCGGGCGAGAGCGACATCGGCCGCGCCTGCGAGGCGTGTACGAAAGTCATGCTCGACTACAAGGGGGCGATCCAGCTCGCGTGGCCCGAGCCGGACGGCGAGCCGCGCGCGTTCGCACCCGACGACTCGCTGGCGCTGCACGAGCAGGCACGCGGCTGGCTCGAAGCCGAACTCGCGAAGCCCTTCGCGGGCCAGACGATCGTCGTCACGCATCATGCGCCCCGGCGCGAGAGCCTTGCGCCGCAGTATGCGGAAGACATCGTTTCGGCGGGGTTCGTCAACCACTTGCCCACGCTCGCGCGCGCGCCGGTCGCGCTGTGGATTCACGGCCATACACATACTTCGTTCGATTACGAAGCAGACGGCACGCGTGTGGTATGCAATCCGCGCGGCTACTTCAGCAGGCGCAGCGGCCGCTGGGAGAACGAGCAGTTTGCGTGGGACAAGGTGGTCGAGATCTGAGCGTGAGCGACAGCGAGACGAACTGAAGGAAGGTAACCCGACAAGCAGCACGGAACCCTGTTGGACCCTGCGGAGGAACGCCATGTGCGGCCGAATCAGCCAGTACCGACTGCCGATGCATTACGCGCAACGCCTGCATCTGAAAAATCCGTTCGTGCTCGTGGATGCCGCCGACCGGCGTCCGGGCTATAACCTCTCGCCGGGCACGCATCCGCTGGGCGTGTATCCGGACGAATCCATCCGTGCCGTTCACTGGGGATACTGCCCGCCGTGGGCGCTGCAGAAGAAACTGCCGCAGACCATCAACGCGCGCGTCGAAACTGCGGCGACGAGCGCTTATTTCAAGCATCTGTGGAAGAAAGCGCGCATCCTGATCCCGGCCGATGGCTGGTTCGAATGGCGCATCGAGCCGCGTGCGGACAACCCGGCCGCGAAGCCCGCCAAGCAGCCGTACTACATCCAGCGCGCCGACGGCGAGCCCATGTACCTTGCCGCGCTCACGAGCATCATGCGCGATGAAGATGCCGCCGCGCCGGGCGCGGGCTTCGTGATCGTGACGGCGGCCGCCGACGAAGGTCTCGTCGACGTCCATGACCGCCGGCCACTTGTCTTTGCGCCCGCCGCCGCGCGACGCTGGCTGGATCCGGACGCCACGCCCGATGATCTTGCGGCCTTGGTCAGGACGGATGGCGTACCGGCGTCGCATTTCGTATGGCACCGCGTGTCCACCGACGTCAACCGCGCCACGAACGACGAACCACGCCTGATCGAGCCGCTGGAAACGCTGCTCTGAGCAGGCAGCGCCTTTTAACGCCTGCGCGTCTCGCGGTCGTCGTCGATGCGGATCGGCACGAGGCGGCGCCGTGCATTGCGTTCAGACTGAGCACGCATCGCATTGAACAGATCGCGCGAAGCCGGAATCGCGATCAGCAGCAACAAAGCCGCGAGGGCGAGCAGAAGTGGCGTACTCATGTAAGGTCCCCGTAAAAGGTGCGAGTGGTCGAAGGCTGACATTACCAAGCTGCGGACGCTTCGTGAGTAAGCAAGTGTTGCGCCGCACCTAATTTCGTAACAGCCGCGCCTGCGCTCAGCTGACCACGAACTCCTTCAGGGAATCGGTATCGGCCGCGAGCGTGTCCGGCATGACCTCGCGCAGGAATTCCACCCAGGTGCGGATCTTCGCGTCGAGATACTGGCGCGACGGATACAGCGCGTACACGTTCAACTCCTGCATCGTGTACTGCGGCAGCACCCGCACCAGGGTGCCCGCGCGCAAGGCCGGCAGCGCGGATGACGTCGGCAGCACGCCGACACCCATGCCCTCGCGCAGCGCCACGACCATCGCGTCGGCGACGTTCACCGTGAACACCGACGGTCCCAGACTTACGGTTTCCTGCCCGTTCGGACCGTCGAACACCCAGCGGTCCGGCGGAAAGACCGGCGTCATCAGATGCAGGCAGGTATGGCGCACGAGATCCGACAGCACATGCGGCGCGCCATGCTTCTCCACATAGGCCGGCGACGCGCACGCGATGCTGAACACCGAACCCAGCCGCGCCGACACCAGCGCCGAGTCGGGCAATTCGGAGGCGAGCACGACGGACACGTCGTAACCTTCGTCGAGCAGATCGGGCACGCGCTGCGCCAGCGTCAGATCGACCTGAACCGAGGGATGCCGCTCCTGGTAGCGCGAGATCATCGGCACGATGTAATGCTGGCCGAAGCTCGTCATCGAATGCACTTTCAGTTTGCCGGAGGGCCGCGCATGGGCGTCGCCCGCCTCGGCTTCCGCCTGGTCCACGTACGCCAGAATCTGCTCGCAACGTTGCAGATAGCGCTCGCCGGCCTCGGTAAGCGCGATGCGGCGCGTCGTGCGATTCAACAGGCGCGCACGCAGATGCGCCTCGAGATCCGAAACGGCCCGCGATGCATACGCGGTCGTCGTGTTGAGATGCTGCGCGGCTGCCGTGAAGCTGCCCGCCTCCACGACCCGCACAAATACGCGCATGTTCTGCAGCGTGTCCATAGCGCTTTTCCGACAATGAAACTGGTGACGTGACGAATTGTTGCACTTCTCGCAAGAGGGATTATCACACAATACGTAAAAATGCTTTGCGTGCTCGCGGGTTATTCGACAAATACTGCAAAAATATAATTACTTCCAGGAAATTGATTCAAATTTGGGAGTAAATCGTGCGAGGGCGAGTAATCCGCAAGACTGCTTCAGCCACAGTTCTTGCAACTATCCTGATCATCTCCGGGTGCGCCAGCACCGGCAACATCGCGCCTCACGATTCGCTGAACGACGCCGCGACGCTCGACGTCGGCACCGCGATCCGGCAAGCCAACGCCGATGCCCAATGGCCCGCCGAACAATGGTGGCGCGCCTATCAGGACCCGCAACTGGACCAGTGGATCGAACGCGCGACGAGCGGCAATCCGACGCTCGCGATGGCCGCGGCGCGCGTGCGCGAGGCGCATGAAGCCGCGGGCATTGCGCGCTCGGACCTGTATCCGCACGTCGATGCCGCCATGAGCGTCGCGCGCAAGAACTGGCCCAACAACGACTTCTATGGCCCCGGCCCTTACGCGGACACGACCACCTGGGACGACACGGCCGGACTGACGCTGTCCTACAACCTCGACCTGTGGGGCCGCGACGAGAACAATGCCGAACGCGCGCTCGATGTCGCCCACGTCCGCGCCGCCGACGCCCGCGCCGCGCAGCTCGATCTCGAAACCAACGTGGTGCGCGCCTATATCGGCTTCTCGCAGGCGTTCGCGCTGCTGGACATCGCGCAGCAAACGCTCGAACAGCAGCAACATATCGCCGACCATGCGCGCCGCCGTCTGAACGGCGGCATCGGCACGCAGCTCGAACTCAGCCAGGCCGAAGCGCCGCTGCCCGAGTACGAGCGGCAGGTCGACATCTATCAGGAAGAGATCGCACTGGCGCGCCATCAGCTGGCCGCGCTCGCGGGCGCAGGGCCAGGCGCCGGAGAGGCGCTGACGCGCCCCGCCCTGTCGCTCGCCACGCCGTTGCCGCTGCCTTCCGCGCTGCCGGCCGAGCTCGTCGGCCACCGGCCCGATATCGTCGCGGCCCGCTGGATGGTGGCGGCGCAGGCGCGCGGCATCGACGTCGCGAAGGCCGGCTTCTATCCGAACATCAACCTGGCCGCTTCGCTCACCCAGGCCTTCGCGGGCGGCGCGCTGCTGAGTTTCCTCACGAGCAAGGCGTCGGGCTACAGCTTCGGCCCGGCCATCTCGCTGCCGATCTTCGAAGGCGGACGCCTGCGCGCGCAACTGGGCGCGGCATCGGCGCAATACGACGAAGCCGTCGACCACTACAACGCGACGCTGGTCGCGGCGCTGAAGGACATCGCGGATCAGGTCGTGCGCGTGCATTCGCTCGATACCCAGCTCGACGCCTCGGGCCGCTCGGTCGCCGCCGCGCGCAAGAGCTACGACCTCGCGAACGAAGGCTACCGGCGCGGTCTCACCGATTACCTGAACGTGCTCGTCGCGCAGACGCAGTTGCTCAAGGCGCAGGATGGCCAGGCGCGCGTGCGCGCGGCACGGCTCGCGGCCTATGCAACGCTTACGTCGGCGCTCGGCGGCGGCCTCGACGATCCGTCGAACGGGCCGGAGCAGACCGCGCTCGCGCCGTCTCGGCACATCAGCACGCTCGGGCAGCTGAGCGCGCACGGACCGAAGTGAGGCGGCGCCCATGACCTCCTCCACTCATCCAGCAGGCGCACGGCACACGTTCATGCGGGCGCTCGCCGACTGGGCGCGCACCGACGGGCTCGCCTGGATCTACATCTTCAAGGCCGTGCTCGCGGCGCTGCTCGCGTTGTGGCTCGCGATGCGCCTCGACATGCAGCAGCCGCGCACCGCGATGACCACGGTGTTCGTCGTGATGCAGCCGCAAAGCGGCATGGTGCTCGCGAAAAGCTTCTACCGTTTCTGCGGCACGATGGTCGGCCTCGTCGTGATGATGGTCTTCATCGGTCTGTTCGCGCAGCAGCCGGTGCTGTTCCTGTCGGCCACCGCGTTGTGGGTCGGCATCTGCACGGCGGGCGCGGCCCGCAACCGCAACTTCCGCTCGTACGGCTTCGTGCTGGCGGGCTACACGGCGGCGTTGATCGGCATCCCGGCCGCGCAGCATCCGGACGGCGCGTATCTGTCGGCGCTGACGCGGGTCGGCGAAGTGACGCTCGGCATCCTCTGCTCGGGCGCGGTCAGCGCGCTGATCTTTCCGCAGCACGCGGGCGAACAGGTCCGCACCACCGTACGCCGCCGCTTCACGCAATTCGTCGATTACGTGTGCCGCGCGATGTCCGGCGCCATGCCGCGTGCGCAGATCGAGCGGACCAACCTGGCGTTCGTCGCGGATATCGTCGGCTTCGAGGCGGCGCGCAGCGTCGCGGTGTTCGAGAATCCGGAATCGCGCAGGCGCGGCGGCCGGCTCGCGCGGCTGAACAGCGAATTCATGAACGCCTCGACGCGCTTCCACGCGCTGCATCAGTTGATGAACCGGCTGCGCGAGAACGCATCGGTGACCACCATCGCCGCGCTCGAACCGTTCTTTCGCGAAGTGCCGCCGCTGTTCTCGATCGCGGGCGAGCCGGTGCGCAACGCCGCCGACGCCGCACAAGCCGCCACGCAGTTGCGCGCCTACCGGGCCGCGTTGCCGCCACGCGTGCGCGCGGCGCGCGCCGGCGTCGACACGCATCCGGACTTCGTGCCGCTCGAATTCGACACGGCCACCGAACTGCTCCATCGCTTCGTCGACGACATGCTCGCCTACGCCGAAACCTATGCGTCGCTGAGCGCGCCGTCGCACGAACGCGAGCGCTGGGTCGCCCGCTATGTGCCGCGCACCAACCTCTTCGCGGCGGCCGTGTCGGGGCTGCGCGGGGCGGTCGTCATGTTCGCGCTGTCGGCGTTCTGGATCGGCACGGCCTGGCCGAGCGGCGGCACGATGGTCCTCAACGCGGCCGCCGTGTGCGCGCTGGCGTCGTCGTCGCCGCGGCCCGCGCTGATGTCGGCGCAGATGGCGGCCGGCACGCTGCTCGCCGCGCTGGCCGGCATGGTAGTGGTCTTCGGCGTGTTCCCGCATGTGGACGGCTTTCCGATGATGTGCGCCGCGCTCGCCCCCGCGCTCATGTTCGGCGCGTATCTGAGCACGCGGCCCCGGTTCGCGGGCGCGGGCATCGGCTACTGCATCTTCTTCTGTTTTCTTGCGGGCCCGGACAATCTCGTCCACTACGATCCGACCGGCTTCATGAACGACGCCCTCGCACTGGTGCTGTCGATGATCGTCGCCGCGATCGCCTTCGCCGTGCTGCTGCCGACCGATGCGCCGTGGCTGCGCAAGCTGCTGCTCGCCGACCTGCGCCGTGAAGTGGCGCACGCGCGCCGTGGCCGCCTGCCGCGCATCAAGACGCACTTCGAGAGCCGCACGCGCGACCTGCTCGCGCAGATCAACGCCATCGCGGCCGGCCGTGCCGACTTGCAGCGCGACGCGCTGCAATGGCTCTTCGCGGTGCTCGAATTCGGCAATGCGGTGATCGACCTGCGGCACGAACTCGCGGCTTCCGAAAGCGATGCTCCGATGCAGTGGCAACGCCAGGTCGAGGCGACGCTCGATGCCGTCGCGCGGCTGTTCGAACGTCCGGGTCCGCAACGCTTCGACACCACGCTCGCCGCCACCGCGCGTGCAATCCAGGAAGTGCAGGCGGCGTCCGAAAACCCGCGCCAACTGCGGCGCGTGACAAGTCATCTGCATCTCATCCGTACCGCGCTGCTCGACCCCGAAGCACCGTTCGCACGACACGCGTCGGTTGATCCAGCCACACCCGAAGGAGCGCCCCATGTTCCCGCGTAACGTCGCGATCCTCGAAGCCTATGTGCCGACGATCCTGCTGCTCTTCATCGCCGGCGCGGTGCTGACGTGGTTCATCGACCGCGTGCTGGCGCTGACCGGGCTGTATCGCGTGGTCTGGCATCCGGCGCTGTTCCGCGCGAGCCTGCTGGTCTGCATCTGCGGGACGCTCGGGCTCGTGGCGTATCGCTGAGCTAGCCGTTCAAACCTTCAACCCAGTCCAGAGAGTTGCATCATGGTTCTCAGAAAGATCATCGGCCTCGTGCTGACCCTCGCGATGTTCGCGGTGGCGCTCGTCATCGGGCGCGTGCTGTGGGTCCACTACATGGATGAGCCGTGGACCCGCGACGGCCGCGTGCGCGCCGATGTCGTCAACGTTGCGCCGGACGTGTCGGGCGCGGTCGTGCAGTTGCCGGTGCGCGACAACCAGTTCGTCAAGAAGGGCGACCTGCTGATGGAGGTCGATCCGTCGCATTACCGGATCGCCGTCGAGCAGGCGCAGGCGAACGTGGCGGCGCGCGCCGCCGAATTGCGCATGCGCCGCGCGGACGCCGCGCGCCGCGCCGACATGGACAGTCTCGTCGTCTCGAAGGAATCCCGCGACAACGCGCAACAGACCGCCTCGACGGCGGCGGCGCAGCTCCAGCAGGCCCAGGCCGCGCTCGATGCCGCGCAGCTCAATCTCGAACGCACGCGGGTGGTGTCGCCGGTGGACGGCTACGTGACGAACCTGAACGTGTTTCGCGGCGACTATGCGACGGCGGGCACGGCGAAGCTCGCGATCGTCGACAGTCACTCGTTCTGGGTCTACGGCTACTTCGAGGAAACCAAGCTGCCGCACGTGCGCGTGGGCGACCGCGCGTCGATCCGCCTGATGAGCGGCGGCGAACTGCAGGGCCACGTGGAGAGCATCTCGCGCGGCATCTATGACCGCGACAATCCGCAGAGCCGCGAACTGCTCGCCGACGTCAATCCGACCTTCAACTGGGTGCGGCTCGCACAGCGCGTGCCGGTGCGCGTGGGTATCGATCACATCCCGGACGGCGTGCTGCTCTCGGCCGGAACGACGGCCACCGTGGTGATCGCGCCATCCATGTAAGGCCGCGCAGTGCGCAGTCCTCGCTGACCGCCATGCCGATTGTGATATTGGTGATGAGCTACCCGGACACGGCAGACTCAAGCGGAGGATGCGATGAAACGAGGACCGTTCAGCGAGGCAGGCAGGAGACGGCGCCGCATGTTCCTGAGCCGCGCGCACGTGGCGCTGGCCGCGGCCGGCACGCTGGCGGCGTGTTTCGGCATCGGCATGGCGATCAACGGCGGACTGGAGTTCAACCGGACCAAGGTGTTCACGGGCGTCGGGATCATCGCGGTATCGACCGTGCTGTATATCTCGATGCTCTTCGTCAAGGACGATCCCGCGCCGCCGGAACAATGACCGGCGACGGTCTTGCCCATTGCTCCCGTGTCAGGCAAGCGTCGCGAGCGTGGCATCGGTCGTATCGACGACCATCAGGCCCGCGCGCAATCCCGGCTTCACCTTCGGGTTCGGAAACACGATGCGCTCTTCGTCGTGTGAAACCGTGTAGCGATAATCGCCGTCCCGGGCCAGTTCCGTGCCCGCTGCGAACGCGGTGAAGTTCGGCACATCGCCGGCTACGTTCAGCACGAAATGCTCGCTGCGCTTGTCGATCTGCGCGACCACGCTGAATACGCGCAACGACGCCTCCCCTGCCGCTGAAGCGGCTGCCGGCGCGCCCGCCAGCAAGCGGCGCAGCGCGGCATCCGCCGCCGTGAAGCGCGTCAGGTCGTTCTGCCCGAACGGCCGCACCTTGCCGAGTTCCAGCGTGCAGGCCAGCGCGCCCGCATGCTGCGCGGTGAACTGCGTGAACGTATGACCCTTCTCCCGATGCAGCAGCACGGCCTGGAGACGCGCGTCGCGCAGCAAGTCGAACATCGCGCGCGCGGGCGGCGCGCCGGTGTACGGCAGCAACGCGAACTGCTCGAACACCGAGGCGCGGATCGCCGTATGCATGTCGATGTGCCACTTGTCGTGCGCGGCGTCCGCGAAGAAAGCCAGCGCCGCTTGTTCCAGTTCCACCGCGCGCGGCGCTTCACGGCTGGCGCCGAACTGCGCGTGACGGCCGCCGAAGAGCCGGTTCAGATCGTCGTCGGCATAACGCTCGCCCGCGCGCATCGCGCCGATGTTGCCCAGAATCACCAGCAGCCGCGCAGCCAGCGGCGCGCGGCCGCTTGCGACATCCGCCACGAGCCGCGTCAGCAGTTCGATCGGCGCGGTTTCGTCGCCGTGAATGCCCGCCGAGGCAAGCACGCTATGCGAAGGCGCATGCTCCGGTTCGAGGCGCAGCACGCCGTCTCCCAGCCACGTCCAGCGCACGCCCGAGGCCGTCGTGCCGGCGTGCGTCGCGGGTACGCCGTTGCCGAGCGTGAAGCCGAGAAAATCGTCGAGCATGCGCGAAGCATCAGCGCTGGAAATCATAGAGGGCACCCAGTCCGAGGATGGTCGTCAGTTCGTCGAGCGCCGTACGCGACTCGACGAGCAACTGTGGATCGGCGAGATCGGCCGGCGCGAGGCGATCGCGGTAATGCCGCTCGATCCACGCGTCGAGCCGCGCGAACAGCGCGTCGTTCATCCACGCGTGCGGGTTCACGGCCGCGCGCTCGGCCTCGTTCAGCACGACGCGCAAGCGCAGGCAGGCCGGGCCGCCGCCGTTCTTCATGCTCTCGCGCAGGTCGAAGACGAGCACCTCGTCAATGGGCGTCGAGCGCGCCGCGAGCCCGTCCAGATAGGCCGCCACGCGCGCATTCTCGCGGCATTCCTGCGGCACCACCAGCACTTGCCGTCCATCCGCCGCCGACAGCAACTGGCTGTTGAACAGGTACGACGTCACCGCGTCCTCGACGCTCACTTCGTCCGCCGGCACTTCGAGCGCGGTGAACGTGGCGCCGCGTGCCTGGAGCCGCGTGCGCAGCGCGTCATACACCGCGTGCCGATCGACGAAGGCCTGCTCATGGCAGAACAGCGTCGTGAGATTGCCCACCGCGATCACGTCGTTGTGGAACACGCCGGCATCGATCACATCGGGCGACTGTTGCGCGAACACGGCCGCGTCGGCGTCCAGGCCATGCAGGCGCGCCACCGCGCGGCTCGCCTCCAGCGTCTGCCGCGCCGGGTAGCGCCGGGGCTGCGGACCCGCGCCATACTCGCTGCGGCCATACACGAAGAACTCGACGCCCGGCGCGCCGTACGCGCTGGCGAAGCGCGTATGGTTCGCCGCGCCCTCGTCGCCGAGCGCGGGCGTTCCAGGCAACGCGTGATGTATCTGGAAGTGCGCGTCATCGGCGAAGATCGCGCCGAGCGAACGGCGCGTCTCGTCATGCTCGATCGCGCGATGCAGTTTCGCCGCCAGATTGGCCGGCGTGAAATGCACGCGGCCATCGGCGGTGTCGGCGGACGGACTCACGGTCGCCGCGTTCGCGGTCCACATCGCCGACGCCGAGCTCGCCGCCGCCAGCAGTTCGGGCGCTTCGCGCGCCGCGCGGGCGATCACGCTGGCGTCGTCGCCCGAGAAGCCCAGCGCGCGCAACAGCCGCACTGAAGGCCGTTCGAGCGGCGGCAGCACGCCTTGCCGGAAGCCCGCGTCCGCGAGGCGCTTCATCTTGCGCAGACCCTGGCTGGCTGCGGCCTTCGGATTGGCCACCGACTTCTCGTTGCTGCGCGACGCGACATTGCCGAAGGACAGTCCGGCGTAGTTGTGCGTCGGGCCGACCAGCCCGTCGAAATTCGCCTCGTAAGCCTTCGGCGCTTCTTTAGGTGCCTCTTTCGATGCCTGCATCATGAATCCTTCGCGATGACCGCTTGCCGTGCCGGAACTTCGCGCGACATGGCGCGTGACACAAAACTCAAAACCGCATGCCCGGCGACAGGCTCGCGGGCATCTGGAGCTGCGCGCTCTCCACCGATGCCATCGGATACGAGCAGTAGTCCGCCGCGTAGAACGCGCTCGGCCGCTGATTGCCCGACCGCCCGATGCCGCCGAACGGCGCCGCCGACGATGCCCCATTGGTCGGCCGGTTCCAGTTGACGATGCCCGCGCGAATCGTGCGCTGGAAGTGCGTCCACGCGTGTTCGTCATCGGCGAGCAGGCCGGCGGAGAGACCGTAGGCGGTGTCGTTGGCGCGCTCGATGGCTTCGTCGAAGCTGCGGTAGCGCGTGATTTGAACCAGCGGGCCGAAGTGCTCTTCGTCGGGCACGTCGCGCGCCTGCGTGACATCGAGAATCGCCGGCGTGACGAAGCCGAGATGCGCGTCGCGTTGCTGCATCGACAGCACGGGCACGGCGCCCGCCTCGACGAGGTGCCGCTGAGCCTCGACGAGCCGCGCCGCCGCGCGCGCCGAAATCACCGCGCCCATGAACGGCTGCGGCTCCTCGTCATAGGCGCCGACGCGCAAGTTCGCGCTCACTTCAGTGAAGCGGTGCAGGAAGCGTTCGCCGAAGGCATCGTCGGGGACGAAGAGACGCCGCGCGCACGTGCAGCGCTGGCCCGCCGACAGGAACGCCGATTGAATCGTGTGATGCACGGCGGCGTCGATGTCTTCCACCGGCGCGACGACGAGCGGATTGTTGCCGCCCATCTCGAGCGCGAGCACGATCTCGGGCCGGCCGCCGAACTGCTTGTGCAGCAGCGTGCCGGTGTCGGAGCTGCCAGTGAAGAACAGGCCGTCGATCTGCCGGTGATTGGCGAGCGCCACGCCCGTGTCCTTCTCGCCTTGCACGAGATTGAGCACGCCCGCGGGCAACCCCGCCTGGATCCACAGCGCGACGGTCGCGGCCGCGACGCCGGGCGCGAGTTCCGACGGCTTGAATACCACCGCATTGCCCGCGATGAGCGCCGGCACGATATGCCCGTTCGGCAAATGCCCCGGAAAGTTGTACGGCCCGAACACGGCAACGACGCCGTGCGGCCGATGCCGCAGCACCGCGACGCCATCGGCCATCGGCGCGCGCTTTTCACCGGTGCGTTCGTGATAGGCCTGCACGGAGATATCGACCTTGGCTGCCATCGAGGCCACTTCCGTGCGCGCCTCCCACAAGGGCTTGCCGGTTTCGCGGCCGATCGCGTGCGCCAGTGCGTCCTTGTTCTCGTTGAGCAGCGCGGCGAAGCGCTTCGCGATCGCCACGCGTTCGTCGAATGCGCGCGCGGCCCACGCGGGAAACGCGCGCCGCGCCGACGACACCGCGCGCTCGACATCTTCCGCCGACGCGCTGTTGCCCTGCCAGACGCTTTCATCGGTGCCCGGATTGCGCGAGCCGAATGCCGCGCCCCGGCCTTCCTGCCAGTCACCGTCGATATACAACTGATTCGAAATTTCCATGTCGTGTCTCTGTCATCGGGATCGCGAAGCCGAACTCAGCACGCGCACCGCGTCGCCTTCCTTCACGCGCAAGGCTCCTGCTTCGTCCGCCGTCAGCAGGAACGTGCCGCCCTGCACCACGCCGACGGTCGCGCCGCAGCGGAAGTCATCCAGCAGCGTGTTGGACACGAGGCTCTTCACATCGTTGTCCGTGTCCGGGCGCGTGCCGATATGCACGCTCGCCAGCACACTTTCACGCACCGTGCGCAAGTCGCCGATATGGCACTCGAGCACCGGACCGGCGTCGAAGATATCGACGTGATTCTCATAGCGCAGGCCTTCCGCCTCCAGCATCTTGCGCGCGGGCGCGGTGTCCTTGTGCGTCACGCCGACCGCGCGCTGCGCGGCGTCGGGCAGCAGGTCGAGATACACCGGATAACGCGGCATCAGTTCCGCCACGAACGACTTCTTGCCGTGCGAACTGAGGTAATCCGCTTCGTTGAAATCGATCTGGTAGAAGTGCGAACCCACCGCGTTCCAGAACGGCGACTCGCCGTTCTCGTCGAAATGGCCGCGCAATTCGGCGCACAGGCGCTGCGGAAAGCGCTCCGTGAACTGCGCGATGAACATGAAGCGCGAGCGCGACAGCAGCCCGCCCACGCCCGCCGTCCGATAACGCGGGCTCAGGAACAGCGAGCACACCTCCGCATAACCGGTCAGGTCGTGCGACATGTTGAGCAGCGCCATGCGCGTCCATACGCCCATATCCTTGCTGGCATGCACGACCGTCGATACGCGATAGTTGTAGAACGGCTGCTCCAGCCCGACTTCCGTTTCGATGCCGCATACGCCCGCTACGTCGCCCGTCGCGGTGTCTTCCATCACGAAGAAGTAGCCCGCTTCGAAGGGCGCGGCCGAGCCTTCCAGCGTGCGGCGCGCGCGTTCGACGCGCGCGGCCAGCGCCGCGCGGTCCGGCTTGAAGGTGGTCAGCCCGGGGCCTGTTTCCTGGGCGAGCGCGAGCAATGCGTCGACGTCGCCCGGCTGCGTGCAACGCACGACGATCATGGCAATTCTCCCGAGGCCTGGTGCAAGGGCACGCAGCGCACCGTGTCGCCGTCGCTGACGCCGAGTGCCGCGCGCGCCGCCGCCGTGAGCGCGGCGCCGTCGGCGCGCGTGCCGCTCAGCCGCGCGATCACGCAGCGAAACGCATGCGCGCCGCCCGCCGCGACGAGATACGGCGCGCCCGCGCCATCTTCCGGGCCACGCTCACGCACCGCGCGCAGTTCGCCGGAACTCGCCGACGCGCTCTTGTCGACCGCAATGGTCAGCACCGGGCCCGCGTCGAAGATATCGACGTAGCGGTCCGGCTCGAAGCCTTCTTCGAGATGGATGTCGTAGGCGAGCAGCGTATGTTCGTTGGGTTCGCCCAGCACGCGCTGCGCGTCCGCGGGCAGCAGCGGCACATAGAGCGGATAGCTCGGCATCACCTCGGCGATGAACGTGCGGCTGCGTCCGCCCGAATCCGCTTCCACCTGTTCGAAGTCGCGTCCGAAGAACTTGCGGCCGACCGCATCCCAGAACGGCGACGCGCCCGCGTCGTCGGTGACGCCCAGCATCAGCGAGAACACTTCAGTCGAGAAGCGCCGCGGATTCGCGGCGATATAGATCATGCGCGCCCGCGACAGCAGATGCGCGGCCGCGGCGTTGTCTTCATCGCGCAACGATGGATCGAT
Source organism: Caballeronia sp. LZ043 (assembly GCF_031451075.1). NCBI lineage: Bacteria > Pseudomonadati > Pseudomonadota > Betaproteobacteria > Burkholderiales > Burkholderiaceae > Caballeronia > Caballeronia sp. LZ043. The sequence goes on along the minus strand of NZ_JARUXT010000001.1, from coordinate 1,150,854 downwards.
GTAGAAGCCGGTCAGACGGCTCTTGCCGGTCAGTTCGTGCGACATGGTGAGCGCGTGGATCTTGCGGTTCACCTTGAGCTCGCGCGATGCGTGGATCAGCGCATCGTTGCGGAACGCGTGGAACGGCTCGGCATAACCCGCCGACGCGACGATGCTCGAGGTCCCGAGCAGCCGCTTCGTTTCGGACTCTTCGAGCACGAAGAGATAGAACTCCTCGCCGGGAAACTCGACTTCGGCGCGGAACGAATCTTCCGAGAGCGCGACGCGCGGCTCCAGCGCGCGCCGCTCGCGCGGCAGCGAGTGCAGCACCGGTTGCGCGGCGCGCGCCATGCGTTCGAGTTCGTCGAGATCGGCGAGTCTGGCGGGTCGGACGAAGAGCATCATCGGGTCCCGGGGTTCACTTGACCGCCGCCGCACTGACCACCTGCTCCAACGCCCGGCCGATGCGCGCGAAACCTTCGTCGAGATCGGTCATCGGCATGATGAGCGAGGGCGCGAAGCGCAGCACGTTCGGCCCGGCGATCAGCATGATGACGCCGTTCGCTGCGGCCGCGTTCAGCACATCCTTGGCGCGGTCGCGGTAGGCATCGTTCAGTTCCGCGCCGATCAGCAGGCCGCGGCCGCGAATCTCCGTGAAGAGGCCGAAGCGTTCGTTGAGCCGCGCGAGATGCGCCTTGATCGCCCGGCTGCGTTCGTGCACGCCTTCGAGCAGTTGCGGATCGCTGATCAGCTCGACCACCTTTTCCGCGATCGCCGCGCCCAGCGGATTGCCGCCGTAGGTCGTGCCATGCACGCCCACCTTGAAGTGCGCGGCGATGGCGTCGGTCGTCAGCATCACGCCGATCGGGAAGCCATTGCCCAGCGCCTTCGCGCTCGTGAGGATGTCCGGCGTCACACCGTACTGCATGTACGCATAGAAGCTGCCCGTGCGGCCGACGCCGGTCTGCACCTCGTCGAAGATGAGCAGCGCGCCGTGCTGATCGCACGCGTCGCGCAGACCTTGCAGGAAGGCCGGATCGGCCGGCAACACGCCGCCCTCGCCCTGCACCGGTTCGACGATCACCGCGCAGGTCTTCGGGCCGATCGCCGCGAGCGCGGCCGGCAGATCGTTATAAGGCAGATGGCGGATGCCCTGCGGCTGCGGGCCGAAGCCTTCGGCGTACTTCGGCTGGCCGCCGACGCTCACCGTGAAGAACGTGCGTCCGTGAAACGACTGCGTGAACGAGATGATCTCGATCTTGTCGTCACCGTGCTGGTCGATGGCATGACGGCGCGCGAGCTTGAGCGCCGCTTCGTTGGCCTCCGCGCCCGAGTTGGCGAAGAACGCGCGATCCGCGAAGGTCAGGTCGGTCAGGCGCTTCGCGAGACGCAGCACCGGCGCGTTGGTGTAGCCGTTGCCGATGTGCCAGAGCTTGTCGCCCTGTTCGTGCAGCACCTTGAGCAGTTCCGGATGGCCGTGGCCCAGCGCCGTCACCGCGATGCCGCCGGCAAAATCCACGTAGTCGCGTCCGTCCGTATCCCACACGCGCGAGCCGCGCCCCCGGTCGGGCACGAAGTTGGCGGGCGCGAACACCGGCACCATGACCTCGTCGAAGGTCGCGCGATTCACATTGATCTCGGTCATGAGCCACTCCTCTTCAGGTTCCGCATCGGTATCAGGTTCGATATTAGGCAATCGCGCGGGTTCCGTCTTGCGCGTTCGCGACATGCTTCCACCGCTTTGCCCGTCTACTCACGCAGCGCCCGGCGGCTCGATCAGTGCGCCGCCGCGCGGTTCGTCGGGCGTGCCGCGCTGTTTCTCGATCCAGTTGCGGCGCTCCTCGCGCGGCGTCACGCCGAATCGGTCGCGGTAGGCGTTCGAGAAATGCGCCGCCGACGAAAATCCGCACGCCAGGCTGATCTGCACCACCGATTTGTTCGTGCGCTGCAATTGCGTGCGCGCCTTCGTGAGCCGCAAGTTGAGGTAGTACTTTGACGGCATCGCCCCGAGATATTGACGAAACAGCCGCTCCAGCTGCCGCCGCGAGATGCCGGCGAGACTGGCGATCTCGTCGGTGGTGAGCGGATCCTCGATGTTGGCCTCCATCAGCTGGAGCGCGTCGTTGAGGCGCGGATGCCGTTCGCCGGGCGCGGTGACGAAGGGAATGCGCTGGCGCTCCGTGCCCGCGCGCAACACGCCGATGCCCAGCGAATCCGCGATGCGTTCCGCGAGATCGGGGCCGTGATCGCGCGAGATCATCGCCAGCATGAAGTCGATGCTGGCCTGTCCGCCTGTGCACGTGGCACGGTCCCGGTCGATTTCGAAAATCTGCTGGCTGACGATCGCGCGCTCGAATTGCTCGGTGAACTGCTGGTAGGTTTCCCAGTTCACCGCGACGCGATACTGCGCGAGCTGTCCGGCCATCGCGAGCCACCACACGCCGTGATGAATGCCGCTCACGAGCGGCGTGCGCGGCGCCACCCGCGCGAGGCTGGCGAGAAACAGCCGGTAGTCGGCGAACTGCTGGTAGCGCTCCGTGACGACGATCAGCCAGTCGCAGCGGACGGTGTCGTTGAAGGCGCCGTCGGCGGGCAGTTGCGCGCCGCCCGACAGCGGCACCGGACGGCCGTCCCAGGAACAGATGCGCCACTCGTAGAGGCGATGCCCGTCGATTTCGTTGGCGAGCGCAAGACTGTCGATGATCGGCGCAATGCCGCTCATCGAGACCGGCGCGAGCGCAACGATGGTCACCTGCCGCGGCGCGCCGGCCCCATTCGCCACGTTATTTGAGGCTGCCCGACAGGAACTGGCGCAGGCGCTCGCTCTTCGGCGCCGTGAGCACGTCCGCGGGCGCGCCTTCCTCTTCGGTGCGGCCCTGATGCAGGAACATCACGTGATTCGACACGTTGCGGGCAAAGCCCATTTCATGCGTGACGACGATCATCGTGCGGCCCTCTTCCGCGAGCCGCTGCATCACCTTCAGCACTTCGCCGACGAGTTCCGGATCCAGCGCGGACGTGGGTTCGTCGAACAGCATGACATCGGGATGCATCGCCAGCGCGCGTGCAATCGCGACGCGCTGCTGCTGCCCGCCCGACAGATGCGACGGATATTGTTTCTCGACGCGCGGCGGCAGTCCCACCTTTTCCAGATACTCGCGCGCACGCTCTTCCGCTTCCTTTTTCGACACGCCGAGTACGTGGCTAGGCGCTTCCATCACGTTCTCGATGGCCGTCATGTGCGACCACAGGTTGAAATGCTGGAAGACCATCGCGAGCTTGGTGCGCACGCGCTGCAACTGCTTGTGATCCGCGACTTCGAGATTGCCGGTCTTGTCGGCTTTTGTGCGCACCGCTTCGCCATCGACGATGATGCGCCCCGCGTTGGGCCGTTCGAGAAAGTTGATGCAGCGCAGGAACGTGCTCTTGCCCGAGCCGCTCGCGCCGATGATGCTGATCACGTCCCCGGCTTTCGCGGCGAGCGAGACGCCCTTCAGCACTTCGTTGTCGCCGTAGCGCTTGTGAATGTCCTCGGCGACGAGCTTGGTCGCAACGTCCTTGACGGTGGGCTCCAACGCGTTCTCCTCGAGTGATGACAGGGTGTGGTGCATGGGATCGGATTCTACCGCCCGCTGCGGCGGCTGATGCGATGGCTGATGTGGCGGCTCATGCGCGGCGTGTCCGCACCGCGCCGGCCGGCCGCAGATACGCGAGCCAGCGCCGCTCCGCGTGCCGGAACGCCGCCACCAGCGCGAACGAAATCGCCACGTAGAGCAGCGCCGCCACGCCGAACGATTCGAATGACTGATAGGTTGCGGAATTGGCGTCGCGCGCGACCTTCAGGATGTCCGGCACGGTCGCGGTGAAGGCAACCGTCGTTGCATGCAGCATCAGGATCACTTCGTTGCTGTACAGCGGCAACGCGCGGCGCAAAGCGGACGGCAGGATCACGCGCCGGTACATCGTGAAGGTGCTCATGCCGTAGGCGCGCGCGGCTTCCACTTCAGCGTGCGGAATCGCGCGGATCGCACCGGCGAAGATCTCGGTCGTATAGGCGCAGGTGTTGAGCGCGAACGCCAGGATCGCGCAATTGAAGCCGCTGCGAAAGAACGCCTCAAGCAGCGACTGCGTCCGCACGAACTCCAGGCTGTACATGCCGGTATAAAGCAGCAGCAGTTGCACATAGAGCGGCGTGCCGCGAAACACGAAGGTGTAGAGGCGCACCGGCGTCGCCAGCCAGCGGTTACGCGATACCCGCGCGCACGCCAGCGGCACCGCCGCGCAGAAGCCGAGCGCCAGCGACGTCGCCAGCAGCCACAGCGTCACGACGAGACCCGACGCGCGCAGGCCGTCGGAATAGAGGAAGGGGCGCCAGTATTCGGCGAAGATCTGGATCATGGCTTGGCGCTCGCGGACGGGATCGGCGGGTTCAAAGTTCGGCGTGACGCACGCCGGTCGAATAGCGCCGCTCGAGCAGCGTCAGCACGACGTTCGACGCGCTCGTGATCGCGAGATAGATCAGCGCCGCGACCAGGATAAAGAAGAACATGTGGAAGGTGCTCTTGCCGGCATCCTGCGCGGCCTTGACGATGTCCGCGAGACCGATGATCGACACCAGCGCCGTCGCCTTGACCAGCACCTGCCAGTTGTTGCCGATGCCCGGCAACGCGAAGCGCATCATCTGCGGAAACAGGATCCGGCAGAACACGCGCAGGCCATTCATGCCGTAGGCGCTGCCCGCCTCCAGCTGGCCGCGCGGCACGGCGAGAAAGGCGCCGCGGAAGGTCTCGGCGAAATACGCGCCGTAGATGAAGCCGAGCGTTATGACGCCGGCCGTGAAAGGATCGATGTCGAGCTGGTCCCAGCCCAGTGCGTCGGTCAGATGGTTCAGCGCGATCTGGATGCCGTAGAACAGCAGCAGCATCAGCACGAGGTCGGGCACCGCGCGGATCAGCGTCGTATAGGCGGTCGCGATGCCGCGCAACGGCGCATGCCGGGAGAGTTTCGCCGCCGCGCCCACGAGGCCGAGCAGCACCGCCACTGTCAGGGAGAGCAGCGCGAGCGCCAGCGTCTCTTTTGCGCCCGCCCACAGGAGCGGACCGAAACCATGCAGGACCACGAGCCGCCTCCTTCGATGAATGGAATGGCGGCGATGCTCTCAGGACGGCTTTATTTGCTCAAGGCGGCAGGCGGTTGCGTGCTGCGACGCAACATGCAACGCCCGGGGCGGGCTGCGGCCGCGCGCCCCCGTCGAAACGCATGGCCTTATCGCGACAGACAGGAAAACCCGCAGCACCGCCGCCGACGAAAAATGCGCTTTTCAGGTCGCATTTCCGATAGCGGACGGCGCGCGGCTCAGGCTTACTTGCCGACCAGGGCGCGCAGATGCTGCGCGACTTCACCGTTGGCCACGGCGATTTCCGGGCTGTCCTGCAGCAAGGGCAGGAACTGCTCCGCGAAGGCCGGATCGCGCGTACCGGCCCGGAACATGCCGAGCACGGCCTTCGCATGCTCGATACGCATTTCCGGCGTGGCTTCGCTGTCGTCGAGGACATCGTCGATGGCGGCGATCAGCGTCGAGAACGGCGCAAGCCAGCGATACGCCGAACCATTGATCACGATCTGCAGGAACTCGCCCGGCGACACCGCGCCGAACTCGGCCTCGTGCCGCGCGCGCAGATGCGCGAGCACGCTGCGATGAAGCGCGAGCAGCGGATGGCGTACGTCGCGCAGAAAAGCGGTGGCGGCTTGGTCGGTGATGGCGGTCATGGCGGGCCTCGTCGTAGGAGTTGCGCTTCAGTTGCGTTTCAGTTGCGTTTCAGGAAGCTCCCTAAGTAAGGCCGTTTTGCCCGCGATCAAGCACCCCGCGTGCGGCCCGCGTAGCGGATGAATTCGGCCGCGGTCAGCGGCGGCGAGAACAGCCAGCCCTGCCCGAACTGCGCGCCGCGCGCATGCAGATAGGCGGCCTGCTCCTCGCGCTCAATGCCCTCGGCGATCACCTGCACCTCGAGCGTCGCCGCCATGTCGATGATGTGCGAGGCCACACTGCTCGACGCCGCATCCTGCCCGACCGTATCGACGAAGGACTTGTCGATCTTCAAGCCGTCGACGCGGAAGTTCTGCAAGTGCGACAGGCTCGAATAGCCGGTGCCGAAATCGTCGAGATAGACGGCGTGGCCCGCGTGACGGAACGCGCCGATGACTTCCTTGGCGGCATCGGCGTCGAGAAAGCTGCGCTCGGTCGCCTCGATGCGGATCTGCCCCGGCCGCACGCCCTGCCGCGCGAGCGCCGGGCCGAGCACGTCGAGGAAACGGTGCGTCGTCAGGTCGGGCGCGGAGAGATTCACCGACACGTAGTACTCGCGATAGCGCCGCAGAAAGTCGCCGAGTTCGAGCAGCACGGTATCGAGCACCTGGTCCGTGATGGCCTGGATCAGCCCGCGATGTTCGGCGAGCGGAATGAAATCGTCCGGCCGCACGATCCGGTCGTGGTACTTCCAGCGCACCAGCGCCTCCGCCCCGACACAGCGGCGCGTGGCGAGTTCGACGATCGGCTGATACGCGACGATGAACTGATGGCGCCGCACGGCGTCGCTCAGCTGGCCGCGCGGCGAGAGCCTGCGGAGGATGAAATACGCCGCCCAGCCGGCCACCAGCAAGCCCGCCGCCACGCCGCCCAGCAGCCAGCCCCACGGCAGTGTGCGCACGCGCTGGCGCCACGGCTGATGCGGGGCGCTGACGACGACCGCCAACGGCATCGAGGCCGAGCGCCGCACCACGTAGGGCGAACAGTCGCGCACGGGCGGCGCGGTCCGGTACACGGCGAGGACGGCGGCGGTGGCGGCGGCATCGGCGGCGGGCGCGCTGGCGATCACGCGGCTCACCTCCGTATTGATGACCGCGACGCCTTCCACCGGCGCGGCGGGCGCGCCATGGCTGTCCACGTACAGCGCGGGATCGGCGGCGATATAGAAGCCGTCGCGCCCCATGACCAGCGACGCCTTGCCGCCCGGCAGCCGCGCGAGGCCGTACCACGCGAGCATGCCGTCGCGCGAACGCCAGTCCGGCGGCGGCAGCATCAGACCGCCGGTGACGCCGTCGAGCGCGCCTACCGACACCGCGCCCAGCAGCGAGGAACATTGCCAGCGGCCGTCCCGGTCATAGGCGCCGGCATCGCGCACCTGCGCATGCGTGAGTGCGATGCGCCGCAGTTCGGTCAGATACGGCCGCGAGCACGGCGCCGCCGACACCCGGCCGATCTCGCCGAGCGCGCCGGAGAGGTGCTGGGTGAGATCCTCGGCGCGCCGCAGCGTGGCATCGGCGAACAGGTTGAGACGCCTGGTTTCCTCGAGCCGCTGGCTGCGCTGGGCGAACAGAAAGCCGATGCCCGCCGGCGCCAGCGCCGCAATCACCACGATGACGATCAGAAGCGCCGCCAGCGCCCCACGTTGAGTGTTGTTCATTGCGTGTTATGGTCCGCGGCGCGAGGCAGGCGACTCGCGCGCGTTTTCTCGTTCCCCGACGACAGTGAAACGACGCATCCCACGCCGTCACCGCGCAGTCCCGGACAAACGACTTAGTGTAGGGGGCGCGCCCAGCCGCGTTCAACGATTTCTTTGCCCGAAAGCACACCGTTTTGGTGGGTTTCCGCACGGCTCCCCGGCCCTTTTTTTGCCGTGGTCACGCCATGCGAGAATCGCCGGTGCGAAATTCTCCTTTTTTGCACTGATCTCTGCCCGCCATGGCTCAAGACCCACCCTCCTCTCCGCTCGTGCGCGACGCCGCGTCCGCCGACTTCGACGGCATCGCCCGGATCTATGCGCATTACGTCGAGCACGCGCTCGCGACCTTCGAGGAAGTGCCGCCGTCCGCCGACGAATTGCGCACCCGCCACGCGGCCATCGCGGCTGCCGGCATGCCGTATCTGGTCGCCGAACTCGATGGCGTGATCGCGGGCTATGCCTACGCGTCGGCCTACCGGCCGCGCTCGGCGTACCGGCATACCGTCGAGGATTCGGTTTATGTCGCCGCCGGCTTTCACGGGCGTGGCGTCGGCCGGGCGCTGCTCGGGGCGCTCGTCGAACGCTGCGAACGCGGGCCGTGGCGGCAGATGATCGCGGTGATCGGCGACAGCGGCAATGCCGGATCCATCGCGCTGCACGCGCGGCTCGGCTTCGAGCATGCGGGCGTGTTGCGCGACGTCGGCTTCAAGCATGGCCAATGGGTCGATACCGTGCTGATGCAGCGCGCGCTCGATCCGCTTCCGCAGCCCGCCGCGCAACCGCCCGCGCACAGCAGCTAAGATTCGAGCTTTACGTCCCGCGCGCTTCCAGCCTTGCCGACTTACACCCTCGCCTCCTCCGTCAGCGCGGAAATCGATATCCGCAAGAGCCGTTTCATCGCGTGCGCCATTCCCGTGGCCAATCGCGACGAAGCCATGCGTGAACTCGACGGCCTGCGGGCCACGCATCCCGGCGCGACGCATGTCTGCTGGGCCCTGCTCGCCGGCGGCCAGTCCGGCATGTCCGACGACGGCGAGCCCTCCGGCACCGCCGGCCGCCCGATTCTCGAAGTGCTGCGCCATCACGAAGTGGACGGCGTGCTGGCCGCGGTCGTGCGTTACTACGGCGGCATCAAGCTGGGTGCGGGCGGTCTCGTGCGCGCCTACACCGACGCGATCGCCACCGCGATGCAGCAGGCCGAGCGCGTGGAGCGGGTCGAGCGCGGGCTGATCGGCATCGAGCTCGACTACGCCGACGAAGCGCGTGTGCGTCGCTGGATCGAGCAGCATGAGGCGGAACTCGTCGAGAGCGCGTACGGGATGACGGTGCGCCTCGTCGTGCGCATGGCCGCCGCCGCGCGTGAACCGGCGGCGCTCGAACTGCGCGATCTGACCAACGGCCGCGCGGGCATCGAGGTACGGACGTGACGGAGCCGGCCGCGGAGCCACGCGCCTTTGCCCTTGTCATAGAGCCGGATGGACACCTGGTCGCCGTCAGGGAGAACGAGAGTCTGCTCGAAGCCGCGCTGCGCGCCGGCTTGTCGCTGCCGCGCTCATGCCGCAACGGCACATGCCGCGCGTGCATGTGCCGGCTTGTCGATGGCGCGGTGTCGTATCGCGTCGACTGGCCAGGGCTGACAAAGGAGGAAAAGGCGCAGGGCTGGATCCTGCCCTGCGTGGCGCTGCCGCACGGCGACGTGACGATCCATCAGCCCGACACCCGCATGGCCGTCCCGGACACGCGCCCCGTGCGCCGGCGCGGCTTCTGACCCGGGTTTGTCGGTATTGTCGTCTTGAATCAACGATCTACGATTGGATTCCCGGAGCCGGCAGAGGAAGAATCCACGCAAAGGGCGTGCAGAACGGCTCTCAAAAAGTGTACAATTGCGCTTTGCCCAAAATTCTGGCAGGGCCAGATCAACCGAGATTTCAATGACTAAAGTTCTGCTGAAAGAAAACGAACCGTTTGATGTTGCAATGCGCCGCTTCCGCCGTACCGTCGAGCGTACGGGCCTGATCCAGGAACTCAAGTCGCGCATGGCTTATGAAAAGCCCACCACCGAGCGCAAGCGCAAGAAAGCTGCTGCTGTTGCTCGCCTGCGCAAGCAGATCCGCCGCGCACAACTGCCGAAGAAATTCTATTGATCGATTGCGGGGCCCTGCCCGCATCGGTTCATATCAGTTCGGCATCGCCGCCTGAGTTCGATCGGGTCGCGGTTTCGCGCAGAGAAGGTTGCGCGGAAGCTCGCGGAGTGACGCACAATCTGGTGCGCCCCGGTCGATAGAGGTGGGCAAGATTGCTCAAAGCCTGCATGAGTGAGTGCTCATGCAGGCTTTTCGTGTTTCCGGGGCGGGTGTTGTTGAGAGAAGGTGTGCTCGGCTGCGCGGACGAGGCGTGGGTCCAACCCTGGGTTCACCCTCCGGGTCCATCCCCCGGGTCCATCCCCCGGGTCCATCCCGTACGGGACTCGACTCGATGTGCAGGAAACGGACGCACAAAAGCAAAGAGCCCGGCTTGACCGGGCTCTTTGCTTGACGATTTGGTTGCGGGGGTAGGATTTGAACCTACGACCTTCGGGTTATGAGCCCGACGAGCTGCCAGACTGCTCCACCCCGCGTCTGATGAATTAAATTATAGACTGAAGCGGCGATCGGAGTCAAACATTCTTTGCGTTCAGCGATATCGGAGCAGGCGCAAGCGATTCGCGTCGGCTTGCCGCCTGTGTCGCCTGCTGATGCGCCCTCGACAGCTTGCCCAGCAACGGCAGCAGCGCAATGGCCACCACCGCTCCGCCGGCCGCCAGCCATCCCAACCCGAAGAACAAGTGCGTATAGAGCGGCAGCGACTGCGCCGCATCGAGATTGCCGGCCGGCATGCGCGCGAAGTTGGCGACGACACTGCCGAGATACTGCGACACGCCCGTCGCGACGAAAAACGCGCCCATCATGAAACCGCCCATGCGCGCCGGCACGTACCGCGCGATCATCGCGAGTCCCAGGCCCGAGACCAGCAGTTCGCCGAACGAGTACAGCCCGTAGCCGGCCACCATGAACCACGACGAGACCCGCCCTTCCACCGCGTAGCGCCCGCTCAGACCGAACACGAAGAAGCCGATGGCCACCACCACGAAGCCCAGCGCGTACTTCGCGGCCACCGGCATGTCGCGTCCGCGCCGGGCCTGACGCGCATACACGAAGGCGAGCAGCGGGCTCAGCACCATGATCCAGATCGGGTTGAGCGCCTGGAACTGGGCGGCGCTCCAGGTGAACAACGCGATGCCGCCGATCGAGAACGCCGGGTCGACGTTGCGCAGCGCGAACAGCGTGAGCGACGTCGACATCTGCTGGTAGAAGACGAAGAACAGGATCACCTGGAGCGTCAGGATCAGCGCGGCGATCAGGCCGGCGCGCTCGCTGCGGTCGCAGGTCTTGAGCATGAAGCCGAAGATCGCCAGGATCGCGACGCCCGCCGCATACACGCAGGCCACCGCGACCTGCTTGTGCTGCAGGATGAAGACGGTCGAAGCGGCCAGCGCAAGCGATCCCGCGATCACTGCGAACACGCGCGACCCGCGCAGCGGTTCGTCATCGGGCGCCGAGCCGACGTGTGCAAGCGACCGGCGCAGCAGCGCGAAATTGAGCAGTCCGAGCAGCATGCCGCCGCAGCACACGGCGAATGCGGCGTGCCAGCCCCAGTGATCCTTGATCCACGGCGTGGCGAGCATCGAGAACGTCGAGCCGATATTGACCGCCATGTAGTAGATGGTGAAGGCGCTGTCGATGCGCGCATCGTCGCCTTCGAAGATGCGGCGCACGAGGTTCGCCGCGTTCGACTTGAACAGCCCGTTGCCGACCACGATCACGCCCAGCGACGCATACATGAAGCCCAGCGTGTCCACCGGCAGCGCCAGCATCAGATAGCCGCACGCGAGCACGATCGCGCCCGCGATCATCGTGCGGCGCGCGCCGAGCACCTTGTCGCCGATCCAGCCGCCGATCGACGGCGCCGAAAACACCAGCGCGGTGAAGGCGCCCCAGGTCAGGTTGGCGTGATCGTCGGCGAAACCGATCTTGTCGATCATGAACAGCACGAGCAACGCGGCCATCCCGTAATAGCCAAAACGCTCCCACATCTCGATCAGGGAGACCGTCGTGAATGAACGTGTCTGCGATATTGAAGTCTGCGTTATTGAACGTGTCTGCGACGTGCCAGGCGATGAGTTAATCATGAGCAAGAAAATCCTTCGAACAGCGAGGGGTGAGACGGCCGGATGAGAGTCGTCTTCTTCGGCAGAAAACACGGCAATACATGAGCACCGGTTTTCACAGCGATGATGAATGCGTAACGGAAGAATCAGCGTAGACGCAGAACCCGTGATTATCGCAAATCATGGAGGGTAGCCGCCGCGGGAAGAATGACAATCCGCAAAGGGCGTAACAGAGAAAATCGGGGATTGATGCGTGCACAGCGCACGGCGCAGGCGCGCCGAACGTGTGGAGAGGAAGTATTCATCGATCGTCCATTGCCACATCGTTTTACGAACTTATCGCACAACGATGATCTCGGCGTCTCGACGCACTCAAAAGGATCGCTTTCGGGCGCGTCAGTTGATTTAAGTCAATCGCAAGGTTATTGCGACTGACGAGTGCCGGATTTTCCGGTTATTCGTGCATGCGGTCACTCGGGAATAGCCCTGACATATAAACCTTCTTTTATTCGCAATAACCGGATGTGATAATCGAAAAAATGCAGTCGTCATAAAAGAACATAATCAGGCGGCCGGCCGTCGAACGAATGCCAGCATGCCGCCGAAACCGATCATCAACGCACCGCTGATCCGGTTGAACCAGGCGAAGCCGCGCGCGCCCCGCGACATCGAGCCGAGCCGCGCCCCCAGCAGCGCGTAGATGAAAATGGCCACGAGTTCGAGCCCCAGGAAGGTGGCGCCGAGGATCGCGAAGCTGGTCGCGTAGGCGCTTCGGCCCACGAACTGCGGAAAGAACGCAGTGAATACCAGAATGGCCTTCGGATTGCCCGCGGCCACCCAGAACTCCTGTTTCGTCAGTCGCGCGATGCTCGCCGTACGCGGCACGCTTTTTGGCTCCGTCGCAAGCAGCGCCGGTCCCGAACGGAGCAGTTTCACGCCGATCCACACGAGATACCCCGCTCCCGCGAACTTGATCGCCGTGAAGAGCGTCTGCGAGGCCAGCAACAGCGCGCCGAGCCCCAGTCCGGCGATGGCGATCATCACCGCGAAGGCGGCGAGCCGTCCGAACGATGCGCGCACCGACGTGCGCACGCGGCCGCGGGCGCCGTTCGACAGCGACAGCACGTTGTTCGGCCCGAAGGCCATGTTGATCGCGAAGCAGGCGGGCAGGAAGACGAAGAAGCTTTGCAGCGACATGGGACACCCGCGAGACGGACGGATTGAAACCGTCAAGCTAGCACGCGCGCATCCTGCCCGCGAAAGCATCAGAAGCGATGCCGGATGCCCGTACCGATCATCAGTTGATTGCGCCCGCTCGACGGATCGTTGGTATTGATCACCGCCGGCGCATTCGAGGACGCGCGCTGATAGATCGACTCCAGATACACGTCCGTGCGCTTGGAGAGCAGATAGTCGACCTGCAGCGCGCCTTCGTGCCAGTGCGCGCCGCCGCCATTCGTGTAGACGTACATGCCGGCCAGCATGATGGCCGGCGTCAGCTTGTAGATGCCATTGATTTCGTAGTTGTTGAGCCCGAGCGAGGGGACCAGGTCGCCGCTGTCGGCATCGATGACGCCGGAGTTGATCGCGCGCGAGAACGCTCCGCTCAGCGTGAATTCGCCCAGCTCGTAACTTATGCCGACGCCAAAGGTGTTCTGCTGCTGGACGTTCGCGGTGAAGACGCTGCCCTGGGTGGTACCGGGCAGCGCGAGGGCTTCGTAGGCGCCGGTCGTCGTGTTGCCGCGGCCGTTGTTGTGCAGATAGGCCGCGCCGGCATTGAACGAGCCGAGCGAATAATTCGCACCGACGCTGTACGCGCGGTTGTCCGAGAACGCGCCCGCCTCGTTGGAAAACGCGTACAGCCCGCCGAAGCTGAAGCCGCCATAGGAAGCGCTTGTGTACTTGACCGAATTCGATGCCAGGAACGAGTTGTTGGCGTTGTCGTTGTCGAGCAGATGCGCGAAGGCCGTGCCGCCGATGTTGCCGGTCAGCGTGAAGGTCTGGAAATAATCGTGGATGGAATCGTACTGACGGCCGAAGGTGACCGTGCCGAGCCGGTCCGAGCCAATGCCGACGTAGATCGGATGATCGTTGAGGCCTTCGCCGGTCGCGACCGACAAGCCGCGTTCGAGACGGAAGATCGCCCGCGCGCCCCCGCCGAGGTCTTCCGAGCCCTGCAGGCCCCAGTAGCTGCCGTCGATGGTGCCGGTGGTCAGCCGATACTGCGAATGGCCGCCGACGTTGCTGGTCCAGGCCAGTCCTGAATCCAGTTCGCCATACAGTTGCACCGAACTTTGCGCCCAGGCGGCGCAGGGCACGCCGAGCAAGGACGCGGCCACGGCCATGGAAACGGCTCGCACGGCCGCGAGCGGCACGAGTGGAGCATCTGCTTCGGAGCATGACGACACAGAGGAAGGCGGGCTTGGTCGGGTCGGCATGACAGTCTCCGTTGTTTCTCCGTTTGAGAAAGATTGTCAGTTTTGTGAAGAGGCTTGTCAGAAAAAAATCCGCGGTGACTGCATCTGTGTCCTGGAACCAACGAACAGTCGTGCAGCGCTTTTTTTTGTCTTGCCGATTCGTCGCGCTTGAGCCTATTCAGCCGATTGAGCCGATTGAGCCCGGCCGACGCCGCATCCGGCTTGCCGCTAGAATCGACACGCCCTTTCCTCACTCACCGACTCCGTCGAAGCCACCATGCCCTACCCGACTCGCGCCATCCTCACGGGCCACACACGCGGACTCGGCGCCGCGATAGCCGCTCAACTGCTGGCCCAGGATATCGAGGTGCTCGGCCTCTCGCGCACCGCCAATGCCGGGCTTGCCGCCCGCTATCCTGGAGCGCTGAGCCAGGTCGAACTGGATCTCGCCGACTTGTCCGCGCTCACCGGCTGGCTCGCGGGCGATACATTGATCCGCTTCATGGACGGTGCGCAACAGGTGCTGCTCGTCAACAATGCCGGCGTGCTTGCGCCGGTCGGCGGCCTTGCCGACCAGTCGCCCGCGCAGGTGGCGCGCGCGGTGAGCGTGAACGTGGCGGCGCCGATGATGCTGGCGGCGGCCGTCGCGGAGTGCGCCGCGCGTTCCGGCGGGCAGTCGCCGGATACGCGCATCGTCCATGTTTCGAGCGGCGCCGCGCGCAATGCCTATCCCGGCTGGAGCATCTACTGCGCGACCAAGGCCGCGCTCGATCAGCACGCCCGTGCGGTCGCGCTGGACGGCAGCCCGTTGCTGCGCATAAGCAGCGTGGCGCCGGGTGTCGTTGATACCGACATGCAGGCGGAAATCCGCGGCACCGGGCTCGACCGCTTTCCGCTGCGGGAACGCTTCGACGCCTTGAAACGCGACGGCCAGCTCGCGACGCCGGAAGACTCGGCTTGCAAGCTCGTTCAACATCTTCTGAGCGATACGTTCGGCAGTCACCCGACCGCCGATATCCGCGACTTGCCCTGACTGCGGAAGCCGCCTCTCAGGCGGCCGCGCCTGCCGCGGGCGGCCGTTCGAGCGCCGCGCGCGAGAGCGCGTCGGCGCGCTGATTGCGGGCACGCGGAAGCCACTGGATGCGCGCATCGCCGAGTTGCGCGAGAAGCGCGCGCGCCTGATGCGCGTGAGCCGCAAGCGCGCGAATGCCGGAGGCTTCAGCCGCGTTCACGTCATCGATCACCACGCGGCTGTCGCCGTGAATCACGATGCCCTGCGCCCGCTCGCGCAGCGCGGCTTCGAGCACCGCGATGAGGGCGCGATATTCCGCCACGCTGCTGTCGCCATGGCCGCACGCGGCGCTGATCTCCACCGTCCGGCCGCACGGCCCGACCAGCACTCCGCCGATCCCGAGCCGGCCCGGATTCGGCAGCGCCGAGCCGTCGAACCACGCGCGCCATGCGCCCGCGACACACTCAGGCTCGCGCACTTGCGCGGCGATCGATCGTTCGGCCCGGCGCATCTCGCGCTGGCGCCGCGCAGCTTCATCCTTGCGTTGGGTTGCACGGCGGGCATCGACGAGCGCCTGTACGGTCTCTCCGGCAGCGGCCTTGGTCAGCGTCCTGTACAGCGCCGCATGTTCGCTGATGGCCGCGCCCCGGGCGAGCCTGCGGCTTTGCATGCGTTCTCGTTTGTAGGCAACGGCCAGCAGTTCGTCGAAATCGATCATGAGACCCGGGCGAAATGAGCGAACGCCGAGCTTAGCAGACCCGGATGGGGCGGCCGTGCACTGCTCGTCCGTATGGGTACGGCTGTTGCTCACTCAATGCAGGACCGTCGCGCGCAGTCCAGGAGCCGCGGGAGGTCTGTCCGCAACTGAGCCAAGGAGCAGAACATGAGTGATTCGATGGGATCGTCTTCCGGCGGCGCGAAGATCGTCGGCAAGGGCGCGGCAACCGCCGCGGGACCGGGGCCGGATGTGATGGCAGCCAGCACGCTCGATGGCAATTCGGTGATCAGCAGCGATGGCCACGATGTCGGCTCGCTGAAGGACATCATGCTCGACGTGAGCAATGGGCAGATTGCGTATGCGGTGCTGTCGAGCGGGGGATTTCTCGGAATCGGCAATAAGTTGCTTGCCATTCCATGGAGCGCGCTCACGCTCGACACCGACAACCGCTGCTTCCGTCTCGATGCAACAGCTGAACAGGTTCGCAACTCTCCGGGTTTCGACAAGGACGCGTGGCCGTCGATGGCCGATCACGTCTGGGCCAGCACGGTGCATCAGCACTACGGGCGCGAGCCGTACTGGGCGACGGATCGCGCGAGGGACGTGAGTCAGGCCGGGGCCATTCCGCCCGAGGGCGTCGATGCGCCCGAGGCGGGCGGGGTCAAGCTCTGACGAGGTAACCGACAGCGTTGACCGGCCGCGAGATCAGTCGAGCGGCCGCTCGCCGACCTGCATGTTGGTGCCTTCCGTTTCATCGGTCAGGGCGCGGAGAACGTCTGACGCAAAATCTTCGATGGCAAGGTGCCACTCGATCGTGCCGACGGCGAAGTCGTTCGGATTGCTCTTCCCTTGCGCCCGGCGAATCGCTCCTACCGAGAGACTCAACGCGCGTGCGTGCTGGAAGTGCGGGTCGTCCGAATCGATGAAGGGGAGTTGGTCTTTGTTCATGGTACCTATTACGGTCCTTGCCGACGAAACTTGAGAAGGGCACACGGTACGCAATCGTTTGCGCGAGGGAATGCCCTGATTCACATGCAAAGCTATCTGAACCTTGCCGGAAATTCGGGTGTCGCAGCATTCGACATCCTGCGTACCGGCATCATGGTGCGTTTCGTCAGCGGCGGGACTTATTTGTATGACTATCACGTGCCTGGGCGTACGCACGTGGAAGCAATGAAACGCCTGGCCCTGAGCGGCCGTGGTCTCAGCACCTATATTTCACGGCTTGGCGCGGAGTATGCCAAACGGATCGCTTAGCTGCTCGAACCACGCATTTTACGCGAAGTAAATAGTCTTACTTCGTACGAATCGTTTAAGGCAGTTTTCGTCGAATCGTTGGGATACCCAATGAATATTATGATTATCAGAATGCGTCCGAAAGGCAAGCATCGTCCGCCGGTGCGGCATGGTCGATGCTGACATCCCTGTAAGCGGCGCACTCGCGTCGACTTTCAAGGAGACGGTCATGAAAGCCACTTTCGCCATCAGCGGTGCCCTACTCGCGCTTTGCAGCGCAACAGCGTTCGCCCAGGACATGTCGCGCGATCAACTCATGCAGAAGCCTCAGCAAATGCAGCCCGGCAAGCACGAGTCCGTGCCGACGCCTCGCACCGGCGATGCATCGCGCGGCGGCGTACCTTCGGGTACCTCGGGAAGCGGAACACTGATGCAGCAACGCGAACACGGCATGTCGTCCGACGCGCCGTCCAACCCGCCGCAATCGACCGGCACCATGAAGCAGTGAGTGGTGCATGCGCGTGGCGTCGATGAAGCATACGACGCCACGTGACCACATCATTCAAGACCTCGGGTTCGCCTGAACCGATCTTGCTTCGCGCGGGACCGTGCGCATGAAGCGTATATGCTGTTTTCTCCACATGACCAGGAGAGAACGGATGAGCACACCGCACGTCAAGGCGCTGCCAGAAAGGCGGCGTGCACGTGAAGAAGAGCGAACTGCTGCGCGCCGCAATCGCGATGCTCGACGCCGCGCCGGAGAAAAAGTTGATCGCAGCGATCAAGGCGCTCGAGACGGTGAAGACGGGACGGCCGTCGAACGTTTGAGCTGCATCGATGGGTGAAACTGGATCAACGCCGTCGCCGCGAGTAACTGCGAGTAACCGGATGGTTAGCGCGGCGGGCGCGCCCAAAGACTTTGATACAAACCAGTGGTACAAAACAAAAATCCCGCATGGCCGATGACCATGCGGGATCCGATGTCTGTCCTGGCGGAGAGAGGGGGATTCGAACCCCCGCCTCCCGTTGTTGCATAAGGCTTTGCGGGCTCGTGTGTAGATAAAGTGTAGATTGTGCTCGCTACCGTAATGGGAGCCTTTCCAGGGAAAGGCTACTGTTTTGGTATCGTTTCCTGTATTCTTGTAGAAACAGTACATAGAGACCGATATGGCTACCAAAACCGCAAAGCAGACTGCACGAGCAACTCCCGCTATCCGACAAGGCATCAAGGCCGAGGTTGAGACCGTGCCGATGCCGATCCGTTTTGAAGTTGACCAAGTACGGGCGCTGAAGATAGCCGCCGCATTGCTAGGTACGACTGCCTCCGCCATTGTGCGCGGGAGCGTACGCGATTGGCTCATTGAACAGGCTAACGGGGACCCTGCTTTTGGAGCGGCACTTGACTCTGCGGGTGTGAAAATTTAACCACAGGCATTGTGTGGTTTTTACTTGATGTAGAAAGAGTTCACAAGTATCATTCGTTCCTGTAGTGAGCAGCACCAAGGGATGAACTGAAGAGTAACTGTAGAAAGAGTTCACAAGTACCTAGTCGCTGAGTAGAACGAGACGCCCGAGCGATACAGGGTTGAGAGGCTACCGAGATACCGAAGGGCTTAGAGGTCGCTCTAGGATGGGCTGGAGGAAACAAGGTAGCGGTAGGTGATGACAGGGACGCTCCCCACGTTAGTCAGGCACCCACCCAGGCAGAACCGCAAGCGAGCTAACCCTCCCCGGCCCTGTCTGGATAAAGAACCCTACGGGGTTACGCAAGGCGGCTCAACGAGTCCCCTTACTTAACCGAGGAGGATCACATGGGCAGCAAAGCAAAACGAGCAGCGCGCGAAGCTAGTTGGAGAGCAGGTTTCCGAGAGGCACCGACCAGCGCCGGACCCGCGCGAGTTGTAACGAGCATGCCCGGGGCAATTAGAGATAACGCGGGCTACTCAGTAGGCACCGCGAGCACGAGCACCTTGGGCTATCGAGAACAGCGCGGCGGCACGGTTGTTATTCGCCACGTTCTCCCGGACGCCCGCTTTTGAATAAATACAGACGCTAGCCACGCACCGACAAATAGGGCCGCCGCCCGAGGACAGATCATGAACCTTCAACCCTGCAAGACCTTTGTTATCCGCACCCCTAACACCAGCCGCGAAAACTGGAAGGCCATTAACGCGGCCCTTCGTCATAACGGGTTTGAGGTTCATCGTTTCCACGCTGTGCTGTCGGACGGCGGTATGTCTATCGTTGCTGATGCTCGGCACCCTAGCGGAGAGGAGGAGAGGTGCGCCCGCCGCGCCCTCAATGCCCTGCCCGCCTCGCTCTACATATCGCACTGATTTTCTGAGAAAATCGATACGGCCAGGAATAATTACGCGATTAATGAGGATTATATGGACTTGACAGCAATCGCCGGGGCGTATCAGGGAATTCGTAATATCAAGGAAATTGTGAGCGGCTTTATCGACTCGAAAGCGGATGCCGCCGCGAAAGAAAAGGTATTCGACGTCAAGGAGCGGTTAGGCGCGATTCAAGATACATTGTTTGAACTCCGGGACACGTTAGCGGCGTTACAGGACGAGAATGCCCGTTTAAGAGCACAAGTGGCAGCGGGTGAGGCTTGGCAACAACGGGCGGCGGAATACAAGCTCGTGGAAACAACCGGCGGCGCAATTGTGTATCAATATTCAGGCGAGCCTGCACACTACGCATGTCCTAACTGCTTTGAGGGCAAGAAGGTCAGCATTTTGCAGTCAAACAGAAGCTATAAGGGGAGCTACTCTTGTAAGGCCTGTGACGCTTCTTACCTCCTTGAACCTTTGAAACCAATAGCGCCGCCGCGTTTGTACTGACACAGCAGTAACCTGATTCCGGGCGCAGGCTCGGTTACCCACCCGCCTACGGCGTGGCCCTTCTCACAAGGGGTTATCCGTAGGCGGGTTTTCTTTTGTCGTTTGGTCTACTTTCTCTTTTACGAGGTTCTATATGCCCAAAGGCGTAATTCCAACAAAGCCGTATGCGGAGGATCGCACCGTCTCCGCCAAAGTCTCCCCCGAGTTCGTTAAGCGCCTCAAGCAAGTTGCGCTTGATAAGGACACAAGCGTATCCGTTATTATCAAAACCGCCCTGTTTAACTATATGGCGGGCGCACAGATTGGCCGATAATCGTACTACCGTCAAAATCTCGGCTGACGCCTCAGGCTACACCGCAGAACTTGACCGCGCCCGGAAATCCGCGCAAGCTTTCCAACAAACGCAAGACCAAGCAGCACAGCGCATTAAGGTTGCTCAAGAGGCAATTGCAGAGGCGGCGGCCAACGGCTCTAATGCCTCGGCCCGCGCGATTAATTCGTTCGTAAGTCAGATGCAGCGCGCAGCGTCTACAGCAGGACAGACGCAGGCACAAATTCTACAGATGCGCGCGGCGCAACTCGGTGTTACTGACGCGGTAAGCGGGTATATCGCCACTATTCAGCAGGCTAGCCAAGCTACCCACGAGTTCAACCTCAACACTACCGCCTCACGCCGTGAGCTTATGGTTTTGGCGCACGAAGCCTCGCAAGGTAGTTGGTCGCGGTTCGGCGGTTCCCTTATGGTGCTCGGGGAACAGATGGACATTATGCGCTTGGCTCTCTCCCCGGTCGGTTTAGCTCTTACGGCGGCAGGAGGCGCGGCGTATCTGTTCATTGAGAAAATCAACGAGGGAGCGAAGCAGGCCGAGGCATTCAATAAGGCCATTGCTAGCACGGGTGGTTATCTCGGGTTGTCTACCGAGCAAATGATTGCCATGAGTAACGGTTTGCAGAGCGCACACGAAAGCCTTAGCGAAGTGCGGGAGGCTATGGCGCAGGTTGCGACAACCGGCGCATTTACGGCGGACAACCTGCAACTCGCCACGCAAGCCGCGCTCGCTATGTCCTCGGATATTGGCGTTGGTACGGACAAGGCGGCGGAGTCCCTCTCCAAGATTCAGGACGGCGTACTCAAGTGGGTTGAGGAGTACCAGAAAGCGCACCATACGTTTAGCGCGGCGCAGATTGAGGAAATTGCCGGGTTCGTTAAGCTTGGGGATACCGCGAGCGCTACCGGCGCGATTATGCGGGACCTCGTGGGCGCGCACGCTGCTATCCAAGAGGATGCGGATAAGCACATGGGGGCCGTTCAAAGGTGGTGGACTGATTGGGGCAACATTATTGCCCGGGTCAAGAACGCCATTATGGACATCGGCGTACCGGACGGCATTACCAAGCAGGTCGGAGAGCAACTCGCCACGGTGGAGGCCGTGCAGCGAAATATTAATGACCAGCGGCGCATGGGTAATCTTGCGGCGGCGCGCGCTGCCGAGGCGCAACTCTCCGTTGAGAGACAGAAACTTGACGTGCTTCGCAATCAGCAGGCCGAGGAGTTCAAGGCCCAACGTGCGCGGGAGGCCTCAGCCAAGGGCGGAGATTCCAAGCTAGCCATTGGCTCGTATCTCACGTCTGACAAGTACGCGAGTCCCGGCCAGAAGCATACGAACGAGTTAGGCGCGGAGGATGCGGCGTTTAAAAAGGCGATTACTGGCCTTAACAAGGACAGCGCAGATTACCAAGCCGCCCTCAAACGCCATTACGACAACGTAGCCGAGATTAACGAGCAGTACGCCAAGTCCACACGCGGCCACCACAGTAACCCGAATACGGCTATTAACGGCGCACTTGCCGAGGAGCGCAACCGTATGACGGCTATCGAGTCGGCGCGGAGGGATGCGTTGGCGCAGGCCAAAGCCGATTTTGATACGGGGCGTCTCCAGTATCAGGACTATTACGCCAAGGTGCGCGATATCAACGTCAAAGCTTATGACGAGGAAATTGCAATCCAGCAAAAGCGGGTGGCCCTGGCCTCCAGGAAGAAAGAGCTTGCGGCGCGTCAGTCTGCACTTGGGGAGTTGCAAAAGCTCCAGGCCGCACGCATGACGGCGGAGAACGACTACACGCGGGCGCTTGCCGAGCAGTTTAAGAAACGGCAGGAGCAGGTAGACAAGTACCGCACGCAGCAACAGGCAGCGGTGCAGCGGGTCTCCTCGGCCTATGAGGCGCAGGACGCAACGCGGTTTATGACCTCGGACCAAGCGGCGGCGTTCGATGCTGCCCTCCGGCTCCGTGAGTCTTTCTATCAGGCCGTAGCGAGCCTCAAGGAGGAATTTGACTCCGCCCGGACGGACCGAGAGACGTACAACGCTAAACTTGCGATTGCGGCGGACGGCTATAGCGCGCAACTCTCGCTACTGCGGGACCACTTGGCTAAGGAGCAAGCCCTCCGGGAGAGCTTCAGCGCGCAAATGGGCCTCCAGCTTGTGCAGTTGAGCGGTAACGGCAAAACCGCTGCGCAGGTCATGGCCGAGGGGTTTGGCTCCGTGTGGTCTACGGCTAGCTCGCAACTCGATGATTTTGTGACCAAGGGCAAGTTTAGTTTCTCGTCCTTTACCTCGTCCATCCTTGCGGACATGGCAAAGATTGCCCTTCACATGGCCGAGATGCAGGCGTTCCGCGCTATCGGCCCGTCTATGGGCCTGTCCCTCCCCGGCTTTGCTACGGGCGGCCATATCAGCGGCCCCGGCTCGGGCACGAGTGACTCTATTCCGGCCATGCTTTCTAACGGGGAGTTCGTGGTTAAAGCCGCGAGCACGCGCAAGTATCGCTCGTTGCTGGAGTCGATCAACTCAGGACAGCACTTCGCCACGGGCGGCGCGGTCGGTTCTATTCCTGCGGTAAGCGGCTCGGGCGGATCGACCATCCATAATCACTTGCAGCTAAACCTTAACGGGGGGAGTTTGACCCAAGAGGACCTCGTGGCCCTCGCCCCGCAGTTCCAAAACATGATTGATAGGCGTATCAGTCAGCGCTGGTCAGGGCAAGGCGGGATGCAGTACATGATCCGTAACGGGCAAATCTGATGATAGCCGGAGTGCAATGTTGGGACGCGAACGGTAATCTTGTTCTCGACGCAACGCACAGCATCATGCGCTTCTACGATATACGCGTGCTCTCAAACGGCCAGGGCGGGAGCGCAGTTGATTCGCGATTTGCGCAGGGGCGGTGCTGGGTGTCATTTCAACCCGATAGATACATTGGATTCGGGTCTGGAGGCACGATCCATCCGCAGTTCTCATATGACCCAAGCACAAACACGCTGACATGGTCCTACGCTGCCAAGAACAGTGCGCAGTGGGACGAGTTCGTCAGCGGCATCCTTTATTACGGAGGTTTCTAGTTTTGATCAAAATGGATTACGTGGTACCCGCTACGGGAGCCGTAGCTACCGTGCATGTCGTTGCGCAATTGCAGATTGACTATGCCGGGTCCAACACGCTTACCGCTAGCGTCTGTTCCTTTGTGGACGAGGCGGCCTACGCGGCTAACAAGTACGCCATGTTCACTCAGTCCATTCCCGTTGAGGGCTTACCGCCTGACGGAGAGAACCCGCAGGCTTACGCGTACGCGCGCCTCGTTGAGCCTGTACCGGACGGGGAGGTAACGCCGTACGCCAACCGGCGCGTGTTCTCGGGCGGGGCGCTCGTAGACGCAGAACCCACGGCCTAACGGCCTTACCCGTAGGCGGGCCGCTGACTGATTCAGTGGGTTGGTAGATGAAATCTCCAGAACGTTATTTCCAATATGGTTAGGAGTACATGACTAAAAAAGCATTCAGCGCCATCACAATAAAATCCGTTCAAGACGAGCGGCGGGAGATTGAAGGCATCGCAAGTAGCCCGGCTTTAGACCGGGTGAAAGACCGAGTGGACCCTATGGGCCTCTCGTTCGATAAGGAGGTTCCGCTCCTCCTTAATCACGACCACGCGAGTCCCGTAGGAACCGTCCAGTTTGGTACGCCCACAAGACACGGCCTCCCGTTCAAGGCGGTTATCGCCAAGGTAGATGAACCCGGCGTAGTTCAAGACCGGACGAACGAGGCTTGGCACAGTGTTAAGGCAGGCCTTATCAAGGGCGTCTCCATTGGATTCCGCCCCGAGGAGGCCGCCCCGAATTCGTCCGGTGGCCTGGACTACACCAAGGCAAGTGTCCACGAGCTTTCCCTCGTAGCTATCCCTTGTAATCCGGAGGCGTTCATTTCCTCGTTCAAAAGTCTTGGCGTAACGGCCTCGGCCATCGAGCCGATTCCACAGCACACGTCTAAAGCCGTCGAGGCTTCCGTAGCCGCACCAGCACCCGTCGAGACCAAAGCCGTTGCCTCGCAACCGGTCCGCACAGCAGTTCAAATTAATCACACCAATAAGGAAGTAACCGACATGCAGAACACGAACCACAACATTTTCATCCGCCGCTTGATTCTCCGTGCAATCACTGGCGGTAACGAGGCTCAAGGAGCGCCGTACGCTGAAGCCCGCTGGGGCGCGGCATCCGGAATCAATAAGGTGCTCAAGGCCGTCCAAAACCCGATGGGTACGGATAACGCGGGCGTGCTTGCTGCCGAAACGTTGAGCCGGGATCAGTTCGTCCAGACCGTCTTTAGTACCTCGGTCCTCGGTCAACTCCAAGGTCTCACCCGCGTCCCTGCGCTTGCACGCGTGAACGTGGAAACCGTGCCCATTACCGCTAGCTTTGTCGGGGAGCACATGCCCGTACAAGCGTATCAAGGTGCGTTTGGTGTCACTCTGACTAACCAACGCAAGGTCGGAATTATCACGGTCCTGTCCGCAGAGCTTATTCGCATGTCGGGTGACGCGGCGGAGGCGCTTATCGAGGCGCAAGTCCGCCGTGCTCTTAGCCGAGGTCTCGATAAGGCATTCCTTGGCAGTCAGGCTCGCGACGGTGTTACCCCTACGGGTCTCGGCGCGGTGGCATCGCAAGCCGCGTCGTTTGCCGAAGGCTTGGAGGCTTTCACTGGAGACCTTACCACCGCGAGCGTCCTCGTTAATCCGCTTACGGCAGTGCGCCTCCGTAGCGCTAGCGAAACGCAAATCACCGCCAAGGGCGGTATCTACTGCGGTATGCCCGCTATTTGCTCGTACAGCGTTCCAGTTGGCAAGTTGTTTGTGGTCGATGCCGCGCGGGTCCTGGCGTTCGTGGGGGCCGCCGAATTGGACATTACAGCGGAGGGCACTTTCCCCGTGGATGACGGCACGGGCACTGTAACGGCGGTGCAAACGGGCATGTTCCAGTCGGACCAGCAAGCTATCCGGGGCCTCCAGTACGCCGATTGGTCGTTCGTTGACGGCGCGGCATTTCAGACCACGGCTCCCGTCTCGGTCTAACCAAACTACCTACGGCAACATAACCGGGCGGCATGGTGTCGCCCGAAACTCCATAAGGATAACTAAGATGGAATATGAACTTGTACTTTGCGACAGCATGACCGATGAAGCTCTTAACGGCTATATCAAGGCCGCCGAGGCTTGCAATACCGGTCTCCGGGCTCAGATTGCCAGGAATGACCAACTGGCCGCACAAGCCAAGCTCCGCCTCCTGCAACGCCAAATCGCAGGGTGCGACGAGTGAGCGCGCAGCACTCGGACACGGCCTTTCGTTTGAGCTTGGCCGCATATGATCGTCTCAAGGAGGGAGCAAAGCAGGCGGGGATTCCGCTTGCTCGCTATTTCCGGATTAAGGCGTCGCAGTTGGTACGCATTGCAGACCCGAAGTTTGATATTTCCGGAGCTATTCCCCACCGCCGTATCGACGTGGGAGTTTCGGAACCGGTGCTACAAGGCTTGCGCGACCTATGCCGAGACTTAGACCTGCCAGAGTCTGTGGCGGGCGAGCTTGTAGCATGCGCGATGTTCGCGCCGAGGCTACACGCATGAGTTATCTGACGGACTACAACGCGCAGCGGCGACACCTTAGCCGCTTGACACGCGCGCTTGGTCTCCCCGTCTCGGGCCACAACGGGAAACGCCGCGTACCGCTCGGAAACAACGAGCTTCGCGTGGCTATCCACGATGCCTGTCTCGGGCCGGATTGGAAAGACGTAACGGAAGGCCAGAACGCTGCACAGATGGACCTCAGACTGGGCCGCATGGTTGACACCGCGCATATTAGGAACGGCTACGAGTTGGCCGTAGCTCAGGCATGTATCCGGGCGGGAAAGCACGAGGCCCGTATGGCGCGGGCAGATATGGCGATCCTCCGGGACAGCAAAGGGCGCACGGTATGCCGACCGATGACGCATAGGCACCGCATGGCCCGGATGCAAGCCGCTAGCGACTTCTACGCTACGGCTCGGCAGTATCAAAGCAAGCATGAGGAGGCCCGCCGTGCGGCAGAGCAACGGTAACAACACATGTCCGTCCTGCGGGGAGCGCTTCCGGTCCTCCCGAGCGTTCGACGCTCACCGAGCCGGCCCATACGGCTCGGTCGGTCTGAACGGGCGCTATCTACCTTCTCAGCGCCGTTGCAAGACGGTCCCGGAAATGGAGGCTGATGGAATGCAGCAAAACAGGTGGGGACTGTGGGTTACTAAAGCGTTCGGAATGACGCTCCATTTGCACCAACGGCGGACGAGAGGGCCGAGGTGCTAGGCGAGTAGCCGGGAGCTATTCCGGCACGTCCTAGCCTCACACGCGCTGCGCACGCGCGCACAACGCGACCTTACCGAAATAGCGACCACACCAACTTTCCAACCATGTATAGCGGAAGGAGAAATATGAGCAACACACTCAACATCAGTGCCACCGAATGAAGCCTCTGTTTCGTGAAGTCTGGAAGCACGAACGAAAGCAGCACTAATGGCCATAGACTCAGACACCCGAAAAACATGCCCTAGATGCCCCCATTAGCGATGGGCCTGTTCGACCCACGAGCACTCCAACCCGCCGAAGGCCAACCACCCAAAACCAGGCCAACCACAAATAGCGCCACTCCAACCGATAGATATAGCGCCAGCCAATGTTCACGGACCAGAGTTAGCACGTTCATGGGTCAGCAGATAGGAACTAATACGGATGATAAGCGCTTTTGCGCTTGGCCTCCTTGGTTTTACGCGCGAATCGGAAGGATTCTTTGGACTTAGCGATTGTTCTGTTCTGACCGGTCGGATTCAAGGCTAAACCCGCTGCAATTCGGAATACCCCCCCCGGGGGGTTATCTAGAATTTTCGCGAATGTCAATAGATAATCTCGAAAATCGAGATATATCAGAAATATTGAGCACCGATTTAGTGCGTGCTCATATATCAGGCATTCCACAGCCCTCGTCATGCTTTAGTCGAGTGTCTTTATAAAATTAACAAAGGATTATAAATGAGTGAATGCTCTAAGCATCCGCAATGGCAAGCTACGGGTATGCAATGGCGCTGTCCACACTGCGCTAGTGAGCCTGTCCCTAAGACCAAGCCGATCAAAAGACGTAGCAAACCGGACTATGGTAGTGCTGGCGTTCGGCTTAGCGGTAGCGCACGCCTTAAGCGTAACGACCGAATTAGAGAGCGGGACGGATTTAAGTGCACACATTGCAGCGTTGCCGTTAGACGTGGCGAGGTAGATCACATTATCCCTCTAAAGGACGGTGGTACCGAGGATGATAGTAACTGTCAATTACTTTGCACTGGTTGCCATGCGGATAAGACCCGTGCCGATATGGGCTTCAAGCCTAAGTATGGGGCTAACTTAGACGGAACACCACGGGACAAGGCCCACCATTGGAACGAGGGCTAATGCAGCATCCACATTGGTACGAGGCGTTGCCTGACGACTTTTGGGCCTGGTATGAACAGGTAAGGGCTAAGGCCACGGAGATAGTTAGCCTTACCATCAGGGTTAAGCGCAATCAAATATCCATTGATTATCTAGATACATGCGGGAAGCCGATGCGGGATAAGTTCTACGTTACCCGGGGAGAAAATGGTACTTGTGTCTCGTGCTGATTCAATGGTCAAGACGTCACGACAGTGGTTTAAAGAGTTTCCGGTAATCGTTGAGGGAGTTACCGAGGAGCTAACCCGCAAGGGTTACACAGTGAATGCAGTGCATGTGCAGTCCGATTTGATGCGGGTGGCATTCACAATTACCGACCTGGAGGGCCTCACCCTGCACCTGAATATTGACCCCACCGAGCCTAGCGGGGTTGATAAAAAGTATGTAAGTATGCAGAATTCACCTACTCTCTTTAGAGAGAAGAGAGGGTGTATGCAACGGGGCCAGGAATGAGCGGAGCGAGCAGGCAGGAACTAGACGCGATCAGGAATGATCCGGCAGTACAGGAGGCCGTGGGCCGGATACAGTTGGCTATTGAAGCCGCCGAACGCGCAACGGCAGAGGTAATGCGGCGGCGCGGTGTCGAAGGATACACCCCGAAGTGCGATCCAGCGGAACTACGCTTTCGCCGGAACGATCCGAACCCCTGGCCCGGAAAGGAAAGAGTCCCGGCCATGCTCGTTCGTATGGGGTGTGAGGGGCGCGGACTTGGCCTGCGGTCAAACAGAGCGAGACATGAGGCGTTAATTGAGGAGGCCTGCAAGCGGTGCGGAGCGGGTAAGGAGAGCGACACACGCGCCTTGTCGGTTTGGACCAACAAACTTTCCGCGTACTCTCTCACGAATTGTCGGCGTCTCATGGAGGCGCACGGCTTCAAGGTTCCCCGAGCCGTAGATACCGTGGCTAAGTTCTTCGAGATTATCGAGGCCAGCAAACAGGCGTCCGAACAGCGGGCTGACCGGATAGGTTCAACGTACGGGGACGGTATCCATGCTGTTACGTTCTTCTCGGCCAACGACATGCTGTATCGGGGCGAGCGCTTCAACCTCCAGTGGGCCAAGGCGGGCAAGAAGTGCGAACCTGTCAATGGAAGTGCGACCATTTCCGGGATGCTGAACGGCAAGTCTTTACGGGGTGGCCTGCGGGCGCTGTTGGTGCGGCAGAAGTCCATCCTTCCGCAAGAGTGGAACGCGATTAGGCTAACGGCACAGGAGGCAGAAATGCGTGTGCGTGCTCGGGATGCAATGCAGTACGTGAAAGCGGCACGAGAGGCGCAGCGGGCCGAGCTAGACGCTACCGGCCTCTTTGATACGTTCGCACCAGCAGATTAGAGCCCTCTGGCGGCAGAGCGCTATGAATTGTGCTTATATAGTAGCGAGCAGGCTTCCCGAACATTATCAACCTGCTTTCCGACTTCCCTGCGCATTTCAGAATTTTGAATTTGTTCCTGTGTAACGAGCATTTCAATCTTTTGTTCTGTGCAGGCGTTTCCAAGCGACTGCGCAGCCCTCTTAATCTTATCTTGCTTGAGTTCTTCGTCGCTGCCAGAAACTTTCCCGGCGAGTTCAAATAGGGTGCTCATTGTATCAAGCAAGTACTCTACTGTAAGTTCGTGAGTATTTACCGAGGCAAGCATTGGCTCTCTAATCTTTAAGGTATCTAAGAGTGCGTTGCGAGTATCTATTTCGCGCTCTATCTTGGTTTTTTGGGCTTCTAATTCACGAATCGGGGGAGTGCTCTGCGCGTGCAGTTGCACGGAGAACGAGAACAATAAGCAAACGGTTAGAGCCCTGTGTTTCATTTTATTTATGCCTTTTTCACGATATTTAATAGTCCGGATCACGCTCAAGTGTGCACTTACACAAGTTCGGTCCGTCGCTGAAAGAGTAAAGGGGTATTGAGCGTAACACCGCCCTATTGCCATCAACCAGAAGACAGGACCGAAGGACAGACCATTGCCATTGTGGTTTAGGCCGTGCCTGTCCAGGCGGCGAGACACCAACACTGTCGTATGTCACCGCTGCATGAGGAGCGGAATAGCCGGCCGAACAACCACAGCTCCTCGAATTGCACGCCATTTCGACACCGTTCGCATGTTATGGGAGGCCGGAGAAAACCATCACTAGAGAGTTCAGGACGTGTAGCCTTTGAGCCATCGAAGGTATCCACAAAGGCCGTCAAGGTCCGGGAACAGCGTATTCCTATGAACGCTGTATTTGTAAAGCAGTTCTTGAAAATCGGTTTTCTTGTTACCCGGGATTATTACCTTCGATAGTTCGCCTTCGTCGTACGCGAATTCTGGCTTAGGGTGTACGCTGAAAAGTCCTGACTGCGCGGCAATTCTAGGGCTAACGTGGGTGGGCAGCACCATCGCAAAGTTTTCCACTTTCGTCGGATTTGGATTACCTTCCAGATTCAGCATGGTCTTGTATTGATAAATGTAAATCGCCGCGTCTATTCCAGGGTGTTTTTCTGCGGCAAAGTACAGCGCGACTAAGGGGCGTCGACTCCAATCGAGCAAGCGGGTTGGAAGTCCATGATGCTGAGCCAACGCCAACCAATCCCATGCGGTTTCCGGACGAACTTGCAGGTGGGGCGTAGCATGCGTTCTCAGCAACCACATTAGGTCGCGTTCGACTGTTAATATATCCTGATCTGTTGTCCGTTTGCGCCCCAATGAAGGAATCAACTCATAGGTGGATTTTGCGACGCCACGATAAGCAGTATTGCGGCCGTTCGCTTCAACAAAGTCATGAAAATCGGAGAATGTTTCAGCGCGAATCTCTTTCATGGCATTAATGATCTTAAAATCAATGCGGGTGTGTGTAAGTAACTTAACTTCTCGATATTAAAACCGCCAATGGGGGTAAGCCTAAACGCTGAAATGTCCCGCCATCGTAATCAAGTTATGATACTCCCGCAATGATATGAAACTTGAGTCTGAGCGGGTGCTGTTTTGAATCGCGGTTTTCAAGCCTACCCACGAATCGTTGTTTTCATAAGGTGTTGCGGACCAGACGCCAGAAACGTAGCGGCAGAGCCAGTCGATTACACTTGCTCGCACCTGTCGTCTACCATCGTAGTCATGCTCGGTAGCATTGATTTCGTTGAACACAGCGCTATGATCCGCCACCTGTGAAAGTTTCTGCTGTAGTGAATGTCCATTTTTATCCCGGGCGTATGCATCAAACATCGTTTGATGCGTTACATAGAGCATGGTCAGGAAGCCAAGATATAGTATGTCAAATACGCCGTGGTGTGTGGTAATACGTATCGAGTCAATTATGTCAATGACTCGTTCGAGATCGCGAGTAGTGACTTTCAAGGCTTGAGCTAACAACGCGAGTACTTCCGCAACGGCGCCTCGTCCGTAAATGGTCTCCAAGGGGTTGGAGAATTGAATAGTGTTGTCCAATTTCCGGACGGTCATAAGGGCCGTAATTAATTCCTTAAATCGCGGTTTATCTAATCTAGACTCGTGATCGAAAAATCGCCGCAGATACTTCGAATAGTCAAAACCCTCACCGTATATTGCTCTAATCGAGTGGGCCAATTGCTCGGAGTCAGTGGCGACAATCGTATAAACGTTCGGAACTCGAAAAATGTGCTTAATGTTTTCAAGTAGCTCGATAGCGTACGAAGGCCTACAGCGGTCCATTTCATCGACCATCAAAAATACCGGAAGACTCGCCTTTCCGCCTTCGCTCGCATCAATCGCGAATTGAGCCAAGGCGCTTTTAAAATCGCTAATCGCATTTCGGATATTCTTATTCTCTTTCTCTAAATCTCGCTTGATGGCAGAAGTGATATCCGGCGAGGATTTCTTAGCTTCTTCTATTAGATTTTGCGCATCCAGCCCTGTGAAATTTTTCACGACCGTCAAGGCGATGCTCGGGGCGGACGCCTTTATTACACGGGCGCCTTTCGTTATCACGGCCCGCGCTTGCGACTTCGCTTTTTGCTTTAGGTCCATCCCTTTCGTAAGTTGCTTCTCGACCTCGGTCATGAACCCGACGAACGGATTACTCGAAAAATCGTTCTCCCACGCGTCGAAGAGCACCACAGGATGACCTTCGGCGCGGAGCATCTTGGCCCACTCCGTTAGAAAGTAGGTCTTTCCTAGGCCCCATTCGGCGTTGACGTTGAGCACAAAGCTCTCGTTTCCGGGCACGCTGCCCGCCACCCGATGACGCCCAACGAGGTAACGGGTGAGGAATTCAGCGGCGGCTTTCCGCCCAAGGAGGTCATTCGCGAACGGAAACCCCGGTTCTGCTTGTGTGTCGGCCATGTTAGAAATCGTTGTTATGACGTGGGCATACTTATACCCGCGTTGCCTATGATATTACGGAACGTCGCCTTCAGTGAGTGCGAGCATGTGGACAATTTGCGCGAGGGACTCGTGCGCCTCTGCAACCGATTAGCATGGGGTTAGTCAGGCCTGAAGCCTCACGCTCAGCCGCAGTGCTCGATGATCGTTGCCCATGCGTCTCTAATTCTCGGAAGCAAAAGCATGTCTTTTGTTGTCAATGAGGAGAACCAGACTTTGACGGAAAAAGGGTACCCGCGTAAATATCTCGAATTCTATCAAATCCTTATCCTAGACTAGAGCATTTCTAGTGGATGGACTCATGCGCGGTAATGTTCGCCCAATCGATTTGTCTCGGCTAATTCGCCAGACTCTAAAGCATGGTCCCGATATGCGCATTGCAGAAGCCTTAAGGCACTACGGGCCTCCTTGCGGGATGACGAGTGCTCGCCTTGTTGGCTATTTCGAGATTGGCAAGCATCCTGAAATTAACATGCAAAACCAGGAGGTGCTGCGGGACAAAGTGGACCTCGTTTTTGAGTTGAGCGGCCCGAATTGCGGGCCAGTGGTTACAACGGGAGGTGCTAGGCTGCCTTACCTCGTCACTATCAAGGAAACCATGAGCCTTAACGAGAAATCGAACTTCTATAAACTCTTTACGACCATGAACGCAGCGCACGGCGGTAAGGCGAGGCACATGGTGCAAATGCTTGGCAAGGCCTTCCGCATGGAACTATTTCTACACAAGATCGCAAACGGTACGGCCACGCTTGCGGTTCCGAGGGGTCCTAACGGCTACAACATTCGCGGCGTGACGTACCAAGACGAGGATACGGGCGAGACCAAAACGGTCGTGGTTGATCCCGCGATCACGGAGCTTAAAGCGTTCGTGTGGGACCTCGCGAGTAAGGCTTTTTGGGACAGTATTTATATCCCAGGTGAATATCCCGAAGTAAAAAATGACAAAGGCGAGGTGATTACGCCCAAGCGTCCTCATAATACCATTCAGAACCGAATTAAAGCCGCTGCGAATTTTTCAGAAATTAAGGACCTCGTAGGCGAGTGACCTTTCTTGTATATCAATGTCCCGTTACCTGGAATTTGGCGAAGGCGGTCGCAGAGTAGGTTACTACCCCCCAAGCCGCTGTCAAACTCACTCTCATGTATCCTAGCCGCACAGGAGGAGCGCCCACATGAACCACGATAAATTCGACGCACACATAGACGATGTCTTGGACCTTTCGGCACAACTACGGGCACAAACGCGCCGACTCATGGAGGAGACCGAGCGGCTAGCACGGCGGCCAGTTTGGCTACCTTGGGCGCAGGCGGGCGCGTTCGTGGGCGCTGCGTTCCTGGTCGCGCGTTTCGTGCTCCGGTAACCACCAACCAGTACAGCGTATGACAGAGCAAGAGGCTCTCGACATTGCGGTTAAGGCGGTGGCAATTTACGCAGCGCGCCACCCCCGCCCCGCACATGTCACCATTACCCAAGCGGCGGAAATGCTTGGGCGAAGTAGAAACACGGTAACGGCTATGCTTGCTCGTTATCGAATCCAGCTTAACGCGTGTGGGCAGATACCGATAGAGGCAGTTGATAGGTTGTTAGCCTCTAAAACAGACTAACTCTAACTCAAAGAGGAGATTCTATGCATTGCATGTTTATTGGCCGCCATGGGCGGCTTTTTTAATTGGGCCTGCGTTATGTCACTATCTCCAAATTCTCGGAAAAGTCGGGATTTTCGGAGCATGCCATTCGCGCCAAGATTACGCGGGGCATATGGTTACAGGGTGAGGTATGGCATTGGGCGGGTGGACGACAAATGATTGACGTAAAGGGGTATGAAAAATGGGTAGAGACGGGCGGGGAGTTAGGCCGGGTTCGGAGAGCACTATCATTATCTCCTTCGTCTACAAGGGGATAGAGTGCCGGGAGCGTATCAAGCTCCCACCGACCAAACCAAACCTAAAGCAAGCGGAGCTAATCCGCAGTGAGGTCCTTCTAGCAATCGCCCGGGGGACATTCAGTTACGAGCGAGTCTTTCCGGACTCGCCACGAGCGGCCAAATTTGCGGAGTTCAAAGCGGAGTCGCACCTCGTCTCGGACTACCTAGAGGCGTGGCTTGCGCGACAAAGGAAACTTCTTAAGGCGAGTACGGTGGACGGCTATCGGAAGATTGTCGATTACCACCTAATCCCCAAGTTCGGTAAGAAGAAACTAAGCGAGCTTACCCGGACGGAGTTTAGGACTTGGCTGGAGGGGATGGCTTGCAGCAATAAGCGGCTTGCCAACATTCAGAGCGTGGCCCGCAAAGCATTTGCGGACGCGGTGCAGGAGGAGCCGCCCCTGATGGAAAAGAACCCGCTACACGGGTGGACCTATCGCAAGAAGGAGGCTCCGAAAGAGGAGGATGACGTCGACCCGTTCGGCCAAGCCGAGCAAGCCGCGATTATTGCCGCCCTACCCGACCAAGCTGCGAACATGATCCAGTTTGCTTTCTGGACAGGTCTGCGGACCTCGGAGCTTGTGGCGTTGGAGTGGTCGGACGTCGATTGGCGTAAGGGTGTGGTCGTTATCCGGCGCGCACTGACCACAACGGCAGACGCCCCCGAGGACACCAAGACCAAATCAAGCCGCCGCTCGGTACAGTTGAATGCCCCTGCATTGGACGCGCTGCAAGCTCAGAAGGCGCACACATTCCTGGCCGGTACCGAGGTGTTCCAAGACCCAAGAAGCCGTGTTCGGTGGGCTGGCGACTCACCTATCCGCATCGTGTGGACCCGTGCTCTCAAGGCCGCCAAGGTTCGGTACCGCAAGCCGTATCAAACGCGGCATACATACGCGTCTATGATGCTGTCAGCGGGTGAGCATCCCATGTGGGTAGCAAGGCAGATGGGGCATTCAAACCAGACGACTACGATACGCGTCTATGCTCGATGGATGCCAAGTGCGGACCTGGAGGCAGGCGGTAAAGCCGTAGAGAAATTTGCGACGGGAATGCGTAGATTAAGCGTAGATTCTGAGTCGAAATTAGTCGAAAACGGTCCAAATTAATCGACGCACAGAGAAACAAAAGGCTTAAAAATCAGTGACTTGCTGGCGGAGAGAGGGGGATTCGAACCCCCGATAGGTTTTACCCTATACACGCTTTCCAGGCGTGCGACTTAAACCACTCATCCATCTCTCCGGAAGACCGCGATTATACCAAGTTCCCGCCACTGCGCCAGCCCCTACGGATGGCGAATGTAATCCACCAGTGCGCGCGTATAAGCGTCCGGCTTGCGGTCCAGCAGACTCACCGCGATCGCCACCGCGAACCCTGCCGGCACGCCGAACACCCCCGAACTGATCGGCTCGATGCCAAACCAGCGCGCCCCCGCAAACCCGGTGAGCTGCACGAAGAACGGATAAGTCGACACGATGTAGTACACGCACACCACCAGCCCCGCGATCATCCCGGCGACGACCCCGCGCTGCGTCGTGCGCTTCCAGAACACGCCGAGCACCAGCGCCGGAAACAGACTCGACGCCGCCAGCGAGAACGCCGCGCCCACCAGGAACAGGATGTTGCCCGCATTCAACGACGCCACATACGACGCCAGCAGCGCCACGCCCAGCAGCAGGATCTTCGAGATGGTCACGCGCCGCTGACTGCTCGCGCCGCGATCCACCATGCAGTAATAGACATCGTGCGAGAGCGCATTGGCGATCGTCAGCAGCAGTCCATCGGCTGTCGAGAGCGCTGCCGCCAGTGCGCCCGCCGCAATCAGCCCCGAGATCACATACGGTAGCCCCGCAATCTCCGGCGCGGCCAGCACCACCATGTCCGGCTGCATCTGGATGCCTGCCCAGCGCACGATGCCATCGCCATTCACGTCGCTGATCCGGATCAGATAGGGTTCCACGCGTCGCCACTGCGTAACCCATTGCGGCAGATCCGCGAACCGATGCCCCACCAGTCCCGTCAGGATCTCGTGCTTGATCAGCACCGCGAGCACCGGCACCGTCAGATAGAACAGCGCGACGAAGAACAGCGTCCAGCCGACCGAACGCCGCGCCGATGCCACCGACGTCGTCGTGTTGTAGCGCGTGAGAATGTGCGGCAGGCTCGCCGTGCCGATCGAAAGACACAGCAGCAACGCCAGGAAGTTCACCTTGTGCACGCGCGGGCTCTCGTCGCTGGCGGAGCCTGGCGCGAAGGCTTCGGCCATCGGCACGGGAGCGGCCACGCGTTCGCTCAGCGCATCGCGCTCGCGCGTCCACTTGACCTGCGCATCGGCGGGATCGCGCGGAAACGCGGCCAGTTCCCGCTCCCGTTCGTTGATCTCGCGCAGCGGCCCGTTATGCCGCCGCAACTCGGCGATCTCCGCCGTCAGCCGCGCATGCTCGACGTGGAACGACTGTGGCAACGCGTCGATGCGCTCCTGAACCCGCGCCGCCTGCCGCTGGAAATCGGCACGCACGCGCGCCTCGTCCGGCGACACCGCCACCGCCCGCTCCAGCGCCTCGACCCGCTCCATCACGCGGCCATAGTTCAGTTGCGGGAACCAGCCGAGACCTTCACGATGCGCGATCATCGACACGGGAATCAGCATCGCGCTGATGAGGATGATGTACTGCGCCACCTGCGTCCACGTCACGGCGCGCATGCCGCCGAGAAACGAGCACACGAGGATGCCCGCGAGCCCGCAGAAGATGCCGATCGAAAACTCGATGCCGATGAAGCGCGAAGCAATCAGCCCGATGCCCTGGATCTGCGCAACGAGATACACGAACGAACAGAGAATCGCCGCGACGGCCGCCAGCGCGCGCACCAGGTTGCTCGAAAAGCGCGTGCCGAGAAAGTCGGGAATGGTGTAGCGGGCGAGCTTGCGCACGTACGGCGCAAGCAGGAACGCGACGAGACAGTAGCCGCCCGTCCAGCCCATCACGTAGGCGAGGCCGTCGTAGCCGCTCGCATAGATGGAACCCGCGAGGCCGATGAACGACGCCGCCGACAGCCAGTCGGCGGCCGTCGCCATGCCATTGAACGCCGACGGCACGCGGCGCCCCGCCACGTAGTACTCAACCAGGTCCGAGGTGCGCGACAGCAGGCCGATCACCGCATAGACCGCGATCGGCACGAACAGGAACACATAGCCGATCCACGTGCCCGGTCCCGTCGTGCGCTCGATGCGCTCCATCAGGAAGATGAACAGCAGGAAGCCGAGCGTATAGAGCGCGTAGGACAGGATCAGCCGGTTCGTGAGCTTCATGCGCCCTCGCCCTGTTCCGCGCGGGCGACGCGCAGCAGGCGCGCATCGGCGACCTGCATCAGCACGATATAGACGACGATCAGCCCGACATACACCAGGATCGCGCCCTGCGCGCCGAAATAGAACGGCAACGGGAAGCCCGCGACGCGCACGTGATCGACGCGTTGCGCCACCAGCGGCAAGCCGAACGAGACGACGAAGCCGATCGTCATCAGCACGGCAATGAGTGCGAGGTTGAAGCGCCAGTACGTGCGATGCGCGCGCGCCATCGCGGCCGAGACGGGCGGCGGGGAAGCGGGCGGCTGGCTGGAGGAATCGGCGGGAGGGGTGGCCATGCGGTTTTTTAACAAAACCGCATGGCATCGGCAATCAGGATCGACCGCGGCGCTCAACGAGCAGCCGCGATCCTTGAAGCATCAGCGCGCTTCGCCCAGTTGATCGAGGATCGCGGGGTTTTCGAGCGTGGACACGTCCTGGGTGATCTCCTCGCCCTTCGCGAGCGAGCGCAGCAAGCGCCGCATGATCTTCCCGGAACGCGTCTTCGGCAGGTTCTCGCCGAAGCGGATGTCCTTCGGCTTCGCGATCGGGCCGATCTCCTTGCCGACCCAGTTGCGCAACTCGGTCGCGATCTGCTTCGCTTCGTCGCCTTCGGGACGCGCGCGCTTCAGCACGACGAACGCCACCACGGCTTCGCCGGTCGTGTCGTCCGGACGGCCGACCACCGCCGCTTCCGCGACCAGCGGATTGGCCACCAGCGCCGACTCGATTTCCATCGTGCCCAGACGATGCCCCGAGACGTTCAGCACGTCGTCGATGCGGCCCATGATCGTGAAATAACCCGTGGTCTTGTCGCGCACCGCGCCGTCGCCGGCCAGATACAGCTTGCCGCCGAGTTCCTCGGGGAAGTAGCTGGTCTGGTAACGCTTCGGGTCGCCCCAGACGTTGCGCAGCATCGACGGCCATGGCCGCTTCACGACCAGGATGCCGCCCTGCCCGTTCGGCACGTCCTGACCGGTCTCGTCCACCACCGCGGCCATGATGCCCGGCAGCGGCAGCGTGCAGGAACCCGGCACCAGCGGCGTCGCGCCCGGCAGCGGCGTGATCATGTGGCCGCCGGTCTCGGTCTGCCACCACGTATCGACGATCGGACACTGCCCGCGCCCGACATTCTCGTGATACCAGACCCACGCTTCCGGATTGATCGGCTCGCCGACCGTGCCGAGGATGCGCAGCGTCGACAGGTCGAAGCTTTTCGGATGCACCTTCGCATCCGCTTCCGACACCTTGATGAGCGAGCGGATGGCCGTCGGCGCGGTGTAGAAGATCGTGACCTTGTGGCGGCCGATCATCTCCCAGAACCGTCCCGCGTGCGGATACGTGGGCACGCCCTCGAACATCACCTGGGTCGCGCCGATGGCGAGCGGCCCGTACGCGATATAGCTATGCCCGGTGATCCAGCCGATGTCCGCCGTGCACCAGAAGACATCGCCCGGCTTCATGTCGAAGGTCCACTTCATGGTCTGCGCGGCCCACAGCAACAGGCCGGCCGTGCTGTGCTGCACGCCCTTCGGCTTGCCCGTCGAACCCGACGTGTAGAGGATGAACAGCGGATGTTCCGCGCCCACCCACTCCGGTTCGCATTGGCTCGATTCGTTCTCGACGATCTCGTGCAGCCACGCGTCGCGCCCCTCGGTCCAGCCGATCTTGCCGCCGGTGCGGCGATACACGATCACGTCCTTGACCTTGTCGCAGCC
This sequence comes from Caballeronia sp. LZ043, assembly GCF_031451075.1. NCBI lineage: Bacteria > Pseudomonadati > Pseudomonadota > Betaproteobacteria > Burkholderiales > Burkholderiaceae > Caballeronia > Caballeronia sp. LZ043. Next base: position 1,111,780 of record NZ_JARUXT010000001.1, on the reverse strand, counting down.
GCCCGCGGCCAGCGCTTCGTCGGCGATGCTCTTGAGCGGCAGCGCCTTGCCGCCGCGCATCTGCTCGTCCGCCGTGATGAGCGCGACCGCGCCGACATCGACGAGACGCTCGTTGAGCGACTTCGACGAGAACCCGCCGAACACCACCGAATGCGTGGCGCCGATGCGCGCGCACGCCTGCATCGCGACCACGCCTTCCACCGACATCGGCAGATAGATGACGACGCGGTCGCCCTTCTTCACGCCGCGCTTCTTGAGCGCATTGGCGAGACGGCACACGCGCTCGAGCAGGTCCTGATAGGTGATGTGGGTGACGGTGCCGTCGTCGGCTTCGAAGATGATCGCGTTGTCATTGCCGCGGCCCGCTTCGATATGGCGGTCGAGACAGTTGTACGACGCATTGAGTTCGCCGTCCTCGAACCACGTATAGAACGGCGCCTTCGTTTCATCCAGCACCTTCGTGAATGGCTTGTGCCAGGCGAGCGCCTCGCGTGCAAGGCCGGCCCAGAAACCTTCGTAATCTTTCTCTGCCTGGGCGACGAGCGCCTGATACGCGTCCATGCCGGCAATGGCCGCATCCGCCGTTGCCTTGGCCGACGGCGGGAAGATGCGTTTTTCGTGAAGAACTGATTCGATCGCAGACATCGACAACCTCTCTGATGGTGTTTCCAAAATCCGCCGGCGCCCGCATCGCTGAATGGGCTGCGTGCGCCGCATGTTGTGGGATCCGTCGGCGGAAACGCGCGGCGTTTCCGGACCCGATCCTGTCTCCGTTCTTGTGGCCGGCGCCGCCGTCATGGCGCGCGCGTCCGGCCATTGCGAAGGCCCGCGCCGGGCGGCACGGGCACATGCCGCGGCGCCTTGTGTGGCCGCGGACATGCCGCATCGACTTCAAGCATCGACTTCAAGATAAGCCGCCCAACTTACCCGCTTCTTACGCGTGCCGGCCAATGAACACGGGGTATACGCGAAGTGCGCGCGTGTTGCGCATGCGCCCCGCAATCGTAACTGAACTGACTCCCGGTGCGGTACCCGGCCCGGACCGGCGCGCGATTCTTTTGATCGAAACCATGCTTTCCGCCGCGCGCCCCCCTGCGCCGCTCCCTTTGCGTCACCCCGGCCCATGCGGCGCAACGTTCGCGCAGACTGTCACGCCGACGCGCTACAATACCGGGCTTTCCCTGACCGCGAACGTGCTCGAATCCGCATCGAGTCCGCATTCCGCCGGCTCTTGCCATTGCTTTCAGGTTCAGCCGCCGTCGGCTTCGTCCGTTTCATCCGTTTCGTCTGTTTCTCGTCGACTGAAAAGCCGCTCATGTCCGCTCCCAAGCACACTCCCGGTTCCGTTCGGCCCGGCGCGATGAAGGCGCTGCCCAGAATCATCTTCATGAGCCGCTGGCTGCAGGTGCCGCTCTATCTCGGGCTGATCGTCGCGCAAGGCGTGTATGTCGTGCTCTTCCTGAAGGAAGTCTGGCATCTCGTCACGCACGCAATGACGCTCGACGAAACCAACATCATGCTCGTCGTGCTCGGCCTGATCGATGTGGTGATGATCTCGAACCTGCTCATCATGGTGATCGTCGGCGGCTACGAGACCTTCGTGTCGCGGCTGGGCGTCGAGGGCCACCCCGACGAACCCGAATGGCTCGATCACGTCAACGCCGGCGTGCTGAAGGTCAAGCTCTCGATGGCGCTCATCAGCATCTCGTCCATCCATCTGCTCAAGACCTTCATCAACCCCGATCAGCACACCTTCCATACCGTGCTGTGGCAAGTGATCATCCACGTGGCCTTCCTGCTGTCCGCGCTCATCATGGCGTATGTCGACAAGCTGACCACGCACACGCATCCGCGGCACTTTCACGACGAGTCCTTCGCGCCGCCGCGCGGCGCAGCAGACTGAACGTCACCTGAAACGCCGCATGAGCGTCACATGAGCGTCACATGAAGCGTCGCCTGAACGCACACCAGAAAAAATTTCGTCCCCCAGAGCCTCGAGCCATGACCGTCATCAAACAGGAAGACCTGATCCAGAGCATTGCGGATTCCCTGCAGTACATCAGCTACTACCATCCGCTCGACTACATCCAGGCGCTCGGCCGCGCCTACGAGCTGGAAGAAAGCCCGGCGGCGAAGGACGCCATCGCGCAGATCCTCACCAACAGCCGCATGTGCGCCGAAGGGAAGCGCCCGATCTGCCAGGACACGGGCATCGTGACGGTGTTCGTGAAGGTGGGCATGGACGTGCGCTGGGGCAGCGACAACGGCGGTGCGACGATGTCCGTCACCGACATGATCAACGAAGGCGTGCGCCGCGGTTACCTGAACCCGGACAACGTGCTGCGCGCGTCCATCGTCTCGCCGCCCGAAGGCGGCCGCAAGAACACCAGGGACAACACGCCGGCCGTGATCCACTACGAGATCGTGCCGGGCGACAAGGTCGACGTGCAGGTCGCGGCCAAGGGCGGCGGCTCGGAGAACAAGTCGAAGTTCGCGATGCTGAACCCGTCGGACTCGATCGTCGACTGGATCATCAAGACCGTGCCGACCATGGGCGCCGGCTGGTGTCCGCCAGGCATGCTCGGCATCGGCATCGGCGGGACCGCGGAAAAGGCGATGGTCATGGCGAAGGAATCGCTGATGGACCCCATCGACATCCAGGATGTCATCGCGCGCGGCCCCAGGGACTGGATCGAGGAACTGCGCGTCGAGCTGCATGAGAAGGTGAATGCGCTCGGCATCGGCGCGCAGGGTCTCGGCGGCCTCGCCACCGTGCTCGACGTCAAGATCATGGCCGCGCCGACGCATGCGGCCTCGAAGCCCGTCGCGATCATCCCGAACTGCGCCGCGACCCGTCACGCGCACTTCACGCTCGACGGCAGCGGCGCCGCGAAGCTCGCAGCGCCGCCGCTCGACGCCTGGCCTGACGTCACGTGGCAGCCCAACACCGAGACGAGCCAGCGCGTCGACCTGAACACGCTGACGCCCGAGGAAGTAACCTCGTGGAAGCCCGGCCAGACGCTGCTGCTGTCGGGCAAGATGCTCACGGGACGCGACGCCGCGCACAAGCGCATCGCCGACATGCTCGCCGCCGGCGAAAAGCTGCCGGTCGACTTCACGAACCGCGTGATCTATTACGTAGGCCCGGTCGATCCGGTGCGCGACGAAGCCGTCGGCCCGGCAGGCCCGACCACGGCCACGCGCATGGACAAGTTCACGGAAACGATGCTGGCGCAAACCGGCCTCATCTCGATGATCGGCAAGGCCGAACGCGGCCCGGTCGCCATCGAGTCGATCAGGAAGCACAAGGCGGCCTATCTGATGGCGGTCGGCGGAGCGGCGTATCTTGTGTCGAAGGCGATTCGCGAGGCGAAGGTGCTCGCGTTTGAAGACCTCGGCATGGAAGCCATCTACGAATTCGACGTGCAGGACATGCCGGTGACGGTTGCCGTCGATTCGAACGGCACCTCGGTCCACAAGACGGGACCGGCCGAATGGCAGGCGAAGATCGGCAAGATTCCGGTCGCCACGGTCTGAGGCGGGATCGACGGTTGCCTGTCGCAATGGTCAGCTGACAGGCAACCCGTCAACGAAAGAGCCGGGCACGCGCCCGGCTCTTTTCTTTGAGATTGCGCCCATCGAGAAGGGTTTTCATTCTCAGTTTCATCTCGAAAAAAAAATTTCTACTCAACCTTGGCTTTGTCACGCACAAGGTTTATCTTTCTCAAAATCCCACGTTACAGACAGGAAATCAAGCCATGCAAGGCGACGCGAAAGTCATCGAATATCTGAACTCGCAGTTGAAGAACGAACTGACCGCGATCAATCAATACTTCCTACACGCCCGGATGTACCAGCACTGGGGCCTCGAAAAGCTCAACAAGCACGAGTACGACGAATCGATCGGCGAAATGAAGCACGCCGACTGGCTCATCCAGCGCGTCTTCATGCTCGACGGACTGCCGAACCTGCAGGACCTGCACAAGCTGCTGATCGGCGAGGAAACCAAGGAAATCCTCGAGTGCGATCTGAAGCTTGAGCAAATTTCCCAGTCCACCTGCAAGGAAGCCATCGCCTATTGCGAATCCGTGCGTGACTTCGTCTCGCGCGAGATCTTCGAGAAGATCCTGCACGACACGGAAGAGCACATCGACTGGCTGGAAACGCAACTGGATCTGATCGACAAGGTCGGCATCCAGAACTACCAGCAAACCATGATGGGCGATCACGAGTAATCCGTTCGTCACGATGCCCGTCAGCGCAGTATCCCCGCTTGCCCTGCCCCCACGCGCCGCGCTGGACGCGAGCGCGCCGGTCGGCATTTTCGATTCCGGCCTGGGCGGGCTGTCGGTGCTGCGCGCCGTGCGCGCCATCCTGCCGCACGAACGTCTGATCTACGTCGCCGACTCGCTTCACGCGCCATACGGCGAAAAAACCGACGCATTCATCGGCGAACGCACGCTGGCCATCGGCGAATGGCTCGTGTCGCAGGGCGCGAAGGCGCTGGTGGTCGCCTGCAATACCGCAACCGCGCAGTCCATCGCGCTGGTGCGTGAGCGTTTGTCCATTCCGCTCGTCGGCGTGGAGCCGGGCGTCAAGCCGGCGGCGGGCGTGTCGCGCTCGCGCGTGGTCGGCGTGCTGGCCACGGCGGTGACGCTGCGTTCCGCGCGTTTCCAGTCGCTGCTCGACCGCTACGCCGGCGACTGCCGCTTCATCTGCCAGGCGGGACACGGCCTGGTGCAGGCGGTGGAACGCGGCGACACGTCGTCGCCCGCCCTCATGGCGCTGCTCGAAAGCTACCTTTCCCCCATGCTGGACGCGGGCGCTGACACGCTCGTGCTCGGCTGCACGCACTACCCTTTTCTGGACGGCGCCATCCGCGCGATTGCCGGCGAACGCCTGCACATCGTGGACACGAGCGTGGCCATCGCCCGGCAGCTCGAACGCCTGCTCGATACCCACGCGCGCCGTTCGGACGCGGCGTCGGCGGATCTTTTGCCCCGCTTCTGTTCCACGGCGGACGGCGAATCGCAGCGCCAGCTCGCTGCTGCCCTGCTCAGGCTCGACGCGCCAGTCGAGCATGTCTGGATCCCCTCCGGCCTTTCACGGCTCGCCGAACCCGACATCGCGTGAGGGTTTCTCGCCCGCCGCGCGCCCTGCGCCGCGCGCTTTCCCGCGCCAGCGCTGGCCGCTAGCAACAAATCTGCTAACTTGCCTGGTCTGTTACAAAAAACACAGAGCCCCGCTTGCATTGGTGCGCAAGTCGAATGATAATAATTCGCATTAACGCAAGCTTTCGCGAACGATCATGATTGTCTGTGTCTGCAAATCAGTGTCCGACCGCAAGATCCGAGCATCCATCGCCGAGGGTGTGGACACCTTCGACGAACTCCAGTTCGAGCTCGGCGTGGCCATGTGCTGCGGCAAGTGCGAGGAGAGCGTTCGCGACGTGATGGCACAGAGCGGCGTGTGCGCCGCGCAGTGTGGCGTCGAGCCGCGCGAGCACGTGGCGCCGCTGACGTTCTATGAGCGCAAGGCGGCCTGAAGCCAGGCCGCAGGTTCCGGCGTCGCGCTTCCGCGGCGGCGCCCGCAGTCTTTCAAGCTTTTTTGCCAGTTTCGCTGTCCGATTTCCGAAACGCCTTCAGCAAGCCAGGTTACCTTCGAACATCCGGTCACTTCCAGCTAGCCAAGCACCTCCCCCGAGCAACCCTTATCCCTGGAGGGAACCATGGAATTGCTGATCGGTTTCGTGACCACCCTGTTTATTTCATTGCTGATCTTTCGAACATGACGTCGCCTGGTTTCCTGTTTCTCCGTTGCGCCGGATCCGCCCAGATGCTGGACTTCAAGCTGAAACGAACCCGCGGCATGATCGGCATCAATTCACACCGCACCACAAGCAGCACTCAAAGCAGCCAATAAGAATGCAGTCCCCGACCACTACTCCCGCCGCTTTCCAGACGGCGCCGGCATCGAGCGCCAGTCCGCGCGTGATTGCCGCGTGTGCCGCCGTCGTCGTGCTTCATGCAGTCCTGCTCGGCGTCGCGATGACGATGCACAACGAGCCGCCGCCGCGCCCGATCGAAGCCAAGTCGATCACCGCGCAGCTCATCAGCGAAACGCCGCAGCCCGCGCCGCAGCCGGTCGCGGTCGAAACGCCGCCGCCGCCCAAGCCGCTTCCGAAGCCGGTCCCGAAGCCGCTGCCCAAGCCCAAGGTCAAGCCGAAGATCGAGCCGAAGCCCACGCCGATGCCGGTCACCGAAGCGCCGTCGCAAATCGCCGCGCCCGCGCCGGATCCCACTCCGCCCGCGCCGGCGCAGCCGGCCCCGCCGCCCACCGCGCCCGCCATCGGCAAGCCGAGCATGGATCTCGCCGCGCCGAAGAACGTCGCGCGGCTGAGCTGCAATATCGCAGAGCCGGAGTATCCGGCCATGGCCAAGCGCCGCGGCGAAACAGGCACGGCGACCGTGCGGCTGACGGTCGGCGTGTCGGGCAAGATCGAGAACATCACGCTGCAGAAAAGCAGCGGCTCGTCGCGGCTGGATGACGCCGCGCTCGCGGCGGTACGCAGCAGCGCGTGCAGTCCGTACAAGGAAAATGGCGAAGCGATCCGCGCTACCGCCACGGTGCCATTCGTATTCAGTCTCAACGACTGACCGGTTTTTTTAGATACAAGGAAAGAGCAATGCAAAACTACGGGATTGCGCACGTCTGGGCGCAAGGTGACTTCGTCACGCGGGGCATCGCGCTCGCGCTGGTGATCATGTCGGTACTGTCGTGGACCGTCATCATCGTGAAGGCATGGAATGTCGTGCGCCTGAAGCGCCTGACCAAGAACGCCGAACAGGCCTTCTGGCACTCCGACGACTTCAACGACGGCATCAAGAAGCTCGGCAGCCAGTCGTCGAGCCCGGCAGACAACCCGTTCCTCGCCTTGGCCCTCGCCGGCCAGGAAGCGGCGGATCATCATCACCAGACGCAACCGCATCTGCACGACCGCATGGACGTGTCGGACTGGATCACGCGCTGCCTGAAGGACGTGATGGACGAAGGCGTCGGCCGCATGCAGTCGGGCCTCGCGGTTCTCGCGTCCATCGGTTCCACTTCGCCGTTCGTCGGCCTGTTCGGCACGGTGTGGGGGATCTATCACGCGCTGCTGACCATCGGCGCGACCGGCCAGACGTCGATCGACCAGGTCGCCGGCCCGGTCGGCGAATCGCTGATCATGACCGCGTTCGGCCTGTTCGTTGCAATCCCTGCAGTGCTCGGCTACAACGCGCTGACGCGCGCGAACAAGGGCATCGTCACGAAGCTGAACCGCTTTGCACACGGCCTGCACGCGTTCTTCGTCACGGGCACGAAGCTTTCGTCGACGAAGCGCGCGACGAACGCCTCGTCCGACAGCCTGCGTCTCGCGACGCGCGCGTCGTAAGCCCGGGAGGTTCGCATCATGGCCATGAGCCCTTTTGCCGGCGATGAAGACGACGGCATGATGAGCGAGATCAACATGACGCCGCTCGTCGACGTCATGCTGGTCCTGCTGATCATCTTCCTGGTGACGATCCCCGCGATGCATCACGCGGTGAAGATCGACCTGCCGCACGCGAGCAGCCAGCCGCAGGACGAGAAGCCCGCGCACGTGAACATCGCAATCCAGGCCGACGGCACGACGCTGTGGGACGAACAGCCTGTCGACGAAGCGACGCTCAACGCGCGCATCGCGCAGGCGGCGCAGCAAACGCCGCAACCGGAGATCCAGCTGCGCGCGGACCGCAAGGTCGCGTATGAGAGGGTCGCCGACCTGATGTCGGCGGCGCAGGCGGGCGGGCTGACCAAGATCGGCTTCGTCACCGAGCCGAAGAGCGGCAAGTAAGCCGGCTCAAGCAACGCGCGCGCTTTCGAACGTTCGCACGCTCCAAAGTAAAAGGCCTTCATCGTCAGATGAAGGCCTTTTTTTGTGCGCGCTCGGCGCATTCGGGCGAGGCGGTCACTTTGGGTTCGTATAGCCAGAACCAGAAGTCCCGTCACATGCAGCAGCCGTGGTCGACACGGACAGTGCAATCAACCCTATCAGGCTAACTATCAGAGCAGCCGTGAGTTTTCGCATAGGAGCTCCTTAGCGAAAGAGGTTTCAATATACTGCCGCCATTTTCGGGCATCAATTGAATCTGACCATCGCTTATCCGCACTGCCCCGCCTCAAATCAATGACGCGCGTCATTGCGTTGAAACTGTTTCTCGTTCCGGCCGTTCATGAACAGGACATTCTCCGGGGAAGAGCTGTCCGCTGCCGATCGACTCGACCAGAAAATCGACGAACGCCCGCACTGCAGGGACCATGCCTTGCCGTGACAAAAACACCGCATAGAGTTGCGGCGACGGAAAGGTCCAGCCCGGCATGACCGGCGACAGCTGCCCCGTGCGCAGCGGCGCGCCGTACATCATCTCGGGCAGCGCCGCGATGCCGACGCCGCGCATCACGGCCTCGCGAATCATCGACAGGTCGGCGGTGACCAGCCGCGGCTCGTGCTCGAACTCGTGGCGCGTGCCGTCCGGCGCGATCAGCCGGTAGACATGGCGGCCGTCCGCCGAGGGCGTATCGAGCGTGTCGTACTGCGCGAGTTCGGCGGGCGTCATCGGCGGCGCATTCGACTTCAGCAGCGACGGCGCCGCCACCAGCATCTGTTCCGTGCGCCACAGCGGCCGCGCGACCACGTTCGAACTGGCGGGCGGCTCCGAGCGCACGCGCAGCGCGACATCGATGGCATCCTCGAACAAATCCACCACGCGGTTGGTCACGCGCAGCACCACCCGCACCTCCGGAAAACGATGCATGAAGTCCGGCATCACGGCGGACAGAAAGGTCTGCGCGATGGTCACCGGCACGCTCACGCGCACCGTGCCGCGCGGCGAATCGCGCAGGCTCTGCACGACATTCACCGCCGCCTGCGCTTCGGCCAGCATCGCCTGGCAATGCTGGTAGAACAGCTGGCCCGCCTCAGTCAGCGCCAGCTTGCGCGTGGAGCGCTGCAGCAAGCGCACGCCGAGCGAAGCCTCGAGTTCCGAGACGCGGCGCGACAAACGCGACTTCGAAATGCCGAGCACGCGTTCCGCAGCCGAGAAGCCGCCGTGCTCGACGACGTGCGAGAAATACATCAGATCGTTCAGGTCGTGCGAGTCAACTTTCATGGTCGATCGGAAAACTCGAGAAGGCGCGTTGCTGTGGTTCGTTATCGCCAGCGGGACAATCCATTGCGCCGAGGCGGCTTTTTACGCGAAATGCGGCCCATATAATAGCCCTGTGTTTCAAAAATATCGCTATTCCCCTTTGAACGCTGGATTCACGAAGCGAGACATCATGACCGACAGCCGCAGCATCGAACGCATCATTCCGGCGACCCGCACCGTCGAAGGCGGCGGGTTCGTCGTTCATCGCCCGTTTCCGACCCGTCTCCTGATGGACTTCGACCCGTTCCTGTTGCTCGACGAAATGGGTCCGGTCGATTACGCGCCCGGCGAGGCCAAGGGCGCGCCGGATCATCCGCATCGCGGCTTCGAGACCGTCACGTACATGCTCGAAGGCGAGTTCGGCCACAAGGATTCGGCAGGTCATTCCGGCACGCTGCTGCCCGGCGACGTGCAATGGATGACCGCCGGCGCGGGCGTCGTGCACAGCGAGATTCCCGCCGAGGCTTTCACGCAGCGCGGCGGGCGCGTGCATGGCCTGCAACTGTGGGTGAACCTGCCGCAGCGCGACAAGATGGTCGCGCCGCATTATCAGGAGATTCCGTCGGCACGCATTCCGGTCGCGATGAGCGAGGACGGCAAGGTCCGTGTGAAGGTCATCGCCGGCGAGGCGCTCGGCGTGAAGGCGGCGATCGAAACGCGCACGCCGATCCTGTATCAGCACGTCTCGCTGCAACCGGGCGCGACGATCTCGCTGAACGTGCCGCGCGAGTTCCGCGTGTTCGCGTATCCGCTGTCGGGCACGGCGCTGTACGGCCCGCAGAAGCAGCCGGTGCGCGCCCAGCAGATGGTGATCTTCCGCGACGACAGCGATACGGTCTCGCTCGCCGCCGGCGACGAGCCCGTGGAACTGCTGTTGATCGGCGGCGTGCCGCTCAAGGAGCCGGTCGTGCGTTATGGTCCGTTCGTGATGAACACCGAGGACGAGATCCGCCAGGCCGTCATCGATTATCAGGCGGGCCGGATGGGCGCGATCGCGCATTGAGCATTCAGCGTTGAACATGAGAGGGCGCTGATTTTCAGCGACTCCGGCGCGGCATGAACGGACACATTGCGTCACAATGACCGTTCGTTCCGCGCCGTTTCGTTTCACACTTTCATTTCACCGGATCAATCGAGGAGCAGCGCATGACCCGCCCCGTCGTGACCGCCGAGATCGGCGCTACCGATTTCCACGTTCGCCTCGCGGACGGCTCGCACGACTGGAGCGCCGACGAACCCGTCAGCCTCGGTGGCGGCGACACGGCTCCGGACCCGCACTCGCTTCTGCTCGGCAGCCTCGGCGCCTGCACGTCCATCACGCTGAAGATGTACGCGAAGCGCAAGGAATGGCCGCTCGAGGCCGTGCATGTGGAACTGTCGGTAGAGAGCGCTGCAGCGGGCACGCGTATCGATCGCCGCATCGCGCTGACCGGACCGCTCAGTGACGAGCAGCGGGAACGTCTCTTGCAAATTGCCAATGCGTGCCCGATCCACAAGGTCCTGTCCGGTCCGATCCACATCGATTCCGCACTGGCGCCGTAACGCGTCGCGGGCACACTGAACGTTCAAGGAAACGTCGTTTTGAATTTCGAACACCTCATCCAGATCAACGATCCGCAGAATCCGCTGGTCCAGTCGCTGACACGCGAGCAACTGTGGGAAGGCCTTGTCCTGCGCGCCGAGCAGCCGCAGTTGTTCGTGTTGGGACTGGACCGCTGCGACATCCTTTCGCGCGACGGCGACAGCATGGAGCGCGAGTTGCATTATGGCCAGGCCGTCGTGCGTGATCGCGTGACGCTCAACCCGCAGTCGAGCGTGCGCTACGACATCCTGCCGACCGCCGAATATGTGGGCGGCTCGCTGACAATGGCGATCGAGGAGCCCGACGATCAACAGCTTTTCCTGCGCTTCACCTACAGCACCACGCTGCCGGAGCAAGCCAACCCGACGCCCGATGAACTGCAGACGCAGGAGATCGTGAAGTCGGCGTATCGCGAGTCGGACATCGACACCGTGCATCTGATCCGTCAATTCGCGCACGGCCGGAACGACGACAAGCCGCTGCACTGAGCCTCGTTCAAACGTGGCGGCGAATGCTTCGCCGCTACATCGAGCTTGGCTATCAAAAATTGTGCTTCGATCAGAAAGTCTATTTGCAAATAGGAATAGTTATCATTTACTATAGACCCATCGAATCAACGAGCGCACTCTTCCGACATGACCGACACGCTGCGATCTTCCACGCTCAGGCTGCGCCGCCCGGCTGTCCGCGACGCCGCGATTACCCGCCCGAAAGCGACCACCGTGACCACCGTTCACGTCCAGCACGCCGCGGAAAGCCCGGGCGAGCGGTCACTGAAAAGCGATGCGCTGTTGCAGGGACGCAGTCATGTCAGCATCCTGCATAACGGGGAGACCTATCAGTTGCGCGCGACTCGTCTGGGCAAGCTGATCCTGACGAAGTAGCGCAAAGAACAGCAGTAGTACCGTGTATTGTGGGGACCACCTCTCCAAGAGGTGTTTGGCCTTAGCCAGCGAGGACGACTTGCACGCGAGAATTTAGACCCCTTCGTGCAAACACCAGCCAGTCGTCGATAGCAAGCGAAGCCGCTTTTTTTGGTTCCCGCGCGTTTGCGTGATGGTCCGCCTGATGAGGCCAGCGCAATGATGAACAAGCGAACGGCACGCCCTTCTTCCCGAAGGCGTGCCGTTTTGTCTTTGATGAAAAGCGTCAGACGTTCTCGATACCCAGCGCAGCGATGCCCGCCTTGGCGATCTGCGCATCCTGTTCCGACTTCACGCCCGAGACGCCCACCGCGCCCACGATGTCCGTACCCACGAAGATCGGCACGCCGCCTTCGAGCATCGCGGTCATCGGCGCGCTGAGAAACGCCGTGCGGCCCTGCTTGATGGTGTCTTCGTAGACCTTCGTCTCGCGGCGGCCGAGCACGGCGGTGCGGGCCTTGCCCGTCGCCATCTCGACGGTGCTCGCCCCCGCCCCTTCCAGCCGATGCAGATGCAGCAGATGCCCGCCATCGTCGACGATCGCAATCGTCACGTTCCAGTTGTGATCCTTCGCGTGCGCCTCGGCGGCGGCGGCCATCGACTTGACGTCGTCGTCGGTCAGTACGGGTTTGGTTCTCACGTGCGTTCTCGCGGCCGTCGGTCACGGCGTGGACGGTTTATCGGCTGAAGCCCCAGAACATCAGGTACCACGCGCTGTCGGCTACGGCCAGCGCAGCGACAAACCATACCATCGTGAGGACGCGCGGAACAAGCGTCGTGGCGTAGCGCCCCGTCACGCGCCACGCGAGCCACGCGCTCCATGCGTTCGCGATGAACAGCAGCGTGAGGCGCAGATCCGTCACCCACCAGAGCGGCAGCTGTTCGGCGCGCAGCAGCGAGACCGTGGTCGCCGACAAGCCCAGGAACACACCGCAGCCCGCCAGCGGAATCAGCGCGAGCGTCAGGTGATGCAGCCGCCTCGCTTCCATCTTGCCGAGCATGCGCGTGCCCGCCGCGAGCAGCGCGAGCAGCGCGGTGCCGTACACGAGCCCCGTCACGACGATATAGCCGATGACCATTGTGCCGTCGAGCCACGAGAAGACATCGTTCTGCTCGGGGTAATGCGTGAAGAGGAACCACGGCGCGTTGGTGTCGAGCGGCCACAGAATGTTGTGGTCGATCAGCCAGCCGGCAAAGAACTGCTTCAGGTCGACGAACCACGTGCTGACAGTCCAGTGGAACGCGCCAATCGCGATGCCGAGCAGCCCGTACAGAATGAGCGCCGTGTCCCACGGATTCGCGGCCTTGTCGCCGAGCTTCACGACTTCTTCTGCGGGCGAGCGCCACGTGAGCGCAATGGCGTCGCGATGACCGCTGCAGCGGCCGCACATGTGGCAATCGGCGGCGCCCTTCATGTTGCGCAAGGGCACGAGCGGCGCGCAGTTGATCGGAATCACGCGATGGCCATGCTCGCCCTGCTTGTACGAACGGCGCCACGCGTCTTCGCTGACCTTGAAGTGGAACGGCGCCAGCCGCGCGAGCAGCGTGAACACGCCGTTCACCGGACACAGGTACTTGCACCACACGCGCTTCTCGCGGCCATACAGCACGCCGATGATCATCGCCCCGACGGTCGAACCGCCGAGCACCAGCAGCACGGCCTTCGGATATTGATAGACGCTGACCATCTGGCCGTAGATGGTCGTCAGGCCGAACGCGACGAACGGCCAGCCGCCCCAGCGCATCCAGCGCGGAATGGCCCAGCCGCGGCCGAAGCGGCTCGCGAACTCGGTGAGGGCGCCCTCGGGACACAGTACGCCGCACCAGACGCGGCCGAGCATGACCATCGACAGCAGCACGAACGGCCACCAGATGCCCCAGAACACGAACTGTGCGGCGAGCGTCAGGTTGTTCCACAGATGCGCCGAGCCATCGGGCAGCGGCATCACGGCGGGAACGAGGATCAGAAACGCATACACGGCAACGACGACCCACTGAATCATCCGGATCGCGCTGCCGTGACGTTGCATCCATTGGCCGGCTTGCTGAAGCCGGCCGGGTTGAGGCATTACAGAACTCATGCTGGACGGCTTGCCGCCTTTTGTTTTTGCGCCATCTGATGATTCGAACGGCGCAGCAGAAGATAAATGACGATCCAGTACACGGCGTACGCCACGAGGTTCATGCCGGCCGGATGCGCGCGATAGCCCGTCAGTGTAGCGACCAGCGAGCCGAAGGTGCTCGAATCGTCGAGGAGCGCGGAGGTGTTCCACACCTGGTTGACGATGACCGGCAGCACTTCCATGTCGATCAATTTGTCCACGCCCGTCTCGAACAGGCCGGCCGCGAGGAACAGCAGCATGATTTCCGTGACGCGGAAGAAGGCGCGCCAGGAGAAGATCTTGCCGCCGAGTTGCAGCACGTAGAAGGTCAGCAGCGCGAGCCCGAAGCCCAGAATGATGGCCACGTATTGTGACGCGGCGACGTGCCCTGACTGACCGAAGCCGACGCCATATAAGAACACGGCCGTCTCGCTGCCCTCGCGCGCGATCGCCAGCGCGACCAGCAGCGCGATGCCCCACCAGTGTCCGTCCTGCGTGCTCTTCTGCAGCGAAATTTCCATGTCGCGCTTGAGCGTGCGGCCGTGACGCTTCATCCACAGTACCATCTGCACGATCAGCACGCACGCCACCAGCACCATCGCGGTCTGGAAGTAATCCTGCGCGTTGCCCGACAGCACTTCGGTGAAGCCGATCAGCGCGGCGCCCAGCGCCACCGCCGCAAGCAGCCCGATGACGACGCCGGCCCACAGATAAGGCAGGCCGCGGCGCGCCTGATGGTCGCCGTTCTTCAGCCACGCGTAGAGAATGCCGACGACGAGCAATGCCTCGACGCTCTCACGCCATACGATGAAAAGTACCTGCCCCATACCCAACCTCCAGCGATTCCACTTCAACCGGACGCGCACGCGGCGCGTCCAATACCCTTTACTTGGCGACGATCACGCCCTGCGCGCTCTGGTGAAAGTCGTCGAAAAACTTGTATTCGCCCGGATCCAGCGGCGCGATCACGACGAACGAATCCGCGCCCGGCGCGAGCACCTTTTCCTTGCGCAACTGCACGCTCTCGAACTCGGCCGCGCCCTTGCCGATGTTGTGCACCTCGATCTTGATGCGCTGCCCCGCCGGCACTTCGATACGCGCCGGATTCAGCTTGCCGTCGTTCATTTCGAGCTTGAACGTGGGCAGGTCGGCGGCGTGCGCCATGTTCATCCCGGCAGCGGCGGCGCACAGCGACATCGCGATCGCCGCCATCTGGCTTGTCAGTTTCATGCGAACTTCCTGATTAAGAGCGCGCCCGGTCCGGGATGCCGGGCGCCACGGACGATCAGTAACCGCCCTTCTTGCCGATGCCCGCGAACGGGAAGTCGTATTCGATCGTGAACGGCTTGAACCACGGACCCACGCCGGTTTCCTTGTCGGTGTGACGGCCGAACGCCATATGGCCGGTTTCCGTCGGCGGCGCGATGTGCAGTTTCAGGTGGTACTTGCCCGGGCCGAAGAGCTTCACGTTGTCGCCATAGTGCGGGCCGTCGTTCGCGACCATCGCCATCAGGTCGCCCTTGACGGTCTGGGTCGTGCCCACCTTGCTCAGTTCATAGGTCACGTTGAGATAGGGCATCCAGTCGCCTTCGGCGAAACCCGTCGGGTTGTTCTTGACCGCGTGGATGTCCGCCTCGAGGTGGATATCCGAATCCGATGCCTTGCGCATCATGCCTTCCGGCGCCATCGTGATCGGCTGGAGGTAGACGGCGCCCGTTTCCATGCCGCCCTCGATATGCTGCTTGCCGATCGGATATTCCGCGGCCGACGCCGCCATCATTGCCGTAAGGCCCGCGGCGGCCACGAGGCCGCGCATCAACGTTGAACCCATAGATACTCCTTGTTGTTATCGACCGGCTCGGGGCGCCACGCGCGCCTGCTGCCCGGACATCAGGTCCGACTGCCGGATATCCGGACGATGCGCCGGACGGATTGAAAGTTTCTGCCAGGGATGGGCGATTCGAACGTCCACGGTGAGCAGCGCTAGCACAACTTTGTGAACGTTAATACGAACCATTCTCAAAGTTTGCCAAGTTTAGCATCGTTCGACACCCGGAACAATTTGAGCGGGCTTACAAACCCAGCGCCGACAAGGCTTTTCGCGGCATCGACAGGGCTTGCATGGCGCAAAAAAACGCGGCCGGCCCGCCGGGCCGCCGCGTATTTCAAACGAGGCCTCAAGAATCTATTACATAAGCCTTACTTGCCGCCGGTTCCGGCCACGTGGTCGCCGACATTCGCGCCAAACACGCGTTGCCGCAGCAGCGCCAATTGGTCGCGGGTCTGCGCGGCCTTCTCGAATTCGAGATTCTTGGCGTGGTCCATCATCTGCTTTTCGAGCCGCTTGATTTCCTTGGCGATCTGCTTCTCGGACATGTCCTCGAACTTCGCGCGCGTCTGCGCTTCCTTCAGCTCGGCGCGGGCTTCGTCGGCGTTATAGACACCGTCGATGATGTCCTTGATGCGCTTCTCCACGCCGCGCGGCGTGATGCCCATCGCCTGGTTGTGCGCGATCTGCTTGGCGCGGCGCCGCTCGGTCTCGTCGATGGCGCGCTTCATCGAGTCGGTCATGTTGTCGGCGTAGAGAATCGCCTTGCCGTTCACATTGCGCGCCGCCCGGCCGATGGTCTGGATCAGCGAGCGCTCGGCGCGCAGGAAGCCTTCCTTGTCGGCGTCGAGAATCGCGACGAGCGAGACCTCCGGAATGTCCAGCCCTTCGCGCAGCAGGTTGATGCCGACCAGCACGTCGAAGGTGCCGAGCCGCAGGTCGCGGATGATTTCCACGCGCTCCACCGTGTCGATGTCGCTATGCAGGTAGCGCACCTTCACGCCGTGATCGGCGAGGAACTCGGTCAGCTGTTCGGCCATGCGCTTGGTGAGCGTGGTGACGAGCACGCGTTCATGCACGGCGACGCGCGCGTTGATCTCGGAGAGCACGTCGTCCACCTGCGAACGCGCGGGACGCACTTCGATTTCCGGATCGACCAGCCCGGTCGGGCGCACGAGCTGCTCGGCCACCTGCCCGGCCTTGCCCTTTTCATAGTCAGCGGGCGTGGCCGAGACGAACACCGCCTGACGCATCTTGCGCTCGAACTCGTTGAACTTGAGCGGCCGATTGTCGAGCGCGCACGGCAGCCGGAAACCGTAGTCGACGAGATTCTCCTTGCGCGCGCGGTCGCCGTTGTACATGCCGTTCAACTGGCCGATCAGCACGTGCGATTCGTCGAGCAGCATCAGCGCGTCGGACGGCAGGTAGTCGACGAGCGTCGGCGGCGGCTCGCCGGGCATTGCGCCGGAGAAGTGCCGCGAGTAGTTCTCGATGCCCTTGCAGAAGCCGAGCTCCTGCAGCATCTCCAGGTCGAAGCGGGTGCGCTGCTCCAGCCGCTGCGCCTCGACCAGCTTGCCCTGCTCGTAGAAGAACTCGAGCCGTTCGCGCAGTTCGTCCTTGATGGCCTCGACGGCGCGCATCACGGTGTCGCGCGGCGTCACGTAGTGCGACGACGGATACACGGTGAAACGCGGAATCTTGTTGCGCACGCGGCCGGTGAGCGGATCGAACAGATGCATGGCTTCGACTTCGTCGTCGAACAGTTCCACGCGCACGGCCATTTCCGCGTGTTCCGCCGGAAAAATGTCGATGGTGTCGCCGCGCACGCGGAAGGTGCCGCGCGAGAAGTCGGCTTCGTTGCGCGTGTACTGCATCGCGATCAGGCGCGCGATGATGTCGCGCTGGCCGAGCTTGTCGCCGGTGCGCAGCGTCAGGATCATGCGATGGTATTCGGACGGATTGCCGATACCGTAGATCGCCGACACGGTGGCCACGATCACCACGTCGCGCCGTTCGAGCAGGCTCTTGGTGGCGGAGAGCCGCATCTGCTCGATGTGGTCGTTGATTGACGAATCCTTCTCGATGAACAGGTCGCGCTGCGGCACGTACGCTTCCGGCTGGTAGTAGTCGTAGTACGAGACGAAGTACTCGACCGCATTGCGCGGGAAGAATTCGCGGAACTCGGCGTAGAGCTGCGCGGCAAGCGTCTTGTTCGGCGCGAATACGATAGCCGGACGGCCCATGCGGGCGATCACGTTGGCCATCGTGAAGGTCTTGCCGGAGCCGGTCACGCCGAGCAGCGTCTGGAACGAGAGACCGTCCTCGATCCCTTCCACCAGTTTCGCGATGGCTTCGGGCTGGTCGCCCGCGGGCAGATACGGCTGATAGAGCTGGAACGGCGAGCCGTCGAAGGTGACGAACTTCGATTCGTCCAGTTCTTCGGGAGAGTCGATGAGAGTGTCGGACATGGAGATTCGATGCGTCGTCGCCGGAGCAAACACTTATTCTAGCGGCTGCCGAAAACACGCGCGGCCCGGCGGATGGGAGCGCGCGGCGGTCGGGACTGACGGCGCGGCGCCTGAGTCCATAGCACATTGGGACCGTGCCGCCGATCTCAAGCATCGGCCTTGCGGCCCTTTTTGACGACGCGCGCGGAATCGGTCGAACTGACCACGGCGTGAAAAACACGCGCTCTCGGCAAGGTGGCGGCAAAAAGCCGGGCCGGATTCGCTACAATGTGCGACTGTGCTCGACGGCGGGCAACGGACATTTCTCACAGCGGCGCAGCATGCCGCGCTGCAGGGACCGCCGAAGACGCCACGCGGGCATCGTCCCCGTTCCGGGCTGGCTTCGCGCCAGTTTCGCGCTCCTTGGCCTTCCGGGCGCCACTCCGCCGCACCGTCTTTTTCTCACTGCCGATAGATCATGTCTCTTTTCTCTGCCGTCGAACTCGCTCCCCGTGACCCCATCCTGGGCCTCAACGAAGCCTTCAACGCCGACACGCGCGCCACCAAAGTCAATCTGGGCGTCGGTGTCTACACCAACGAGGAAGGCAAGATTCCGCTGCTGCGCGCCGTGCGCGAAGCCGAAAAGGCACGCGTCGATGCCGCCCTGCCGCGCGGCTACCTGCCGATCGACGGCATCGCCGCCTATGACGCCGCCGTGCAGGCGCTGCTGCTCGGCCAGGACTCGCCGCTGATCGCTGCGGGCCGCGTCGTCACGGCGCAAGCGCTGGGCGGCACGGGCGCGCTGAAGATCGGCGCGGACTTCCTGAAGCGCCTGAACCCGAACGCCAAGGTCGCGATCAGCGATCCGAGCTGGGAAAACCATCGCGCGCTATTCGAAGGCGCCGGTTTCGAAGTCGTCAACTACCCGTATTACGAAGCCGCCACGCACGGCGTGAACTTCGACGCCATGCTGGCCGCGCTGAACAGCTACGCCGCGGGCACGGTGGTCGTGCTGCACGCGTGCTGCCACAACCCGACGGGCGTCGACCTCTCGGACGCGCAGTGGAAGCAGATCGTCGAAGTCGTGAAGGCGCGCGAGCTCGTGCCCTTCCTCGACATGGCCTATCAGGGCTTCGCGGAAAACATCGAGGCGGACTCGGCCGCCGTGCGCCTGTTCGCGGGCGCTGAACTGAACGTGTTCGTGTCGTCGTCGTTCTCGAAGTCGTTCTCGCTGTATGGCGAACGCGTCGGCGCGCTGTCGATCATCACCACCAGCAAGGAAGAGTCGGCGCGCGTGCTCTCGCAACTGAAGCGCGTGATCCGCACCAACTATTCGAACCCGCCGACGCACGGCGGCTCGATCGTCGCGGCCGTGCTGGCCTCGCCGCAACTGCGCGCGACCTGGGAACAGGAACTCGGCGAAATGCGCGACCGCATCCGCGCCATGCGCAACGGCCTCGTCGAGCGCCTGAAGGCGAGCGGCGTCGACCGCGACTTCTCGTTCGTCAATCAGCAGCGCGGCATGTTCTCGTACTCGGGCCTGACGTCGGCGCAAGTCGACCGTCTGCGCGAAGAGTTCGGCATCTATGCCGTCAGCACGGGCCGCATCTGCGTGGCCGCGCTGAACACGCGCAACCTCGACGCCGTCGCGACCGCGGTGGCCGCCGTGCTGAAGTAAGGCTGTTCCCGGACGTTCGGTCGCTGCGGCGGCCGGACGAAGAAATGGCGCCCTGCGTGAATCGCATGGGCGCCATTTTTTTTGTGCGCTGCCTTCATGTGTTGCCTTTGTGCGCTGCCTTATTGCGCGCTACAGCGTGCGGGGTGCGTCTGGGATCGTGGCGGCATCGTCCGCTTCGACGAAACCGTATGAAATCGCCCGCGCCAGTTCGGCGCTCACGCTCGCGACGTCGGTCTGTTCCTGGCGCACGCCGGCCGCGGCGTGGCTGCCCGCTTGCATGCAAAAGGCCAACGCGATGGGCAGCAGCATCACCACGGGCCAGTAAGTCGATATTGTCTTTCTCATTTGGACTACCTCGATTCGATGTCGGAGCGAAGCGAACGCCCACTTGCCGACACTCGAAATGTTACGGAAATGAGAGAATCTTAAAAAGGTATTGAAAAGCAAAGCTTTGTTGCAGCCGGGGCAACAAGGCCCCGCCGACGATGCCCCCGGAAACGCAGGTTCATACGGCGAACCGCAGTCATAAAGGCTTACAAAGTTGTCGGGACATCGGGCCATCGGGCGTGTCTTAATAAGACACGCTCCAACGAATTATTCCAAGATCATGAAATCCGCAGTCGCTGGTCTTTTGTTCGCCTCGTCCGCCGCGCTTCTCGGCGGTTGCGCGGCTTATCCCGATGCCGGCGGGTACTACGGCGGCGGCTATCCCGCCACCGCGTATGACACGCCCGGCTACGACGGTTATTACGGCGGTCCGCCCGTCGTGCAGCCTGGCGTGGTCGTAGGCGGCGGGTACTACTACGGCGGCCCGGGTCCAGGTCGCTATTGGGACGACGGCCCCGGCTGGCGCCGTCCGCCGCCCGGCGGATGGAACGGCGGCTGGAATAACCGTCTGCCGCCGAACCGCGGCAACGGTGGTCCTCCGCCGCAAGCCGGTGGCGGGCACGGCGGGCCGCCTCCCCAGGCGGGCGGTGGACGTCCAGGCGGACCTCCGCCTCAGGCCAACGGCGGGGCTTTGCCGCGAGCAGTCGGCGGGCCGCCGATGCGGCCTCAAGCCGCACCGCCGCCGTCGAACTCGGGCGGCAATCAGGGTGGCAACCGTGGCGGTGGTGGAGGCAACAGTGGCGGCAATGGCGGCCGCTGGCACAACGGACCTGTCGGCAACTGAGTTCGCTACCCGGACACCAAAGAACGGCGCCCGACGACAAGTCGGGCGCCGTTTTTTTGTTACAGCGCTCAGCCCAGATGCGACCGCTGCGCCTTGTACAGCTCGCGAAAGGTCCGGCCGACGGGCGCCGGCATGTCGCGCGTTGCGGTCCAGCCGGCGCCGAGCGGCAGGCGTGCAATCGACCGGTTCTTGCCGCCCATGCGCTCCAGCACGCGCACCGCGAGTTTCGTGAACAGCGAATAGGCAGTCGGATGCTTCGCGAGATAGCCCCACATGGCGAGCCCGGCGCGCTCCTTCCACGGGCGCAGGCGCCGCTCCATCTGCTTCTCGCGCAGCTTGCGCAGCAGGTCCGACAGCGGAATCCCCACCGGACACACGCTGTTGCACTCGCCGCATAGCGTGGCGGCCTGCGGCAGGTCGAGCGCGCGGTCGATGCCCACATACGCCGGCGTCAGCACCGATCCCATCGGCCCGGGATACACCCAGCCGTACGCATGTCCGCCGATCTTCTGATACACCGGACAGTGGTTCATGCACGCGCCGCAGCGGATGCAGCGCAGCATCTCCTGGAACTCGCCGCCGATCAGCCCGGTGCGCCCGCCATCGACGAGCACGAAGTACATGTGCTCGGGACCGTCGGTGTCATCCGGAGCACGCGGACCGGTCAGCAGCGAGAAATAGTTCGACACCGTCTGTCCGGTCGCCGAGCGCGGCAGCAGGCGCATGGCGGTCGCCAGATCCTCGAGCGTCGGCAGCACCTTCTCGATGCCCGTCACCGCGACATGCACGCGCGGCATCACCGTACACATGCCTTCGTTGCCCTCGTTCGTGACGACCGCCACCGAACCCGTTTCCGCGATCAAAAAATTGCCGCCGGTCACGCCCATGTCCGCCGACATGAAATGCGGCCGCAGCACCTCGCGCGCCTCGCGCGTCATTTCGGGAATGTCGGTCAGGCGCGGCTTGTGGTGCGTCTTCGCGAAGAGATCGGCGATCTCGTCCTTATCCTTGTGCACGACCGGCGCGATGATGTGGCTCGGCGGCTCGTTGTCGTTGATCTGCAGGATGTATTCGCCGAGATCGGTTTCGATCGACTGCACGCCCATCTCGCCCAGCACGCGATTGAGCTGCATCTCTTCCGACACCATCGACTTGGTCTTGATGACCTTCTTCACGTCGTGCTTGCGCGCGATCTCGGCCACCAGCCGCGCGGCGTCCTGCGTCGATTCGGCGTACAGCACGGTGGCGCCGCGCCGGGTTGCTTCGCGCTCGAAGGTGTCGAGCCAGACATCGAGATTCTCCAGCGCCCGGTTGCGCCGTTCCTTCAACGCCGCGCGCGTCGCCTCGAAGTCGATGTCGCGCACCGCGTTCGCCCGCCCGGTGACGAACTTCGTCGACAGCTTCTTGAGGTTCTGTTGCAGGCGTTCGTCCGCGAGCTTGCTGCCGGCGCGCGCCTTGAACTGCATCGTCTGAACTTGCATGGGGAGTGCTCCGTCCGTTGCCGTCAGGCGCCGGCCGGCGCGTCGCCGGCGAGCACCTGCGCGGTGTGCAGCACGCGTGTCGTGGTATCGCCGGTGCGGCGCAGCCGGCCTTCGATGTTCAGCATGCAGCCGAGATCGCCCAGCACGACCGCATCCGCCCCGCTCGCCCGGATGTTGGCGCATTTTTCGTCGACGATCGCCGTCGAGATGTCGCCGTACTTCACCGCGAAGGTGCCGCCGAAACCGCAGCAATGCTCGCAGGCCGCCATTTCCGTCACGGGCACGCCTGCCTGCGACAACAGTTCGCGCGGCTGGGTCTTCACGCCCAGTTCACGCAGGCCGGAGCAGGAATCGTGATAGGTCGCGGTGCCGTCGAAGCCCGCGGGTTCCATCCGCGCCTGCGCGATCGTCACGAGGAAATCGGTCAGTTCGAACACACGCGGCTGAAGCCTGGCGAAGCGGCTCATCAACTGGGGATCGTCGCGGAACAGGTCGCCGTAATGCGCGCGGATCATGCCGCCGCAGGAACCGGACGGCACCACGACATAGTCGAACTGCTCGAATTCGCGCAACGTCTTTTCGGCCAGGTCGCGGGCCAGCGGGCGATCGCCGGAATTGTAGGCAGGCTGGCCGCAGCAGGTCTGCAACGGCGGCACGACGACCTCGAAGCCCGCGCGCTCGATCAGCTTGATCGCGGAGAAGCCGATCTCCGGGCGCATCATGTCGACGAGACATGTCACGAATAAACCGACTCGCATGGGGGCGTTTCCTGTTTTGTAGAGTGATGTGAACGCCCGGCAATTATCCGTGAAAACGCCGCCGCGCCGGCCCGTTCACCGCGATTCGCACGAGCGGCTCGTCCCTCGCAGGCAAATGGCCTGCTTGCCTTTTCACGATACGAGATACAATTGCATTTCCGCTGTTTGACGCATCAACCGATTTTTCACGATGAGCGATACGAACCCGGATTCAAAGACCTCCATTCAGGTGATCGAACGCATGATGCGTCTGCTCGACGCACTCGCCGATCACACCGATCCCGTCAGTCTCAAAGAACTGTCGCAGAGCACCGAGCTGCATCCGTCCACCGCGCACCGCATTCTCAATGACATGGTGCTGTGCCGGCTCGTCGACCGCTCGGATCCCGGCACGTACCGGCTGGGCATGCGCCTGCTCGAACTCGGCAATCTGGTGAAGGCGCGCCTTTCCGTGCGCGAAGCCGCGATGCCGCCGATGCGCGAACTGCATCGCCAGACGGGCCAGACGGTCAACCTGTCGGTGCGTCAGGGCGACGAGATCGTCTATATCGAGCGCGCCTACTCGGAGCGCTCGGGCATGCAGGTGGTGCGGGCAATTGGCGGGCGGGCGCCGCTGCATCTCACGTCGGTGGGCAAGCTGTTCCTCGCCGCCGACGAAGCCACGCGCGTGCGCGCTTACGCGACGCGCACGGGGCTGTCGGGACACACGCAGAACAGCATCACCGATCTCGCGAAGCTCGAACGCGAACTGCTGCTGGTGCGCCAGCAGTCCTGCGCGCGTGACAACGAGGAGCTTGAACTGGGTGTGCGCTGCATCGCGGCGGGCATCTACGACGATACCGGCAGGCTGGTTGCGGGGCTGTCGCTGTCGGCGCCTGCCGACCGGCTGCAGGACGCGTGGCTCAAGCAGCTGAGCCACACGGCGCTGGAGATTTCACGCTCGCTCGGCTATCACCCGGAGCAGGCCGCCGCGGAGGCGCAGCAGGCACAGCACGGCGCGCATGCGCATCGCTGAACCGTCTTGACTGCGTAAATGAAAAGGGGATTCGTCTTTCGACGAATCCCCTTTTTTGCTTTTCCAGCCTGGCCGATGCGCCGGGCTTGATCCAGCTTACGGATTCGCGCCGCCGCCCATGTCGGCGCTCATGATGTGCGGTTCGCCGAGCGTGTCGAGATACGAGCGCAGACGGCCGGCATCCGCGAAGCGCGAATACTTGCCGTAGGAATCGAGCAGCACCATCACAACCGGACGGCCGTGAACCGTTGCCTGCATCACCAGGCACTCGCCCGCTTCGTTGATGAACCCGGTCTTCTGCAGGCCGATGTCCCACGACGCGTTGCGGATCAGCGCATTCGTGCTGTTGTAGGCGAGATTGCGCTTGCCGGTGAAGACGTCGTAGCTGCGATCGGTCGAGAACTTGCGGATCAGCGGGTACTGATACGCGGCGTTGACCATCTTGGCGAGGTCACGTGCGCTCGACACGTTCTGGCTGGTGAGGCCGGTGGAATTCTCGAAGTGGGTATCGCTCATGCCGAGCGACTTCGCCTTCGCATTCATTGCGGCGATGAACGCCGGACGTCCGCCCGGGTAATAACGGGACAACGCGGCTGCGGCACGGTTTTCCGACGCCATCAGCGCGATGTGCAGCATGTCCTCGCGATTCAGCACCGAACCGACCGACAGACGCGAGCCGGTGAACTTCTCGTAATCGCGATCTTCGTCGGTGACGGAGATGTCCTCGGTGAGCGGTGCGTGCGAGTCGAGCACGACCATGGCCGTCATCAGCTTGGTGATCGAAGCGATCGGCACGACGGCGCGCGAATTCTTGTCGAAGAGCGTTTCGGAGGTGTTCTGGTCGATCACATAAGCCACGCTCGAACGCAGCGCGAGGCTGTCGGGCGTGTCATGCAGACCGAATGCCTGTCCCACCGAAGGCGAACGCGGCTGGAACGCCACCGCGTGGACCGCGGCGCGCCGGGCGTGCGGCTCCATGCGATACGCGACACGGCGCTTGCGCGACGCGCGCGGCGCGTCGTCATCGTCGTTCGCGGCGGCGACCTTGGCAGCCTTCGCCGGCTTGGGCGATTTCAGCGCGGTCTTCGCGGCACGTGCAGGCTTGGCGGCCTTGGTGACGGATGGTGTCGATTGGGCGGATTTCTTGACGGTCTTGCTGGCGGTTGCAGTCTTTGCGAGGGCTTCAGCCGGAGCCGCTGCGAAGGACGTCGCTACTGCGATGGAGACGGCGAGCGACAGCGCGGATCGCACTGCGACGCCATGCACCACCTTCAACGACGAAAACATTTCGGTTTTCATTAGTGTTCTGTTGGGCGGCTGGAGGGTACCGCCAAGTGTAGTGAAGCTACGAAATTTAAGCAATATTAAGCACTTATCGGTGCTCTTTAAACCGAGTTGTAAGCCGTGATTGCGTAATGTCGATGACGAAACGCACTCCGATCGGAAAAAACGATCATTCCGGCAGAAGATTGCTGCAAGAGCGCGCTTTTACTACATGATGACAAGCGCTCTATCGGCAATACTTTCCGTGACTTTAGTCAAACGCTTAACAACGCGTCAGCGACAACGAGGTTTTCGAAACGGGGACGGGTGTCGGAAGCGCGGCGGACAGCGCACAGCGGGCCGGACAGCCGAGATGTTAACGGTTCTTCACGATTTTGGTGTACCCC
The DNA here is from genome assembly GCF_031451075.1 of Caballeronia sp. LZ043. Lineage (NCBI taxonomy): Bacteria > Pseudomonadati > Pseudomonadota > Betaproteobacteria > Burkholderiales > Burkholderiaceae > Caballeronia > Caballeronia sp. LZ043. The sequence goes on along the minus strand of NZ_JARUXT010000001.1, from coordinate 1,085,898 downwards.
GTAAGGCCAAAAGTAAGACGAGCCCTCTAAATAAGCTGTGCGCGGTTGCGCCGCGGCAAGCTATCCGCCGAATGGACCGGTCCGGCGCGCGCGCTAATTCCAAACATCAAAGTTTCATCAAAGCGTGATTTCATCAGCATCACGCTCCCGCCGACCGCCTGCACGCTTGATTCCAATGTGGTGCACAAGGGTTTTCCCGGACGTCCGCAAGCCCCTGAACGTTACTTGTAAGTCTCTGTTTAAACTGAGTTTTATCCCGTTTGTGCGATGCACAAAAAGAGCTTGACATCGTTCGGGATATCACTAAAATGGCTTTCATGTTGCGACGCACCAATCGCAGTTGCACTGAACCGGCAACGGTTGTCGCCGGATCTACCCAAACCACGACCCGCGTTGATGGGTCGGCCATCAGGAGCCTGAGATGACGCTGTTGACCCCCGAGCAAATCGCCGCTGCCCAGAAAGCCAACTTCGACACGCTGTTCGGTCTGACGAACAAGGCGTTCGAAGGCGTCGAAAAGCTGGTTGAACTGAATCTGCAAGTCGTGAAGTCCACGCTGGCCGAAAGCCAGGAAAACGCGCAACGCGCGCTGTCGGTGAAGGACGCACAGGAACTGCTCGCGCTGCAAGCCAGCCTGACGCAGCCGGTCGCGGAAAAGGTCCTGTCGTATGGCCGTCACCTGTACGAAATCGCATCGGCCACGCAAGCCGAATTCGCCCGCGTCGCGGAAGTGCAGTACGAAGAACAGAACCGCAAGGTGCAAACGCTCGTCGACAACGTCGCGAAGAACGCACCCGCTGGTTCGGAAACGGCTGTCGCCGTGATGAAGTCGGCCATCACCGCCGCCAACACCACGTACGAAACGGTCCACAAGGCAACGAAGCAAGCCGTCGAGATCGCTGAAAGCAACTTCAACGCAGCCGCCACGGCCGCCACGAAGGCTGCTACGCAAGCGACCGAACAAGCTTCGCGCGTCGCCAAGAAGTCGGTTGCCTGAGTCTGCTGCCGGGCCTCGCCCCGGCTGACTGACGAAGCACCAGCAGAACCCGGCCACTGTGCCGGGTTTTTTATTGCCCGTGCCACACAAGACGTCGCGCATAAAAAAAGGCGCGCTCCCTTGCAGGAGCGCGCCTTTTGCGTTGGTTCAACGCGTAGCGAACTTACTTCTTGCGCTGCGGCGGCAAGTCCGTGCAGACGCCTTCATACAGCTCCGCCGCCATCCCGACCGATTCGCCGAGCGTCGGATGCGGATGGATCGTCTTGCCAATATCCGTGGCATCCGCGCCCATCTCGATCGCGAGGCACACTTCGCTGATCAGGTCGCCCGCATTCAGACCGACGATACCGCCGCCGATCACGCGATGTGTTTCCTCGTCGAAGATCAGCTTGGTGAAGCCCTCGTCGCGGCCATTGGCGATCGCGCGGCCCGAAGCGGCCCACGGGAACACCGCCTTGCCGAACTTGATGCCTTCCGCCTTGCACTGCTCTTCGGTCTTGCCGGCCCAGGCCACTTCCGGATCGGTATAGGCCACCGACGGAATCTGCAGCGCATCGAAGTACGCCTTCTCGCCGTGCGCCGCTTCCGCCGCGACGTGGCCTTCATGCACGGCCTTGTGCGCGAGCATCGGCTGGCCGACCAGGTCGCCGATCGCGAAGATGTGCGGCACGTTGGTGCGCATCTGCTTGTCGACGTTGATGAAGCCGCGCTCCGTCACCGCCACGCCCGCCTTGTCCGCGCTGATCTTGCCGCCGTTCGGGCTGCGGCCCACCGCGAGCAGCACGAGGTCGTAGCGTTGCGGCTCGGCCGGCGCCTTCTCGCCTTCGAAGGTCACGTAGATGCCGTCTTCCTTCGCTTCGGCCTTCGTGGTCTTCGTCTTCAGCATGACGTTGCCGAAGCGCTTGGCGTTGAACTTTTCCCAGACCTTCACGAGGTCGCGGTCCGCACCTTGCATCAGGCCGTCGAGCATTTCGACGACGTCGATATCGGCGCCGAGCGTCGAATAGACGGTGGCCATTTCGAGGCCGATGATGCCGCCGCCCACCACCAGCATGCGCTTGGGCAGCTGACGCAATTCCAGCGCGCCGGTCGAATCGACGACCCGCGGATCGTCCGGGAAGAACGGCAGCTTCACGGCCTGCGAACCGGCCGCGATGATCGCCTGCTTGAACTTGACGACCTTCTTGCCGTCGGCGCCCTGCACTTCCATGTGATGCGGATCGACGAAATTGCCGACGCCCGTCACCACCTGCACCTTGCGCGCTTTCGCCATGCCGGCGAGGCCGCCGGTCAGCTTCTTGACGACGCCTTCCTTGAAGCCGCGCAGCTTGTCGAGGTCGATCTTCGGCTCGCCGAAGCTGATGCCGTGCGCGGCGAGTTCGGCGGCTTCGTCGATGACGAGCGCAGTGTGCAGCAGCGCCTTCGACGGAATGCAGCCGACATTCAGACACACGCCGCCAAGCGTCGCATAACGCTCGACGAGCACCGTCTTCATGCCGAGGTCGGCGGCGCGGAAGGCCGCCGAATAGCCGCCGGGACCGGCGCCGAGCACGAGCATGTCGCACTCGACATCGGCCGCGCCGGCGTAGGAGCCGGCCTGCGGCGCCGGAGCCGAAGGTGCGGATTGCGCCGAAGCCGGTGCCGCGGCAGGAGCCGGAGCCGCCTTCTGCGGTGCGGCCGCAGCAGCCGCGCCGCCTTCCAGCGTCAGGACCAGCGTGCCTTCCGACACGTTGTCGCCGACCTTGACCTTCACTTCCTTGACGGTGCCGGCAGCGGGCGAAGGCACGTCCATCGTGGCCTTGTCGGATTCGAGCGTGATGAGCGACTGCTCCTTCTCGACCGTGTCGCCTGGCTTCACGTGCACTTCGATGACCGGAATGTCCTTGAAGTCGCCGATATCCGGCACCTTCACGTCCTGCACGGCGCCGCCCGAAGGCGCAGCCGGTGCCGCAGCAGCCGGTGCCGAAGCAGCCGGAGCCGCCGCAGGCGCCGCCGCCGCGCCTTCGGTCTCGATCATCGCGATGACCGTGCCCTGCGAAACCTTGTCGCCCTGCTTGACCTTCACTTCCTTGATCGTGCCGGCCGCGTCGGCGGGCACTTCCATCGTGGCCTTGTCGGTTTCGAGCGTGATGACGCCCTGTTCCTTCTCGATGCGGTCGCCGGCCTGGATATGGATTTCGATGACATCGACATCGGAGAAGTCGCCGATGTCGGGTACTTTCAGTTCGACGAGACTCATGGTGTCCCCTAAGAAAAGAGCGGTTGGACCGGACATTACCGGTCCCCGTCGGTCGGCCGCGGTCCCGGACCCGCAGGTCCGGATGCGGCCCCGATCAAAAGATCAAAGAATGACGCGACGGAAATCGCCCAGAATCGCCGACAGATACGCGTTGAAGCGCGCGGCCTCGGCGCCGTCGATGACGCGATGGTCATACGACAGCGACAGCGGCAGCGTGAGGCGCGGCACGAACTGCTTGCCGTCCCACACGGGCTTCATCTGACCGCGCGACAGGCCGAGGATCGCGACTTCGGGCGCGTTGATGATCGGCGTGAAGTTGGTTCCGCCGATGCCGCCCAGCGACGAGATCGAGAAGCAGCCGCCCTGCATCTGGTCGGGCTTGAGCTTGCCGTCGCGCGCCGCCTTCGACAGGTCCGCCATCGCCTTCGCGATGTCGACGAGACCCTTCTTGTCGGCGTCGCGGATCACCGGAACGACGAGGCCGTTCGGCGTATCGGCCGCGAAACCGACGTGGTAGTACTGCTTGAAGACAAGGTTGTCGCCGTCGAGGCTGGCGTTGAAGGTCGGGAACTTCTTCAGTGCGGACACCACGGCCTTGATGACGAACGCCAGCATCGTGAACTTCACGCCGGCCTTCTCGTGCTCCTTGTTGAGCTTGACGCGCAGTTCTTCGAGCTCGGTGATGTCCGCTTCGTCGTTGTTCGTGACGTGCGGAATCATGACCCAGTTGCGATGCAGGTTCGCGCCCGAGATCTTCTTGATGCGCGACAGCGGCTTCGGATCGACCGGGCCGAACTTCGTGAAATCGACCTTCGGCCACGGCAGCAGGCCGAGTTCGCCGCCACCGCCGCCGGCCGGAGCGGCCGCCGCGGGCGCCGCGCCCTGACCCGACATCACGCCCTTCACGAAGCTCGTGATGTCCTGCTGCGTGATGCGGCCCTTCGGACCCGTGCCGCGCACGCGCGCCACGTCCACGCCGAGTTCGCGTGCGAACTTGCGCACCGAAGGCGATGCATGGCTCGACGAACGCGTGCCGTCGCCGGCAGGCATCACGGGCGCCTGCGCGAGCGCGGACGGCGCTTCCTTCGCGGGCGCCGGTTTGGCCGGCGCGTCCGGCGCCGCTTCGGTCTTCGCGGCCGGAGCGGGCGCAGCGGCCGGTGCCGATGCACCTGCGCCGCCTTCGAGCACGAGAATCAGCGTGCCTTCGGAGACGTTGTCGCCGATCTTGACCTTCAGTTCCTTGACGGTGCCCGCGGCAGGCGACGGCACGTCCATCGTGGCCTTGTCGGATTCGAGCGTGACGAGCGACTGTTCCTTCTCGACCGTATCGCCGACCTTGACCGCGATCTCGATGACCGGAATGTCCTTGAAGTCGCCGATGTCCGGCACCTTCACTTCGACCACGCCACCGCCCGAACCAGCGGCGGCGGGTGCGGCGGCGGGCGCCGGCGCGGCGGCCGCTTCCTGCTTCGTTTCTTCCTTCTTCGGCGCTTCGGCGGCGCCGCCTTCCAGCACGACGATCAGCGTGCCTTCCGACACGTTGTCGCCGACCTTGACCTTCACTTCCTTGACGGTGCCGGCGGCGGAACTGGGCACGTCCATCGTCGCCTTGTCGGACTCGAGCGTGACGAGCGACTGCTCGGCCTCGACGGTGTCACCCGGCTTGACCAGAACCTCGATCACCGGAATGTCCTTGAAATCGCCGATGTCCGGCACTTTGACTTCGATCGCTTGACTCATTATTAGTGTCTCCTGGTTGCACGCGGCCTCTCTCCGCTTCGGAAAGAGGCCACGTCACAACACACGGGGGCGATGCCTTTAGACGGTCATCGGGTTGGGTTTGGACGGGTCGAGGTTGTACTTCTTGATCGCCTCGCCGACGACCTTGCGCTCGATCGTGCCTTCGTCGGCGAGCGCGTTGAGCGCAGCCAGCGTGACCCAGTAGCGGTCGACCTCGAAGAAGTGGCGCAGCGCCTCGCGCGTGTCCGAGCGGCCGTAGCCGTCGGTGCCGAGCACCACGAACTTCTGCGGCACGAACGCGCGGATCTGGTCCGTCAGCGCCCGGATGTAGTCGGTCGATGCAATCACCGGGCCCTTCGCGCCCGTCAGCAGCTTGGTCACGTGCGGCACGCGCTTCTCTTCCGCCGGATGCAGCAGGTTGTAGCGCTCGATGGCCTGGCCTTCGCGGGCCAGTTCGGTGAAGCTCGGCACGCTCCACAGGTCGGCGGACACGCCCCAGTCGTTCTTCAGCAGGTCGGCGGCGGCGATCACTTCATTGAAGATCGTGCCCGCGCCCATCAGCTGGACGTGCGCCTTCGCCGGCGCCTCGGACTTCCTGAACGCGTACATGCCCTTGATGATGTCGGCCGCCACGGCGTCACCTTGCGGAATCGCCGGGTGCTCGTAGTTCTCGTTCATCACCGTGATGTAGTAGTACACGTCTTCCTGGTCCGCGACCATGCGGCGCAGGCCGTCCTGCATGATGACCGCGAGTTCGTAGCCGAAGGTCGGGTCGTAGCTCACGCAGTTCGGGACGGACGCCGCCCACAGCAGCGAGTGGCCGTCTTCGTGCTGCAGGCCTTCGCCGTTGAGCGTCGTGCGGCCCGCGGTGCCGCCCAGCAGGAAGCCGCGCGAACGCATGTCGCCCGCGGCCCAGGCCAGGTCGCCGATGCGCTGGAAGCCAAACATCGAATAGAAGATGTAGAACGGGATCATGATCTCGCCGTGCGTCGAGTACGACGTCGCGGCTGCGATCCAGTCACTCATGCCCCCTGCTTCGTTGATGCCTTCCTGCAGGATCTGGCCGGTCTCCGATTCCTTGTAGAACATCAGCTGGTCGGAGTCTTCCGGAATGTACTTCTGGCCGTCCTGATTCCAGATGCCGATCTGGCGGAACAGGCCTTCCATGCCGAAGGTACGCGACTCGTCCGGCACGATCGGCACGATGCGCTTGCCGATGGCCTTGTCCTTCAGCAGGATGTTGAGCACGCGCACGAAGGCCATCGTCGTGGAGATTTCGCGGCCTTCGCCCGTGCCCTTGAGCAGCGGCTCGAACGCGCTGAGCGCCGGCACCGGCAGCGATTCCGCCTTCTCGCGGCGCGCCGGCAGATAGCCGCCCAGGTCCATGCGCTTCTGGCGCATGTATTCCAGTTCCTTCGAGCCTTCCTCGAACGTGAGGTACGGCACGTCGGCGATCTGTTCGTCGGTCAGCGGCAGGCGGAACTGGTCGCGGAATTTCTTCAGCGTGTCGATCGGCAGCTTCTTCTGCTGGTGCGTGATGTTCATCGCCTGGCCGTGCTCGCCCATGCCATAGCCCTTGATGGTCTTGGCGAGGATGACGGTCGGCGCGCCCTTCGTCTTGGTGGCGGCGTCGAAGGCGGCGTAGATCTTGTGCGGGTCGTGGCCGCCGCGGTTCAGGTTCCAGATGTCTTCATCGGACCAGTCGGACACCAGCGCCTTCAGTTCCGGCGTGTTGAAGAAGTGCTCGCGCACGAACGCGCCCGACTCCGACTTGTAGGTCTGGTACTCGCCGTCGACGACGTCCATCATGCGGCGCATCAGCGCGCCCGTCTTGTCGCGTGCGAACAGCGCATCCCAGCGGCTGCCCCAGATCACCTTGATGACGTTCCAGCCGGCGCCGCGGAACTCGCTTTCGAGTTCCTGGATGATCTTGCCGTTGCCGCGCACCGGGCCGTCCAGACGCTGCAGGTTGCAGTTGATGACGAACACGAGGTTGTCGAGACGCTCGCGGCCGGCCATGCCGATCGCGCCGAGCGATTCCGGCTCGTCCGTCTCGCCGTCGCCGAGGAACGCCCAGACCTTGCGGCCTTCGGTCTTCGCGATGCCGCGCGCCGCCATGTACTTCATGAAGCGCGCCTGATAGATGGCCATGATCGGGCCGAGGCCCATCGACACGGTCGGGAACTGCCAGAAGTCCGGCATCAGCCACGGATGCGGATACGACGAGATGCCCTCGCCGCCCACTTCCTGGCGGAAGTTGTTGAGTTGCTTCTCGGTCAGGCGGCCGAGCAGGAACGCGCGCGAGTACACGCCCGGCGACGAGTGGCCCTGCACGAACACGAGGTCGCCGCCGTGATCTTTCGACGGTGCGTGCCAGAAGTGGTTGAAGCCGACGTCATAGAGCGTCGCGGCCGACGCGAACGAGGCGATGTGGCCGCCGACGTTGGTGTCCTTGCCCGCGCGCAGCACCATGGCGATGGCGTTCCAGCGTGTGTACGAGCGAATCCGGTGTTCGACGTCCTGGTCGCCCGGAATCTTCGACTGCGAGGCGACGGGGATCGTGTTGATGTACGGCGTGTTCGCCGAGAACGGCAGGTGCTCGCCATGCACGCGAGCGAATTCGATTTGTTTCTCGATCAGGTAATGCGCGCGATCAGGGCCGACCGCGGAAATCACGCCGTCGAGCGCCTCGAGCCATTCGGCGGTTTCCTGGGGATCGTCGTCCTTGGCGTTGGCGACATATTTGAGAACTTCGTCGGGTACAGCGGACATGCTCGTCTCCTGATGTGAGGAACACTCTTGAACCACTGGCGCGCGCCCGTAAAAAAGCGGGCCCGGCCGCGTGCCGGCAATTCTAAAGAGGGTCTGGATCAAGACGCAAGGAATTTTTCAAATCATGAGAGCTAATCTCATAATACGAAAAAATGCTGCAATGCACCGTCCGGTAAGGCTTTTTTTATCAGACGTTTCTCCTCCTTTTGCCGCGTTTGGGCGGTCTTCCCTGTCTTTTTACGCCAATTAACAATCAGGTGCTGCGTTACAATCGCACGCATGTTGACCGAACGGCTGATCAAACGCTCGGCGAAGGGCGGGCGCAAGCCGTCTGACTCGTCGTCTACCCGCTGGCACCACGGCCCGTGGTGGTCGAACTCCTATTTGCTCACGCCGCTCATCTCGATCCTGGTGTTTCTGGTCGTGATGAGCCTGATCCTGTGGAGCCTCAACCGGCGCGAACAGCAACAGCAGGAAGACACGCTGTATCGCAATGTGGCGTGGGCGCAGCAGCAGATCCGCCTGTCGATGACCGGCGCGCAGGAACAGATCCAGGCGCTCGCGCGCGACATCGCCGGCGGTCACGGCGATCCGCAGAACTTCCAGACCGCATCCACCGACATCATGCAGGGGCATCCCGAGATCCTCTACATGAACTGGTACACCAGCGAGCACAAGCCGCGCTGGCCCAATACGCCGCTGCCGCTGCTCGGATCGCGTCTCGCGAAGCCCAACGAAACGCAGATGGACGAGGCCGTGCAGGCCGCCTTCGACGAAGCCCGCAACACCCGCCGCCAAGTCTATTCGCCGCTGCTGTACGACGACCTCGGCAATGGCTACATCACGCTGCAGACGCCAGTGTTCCGCGACCGTGAGTTTCTCGGCTCGATCGCCGCGGTGTTTTCGATCGAAGGCATCCTGAAGCACGACATTCCGAGCGAACTGTCGGCGAAGTACAAGATCTCCATCACCGACCTGAACAACCGCGAGCTCGCGACCACGTCGAGCCGCCCGCGCCTGCCGCGCGACATGTTCTATGACCTGCCGCTCGATCCGCCGGGCCAGGGTTTGTCGGTGCGCGTCTATTCGTATCCGCAGCTCACCAACTTCACCAACAACACGCTGGTGTGGCTCGTCGCCGGCCTGTCGTGCTTCGTGCTGTGGAGCCTGTGGAGTCTCTGGAAGCACACCCGCCAGCGTTTCGAGGCGCAGCAGGCGCTCTACGCCGAGGCCTTCTTCCGCCGCGCGATGGAAAACTCCGTGCTGATCGGCATGCGCGTGCTCGACATGCACGGCCGCATCACGCACGTGAATCCCGCTTTCTGCCGCATGACGGGCTGGGACGAAAGCGATCTGGTCGGCAAGAACGCGCCGTTCCCCTACTGGCCGCGCGACGCCTATCCGGAAATGCAGCGCCAGCTCGACATGACCCTGCGCGGCAAGGCGCCCTCGTCCGGCTTCGAGCTGCGCGTGCGCCGCAAGGACGGCTCGTTCTTCCATGCGCGCCTGTACGTTTCGCCGCTGATCGACAGCTCTGGACGCCAGACCGGCTGGATGTCGTCGATGACCGACATCACCGAGCCGAAGCGCGCCCGCGAGGAACTCGCCGCGGCGCACGAACGCTTCACCACGGTGCTCGAAAGCCTCGACGCCGCCGTCTCCGTGCTCGCCGCCGACGAAGCCGAACTGCTGTTCGCGAACCGCTATTACCGGCATCTGTTCGGCATTCGGCCGGACGGCCATCTGGAGCTCGCGGGCGCCGCGTTCGACGGCACCTCGCAGAGTTCGTCGGACACCATCGACATGGTCGACACCTACGCCGGCCTGCCCGCCACCGCGCTCACCGAAAGCTCGGCGGACGCGCAGGAAGTGTATGTCGAGGGCATCCAGAAATGGTTCGAGGTGCGCCGCCAGTACATCCAGTGGGTCGACGGCCATCTCGCGCAGATGCAGATCGCCACCGACATCACGCAGCGCAAGCAGGCGCAGGAACTCGCGCACCAGCAAGAGGAAAAGCTCCAGTTCACGAGCCGCCTGATGACGATGGGCGAAATGGCGTCCTCGCTCGCCCACGAACTGAACCAGCCGCTCGCCGCCATCAACAATTACTGCTCGGGTTGCGTCGCGCTGGTCAAATCCGGCCGCATGACACAGGAAACGCTGCTGCCGGCGCTCGAAAAAACCGCCCAGCAAGCGGTCCGCGCAGGCATGATCATCAAGCGCATCCGCGAGTTCGTGAAGCGCTCGGAACCGAAACGCCAGGCCACGCGCGTCGCGGATATCGTCGCGGATGCGGTGGGTCTCGCCGAGATCGAAGCGCGCAAACGCAAGATCCGCATCGTCACGGAAATCCGCTCGCGCATGCCGGTGATCTACGTTGATCCGGTTTTGATCGAACAAGTGTTGGTGAACCTGTTGAAAAACGCAGCGGAAGCGATGCATGATGCGAAACCACATGCCATCGATCCGGTGATCCGCGTCATCGTGCAGCGCATGGACGGCGGCTTTGTCTGCATCAGCGTGGTCGACCAGGGCCCGGGCGTGGACGAAGCCACCGCCGAGCGCCTGTTCGAACCGTTTTACAGCACCAAGTCCGACGGCATGGGCATGGGGCTGAATATCTGCCGCTCGATCATCGAATCGCATCGCGGAAGACTTTGGGTGGTCAACAACGTCGAGGCGGACGGTCACGTGACCGGCGCGACCTTCCACTGCAGCCTGCCGATCGGCCAGGTGGATGGTTCGGGCACGGACGGATCCGCTCAAGACGAACATACGAGACAACAAACCGTTACGGGAGAACTATGAGCACAGTCACCACTCAGGAAACCGTCTTCGTCGTGGATGATGACGAAGCGGTGCGCGATTCCTTGCGCTGGCTGCTCGAGGCAAACGGCTATCGCGTGCAGTGCTTTTCGAGCGCCGAGTCCTTCCTCGACGTGTACCTGCCGATCGCCCATTCCGGCGCGATCTCGTGCCTGATCCTCGACGTGCGCATGGCCGGCATGACGGGGCTCGAGCTGCAGGAAAAGCTGATCGCCGAAAACTCGCTGCTGCCGATCATTTTCGTGACGGGTCACGGCGACGTGCCGATGGCCGTTTCGACCATGAAGAAAGGCGCGATGGATTTCATCGAGAAGCCTTTCGACGAAGCCGAACTGCGCAAGCTGGTCGAGCGCATGCTCGAGAAGGCGCGCAGCGAAAGCACCAGCGTGCAGCAGCAGCGCGCCGCCGCCGAGCGGCTCGGCAAGCTCACGGCGCGCGAGCATCAGGTGCTGGAACGCATCATCGCCGGGCGGCTTAACAAGCAGATCGCCGACGATCTCGGCATCAGCATCAAGACCGTCGAGGCGCATCGCGCGAACATCATGGAGAAGCTCTCCGTGAATACCGTCGCCGACCTGCTGCGCCTCGCGCTCTCCAACAAGCCGCAGCAGTAAGCGCGCGCTTCCCCTCACGCGGCCGGCATCGACATGCCGGCCGCGTTGTCATGGTGCGCCGGTTCCGGCACGCCTCCACGCTCCCTTTCCCCGATCTGAATTGCGTTGTCCGTAACAGTGAAACGTGATATTTCCTCAATCACGTTGACACACCTTGGGGCCCGAACGTAACGTCTGCGGGCCTTAACTACCGGACAACGTCATGCGCGACAAGACGTCCCTCGCGTCCTGGCTCGGCCAGCAAACGTTTGGCATCGCGGCCGCTGGGCCCGATGCCGAGCATCTCCTGCTTCCCTCTACCTCACCTGTCGCGGGCATCGCGCACCGGAGGACCTGATCGTGGAACGCAATCCTTCCCATCCGCCGGCGAACGGCGCGCCATCGCGCAAGCGCACGGTCCGCATCGTGGCGCTCAGCGCGGCGCTGGTCGCCGCGCCCGTCGCGGTCCAGTATCTGCATCCGTACTATGCGCAGGCGCAGGCTCAGGCGCAGGTGCCGGCTCAGGTGCCGGCGCAGGCGTCTCCGCAGCCCGTCGCGGCAAGCTCCATGCAGAAGCTCTCCAGCCAGCAGCTCGATGCATTGACCGCGCCGGTCGCGCTCTATCCCGATGCCCTGCTGGCGCAGGTGCTGATGGCGTCGACCTATCCCGCGCAAGTCACTGACGCGGATGCGTGGGCCAAGGCCAACACGAACCTCAAGGGCGACGATGCCGTGCGCGCCGTGCAATCCCAGCCATGGGATCCGAGCGTGCAATCGCTGGTGGCCTTCCCGCAGGCGCTCGCGACCCTGGCTTCCAAAATCGACTGGACCGCGCAGCTCGGCAATGCGTTCATCGCGCAGCCCAGCGACGTGATGGACTCCGTCCAGCGTCTGCGGCGCGCGGCGCAAGGCGCGGGCAACCTGAAGAGCAACGAGCAGCAGACCGTCGTGGTGCAGCAGGCGCCGAGCACCACCAGCACCGTCAGCACGACCAGGATCGAAATCGTGCCGGCCAATCCGCAGGTGGTCTACGTGCCGACCTACAACCCGACGGTCGTCTACGGCGCGTGGCCCTATCCGGCCTATCCGCCGGTCTACGTGCCGCCCCCGCCCGGCTACGCCATCGCGACCGGCTTCGTGTCGGGCCTGGCCTTTGGCGCGGGCATCGCGGTCGCCAATTCGCTGTGGGGCAACTGCGACTGGAATCACGGCGACGTCAACGTCAACGTGAACCGCTACAACAACATCAACGTGAACAACCGCATCAATGCGAACAGCAACAACGTGCGCTGGAATCGCAACGATCCGCAGTTCAACCGCAACAACCTGGGCAGCCGGCAGAACAGCTTCAACAACGGCAACCTCGGCGCGAATGCCGGCCAGTTCCGCGGCCGCGAGGACGCACGCGCGCAGGCTGCGCAGACGCTGCAGCAGCGCACCGGCCAGAACCTCAATCAGACGGCCAGCCAGCGCGCGCAGAGCATCCGCCAGGGCGGCGGTCAGAATGCGCTCAACCGCAGCGACCTCCAGCAGCGCGCGCAGAGCGTCAACCGCGACAATGCGCTGCGCGGCGCCGGCGACGGCAACGCCGCGCGGCAGGACATGCAGCGCGGTCAGGCGAGCCGGCAGTCGTACGCAAACCGGACGCAAAGCCGGCCCGGCGCGAACGGCGGCGGCGTGCAGCGCCAAGGCGGCGGTCTGGGCGGCGGCGGTGGCGGCGTGCAGCGCCAGGGCGGCGGTCTCGGCAGCGGCGGTGGCGGCATACAGCACGAAGGCGGCGGACTGGGCGGCGGTGGTGGCGGAATACAGCATCCGGGCGGCTTCGGCGGCGGCGGTGGATTCCATGGCGGCGGAGGTTTCCATCGCCGTTGATGACCCCATCCCTGCCTACGCGCCGCGCATGCGGCGAACGCCCGCTCAAGGAGCCTGAAATGACCCCTATCCACACTTTCGCCTTACCGAAAAAAGCCCTGCTTGGCGCCGTGCTCGCCGCGTCGTTCGCCTCTTTCGCGTTCAGCGCGACGACGCACGCTCAAGCCGCATCGCAGGCTGTCTATCCGAGCACCGAGGCCGCGGCCCAGGCGCTGACGGACGCCATCGCCAGCAACGACGAACGCGCGCTCTCGACAGTACTCGGCAAGGACCACGCGCACTACGTTCCCACCGACAGCATCGGCGAACAGGATATCTATGCGTATCTCGGCGCATGGGCGCAGCAGCATCGCATCGTCGATGACCCGCAGCCGCTCGACGGCCGCCCCGCCGCGCACATCGAAGTCGGGAACAGCGGCTGGACGCTGCCGATCCCGCTCGTGAAGGTTGCCAATGGCTGGCGCTTCGACATGCCCGCCGCGCGCGATGAAGTGCTCACGCGGCGCATCGGCCGCAACGAGCGTTCGGCGATGCAGGTGGCGCTCGCCTATGTCGCCGCGCAGAAGGAGTTTCACGACAAGCAAGGGCGCTACGCCGACCGCTTCGTCAGCACGCCGGGCAAGCATGACGGTCTGTACTGGGAAACGGCGCCGGGCGAACCGGAGAGCCCGCTCGGCCCGCTGGCCGCGGCGATGCCGAACAAGCCGAGCGCGGCGGATGGATATTACGGGTATCACTACCGCATCCTGACGGGTGAGGGGGGGGCCACCGGAATGATCGCCACCCCTGCCCGATATGGCCAGACCGGGGTGATGAGTTTTCTCATGAAGGAGGATGGGCAACTGCTCGAGAAAGACCTCGGGGTGAAATCGGCCGCGGCCGCTTCGAAGGTTTCGTTGTCCAAACCAGGGACGGACTGGCAGCCGGTAACGCCGTAACGCCCAGCGCGCAGCGCAACGCTCCCGCAAACGGCAAGGCCAGGCTTGCAATCAACCTGGCCAGCCATCTGGGTTGAGGATCCCGTTCGAGTTTGCACTTCAGGTGCCGACGTCGGCCAAGCCTCCATACTTCTGAAGCGGCTCAATATAAACGTCTTTTTCTGTTCGACAATACTGCGTCGGACAGGCCGACGCGCGATGATTCAGTAGTCGCGGTCGACCCAAGCGCTCCGATGTTCAAAAACTCGCCATTCGCTTTTCGAAACTCTCAATTTGTAGAAGGCCGTTTCAGCACTGACAGCCGATGGATTCACGAGAAACAGGGAGTTTGACCGGCTGTACATTACCCGGTAGTAGAGCCCATTGTGCTGGATATACAAAGCCGTGTTGCCGAGTGACCGGATAAGGGTCTCTGGATTTTCGCTTGCTTCACCACCCTGAAATTCAGGTCCGCGCTCAGATATATAGCGCGCATGCGCTCGATCTATTCTTTATAAATCGTCTTCAGAAAACTACCAGATGACTGAACGTTCGAAATAACAGGGTGAACATAAAACCGGGCGGAAACAAAACATTTCAATCGATGTTTGAAAATGCATCAGAACTCGCAAGAATTCAGTGCTCCGTTACCCCATCCATGGAGGCACGGTATACTTACACCTGAACCACACTGATCCACACCGAGCCGCGTCCGCACCTCGGCCCGACTCGATTCCTCGCACCGCCCCCTCGCTCATCCCACACGATTCACCATGACCGCCCAACTCATCGACGGCAACGCCCTCTCCAAGACCCTTCGCGCCGAAGTCGCCCAGCGCGCCGCCGCTCTCTCCGCCCGCGGGCACAAGCCGGGCCTCGCCGTCGTGCTGGTGGGCGACAACCCGGCGAGCGAGGTCTATGTGCGCAACAAGGTGAAGGCGTGCCACGACAACGGTCTTCATTCCGTGATGGACCGCTTTCCCGCGACGCTCACCGAAGCCGAACTCCTCGCGCACATCGCGAAGCTCAATGCCGATGCCGCCATCCACGGCATCCTCGTGCAATTGCCGCTTCCGGCGCACATCGACAGCCACAAGGTCATCGAGGCCATTGCCCCGGAAAAGGACGTCGACGGCTTTCACGTCGCGAACGCAGGCGCGCTGATGACCGGCAAGCCGCTGTTCCGCCCGTGCACGCCCTACGGCGTGATGAAAATGTTCGAGGCGCACGGCATCGACCTGACGGGCGCGAATGCCGTTGTGATCGGCCGTTCGAACATCGTCGGCAAGCCCATGGCCCTGCTGCTGCTCGAAGCAGGCGCCACTGTCACCATTTGTCACAGCAAGACCCGCGATCTGGCGAAGCACGCGCGCGAAGCGGACGTGATCGTCGCCGCGGTCGGCCGCCGCGACATCCTGACCGCCGACATGGTGAAGCCGGGCGCGACGGTGATCGACGTCGGCATGAACCGCAACGACGAAGGCAAGCTGTGCGGTGACGTCGATTTCGCCCGCGTGAAGG
The DNA here is from genome assembly GCF_031451075.1 of Caballeronia sp. LZ043. Classification (NCBI taxonomy): domain Bacteria; kingdom Pseudomonadati; phylum Pseudomonadota; class Betaproteobacteria; order Burkholderiales; family Burkholderiaceae; genus Caballeronia; species Caballeronia sp. LZ043. The sequence goes on along the minus strand of NZ_JARUXT010000001.1, from coordinate 1,070,421 downwards.
AAGTGGCCGGCTACATCACGCCGGTGCCGGGCGGCGTCGGCCCGATGACCATCACGATGCTGCTCGTCAATACCATCGAAGCAGCGGAGCGCGCGGCGCAGGGCTGAACCCGTAGCTCAGACCGGGTTTGAAACAATCTCGCATCCTGAAAAAACTATCGATTGGAATTTGCCCCGCCCGCCCCAATAATCCTTGAGAGAACCCGGCGCCAGGCGCGCTGTCCCGCCGGGGCTTCACCCAACACCAGAACGGGAGAGCCATGAGCGACACCACGTCCACCCCGGCAGCGGCCAATCCGCTGCTCGATTTCTCCGATCTGCCGCGTTTCGGCGAGATCCGTCCCGAACACGTCACGCCCGCGCTGGATGTCCTGCTGGCGGCGGCACGAAGCGCCGTGGATCGGGCGGCCGCGCCGGACACGCCCGCTACCTGGACGGACGTCGTCGAGGCGGTCGAACTGGAATCGGAAAAGCTGTCGCGCGCGTGGGGCGTCATCGGCCATCTGAACGCCGTCGCCGATACCCCGGAACTGCGCGCCGCCCATGCCGAAAACCTGCCGCGCGTGACCGAATTTTCCGCGAGCGTCGGCCAGAACCTCGCGCTGTACGAGAAATACAAGGCCATCGCCGCCGGTCCGGAATTCGCGGGCCTGAGCGCCGAGCGCAAGAAAATCCTCAACAACTCGCTGCGCGACTTCCGTCTGTCCGGCGCCGAATTGCCCGAAGACCGCAAGCCGCGCTTCGCGCAGTTGCAGGAAGAACAGGCGGCGCTCTCGAAGGCGTTCTCCGATCACGTACTCGACGCCACCAACGCCTACTCGTATGTCGTCACGCAGGAAAGCGATCTCGCCGGCCTGCCCGACGACGTGATCGAAGGCGCGCGCGAAGCGGCCCAGCGCGACGGCAAGGACGGCTGGAAATTCACGCTGCATTTCCCGTCGTATTTCCCGGTGCTGCAATACGCCGAGCATCGTCCGATGCGTGAAGCGATGTACCGCGCCTACGTCACGCGTGCATCCGAACTCGGTGAAACCTACGGCGGCGGCAAGGCCGAGTGGGACAACACGGCGAACATCGTCGAGAACCTCGCCCTGCGCGACGAGGAAGCGAAGACGCTCGGCTATCAGAACTTCGCTGAAGTGTCGCTGGCCCCGAAAATGGCCGAATCGCCGGCGCAGGTGATCGCGTTCCTCGAAGACCTCGCCACCCGCGCGCGTCCCTACGCGGAAAACGACTGGATGGAACTGCGCGCCTTCGCCGCGACCGAGCTCGGCATGCCCGAGCTGCAGCCGTGGGACGTCGCCTACGCAGCCGAGAAGCTGCGCCAGAAGCGTTACTCGTTCTCGGAAAACGAGGTCAAGCAATACTTCCCGCAGGAAGCCGTGCTGAAGGGTCTGTTCAAGGTCACTGAGACGCTTTTCAACGTGTCGATCCGCCGCGATGAAGCCGCCGTGTGGAACCCCGACGTGCGCTTCTTCCGCGTCGAGAATGCGGACGGCACACTGGTCGCACAGTTCTATCTGGATCTCTACGCGCGCGAAGGCAAGCGCGGCGGCGCCTGGATGGACGACGCCCGCTCGCGTCACAAGCGCGTCCAGGGCGGCGTGCAGACGCCGGTGGCGTATCTCACCTGCAACTTCTCGGCGCCCGTGGGCGGCAAGCCCGCCTGCTTCACGCACGACGAAGTCATCACGCTGTTCCACGAGTTCGGCCACGGCCTGCATCACATGCTGACGCGCATCGACGAGCTGGGCGTGTCGGGCATCAACGGCGTCGAGTGGGATGCGGTCGAACTGCCGTCGCAGTTCATGGAGAACTTCTGCTGGGAGTGGGACGTGCTTACCGACATGTCCGCCCACGTGGACACGGGCGCGCCGCTGCCGCGCGATCTCTTCGACAAGATGCTCGCCGCGAAGAACTTCCAGAGCGGACTGGGCACCCTGCGCCAGATCGTCTTCTCGATGTTCGACATGGTGCTGCACACGTCCTACGATCCGGCCAACGGCACGCAGAACGTGAACGACCTTGCTCGCGCGATCAACGAGCAGTTCCACGTGATTCCGCAGGCGCCGTTCTCGCGCTGGCCGAACACCTTCAGCCATATCTTCGCGGGCGGGTACGCGGCGGGCTACTACAGCTACAAGTGGGCCGAAGTGCTGTCCGCCGACGCGTACGCCGCGTTCGAGGAAGCCGCGAAGCTCGGCAGCGGTTCGGTGCTGGACGGGCAAACGGGCATGCGCTATCGCCGGGAGATTCTGGAAGTGGGCGGCAGCCGCCCTGCAATGGAATCGTTCAAGGCGTTCCGCGGCCGCGAGCCGGACATCGATGCGTTGCTGCGGCATAACGGCATGTCGGGACAAGCGGTGCATTGATAGCACGCTGACTCGCACGGCTCGAGACGCCGGCATCCCATGGATGCCGGCGTTTTGTTATCTGCTGATGCGAAAGTCCACTTCACCGGGCCGGCCTTCCAAAGCCAGCGTCGCGCGCACGGCGGGACTGCGGCTCACCACCTTCCCTCTTCGCACCACGGCCGTGCGGGCCGCGCGCAGGCGTATGGCCTCGATCGGATCGCGCGCATCGAGCACCACGCAGTCCGCGTGACAGCCCACTTCGATCCCATAGCCCTCCAGCCCGAGGATGCGCGCCGGATTGACCGTGACGGCCTCGAAGCAGGCGCGCATCGCCTCGACGCCCGTCATTTGCGCCACGTGCAGCCCCATGTGCGCGACTTCGAGCATGTCGCCCGAGCCGAGGCTGTACCACGGATCCATCACGCAATCGTGGCCGAACGCAACCGTGACGCCCGCCGCCATCAACTCCGGCACGCGCGTCATGCCGCGCCGCTTCGGATAGGTATCGGCGCGTCCCTGGAGCGTGATGTTGATGAGCGGATTGGCAATCGCCGCCACGCCGGATTCGCGCATCAGCGGGATCAGCTTGCTCACGTAGTAGTTGTCCATCGAGTGCATCGAGGTCAGATGCGAACCCGTCACGCGTCCTTGCAAGCCCAGCCGGTGCGTCTCGGCGGCCAGGGTTTCGATATGGCGCGACATCGGATCGTCCGACTCGTCGCAATGCATGTCAACGCGCAAGCCCTGTTCAGCCGCGAATTCGCACAGCAGCTTCACCGATGCGGCGCCGTCCGCCATCGTGCGCTCGAAATGCGGAATGCCGCCAACCACATCGACACCCAGCGCGATCGCACGCTTCAGGTTGTCGAAAGCGCCGGCGCTGCGCAACACGCCGTCCTGCGGGAACGCGACGAGTTGCAGGTCGAGATAGGGCTTCACGCGCCGCTTCACTTCGAGCAGCGCCTCGACCGCCAGCAGGCGCGGGTCGCATACATCCACGTGCGAGCGAATGGCGAGCAGCCCGCGCGCCACGGCCCAATCGCAGTATTGCAGCGCCCGTTCGACGAGCGCTTCCTGCGTGAGATCGGGCTTCAGTTCGCCCCACAGCGCGATGCCTTCGAGCAGCGTGCCCGATGCATTCACGCGCGGCAGGCCATAGGACAGCGTGGCGTCCATGTGGAAGTGCGCATCGACGAAAGGCGGCGTGACGAGCGCACCGGCAGCATCGATTTCCTCGCGCGCGGCGGCGGAGAGATGCGGCTCGATGGCGGCGATACGCCCGGCATCCATGCCGATATCGACGAGTTCGCGCGCTCCTGCGAGCGCCGCGCGGCGAATGATCAAATCCATGTGCGAAGCCTCCGTCCCGGGCCGTGTGTCCGGTGTCTGGTTTGATTGTAGCGGGACAGAAATGCGGTGCAGCACGGCGGCAGCACAACGCAGCGATCAGGCCGTCCGCCTGAGCCTCGCTTCGAGCATCGCCTTCACGCCGGGCCATTCGTCATCGATGATCGAAAAGCGCACTGAATTGCGCTTGCGGCCATCCGGCATGATGCGCTCGTGACGCACGATCCCTTCCATCTGCGCGCCGATGCCGAGAATGGCGGCGCGGGATTTCTCGTTGAGCTCGTCGGTCGTGAACTGCACCCGCACGCAATGCATGACCTCGAACGCATGCGTGAGCATCAGCAGCTTCGCCTCGATATTGATGCCGGTGCGCTGCGCCGAGGCCGCCAGCCATGTGCTGCCGATTTCGCACTTGCGGTTGACGCGGTCGATCTTCCAGAAGCGCGTGCTGCCGACAACGCGTCCATCCTCACGCCGCACGATCACGAAGGGCATGACCGTGCCGGCGTCGCGGTCCGCGAAGACGGTGTCGATCATGCGGTCGATGGTGTCCTCGTTCGGCACCACCGTCACGCGCAGATTCCACAGTTCGCCGTCGGCGGCGGCCGCGAGCAGAGCGGCGCGGTCTTCGCGCCGCAGTGGCCGGAGCTGCACGCGCGTGCCGCTCAACGTGGGTTGGGATTCGCTCATGGCCGGTCATCTTTCGTGGATCGAGCGCACATCATAAAGCGCTGTGGACCCAAGCCCTACGCTTCCCGCGAAGAAGGTTCGCCGGGCGGGATGTCATCGGGCACATGATCGGGCACGTCCAGTGGTGCAGCGTCGCTCACCGGCAGCGTGAACCAGAAGCGCGCGCCCGACACGCGGCCTTCGCCGTCCCGCCGATTCTCGACGCCGATCTTCCCGCCGTGCGCCTCGACGATCGCACGGCAGATAGCAAGGCCCAGCCCGATTCCCGCCTGCGCCGATTCCTTCTCGCCGCGCGTGAACTTGTCGAACAGACGCGCCCGCAGCGCCTCGGGCACGCCCGGGCCGTCGTCGTCGAGATGCACGCGCACGACACGCGCATTGCCCCCGTCATCCTGATCATCCGCCTCGACCAGCGCGGCGCCGATCGCCACCGGCGTGCCCGGCGGCGTGTACTTCGCCGCGTTCTCCAGCAGATTGGCGAAGAGCCGTTCCATCAGCACCGCATCGAGTTCGAGCAAGGGCAAGGCCGCCGGCACGTCGGTGCGCACCGCCCGGCCCGCGAGCACGCGGCGCGACGCGGCGAGCGCCGCGCCGACGGTTTCCTCGAGCATCGACCACTGCCGGTTCAGCCGCACCGAACCGGCTTGCAGCCGCGCCATGTCGAGCAGATTGATCACGAGTCCGCTCATGCGCAGCGCTTCCTCGTGGATCGCCTGCACCAGTTCGCGCGAAGTTTCCGGGTTGCCGCCGCCCGCCTCGCGCGCCTGTTCCTCCAGCACGGACGCGAAGCCGACGATCGACGTCAGCGGCGTGCGCAAGTCATGCGAGATCGCCGACAGCAGCGAGTTGCGCAACCGCTCCGATTCCATGTTGACGAGCGCATCCTGCGCGATCTCGACGTAATGCACGCGTTCGAGCGCAAGCGCGATCTGCGCCGCGAAGGTCTCGATCATGCGGCGCTGCTCGGGCACCGCGAACTCGCCTTCGCGCCCGGTGACGAGCGCAAGCACGCCGCGCGTGCGCATCGGCGCCTTCAGCGGCAGATACAGCGCACGGCTTGCCGGCAAGGTGTCGGTGCCGCGGCCCGCCGGACGCTGCTGGTCGTAGACCCATTGCGCGACATCGCTATCGAGGGAGATTTCATCCAGTCCGATGCCGCCCTCCTCGACCACGTTCCGGCGCACCTTGTCCGCCGCGTCGGGCAGCAGGATCGCGGCCTTCGCCTGGAAAACCTCGGCCACATGCCGCACGCCGATCTCGACGATCTGCCCGGTCATCAACGCCGCGCCCAACTCCTTGGTCATCGCATACATGGCGCCGGTCCTGCGCTCGCGCAGCGACGCGATGCGCGCCTGGCGCCTGAGGCTCGACGTGAGATGACTGATGGTGAGCGAGGTCAGCAGCATCACGCCGAAGGTCAGCAGATACTGTGTGTCCGTGACCGAGAACGACAGTTGCGGCGGCACGAAGAAGAAGTCGACGGCCGCGACCGAGAGAAACGACAGCATCACGCCCGGCCCGCGCCCGAGCCGCACCGCCGTGAAGACCACGCCGAGCAGGTAGAGCATCACGAGATTGGTGATCGCGAACTGACGCGCGGCAAGCAGGTCCGCCAGCAGCGTGATGCCCGCGCCGATCGCGAGCGCGATGCCATACGCGCGCGGCGGCGAGTGCGCGCCGTCGCGCCACGCGGCGAGCGCGCCCGGACGCGGCGCCTGCGTGCCGCCCGGTTCGTCGCGGGCGCCAGTCGCCACCAGCGTCACGTCGATATCCGGGCCGCGCTGGAGGATGCGCTCGCTCACCGGGGCATCGAAGAGCCGCCGCCAGCCGCGCGCCGCCGACGCCCCCGCGACCAGCTTCGAGACATTGCGCAGCCGCGCATAATCGATGAGCGTCGCGGCGGCATCGGCGCCATCGAGCGTGACCGTTTCCGCGCCGAGTTCGGCCGCGAGCTTGAGCGCGTCGAGCGTGCGGGTGCGGCGTTCGTCGGAGAGGCGCTGCAGCTTCGGCGTCTCGACATAGACGGCGAGCCAGTCCGCCTTCAGCGCCGCAGCGAGACGCGCCGCCGCGCGTACCAGCGTCGCGCTCTCCGGTCCCGGCCCGATGCATGCAATCAGCCGCTCGCGCGCCCGCCAGATGTGCTCGATGGACTGGTCGGCACGATACTCGCGCATCTGCGCATCGACGCGGTCCGCGGTGCGGCGCAAGGCCAGTTCGCGCAGCGCGATCAGGTTGCCCTTGCGAAAGAAGTTGCGCACGGCATGCGCGGCCTGCTGCGGCACGTAGACCTTGCCATCGCGCAGGCGGTCGAGCAGTTCTTCGGGCGGCAGATCGACGAGCGTGACTTCGTCGGCGAGATCGAAGATGCGGTCGGGGATCGTCTCGCGGACCCGGATGCCGGTAATCCGCCCGACGATGTCGTTGAGGCTTTCGAGATGCTGGACGTTGACGGTCGTGTAGACATCGATGCCCGCATCCAGCAACGCCTGCACGTCCTGCCAGCGCTTCACATGGCGCGCGCCCTGCACGTTGGCGTGCGCGAGTTCGTCGACGAGAATCAGTTGCGGCTTGCGCTGCAGCGCGGCGTCGAGATCGAACTCGGCGAGCACGCGGCCGCGATAGTCGATCCGCGCGGGCGGCAAGCTGTCGAGCCCCTGCGCGAGCGCGAGCGTTTCCTTGCGTCCATGCGTCTCGACCACGCCCACCAGCACTTCGCCGCCTTCGTCGCGGCGCCGGCGCGCGGCCTGCAGCATCGCAAAGGTCTTGCCGACGCCCGCAGACGCCCCGAAGAAAATCTTCAGCCGGCCACGCTGGCGTTTTTCTTCCTCGCGATGAAGTTTGTCGAGAAGCTCGTCTGGAGTTGGGCGGGGCATTCGCTGTGTCGGGTGGGCTGGCGCTTCAGGTTCCGCTCGTACGTGCCGGTTCTGCTTGCTGGTCCAGCGCCAGGTTCAATTTAAGCACATTCACCCGCGGCTCCCCGAGCAAGCCGAACTGACGTCCGGACGTGGCCTGCGCCACCAGCGCCTCGACCCGTGCAACCGGCAGGCCGCGCGCGCGGGCCACTCGCGCCACCTGATACGCCGCGGCGGCCGGACTGATTTCAGGATCGAGCCCGCTCGCCGACGACGTCACCAGATCCACCGGCACGGCCTCCTGATTGTCCGGATCGGCGGCCTGCAATGCGGCGATGCGCGCCTTCACTTCGTCGACGAGCGCGGGGTTGGTCGGCCCGAGGTTCGAACCGCCCGAGCTGCCCGCGTTGTACGGATTCGGCGTCGTCGCCGAGAGACGGCCCCAGAAGTAGCGCGGCGCATCGAACTGCTGCCCGATCAACGCCGAGCCGACCACCTTGCCGTCGCGCTCGATCAGGCTGCCGTTGGCCTGATGCGGAAACACGGCCTGGCCGATCGCGGTGACCGCCAGCGGATACAGCACGCCCGTCAGCACCGTCAGCGCGACGAACAGCACGAGCATCGGACGCAATGAAGTTTTCATCATGATTCTGCCTTTGAAAAGATGGGCTCAGTGCCAGCCGAGCGCGGTGATCGCCATGTCGATCAGCTTGATGAACGGAAACGGCAACACGATGCCGCCCAACCCGTACACGAGCAGATTGCGCCGCAACAGCGCGGCCGCGCCGAGCGCGCGATACTTGACGCCCTTCAGCGCGAGCGGAATCAGGAACACGATGATCAGCGCGTTGAAGATCACCGCCGACAAGATGGCCGACGACGGCGACGCCAGATGCATCACGTCCAGCACGCGCAACTGCGGATAGGTGGTCGCGAACGCGGCGGGGATGATCGCGAAGTACTTGGCGACGTCGTTGGCGATGGAGAACGTGGTCAGCGAGCCGCGCGTCATCAGCATCTGCTTGCCGATCTCGACGATCTCGATCAGCTTGGTCGGGTTGGAGTCGAGATCGACCATGTTGCCGGCTTCCTTCGCCGCCTGGGTGCCGGTGTTCATCGCCACGGCGACGTCGGCCTGGGCGAGCGCGGGAGCGTCGTTGGTGCCGTCGCCGGTCATCGCGACGAGCCGGCCTTGCGCCTGATGCTCGCGAATGATCGTGAGCTTGGCTTCGGGCGTCGCTTCGGCGAGGAAGTCGTCGACGCCTGCTTCGGCCGCGATCGCCGCTGCCGTGAGCCGGTTGTCGCCCGTCACCATCACCGTCTTGATGCCCATCTTGCGCAGCTCCGCGAAGCGCTCGCGAATGCCGCCCTTGACGATATCCTTCAGCTCGATCACGCCGAGCGCGCGCGCTTTGCCGTTCACACACTCCGCCACGACGAGCGGCGTGCCGCCGCGCCGCGCGATCTCGTCGACCGCGTGCTGCACTTCCTGCGGAAAGCGCCCGCCGCGCGTCTCGACGTACTGTTTCAGCGCCGTCGCCGCGCCCTTGCGAATCTCGCGGCCCGGCAGGTCGACGCCGCTCATGCGCGTCTGCGCGCTGAACGACAGGAAGTTCGCGTGCAGCGCCGCCATGTCCCGGGCGCGGATGTCGAAACGCTGCTTCGCCAGCACGACGATGCTGCGGCCCTCCGGCGTCTCGTCGGCGAGCGAGGCGAGTTGCGCCGCATCGGCCAGATCGCGTTCGTCGATGCCGGGCGCCGCGCTGAACGACGACGCCTGCCGGTTGCCCAGCGTGATCGTGCCGGTCTTGTCGAGCAGCAGCACGTCGACGTCGCCCGCCGCTTCCACCGCGCGCCCCGAGGTCGCGATCACGTTCGCCTGCATCATGCGGCTCATGCCGGCCACGCCGATGGCGGACAGCAGCCCGCCGATGGTCGTCGGAATCAGGCACACGAGCAGCGCGACCAGCACGGTGATCGTGACCACCTGGCCCTGCCCCGCCGCTTCGACGGCGAACATCGAGAACGGCAGCAGCGTGGCGGTCGCGAACAGCAGCACGAGCGTCAACGCCACCAGCAGGATGGTCAGCGCGATTTCGTTCGGCGTCTTGCGCCGCTTGGCGCCCTCGACCATCGCGATCATGCGGTCCAGGAACGCCTCGCCCGGATTCACCGAGACCCGCACCACGATCCAGTCCGACAGCACCCGCGTGCCGCCCGTCACCGACGAGAAGTCGCCGCCCGACTCGCGGATCACCGGCGCGGATTCGCCGGTGATGGCGGATTCGTCGACGGACGCGACACCGTCGATCACTTCGCCGTCGGCGGGGATCACGTCGCCGGCCTCGACGAGCACGACGTCGTCGCGGCGCAGATCGGTGGACGTGGTGATGCGGATCGGCGACTTCGGATGCGGCTCGTTGAGCTTCTTCGCCATCACGTTGTGCTTGGCCTGGCGCAGCGCGGCCGCCTGCGCCTTCGAGCGGCCTTCCGCCAGCGCTTCGGCGAAGTTCGCGAACAGCACCGTGAACCACAGCCACAGTGCAATGGCGAGGATGAAACCGGCAGGCGCCTCGGCCTGACCGGCGAGCGCGGCGATCCACAGGATGGTCGCGAGCACGCTGCCGACGTAGACACAGAACATCACCGGATTGCGCAACTGCGTGCGCGGCGCGAGCTTCCTGAAGGCATCGACGACCGCGGGGCGGACGAGCGCCGGATCGAACATCGAGCGTGCCGCCGTGCGCGCCTGGCCGAGATTGCCCGGGAGATGCGCAGACGCTTGTTTTTCGTGATTCATGCAGTCCTCGAAATCATTGTCCAGCGATCATGGCGAGATGCTCGACCACCGGTCCCAGCGCGAGCGCGGGTACGTAGGTGAGCGCGCCGACCAGCAGCAGCGTGCCGAGCAGCAGCACGACGAACAGCGGTCCGTGGGTGGGCAAGGTGCCGGCGTTGGCAGCGAGACGCTTCTTCGCGGCCAGCGAGCCGGCGATCGCCAGGATCGGCACGATGGTGCCGAAGCGGCCGAACCACATGGCGACGGCGAGCATCTGGTTGTAGAACGGCGTGTTGACGGACAGGCCCGCGAACGCGCTGCCGTTGTTGTTGGCGGCGGAGCTGAACGCGTAGAGGATTTCGGAGAAGCCGTGCGCGCCCGGGTTGGCTATCCCCGCCTTGCCCGCCGAGGCCAGCACGGCGACCGAGGTGCCCGCGAGGACCAGCATCGGCGTGAGCAGGATCACGATGGAGACCATCTTCATGTCGAAGGCCTCGATCTTCTTGCCGATGTATTCGGGCGTGCGGCCGATCATCAGCCCCGCGACGAACACCGCCAGCAGCGCGAACGCCAGCATCCCGTAGAGACCCGAGCCGACGCCGCCGAAGATGACCTCGCCGAGCTGGATCAGCAGCATCGGCACGAGACCGCCGAGCGGCGTCAGCGAGTCGTGCATGGTGTTCACCGCGCCGCACGAGGCGGCCGTGGTGACCACGGTGAAGAGGCCGGATTGCGCGATGCCGAGGCGCGTCTCCTTGCCCTCCATGTTGCCGCCCGGCTGCAGCGCCGAGGCGTGGGCATCCACGTGCAGCTTCGTCACGAGCGGATTGCCCGCCTGCTCCGCCGAGATCTCGCCGACGCAGGCCACCGCGAGCGCGATGGTCATCGCCGCGAGCACCGCGTGACCCTGCCGTCCATCGCCGACCATGCGCCCGAAGGTCACGCACAGCGCGGCGGGGATCAGCAGGATCGCGAGCATCTGGAGGAAGTTGGAGAACGGCGTCGGATTCTCGTACGGATGCGCCGAGTTGGCGTTGAAGAAGCCGCCGCCGTTGGTGCCGAGCATCTTGATCGCTTCCTGCGAGGCCACCGGACCCATGGCGAGGGTCTGCGTGCTGGCTTGCTGATCCTGCATCTCCGGCTTGCCCTGCGCGTCCTTGATCGGGTTGCCTTGGGCGTCGAGGCGCGGCGCCTGATACGTCGTGACCTGGAGTGTGGGCACGTTGGCATACGGCCTGAAGTTCTGTATCGCGCCCTGGCTGACGAACACCAGCGCCAACACCACGGCGAGCGGCATCAGCACATAGAGCGTCGCGCGCGTCAGATCGACCCAGAAGTTGCCGATGGTCTGCGCGCCATGACGCTTGAAGCCGCGCACCAGCGCAATGACCACCGCGATGCCGGTCGCCGCCGAGAGGAAGTTCTGCACGGTCAGGCCCAGCATCTGCGCGAGATAGCCGAGCGTGCTTTCGCCGCCGTAGTCCTGCCAGTTCGTGTTGGTGACGAAGCTGACGGCGGTGTTGAAGGCGGCGTCGGGCGTCATGCCGGCCATGCCCTGCGGATTGAGCGGCAGCACCGCTTGCAGACGCAGGATCGCGTACAGCAGCAGCGCACCGAACCCGTTGAAGAGCAGCACGGCGAGCGCATAGTGCTTCCAGGACATTTCCGCTTCGGGATCGATGCCCGCGACGCGATAGAGCACCTGCTCGACCGGCCGTCCTATCCTGCGCACGACGACCGACGTGCCTTCGAAGACGTTCGACATATAGCGCCCGAGCGGCAGCGCGAGCGCGATCAGCACGGCGATGAAGAGCGCCGTCTGCATGAGACTGCTGGCGTTCATTCGAGCTCCTCCGCGCGCAACAGGGCGTACACGAGGTAGACGAGAAGCAGCAGCGTGGCGGCGGAAGCCAATGCGATCATCCAGCCGTTCATGGGCGGCCTCCCGGCGGATGGCGGCGCAACTGTTCGCAGCCGCTTGCGAGCGCCATGCAGAATCCCAAAAACAGGACAATGCCGGCGAGGTAAAACAGGTCCATTGTGTGGTTCTCCCCTTGTGCGATCACTGCGATCGGGACAAGGGGAGATTAGGGAAAGCCGCGTAAAGGGCGCGACAAGAGTGGGAGACGGCGTGTAAAAATCGCGTATACGACGCGGCCCCGTGTGGTGCTTGTGGCTCGCCTAGCCCGCGATGCTGAACGCCCGGTTCAACTGCCAGCCGTACTCGAAGCTCTCCTGCGACGGATCGTCCTCCGCGATCTCCACATAGCGCACCGACTGCTGGGCAGCGATCATGCCGAGCAGCACGCGGCGACCGTCGTTACCGCGCTGATCGATGAAGCTCTGCATCGCGGCAAGCGTCATCGGGCCGATGAGTCCGTCCGCCGAGATGTCGTCGTAGGCGGACTCCTGGTCGTTCAGCACGTTGAGCGCACGTTGCAGGAACCGGACGCCGGTGGCAGGCCCCATGTTCACGCCGATGTCGAACAGCTTGCCGGCAATGTCCTCGTCGATGGCGTTGACCTCGTCGAAATGCGGTTCCTCCCAATAGCTTTGCAGATAGATGTCGATGGCCACTTCGCGCGGCATCTCGTCCATCGGGCCGGTATAGCCGTACGCGCGAGCGGTCGCCTCGGTGATGCCCCACATGGTTTCGCCGCCCGCGTCGTCGGGATGATTCGAATAGCCGCCTTCGAGGCCAATGGTTTCTTCGATGAGGTCGATCGGATTCATTTGAACAAGGATGCGCGTGAGTGTGAAAGACGAGCGCGAGCCGTCCTTGCGATGGTCGACTGCGTTCGCTCGCATGAGCAGGATCACCAACTGTTTCACTCGCTCGATCGGCTTTGTTTGCTTGATCGAGCAGCATGGCCGCAGGTCCGGCGATGCGGAGCCAGTATCAGCGAGTTCAGGAGGAACTTGACGCCCGTTCTGGGAAAGAATCGCCCGTGTGGAGTGAATTGCAGCCGTGGCGCGCAGCATCGTGCGGCACGGCTTCGGAACCTGCAACGCGCAGGACGGACCACGCGGCGCAAGCCGCATTTGTCACGGCGGATGTGAATGATTTCGTAGAATGCCGGGCTGTATCACACCGCTTTTTGGACACCGGTGTCAACGACTTAGGCAGGCTTCCTCGAGAACATGGTTGTTCTGCGAGGCGGTCGCGCTGATGCCATAGACGTAGCTGGCCTCTGCTGACCGGACCGTCATCGTAATTCGCATGCTCAACCTTGTCAGTCCAGCTCAGCAGATCGCATTTGCACGCTTGTACGAGTTCTTCTCCGAACAAAAACGCTGGTACCGGCCACTCTGGGGAATCGGCACCGTGCTCGCCATGGACGAACTGTTCGAAGCATGCACGGTCATGAAACAGGGGCATCTCAGCGAGGGATCGGTCAAGCGTATCGCCTCGTCATTGCAGGAACGCACGAAAGCCGGTTCGCGCGGCGTTGCGGTGAGCGAGTTGTTTCGAAGCGATCGCATTTTCGCAAGCGATGGAAGCCAGGACGTTGACGCTGCACTGGAACTGCTTGCGCACCTCGAAGACAGTTCGCCGCCTGCCGCGATCGCGGGAGGCTGGGGGGCGATCGAAGGTCTGCTTGCCGATCCCAACGACAGGGCTTCGGCAGCGGACAATCTGGCGACGCTCGTCACCTGCTCCTTTCCGCGCGCGGAGCTTACGTCACTATCCCGACGTGCAGAACGCATTTTTCCCGCCGAGTGTGCAGAACTGGCCGGCATCGAGGCAAACCGGGAACGGTCGCGCGTGCTGGCCAGAATGATCCTTGAAGAGCGCATGCCCGTAATGCCCTCCGTCGCGGATCAAGCAGCCGTCGCACGGATGAGAAAGTTGTTGCTGAACCCGCAACCGGAATGGCAGACGATCAAGGAGCTGATCGCGGAATCGTTTCATCGCCTCTACCGCCAACGCAACCTCATCCTCCATGGCGGCCGGCTGGACAGTGTTGCCCTGGACGCGAGCCTGCGCACCGTCGCAAAGCTCGCTGGAGCAGGCATGGACCGGATTACTCACGGTCATTACGAGCAGGGACTCAGGCCACTCGAACTTGTCGCCAAGGCGACTATGGCCCTCGCGGTCATCGATTAAGCTTCGCCGCCCGGATGTGTCGACTTGCTCGAAGCGACGTGATACGGATCCGGGCTGACTACACATCCATCCTCATGTTGCTGGCCAAGTAAAATGTCACACCGCCGAAGCATCAACATTCTGGACATCTCGTGAAGATAGCTACCTGGAACGTCAACTCCCTCAAAGTCCGCCAGCAACACGTCATCGACTGGCTCGCGCTGTCGGGCGTCGACGTGCTGTGCCTGCAGGAACTGAAAATGCCCGACGAGAAGTTTCCGCGCGCGGACCTCGAGGCCGCCGGCTACAAAAGCTGGTTCGCGGGACAGAAGACCTATAACGGCGTCGGCATCCTGGTGCGCGCCGACGCGAACTTCGAAGTGGACGAGATCAGCGTCGTGCGCAACATCCCCGGCTTCGAAGATTTGCAGCAGCGCGTGATCGCCGCGACCATCGATGGTGTGCGCATCATCTCGGCCTATTTCCCGAACGGCCAGGCGCCCGGCACCGAGAAGTTCGCCTACAAGATGCGCTGGCTCGACGCGCTGCGCGAATGGCTGCGTGAAGACCTGGCCCGGCACCCGAAGCTCGCCCTGCTCGGCGACTACAACATCGCCCCCGATGACCGCGACGTGCACGACCCGAAAGCCTGGGAAGGCCAGAATCTGGTGTCGCCGGAAGAGCGCGCGCACTTCACGCAACTGCTCGAACTCGGTCTCACCGATGCCTTCCGCCAGTTCGAACAGGCCGACAAGCTTTTCACGTGGTGGGACTACAGGATGATGGCGTTCCGCCGCAACGCGGGGCTGCGCATCGATCACATTTTGTTGTCGAAGGAACTGGCCGCGACCTGCACCGCATGCGAAGTCGACAAGGTGCCGCGCAAGTGGGACCAGCCGTCGGACCACGCGCCCGTGATCGCGACGCTCGGCTGATCCCGTCTCGCGGGCATCGGCGTCACGCGTCCAGGTGCAGTTCCTGGATCTTGCGCGTGATCGTATTGCGCCCGATGCCCAGGCGCTCGGCCGCTTCCACCTTGCGGCCACGCGTGAAGTCGAGCGCTTCGCGAATCACGGCGGCCTCGAAACGGCGCGCGAGTTCGTCCATCACGTCGGCGGAGTTCTCGCGCAACAGCCGTGCGACCTCGGTACGCAAGCCGTTCTCCCACACACTCGCCGCCACTCCCGCCGCCAGCGGCGCCGCAACAGCCGGCGCGCCCGCGCCGTTCTGCGCGAGCGGCGCCGCGGCCACGGCGCCATCGGTCGAAACCGCGATGGACTCGGCCGCGTAGTCCTGGCGCGGCGTGAGATCGGGCGGCAGATCCTTCTGCTCGATCACCTGCGCCGGCGCCATCACCGTCAGCCAGTTGCACAGGTTTTCGAGCTGCCGCACATTGCCGGGAAACGGCAGCGACGCGAGATACGCCAACGCCTCGTCGGACACGCGCTTCGGCTCCACGCCAAGGTCGCGCGCGCTCTTCTGCAGGAAATGCCGCGCGAGCAAGGGAATGTCTTCGCTGCGTTCGCGCAAGGCCGGCAGGCGCAGCCGGATCACGTTCAGCCGGTGATACAAGTCCTCGCGGAACAAGCCTTGCCGCACGCGCGCATCGAGATTCTGGTGCGTCGCCGCGATCACGCGCACGTTGGCCTTCAACGGGTTGTGCCCTCCCACGCGGTAGAACTGCCCGTCCGACAGCACGCGCAACAGACGCGTCTGCAGGTCGAACGGCATGTCGCCGATTTCGTCGAGAAACAGCGTGCCGTTCTCGGCCTGTTCGAAACGGCCCTGGCGCATCGCCTGCGCGCCCGTGAACGCACCGCGCTCATGGCCGAACAGTTCGGATTCCAGCAGATCCTTCGGAATCGCCGCCGTGTTCAGCGCGATGAACGGCCCGCTCGCGCGTGGGCTATGTCGGTGCAAGGCGCGCGCGACAAGCTCCTTTCCGGTGCCTGATTCGCCCGTGATGAGCACGGTCGCCGCCGAGTGCGAAAGCCGCCCGATCGCGCGGAACATGTCCTGCATCGCGGGCGCCTGGCCGAGCATCTCGGGCGTTTCCGTCACCCGCTCGTCATAGGCCGCTTCGCCGCGCATGCTTTCGTCCACCGCGCGGCGAATCAGTTCGACTGCCTTGTCCACGTCGAACGGTTTGGCGAGATATTCGAAGGCGCCGCCCTGGAATGCGGCCACGGCGCTGTCGAGATCCGAGAAGGCCGTCATGATGATGACCGGCAACCCCGGCAGACGATCGCGCACCGTCTGCAACAATTCGAGCCCCGAGCCGCCCGGCATGCGGATGTCCGACACGAGCACCTGTGGACTTTCGTGTTCGAGCGCGGCGAGCGCGTCGCGCACGCCTGAAAAACTGCGCGTCGAGAAATTCTCGCGGGCCAGCGCTTTTTCCAGCACCCAGCGGATGGATTGGTCGTCGTCTACTATCCAGATCGGCTTCATATCGTTCGGCGAGAAGTCTTCGTATGGTTCGGTGTGAGCCCGTCGAAACGGTGCGGCTTCAAAGCGTGATGCGGACGCGGCCTAAGTGGATGGCGGCCTGTGACGTGATGGCGCGTGATGTCGATGGTCAAGCCGGCTTCAGCTCCCGAATGGCAACAGGATGATGAACTCGGTGCAGCCCGGTTTGCTTTCCACTTCGATCAATCCATCGTGCTGCTGCACGAACGTTTGCGCGAGCGTGAGACCCAGGCCGCTGCCGTCTTCCCTGCCCGACACAAGCGGAAAGAAGATCCGGTCACGAATCTCACTGGGGATTCCGGGACCGTTGTCAGTGATATGCAAGTCCAGTGCCAGTTTGTGCAGCTTCTTGCCGACCGTCACCTTGCGTGCGATGCGTGTACGCAATTCGATCTTTGCATCGCCTTGGGAAATGCGTTCGCGTAACGCCTCCGCCGCATTGCGCACGATGTTGAGCAACGCCTGGATCAGTTGTTCCTTGTCGCCGCGCAGGTCGGGCACGCTGACGTCGTAGTCGCGTTCGATCGTGAGCCCGCGCGGGAACTCGGCGAGGATGACCGCGCGCACACGTTCGCATACTTCGTGAATGTTCACGTCGCCGACGATATGCGGATGCCGGTGCGGCTCCAGCAGGCGATCGACCAGCGTCTGCAGCCGGTCCGATTCCTTGATGATGACCTGCGTGTATTCACGCAGTTCGTCGCGTTCGAGCGCGCCCAGTTCGAACTCGAGCAACTGCGCCGCGCCCCGGATGCCGCCGAGCGGATTCTTGATCTCGTGCGCCAGGTTGCGGATCAGCTGCTTGTTGACCGCGGTCAGGTCGTGGATGCGTTCTTCGCGGTCCGTGCGCAGGTGGCGCTCGTTCTCGAAGAGTTCGAGCAGCACGTAGTCGCTGGCCGCTTCGAGATAACCGACGATCGCATGGACATGCACCGGCTCGCGGTTCGGACGCTCGAGCACGGCGTCGAGACGCGTCGCGTTGAACCGGTTCTCGGCGATCGACGCGATCGTGCCCGCGAGTTCATCGGCGTTCGCGAACAGCTCGGTCCAGTTCATCTGCGTCAGCTGCTTGCGCGACATCTCCAGCATCGCTTCCGCCGAAGGATTCGCGTACGCGATGCGCACATGCCGCATGTCCAGCACGAGCACGGTCGTCGGGAGCGCCTCGAAACCGGCCAGCAAACCGCTGCTGGATAGTTGGGCGTCGTCGGAGAGCGCGTCGGCGTGGCCACGGCGCGCCTTGATCAGATTCTTGAGCACCATCGGGCAATGATTGAAGCCGTTCGTGAAACCGATCTTGTAGTTGGATTTCGGAAAACCGCGGCGATGAAAAAAGGGACGGCGCGCCGTCCCTTCGTGTCATCGCATCGCATGTGCCGCGCGCTTCGCCGGACTATCAGGAGAGAAGCGCGCTGCCGTCATGCTTACAGCGAGTAGTACATCTCGAACTCGATCGGATGCACCGCCTGACGATAACGCTGCAGCTCGTTCGTCTTCAGTTCGATGTAGGCGTCGAGCATCGAATCCGTGAACACGCCGCCGCGCGTCAGGAACTCGCGATCCGCGTCGAGCGCATCGAGTGCCTGGTCGAGGCCCGCGCACACGGTCGGGATCTTCTTGTCCTCTTCCGGCGGCAGGTCGTACAGATTCTTGTCCGCGGCTTCGCCCGGATGAATCTTGTTCTGCACGCCGTCGAGACCGGCCATCATCAATGCCGAGAAGCACAGGTACGGATTCGCGAGCGGATCCGGGAAGCGCGTTTCGATACGGCGGCCCTTCGGGTTGCTCACGTGCGGAATACGGATCGATGCCGAACGGTTGCGAGCCGAGTAAGCCAGCTTGACCGGCGCTTCGAAGTGCGGCACGAGACGCTTGTACGAGTTCGTACCCGGGTTCGTGATCGCGTTCAGCGCGCGGGCGTGCTTGATGATGCCGCCGATGTAGAACAGCGCGAATTCCGACAGACCGGCGTAGCCGTTGCCCGCGAACAGGTTCTGGCCGTCCTTCCAGATGGACTGGTGAACGTGCATGCCCGAACCGTTGTCGCCGACGACCGGCTTCGGCATGAACGTGGCCGTCTTGCCGTACGTGTGCGCGACGTTGTGGATGATGTACTTCATCTGCTGCAGCCAGTCCGCGCGCTGAACCAGCGTCGAGAACTTGGTGCCGATTTCGTTCTGGCCCTGGCCCGCCACTTCGTGGTGGTGCACTTCGACCGGAATGCCGATCTGCTCGAGCAGCAGACACATTTCCGAGCGGATGTCCTGGAACGTGTCGACCGGCGCGACCGGGAAGTAGCCGCCCTTGGTGCCCGGACGGTGGCCCGTGTTGCCGCCTTCGAATTCCTTGGCTGACGACCACGGCGCTTCTTCCGAGCCGATCTTGACGAAGGTGCCCGACTGGTCCGTGTTCCACTGGACGCTGTCGAAAATGAAGAATTCCGGCTCCGGACCGAAGTAGGCGGTGTCGCCCAGGCCCGAGCTCTTGAGATAGGCTTCCGCGCGCTTCGCGAGCGAACGCGGGTCGCGTTCGTAGCCCTTGCCGTCGGCGGGCTCGACGACGTCGCAGCTCAGCACGAGCGTCGCTTCTTCGAAGAACGGGTCGATGAAGGCGGTGTTCGCGTCCGGCACGAGCAGCATGTCCGATGCCTCGATGCCCTTCCAGCCGGCGATGGACGAACCGTCGAAAGCGTGGCCGCTTTCAAACTTGTCTTCGTCGAATGCCGAGACCGGCACGGAAACGTGCTGTTCTTTGCCGCGCGTGTCGGTGAAACGGAAGTCGACGAACTTGACGTCCTCGTCCTTGACGAGTTGCATGACGTCGGCCACGGATTTACTCATTACCTATCTCCTGATTAACAAAAGTCGGCGAATCGCTCCGCCGCCCCGACCAATCCTGTACATCAATTCAATCGAGGATGAAAAAGCAGCTTCCGTGCCAAGCGCACCAACTTTGCGCTAAGCGCCTGAAGCGGCGCGCATTTTTAGTGACACGACCGAGGGGTTCACGATGACCTCGCAGCCGCTCTGCATACTTCACGCACACAGATGGTGCGCAACCGCATGACCGGTCTGAAATATGATCCTTTATGGTGCATAGACGCGGAGATGCACCAATCTGAACCATTTTCCGCAACGACGCCGGCAGCGCTGTTACGTTCGCTAGAATCATTGTTTGCGTTCGACCGGAGACAAACACGCCATGAGCACGCTGGAACAACTTTTTGACCAAGCGGGACGCCGCGCCGCCGACAACCAACTGACCTACGCGGGCGCCTTCTCGCCCGCCGAGGCGTTCGAACTGCTGCAAC
Organism: Caballeronia sp. LZ043; assembly: GCF_031451075.1. Classification (NCBI taxonomy): domain Bacteria; kingdom Pseudomonadati; phylum Pseudomonadota; class Betaproteobacteria; order Burkholderiales; family Burkholderiaceae; genus Caballeronia; species Caballeronia sp. LZ043. The sequence goes on along the minus strand of NZ_JARUXT010000001.1, from coordinate 1,050,534 downwards.
TCGATTCGGCCGTGCGGCTCGTCGACGTCCGCACCCGCGCCGAGCTCGACTGGGTGGGCCGCCCGGCCATCGACGGCGCGCAGTACGCGCATATCGAATGGATCCGCTATCCCGGCTCGGTGCCGAACGCTGAGTTTATCGAACAATTGCGACAGGTCGCCACCCCGGATACGACAGTGATTTTCCTGTGCCGCAGCGCGGCGCGCTCCAAGCTTGCGGCCGTCGCCGCGCAGAAACAGGGGTTTGCTAAGGCCTATGACCTGCTGGAAGGCTTCGAGGGCGACAAGGACGCGAACGGGCACCGCAAGACGATGGGCGGGTGGTGCTTCCGGGGATTGCCGTGGATTGGGGCTTGAGCTGTCATTTATTTACGGTATGACGCGGATCGAACCGCTTCGCACCGCGCTCAGGAAGCCAGCCCGTCCAGTAACGCCCGCACGCGCCTGACCCTGGCTTCATCGACCGGCGCCAATGCCTGTCCGCCGACGCGCACGCCCGAACCCAGATGCACGGCGCGCACGCCCGTCGATGCCACGAAGGGCGCGACAGTCTCCACACCGAGTCCAGCGCCCGCCAGCACCGTACAGTGCGATCCGGCCGCCATGCCGACCAGTCTTGCGATTGTCTCTGCGGCATCGAGCACCGATGCCTTGCCGCCCGACGTCAGCACGTTCGTGACCGTACCGAAGGCCGAGAGCCTTTCGAAAGTCGCGAACAGGTCGCGTGCTTCATCGAACGCGCGATGGAACGTCAGCGGCAGCTTTCCCGCCGCCTCCGCCACGCGCGCCAATCCTTCCGTATCGATACAACCGTCCGCCCGCAGCATCCCGACCACGAGCGCATGCGCACCCGTCTTCGCGATCGCACGCGCCTCGCGCAGCATCACGCTGTAATCGTCGGCATCGTAGACGAACGAGCGGCTATGCGGCCGCACCATCACGTTCACCGGAATCGCCACCGCCTCCACGACCGCCTCCACCAGCCCGATGCCCGGCGTCAGGCCGCCCTCGCCCATGGCCGTGACCAGTTCGATCCGGTCCGCGCCGCCGCGCTCGGCGGCGCGCGCGTCAGCCACCGTCGTCGCGATGACTTCCAGCACCGTCACTTCGCCTGCTCCGGCGGCACTTCCACGATCTCGCCGCCCAGCGCCCGCACGCCCTCGCGCAGGACGTCGAACGCCGCATTCGCCTGCTGCGGATCGCCCTTCACGCCCAGATCGATATGCGACCGCGCGTACAGCGCACCGCGCGCCGCATCGCCGACGCTCGGCAGGCTGAACGCGCGCACGCCTTCGAAGTCGCGTTCGATCGCCACCATCAGCGGCGTGATGCGCGACTCCGGCAGGCCAAACACCAGCAGCGAACGCTCGACATGCGGCACCGCGTGATGCAGGTGGGCGTAACGGTTGTCGAGCACCCACTCGATCATCGGCCAGGCCATCACCGGAAAGCCCGGCACGAAATGATGATCGCCGACCGAAAAGCCCGGGATCTTGTTGTAGCTGTTCGGGATGATGGCCGCGCCCTGCGGAAACGTGCCCATGTTCAGGCGATGCAGGTTCTCGGGCGAATCGAGCTCCACCGGCTTGCCCGCCTGTTCCGCGGTATCGCGGATGCGCGCGCGGATCAGTTCCGCCGCCTCCGGCTGCAGTTCGAGCGGACGCCCGAGCGCTTCGGCCGCGCACTGGCGGGTGTGATCGTCGGGCGTCGCGCCGATGCCGCCCGTCGAGAACACGATGTCGCCGGACGCAAACGTGCGCTTGAGCGTCGCCGTGATGCGCGCCGGATCGTCGCCGACATACTCCGCCCAGTCCAGCGACAGCCCGCGTGCGCCCAGCAATTCGATGATTTTCGGCAGATGCTTGTCGGTACGTCGGCCCGACAGGATTTCATCGCCGATGATGATGACGCCAATGCCCATGGGAACCCCCTTTATCGCTTCATTGTTCCTTCACGGAAACTTCACGGGACTCGACCGTGATCGCCGGATACTGCGGCTCCCCGGCGCGCAGGCGCTCCAGCGCGTGCAGGCAGTAGTGCGCGAACCACAGCGCCGAGAACACCAGGATGAATGCATACGCCCAGATCGTCACCGCCGCGACCACCGGGAACAGCGGCAGCAGCCAGACGGACCAGGCCCAGAGCATCGTCGGGACGGAACTGAACAGGCCGCTCACAATGCCGATCGCCAGCAGCGGCCAGCGCCCGTCCCGCACGATCGCGCGGCGTTCCTCGATGCTCGCATGCAGCGCAAGCGCGTCGTAAGTCATCACGCGATACGTCAGCCAGCCCCACAGCAGCGGCGGAATCAGCGCGAAGAACGGCGGAATCAGCCACAGCGGCAGCGTGACGGCGAGCAGCACGAGACAGACCAGGGTGGTCACCACCGAATGCCCGAGACTGCCGTACCACGAACCGCCGCGCCGCTCTTCCAGCGACGAATAATGTCCGCGCGGCCGGCGCGTGAGCAGCTTGACGACGCCCGGCATGGAGAGCGTCGCGATCAGCAGCAGCACCGTCACGACGATCAGCGGGATCGTCATGATGACGACCAGGAACGGCGCGATGACCGCATGCAGCGACGAGAAGCCGACTGCGTCGAACAGCCGGTACATCGCGGAGGTGAGCGCCCAGCCTTCGAGCCAGCCGTTGGCGGCGCCGGTGAGCGTCTGCCAGAAGAACCACAGCAGGCCACCCCACACCACCGTCGCGACGCCGAAAGGCATCAGTGTGAGCCACAGCATGCGCGGATGGAAGACGTTCGCCACCGCGCGCACGAACGAACGCAGCAAGTCATTCATGCGTGATCGTCAGGGAAAAGTAGAAACAACAGGATAAACCAGCGCCGCGTGCGGGCGCTGGTATGGGAGAGGCGGACAGGTCAGATGGTGGCGGAATCGGACGCGCGGCCGCGGCGGCTCGAAAGACGCGCGCCGATGCGCTTGAACGCGAGCCAGTGCTGTTCGAAGAAGCCGTCGCCGTAATGCACGGGCATCACGCCCGGCGCGCCGAGCTGGTCGCGGATGCCGGTCGGCTCGACGGTGCGGTCGAACGACGCCGAGCGGAACAGGATGTCCCAGAACGAGAACAGGACGCCGAAGTTGCAGCCGTAAGTAGTGCCTTCGTGGCCGTAGCCGATCGCATGATGACGCCGGTGAAACGCCGGGCTGACGACGATACGCTCGCCCAACCAGCCGAAATGCAGGCGGATGTTGGCGTGCTGCACGCTCTGCATGAAATTGGTGATGGCGACGAGCACGACGAACTGCGAGGGCTCCACGCCGATCACCAGCGCGACGAGCGCGAAGACGCTCGCTTGCAGGATGTCGTCGAGCAGATGATTGCGGTCGTCGCTCCACAGCGACATCTTCTGCTGGCTGTGATGCACGGCGTGCAGTTCCCACCAGATGCCGATGCGATGCTCCAGCCGGTGATACCAGTAGCCGGCGAAGTCGAGGATCAGCAGGTAGATGACGAAGGTGACGAGCGGCTGCGTGGTGACGCCGGGCCACAGATTGTCGATCTCGAGATTCGGTATGCCGTTCAGCCGCAGCCAGCTTTGCAGCGAGTCGAAGATCGGCTGGAAGGTGAAGAAGAAAAACAGGTTGAGGATGCCCAGCTTGACGATCCACGTGTACAGCACATCCACGCGCACGCCCTTGCGGTCTTGCCAGTTCTCTGCCGGACGGAAGGCCTCGAGCGGGCGCAGGACCGCGTACATCGCGAGCACTTCCAGCACGCCGACGATCACCCAGTACAGCGCATCGTAGGTGTCCTCGTCGTAGTCCATCATGCCGATCTTGAACAGCACCGGCTGGACCACGTCGACATACAGCAGCGTCTGCAGCGACGAAACGAAGGTGTCTAGCAGCGAAACGATGGAATGAAACATGATGCTCCGTGGTGCTGGCGGCGGCCCGGTGCGGCGGGCCATTCCTCAATCGTAGTACAGGGCGCGGCAAAGCGCCCTTTCACTCCGACGCCTACGCCCCGTTCGGCGCCGTGACGGGCGCGCGATTGTAGAAGTAGATGCCGTGCGGCGAACGTCCGACCTTGATGGTTTCGATCAGCTTACGGCTCGCCATGTCGATCACGCCGACATGCTTCGCAAAGCGGAACGTCACCCAGAGATACTTTTTGTCGGCGGAAAGTTCCATGTCGTCCGGGCCGGGCAGCAGGCCGGTGATGTCGCCGACATTCGTGAGCGAGTCCTCGTCGATGATGCTGATGGTGTTCGCCACGCGGTTCGACACCAGCACGTGCTTGCCGTCCACCATCGAACGGAAGTTGTGCGCGCCCTTGCCCGTCGTGATGGTCTTGACGATCTTCTGGTTGCGCCAGTCCACCACGGCAACATAATCCGCGCCCGTCATGCCGACCAGCAGGTATTTGTCGCCCGGCGTGAGCCAGACGCCGGCCGGCACCTTGCCGACCTTCATCTTCCATTTGACCGTCTGCGTGGGCAGGTCGATGGCCGCGATCTCGCCGGACACCTGCAGCGAGATGAACGCGGTCGCGCTGTCCTTCGTGAAGGCGATGTGGCTCGGCATGGTCGCAAGCGGCAGGCGCTTCGCCACCGAGAGGTTCTTGCCGTCGAAATGATAGATGTCGAGGCGGTCGAGGCGCAGGCCTGTGGACACGAACCACTTCTTGTCCGGCGAGAAGCCGATCTGGTATGGATCCTCGATGTCCTGCACCCAGCGCTGGAACGCGCCGGTTTTCGGGTCGACGAACATCAGGTTGTTCGACACCGAGTTCGCGACGATCAGCGACGCGTTGTCGGGCGTCACCATCAGATGGTGCGGTTCCTTGCCGGTCGGCACGGTGCCGACGACCTGGCGCGTGTTCTCGTCGATGAGACTGAGCGTGGCTTCAGCGGAATTCAGGACGATGACATTGTTGGCGAAGGCGGCGGTGGCGACGAGCGCTGCGCCGGTTGCGAGCACTGCACGCGCGGCGGCCGCGCGGAAGCGGCCGGACGGGCGGCCAGAACGGAAAAGATTGCGCATGAAAGATTGGCTTCGGAAGGCAGGCGTCATTGTAGAACGTTTGCCCCGGCCGGCACGTTGACCGAACGCGGCATTTTGCGAGATAACGGGCGCCGCCCGGCGCAACAATCCGGGCAGGGTCGAGCACACCACTTCGAATTCAGCGCTGCATCGACTCCCACACTTTGTGCAGGCGCTTGACGGACACGGGCATCGGCGTGCGCAACTCCTGCGCGAACAGCGACACGCGCAACTCCTCCAGCAGCCAGCGATATTCCGCGAGCCGCGCATCCGCCACGCCGCCGCGCTGCGACACCGCCCGCTGATAGTGCTGCGCGAGCGGCTGCAAGTCGGCGAATTGGCGCGCGTCGCGGGCGGGCTCGGCCTTGAGCTTGTCGATGCGCAGGCCGATCGCCTTCAGATAGCGCGGAAAGTGGGCAAGCTGCGCATAAGGCGTGTCGATCACGAAACGCTTGCCGATCAGCGCGGCCAGCTGCGCCTGGATGTCGGTGTAAGCCTGCGCGAACGGTTTCGCCTGCGCGAGCTTTTTCGCGAGCGCGGCGTATTCGGTGAGGATCGTGCCGACCAGACGCGCAATCTCCTGCGCCAGCAGCGTGAGACGCCCTTTCGCGGCGTCGCGGCGGGCGTGGAAGCTGGCGTCGTCGTCGGGCAGCGGGTCTTGCAAGCACGCGCGATCCAGCGCCGTCCCGACAATCTGGTCGCGCAACTCGTCGGCCGTGCCGAGCGCCATGAAATGCAGCGACATCTCGCGCAGGCCCGGCAGGTTCTTCTCCAGATAGCGGATCGGTTCGCGCAGCTGCAACGCAAACAGCCGCCGCAGTCCCGCGCGATGAATCCGCGCCGCTTCCTCGGGCGAATCGAACACTTCGACATCGCAATGCGTGCCGCGATCCACCAGCGCCGGATAGCCGAACAGCGTCTGGCCGCGCCGACGGATTTCGAGCAGTTCGGGCAGCTTGCCGAAGTTCCAGGTGGTCAGGTTCTCGTACAGCGCGGTGCCGGCGCCCGTGCCGGTGCCGGCCGGCGGCGTCACGGGCGCGCCGGATTCGCCGGAGAGCGCGTCGAGCGCCTCGCTGGCGGCCGCCGACGTCAGTTTCTGGAACTGCTGCTGCGCCTGGCCGCCGAGTTCCGCGCGCAGTTGCGCAAGATTGCGGCCCATCGCGAGCTGACGGCCGTGCTCGTCGATGACCTTGAAATTCATGAACAGGTGCGCCGACAGCGTCTCGAGCTTGAAGTCCGCGCTCTTGACGGCAACCTGCGTCTCGCCGCGGATATCCGCGATCAACGCCTCGACCAGCGCGCCCGCGCCGAACGCCGGTCCGGCGTGCCGCTGCGCGAAACCCGCCGCGTAGTCCGGCAACGGCACGACGTGCCGGCGCAGCTTCTGCGGCAGCGACTTGAGCAGCAGCTGCGCCTTCTCCTTGATCATCCCCGGCACGAGCCACTCGACGCGCCGCGCATCGACCTGATTCAGGCCGTAGAGCGGCACCGCGAGCGTGACGCCGTCGCGCGGCGAACCCGGCTCGAAGTGATAGGTCAGCGCCATCTCGATGCCCGACATCGTCATGCGCTTCGGGAACAGGTCCGTCGTGACGCCGGCGGCCTCGTGGCGCATCAGGTCGTCGCGCGACAGGAACAGCAGCTTCTCGTTGCCCGGCTTCTTCTGCTCGTCGCGATACCAGTGCTCGAAGGCCGCGCCGGTCCACATGCCTTCCGGCAGCGACGCATCGTAGAAGGCGTAGATCAGTTCGTCGTCGACCAGCACGTCCTGGCGGCGCGACTTGTGTTCGAGCTGCTCGATATCCGCCACCAGCTTGCGGTTGTGCGCGAAGAACGGCAGGCGCGTGTCGAACTCCCCCTCGACGAGCGCGCCGCGAATGAACAGCTCGCGCGCGTATTTCTGATCCTGCTGGCCGAAGCTCACGCGCCGCCGCGCATAGACCGTCAGGCCATAGAGCACCGCGCGCTCGAACGCGACGACCTGCGCGGCCTTTTTCTCCCAATGCGCGTCCGAGAGCGATTTCTTCAGCAGATGCCCGCCGACGGTTTCGAGCCATTCCGGCTCGATCTTCGCGATGGTGCGCGCATACAGCCGGCTGGTCTCGACGAGTTCGCCCGCCATCACCCAGCGCCCCGCTTTCTTCAACAGCGCCGAGCCCGGCCACAGATGGAACTTGATGCCGCGCGCGCCGAGATAATGCGGTTCGTCGTCGGCCTTCAGGCCTACGTTGCCGAGCAACCCGGTCAGCAGCGACAGATGCACTTGTTCGAAGGCGGCGTCCGATTCGTTCAGACGCCAGCCGTGTTCGCGCACGACCGTGAGCAGTTGCGAATGCACATCGCGCCATTCGCGCAGGCGCAGGTGCGACAGGAACGCGGCACGGCAGGCATCGGTGAGCTGGCGGTTCGACTTCTTGTGCGCGACCGCTTCCTCGAACCACTTCCAGATGCGCGTCCATTGCAGGAATTCGGAGCGCTCGTCGACGAACTGGCGGTGCGCCTGATCCGCCTGCTCCTGCGCCTCGATGGGCCGGTCGCGCGGGTCCTGCACCGAGAGCGCCGACGCGATGATCAGCACCTCCTTCAGCGCGTGATGATCGCGCGCGGCGAGGATCATCCGGCCGACGCGCGGATCGAGCGGCAAACGCGCGAGCTCGCGGCCGAGCGGCGTGAGCGCGTTGTCGTCATCGACGGCGCCGAGTTCGTTCAGCAGCTGATAGCCGTCGGCGATCGCGCGTCCCGGCGGCGGCTCGATGAACGGGAAGGTTTCGATCGCCGTGAGATGCAGCGATTTCATCCGCAGGATGACTGCCGCGAGCGACGAGCGCAGGATTTCGGGATCGGTGAAGCGCGGGCGCAACTGGTAGTCCGCTTCGTCGTAGAGACGGATGCACACGCCGTCCGCGACGCGGCCGCACCGCCCGGCGCGCTGGTTCGCCGCCGCCTGCGACACCGGCTCGATCTGCAACTGCTCCACCTTGTTGCGATACGAATAGCGCTTCACGCGCGCCATGCCGGTATCGACCACATAGCGGATGCCCGGCACCGTCAGCGAGGTTTCGGCGACGTTGGTGGCGAGCACGATACGCCGGGCGTTCGACGGCCGGAACACCCGTTCCTGCTCCTGCGCGGAGAGCCGCGCGAACAGCGGCAGGATTTCGGTGTGCGGCGGATGATGCTTTCGCAAGGCCTCGGCGGCGTCGCGGATTTCGCGCTCGCCGGGGAGGAACACGAGCACATCGCCGGGGCCCACGCGGCAGAGTTCATCGACGGCATCGACGATGGCTTCCATCAGGTCGCGGTCGCTCTTGCGGTCGTTGCGCTCGCCGCGCTTGGGCAAGGTGCCCTGCGCGGATTTCACCGCGACGCTGTCTTCCTCGATCGGCCGATAGCGCACTTCCACCGGATACAGACGGCCGCTCACCTCGATCACCGGCGCCGGATGCTCGTCGCTGCCGAAGTGGCGCGCGAAGCGTTGGGCGTCGATGGTCGCGGACGTGACGATCAGCTTCAGGTCCGGGCGCCTCGGCAGGATCTCTTTCAGATAGCCGAGCAGGAAGTCGATGTTGAGGCTGCGCTCGTGGGCCTCGTCGATGATGATCGTGTCGTAGGCCGTGAGCAGCGGATCGGTTTGCGTCTCGGCGAGCAGAATGCCGTCGGTCATCAGCTTGACGGAGGCGCCGGGCGCGAGATTGTCCGTGAAGCGCACCTTGTAGCCGACCACTTCGCCGAACGGCGTGCCCAGTTCCTCGGCGATGCGCCGTCCGGTCGCCGATGCCGCGATCCGCCGCGGCTGCGTATGACCGATCAGGCCGCTGCCGCCCGCGCCCAGCCCGCGCCCGAGCGCGAGGCAGATCTTGGGCAACTGCGTGGTCTTGCCGGAGCCGGTTTCGCCGCTGACGATCACGACCTGATGGCCGGCGATCGCGCGGGCGATTTCCTCGCGCCGGCCGGAAACGGGCAAAGCTTCCGGGAAGGTGATGGGCGGAACGGGGTTGGGGGTGATGGCCTGTCGCGGCGGGCGGGGGGCGCGGGGCTCGCGGGATTGAGCGGCTTCGCGCGCCGGACGGGGCTCACGCGGTTGAGCAGGTCCGCGTGGTTCGCGAGTTTGATTCGGGTCGCGGGGTTCGGCGGGCTTGCGGTGTTCGCGGGCTTGACGCGGCTCGCGCGATTCCACGGCTTCGCGAGTTTGACGCGGCTCACGTTGTCCGGCGGTTTCGCGGCGTTCGCGGGCTTGACGCTGCTCACGTACGTCGACGGCCTCGAGCGGTTCGCGGGTTTGACCCGGCTCGCGTGGTTCGGCGCCTTCACGCTGTCGGCGAACCTGACGCGCCTCGCGCGATTCCGCGCCCTCACGTTCGCGCACGTGACCGGCGCGGCGGCCTCCACCGACCTCGCCGGCTTCCATTGAAGACGCTGCGCCCCGGCGTTCGACGCGCGGCGCAGCGGGCTTCGTCTCGACTGACCGACCCGTCTCCCGCCGTTCAGTCTGCGGCGTACGCTCGCGGCCATCCGGCCGCGCCGCTTGCGGCTCGCCCACGCGTTCACCCTGCGCAGGCTGCCGCTGCGAAGCGTCTCCCAAACTGGAAGGCCGCGACGTCGGCGCGACTTTGGCCTGCATCGGCTGACGCGGCGCCTGCACCCCTTGCGGGTTCCGCGAATCCTGCGTGGACTGCGGCCGAACAACCGCGGCCTGCTTCTGCGCCCCCGTAACCGCCGCCTCACGCGGCGCGTTCCCCCGCTCCGGTCCCTCCGGTCTCTTTGGCTGCTGCGCGCCCGCCGTGCCGGCAAAACGCCGCGCGGCCAGTTCCTTCTTGCTCAGCGTCGCGGCATCGCCGGAGGGATCCGACGCTTCCTGCGCGTCACGCCGCAGACTTTCCCGCAGTTGCCGCAACTGCGCCAGGGGATCGGTGGAGGAGTCGGCGGACCGGGACGTGTCTGCCTGCTTGGGACTTGAAGGGCGCGCGGGACGCGAGGGACGAGAAACATTCGACATAGCGTCGCATTATAATCCCGGGATGAATTCTCAAACCGACCTCACGATGACTGCTCAAGCCGCATCGCCACTGGCCGCGGCCGAGCCGGAAGCGCCCGATCCCCATGCCCAGTTCGTCGACTGGATGCGCTCCGTCGCGCCGTATATCCACGCGTTCCGGAACAAGACGTTCGTCGTGGCGTTCGGCGGGGAACTGGTGCAGGAAGGACGCCTGAATGCGCTCGTGCAGGACGTCGGCCTGCTTCACGCAATGGGCATCCACGTCGTGCTGGTACACGGCTCGCGCCCGCAGCTCGACGAACAGCTGAGCCTGCACGGCGTCGAATCGTCGTTCTCGCACGGCCTGCGCATCACCGACGCCCGCGCGCTCGAATCCGCCAAGGAAGCCGCCGGCGAAGTGCGCCTCGACATCGAGGCCGCGATCAGCCAGGGCCTGCCCAACACGCCGATGGCGCACGCGCACATCAGCGTCGTCTCGGGCAACTTCGTGACGGCGCGGCCGGTCGGCATTCTCGACGGCGTCGATTTCCAGCACACCGGCGTCGTACGCAAGATCGACGGCGATTCCGTACGCCAGTCGCTCGCCAGCAACAAGCTCGTGCTGCTCTCCCCGCTCGGCTTCTCGCCTACCGGCGAAGCCTTCAATCTGTCGATGGAAGACGTCGCCTCGGCCGCCGCCATCGCGTTGCGCGCCGACAAGATCATCTTCGTCACGGAGATTCCCGGCCTCGCCGACGCGGAAGGCGAACTGGTGCGCGAAATGTCGCTCGACGACGCCTATCGCCTGCAGGAAAGCGGCGAATTGCAGGGCGATACCGCGTTCTACCTGAAGCACACGATCCGCGCCTGCCGCGGCGGCGTGGCGCGCGGCCACATCATTCCGTACGCGCTCGACGGCAGCGTGCTGCTCGAATTGTTCCTGCACGACGGCGTCGGCACGATGATCTCGTACGAGAATCTCGAGAGCCTGCGCGAGGCCACGCCGGACGACGTCGGCGGCATTCTCACGCTGATCGAACCGCTCGAGTCCGACGGCACGCTGGTGCGCCGCGGCCGCCATCAGATAGAACGCGACATCGACCATTTCTCGGTCATCGAGCACGATGGCGTGCTGTTCGGCTGCGCGGCGCTGTATCCCTACACGCAGGAGCGCATCGGCGAGATGGCCTGCCTGACGGTCGCGCCCGAAGCGCAAGGTTCCGGCGACGGCGAGCGGCTCCTGAAACGCATCGAGCAGCGCGCCCGCGCGCGCGGCCTCACGCGCATCTTTGTCCTGACGACGCGCACCGAGCACTGGTTCCTGAAGCGTGGCTTCGTCAAGGTCACCGTCGACGATCTGCCGGAGGACCGCCGCCGCCTTTACAACTGGCAGCGCAAGTCGCTCGTGCTGATGAAACAGCTTTGAAGAACCGATTCGAGAGGCGCGGGACGGCGCCTCGACCCCCGATACAGAGGAGAAAGACACAATGGCCCGAATGATTCAATGCGCGAAGCTCGGCAAGGAAGCCGAAGGACTGGACTTCCCGCCGCTGCCGGGCGAACTCGGCAAGCGCATCTACGAAACGATTTCCAAGGAAGCCTGGCAGGGCTGGCTCAAGCAGCAGACGATGCTCATCAACGAGAATCGCCTGAACATGGCCGATCCGCGCGCGCGCCAGTATCTGATCAAGCAGACAGAAAAGTACTTCTTCGGCGAAGGCGCCGATACCGCGACCGGCTACGTGCCGCCGCAAGGCTGAACCGGAGCATCATCCGTTCGGCGAAAAACCGGCCTTGGGCCGGTTTTTCATTGCCCGCGAAACCCGCGAAATTGATCCGGACGGTACACCCAAGCACACTACGACGACTTCGCGCTATCCCAGACGGGATAAGGGATTGCGGGCCGCCAGGAGCCTTCGACCGCCGGGCCGGTTTGCAGATCGTCTGTCATCGTGATATCATCTCCTTCTTATCAACAGCAATTCACCATCATTCACGCGGTGCAAGTCCAGCTTCATGATGTCGGACACAGCGCGGTAGTGACTGTTTTTCATACAAAGAGGCGCGTCGGTTTTTAAGCTGCTTTGCCAGATGAACCAGATGGACTCGTTGGTTCAGCAAAACACGCCGGCCTTTTTCGTCTCAAGCTGTTTTTTCGCCGACGTCGCGGCCCACCCGCGGCAACCCAGGCACGTCGCCGGGGTTGACCGTCCGCACGTCAAACTCGTTGCGTTACCCCCGAGTGCAATTTCGCAACCCACCGCGATGCACCGGCACCGCGTTTGCTACTGATTTGTCAGCGTCCGCTCCATTCGACGCTGCGCGGAGCCATTGGCGATCGTTTCCCGCTGCCCTGCATGGCGGCGCCGTCGCGAAACTGCACTCTCCCGGCAATTCGCGCCACCGAAGCTTTTCGATGGCGCACCCGAAGCCACTCTCCGGAGTGCTCGGGATCGAATACGGAGTTTTCGAAACATGTCATCCCATCACGAGGGCCTTTGGCGCAAACGCGATTCATCGAGCCAGAAATCCGACCTCACTCTCGACGACATCACGATCGTCGACCAGTCCCTGCTGAAGCGCGCCGTCGGCGCCATGGCCATCGGTAACGCGATGGAGTGGTTCGACTTCGGTGTGTACAGCTATATCGCCGTGACGCTCGGCAAGGTGTTCTTCCCGTCGAGCAGTCCGGCCGCGCAGCTGCTCGCGACCTTCGGCACGTTCGCGGCCGCGTTCCTGGTGCGGCCGATCGGCGGCATGGTGTTCGGCCCGCTCGGCGACCGCATCGGCCGCAAGCGTGTGCTCGCGATGACGATGATCATGATGGCCCTCGGCACGTTCGCGATCGGCCTGATTCCGAGCTATGACAGCATCGGCGTGATGGCGCCGGTGCTGCTGCTGGTCGCGCGCCTGGTGCAGGGCTTCTCGACGGGCGGCGAGTACGGCGGCGCGGCGACCTTCATCGCCGAGTTCTCGCCGGACAAGAAGCGCGGCTTCATGGCGAGTTTCCTCGAGTTCGGCACTTTGGTGGGCTATGTGCTGGGCGCGGGCGTCGTGGCGGTGCTGACGGCGGTGATGTCGGAGCACGCGCTGCTGTCGTGGGGCTGGCGCATTCCGTTCATGATCGCGGGACCGCTCGGTTTGATCGGCCTGTATATCCGGATGAAGCTGGAAGAGACTCCGGCGTTCCAGCGTGAAGCCGAGAAGGCGGAAGCCGTCTCGCACGAAACCACCAAGCAGCAGTTCCGCGAGACGCTGGTACAGCAATGGCGGCCGCTGCTGCAATGCGTGGGCCTCGTGCTGATCTTCAACGTGACCGACTACATGGCGCTCTCGTACCTGCCGAGCTATCTGTCCGCGACCCTCAAGTTCAACGAGACGCATGGCCTGTTCATCGTGCTCGTCGTGATGGTGCTGATGATGCCGCTGACCCTGCTGTTCGGCCGTCTGTCCGATGTCGTCGGCCGCAAGCCGGTGATGCTGGCGGGCTGTGTCGGCTTGCTGCTGCTGTCGATCCCGGCGCTCACGCTGATCCGCATGGGCACGATTCCGTCGATCTTCACCGGCATGATGATTCTCGGCGCGCTGCTCTCGACCTTCACGGGCGTGATGCCGTCGTCGCTGCCGGCGCTGTTCCCGACGAAGATCCGCTATGGCGCGCTCGCGATCGGCTTCAATGTGTCGGTGTCGCTGTTCGGCGGGACGACGCCGCTCGTCACCGCGTGGCTCGTCGACAAGACCGGCATGCTGATGATGCCCGCATACTATCTGATGGGCGCTTCGGTGATCGGCATCGTGTCGGTGATCGCGCTGCACGAATCAGCGAAGAAGCCGTTGAAGGGCTCGCCGCCGGCGGTCGCCTCGCACTCGGAAGCGCATGCGATCCTGCGCGGTCATCGCGAAGCGGGCGAAATGGACGATGCGTTCCCGGAAGGGACGGCGCGCGCCTGATCGAGGTTGTCGTAGTTTGAGTCTCCGTCAAGGCCGATGCTCCCGCATCGGCCTTTTTCATGGCGCTATGGCGTAAGCGTGACGATGCGCGCGTCGGGCGCGCCGGCGTCGCTATTGATTTCCAGCAGCGCGAGCGTGATCGGCAGCTTGAAGCGGCGCGGTCCCGCGCTGCCCGGGTTCACGAACAGCGTGGCGCCGCGCCGCTCGATCAAGGGCTTGTGCGAATGTCCGGTGACGACGACATCGATACCCGCGAGCCGCTTCGGAACGTCCGCGATGTCGTGCACGACGTGGATCGACGCGCCGCCGAGTTCGATGCGCACATGCTCCGGCAGATGCGCGACGTCCGCGCCCGTATCGTTGTTGCCGCGCACGACGGTCAACGGCGCGAGCGGCGCCAGGCTGTCGAGGACGTCGCGCCGGCAGATGTCGCCGGCGTGGATGATGTGCGCGCAGCCGCGCAAGGCATCGAGCGCTTCGGGGCGCACGAGGTTGTGGGTATCGGAGATCAGGCCGATGCGCATGGTGCTCTCCTGACGTCGATGTCTTTCTGCCTTTGGGCTGATGGTGAGGTGTTTGTCGCATGAACGGTGCCGCCGATTATGCGCGACGGTGAAACCCGTGTCGAACCATGCGCGCGGGTTTTGGCCGATGCGGGCGCAATGGTAGAATCGCGTCCGCCCTGCCGGGGTGATGAAATTGGTAAACATAGCGGACTTAAAATCCGCCGCCTAACGGCTTGCCGGTTCAAGTCCGGTCCCCGGTACCAGGTCTTTGCAGCACCGCCCAAGTATGGCCAAGGGCTCCAGTCTCTCAATGCGAAGCGACAGCATCCGCGATCAGCGAACTTCGGCGCTTCAAGTACCTTTTCTTTTCGAAGACATCAAACAACTGCGATCACAAGTTGCTTCCCAAGGACTGAGAACGCATCGGCAATTGTGTCGATCTTGGTCGCATGATTCAGCAGCATGATCCGGTTGACGTCCTGTGGCCTCGTCTTGAGCCGACGCGCGAGTTCCGACGGCGTGACGCCCTGCGCAATCATCTCGTTCAGCAACAGGATTTTTGCCGAGACACTGGCCGTTAGCGCGATCAATTCCTCGCCGTTCTTCACCTTCGACGGCACTGGCACCGGGCGCTTGTCTTCCAGGTAGAAGTCCATCGCCGTCAGCAGCGCGTCGGCCGCCATTCCCCGCGCCTCCTCCAGGCTACTGCCTTGCGTGATCGCCTCCGGTATATCCCGGAACGTCACCACGAAGCCGCCCGTGTCTGGCTCGAACCGGGCTGGATAACGCAACATATCGCACTCCATTACGTGTGGTAGCTGAAAACGTCACTTGAGTTGTTGCGTCGTGACCTATCCGAATTGCTGGCGCAGGCGAACGCGAAAATGCGATTCTTCTGCTACTGGGTCAACGAGTCAGGCGACCGCATTCCCGACATCCAACTCGCCCCTCCTTCAAGCGCTCACGCTCTCCTCCACCCGCGCTGCCGCCGCGCCGCGCTCATCTACAGCCATGCCCGCCGCATCAAACGCGCGCTCCGCCGTTCCGGGCAGCGCACCCGCCCAGCCAGCACCGGCATCGATCCCCGCCGATGACGACCGCCAGCCCCTCGCCCCCCGCACCGCGACGCTCGCCGTGCTCGCGCACAGCGCAGCCGCGAACAGCACGCCCGCAAAAGACAAACAGTAGTTCGCGCCGATCAGATGCTTCTCGATTTCCATGAAGCCGTCCGCGAGCACGAGCACGTATTGCAGCGCGCCCCAGGCCGCGAAGAACAAGCCCGTCGCCGCTACCGCGCTGATCCGCCGTGTGTGCGCGAGGCACGTCACGACCAGCGCCGCACCCAGAATCAGCGTGTTCAGCCGATGCGCATACATCCGGGACCAGAGCCGGAACAGCGGCGCCTTCGCGAAACTCGGCGCGTCCCGCAGGCTCATCCCGAGGCCGGGCAACTCGATCTGGCTGCCCTTTTCGAGCACGTGCCAGGCCATCACCGGCAGAATGCCCGGATGCGCGAGCGCGACGCGCACCGTATCCAGATACGTCGCCTGCGCATCGCGCACGCATTGCATGCCGGCTTCGTCGTAACCCATGTTGCTGACGCACGCGGCAAGCACCGGCTTGTTGCCGATCGTCGCCACTTCGATGCCGTCGTGAGTCTTCAGGTCGCTGAGAATGCCGAAGTACAGCGCGTGATATTTGTTGATGTCGGTGTTGGGACCGAACACCGAAGGCAACAGCGCGATGACCGTCGCCAGCACGGCCGCGCAGGCCGTCGCGCGCCGTCCGAACGCGCTCGCGATGAACGGCGCGAGCACCAGCGGCAGCGCGAAATAAGCCGTCTTCGACAGCGCGATGAAGCATCCCAGCCCGAACGCGGCCAGCGCATGGCGACGCCGTCCGCGCGCGCGGAACATGAGAAGACAGGCGCCGAGCATCGGCAGGCCGACGATCATCGTCTGCTCTTCGAAGAACGAATTCAGGAACGCAATGAACGACGAAGACAGCGCGACGGGCGTAATCAGGATGAGATAGGCCCATGCGGCGCGATGGCCCGCATGACGCCGCAGCGCCATGAACAGCCACGTATAGGCCGCGGCATAGGCGAGACGTCCGGGTATGGAGCCCGCGATCACCGAATACGCCGACGCGCTCCCCGTCAGCGCGATGGAACTCAGAAGCTGGATGACCATCCAGATCTTGTGCGTGGAGAACGAGTAAAGATGCTCGACGCAGGGAGGATGCGAGCAGACCTGCCAGCTGTCCATCCAGACATGAAAATAGCGTTGCTGCCAGTCCGCCGAGCCCGCGTCCGGCACGTCGGTATTCCAGCCGAACGGCTTGTCGATCAGAAAGCCGAAGGTGCGCGCAAAGTCGCCGTTATCGGCCCATCCCGTGAACACATGCAGCATCGACACGGTCCACAACACGGCCAGGTACATCACAGCCGTCCATCTCCAGGCGACTACTCTCCGCACAGCCCCGAACATCGGTCGTTCTCGTTGTTTTTTGATGCGCGGATTTTACTGTTCTTAAGAAGCCGCTAAAAAATTATTACGCGGGGTGTGGCGCGCGCGAAACGCGTCAGACGCGGAGTCCGGCGCGCGCGCAGAATCTGCCGCCGAAGTCACACTGCGTTGAGCAGCCGCTCGGCGTCCCTCACGGCATCGAACAGTGCTTCGATCGGCGTATCGCGATCGAACACGCACAGGTGCTCGATATCGAACGGCAGCGCCTCCACGCCGATGAAGCGCACCGTCCCGCTGAACGATTCGCGCGCCTTGCCGCGGCGTACCGACGCAATGTAGTTCGGCGTGACATACAGCGCCATTGGCAGGGTCAGGGACGTCATGGCGGCCTCCGCGGCTCGGTGATGCCGGCCGGCATCCGGTCGACGAGGCCAGTCTAGCGACGACCACGTCGGCGACGCACCCCGCATCATGCAGGGACGCGCACCCCGCTTTCGACCGCCTCCTTACACCGAATGTCCCAGCACGCGCGCCACATAGTGACGGCCCCAGGCCTCGCCATGCGCAAGCGCCTCGGCGACGGTCTCGAACGGACCATGATCGCCGGTCATCTCGCCGGAATCGTCGGCCACGCGGCTGCCGTGGACCGGTTGGCGGTCGAGGCGCGTGACGCGCACGCGGATCGCATAGCCTTCGGTCGGCGCGGCGTCTGGGTCGGCGGCGTCGTCGGCGTTCGTGCCGTCGACGGCCGGGCGCGGCCGCGGCACGGCCTGCATGGCGAGCAAGTAGTCGCCGACTTCGATGTCCTTTTCCATGACGGTCGTCTCCATCGTGAGAAAAGCAGTCTGAGCGCGCCAGATACGCACGGGAAGCATGCTGTGCCGATTGTGCTACCGCATCGCGCGGCGAGACAAGCGGCCCGATCCGCCGCGATGCACTACAGTAATGCACGGCCGCGCGCATGTTATAAAGCTCCGCCCCGACTCTCATCACGCCCGGACGCCGCTGGCGGCGCCGGGCATCGACCGGATTCATCGATGAATCGCATGTCCTCCCTGCTGTTGCTGCTCGCCCTTCCGCTCGTCACGCTCGCCGGCTGCACGTCTTATTACAAGAACGTCGAAGCCTGCAAGGGGAAGATGCTCGCGGACTACCCCGACGCCGCCAGCGCGCCGCTCAAGATCACCGGCTCCAACGCCGCTTATCATGGTTCACGGGTGATCGTGCACGCGACCATCGACGACCGGAATTCGCCGCCCGCCGCCAGCAAGGCCAAGAAGGTGACGAACTACGCCGCGGCCGAATGCACGTTCACCGAGCAGTCGATGACGAACTTCCAGTGGCTGTTGCCCGCGAAGCTCGCCCCCAAGCCGCCGGCCGACGACGCCGACAGCGAGTAAGCTCACCGCAAGACCCCACCCCGCCCGCCCTGCTGCGCGGCCGCATCGAGGAGATCGAGCCATGCTGCTAGCCCAGATCACCGATCTGCACATCACGCCGCCGGGCACGCTTGCCTATGGCCAGGTCGATACGGCCGCCTGCCTGGCCCGCGCGATCGACGCGCTTAATGCGCTCGACCCGCGCCCCGATGCCGTGCTCATCACCGGCGATCTCGTCGATGCGGGCGGTCTCGACGAATACCGGCACTTGCGCACGCTGCTCGACCGCCTGGCGATGCCGTGGCATCCGATGGCCGGCAATCACGACGCACGCGACAACCTGCGCGCCGTCTTCGGCGACCGCCTGCCGCTTGCGGATCCCGCCGGCTTCATTCATTACGCATTCGATGTCGCCGAGGTGCGCGTGATCGCGCTCGATACGCTCGATCCCGGCCACGGTTCCGGACGGCTGTGCCCCGCCCGCCTGGCGTGGCTCGAAGCGCAACTCGACGCCTGCCCGGAGCGGCCCGTGCTGATCGGCATGCATCATCCGCCGTTCGCCTGTGGCATCGACTTCATGGACGAGATTCGGCTCGCCCCCGACGACAGCCGCGCGCTCGACGCGCTGCTGCGCCGCCATGCGAACGTGGAGCGCATCGTGTGCGGTCATGTGCATCGTGCGATCAGCGTGCGCTTCGGCGGCACGCTGGCGTGGTGCGCGCCGTCCACGGCGCATCAGGTCGCGCTGCAGCTGAAGCCCGGCGCGCCGGAGGCGTTCGTCATGGAGCCGCCCGACTTCGGCCTGCATCTGTGGCGCAAGGAGACGGGACTCGTCACGCACTGCATGAGCGTCGATCAGGGCGGCGGGCCGCAGCCGTTCTAGCCGCGGCGAGCGGCATGCGCGGGGCTTGAGTATCATCGGCGGCTGGCTTCCCGCGCCCTCCCGTCATGTCGACTTCGCCACCGCACTCTCACGATTCATCCTATTCGCGCGCCACGCTGTGGCTGCTCGCGACCATTGCCGGCGTTTCGGTCGCCAACATCTATTTCAATCAGCCGCTGCTCGACGACTTCCGCGCCGCGTTTCCGCGCAGCGCGTGGCTGATCGGCGCGGTGCCGGCCGCGACCCAGCTCGGCTACGCGCTCGGCATGCTCGTGCTCGCACCACTCGGCGACCGCTTCGACCGGCGTCTGCTGATCCTGCTGCAACTCGCGGCGCTGGGCGTTGCGCTGGTCGTCGCGTGCTTCGCGGGCACGCTTGCCGTGCTGATTGCCGCAAGCCTCGCGATCGGCGTGGCATCGACCATCGCGCAACAGGCCGTGCCCTTCGCCGCCGAACTCGCGCCCGCCGCCGAGCGCGGCCACGCGGTCGGCACCGTGATGAGCGGCCTCCTGCTCGGCATCCTGCTCGCGCGCACCGTGTCGGGCTTCGTCGCGCAGTACTTCGGCTGGCGCGCGGTCTTTGGGGCGTCGGTGTTCGCGTGCGTCGCGCTGGCGGTCGTCGTGATCGCGCGCCTGCCGCGCAGCCGTCCCACCTCGACGCTCTCCTACAGCAAGCTGCTCGGCTCGATGTGGCATCTGACAAGGGAAAGCCCCGCGCTGCGCGAGGCGGCGCTCACCGGCGGCGCGCTGTTCGCCGCGTTCAGCATGTTCTGGTCGGTGCTCACGTTGCTGCTGGCCGGCGAGCCGTTCCACATGGGACCGCAGGCGGCCGGCCTGTTCGGCATCGTCGGCGCGGCGGGCGCGCTGGCGGCGCCGCTCGCGGGCAAGTCGGCCGACCGGCGCGGGCCGCGCGCCGTGATCTCGCTGTGCATCGGGCTGACCGCGCTGTCGTTCGTCGTGTTTGCGGTGTCGGGACGCAGCGTCATCGGGCTGGTGATCGGCGTGATCGTGCTCGATGTCGGCGTGCAGGCCGCGCAGATCTCGAACCAGTCACGCATCTATGCGCTCAAGCCCGCAGCGCGCAGCCGCGTCAACACCGTCTACATGGTGGCGTACTTCATCGGCGGCTCGCTGGGTTCCGCGCTCGCGTCGCTCGCCTGGCATACGCTCGGCTGGATCGGCGTCTGTCTCGCAGGACTCGCGGCCACCGGTCTCGCGGGGCTGAGTCACTGGCGTCGTCGCGGACGTGCGCCGCAATGAATTACGCTTCAGCCGCGTTCGCGCGCGTAGTCATGCAGCGCGTCGAGCACGCGGTCGAATTCGAGTGATTTGTCGAAGAAGCGATCCACGCCGTAATGCAGGCATCGTTCGCGATAAGCGGGCAGCGCGTGATTGGTCAGCACCGCGACGAAGGCGTCCTGCAGATAACCCGCGCCGGCCTGGCTGAGCCACGCAAGCACGTCGATGCCCGACCCGCGCTTCAGTTGCAGGTCGACGATCACCGCGTCGAAGCGCTGCGCCGACAGCAGCGCGATGGCGTCCTCGGGCGCATCGGCGCAGGCGGCCACGCGCCACGGTCCGAGCGCATCGATGGCCTCCGTGAGGCTGCGCCGGATCAGCGGCGAATCCTCGATCAGCAGCACCGCGAGCGGCGTCTGATGCGGCGCTGCGTGGCGTGCCCGGTCGTCGGTGGTGATGTGATTGCCCACGTCGGGCGTCCTCCGGCTGAAATGCGCTGCACCCTGGGCACGAGCCGCGCGTTTGCTTCGCGCAGCGCCTGGATCCCGCATGCAGCGCCGCTATTCGATCAGGCCGTTCTTGATCGCGTAATACGTGAGGTCGGCATTGTTGGCCAGCCGCATTTTCTCCAGCACCCGCGCCCGGTAGGTACTCACGGTCTTGACCGAAAGATGCAGTTCCTGCGCGATTTCCGTCGGAATCTGGCCGCCCGCGAGCTTGCAGAAGATCTGGAATTCGCGCTCCGAGAGCAGTTCGTGCGGCCGTTCCGCGGCGGGCTTGTCGAGCTTGTCGGCCAGCGCGTCGGCGATGAACTCCGACAGGTAGCGATGCCCGCGCGCCACCGTGCGGATCGCCCGGACGATCTCGTCGGGCGCGGCGTCCTTGTTCAGATAACCGTTCGCGCCCGCCTTGAGCAGGTTGATCGCGTACTGGCTCTCCGGATAGCCCGACAGCATCAGCACGCCCTGCTCCGGCCGAATCTGCTTGATGACACGCAAGGTATCCACGCCGTTCTTGTCGGGCATGGCAATGTCGAGCAAGACGACATCGAACGCCTGCGCGCGCACGAGCGCAATGGCCTCGTCGCCGCTCGCGGCCTCGGCGGCAACTTCCATGTCGGGCTCGTCCGCGACGAACTGGCGAAAACCGCTGCGGACGATCGCGTGGTCGTCAGCTATGAGAACTCGAATCATGCGCGACATCCGTGCTGCCGGACGCTCTGTGTGAAGGTGGAGGCTCATTGTACGCACGCCATGCACACGCGACGGCGCACACCGCGCCGGATGACCCATCCGGCACGGCGTGCAGCCAACGCGGGATCGCCGGCATCAACCGTTGCGGCCTTCCAGCAGGTCCGCCATGTCGTCGGCGTGTTCTTCCTCGACGGCGAGAATGTCCTCGAAGAGACGGCGCGTCGTGACGTCCTTGTCGCCGAGATAGCGAATGATCTCGCGATACGTGTCGATGGCGATCCGCTCGGCAATCAGGTTCTCGCGAATCATGTCGATCAGGTCCTTGCCTTCGCTGTACTGCGAGTGCGAGCGCGAGGCCAGGCCGTCAGGCGCGAAATTCGGCTCGCCGCCCAGTTGCACGATGCGCTCGGCGAGCGTATCGGCGTGTTCCTGTTCCTCGTTCGCGTGTTCGAGGAACTCCTGCGCGACGGCTTCCGAATGGATGCCCTTCGCCATGAAATAGTGGCGCTTGTAGCGCAGCACGCAGACGATCTCGGTGGCCAGCGAGTCGTTCAGCAGCTTCAGCACGGTTTCGCGATCGGCGCCGTAGCTTGCCGTGACGGGACCTTCGTCCATGTGCTGGCGCGCATCGGCGCGGATCTTGTCGAGGTCGAGCACGAACGGGTCGGACGACGCTTGGGGCGCAGCTTTGACAGCAGACGATTTGGACATGTGTTTCGCTCCTGTGAATGAGTTGAGGTGTCGATGGCTGGAGCAGGAAGGCCTTCTTCATGAAAGACCGCATAGCGCCCTGCTATCCAAACACATACGCCGATGCATGCTGCATGCCCGCTCCCCCGGATCCACCGGACGACGGTCGAAAACCCCGTCCGGGACGGCTGTCGGGCGGACCGTCAGGTCCGGAGGACGCCGAGCAGCAAGGTAACGACGAACACCACCAGAAAAATGAAGAACAGGATCTTGGCAATCTCCGCCGCACCCGCCGCGATGCCCGTGAAGCCGAACACGGCGGCGATGATCGCTATGACGAAGAAGACGGCTGCGTAGTGAAGCATGGGACCTCCTCGATGAACGGGTTCAACGTGACCGGGTTCAGCGGCTCAGGAAAGAAGCCCCGCTAGTCGACGACTTTTTTCGTGACTACAAATCCCAGCACCAGGAACACGACGCAGAGAATCAGGAACAACACGAATATGAACTTGGCGATGGCGGCAGCGCCGGCAGCGACGCCCGTGAAACCGAGCAAACCGGCAATCACGGCCACGATCGCGAAAAACAAGGCCCACTTCAGCATGATCGTTCCCCGTATGAGTGATGACCGGACCATGCTAGTCGCGGCGCCGCGGGCGCGCACTCGGGCTGGCTCCTTTTTTGCTGTGGGAATCCACCGACATACGCTTTCAACCGTTGTTGTTTTCGCCCCGATTCCTTTGATCACGCCATGAGCCAAGTCCCGCCCGCCCTGCCGTCCGAACTGCTGGAAGACAAGGCGCCGCTTGCAACCGCCCGGTCGGACGCATCCGACGCAGCCGCCGCGTCCGACAGGCCGGCGCCCGCCGGACTGGCGCGCCGCGCCGCGCGCGTCAATGAATGGATGCGCCGCTACAGCTGGGCCGTGGCGATGACGGTGGCGATCGTCATCACGGTAGGCGGCCTCGTGATCCTCGAGTCGGGACGCATGCGGATTGCCGCCGAATATGAGACGGCGCTCGACGCCAAGGGCGCGACGGCACAACTGTCGACGCTGGCCGCCGACATCGCGACGCTCGTCGCCGACGAACGCGGCTTCGCCCTCGATCCGGCCGCCGTCTTCCAGACGCATTTCCGGGATACCGCGAGCCGTATGCAGCGCACGCTCGCCTCGCTGGACGCGTACTACCGGCGCATCGGCGACGACACCGCGCTCGCGAGCTTCGCGCAAGTCCGCGCCGCCGCCGTCGATGAAATCGCCCAAGGCAGCGCGCGGCTCGCCGATGCATCGAAGGACACGGGGCGCGCGAATACGCAAGCGCTACCGCCGCCCGACACGAGCGCGACGCTCGACGCCGCACTGGCCCTGCTGCGTCTCAACGAGGACCAACGGGCGCAGCACGCGCTCGATGCCAGCCGCGCCGACCAGCGCATCTCCACGCTGTGTGTCGGGGCGCTTTGCGCGCTGAACATCGTGTTGTTCCTGTTGCTGTTCCGCAATCTCGGCATCCAGCTCGACAAGCAGGCGCGCGTGCAGAAAGCGCTCATTACGCAGCAGGAAGAACTCGATCAACTGGTCTTCGCGCGCACGCGGCAGCTGGAAGCGCTGGCGTGGCATCTGCAATCCGTCAGCGAGAACGAAAAGACGGAGCTCGCGCGCGAACTGCACGACGAACTCGGCTCGATCCTCACCGCCAGCAAGATGGACGTGGCCTGGGTTCGAGGCAAGCTCAGGGACGCCGAGCCCGCGATGGCCGACAAGCTCACGCGCGCACTCGGCAATCTGGATCAGGGCATTGCGCTGAAGCGTCGCATCATCGAGGACATGCGGCCGACCGTGCTGACCAACTTCGGGCTCGTGACCGCCCTGCGCTCGCTCGCCGACGAAGCCGCGCAACGCAACGGCTGGAGCCTCGAACTCGCGCTGCCCGGGGAAGACGTGAAGCTCGGGGAAGCGGTCGAGATTGCGCTGTTCCGCGTCGCGCAGGAAAGCCTCACCAATGCGGCGAAATACGCGCATGCGAGCGGCATCCGCGTGGCGCTTGCGCTCGATGAGGAGACGGTGTCGCTCACGATACGCGACGACGGCATCGGCATCCGGCCGCAGGACCTGAAGCGCACGCAGACCCACGGGCTGGTAGGCATGCGTCAGCGCGTGTCGGCGCGCGGCGGGCGCTTCGAAATCGAGCGGGCGAGTCCGCGCGGCACGATCATCAGCGTGTCGATGCCGCGTGAACGGAGTGCGGGAGCGGTGGATCAGGCCATCGACATGACACCGCTGGCGTAGGACGATTCCCACGCCAAATGCGGAGCGGGACTACACGATAATCCCGGCTCTGCCTACAGCCGGTCTGCTGCGCCTTTTTTATGATTGTTTCTACCGGCGGGTCGGGCGCTGAAATTGCTGGGTGCACCTGCCTCATGAAATTTTGACTTTGCTACCGGTCAGACAGGCGCCTTTCCACCCGACACGATGCGCGATTGCGATTCCTGTCACGCATTTCAACTTCAAGGGGAATACACATGACTCGACTTATCGCACTTTTTCTGCTCGCCGGCACGGCGATGCTCGCAGGTTGCAACACGGTTTCGGGCGCCGGCCAGGACATCTCCAAGGGCGGCCAGGCCATCAGCAATTCCGCCGAAGAACACAAGTAAGCGCAAGACGCGCGGAGCGCCACCGGAGTGCGGCGCCTGCGTCAGCAGGTTTCATAGCGTTGATCGTGTTCCCTGTCTTCCCGCCGCTTTGCGTGGCGGGATTTTTTTTGGGCAGAACTTCGATGTCGCGTGAACAGATTTTTCGAAGTTTGAGCAGATACTTCGGTTTTGAGCAGATACTTTTTGACGATTGAGCAGATTTGCGGGTCTAAGTCGATTCGCCGGTGGCGCGCGGATTCCAAGTCCGCGTCATCAGCCCCAATCTCCAAATAAAAAACCGGCCGCAAGCGACCGGTTCTCCTCCCTCCGAACCACCGTCTGGCTTACTGCGTATCCGGCAACTCCCGCACCGGCTGCTGCGTATTCCCGCCCTGCGCCACCAGCAAACGGATCTTCTCCGGAATGAGCTGCGAAGCCGCATTGCCCGAAGGAAGCGTCGTGATCAGCCAGTCCGCGTTGTTGACCAGATCGAACGAAGCCGACGTATAGACCGGCGTCTTCGAACCCGGCAGCGTCGCGATCAGCTGATACGTGCCGCCCGACACGTAGATCGAATCCTGCTTCGTCGCGGGCACGGCGTTCTTGTAGGACACGCCGGCCATCGTCGGGCTCACGTTCGCGATGCTCGCGCCCGGCGCGATCAGATACAGGTCCAGGTTTGGCGCGTTCGTCGATGCGTTGAAGGCCCGCACCCGCGCGCTGCCCGAAAGCAGACCCTTGTCGAAGGGATCGTCGATCACCGCGATCGACGGCAGGAAGCCCGCGTCCGGCAGCGCGATCACCGTGTATTCGTGACCCTTCGCCGCGTTGTTGATGCTGGTGTCGGTGGCGAGCTGCGTCGTCGTGTTGATGGCCGCGTACGAGAAGTTGTGCTGGCCCGTGTCGATGTTGGCGAAATTGGTCGCCGTCGGATAAGCCAGGTTCGACTGGAGGATCTTGCCGTTGTCGTAGAAGTCGACGTTCGGCCCGCCAGGGAGCGCGTGAACGAAATGGACCTGGGGCTGCGTGACGCCGATCTCCTTGCCCAGATCGTCCGAACTGCCGCCGCAAGCGGACAGCACGGAGGCAACGGCGGCGAGCGCGGCTGCGGTGCGGATGAGCTTCATGTTTCCACCTTCCTTGTTGTATTCGACCACCTCGTTACGCGGACCGGTACGCGCGAACGTCCAGATGTCTACCCCTTCCCGCTCGCGGACCGACCTTCTGTTTTCCTTCCTTGCCGGTTTCGGCGGCGCAATTCAGGCCACGCATTCCGGTGCCTGCACTGAGCAATGCCCATGCCCCGCGCCGGTGCGCGCCCGCCGCGCGGGTGCCGCAAAGCCTTGCGCAGCAAGGCTTTGGAATTTGTTAGAGGAATTGTTCGGGAGAGCAGGCGAGAAACGGACGTGCAGCTGCCGCTGCCATGCGCAGAACATCGCGAAGTGGAGGTTTTTACAAAAAGTAAGCGCTCAGAGCAGCCCGCGCCGGCGATGATCGAACCAGAAAGACAGCCCGACCGACAGCAGGATCACGACCGTCGCAATGACGGTCCAGCGCGTGACGATCTCGCCCAGCAGCACCGCGCCGAGCAGCACGGCGACCACCGGATTCACGTACAGGCAACTCGTTGCGACGATCGTGCTGGTATGGCGGATCAGAAAGTTGTACGCGACATATGCGGCCATCGAACCGATCAGCATCAGGTACAGGAACGACACGCCCGCGCCGAGGCTGACATGCGTCAGCCGCTCACCGGCGGCGAATGCGATGCCCGTCGCAATAAGCCCGCCCAGTCCGATCTGCAGCGCCGTGGACATCAGCAGATCGGACGGCTGCGGCAGGCGGCCCGCCAGATGCGCGCCGCCTGCCCAGAAGATCGCGGCGCACAGGATGGCGAGCGTGCCGACCGTCGAACTGGGCGACGGATCGCCGTGGTTCAGCAACACGATGCCGATCAAGCCGAGCGCCACCGCGAACCATTCGCCGCGCGCGACGCCCCGGCCCGACAGCGCGGTGAAGATGGTCGCGAAGAGCGGCACGGTGGCGACCATCACGGCGGCAGTGCCGGTGCCGACGGTGCCCATGCCGTAGGCCATCATTCCGCTCGACAGCCCTTCAAGCAAGGTGCCGACAAGCGCCGCATTGCGTACTTCGCGCGCGCTCGGCCACACGGCCTTGCGATGCACCGCGAGCGCGAACAGCCCGATGCCCGCGCACAGGTTGCGCAGGCCGCCGAGCAAGAGCGGCGGAAACGATTCGAGCGCGAGATGAATGCCGAGATACGTCGAGCCCCAGACGAGGTAGACGACGGCCAGCGCGAGCGCTACCTGCCCCTTGAAGGAACGCGGCGCACGAAACGGAAAACGATCGGGAAAACTGAATGGCAGGCGCGGCGGCGGAAGCGCGGACATGCATTACTCCGCGACGGCTGCGCGCCGGATCGATGAGACAAAAACCGGCGAAAGCGCAGCAGCAAAAACCAGACTCAACGGCATGGCAGAACGAGGAAATGCGGGATAAACGGAGTACGCGGGAAGGGTCGCACGATGAGCCGCAAGCGCTCCGGGAAAACCCGGAATTTGCGGCGCCCGCCATTATGCAGTAAGCGCCCTGCCCATTCGAAGGATTTCGCCGATGGTTGCCAAGACGCCACGCCGCGGTGTAATGTCACGGCTGCTAACGCGGGGGTCCTGCGTTGCGCATCGCGGTTTGGCCGGCCTGACATGACCGAACCGCTTCGTGCGGCGTGGGTGAGAAATACCCTTTGAACCTGATCTGGATAATGCCAGCGCAGGGAAGCGTTCGGGCTCCATGGCCTGCCGCATCCGGCCACCTCTTCCGAGCCCGTACCTTTCCATCTCGTTCCTCCTGTTTAGCTCCTGAGTCAGTTCGGGCGGCGTCATCGCTCGTGCTGAAAAA
This sequence comes from Caballeronia sp. LZ043, assembly GCF_031451075.1. Classification (NCBI taxonomy): domain Bacteria; kingdom Pseudomonadati; phylum Pseudomonadota; class Betaproteobacteria; order Burkholderiales; family Burkholderiaceae; genus Caballeronia; species Caballeronia sp. LZ043. Next base: position 1,022,687 of record NZ_JARUXT010000001.1, on the reverse strand, counting down.
TATCGTCCCTATTGCTTCGCATGGGACGGAAGCAAGCGCCCACGCGCTCACTTCTGTCGCAAGGAGAAACAGCACATGAATGCCAATCCCAAGTTCCTGTCCGAAAACGCCGTCGTCGACGCCGCCGCCATCGCGCCGCTGCCGAACTCGCGCAAGGTCTACGTCACCGGTTCGACGCCCGACATCCGCGTGCCGATGCGCGAAATCACCCAGTCCGACACCCCCGACGGCTTCGGCGGCGAGAAGAATCCGCCCGTCTACGTGTACGACACGTCCGGCCCCTACACGGACCCGGAAGCGAAGATCGACATCCGTTCGGGATTGCCCGCGCTGCGCGGCGCATGGATCGAACAGCGCGGCGACACCGAAGAACTCGCCGGCCTCTCCAGCGACTTCGGCCGCGAGCGCGCCGCCGATGACAAGACCGCCGAACTGCGTTTCCCCGGCCTGCATCGCAAGCCGCGCCGCGCGCTCGCCGGCAAGAACGTATCGCAGATGCACTACGCGCGCGCCGGCATCATCACGCCGGAGATGGAATACATCGCGATCCGCGAAAACCAGCGGCGCGCCGAATACCTCGAAAGCCTGAAGCAGAGCGGCCCGAACGGCGAGAAGCTCGCCGCCATGATGGGCCGCCAGCATCCGGGCCAGGCCTTCGGTGCAGCGGCGTTCGGCAAGGACGCGCTGAAGGCGATCACGCCCGAGTTCGTGCGCGACGAAGTGGCCCGCGGGCGCGCCATCATCCCGGCGAACATCAATCACCCGGAAAGCGAGCCGATGATCATCGGCCGCAACTTCCTCGTGAAGATCAACGCGAACATCGGCAATTCGGCGGTGACGTCGTCGATCGGCGAAGAAGTCGACAAGATGACCTGGGCGATCCGCTGGGGCGGCGACACGGTGATGGACCTTTCCACCGGCAAGCACATTCACGAAACGCGCGAGTGGATCATTCGCAATTCGCCGGTACCGATCGGCACGGTGCCCATCTACCAGGCGCTCGAAAAGGTCAACGGCAAGGCCGAGGACCTGACCTGGGAAATCTTCCGCGACACGCTCATCGAGCAGGCGGAACAGGGCGTCGACTATTTCACGATCCACGCCGGCGTGCGCCTGCAATACGTGCCGCTGACCGCCAACCGGATGACGGGCATCGTGTCGCGCGGCGGCTCGATCATGGCGAAATGGTGTCTCGCGCATCATCGCGAGAGCTTCATCTACGAGCACTTCGAAGACATCTGCGAAATCATGAAGCAGTACGACGTCTCGTTCTCGCTCGGCGACGGCCTGCGTCCCGGCTCGATCTACGACGCCAACGACGAAGCCCAGCTCGGCGAACTGAAGACGCTCGGCGAGCTCACGCAGGTGGCGTGGAAGCACGACGTGCAGGTGATGATCGAAGGTCCGGGCCACGTGCCGATGCAGCTCATCAAGGAGAACATGGATCTCCAGCTGCAATGGTGTGACGAGGCGCCGTTCTACACGCTCGGGCCGCTGACGACCGACATCGCGCCGGGCTACGACCACATCACGTCGGGCATCGGCGCGGCGATGATCGGCTGGTTCGGCACGGCGATGCTGTGCTATGTCACGCCGAAGGAGCACTTGGGCCTGCCGAACAAGGACGACGTCAAGGAAGGCATCATCACCTACAAGCTCGCGGCGCACGCGGCCGATCTGGCCAAGGGGCATCCGGGCGCGCAGGTGCGCGACAACGCCCTGTCGAAGGCGCGTTTCGAGTTCCGCTGGGAAGACCAGTTCAATCTGGGCCTGGACCCGGACAAGGCGCGCGAATTCCACGATGAAACCCTGCCGAAGGATTCGGCCAAGGTCGCGCACTTCTGCTCGATGTGCGGCCCGCATTTCTGCTCGATGAAGATCACGCAGGACGTGCGCGATTTCGCGGCGAAACAGGGCCTCAGCGAACAGGATGCGCTGGCGAAAGGCATGGAAACCAAGGCGATCGAATTCGTTAAGAAGGGTTCGGAGATCTATCAGCCGACCTGATGCCGGACCGTTTTCAGTAGCGATCAACGGCCTGACGCGCTTCGTGTGCGTCGGGCCTTTTTTGCTGGCGCATCCGGCGCCGGCCTTGTTCCATAAGGCTTGAGCCTCTCCAGACGAATCAGGCACTTTTCCTGCTGGTCAAGCGACGAAGCGGTCGGGACAGTCGCGGCTCCTGCGGATGCCTGGAAGCCGCCCCGCCGCCGCTTCGCTCAACATCGTATTCGGAGAGTCGACATGAAAAACATCAAACAGATCGGCGTCGCTGCAACGGTCGTGGCGCTTCTCGGGGGCCTGACAGCCTGCGGCGACATGAGCACGCGTCAACGGGATACCGCGATCGGCGCAGGCGTCGGGGCAGCGGGCGGCGCCGCCATCGGCGGCAGCGGACTTTCGACGCTCGGCGGCGCGGCCGTCGGCGGCATCATCGGCAATCAGGTCGGGAAGTAATCCGGCCTGCCCGGTACGGCGAAACGCAGTCGTTTCGCCGCCACGTTTCAGAACTGACACAAACGGCCACCCGGTCATCTCCCCTTCCGACCGTCGGCCGACCGCAGCGCCGCCGTTCGAGTAAGCTGCTTCATGACGGACCCGCCCGGCAGCAACGCTTCATCATCGATCTACACCGGGCGTTACACACCGTCAGGAGCAGCATCATGGAATTCGCTCGTCTCGTTCTCCGAAGGTCGGCCGTCATCGCGGCTACGGCCACCGCAACGCTTCTCGGCGGGTGCTACTACGGTTACCCAGCCTATCCGCCTTACCCAGTTGTCAGCACCGCCTACACGCAGCGCGAGTTCACCGTTCCGGCGTCCGGCGCAACGGTAGCCACTGCGTCTTCAGCGACCTTGCCACCGCAGTATGAATACGCGATCGGCGCCCCCGATCCGAACTACTCGAACTACTACCAGACCTATCCCTACCCGTACGCCGGCTACCCCTATTACCCCGCCTATGGCGGCTACCCGGCGTATTACGGCTATGCGCCGGTTTCATTCAGCTTCGGCTACTGGGGCGGCGGTGGTTGCTGCTGGGGCCGCGGCTGGCGTGGCGGCGGCTACTACGGCCATGGGTGGCACGGCGGCGGCGGCTGGCACGGCGGCGGTGGATACGGCCACGGGTGGCAAGGCGGCGGCGGTTGGCACGGTGGCGGCGGCGGACATGGCCACTGAATTCCAACGCGCTCACGCGGCGACGTGCGACTCGCCGCGCCGACTCGGCCTGCCAGTAACAAACCTGCAACATTTTCCGGCCAACTGATGCACTCCAGCGCGCCGACGGCCTGCGTGCGCTGGAGCACTTTCCTTTTCCGTCAGAGACTTGGCGGATATCGCCAGACCTTTGGCACGAAATTGGCTAGTCGTGTCCCTCATTTGCCGTCGCGCAACGCGGATCAACGTTGCGAAAACATCGGTTCTCGGGGAGTCGGACATGATGGCCTTCGTATTTTTCCTGCTTTGGATGCTCGCCTCGCTCGGCCTGCTGACCATCTGGGTGTTCCGGCAGACACCCGTCGCGCGACGAGACGAAATCGTGCCCAACGTCGCCGAGGGTTGAGCGCCCGGCGTTATCGGCGCGGGTTAATCCGTCGGCCGACGCGCGCGTCAGGGCACGCAGATGCCCGCCGCGCCGCAATGCGCGGGCATTCACGCCTTGACGCAAACGGATCGCGCCCTATTCTTAGTGTGCGCGTTATGCGCCCGCTTAAGGCGTCAATACGCCCGCAGCGCGGACGCCCGCAGCTTTCGCATTGATGGGACGCGCACGGCGGCGAGCCAACTCGCCGCTCCTGCTCATGTCCGCAAGGAGACGCGATGTTCCATCAGATCCTCACACCGATCGCTCATTCGCTGTTCGCATCGTTCATCGTCGCCGCGCTGCCCATCTTGCTCGTGCTCGTCCTGCTCGGCTGGGCGCGCCGCCCGGCCTGGCAGGCCTCGCTCGCGGGTCTCGTGCTCGGGCTGATCATCGCGGTCGCGGGCTGGCATTTCCCGGTGGAACTGGCGCTCGATTCGGTCGCGGCAGGCGCCGTCTTCGCGCTCTGGCCGGTCATGTGGATCGTGTTCGCCGCCATCCTGCTGTACAACATCGCGCAGCGCTCGGGACGCTTCGAAGCCTTCCGCCTGTGGATGGTCGATAACCTGCCGAACGACCGGCGCATCGTCCTTGTCGTGATCGGCTTCTCGTTCGGCGCGCTGCTCGAAGGCATTTCCGGTTTCGGCACGCCGATCGCCATCACCAGTTCGCTGCTGATCCTGCTCGGCTTCCCGACGCTCGAAGCCCTCACCTTCACGCTGATCTTCAACACCGCGCCGGTCGCCTTCGGCGCGCTGGGCGTGCCGATCACGGTGCTCGGCGCGGTCACGCACCTGCCCACCGACGCCCTCGCAAAAATGGTCGGCCGCCAGTTGCCGCTGTTCGCGCTGTTGCTGCCGTTCTATGTGATCAGCGTGTATGCGGGGTTTCGCAACATGCTGCGCATCTGGCCGGTGCTGCTCGTCTCGGGCGGCAGCTTCGCGCTGACGCAGTTCGTGACCTCCAACTTCATCAGCTATGCGCTGACCGACGTGCTGTCCTCGCTCGTCTCGCTGATCCTGACGATCGCGTTCCTGCGCGTGTGGAAGCCGGTCGCGGACGAGCGCTTCGCCGTCAACGTCGACCGCCTGTCCGACACGCGCGCGACGCTCTCGGGCGGTCATGGCTGGGTGCCGTGGATCGTCGTGTCGGTGGTGGTGATCGTGTGGACGGTGCTCAAGATCTTCCTGATCGGCGACATCAAGATCCCCTGGCCGGGTCTCGACAAGGCCGTGTTCATCACGCTGTACAACCAGCCCTACGGCGCCATCTGGGACTTCCAGCCGCTCGCGACCGGCACGGCGATCCTCGTCGCGGCGATCATCACCGCGCTGCTGGTGAAGCTGCCCACGCGCGACTTCACCGCGGCGATCGGCGATACGTGGGTGCAGACGCGCATCGCGATCCTCACGGTAGCGACCATCGTCGGACTGGCTTACCTGATGAACTACTCCGGGATGAACTACACGCTCGGACTGGGCGTGGCGTCGGTGGGCGCGTTCTTTCCGCTGGTCTCGGCGTTCCTCGGCTGGGTAGCGGTGTTCCTGTCGGGCAGCGATACCTCGGGCAACGCGCTGTTCGGCAACCTGCAGGTGGTGGCGGCGAACCAGCTGAATCTCAATCCGGTGCTGATGGCGGCGACCAATTCGTCGGGCGGCGTGATGGGCAAGATGATCTCGCCGCAGAACATTGCGACGGGCGTCGCCACGACGGAACTCAAGGGACGCGAGGGTCTCGTGTTCGCGCGCACCTTCTGGCATTCGATCCTGCTCACGGTGCTGCTGGGCGTGCTCGTATGGCTGCAGCAGAACGTGCTGACGTGGATGATTCCGCTGCATTGACGACGCGGCGGGGGCGGCTTCTACCGGTTCTTGCGCTCTCTTCCGGCGGATGACCGGATGGGTACGAGCCGGTGTTAGCATGCGCGGACTTTCGTTGCAATCCCGACGTCCGTCCCGCCATGTCCCTCGCCAATGTGTTGCAACTGATCGTGCTCGCCGCCCTGTGGGGCGCATCGTTTCTCTTTATCCGCGTGGGGGTCGTCGAGTTCGGCGTCGCGCCGCTGATGGCGCTGCGCGTCGGCATCGGCGCGCTGTTTCTCGTGGCGATGCTGCTCGCGCGACGTCCACTCGACGCCACGCTTGCGACGCTGCGCCGCTGCTGGCTGCCGTTGCTGGTCGTCGGCATTCTCAATTCCGCCGCGCCGTTCTGCCTGTTCGCCTATGCCGAGCTGACGCTCTCGGCCGGCGCGACTTCCGTCATCAACGCGACCACGCCTTTATGGGGCGCCCTGGTGGCGTATGTGTGGCTCAGGGACCGCCTGACGACCGTGCGCACCATCGGCATGGCGATCGGTTTCGCGGGCGTGCTGGTGCTCGTGTGGAACCAGATTGCGCCCGCTTCCGCGCCGGACGCTGCGGGCGTGGGCGGCGCTTCCGTCGTGCCGGTGCAGGGCTTGCTCGCAGCGGCCGCGGCGCTGGCGGCGGCTGCGCTTTACGGCGTGGCGGGCAACTTCGCCAAGCGTTATCTGTTGGACGTCGATGCCCTCACCAACGCCGCCGGCAGCATGCTCGGCGCAACCCTCACGCTGGCGCCGCTCGCGTGTCTCACGTGGCCCGCGGCGCCGGTATCCGGACAGGCATGGGGCGCGGTGCTGGCGCTGGGCATCGGCTGCACGGGTATCGCCTACTTCATCTACTTTCATCTGGTCGCCGTTGCCGGTCCTGCGCGTGCGATGACGGTGACCTTCGTGATTCCGCTCTTCGGCATCCTGTGGGGCGCATGGTTTCTCGGCGAACCCGTCTCGCTCGCGATGATTGCCGGCTGCGGGATCGTGCTCGCGGGCACCGCGCTCGCCACTGGCGCGCTCGGACGCCTGCCGTTGCGCCGACGCAAGCTCGCGCGGTGAACTAGACTTTTCCTGTGCCGCGCGGCTCGCCGAGGGTCGTGCGAAGCCGCGTCATCTTTCGCGCCTTGCGCCCGGAGCCGCCGCCATGGGAATGTCGTTTGCCGGTATCAAGCACGAGATGCTCAAGATGGTGCCGCCCACCGTCTTTTTCTTCGTGCTGCTGCATGTGGTGATCCTCGTCCGCGCGCTGATGGTGAGGGGCACCGGCATCTCGCTGCCGACCTCGTTCTCGGTCATCGTCGCGTCGCTGATTCTCGGCAAGGCGGTCTTGCTGGCCAACATGCTGCCGTTCATCAATCGCTATCCGGAGCGGCCCTTGATCTGGAATGCCGCGTGGAAGACGCTCATCTATACGGTCGTCGCGGGGCTGCTGCATTACCTCGAACGTCTGTTCGAGTTCTGGAAGGAGACGCACAGTCTGGGCGCCGCGCATCATGAATTGATCGGGCAGATCAACTGGCCGCAGTTCTGGGCGGTGCAAATCCTGCTCGTGCTGATGATCGGCAATTACTGTGTCTTTGCCGAGCTTGCCCGGGTGCTGGGCGGCGACACGATGAAGCGTTATTTTCTGGGTCCGCGTGTTGGGCAGCCGCCTGGGTTGCGGCGGGGCTGAAATGTGCCTGGGCCGTCTCGGCGGCCTTATTCGCCGCGCACGGGGCCACGGCCCGCCTTGATCGCGCCGCGCTTCACCTTGCCTTCGACGCGCCGCAGCTGCGACCCGCGCGTCGGCTTCGTGGCGATGCGTGTGCGGCGCGTGACGCTGACGCTGTCGATGAGTTCGTCGAGACGGGCGAGCGCGGCCGCGCGATTCATGTCCTGCGTGCGATGTTCCTGCGACTTGATGATGATGACGCCTTCACGCGTGATGCGGCTGTCGGAGAGTGCGAGGAGTCGCGTCTTGATGTGTTCGGGCAGGGATGATGCGCGGATGTCGAAGCGGAGGTGAATCGCGCTCGATACCTTGTTGACGTTCTGGCCGCCCGCGCCCTGGGCACGCACGGCGGTGAGTTCTACTTCGCTCGGCGGGACGGTTAGGCTTCCGGTCATCGGCATTGGTCCGCTCCTGTCGGGCGGGGTTTTTTGCGGGGGTCGGTGCGGTTCATGCCTGCGGCGCGATGGTTCGGTTGATTTGCTGGTCAGTGCCAGCATAGCAAAGCGGGGGTTGTCGCTCTGGGTCTTCGCGTTCGGGGTTTTGGTTTGGGTTTGGGTTCGCCTGCGCTTCTATGGACTTCCTGTGTTCGCGTAGGTTTATTAGCACTGCCCCTCCCCGGGGCGGGGGTAACTTTCTTTGCCGCTGCAAAGAAAGTCACCAAAGAAAGCAGCTTTTCTTCTCACCCAGCGTCATTTAGCGGCACGACACAGAACCACGTTTCTGGCACTGCAGTAGAGAGTGCCCTCATAAGCCACACCCGGCGTGGATCGCGGACCCACTGTGCAGCCGCGCTCTCAAACGAACTGGTACAGCCCCTCAAAGCTCCGGCGCAGCGCTACGCGCCGCCGACCGGTCAATCGGGTCCGCCCGTGCTTCCGTGCTAACGGATCCATCTCATTGCTCTTGCCTCCCACTGGTTTCCCTTGCATACCCTCCGGCAGCGCGTAGCGCTGGGCCGGAACTCTCAGGTGCTGCACCAGTTCGTTCAATGGTGTGATGTCACAGTGGGTCCGCGATCCAAGCCCGGTGTGGCCTATGAGGGCACTCGCTAGTGCCGGGCCAGTGAGGCATTTCTGTGTCGTGCTGCTGGTGGACCTTGGGCGGTAAGAAAGCTGCTTTCTTTGGTGACTTTCTTTGCAGCAGCAAAGAAAGTTACCCCCGCCCCGGGGAGGGGCAGTGCCAATAGACCGACGCGATCACAGGAAGTCCATAGAAGCACAGGCAAACACAAAGCAAACCCAAGCGAAGACCCAGAGCGACAACCCCCAGGTATGGAACCTGCCTCCCCACCCACCCCGCATGGGTTAGACTCACCCGACTCCGTCGAACCCCGCCCCGCCGAGCCGTCAAACCCAGAAACTCGATGCGCTATTCGTTCGAAATCAGGAAGTTCATCTACAGCCAGTACTTCTTCGGCGGCCTGCGCATCGCGCTCGGCGTATCGCTGCCCGCGGTCCTGATGCTCATCGTCTTCCATAACCGCGAACTCGGCTTCACAATCGCCACCGGCGCCCTCGGCGCATGCGTCGTCGACATGCCCGGCCCGCTCAGGCACAAGCACAACGAGATGCTCGCCTGCACCTTCATCGGCTTCCTCTCCTCGCTTGCCACCGGCATCGCCACCGCGCATCCCCTGACGCTCTGGCTCACCATCGTGCCGCTGACCTTCGTACTCTCGCTGATCGTCGTCTACGGCAACCGCTGGCCGCAGATCAGCTTCGCGACTTTGTTCATGATGGTCGTCACGCTCGAAGAGCATTTCACGCCGCTGCAGGCGCTCATCAATTCTTCCTGGATCCTGCTCGGCGGTCTCTGGTACACCTACTGGGCCACGCTCGTGAGCCGGCTGCTGGTCTATCGCATCGAGCAGCAGGCGCTCGCCGAGAGCATCTTCAGCTGCGCCGAATACCTGCTCGCACGCGCCGATTTCTACGACGGCGACGCCGATCTCGACGAGTGTTATCGCAAGCTGATCGAAAAGCAGATCGCCGCAGTCGAGCGGCAGGAAGCCGCCCGCGACATCGTGCTGCGCAACCTGCCCAAGCTGAAGAGCGGCCGGCTCGACGCGCGCCGCGCCCGGCTCTTCAACCTGTTCATCAACGTGGTGGACCTGCACGAGTTCTTCGTCGGCGCGCATACCGACTATCCGCTGGTGCGCAAGACCTTCGCAGGGTCGGACGTGCTGATCTTCTATCGCGATCTGATGCGCAAGGCTGCCGCCGATCTCGAGGAAATCGGCCTCGCCGTGCTGCAGAACAATGCCGCCGGCCGGCAGATCAGCATGAAGGCGGAACTGCGCGCGATCGAATACGAACTGGAACTGATGCGCAAGAACGGCCTGCCCGAGAAGAATCCGGAAGCCTACGCGGCCGCGGCGGCCGTGTTCCGCCGCCTGTGGAGCGCGACGCGCCTCATCGACAAGATGCGCCGCCGCACCCGCGACGACGCCAGCCCCACCGAAACCGAAGTCCAGATCGATCACGCGCTGTCACGCTTCATATCCAGCCGGCGCGTGCCGTTCATGCAGATCTTCTCGAACCTGACGATGTCGTCGCCGAGCTTCAGACACGCGCTGCGCGTGACGATCGCCGTCGGCGCGGGCTTCTGGCTCGGCCGGCTGCTGCCGCTCACCAACGCCTACTGGATCGTGATGACCACCGTCATCATCCTGAAGCCCGGCTACTCGCTGACGAAACAGCGCAACACGCAGCGGATCATCGGCACGGCCATCGGCTGCGGCGTGACCATCGCGCTCATCCTGTTCGTCAAGGAGCCGCATATCCTGCTCATCGTGATGTTCGCGTCGATGGTGATGAGCTACAGCCTGCTGCTGTTCAACTATGCGGCGAGCGTCGTGTTCACGTCGTCGTACGTGCTGTTGATGTTCCATCTGCTCGCGCCCGGCAGCCTGAGGTTGATCGGCGAGCGCGCGATCGATACGGTGGTGGGCTGCGCCATCGCCATCACGGCCAGCCATCTGTTCCCCTACTGGGAATACCGGCTGATGGGCAAGCTCGTGAAGGATCTCCTGTCCGCCACGCGCAACTATCTGGAAGCGAGCTGGTGGTGGAAGGCCAAGGCATCCGCGCAGCCGGACAAGGCGCGCGCCGCCGCGCCGGAGACGGCAGTCAATCCCGCCGTGTTCGCCGACGCCAACGCAGGCGTCGCAGCGTCATCCCCGGATGAGCCCGTCGCCGCGCCCGCCACCGCCGAAGCAGCGAACGAGCCCGTCGCCGCCACGCCGCCGCTCGATCCCGAAGTCGTCGCGGACTCGGCCGTGAAGGCCGCCAACGCAACGGCGCAGAAGCTGGCGGCGGTGAGCATCGGCGAGAGCACGGCGGCGACGGCCAGCAAGGGCGCGTCCGCCGCCGCGACGGTCGCCGCCACCGCACTGGACCGGGATTTCCGCTATCGGCTGGCGCGCAAGAACGTGCACATCGCCTTCGCCAATCTGGCACAGGCCTTCCAGCGCATGATGCTCGAACCGAAGGCGCAGCAGCGTTACGTGGCGGAGTTGAACGACCTGCTGGTGCAGAGCCACGTGCTCGCGTCGCAGATCACGGCGGCCGCGCCGCTATTGCAATCGCTCAACGAAAGCTCGGGCCAGGACGGTCAGCGCTTCGAGCCGGTGCAGCGCACCTTCGGCATGGTTCGCGAGCATCTGGCCGACGCGCAGGACGAACTGCCGGCCGCGCCTCAACCGGACGCGGCACCGGCGCAGAGCGATGCGCTGAAGGAACTGCGCCGCGAACTCGACGCGATGGTCAACCAGGCCGAACGCGCGCAGGCGCTGCCGCCCGACGCGCTCCACGACCTCAAGCTGCTGGCGCATCAATGCAAGCAGATGCTGAGCGCGTCGGCGCTGATCAGCAAGGACGCGACGCAGATCCGCTTGCCGGTGTAACGCCCGCTAGCGGGCGCGCCGCGGCATCGGCTATTGCGATGCGCCCGTCGACGGCAGTGCGGGACGCACGTCGCTCGCGGCGGGGGTGTTCTGCTGGTCGAACTCGCGCTTCTCGCGGATCGCATTGAACAACACCGTGCCGATGACGATCAGCACCACCACCACGATGAACACGCTAATGGCGCGCGTCGGATTCTTTCTGGGTTTGCCGGCGGGGCGGCGGGGATCGTCGTTCATGGGCAATGTGCTTCGTGACGCGGGTTCGGAAAGACCCGACATGGTACCCGCGATGGTTTTCAACTGGATTGCGGAAAGATGCCGCACGGGCCGTGCCGGCGCCTTTCTTCAGGAACGTCAGGGAAACTCGGCGGTGGGCCGCACCGGCAGCGCCGTCGAATACTTGATCTGCTCCATCGCGAAGCTCGAACTGACGTCGTAAAGCGGCACCGCGCGAATCAGGGTCTTGTAGACGCGATCGTAATCGCCGATGTCGGACACCACGACGCGCAACAGATAGTCGGTTTCGCCGCTCATCCGGTAGACCTCGACGACCTCCGGAATGTCGCGCACCGCACGGGTGAAATCTTCCGCCCAGGTCTGCGTGTGCTGGTTCGTGCGGACCGCGACGAACACCGTCGTGCCCACGCCCAGCTTCTTCGGATCGCACAGCGCCACTTGCGCGCGGATCACGCCGGTTTCCTTGAGGCGCTGTACGCGCTTCCAGCACGGCGTCTGCGACAGGTTCACGCGCTGCGCCAGCTCGGCGATGGGCATGGTTACGTCGTTCTGCAGCAGCTCGAGCAGTTTGCGGTCGATGAGGTCCATTCCCATGCTGCACCCCCGGTAGGAAATTATTCTCTTTCTGGATGTCCGAGCGGAATTATATGGAAACCAATTCTGGAGGCAAGCCGGTATAAATGAACCGTGCCTTTTTCAACGAATATCACGGTTCCGACACCATGCAATCCGATCACGTCAGCCGCCCGGCGCGGCCTTTCGCAACGATGCCAACCCGGCCCGGCGATGCGCTCGCCGCCCTGTGCCAGGAACTCGATGCCGCCTTCGCTGCCTCTTCGACCAGCCCGCGCCCTGCCTTCGGAGAACGCGTGCGCGCGGCGCTGCGGCGCGCGATCGCCTCACCCGACCTGCTGCGTCCCGAACAACGCGCCGCCGACGCACAGCGCTACTGCCGCCACCTGCTCGCCGCCGATCCGCTCAATCGTTACGCGATCGCCGCGCTGGTCTGGGCGCCGGGGCAAGCCAGCCCGGTGCACGGCCATCTGACATGGTGCGGCTATGCGGTCATCGAAGGCACGCTGGAAGAAACGCTGTATCGCTGGGACATGGATACGCAAAGCGCGGTGCCGGTCCGCCGTCACGCGCGCCCGGCAGGTGCGGTGTCCTGCGTCGAAGCAGGGCGCGGCGCGATCCATCAACTCGGCAATCCCGCCGATGCCGCCACTCGCGCGATCTCGCTGCACGTCTACGGCGTCGCGGGCGCGGAGATCGCCACGCACGTCAATGATCTGCTTGCCGCCTGAGGCCTTCAAAGAGCCGCGGACGCACGCCGCTCAGCCCTTCCCTGGTTCGGATGCCGTGGGAATCTGCGGCGGAATCTGTACCGATTGATCCGTCGGCGGCGGCGCTGCCTGCGGATCGTGCGAAATGTCGCGCAGCGCTGCGGATTCGCTCTTCATCTGACTCTGACGCGCGGGTTCCGGACCCGCCATCGCCTCCTCGGGTTCTTCCGCCGGCGGCGCCTCGCCAGTCCAGATGCGCCGCGCGCGCTCGTGCCCGGCCGCCGCCGCGTCGCCGGACAGCGTGTCGCGCGTCATCTGCACGTGCATCTGCGGCACCGGAATGTCCATGCCGGCCTCGTCCATCTTGCGCTTGATGCGCAGATTGAACGCACGCGCGACACTCCATTGCTGCAGCGGCCGCGTCTTGATCTGGCCTTTCACGACCATCCAGTTCGGATCGAAGCGGTCGAGTCCCCACACTTCCACCGGACCCAGCATCTCCAGCCGATAGCGGAAGTCGGACATCAGGTCCGCCCCGACTTCGCGGATCATCTGCGTGACTTCATCGACATCGGCCGAGAACGGCACGCGCACCTCGAAGACCGCATAAGCGAAATCACGCGACAGGTTCTTCACCGTCTTGATCTGCGAAAACGGAATGGCATGGACCGCGCCCTGGCCGTCGCGCAGGCGCACGGTGCGGATCGTCAGGCTTTCCACGATGCCCGCATGACCGCCCTCCACTTCGATCGAATCGCCTACTGAAATGGTGTCCTCGATGATGATGAACAGACCCGTAATGAGGTCGGCGACCAGCGACTGCGCGCCGAAGCCCACCGCCAGGCCGATCACCCCCGCGCCCGCCAGCAGCGGCGTCACGTTCAAGCCGAGGTTCGCCGCCGTGACGATGGCCGCCACCGTGAGCAGGAACACGAACACCACGTTGCGCACGAGCGGCAGCATCGTGCGTGCGCGCATGCTCGGGCCGCGTCCGCCGCGCCGCGTCGAATCCGGCTTGAGCGCTTCCTGAATGCCCGTGTCGATCAGGATCCACACGAGCCACACGACGAAGAAAGTCAGCACGATCATCGCGACGGCATGCGTGATGCCGCGCGCGGCCACGCTCTCCTCGGCCATGTGCGCGAGCGAGAAGCCCCAGAAGCGCGACGACAGTTCGAGGAACACGAGCCACACGCCGACCACGATCATCGTGCCGACGAACTTCACGAGCCTGCGCACATACGCCGATTGCCGGCGCGGCTTGCGCGACTTCGGACGCGTGACGCGCACGACGATCGCCGACAGGAAGAAGCCGACGACCAGCAGGCCGGCGGTCGCGATCGCCATCTGCAACACGTTCTCGGACGTGCCGATGCCCATCAGCGTGGCCACCACCGACGCCGACGCCAGCAGCAACAGCGGCAGTTGCCACAGCGACGCGACCACCTCGAAGGTTTCGGTCGCGGCCTTGCGCGTGTTGCGCTGCTCGTAGCTGCGGCTGCGGATCAGATGCGCGACGGGCCGCTGGAAGGCCAGCGCGAAATAAGCAGTCAGGCCGGCCGCGCCCATGTTCGCGAAGGTCGAGATGAGCGCCGAGAGATTGGTGCCGAGCTGCTGGGCGACGTCGTAGTTCGCGGCGGCATCGCCGAGCGCGCCGAGCGTGCCGATGACGAACAACAGCCGGCGCGCGCGCACGATCAGCAGGTTGACCGCCACGCGCCGGTGCGCCGAACCGAACAGCGAGAACATGATCAGGCAGATGGCCGAGAACACCGCGCCCGCGACGATCGCATAGGCGGTCACCATGGCCAGCGTGCGGCCGAGCGACAGCGGCATGTAATGGGTGAAGCTCAGTGCCGCGAGGAATGCGAACAGATACGGCGCGACGCGGCGCAACGTGAAGCGCAGCAGTTCGCCCGTCGTCGGATTCGAATGCAGCCCCATGTCGATGCCGTAGCGCGCCTGCACGCGGCGCTGAAAATAGACCAGCACGAACGCGCAGACGCCCCAGCCGGCTAGCGTCGCGAAGTAATTGAAGAGCGTGCGGCCGAAGGTCTCGCGGCTCTGGCTCGTGACGATCGTGAAGAGTTCGTTGCCGGCCGCGTTGAAGCGGCCGATCCAGTAGGCGAGCGGCGTCTTGCCGCGCCTGACGTCGGCTTCGATGTTGGTCACCGCCGAGGCACTCGCGCCGAGCAGCCCGGCGTTTTGCGCCATCTTCGCGACGACCGACGCCGCCGACGAATTCGACGATGCCGGCGCGACTGCCGCCGTTGACGCATCGCTGGCGCCGCTCGCGGCATCGGCGCTGCTGCCGGGGGCGGGGCTGACGTCCGCTGTTTCAGCGCCGGCCGGTGCAGCCCCGGCGCCTGGCGCGGAGACGCCGGCCAGCGCCGCGCGCTTCGCGTCGCGCAGGCGCTTGAGTTGCGCGACCAGTGCGGTGCGTTGCCGGTCGCTGTCGAGCGTGGCGATGAGCGTGTCGAGCGAGCGCACCATGTCGGCGTCGGACGCCGTGGGCGCCACTGCGTTCGGTGCCCCATCCGGCGCCGATGCAGGCGCCGCGGGCTTGATCAGCTCTTCGAAGGAAGGCAGCGTGAGGGCGGGTGCGGCATGCGCGAAGGAAACGACGGACAGCAGGACAGCGAACTGCAGGACAGCGAACAGCGGTGCTGGCGACGCTCGCCGCACGCGCGCGCAGGTTGCCAGCCAGAAGATCGCGACGAACGCCCACGCGCCGTCACGCGCGCGTTTGCATGACTTCATGACGATACCGGTTTTCAAAAGACCGCCAGTTTAGCGGCTGCGAACTGCCGGCCGTCCGATGCGGACGTAACCGAATGTTAGCCATCGGTTGCATGCCGATTCGACAGATCGTTTGAACGGAGCCGCTTTCCGTGGGGGAAAGCGTCATTTGTCCATTTCGGCGCGCGCATTGCCCGGGTCCGAACTGGCCGTCGCGCCGGATGCCTGGACGCCCGTCTGGCTGCCCGCCTGCGCGCCGTCCGGACGCGTCGACCAGTCTTGCAATTTGCGTCCCGCCGATTGCAGGCCCGCGCCGGTCGCGCTCGCCGCGTTGTTGATCGCGGCCTGGGTGGCGCTGGCCGCGTTGTCGAAGTTGGCGCGCGCCGAGGCCGCGACGCCGCTCGCGGAGATATCGGGCATCGAACCGGCGTTGTCGAAATTCTGCTGTGCCGACTGTTTCGCCGCATCGACCTTCTGGCCGACATAACTCGCCGCCTGATCGAATTTCTGGCCCGTCTGGCTCGCCAGATTATTGAATGCGCCGACCGCCTGGCCGGCCGTGGCGTCGTGCTTCTCGCAGGCCGCGAGCAAGGCGAGCGCTCCGAGCGCGACCGCGATGCGGGTCAAGGGAGTCATCTGCATGGTGTTGCCTTCCGTCGTCTGTCGTTTGTCGCAATGCGTGCGCGGCGGCGCGCGACGCTGAGAACCCCGTATTTGCCCGCCCGATGCAAGGGAGGAATCCGGATCAAAACTGGCGCACATCATACGCTGGTCCCGTCCAGATTTCGTCGAACGCGCCTTGCCCGACGCCGGCAAACATCCTTGCGCCAGCGGCTTCACTCAACCTTGCATCAAAGGAAAACCCTGGCCGTCGCCGAGATCCGCAGAGAAGCATCCGTAAGTCAATTTCTCGAAAAAATCAGGCAAACCGTTTCAGATAGAGTAATTCTTCTACATTTAGGAGACTTCTAGTTTTGGCAGGCTATGCGGTTCGCATATATTTCCTCGCGTCCCGCCCTTCACGAAAGTCTCCCACCATGTTTTTCATGAGTATCGCCATCGCCCTCACCGCAGGGATGATGCTGTTCGAACCGTTCGCCCGCCCGCCGGTTTCGCGCTTCACTACGCCCCGCCTGCGCCGCAGCGTGGCCGCCCGCTCCTTCTTTCAGGCCGCCGTCGCACTCTTCACGGCGTTGTTCGTGGCTACCAGCCCGCCAGCGCCCGAACGCATCTCGCCGTTGTTCGTCATGTGCGTCGCCGTGCTCCTGACGCTCGCGAGCATTTATTGGCTGCTTCGTGGCCGACGTATCCTGAAACAGCGCCGCGTCTTCAACCATCGAAGCTGAAAGCTTGCGGCGGTCCAGTGGACCCGTTGTCCGCCTGACGTCAGCCAGGCTTGCGTTCCGGACGGCGCCGCACGCATGAAAGGAGGCATTTCATTCCCCTCGCCGGGCTGCTTTGCAGGTATATTCGGGTCAAAGCATCAGACCTCGGCGGACAAAAAAAAAGGCGCTGCGTTTCCGCAGCGCCTTAAAAGTTCTAGCCATTCCGAGGGCCGTGCTAGAACCTGAGAGACGGTATCCCGAAGTCTGAGAACGGAAAGCGCAAAAGCGCACGTCGCTATCAAGTTTCGAAATTCAATTCCATTTTTTATGGGAACGTTGCCCAAGTCAAGCAAAATTTCTGACTCCGGGCAACTGCCCAACTTTATTACCGAAAAAAGCATGGTGTACCAAAAAGTTCATCGCTGATGCAGCTTATCGTCATGACTTGCATCGCTTGCAAGCTTTGAGATTTGTCCCGGTAGAATGTCGCGCCCCCGACCTTCGGAACAACGTTTCATAAAAAACAGGCTTACATGCAAAATGACCGGTCCACGGGTAAAGAGAGAACCCGAGAGAAAGACGGCGAGGAAGTCACCGCGCTCGCGCGAGGCCTCGACGTATTGCGCCGCATCGCCGCCGCCGACGCGCCCGTCAGCAACCGAGAACTGACCGACTGGACGGGCATTCCGAAGCCGACCGTCTCGCGCATCACCGCAACGCTGGTCGGCGCCGGCCTGCTGTACCGGCTTCCGGACAGCGAACGCTTCGTCCTGACCGCCTCCGTGCTGGAGCTCAGCAACGGATTCTTACGCAATTTCGATATTCGTGCTCGCGCGCGGCCCTTTCTGATACAGCTTGCCGAGCGAACCGGACTTTCGGTGCATCTCGCTGTGCGTGACCGTCTGGAAATGGTCGTCATCGACGCCATCCGTCCGCGCTCCGCCGTCCTGGTTTCGCGGCTCGAAGTCGGCGGCCGGATGGATCTCACCCGGACGTCCGTCGGGCGCGCCTACCTCGCGGCGCTGGCCGAAACCGACCGGCGCGCGCTTATCGGCAGCCTGCAGACCGCCTCGGGCGACGAATGGCCGTCCATTGCCAGCAGTCTGCAACGCGGCCTCGACGACGCGCTGCAGCGCGGCTTTGCCATGTCGGTCGGTGAGTGGCACGACGGGCTGAACGCGGTCGCGGCGGGCTTCGTGGGTCCGTCCGAGGAACGCTACGCGGTCAATTGCGGCGGCGCTGCCTATCAATGCCCGCGCGAAAAACTGATCGACACCGTCGCGCCCGCGCTGCTCGAATGCGTCGAGCACATCGTGCGCGAGATCGGCGGCACGCATCCGGCGCCCGCCGTCCACGCCGCCGGTTGAGTCACGCGGGCCGGTTAAACTACGCGGCCCGCCGTGTCCGGAAGCCTGCGCCTGTTGCACGCTCGTGGAAAGCCGTCGAAAGCTTGCCAACCCGCCCGTGTAACAGTCGTAATCAGCCGAAAGAATGACCGGTGGACGGGTCCGGACGCGGGACGTAGCATCATGCTTCGCGCGTGTCGGCGCCCCGCCGGGCTTGCAGCTTGCTAAGGTCGACGGCTTTGCTCGCGGGTAGCTGCCCCGACGCGCCCGTCGGTCCCGTCATGCGCCGGAGCCTGCGCTGCCCGGCGATTCGCGTGCCGCGCACCGCGCGCCTCCGAACCGTGATTGATTCCTCATCCGCGTCCTCGCAAGACAGAATCGAAAGACCCAGCCACCGAACAGATGGACGACCACAAGAATCCTTCAGGGCAACCGCGCCCGACGCCTCCCTCGCCCGCTTCGCCGGCTGCTCACCCTTATGCCACCACCCGCCGTCGCAGAGTCGTGCCGCTGATCATCGCGGTGCTGATCGTCGCGGGCGCGCTGGCCTGGTGGCATCCGTGGAACCGCAATGGCACGAGCGCCCCGGGCGCCCAGCATGAAGCGCGGCAAGGCGGCCGGCGCGGCGCCGCGAACGCGACGAACCAGCCGCAGCCGGTACATGTCGCAAGCGTCACGCAAGGCGAGATGCCCGTGGTCATCGACTCGCTGGGCACCGTCACGCCGCTCGCCAACGTCACGGTGAAGACGCAGCTGAACGGCACGCTGATGAATGTCGCGTTCCAGGAAGGGCAGATGGTCAAGAAGGGCGACCTGCTCGCGCAGATCGACCCGCGTCCGTATGAGATCTCGCTGCGCAACGCGCAAGGCCAGCTCGCGCGCGACGAAGCGCTGCTGCAGACCGCGCGCCTCGACCTGCAGCGTTACCAGACGCTGCTGTCGCAGGACTCCATCGCGAAGCAGCAGGTGGATACGCAGGCGTCGCTCGTGAAGCAATACGAAGGCGCGGTCAAGTCCGACCAGGCCAACGTCGATACCTACAAGCTCGACCTGACCTATGCGCGCATCACGGCGCCGGTGTCGGGGCGCGTGGGCCTGCGCCAGGTCGATCCGGGCAACTACGTGACGACCGGCGACACCAACGGCGTGGTCGTCATCACGCAGCTGCAGCCGATCAGCGTGATCTTCACCACGTCCGAGGACAACCTCGCCGCCATCCTGAAGCCGCTGCACGCGGGCACGAAGATGTCGGTCACGGCCTATGACCGCGCCAACACCACGGCGCTCGAATCCGGCTATCTGGAGACGGTGGACAACCAGATCGACACCACCACGGGCACGGTCAAGCTGCGCGCGACCTTCGACAACAAGGGCGGCATGCTGTTTCCGAATCAGTTCGTGAACACGAAGCTGCTCGTCGATGTCATCAAGAACGCGACCATCGTGCCGACGCCGGCGGTGTTGAACGGCTCGTCGGGCGCGTTCGTGTATGTCGTCAAGCCGGACAACACCGTGACCGTGCGCAACGTGAAGGCCGGCCCGGTGGACGGCGAGCGCACCAGCATCAAATCCGGCTTGCAAGTGGGCGAGCGCGTGGTGATCGACGGTTCCGACCGCCTCAAGGAAGGCGCAAAGATCACCATCCCGGCCGAGAAGGCGAACGCGGCTTCGGGTGCTTCAGGTGCCTCGGGTGCGTCGGGTGCTTCAGGCGCCTCTGCCGCTTCGGGCGCTTCTGGCGCTTCCGGCGCGCATCACGGCGGGCATCGGCGTCAGCAGACGCAATCGCAGCAGTAACCCCGAGCTTCAGGTCACGAATACCGCATGAACCCATCTCGTCTTTTTATTCTGCGTCCGGTCGGCACGGCGCTCCTGATGGCGGCAATCATGCTGGTCGGACTGGTCGCGCTGCGCTTCCTGCCGCTGTCCGCGCTGCCCGCCGTCGACTATCCGACCATCCAGGTGCAGACCTTTTATCCAGGCGCCTCGCCCGACGTCATGACGTCGAGCGTCACCGCGCCGCTGGAGAAGCAGTTCGGCCAGATGGCAAGCCTGAACCAGATGTCGTCGCAGAGTTCCGCGGGCGCGTCGGTCATCACGCTGCAATTCAGCCTGGACCTGCCGCTCGACATCGCCGAGCAGGAAGTGCAGGCGGCGATCAACGCGGCAGGCAACCTGCTGCCCTCGGACCTGCCCGCACCGCCGATCTACGCGAAGGTGAATCCCGCCGACGCCCCCATCATGACGCTCGCCGTCAGCTCGAAAACCCTGCCGCTGACGCAGGTGCAGGACCTCGCGGACACGCGCCTCGCACAGAAGATTTCACAGGTGGCGGGCGTGGGCCTGGTGTCGGTCAGCGGCGGCAATCGCCCCGCGGTGCGCATTCAGGCGAACACGCGCGCGCTGGCGTCGTATGGCCTCAATATCGACGACCTGCGCACGACCATCGCCAATCTCAACGTCAACACGCCGAAGGGCAACTTCGACGGTCCGACGCGCGCCTACACCATCAACGCCAACGACCAGCTCACCGACGCCGACGCCTACAAGAGCGCGGTGATCGCCTACCGCAACGGCCGCCCGGTGATGCTCACCGACGTCGCGAGCATCGTGCAGGGCGCGGAGAACACCAAGCTCGGCGCGTGGGTCGATTCGACGCCCGCGATCATCCTGAACGTGCAGCGCCAGCCAGGCGCGAACGTGATCGCGGTGGTGGACAGCATCAAGCAGATCCTGCCGCAGTTGCAGCAGTCGCTGCCCGCGGCGCTCGACGTGCGCGTGGTCACCGACCGCACGACGACCATCCGCGCGTCCGTGCGCGACGTGCAGTTCGAGCTCCTGCTCTCGGTCGTGCTGGTCGTGCTGGTCATCTACCTGTTCCTCGCCAACGTCTACGCGACCATCATCCCGAGCCTTTCGGTGCCGCTCTCGCTGGTCGGCACGCTCGCGGTCATGTACCTGTGCGGCTTCTCGCTGGACAACCTCTCGCTGATGGCGCTGACCATCGCGACGGGCTTCGTCGTGGATGACGCCATCGTGATGATCGAGAACATCGCGCGCTACGTGGAAGAAGGCGAATCGCCGCTCGAAGCCGCGCTCAAGGGCAGCAAGCAAATCGGCTTCACCATCATCTCGCTGACGGTCTCGCTGATCGCCGTGCTGATCCCGCTGCTCTTCATGGGCGATGTCGTGGGCCGCCTGTTCCACGAATTCGCGATCACGCTCGCGGTGACCATCGTGATTTCAGCGATCGTGTCGCTGACGCTCGTGCCGATGATGTGCGCCAAGCTGCTGCGCCACACGCCGCCGAAGGACAGCAAGCGCTTTGAGGCGCGCGCGCACCGGTTCATCGACTACGTGATCGGGCGCTATGCCGTGGCGCTGAACTGGGTGCTGGCCCGCCAGCACGCCACCTTGTTCGTCTTCGTGCTGACGCTGGTCTTCACGGCGGTGCTCTACATCTACATTCCGAAAGGCTTCTTCCCGGTGCAGGACACCGGCGTGATCCAGGCCATCACGCAGGCGCCGCAGGCCGCGTCCTACCAGGCCGTGGCGGACCAGCAGCAGGCGCTCGCGAAGAAGATCCTGCAGAACCCGGACGTGGAAAGCCTGACGTCGTTCATCGGCGTGGACGGCACCAACATCACACTGAACAGCGGCCGCATGCTCATCAACCTGAAGCCGCGCGACGACCGCAGCGACACGTCGAGCGACGTGATCCGCACCATCCAGGGCGAAGTGGCGGACATTCCGGGCATCAAGCTGTACATGCAGCCGGTGCAGGACCTGACCATCGACTCCACCGTCAGTCCGACGCAATACCAGTTCATGCTGACCGACCCGAATCCGTCCGAGTTCGCGGAATGGGTGCCGAAGCTCGTCGCGCGCCTGCAAGGCACCTCGGTGCTCACCGATGTCGCGACCGACCTGCAGCAGAACGGCCAGTCGGTGTATATCGAGATCGACCGCGCGACGGCCGCGCGCTTCGGCATCACGCCGGCCACCGTCGACAACGCGCTGTACGACGCCTTTGGCCAGCGCATCATCTCGACCATCTTCACGCAGTCGAACCAGTACCGCGTGATCCTGGAGGCCGAGCCCAGCGACGCCCACTACAGCGACACGCTCAACGGCATTTACCTGCCCTCCTCCACCGCGACCAACGGACAGGTCCCGCTCTCGGCCATCGCCAGGTTCCACGAACGCGCGGCGCCGCTGCTCGTCACGCACCTGGGCCAGTTCCCGGCCACGACCGTGTCCTTCAATCTCGCCAAGGGCGCGTCGCTCGGCGAAGCCGTGAAGGCCATCGAGCAGGCGAAGCAGGACATCGGCCTGCCCGCCTCGTTCCAGATCCGCTTCCAGGGCGCGGCGCTCGCGTTCCAGGCGTCGCTGTCGAACGAGCTGTTCCTGATCCTCGCGGCCATCGTCACGATGTATATCGTGCTCGGCGTGCTGTACGAGAGCTTCATCCATCCGATCACCATTCTCTCGACGCTGCCCTCGGCGGGCGTCGGCGCGCTGCTCTCGCTGATGATCACCGGGCACGACCTGGACATCATCGGCATCATCGGCATCGTGCTGCTGATCGGCATCGTGAAGAAGAACGCGATCATGATGATCGACTTCGCGCTCGAAGCCGAGCGCGAGGAAGGCAAGCCGCCGCGTGAAGCCATCTTCCAGGCCTGCCTGCTGCGCTTCCGGCCGATTCTCATGACCACCATGGCCGCGCTGCTCGGCGCACTGCCGCTGATGCTCGGCTGGGGCGCGGGCTCGGAACTGCGCCATCCGCTCGGCATCGCGATTGTGGGCGGCCTGATCGTGTCGCAGTTGCTGACGCTGTTCACGACGCCGGTCATCTATCTCGGCTTCGATTCGCTCGCCCGCAAGCTGCGCGCGCGCTTTCATCGCGGCACGACGAACGGGCCGCGCACGCCCGCCGCCGGTGAGGGACGCTGAGTCATGAACCTGTCGCGCATCTTCATCGACCGGCCGGTCGCGACCACGCTGCTCGCAATCGGCATTGCGCTCGCGGGCATGTTCGCGTTCGTGCGGCTGCCGGTCGCGCCGCTGCCGCAGGTCGATTTCCCGACCATCTCGGTGCAGGCGTCGCTGCCCGGCGCGAGCCCGGAGACGGTCGCGACCAGCGTGGCCAGTCCGCTCGAACGGCATCTCGGCACCATCGCCGACGTCAGCGAAATGACCTCGATGAGCTCGGTCGGCACGACGCGCATCACGCTCCAGTTCGGTCTGAACCGCGACATCGACGGCGCCGCGCGCGACGTGCAGGCCGCCATCAACGCAGCACGGGCCGACCTGCCCACGGCGTTGCGCAGCAACCCGACCTACCACAAGGTGAACCCGGCCGACGCGCCCATTCTGGTGCTCGCGCTGTCCTCGCCCACGCGCACGCCGGGCGCGCTCTACGACTCCGCCGCGACGGTGCTGCAACAGACCTTGTCCACGGTGCCGGGCGTCGGCGAAGTGGACGTGAGCGGCTCGGCGAATCCGGCGGTGCGGGTCGAACTGGAGCCGGGCGCGCTGTTCCACTACGGCATTGGACTCGAAGACGTGCGCGCCGCGCTGGCCTCGGCGAACGCGAACAGCCCGAAAGGCGCGATCGAGTTCAAGGGCACGCACATCCAGCTCTACACCAACGACCAGGCGAGCAAGGCCGCGCAGTACAAGGACCTGGTGGTCGCGTACCGCAACGGTTCGGCGGTGAAGCTCTCGGACGTCGGCGAAGTGGTCGATTCCGTGGAAGACCTGCGCAATCTCGGTCTCATCAACAACAAGCGCGCGGTGCTGGTGATTCTTTACCGCCAGCCAGGCGCGAACATCATCGAGACCATCGACCGCGTCAAGGCGATGCTCCCGCAATTGCAGGCCGCGCTGCCCGCCGACGTGCAGATCACGCCGACCGCCGACCGCTCGACCACCATCCGGGCGTCGCTGCACGATACCGAAGCGACCCTCGTGATCGCGGTGGCGCTGGTCGTGATGGTCGTGTTCCTGTTCCTGCGCAACTGGCGCGCGACGCTGATCCCGAGCGTCGCCGTGCCGATCTCGATCATCGGCACGTTCGCGGCCATGTACCTGCTGGGCTTCTCGCTCGACAACCTCTCGCTGATGGCGCTGACCATCGCGACCGGCTTCGTCGTCGACGACGCCATCGTCGTGCTGGAGAACATCACGCGGCATGTCGAGAAAGGCGTGCCGCGCATGCAGGCCGCGATCATCGGCGCGCGCGAAGTCGGCTTCACGGTGGTGTCGATCAGCGTGTCGCTGGTGGCGGTGTTCCTGCCCATCCTGCTGATGGGCGGCATCATCGGGCGGCTGTTCCGCGAGTTCGCGCTGACACTGTCGCTCGCCATTGCGGTGTCGCTGGTGGTGTCGCTCACCGTCACGCCGATGATGTGCTCGCGCCTGCTCGAAGAACCGGGCGAGCGCCGGCAGGAAGGCCGCATCGCGCAATGGCTCGAACGCCAGTTCCAGCGCCTGCAGGGCGGCTATACGCGCACGCTGGACTGGTCGCTCGCGCATCCGCGGCTGATCCTGATGACGCTGTTCGCCACCGTGCTCCTGAACGTGTTCCTCTACGTGATCGTGCCGAAGGGCTTCTTCCCGCAGCAGGACACGGGACGCATCATCGGCGGCATTCAGGCGGACCAGAGCACGTCGTTCCAGGCCATGAAAGGCAAGTTCTCGCAGATGATGAAGATCGTCGAGGCCGATCCGGCGGTGGACAGCGTCGCCGGCTTCACGGGCGGGCGCTCGACCAACAGCGGCTTCATGTTCATCTCGCTCAAGCCGAAGAGCGAGCGCAAGGTCTCCGCCGATCAGGTCATCAACCGCCTGCGTGCGCCGCTCGGCGATGTCGCCGGCGCGCGCACTTTCCTGCAGGCGGTGCAGGACATTCGCGTGGGCGGGCGGCAATCCAACGCGCAATACCAGTTCACGCTGCTGTCGGACACGACCGCCGATCTCTACAAGTGGGGGCCGATTCTCACCGACGCGCTGCAGAAGCGCCCCGAACTCGCCGACGTCAATTCCGACCAGCAGCAGGGCGGACTCGAATCGATGGTCACGTTCGACCGTTCCACGGCCGCGCGCCTCGGCATCAAGCCGGCGCAGATCGACAACACGCTGTATGACGCATTCGGTCAGCGCCAGGTCTCGACCATCTACAACCCGCTGTCGCAGTACCACGTCGTCATGGAACTCGCGCCGAAATACTGGCAGGACCCGGAGATGCTCAAGCAGATCTGGATCAGCACCTCGGGCGGCACGGCGAGCGGTTCGTCCTCGACGCAATCCACCACCACGTCCAGCACCACCTCCACGGCTTCGACCTCGGCCACCGGTTCGACCGGCGCGGGCGGCGCTTCCACCAGCGCGACGGACACCAGCGCGGCGCTCGCGCTGGCCGCGGTGAAGAACTCGGCCACCAATGCGATCGCCGCCACGGGAAAGAGCGGCTCGTCGTCGGGCGCGGCGGTGTCCACGTCGAAGGAAACCATGGTGCCGTTGTCCGCCATCGCGAAGTTCGGACCGGGCAACACGCCGCTGTCGGTGAATCACCAGAGCCAGTTCGTCGCCTCGACCATCTCGTTCAACCTGCCGCCCGGCAAGTCGCTCTCCGACGCCACCGCCGCGATCTACGAGACCATGGCCGAGATCGGCATGCCGCAGACGATCCACGGCAGTTTCCAGGGCACGGCGCAGGCGTTCCAGCAGTCGGTCAGCACGCTGCCCATCCTGATCCTCACGGCGCTTGCGGCGGTGTATATCGTGCTCGGCATGCTGTACGAGAGCTATATCCATCCGATCACGATTCTCTCGACGCTGCCCTCGGCGGGCATCGGCGCGCTGCTCGCGCTGCTGCTCTTCAAGACGGAGTTCAGCATCATCGCCTTCATCGCGGTGATCCTGCTGATCGGCATCGTGAAGAAGAACGCGATCATGATGGTCGATTTCGCGATCGAGGCCACGCGCCACGGCGCAGGCACGCCGCGCGACGCGATCCGCGAGGCGTGCCTGCTGCGCTTCCGCCCGATCATGATGACGACCGCCGCCGCCCTGCTCGGCGCGCTGCCGCTCGCCTTCGGCACCGGCGAGGGATCCGAGATGCGCGCGCCGCTCGGCATCGCGATCGTCGGCGGGCTGATCGTCAGCCAGATGCTCACCCTCTACACCACGCCGGTCGTCTATCTCTACATGGACCGCTTCCGCATCCGCGCGGAAGCCCGGCGGGCGCGCCGCCAAGGCCGCGCGCGTCCGGCGGGCGCAGCGGAATGACGCGCGGGCGGCAAGGTTCCGCGCGCGGCGCTCAATTCGAAAGTATCGAACGGAGCCGCTCGCGTAGTCGCGCCCGCGCCTCGATGCCTTCCCAGACGTCGGCACGCACGGAATAGTTGGACGCGATGTGCGTTTGCGGCAGTTCGGCGATGCTCCCCGTCTTCGGATCGCGCACGATCCAGTAAGCTCGGCGGCCGCCGAGCGTGCGCACTTCCAGCATGTTGTCGCCGACGCCGAAAGCATAGAAGCCGTCCCGGAAGAGGAAAGCCGCATTGTTCCGTTCCAGCCAGTCGATCGTGGCGGGCAAATCTCTATGCCGGTGATTCATCCAGTCGAGAAACTTGCCCTTGATGCCGAGCGTCGGAATGTGGGTCACGAAATGCGTCGTGCCGGGGGGCAAGAGCGATTCCGGACGCTGATCGAAGCGGTACAGCTCCTCGCTGGTTCCAGTGTCGCGGGCATAGCTGTACGAGTTCCGGTTCGAGGCGGGCGGCGTCACCGGCACGCCGCCCTCGCCGGTCAGCTTCCACGTCGAGCGGGCTCCTTCGAACGCCGTGGTGACGAAGGGCACATAGACGGTGTGACCCACGGTCAGGTACTTGCCGTCTTCGGCATGCACCAGGCGTCCGTTGTCATGGCGGAAGACGCCGTTGAGGCTCGGTGACGATGGCACGGCGCCCACATACACGTAGCCATCCGAACCGACCCGCAAGGTCTTGTTCCAGTCGCGCGGATAGTGGAATCGCCCGTCCGACCCCATCACGAACCGCTTGATGTTGCCGGGGTACTGGGTACTCGCGCGATAGGTCCAGTTCACGTAGACATTGTCCGACGCGTCCGCGTAGAGGATGGCCGGATGATCCACGCCGCCGCCGTACGCGTGCAACGTCATCGGTCCTCGATATTCCTCGTGCGCGGCCTGTCTGCGGCTGGCGTCGTCGAGCCGCTGGAGAGCATCGCCATAAAAATTGGCCTGGAGAAAGTTGGGGTTGTCCTTCGGCGCATGACCAACCACCTTGCCGTCGCGCACGACCGGCACGACGAACGGTTGGTACGCCGGCTCCTGCCACGCCTTCGAGTTCATCGGGAAGCGCGCGAGTTGCGGCTGCGCGCCGGCGGTGCGCTGCGCCCCGTACACGTCCCATCGGTAGGCCGGATTGTCCTTGAAATCAGACATGACGCCATCCTTGGTTTCCCACCATCCGATGACCTGCGTCGAGTCGATGGTGCCCATCGCGGCGAACTCGCGATTGTCCGGCGCGCTCGCGTGGCGGCCCAGCGTGGCATTGACGTCCACGAGGTTGGGACCGGGCGAGATCACGTAGACGAAGCCGCTGCGCCCGAGTCGCTTGAGACGGTCGAGCGCGACGCCCGGATTCGCGAACGTGGCGAGATAACCGGCGCTGTCGAGGTCGCGTTTGCCGGAGCCGACATCGAAGTCGTGCGTGACCAGATTGACATCCTTGAGCGACGTCGCGAGCACGTGAAAGCCGCCTTCGGTGCTCATCTCGAGCGGCGTCAGCGTCGACGGCCTGAACAGGAAATCCGGCTCGGCGTTCCGCGGCGTGCGCTCCCCTGCGCGCTTGAAATCCGCGTGCGGATAGGCGCCGGAAGGCGGATTGACCGCGGTTGCGACGGGCGGCGGCAAGTCCGCCACCGGCACGACCGGAAAGGAGAGATTGAGCGTGTCGTGCGGATTGGACAGTGCGGCCTGGCCTGCCGGCGTGTCGCCGGCGTTCTCCGCATACCAGGTCGTCGCGGCGCCCCGCACGCCGCCCTCCGTATGACGGCCGGAAAGAAACGCGCGCCGCACGGCCGAACTCATGTGTTCGAAGTCCGCGTAATCAAAGACGCCGTAGTCCGGTGCAAGCAGCTCGTAACGGTCGGTGCGGTAATCGTTGCCCGGCGTGATCCTCCGGATCAGGAGCGGATCGCTCCGGGCGAAACCGCTGGCCGATCCGTCCGCGGGCGGCGTCTGGCGCGCGAGATCGATCACGACCATGGTGTTGCGTGAACCGCGCGTGGCGCTGTCGGCGAAGTAGCTCGAACCGAACTGCGTTGCGAGATCGTTGATCAACTGGTCCGCGCTGCCGATTGCGCTGTCGCCGGCATGCCGGATGAAGCGCGCCACGTCGACGGACGAAGCCATCGGCGTGCTGCCGTGCTGGCGGCGCAGGGTGTCGAGCAGTTGCAGGCGGCGCGCCTGATCGAGCGCGCGCGGGTCGAGCGGCTCGAGGGCGTCGCGAAAATCCGGCATCCCGTAATCGCCGACCATCCGCAACGCGTAGCTCGCCAGCGCCTCGTTGCGGTCGACGCCCGCAAGCGGCTGGCGCGCGCCCTCGAAGATCGCGGCGGGCGTCAGCGGATAGGGCCGGAGCGCGGTGTCCGCGTACAGCTGGTAGTCGTAGTCCGACTCCGGCGGATTGGAGCCCGGGGTGCCCGGACGGGATGCGAGCACGGGCGCGGGTGCCGATCCGTCCAGTCCATGCCGCGAATAGACCTGCATCTGCACCGGCGAGGCCCGCCATTCGGTGCCGGAAAACGCGACATCGAGATAACCTTCGAGCGAACGCTGCATTTCGATCCGGCTGCCGTAGCGGAAGGCGCCGTTGTTGGGGTCGAAGATGGTCCAGCTGTCGCTTTCACCGCGTTGCACGAGCAGCGCATGCCCCCGTTCCTGCAGGGTGCCGAACGCCTCCATGCCGATTTGAAGGTACGCCATGTCGGCGGGTTGCAACAGCGCGAAGTCGTCGCGCATGGCGCGCAGCCGGTCGGAGGGCGCCGCATACCGCGCTCTGAGATTGTTGGGCACGAGCGGCGTGTAGTGGCTGAAACCGAGCCTGTACGCGTTGGTCTGGAAGTTGTCGACATGCTCGCAGAAGTCCCGGTGCGCGGGCGAGTTCGAATCGGCGTCCGCGTCGAGGCGCATGCCCTGCACTTCCGAGAACAAAGTCCGATCGGGCCGTTCCGCACTTCGGTCCACGCGTCGCATCGCTTCGAGGACGATGCCGTCGCACGCGCCCGTCTCCGGATAACCGCACTTTTTGCGATAGTCGGCCTGATCGAACTTGACGCAATCTGCAGCTCTCGCCCGCAACCGATCGCCGCCGCGCCGCTCGCGAAAAATATCCGTGCTGGGCGTGCCCTGGCAGGCGCCGCGCTCCACGCGCGAGTGCGCATCTTCGGTTGCGGCGGCGCTGGAAGGCAGGGAGCCGGCCTGGACGTCGGCGCGTGGCAGCGGCGGCGTGGCCGCCGGCACGACGTCGTCCTCGCGCCGGCTTGCCTGGAGCTGGGACGCGGTCGACTGAACCGGCCGATCGGTCTTGTTCGCTTCGTTCGCTTCGTTCGCGTCGTTCGTTTCTTTCGATTCGTCCGCCGGCGTTCCCGCTTCATTGGCCAACGCAGACGAACCGGCATCCGCAGGCTCGCGCGCATCGGCTGAATCGGCCGCGTTCTGAGGACTGTCGCGCGGCTCCGGCGCTGCGCCTTGCGCGTCCGACGTCCCTGTACGCGGCGACGCATCCGGTTCGGCAGCCGCAAACGACCCGGCGCCCGGGCTGGCGCCGCTGACACGGGAAACGCCCATCACTCTCTCCCAGGCAACGCGAGGGAGCGCTTCGGATCGTCAGGCAGGTTGTGCAACAGGGCCGACAGCGCTCAAGGGACTGCTGGCCGAGTGTAGACGCCGCGCACCCGCCGCACGCGCTAACCCTGCATCACCTGCGGCTGGGAATAAGGAGCGGGTCAGGACCGCGTCACTGCACGCCCACGAGCCGGTAGCCGACGCCCGTTTCAGTCACGATGTGCTCGGGCTGCGCCGGATCGCGTTCGAGCTTCTGACGCAGATGCGCCATGTAGATGCGCAGGTAGTGCGGGCTCTCGACATGCGACGGTCCCCACACGTCGAGCAGCAACTGCCGATGCGTCAGCACGCGGCCCGCATGCCGCACCAGCGCCGCGAGCAGGCGGTATTCGAGCGGCGTCAGATGCACGCTCTCGCCGTTGCGGGTCACGCGCCGCATGGCGAGATCGACGCTCACGTCGCCGAAGCTGACGGCAGGCGTTTCGCTGGCCGGCGCCTGATTGCGCCGCCGCAGATGGGCACGGATCCGCGCGAGCAGTTCGGAGACACCGAAGGGTTTGGTGAGGTAATCGTCGGCGCCGGCATCGAGCGCGGCGACCTTCTGCTCTTCCTGCGTGCGCGCCGACAGCACGATGATCGGCAGCCCGCTCCAGCCGCGCAGTTCGCGGATCACGTCGATGCCGTCGACATCCGGCAGGCCGAGATCGACGATCACGAGGTCGGGCTTGCGCGTCGCCGCCTCGACGAGCCCTTGCTGCCCGCTGAGCGCTTCGTGCACGCTCATGCCCTGCGCCTCCAGCGAGACGCGCACGAAGCGGCGGATCTGTTTGTCGTCTTCGATCAGGACGACGGTCGGGGACGGCTCGTTCATGTTTCAGTTGTTCATGGTGTTCACGAACCGTCCCGCTTCCGCATCAGGGAAGCAGGATGGTCGAACCGGTGGTGCGGCGCGCCTCGAGGTCTTCGTGCGCGCGGCCCGCTTCCGACAGCGCATAACGCTGGCGCACGTTGGTCTTGACCTTGCCCGAAGCAACCACCTCGAACAGTTCCGCCGCCATGGTGTCGAGATCGCTGCGTTTGGCGATGTAGCTGAAGAGCGTCGGACGCGTGAAGAACAGCGAGCCTCGTCCGGCGAACTCGGACGAATCGATCGGCGGCAACGGCCCCGACGAATTGCCGAAGCTCACGAACAGGCCCAGCGGCGCGAGGCAGTCGAGCGAGGCGATATACGTGTCCTTGCCAATCGAGTCGTAGACCACCGGCACGCCCGCGCCGTTGGTGATCTCGCGCACGCGCTGCGTGAAGTTGTCGCGGGTGTAGACGATCGGATGGTCGCAGCCGTGCGCCTTCGCGAGTTCGGCCTTCTTGTCCGAACCCACGGTGCCGATCACGGTCGCGCCCAGCGCCTTGGCCCACTGGCACGCGATCATGCCGACACCGCCCGCCGCCGCGTGGATCAGCACGGTATCGCCCGGCTTCACGCGATAGGTCCGGCGCAGCAGATACTGCGCGGTCAGTCCTTGCAGCATGATCGACGCGGCGTCTTCATAGCCGATTGCATCCGGCAGCTTGACGACATAATCCGCCGCCATCACGCGCTCTTCGGCATACGCGCCCGGCGGACGCGACGCGTAGGCCACGCGGTCGCCCGGCTTGAACTGCGTGACGCCCTCGCCCACCGCCGTGATCTCGCCCGCGCCTTCCATGCCGAGCCCGCCGGGCAACGGCATCGGATACAGGCCGGTGCGGAAATACACGTCGATGAAATTCAGCCCCACCGCATGATGCCTGACGCGGATCTCGCCCTTGCCCGGCGCGCCCACCTCCACGTCAACCCACTTCATCACTTCCGGGCCGCCTGCCTTGTCGAATCGGATTGCCTTGGTCATCGCTCGTTCACCTCCGTCACGTGTCGGGTTCAGGACGCCCGCGCGAAGCGCAGGCGCAAGTCGTCGAGCAGCATGCGCGCCGTCGCGATGTTGGTCGCGCACGGCACGTTGTGCACGTCGCAGGCGCGCACCAGCGCATTGATGTCCGGCTCGTGCGGCTGCGGCGTCATCGGGTCGCGCAGGAAGATCACCATGTCGACGCGCCCTTCGGCCAGCTCCGCGCCGATCTGCAAATCGCCGCCGTGCGGGCCGGACAGTTTGCGCTCGACCTCGAGCCCGTGCGCCGCAGCGATGCGGCCGCCCGTCGTGCCCGTGGCCACGAGGCTGCATTGCGCGAGCGTGGCGGCGAACTCGCCCGCCAGCGTGACGATGTCGTCCTTCTTCATGTCGTGCGCAATCAGCGCGACGCGTGTGCTCATGTGCTCCATCCTCCTGTCGTTGTCGTTATGGTGTTTCTGATGTTTCTGATGTTTCAGTAAGTGCCCGGATAGGCGCCGCCGTCGATCAGCAGGTTCTGTCCGGTGATGTAGCCCGCATGCACGCTGCACAGGAACGCACAGGCGCGGCCGAATTCCTCCGGCGTGCCGAAGCGTCCGGCCGGCAAACTCTCAGCGCGGCGCGCGCGGATGTCGTCGATGGAGACGTTCTGCGCCTTGGCCTGCGCTTCCATCGTCACGCCGATGCGATCCGTGTCGAACGTGCCCGGCAGCAGGTTGTTGATGGTGACGCCCGTCGCGGCGACCTTGCGCGCCACCCCGGCGACGAAACCGGTCAGTCCCGAACGCGCGCCGTTCGAGAGACCGAGCACGTCGATCGGCGCCTTCACCGAGGAACTCGTGATGTTCACGATGCGCCCGAAGCCGCGCTCGATCATCCCGTCGATGGTCGCCTTCATCAGTTCGATCGGCGTCAGCATGTTGCCTTCCAGCGCCTTGATCCACATCTCGTGCGTGAAGGTGCGGAAGTCGCCCGGCGGCGGCCCGCCCGCGTTGTTCACGAGAATGTCCGGCGCGGGGCAGGCGGCGAGCGCGGCGGCGTGGCCGGCGGGCGTCGTGATGTCGCCCGCGACGGTCTTCACGTCCACGCCGTATTGCGCGCGGATATGCGCGGCGGTCGCTTCGAGCGTCTCCGCGGTGCGCGCGGTGATCACCAGGTTGACGCCTTCAGCGGCGAGCGCTTCCGCGCAGCCGCGCCCCAGTCCCTTGCTTGCCGCGCACACGAGCGCCGTGCGCCCTGCGATTCCCATGTCCATCGTGCTGTTCTCCGTGATCGTTCGGCAGGCAGGGCGGACGCCGATTGCGCCCCGCCCTCGCCGCCCGGGTTCATCCATCGCGCAATTCTAGAAGAATCGGGGCGGCAACGTCGGCGGCTGCTTCGGCGCAGGCATTCGACGGCGCGCGATTCTTCTTAGGCTGGGGCGGCCTTTTCGGTAAACTGTCGCTACTGTCCGCGCGAGGCGCCGCCGGCGCCAGCGCGCTTCGAAATCGCGCCGGACCCGCCGTATCGCACCCGACGTGACCCGGCAGCCCATCACACGAGCAGGACGCGCAGCACGCGCGAGACCCATGACACAAGACAGCCGCTTTCCCAATCTCTTCATCCTCGATCACCCGCTGATCCAGCACAAGCTCACGCACATGCGCGACAAGGACACGTCCACGCGCACCTTCCGCGAACTGCTGCGGGAAATCACGCTGCTGATGGGCTATGAAATCACCCGCAACCTGCCGCTGACGACCAAGCGCGTGGCCACGCCGCTCGTCGAGATCGACGCGCCGGTGATCGCCGGCAAGAAACTCGCGATCGTGCCCGTGCTGCGGGCGGGCATCGGCATGTCGGACGGCTTGCTGGACCTGGTGCCGTCGGCGCGGGTCGGCCATATCGGCGTGTATCGCGCGGACGACCACCGCCCGGTCGAATACCTCGTGCGCCTGCCGCCGGATCTGGAAGAGCGCGTCTTCATCCTGTGCGATCCGATGGTCGCCACCGGCTACTCGGCGGTTCACGCCGTCGACGTGATGAAACGCCGCAAGGTGCAGAGCGAGAACATCGTGTTCGTCGCGCTGGTCGCGGCGCCCGAAGGCGTGAAAGTGTTCCAGGACGCGCATCCGGACGTCAAGCTGTACGTCGCCTCGCTCGATTCGCATCTCAACGACCACGCGTACATCGTCCCGGGCCTGGGCGACGCCGGGGATCGCCTGTTCGGCACGAAAAACTGAGCTTTTCTCCAGCTAGCGCTGATCCTGCAACCGCCGCGCCCCCTGCGCGGCGGTTTGCGCATACGAACGAATTTGCGTTTTTTCATCGCGTATCGCCGGGATTTCGTGCAGTTTCGGTCCGCTTTCCCGGTTTGGTTCGCGCGCATGGGTACTGGGGACGGGTGCCTCCATGCTAAAATTTCGGTCTGTTCCCGATCGGGTCGGCAGCACCGGACAACGCCTCGGCGGTCCACGCGCCATTCCGTCACACGCCCACGCCGGACCGCACCGGCCAACGGCACGGAACCACACATTCAGCACGACAGCACACTAGGCGCCGGAGCCAAGCCCGCGCGCGATGGAGAAAGGTAATGGCGGGT
Source organism: Caballeronia sp. LZ043 (assembly GCF_031451075.1). Taxonomy (NCBI): domain Bacteria; kingdom Pseudomonadati; phylum Pseudomonadota; class Betaproteobacteria; order Burkholderiales; family Burkholderiaceae; genus Caballeronia; species Caballeronia sp. LZ043. The sequence goes on along the minus strand of NZ_JARUXT010000001.1, from coordinate 988,372 downwards.
CATTCGAAATGGGCCAACATCAAGCATAAGAAAGCCGCGGCCGATGCAAAGAAAGGCAAGGTCTGGACACGCCTCATCAAGGAAATCCAGGTTGCGGCGCGCATGGGCGGCGGCGAGGTCGATTCGAACCCGCGCCTGCGTCTGGCCATCGACAAGGCCTACGACGCCAACATGCCGAAGGACAACATCAACCGCGCCATCCAGCGCGGCGTCGGCGGCGTGGACGGCGCCAACTACGAAGAAATCCGTTACGAAGGCTATGGCATCGGCGGCGCGGCGATCATCGTCGACACGATGACGGACAACCGCACGCGCACCGTCGCGGAAGTGCGCCATGCGTTCTCGAAGTTCGGCGGCAACATGGGCACGGACGGCTCGGTGTCGTTCATGTTCGATCACGTCGGCCAGTTCCTGTTCGCGCCCGGCACGCCGGAAGACACGCTGATGGACGCCGCGCTCGAAGCCGGCGCCGACGACGTGGTCACGAACGAAGACGGCAGCATCGAGGTCATCTGCCCGCCGAACGATTTCCAGAAGGTGAAGGACGCGCTCGAAGCCGCCGGCTTCAAGGCGGAGCTCGCCGAAGTGACGATGAAACCGCAGACCGAAGTCGAATTCAGCGGCGACGACGCGGTGAAAATGCAGAAACTGCTCGACGCGCTCGAAAATCTCGACGACGTGCAGGAAGTCCATACCAACGCGGCGATCAACGAGGACTGAGCTTCGAATCGCTGCGGGGCAAGGTGAATGCGCCCTTGCCCTTGCATGGAACGTCTTTCGCTTCGGCATGATGGCCGGAGCAGCGCCGCCGGAAGCATGCGGCGCGGCCTCGCCCCGAGAAAGGCGCGTGACGCTGCCGTGGTCCGCGCGAACCGCCTTCTGCACGGGATGAACACCCCGCGCGCGACCCTCCGTGCAGTCCGGGACCGATGCGCCCGCCGCCTTGTTCTCAAGCTGCTTCACCGCTCGTTTTTACGCTTTTAGTCAGGATTTCGGGGATTCACATGAAGTTACTCGTCGTCGGTTCCGGCGGTCGCGAACATGCACTCGCTTGGAAGCTTGCGCAATCGCCGCGCGTGCAGATCGTCTATGTGGCGCCGGGCAACGGCGGCACCGCGCAGGACGAGCGTCTGCGCAACATCGACATCACGGACCCGGCGGAACTCGCCGATTTCGTCGAGCGCGAACATGTCGCGTTCACGCTCGTCGGCCCGGAGCAGCCGCTGGCCGCGGGCATCGTCAACCTGTTCCGCTCGCGCGGGCTGAAGATCTTCGGGCCAAGCAAGGAAGCGGCGCAGCTCGAAAGCTCGAAGGATTTCGCCAAGGCGTTCATGAAGCGCCACAGCATCCCCACCGCCGAGTACGAAACCTTCTCCGACGCCGCCGCGGCCCACGCCTACATTGATACGAAAGGCGCGCCGATCGTCATCAAGGCCGACGGCCTCGCCGCCGGCAAGGGCGTCGTGGTGGCGATGACGCTGGAAGAAGCGCACGGCGCCGTCGATTCCATGCTCGCCGACAACAAGCTGGGCGATGCCGGCGCGCGCGTCGTGATCGAGGAATTCCTGGCGGGCGAGGAAGCCAGCTTCATCGTGATGGTGGACGGCAAGCACGTGCTGCCGCTCGCCTCCAGCCAGGACCACAAGCGCCTGCTCGACGGCGACCGCGGCCCCAACACGGGCGGCATGGGCGCCTATTCGCCCGCGCCGATCGTCACGCCGCAGCTGCATGCGCGCGTGATGCGCGAGATCATCCAGCCGACGGTGCGCGGCATGGAAAGCGAAGGCATCCGCTTCACGGGCTTCCTGTACGCGGGCCTGATGATCGACGCCAACGGCAACCCGAAGACGCTCGAATTCAACTGCCGCATGGGCGACCCCGAGACCCAGCCGATCATGGCGCGTCTCAAGGGCGACTTCTCGAAGGTCGTGGAAATGGCGATCGACGGCAAGCTCGACGCCGTGGAACTCGACTGGGACCGGCGCACGGCGCTGGGCGTGGTGCTGGCGGCGCACAACTATCCGGAGACGCCGCGCAAGGGCGATCGGATCAACGGCATTCCGGCGGAAAGCGAGCAATCCGTGACTTTCCATGCGGGCACGACGCTCGCCGACGGCAAGCTGACCACCTCCGGCGGACGCGTGCTGTGCGTGGTCGGACTGGCGGATTCCGTGCGCGGCGCGCAATCCGTGGTCTACGATACAGTCAACCAGATCTCCTTCGACGGCATGCAGTACCGTCGGGACATCGGCTATCGCGCGCTGAACCGCAAGCACGACAAGCCGGAAAAGCACGGCTGATACGGGCCTGCGCGGCCTGTGCCGCACGAGTACGCACGCTGCCGGACCTCGCGTCCGGCAGCGTGCTTTTGAGAGTTGCGCGACGGAGGCTGAGCCCCGTCCTTTCATGGCCGCCGAAGCGGCGTAGTCCAGCAATCGATGAGTGAAACGAACCGCACCGCACAGACCCACGGCGAATCCGGCACAGCCTGCGACATCGCGGCCGTGCGCGCCTACCTGACGGGCTTGCAGACGCGCATCGCCGACGCGCTCGGCGCGTTCGACGGCACGCCCTTCGGCACCGATGCCTGGACCCGCGAACCCGGCGCGCATCTGCGCGGCGGCGGCGTGACCCGCATCCTGGAAGGCGGCGGATTCTTCGAGCGCGGCGGCATCGGTTTCTCGGACGTGCAAGGCGACGCGCTGCCGCCCTCCGCGAGCGCCGCGCGCCCGCAACTGGCCGGCCGCGGTTTCGAGGCGCTGGGCGTCTCGCTGGTCATGCATCCGCGCAATCCGCACTGCCCGACCGTGCACATGAACGTGCGCATGCTGACGGCGCTGAAGGCGGGCGTTGCGCCCATCTTCTGGTTCGGCGGCGGCATGGATCTGACGCCCGTGTACGGCTACGAGGACGACGCGCGGCATTTTCACCAGACCTGTCGCAACGCGCTCGATCCGTTCGGCACGCAGTTGTATCCGCGCTTCAAGACCTGGTGCGACGAGTACTTTTACCTGAAGCATCGCAACGAACAGCGCGGCATCGGCGGGATCTTCTTCGACGACTTCTCCGAGCCCGGTTTCGACGCGTCCTTCGCGATGATGCGCAGCGTCGGCGACGCGTTCCTGAACGCCTACCTGCCGATCATCGAGCGCCGCCGCGACACGCCCTACAGCGACCGCGAGCGCGAGTTCCAGGCGTACCGGCGCGGCCGCTATGTCGAATTCAATCTCGTGTTCGATCGCGGCACGCACTTCGGTCTGCAGAGCGGCGGCCGCACCGAGTCGATCCTGCTGTCGATGCCGCCTGCCGCGCACTGGCGTTACGACTGGAACGCGGAACCGGGCACGCCGGAGGCCAAGCTAGTGGAAGATTTTCTGGTGCGGCGAGAATGGCTTTAACCCCGGCCATGAGCCATGGCACGCCGTGCGCGAAGCGTATCGGACTGCTCGGCGGCACCTTCGATCCCATCCACAACGGGCATCTGGCGCTGGCACGGCGCTTCGCCGAGGTGCTGCGGCTGACCGAACTCGTGCTGTTGCCGGCGGGTCAGCCGTGGCAGAAGGAAGGCGTGTCGGCGCCTGAGCACAGACTCGCCATGACGCGCGCGGCGGCCCGTTCGCTTTCGATACCCGGCGCGACCGTGACCGTCGCGACCGACGAGATCGATCGCCAGGGCGACACCTATACCGTCGATACCCTGGCGCGCTGGCGCGAACGCGAAGGTCCCGATGCGTCGATCTCGCTGCTGATGGGCGCGGATCAGCTGGTCAAGCTGAACTCGTGGCATCGGTGGCGTGAGTTGTTCGAGCATGCGCACGTGTGCGTGGAAACGCGCGCCGGCTTCGACGTGGCCACCCTGCCCGCCGAAGTCGCCGCGGAGCTCGAACTGCGCCGTGCCTCGCCCGAGACATTGCAGGCGAGCACGCACGGTCACATGCTCATCGACGAAAGTCTGCTGCTCGACGTGTCCGCCACGGCCATCCGCGAAGCAGCCCGCACGATGCGCGACACACAGGCGCCGGACCCGTCAGCGGAACAGCATGACCGCGCCCGCGCCGAAGTCCCTGAGTCAGTATGGGACTATATTGTTCAACATCACCTGTACCGGACACGGTAAAGACACCCCAATCATGGAAATTCAGAAGCTGCAACGCGCGATCATCGACGGTCTGGAAGACGTCAAGGCGCAGGACATCAAGGTCTTCAACACCACCCACCTGACTTCGCTGTTCGACCGCGTGGTCGTGGCAAGCGGCACGTCGAACCGGCAGACCAAGGCGCTTGCCAACAGCGTGCGCGAGAAGGTCAAGGAAGCGGGCGGCGACATCGTCAGCACGGAAGGCGAAGAGGTCGGCGAATGGGTGCTGGTGGACTGCGGCGACGCGGTCGTGCACATCCTGCAACCGGCGCTGCGCCAGTACTACAACCTCGAGGAAGTCTGGGGCGACAAGCCGGTGCGCGTGAAGCTCCAGAAACCGAACATGTTCGGCGGCGCGAACGTCACGGCCGAAGACGAGGACGAAGAAGACGCGAAGCCGGCCGTCAAGCGCGTCGCCCGCAAGCGCGCTTCCTGAGCCGCGTGAGTCACGTGAGTCACGTGAGCGGCGCGGTTTCATGAAGCTCGTCATCCTGGCCGTCGGACACAAGATGCCCGACTGGATCACGAAGGGCTTCGACGAGTATGCGAAGCGCATGCCGCCCGAATTGCGCATCGAGCTGAAGGAAATCAAGCCGGAGCAGCGCTCGTCGGGACGCAACGCCGAGAGCGTGATGGCGGCGGAGAAGCAGCGAATCGAAGCTGCGTTGCCGAAGAATGCGCGGATCGTCGCGCTGGACGAACGCGGCCGCGACTGGACCACGATGCAACTGGCGAACGCCCTGCCCGGCTGGCAGCAGGAAGGCCGCGATGTCGCATTCGTGATCGGCGGCGCGGACGGGCTCGATCCCGCCGTGAAGTCGCGCGCCGAACTGCTGTTGCGCGTATCGAGCCTGACCCTGCCGCACGGCATGGTGCGCGTGCTGCTCGCCGAACAGCTTTACCGCGCGTGGAGCATCACGCAGAATCATCCTTATCATCGCGCGTGAGGCGGACCGGCGGTTGAATCTCGAAGGCCGCGCAAGCTCGCGTGCGCTTTCCTGATCCCATCGACGATGCCCACCACTTATCCCTTCGTTTATCTCGCCTCCCAAAGCCCGCGCCGCAAGGAGCTGCTCGCACAGCTCGGCGTGCGCTGCGAACTGCTCCTGCCCCGCCCCGATGAAGACGCCGAAGCGCTCGAAGCCGAGCTGCCCGGCGAAGACGCCGCCGCCTATGTCGTGCGCGTGTGTACGCTGAAGGCGCAGGCGGCCCGTGCACGCCTGCTTGCGGGCGGTCATCATGAAGCGCCGATCCTGGTCGCCGATACGACCGTGACCATCGACGGTCTGATTCTCGGCAAGCCGCTGCACGAGGAAGACGCCGTGGCGATGCTCGAACGGCTTGCCGGCCGCGAGCATGAAGTGCTGACGGCGCTTGCGGTCGTCAATGCGCACGGCACGCTGCTCCCGCCTGCGCTGTCGCGCTCGACGGTGCGGTTCGCCGCCGCCGACCGTGCTGCGCTGCAGCGCTACGCCGCCACCGGCGAGCCGCTCGGCAAGGCCGGCGCCTACGGCATCCAGGGCCGCGCGGCGGAGTTCATCGAGCGAATCGACGGGTCCTATTCGGGTATCATGGGTCTGCCCCTTTTCGAAACCGCAGCACTCTTGCGCGTGGCGCGCGTCGAATTCTAAACAGGCCATGAACGAAGAAATCCTGATCAACGTCACACCGCAGGAATGCCGCGTCGCACTGGTTCAGCAAGGTGCGGTTCAGGAACTTCACGTCGAGCGCACGCTGTCGCGCGGGCGCGTCGGCAACGTCTATCTGGGACGCGTCGTGCGCGTGCTGCCGGGCATGCAGTCGGCGTTCATCGACATCGGTCTCGAACGCGCCGCGTTTCTTCATGTCGCCGATATCTGGCATCCGCGCATCGCGGGCGAATCGCATGCGTCCACGCCGCATGTACCGATCGAGAAGATCGTCTTCGAAGGCCAGTCGCTGATGGTGCAGGTCGTGAAGGACCCGATCGGCACCAAGGGCGCGCGACTCTCCACGCAGGTGAGCATCGCGGGGCGCACGCTGGTTTATCTGCCGCAGGAACCGCATATCGGCATCTCGCAGAAAATCGAGAGCGAAGCGGAACGCGAAGCCGTGCGCGCGCGCCTCACGGCCGTGTTGCCCGCAGACGAGAAAGGCGGCTATATCGTGCGCACCATCGCCGAAGATGCGACAAGCGAGGAACTGGCCGCCGACGTTGCCTATCTGCGCAAGACTTGGGCGACCATCGTCGCGCAGGCGCAGCGCGTGCCGCCGACCACGCTGTTGTATCAGGATCTGAATCTGTCCCAGCGCGTGCTGCGCGATTTCGTCAACGACGAAACCACGCGCATCCAGGTCGATTCACGCGAAACCTATCAGATGCTCGCGGACTTCGCGGCCGAGTTCACGCCGGCGGTGGCGTCGCGTCTGCATCACTACACCGGCGAGCGGCCGCTTTTCGATCTGTACAACATCGAGGCGGAGATCCAGCGCGCGTTGTCGCGGCGCGTGGACCTGAAGTCGGGCGGCTATCTGATGATCGATCAGACCGAGGCGATGACGACCATCGACGTCAACACGGGCGGTTATGTCGGCGCGCGTAATTTCGACGACACCATTTTCAAGACCAATCTCGAAGCCGCGCATACGATCGCGCGGCAGCTGCGGTTGAGAAATCTCGGCGGGATCATCATCATCGACTTCATCGACATGGAGAATGTCGAGCATCGGGATCAGGTGCTGGGCGAGCTGAAGAAGGCGTTGTCGCGCGATCGCACGCGGGTGACGGTCAATGGGTTCTCGCAGCTCGGGCTGGTGGAGATGACGCGCAAGCGTACGCGCGAATCGCTTGCGCATGTGCTGTGCGAGCCGTGTCCGGTGTGTCAGGGCAAGGGACAGGTCAAGACGCCGCGCACGGTGTGTTACGACGTGCTGCGCGAGATCATGCGCGAGTCGCGGCAGTTCAATCCGCGTGAGTTTCGGGTGGTTGCGTCGCAGCAGGTCATCGACCTGTTTCTCGAGGAAGAATCGCAGCATCTGGCGATGCTGATGGATTTTATTGGTAAGCCGGTGTCGTTGCAGGTGGAGAGTAATTTGTCGCAGGAACAGTATGACATTGTGTTGATGTAGGACTCTGCAATCTTGTCCCGCCGTAAGGGCTCGCAAACTCGTTATCAGGGTTGACAAATTACCTAGGAGCGTGCCGATATCAGGAGCGATCGAACAAGTCACTCCCACGATAACTTAACTGCATCAGAGGGTTAAAAAAAATGAACTCTGATGGGGCCTATTCCGAAGGCGCCCAGCTTGCTAACAAAAGCATTCGGTTCCGATTGCACAACGGCTAAGCCAAGCGCGGTGCATGACTAGTAGACCACTGGTCCGAAGAGCCCTTGATAACCGATATGCGTCAAGAAAAAGCGATTGAAGCATTTTAGAGCGATCGTACCCTGTTCGATTTGTCGACCAAAAAGGGCAAAATTGGGTATGGTATAGGACTCTACGTATGCATCTGCCTGAGGGCGAATCAGGCGACGCGACATGCCATATACAGTTTCAAAGGGAAGACCGCCAGTACGCAGCAGGCTGTAATAGGAAGGATAGATAACGCCGTCGAAGCTGAATCTCCAGCAGCTATGGCAATTTTTCGGGTAATTTCATAAGCATGTGAACTCGCAAGAAAAAGCATATGAACTGCGATGTCGAGACTTTCATACTCAGTTACCTCATCCTCATCGAGGAGAGCGGTAAGATCCAAGAGTCGCAGATCTTTAGTTGGCTGCAACGTAGCAACATAAATGTCATCCTCCGCAGTGACGCGACATTCATGAATGCAGATATCCAAGTCCTGTGAACCATACATAACACCGAACCCAGTCGAATCGAGCCGCCCTCTCCCCACGAATCGCAAAGGAGGGCAGTCGTACTCGTCTGGCTCAGCCGGACGCTGAGGATTCACTCGCACACGATAGAACAATGAACCCTTAGCTAACATTCGCACGGAATATTCGCTCACTATTCGCTTTATGACCTCGCAACGGCTCGACGGATCTTGCAAGGCCTTCAGAGGCTCAACCTCTCCAAGCATCCAGTAACGAGGCCCATAGTGAAAGAATCCAATCTTCCCGCCTCTTCAATGATTTTTACATCGTTGTCAAGCCATGGCGATGGCGCAATGCTACTGTTGCCGTAGTGGTGCTCATTGAACTGCACACAAGGAGCCCCTCCATAGTCGAACCGGATCGTCGTACCACTAACGAAGAAGCTGTGCGCGATCGCCAAGACCTGCTCTTTTCTCAGTTTTCTTCCGCCAGAGCTTTTGCAATTTGGGCACACGCCCTCTTGTTCAACCCCGATTTTCCAAGAGTCGATCCGCAGCCCTTCGTCGAAGAAGCATTTTGAGCAAAGAAGAAAGCTCGTGGTGGCATCGGTTTCACCCATCATCTCGTCCCCATTAGATTTTCTAAGCTGAAATCGACAATTAGCGCAACTCGATTCCATGGATAAAAGCATTCGTCAAGTTTGTAGTTTTTCAAAATTCTCTTGACTCAACAGCGCACGAATAAGATCGATCTTTAAGACGAAGCTATGCAAACTCCATGAGATTCCACCGCGCGCGTCCCACCCTCATTACGCGATCCGACGGTTCTTCGCTGGGCGAAGAACCCCCCTTTCCGTGGACTTGTCCGCGCTCCATTCTTTCTCGCCGCTTCGAGATGCATACCGAAGTATCTCATTCAGCGTGCGAAATCTACCCCTCCGCTGATGATGGTGGGCCTGGATTATGCGAGTCGCGACTCTTCAATACGTCCGGCCCTTGTCGACACGAAGCAACATCATTCAGCCTTCCCCGCAGACGATCGGACATAAGGCAGCATGTCGATAATGGAGACCTGCACGCATGTCAATCTCACATCAAGGCCGACGTTCGGCAGCAGATCGAGCTTGATCAATCCGTCCACGCGCGACAACGTCATCTCCATGATCGTCGCTTCTTCGAGCATGGCGTCGACATCAATCTCCGATTGCCGCACATCGAGACAATCGATCACAACCATTCGATCCACGCGCCCGGTGGTAGGCGGCGGCCCATAGCAGTTGTGAAGCACTTCGAGCCGCACGTCCACCATGGTCCGCATGATCCCGTCAGGAAGGTCTCGACCATCGAGCCCCTTGCGCGTCTTGCGCCACCTTCTCATACATAAAGAACGTACTGCTGCGTCATGGAAAGACGGATACCCTCCCAGATGCGTCACCAACGCGTCCGCATTCGTTGCCAGTTCCCAACCCCAAGTCTTGTTTCCTGATTGACTCATCGGCGTACCTCACTCGCATTTGATCGATGACATCGGAAGATGTGCGTCGTCTCGAACCCCGCCGGAGAAATTATGGCCATGCGGTACGCCATGGCTACCATGATATTGCGCGCACAGATTGCCATTGGAATCGAAATAGTCCACGTCGAGACCATTCAGATTCATGCGGAATCCGCCCGGCTCATTCCCCGTGATTCGCATTCCGCGTGCGGTCACCTCAAATACATCATCGCTCGGAGCTCTTGGCACAAAGCCGAATGGCTCCGCCTCGCTGAACGCCGTTGCGATCGTCCCATCAGGAAGTACATCACCCGGATTCGCCGCCATAATCGCGAAGAAATCATTCCTTGAATATCGGCGCGGTGGAGGCGGCTCATACGCTGCAACTTTCACGGGCACGCTTTGCCGCTTCGGAAACAACTGGGAAGGCGTGAATGTGACGGAGCGCGGACGAGGCTCGTTGGCTGAGTCGCGGTGCGCACTCAGCGCACTGCTGGGCGCATCGGGAATTGTCACAAGCTCACCCGACTCGACTGCCAACTCTATCTCAAGCACGGCACGAAACTGATCCTGTTTGCGCAAGTCAAGCAACTCACACAGTTGGGCAACAACCTCTGGATCGCTCGACCATCTGAATTTGTCGGCAAGAAACAATCGCGCGCTGACGCTGGCGAGTTCCTCATCGCTACGAGCGATCAAGCGCGCATCGCGACGACGACACACGGTCAAGGCCAGATCCCACAATCTGACTTCAGTCCTCACCGCTACCCCTCAATGCGCCGCCACGATCAACCGCCAGCGAATCTCCTCCCAGCTCGGATGCTGATGATGATTCTGCGGCGGCAGCGGATGCCCTTCGGTGGACACGGCATTGTGACCGCACGTTTCACATCGGTAGATGCCGGAAAACGGCGTCGCGTGGCCGGGATCGTAGAGCGCGCCGAATGCCGCGTGGTCGCTCTGATCCAGATACTGAGGGAACCGGTAATAAGCCATAGGATTGATCCGACCCGTGTAAAAGCCGTCATCATCCCGTTTGCCGCGTCGCGTGTGAACGCGATATTTCTTATGTTTCTACGCAGCAAATTTCCACGCTCATCCCACCCGATCAAGCCGCCTGCTGCTGATACTGGATCCGGTGCAGATGTGCATACAAGCCATCCTTGCGCAGCAATTCGGCATGACTGCCCTGCTCGGCAATGCGCCCCGCCTCCATCACGAGAATACGGTCCGCGCGCTCGATGGTCGACAGCCGATGCGCGATCACCAGCGTCGTGCGCCCCTTCATCAGCGTCTCGAGCGCCGACTGCACATGCCGCTCCGACTCCGAGTCGAGCGCCGACGTCGCCTCGTCGAGAATCAGGATCGGCGCGTCCTTGTAGATGGCGCGCGCAATCGCCAGACGCTGACGCTGCCCACCCGACAAGCGCATGCCATTGCCGCCGATCAAGGTATCGATCCCCTCCGGCAACGCATTCACCACATCCGCAAGATTGGCCGCCGTCAGCGCCGACATCACCCGGTCGCGATCCGGCGTCTGCCCGTACGCGACGTTCGCCGCAATCGTGTCGTTGAACAGCACGACATCCTGGCTGACCATCGCAAGCTGGCCGCGCAGGTCGTGCAGCTTGTAATCGGAGAGCGGCACGCCGTCGACGAGCACCTGTCCGCCGCGCGGATCGAAGAAGCGCGGCAACAGGTTCACGAGCGTCGTCTTGCCGCTGCCCGACGGACCCGCCAGCGCCACCATCTCGCCCGGCGCGACCTTGAACGACACGCGGTCGAGCGTCGGCCGGTCGGACGAGCCATACGCGAAGGTCACGTCGCGAAACTCCACTTCGCCGCGCGCGCGCTCGAGCGGCTTGCCGCCGCCCGCAGGTTCGGCCGGCTCGTCGATCAGCCCGAAGATCAGCTCCGCCGCGGTCATGCCGCGCTGCAACGGCTGATTGATGTCGATCAGATGCTTGAGCGGCGAGATCACAAGCAGCATCGACGTGACGAAGGCCACGAAACCGCCCACCGTCGTCTGGTCGCTCGCTGACTGCACCACTGCAATGGTGATGACGATGGCGAGCGCGATCGACGCGAGAAACTGCGTCAGCGGCTGCGCGAGTCCGCCGGACACCTGCATGCGCATGGCATAGCCGCGCAGACGGTGGCTCATCTCGGTGAAGCGGCCGATCTCATACGGCTCGCCGTTATGCACCTTCACGACCTTGTAGCCGCCGACCGTCTCCTCGACGATATACGAGAGCTCGTTGGTGAGCGTCTGATGCTCGCGATTCAGGCGGCGCAGACGCCGGTTGATCTTGCTGACGAGCCAGCCGATGGCCGGCAGGATCACCGCGACGATCAGTGTCAGGCGCCAGTTCAGGATGAACAGATAGCCGAGCAGAAACACGACCGTCAGCGAATCGCGCACCAGCGTCACGACGACGCTCGACAGCACGCTCAGGATCTGGTTCACCTCGAAGACGACGGCGTTGATGATCGTGCTCGCCGTTTCGCGCTGAAAGAAGCCCGCGCTGGTGTGGATCATGCGGTTGAACATTTCGAGCCGCAGCTGCAGCAGGATCTTGTTCGTCACATAGGAGAGGAAGTAGCCCGACGCATATTGCGCCGAGCCGCGCACGAGCGCGAGGCCGATCACGGCCGCCGGCACGAGCCATTTCGCGTGGTCGCTGCCCTTCGAACCGAAGCCGTGATCGAGCAGCGGCTTGAGCAGCATCGGAATGCCGGCCTCGCTCGCCGCGACGATGCCCATCGTGAGCAGGCCCAGCAGCACCATGCCCATCAGCGGGCGGATATACGGCCATAGCCGTTTCATGACTGCCGTCGGCGACGAACTTTCCGTGCCGCCGATCGGCTTGCGCAAACTTGCTTGCTTGTTCAAGAGCGTATCTCCACTTCGCCCGGCGGCTGACTTGTCCTGCCGCGCGGCGCGTGTTGGTGTGTGGTGTAGGTGTCTGTGAGCGATGGCCGCCGGGCCCGATGCCGCTCAACCCGCTCAACCGATCGGACCGCGTCCCGGTTTCCCGCGCGGCTCGCGCGTATCGTGCGTGATGACCGCGAGCAGCACGGCCCAGATGAGCGCGATGAGTGCGGTGCTCATCACCACCGTGAACACGTCGATGCTCAAACCGAAGATGATAACCGACCCGGACACGGCCATTCCGCAGTAAGCGGCCGTCGATACATCGCGGTGCGGCGATCTCCGGTAGCGCACGAAGTACAGCAGCGGCCCGGCATACAGCAAACCCAGGCACACGACGCCCAGCGCGCCCAGTTCCGCGATGGTCGAGAAGAACTCGCTGTGGGCCCGCTGGTTGACGATATAGGCCGGCACTTCGCCCTGCTTCGCCAGATCGCGCAAGGACGACTCCAGATGCCCCTTGCCGACGCCCGTCAGCGGATGCGCTTCGAACAGGTGAATCGACGCGCGCCACAGCAACAGACGCGCCCCGATCGAGCTGTAGGCGGTCGAGCCTTCCGCCAGTTGCGTGACATCCGACTGCGTGGCCAGGACGCGCTCGCGTCCCAGCGGCGACGCGAAGAGCGCGGCCATCGCCAGCGCCACGACCAGCAGCGCAACGAGCCAGTGCTTCGCGTGCTTCACCCAGCCGAAATTCAGCGAGCACAGCGCGAGAAACAGCGGAATCGCCAGCCAGCCGCCGCGCGTGCCCGACAGATAGGATGCGTAGACGCCGCCCGCCAGCCCCAGCAGCTTCACCGCGATACCCAGACGCCGGACGAGCGCATTCGGATAGTCGTCCCAGCGGATCGTCATCGCCGAAAGGAAGCCCAGCAGCAGCGCGGTGTTGCCGTAGGGAATCGGATTGGTGAAGGTGTTGCCGAGCCGGTTGATGTCGTTGACCGTCATGTGGATGCTGCTGTCCACGGCCCACGCGCCCGCGCCGATCGCACCGAGCGCGCAGCCCCAGCCGAACGCCTTCAGATGCCGGATGGGCAGGTTCACGAGCAGGAGAAAGATGGGCAGGCTCAGCGTGAAGCGCGACATGCCGTCGAATTCGCGCGGCAGGAAGTAGCCGTCTGTCGCCTGTTGCAGCGGCAGGTAGACCATGAAGCCCAGCATGGCCACGGTGTACCAGGGATAGGCCCTGACGAGCAGGCTGCCCTTGAGCCGGAAGGCGCGGCTGAAGCCCGCGAAGAGCGCGATGGCAAGCAGCACGAAAAAGCAATAACCGGTTCCACCCCGTACGACGAGCGTGCTCGCGGGCGCCAGCAATACCATGCTGGCAATGACGTAACGAAGATTTTTTTCCAAATCGTGAACCTGACAGGGGTGGACCGGCCGGCGGCGGTCGCGCATCCCAAAAACCCGCGTTATTATAGCCGCTGGCGCCTGGCACGCTCTTCGCTCAGAAGCTGCTCGAGGAACTTTGAAGCCATAGCCGGCAAGGCGCTCCAGCCATCCACGCGTTGTGAAACTGAAATGCCAGCGACACCTCAAGACACTCCGGGCGCGCCGCTCGCAAGTTTCCTGCTCATCACCTTCAATCAGCAAAATACCGTCGCCGATGCGATCCGCGGCGCCCTTGCGCAGACCTGGTCGCCGCTCGAAATCCTCATCTCTGACGACGCCTCCAGCGACGCCACCTTCGCTGCCGCCGAGCAATGCGTGCGCGATTATCGCGGCCCGCACGTCGTGCGGCTGTATCGCAACGAGAAAAATCTCGGCATCAGCGCGCATCTGAGCGCACTGGCCGCGCGCGCCTCGGGCGAGATGCTGTTCATCGCGGCCGGCGACGACATCTCGCGGCCCGAACGGGTCGAACGCGTGATGCGCGTATGGCTCGACAGCGGCCGGCGCTACGACCTGATCGCCACCGACCTGCAGGACCTCGACGCCGCAGGCCAGACCCACGACGTGCTGCGCGTCACCGACCTCGACGGCTATCGCAGCTTCGAGGCGTGGTCGGGCAAGCGGCCGCATCTGGTCGGCGCGGCGCACGCCTGGGCGCGGCGGCTGTTCGACGCGTTCGGTCCGATCGCGCCCGGCATCTACGGCGAAGATCAGATCATGGCGTTCCGCGCCATCATGAGCCAGGGCGCGCACACGCTGCACGAGCCGCTCGTGCTGTACCGGCGCGGCGGGCTCTCCAGCAAGCGGCGCTTCCGGACGCCGGCGGATTTCGTCGCGCGCATCCGGCTGGCAAACCTGAACGGATCGGGCGAGACCCGCCAGCTGCTGAGTGACGCCGACAAAGTGGGCGTCGGCGCCCAGATGCGCGCGTTGCTCGCGACCAAATCCGCGCGCGAGTCCTACGTGAGCGCGATGTTCGGCACGGGTTCGGTGCGCAGCAAGCTGGCGCTGCTCGCGCGCGCCACGGAGGTCAGCTTCGGCTTTCGCGTCAGGATGTTCGTCTACGCGACCTGTCCGTGGCTGTTCTCGCCATTCTTCTTCCTGAAGTGGCACTTGCGCGGATAATCGCGCGGGTCCTCTCAACCGCTTCTCCCGGCGCGCGCCGCCCCTTTATAGCCCCATGAACCCTCCGACGCTCGGCATCGCCATCATCACGCACAATGCCGCCGCCCGGCTCGCGCAGTGCCTGCAGGCCGTCTCCTTCGCCGACGAGATCGTCGTCGTGGACGGCGGCAGCAGCGACGCCACCGTGGGCATCGCCGAGGCGCATCGGGCGCGCGTGATCGTCGCGCGCGACTGGCCCGGCTTCGGCCCACAGAAAAACCGCGCGCTTGATGCCCTCGCAACAGACTGGGTGCTGTCCATCGACGCCGACGAGATCGTGACGCCCGAACTCGCCGCCGCGGTTCGCGCGGCCATCACGGATCCGCAGGCGGATGTCTACGCGGTGGACCGGCTGTCGAGTTTCTGCGGCGTGTGGGTGAAGCACAGTGGCTGGTATCCGGACTGGATCCCGCGGCTGTTCCGGCGCGGCACCGCGCGCTTTTCGCCGGACCTGGTCCACGAACGGCTTGTGCTCTCGACGAGCAAGCCCGTGGTGCGCCTCTCCGGCCGGTTGATGCACTACTCCTACGAAGATTTCGAAGCGGTGCTGCGCAAGCTCGACGCGTATTCGACCGCCGGCGCCGAGCAGCGCCACGCGGCCGGCAAACGCGGCAGCTTCGGCGTTGCGCTGGCGCGCGGGGCGTGGGCGTTCGTGCGGACCTATGTACTGCGGCGCGGTTTTCTCGACGGCCGCACGGGCTTCATGATCGCGCTCTTCAATGCGCAGACGGTGTATTACCGGTTCCTGAAGCTCGCGCACATGAACGAGTTCCGCTGAAGCCCGGCGTCAGGTTCAGCGCCGTTTCCCGGCGATGCCGCGCGCCAGCTCGACCAGCGCGCCGACATGCGAGGCCACTTCGGCGTCGTAGCGCACGGCGTCGACGCCCACGCGTTCGCCGGGGCGGCGTGACGCGAGAGCGGTTTGAACCGTGCGGCGCAGATCGTCCGCGTCGCCGGACTGGAACACGTGCCTGGCGTGGTCCGCGATGGCGTCGCAGCAGCCGATGCACGCCGGGAAGATCACCGGCGTCCCGCACATGACCGATTCGATGCCGACCAGCCCGAACGGCTCATAGCTCGACGCGAGGATGGTGAAATCCGCGGCGCGGTAGGCATCCTCGATGTTCTTCACGTACCCGATATAGCGCACATTCGCGGCGGGCGAGTCCGGCGCGCGGCCCGCGACGGCCACCACGACGTTCATGCCGGCCAGCGCCTGTTCGATCAGCGGCAGGCCCTTGCGCTCGTGACTGCTCGACGGAAACAGCAGCACCGTCTCGCCTTCCTTGAAGCCGAACCGTTCGCGCAGACGCGCGCGCGTGGCGGCATCCACCGGAGCAAAACGCGCACGATCCACCGGCGGATACAGCACGCGGATCTTCGCGGAATCGATGTGATAGAGCGTGCGCAGTTCGTCGGCCATCATGTCCGAATGGGCCACGATCACCTCGGCCTGCGCGTATTGCCGGCGTTCCAGCGCGATCTGCCGCGTGTCCGACGCTTTCTCGCGCCGCCCGGTGGCGCGCAGGAAGCCGATATGCGTGCCGCCGCAAATCGCGATCTCCGATCCCTCGACGCGATTGCAGCCGATCAGCACGTCCACCTTTGCTTTCTTGCGGGCGCGCTTCAATGCCCACGAGAAATACGCGTCGCGCAACTTGCCCGGCAGGAACGACACCTTGATGCGATGCGCCTCGACCAGCTTGCTCTCCGGCAGCGCAGTGTCGATCTTGCGTGCGAAGAAGGCAGGCTTGTCGCGGCCGTCGAAGCCAGCGGCGGCGAGGCCGCGCACGAGGTCCATCGCGTAGCGTTCGAGACCGCCTGAATGCTTCAGCGCATTCGCCGAAATGCCGAGCCGCATCAGTAGACGATCTCGATCGCGCTGCCCGCGAACTCGCCGCGCAGCGCCAGGATCAGCTCGTCGGTAGGCTTGACGCGCCAGGCGTCGCCCAGACGCACTTCGCCTTCCGCATGTTCGCTGCGATACACGACGCTCACGTTCAGACCGTTCGGTATCGGTGCAGGCTGCCGCGAGCGCCCGCCGTCGCGGCCATTCTCACGGCCGTTCTCGCGCACAGGCGGCGGCGCCTCGCTCTGCGCGCCCGCCGCATGCGCTTCGAGCACGCGGCGCAGGCGCAACGAATCCGCGTTGCCGTTCATCTCGACCTTCACGGACTGCGCATAGCGGCTGCGCGCGCGCTCCAGATCCATCGCGGTATCGACGGTGAAGCGGATGCCGCCCGTAAAGGCGTCGTTGCGCGCCATGCCCTGCACGACGAGCAACTCGTCTTCCTTGAACAGCGCCTTGTTCGCCTCGAACTGTTCGTTGAAGACGGTGACTTCGCACTGGCCGCTGCCGTCGTCGAGGTTGACGATCAGCATCTTGCCGCGCTGGGTCATCTGCGTGCGCATCGACGAGATCACGCCTGCGATCAGCTTGTCGCGCCCTTCCTTCAATTCGCCGACCTTCTGGCGCACGAAGCGCCGCACTTCGCCCTTGTAGGCGTCGAACAGGTGACCCGACAGATAGAAGCCGAGCGCGGTCTTTTCTTCCTGCAGGCGCTTCTTGTCCGACCACTCCGCTTCCTCGACATACTCGTGCTTTGCGAGCGGCGCGTCGCCCATGTCAAAGAGTCCGGCTTGCATGGCATTGGCGGCCGCCTGATCCGCGGCTTCCATTGCCATCGGCACGGAGGCGAGCAGTTGCGCGCGGTTCGCGTGCATGGTGTCGAACGCGCCCGAACGGATCAGCGCTTCCACCGTGCGGCGGTTCACCACGCGGCGGTCGACGCGCTCGCAGAAGTCGAACAGGTCGGTGAACGGCCCGTCCGCGCGCGCACGCAGGATTTCCTCGATGGCGTTCTGCCCGCTGCCCTTGATCGCGCCGAGACCATAGCGGATGGTCTTCGAGCGCGCGCCATTGGCTTCCGCGACCGGCTCGAAGCGGTACGCCGACTGGTTGATGTCCGGCGGCAGCACCTTGAGGCCGTTGGTCGCGCAGTCCTCGAAGAGGATCTTGACCTTGTCGGTGTCGTCCATGGCGAGCGACATGTTGGCCGCCATGAATTCCGCCGGATGATGCGCCTTGAGCCACGCCGTGTAATAGGCGAGCAGCGCATAGGCCGCCGCGTGCGACTTGTTGAAGCCGTAGCCCGCGAACTTCTCCATCAAGTCGAAGATCTCGTCGGACTTGGCGCGCGCGAGGCCGTTCTTGGCCGCGCCTTCCGCGAAGATCTCGCGATGCTGCGCCATCTCCTCGGCCTTCTTCTTGCCCATCGCGCGACGCAGCAAGTCCGCGCCGCCGAGCGAGTAGCCGCCGATGATCTGCGCCATCTGCATCACCTGCTCCTGGTAGACCATGATGCCGTAGGTCTCTTTCAGGACAGGCTCGACGCGCGGGTCCGGATACTCGACGATCTCGCGCCCGTGTTTGCGCGCGCAGAAGCTGGGGATCAGGTCCATCGGGCCCGGACGGTACAGCGCCACCAGCGCGATGATGTCCTCGAAGCGGTCCGGCTGCGCGTCCTTCAGCATGCCCTGCATGCCGCGGCTTTCCAGCTGGAACACGGCGACCGTGTTGGCCTTCTTCAGGATGGAGAACGAAGCGGGATCGTCGAGCGGCACCTGCGCGAGATTCCAGTCCTGCTTCGAAGGATCCAGGCGGCGGATGTAGCGCTCGGCCCAGTCCAGGATGGTGAGCGTGGTCAGGCCCAGAAAGTCGAACTTGACGAGGCCGACCGCTTCCACGTCGTCCTTGTCATACTGGCTGACGACGCCGCCGTCCTCGCCCTGCGTATAGAGCGGGCAGAAGTCGGTGAGCTTGCCCGGCGCGATCAGCACACCGCCCGCGTGCATGCCGACGTTGCGCGTCAGCCCTTCCACACGCTGTGCGAGTTCGAGCAGCTGGTGCACTTCGTCTTCGGCGTCGAAGCGTTCCTGGAGCGTGGGCTCTTCCTTCATCGCGTCTGCGATGGTCACGTGCTTGCCCGGCTTGAACGGGATCAGCTTCGCGACGCCGTCGGTGAACATGTAGCCGAGATCGAGCACCCGGCCGATGTCGCGCACCGCGGCCTTCGCGGCCATGGTGCCGAAGGTGGCGATCTGCGAGACGGCATCCGCGCCGTACTTACCCTTCACGTACTGGATGACGCGGTCGCGGCCTTCCTGGCAGAAGTCGATGTCGAAGTCGGGCATCGACACGCGTTCCGGATTCAGGAAGCGCTCGAACAGCAGGTTGTAGCGCAGCGGGTCCAGGTCCGTGATGCCGAGTGCATACGCGACCAGCGAGCCGGCGCCCGAACCGCGGCCCGGACCGACCGGCACGCCATTGTTCTTGGCCCACATGATGAAGTCGGCGACGATCAGGAAGTAGCCCGGAAAGCCCATCTTGATGATCGTGCCGCATTCGAAGTCGAGCCGCGCGTAATAGGTCTCGCGCTGCGCGTCGCGTTCGGCGGTATCCGGATACAGCTGTTCCAGACGGACTTCGAGCCCCTCCTTCGACAACTGCACGAGGTAGTCGTCCAGCGACATGCCGTCCGGCGTCGGGAACAGCGGCAGCTTCGGCTTGCCGAGTTCGAGCGTGAGATTGCAGCGCCGCGCGATCTCGACCGTATTCGCGAGCGCGGAAGGAATGTCCGCGAACAGCGCGCACATCTCGTCCTGCGTGCGGAAAAACTGGTCCTGCGTGAAGCGCTTCTGCCGGCGCGGATTGGCCAGGATGTCGCCTTCCGAAATGCACACGCGCGCTTCGTGCGCGGTGAAGTCGTCGGGCGTCATGAACTGCATCGGATGCGTGGCGACCACCGGCAGGCGCAGCTTGGCCGCGAGCCTGACCGCTTCCTGGATATACGCCTGCTCGCCCGGCTGGCCGGCGCGCTGCAATTCGATATAGAACGCATTCGGGAACAGTTTCGCCCAGCGTTCCGCGTGACGTTGCGCGCTGGCCGCATTGCCGGCCGCGAACGCCATGCCGATATCGCCCGTCTGCGCGCCGGACAGCGCCAGCAGACCTTCGGCGAGCCCCTCTTCGAGCCACTCGGTCAGCACCTCGGCGCGGCCGCGATACTGGTTCGTCAGCCATGCGCGGCTCAACAGCTCGCACAGGTTGAGATAGCCCTGCTTGTCGCGCACGAGCAGGAGCAGGCGCGCTGGCTTGTCGCGGTCGGCGGGATTGGTGATCCAGACGTCGCAACCGGCGATGGGCTTGACACCCTTGCCACGCGCTTCCTTGTAGAAACGCACGAGCCCGAAGGCGTTGCCGAGGTCGGTCAGCGCGAGCGCGCCCTGACCGTCTTTTGCGGCAGCTTTGACGACGTCGTCCAGCCGCACGATGCCGTCGGCAATCGAGAATTCGGAGTGGACGCGGAGATGAACGAAACGGGGATCTGACATGGCGGTATTGTACATGCGGGTCGTTCGCGCGAACCGGCGGGCGGGCGCGCTGGCCGAACGGACAAGGCCCTGGCCACGCGGCCAGCTTGCGCAATCGCAAGCCTTGGCGGATCGGCCGGACGAGCCTTTCGGCGCGCGACGAACACGCGCGCCGTTTGCGAGATAATACGGCCTTTGCGCGGCTGCTTCCGGCCGCACTTTTTACCCGTTACAGCCGTTTCGCGCGTCGTCCGATCATGAGCATCCTGAACCTCTCCGCCTATAAATTCGTCACCATCGAAGACGGCCCGGCCTGGCGGCCGCTCGTCACCGAACGCTGCAACGCGCTCGGGCTCAAGGGCACGATCCTGCTGGCGCCGGAGGGCATCAATCTTTTCATTGCCGGGCCGGTTGCCGAGGTCCGCGCCTTCATCGATTACCTGCGCGGCGACGCGCTCTTCGGCGGCCGTTTCGCCGACCTGCAGTTCAAGGAAAGTCTCTCGGAAAAGCAGCCGTTCCGCCGCATGCTGGTCAAGCTCAAGCGTGAAATCATCACGATGAAGAAGCCCGCCATCAAGCCGGAACTCGGCCGCGCGCCTTCCGTCGATGCCACCACGCTGAAAGTCTGGCTCGACCGCGGTCACGACGACACGGGCCGCCCGGTCGTGATGCTCGACACGCGCAATGCGTTCGAGGTCGATGTCGGCACCTTCGAGCACGCGCTCGATTACCGCATCACGAAATTCAGCGAGTTTCCGGAAGTCATCGAGCAGAATCGCGCGGATCTCGAAGGCAAGACGGTCGTGTCCTTCTGCACGGGCGGCATTCGCTGCGAGAAGGCCGCGATCCACATGAAGGAAGTGGGCATCGATCACGTGTATCAGCTCGAAGGCGGCATTCTCAAATACTTCGAGGAAGTCGGCGGCGCGCACTACACGGGCGAGTGCTTCGTGTTCGACTACCGCACCGCGCTTAATCCCGATCTCGAGCCGACCGCCACCGCGCAGTGCTTCGGCTGCCGCGCGGTGGTGCCGGCGGACGCGCAGAAGTCGCCGTACTACACGCCGGGCAAGACCTGTCCCGCGTGTCATCCGGACGCAAAGACCGGTAACAGTCAGGCAGCCTGAGCGGCCCGATGACCTACCGCGGCCGCTTCGCGCCCTCGCCGACCGGTCCGCTGCATGCCGGCTCGCTCGTGAGCGCGCTTGCGAGCTTCCTGGATGCGCGCGCGCACGGCGGCAGCTGGATCGTGCGGATCGAGGACGTCGATGCCCCGCGCACCGTCGCCGGCGCCGCCGACGAGATTCTCGCGACGCTCGCGCATTTCGGCATGCATGCCGATGCACCGCCGGTCTGGCAAAGCACACGCGACGCCGCGTATCAGGCTGCCTTCGAGCGCTTGCAGGCAACCGGGCTCGTCTATCCGTGCGGCTGCACGCGGCGCGAAATCGCGGATTCGCTCGTGCAGGCTCATGAACGCCACGCGACGCTCGCCTATCCCGGCACGTGCCGCGACGGTCTGCATGGCAAGCCCGCGCGCGCATGGCGCCTGCGCGTGCCGGACGGCGATGCGGCGCGCATCCGTTTCGTTGATCGCTGGCAGGGTCCGCAGACCCAGCATCTCGCGACCGAAGTCGGCGATTTCGCGTTGCGGCGCGCGGACGGACTGTGGGCGTATCAGCTGGCGGTCGTCGTCGACGATGCCGAGGCCCGCATCACGCATGTCGTGCGCGGCGCCGATCTGCTCGACTCCACCGCGCGGCAGATCTATCTGCAACGGTGTCTCGGCGTGCCGACTCCGGACTATCTGCATGTGCCGGTGGTCAACAGCGCGAGCGGCGAAAAGCTCAGCAAGCAGACGGGCGCGGCGCCGCTCGATCACCATGCGCCGCTCGGTGCGCTGAGCGAGGCCGCGCGGCATCTGGGCATCGAGGTGTCGGCGGATACGCTCGACGCCTTCTACAGCGCGGCGACCAGCGCATGGGCGAAACGCTACGGGCCCGACGCGCAATAGAACGCGCAATAGAAAAAGGCAGCCACGCGGGCTGCCTTGTTCATTCACTCAGCAATGCAATCAGGACATCACGACGTCTTGCGCGGCATTCCCAGCCCGCCGAGCAAGGCCGCGAGCGGCTGCTTCGGTGCGCTCTTGCGCTCGGGCTCGACCGTTTCGTCCTGACGTTTGATCGCCGACGGCGACGGCTCGTAAGGCTTCAGGAAGAACTCGTCGACCGGCTGCTGGCGGCCGCGCGGACGATCATGCCCGGCCGGCCCGCGACGGCGCGCACCGTCTTCGCGCGGCGCGTGCCGATGCTCGCTGCGCTCGCCCCGTTCCGCACGGCCGAAGCGCTCTTCACGACGCGGCGAAGACGAACCCGACCCGTCACGACGTGCGGGCATCTTCACTTCCAGCGGCTCGACTTCGAGCGGACGCTTGATCAGCTTCTCGATGTCCGCCAGTTGCTTGCGCTCGTTGGCGCTGCACAGCGAAAGCGCGTCGCCCGATGCGCCCGCGCGCCCCGTGCGGCCGATGCGGTGCACATAGTCTTCCGCATTGAACGGCAGGTCGAAATTGATGACGGCGGGCAGCTCGGCGATGTCGAGCCCGCGCGCGGCCACGTCGGTCGCGACCAGCGCCTCGACTTCGCCGCGCTTGAACGCGTCGAGCGCCTGCATGCGCTCGCTCTGCGAGCGGTCGCCGTGAATCGCCGTGGCGACAATGCCGTCGCGTTCCAGCACGCGAGCCAGACGGCTCGCGCCGATCTTGCTGTTGCAGAACACGATGACCTGCTTGAGTTCCCGTTCGCGGATCAGTTGCGCGACCGCGCTCGACTTGTCGCTCTCGTGGACCTCGTAGACGATCTGCCGCACGTTCGCGTTCGTCGAGTTGCTGCGCGCGACCTCGATGGTCTGCGGGTTGCGCAGATAGGTCGACGCCAGCTTCTTGATCTCACCCGAGAAGGTGGCCGAGAACAGCAAGGTCTGGCGCTCCTTCGGCAGCAGGTTCAGGATGCGCTGCAGGTCCGGCAGGAAGCCCATGTCGAGCATGCGGTCGGCTTCGTCGAGCACGAGCATCTGCACCTGGCCGAGATTCACCGTCTTCTGCTGGACGTGATCGAGCAGACGCCCCGGCGTTGCGATCAGGATCTCGACGCCGCGGCGCAGCGCGTCCGACTGCGGATTCATGTCGACGCCGCCGAACACCACCGTGCTGCGCAACGGCGTGTGCTTCGAGTAGGTCTGCACGTTGGCGGCGACCTGGTCGGCGAGTTCGCGCGTCGGCGTGAGCATCAGCGCGCGCACGGGATGGCGCGCCGGCGACGCGCTGGTATTCGCGTTCGGCAACAGCCGTTGAATGATGGGCAGCGAAAAGCTGGCGGTCTTGCCGGTGCCGGTCTGGGCGGCGCCCATGACGTCGCGGCCGGCGAGCACGACCGGGATGGCCTGGGCCTGGATGGGCGTCGGCGTGGTGTAGCCGGACTCGCGCACCGCTTTCAGGATGTCGGCGGACAAACCGAACTGGTCGAACGAAGGCGCGGCGGCCTCGGCGGTGGACGGGTTCGTGGCGACGGAATCGGACATGGTGACTATATTGGCTATCGCTAAAAATCCGCTCGATGCGGAAGGCGCGGGGAACCGGTCGATCTGGCGCGACCGTTGGCTTCGGTGGCATTCGGTCCAGTCGGTTTCCTGCGCGGATGTGTTTCGGTGCGTTCGCGGCGCGTCGGACGCGCGCGGGCGCGTGATGCCGGGCACTGCGTTCGTGAGCGAGCCCGGGTCGCCCTGTTCAATTGCCAATCTGCGGCTTGCAGACTTGCGTCGATGGAACACGCTTTCCGTGACGTTTCCATGGCAGCGTCGCCGCCGGACGGAGAAGCGTTGCCGGCCTGCCGGACGCCGTGCAGCGGGTGAATGTGCCGTTCCGCTGCAGGCCGGCCAGCCATTTCATTTCAGCGGTGGACTATGGCCACGCTCAGTTGGCTGCCGGCGCCTGCCTTCGAGGGCGTGGCCGCAAGCGGCGCCGCCACACCGGGACTAACCGACCGCGCGCTTACCGAGGCCGTAAAGCCGCACATTGTAGCACCGCCTGCACAAGCGCTCCGGCCGCATCGGCGGGGCCGCCCGCAGCGGTGCGCAGCCTGCCTTGCGCCCGGGCAGATTCCGATGCGATGGTTCCCGCCCTGACTACTTGCGCTCGACGCAATCGGCCAGCAGCGGCGGCGAGTCTTTCGCGGCCAGCTCGTCGTAGAGGTTGGCCTGGGGACCCTTGGTCCACCACGTGTACTGGTCAGCGACGTACTTCGCGCCCGATCCCGCGACGACACCGACGAACAGCAGCTTGCGCCCGTCGACGGTCAGCGCCGCGAAGCTCTGATGGTTCCGCGCGTTGGTGTATTGCACGGAAACGGTCTTGCCGTCCTTGCAGTCATAGCGCGCGTTTTGCGTCGTTGCCGTCTGAATCTGCGGCACGGTCAGCGGCATGGCCTGCGAGGCCTGGGCGCCCAGCGCTCCGAGCACCATGGCAATGGCGAATGCGGGAAGTGTCTTCATGGTTCGTTTCGGGTTCGTTTTCGAGTCGGCGCGGTGGCTTCCGTGTGCATCCGGCAGATGCCCGCCGTCAGGGATCGATGACGTCGGCGCAGGCGTCGGTGGGCGCCGCCGCGACATGCCCCACCACCGGCACGATCTTCAGTCCCGCCGAGGCGATCCGGCACGGCGCGGCCGCCAGTCCGCATCCCGAGAGACCCAGGGTGGCCGCGATCAGCGCGGCCAGCATGCTTGCTTTCGCTTGTCTGCTCCCGCCGGCCCGATCAGCCGCGCATTCATTCAACCTTCACCGGCCGCACCTTCGACGCCGCCTCGCGCGCGCGTGCGCGCGCTTCGGTGGTGTCAGCGCCCGTCGCCAGCGCGACGCCCATGCGGCGCTTCACGAAGCTCTCCGGCTTGCCGAACAGGCGCAGGTCCGCACCCGGCACCGCGAGCGCCTCGGCGACGCCCTCGAACGCGATGCCCGCCTCGTCCAGCCCGCCATAGATCACAGCCGACGCGCCGGGCGTGCGCAGAGCCGTATCGACGGGCAAGCCGAGGATGGCCCGCGCGTGCAGTTCGAACTCCGAAAAGCGTTGCGTGGCCAGCGTCACGAGCCCCGTGTCGTGCGGCCGCGGGCTGACTTCCGAGAACCACACGTCGTCGCCGCGCACGAACAGCTCGACGCCGAACAGCCCGCGCCCGCCGAGCGCCGTCGTCACCTGCGCCGCCACCTCGCGCGCGCGTTCCAGCGCGACCGGGCTCATGGCCTGCGGCTGCCAGGACTCGACATAGTCGCCCGCCACCTGCACGTGACCGACCGGCTCGCAGAAATACGTCTGCGTGGCGCCGCTGGCAGGGTCCGCCGCGCGCACCGTCAGCAGCGTGATCTCGTATTCGAAATCGACAAACCCTTCGACGATCACGCGCCCGTGATTCACGCGCCCGCCCGCCAGCGCGTACTGCCATGCGGGCTGGACGTCGGCCTCGCTCCTGAGCACCGACTGCCCCTTGCCCGACGACGACATCACCGGCTTCACCACGCACGGAAAACCGATCCGGCCGATCGCGGCCTTCAGTTCGTCGAGCGAGTTGGCGAACGCGTAGGGCGAAGTGGGCAGGCCGAGCGTTTCGGCGGCGAGCCGGCGAATCCCCTCGCGATTCATCGTGAGCTGCGTGGCGCGCGCGGTCGGGATCACCGTGACCTGGCCCGCCGCCTCGATGGCCGCGAGCGCGTCCGTGGCAATGGCCTCGATCTCCGGCACGATCAGATGCGGCTGTTCCTGCTCGATCAGCGCTTGCAGCGCGGCGGCATCGGTCATGTCGATCACATGGGCGCGATGCGCGACCTGATGACCCGGCGCGTTCGCATAACGGTCCACGGCGATCACCTCCACGCCCAGCCGCTGCAACGCAATGATCACTTCCTTGCCGAGCTCGCCCGCGCCCAGCAGCATGACGCGCGTGGCATGCGCCGAAAGCGGCGTGCCGATGCGCGCTGCGCCCGTGTTGGCTGCTTGCGGGCCGCTCGCGGCTGTGCGGGGTGAAACGATGGACATGACGTGCTCCGGAATGAAACGTGAAGTGTTGAATGCTGAACGTGCTGCGGCGGCGGGATCCGCGGAATGGGCCGGATCTGATTGGGCGCGATGTTAACACGCAGCGTCCGCGCCGCGAGACTCGTCCGTTTGGCCAGCGGACAGAACCGAAAGTTCGCCGGCGATCTCGGCATTTCGCCTGTTGACCTGCATCGGCACGATTGAATTCCCTGACCGTCGCAATCATTGCGGCGACAATTCACTTGCTGCTTGTTGCCGCTTGTTGCGCTTTGTCGCTGGACAAATCGTAGGACGAGTGCGATACGCTTACGGTTTCGCCCGCTCCAGGATCATCGATGCCCACGTCCCTCTTTCGCGCGTCCACTGCGCGCCCATCGTCCCGTTTTCTCTCGCGGATCACGCGCACGGCCGCCGGAGCGGGCGCCGCGTTGGTCGTCGCGAGCCTGGTTGCCGGCTGCGCGATCCCGAAACATTCGGACGCGAGCGCACCGCCCACGGACCCGTACAATCCCGCCGCAACGCAGTTGCTCGATGACACCCAATGGCAACTGACCCGCTGGACCGATGCGAACGGCCAGACCCGCGCGGTCCCGGGCGAGGCCCAGGGAACCGCCCAAACGGATGCCGCCAGTGCCAGTTCCGGCCAGCCCCTCACGCTCGACTTCTCGACCGCCAGCGGCCGCAGGCGCGCGAGCGGCTTCGCGGGCTGCAACCGCTTTGCCGGCACGTACGATCTGAAGGACGGCAAGCTCAGCTTCGGTCCGCTGGCGGGCACACGCATGGCCTGCCCGGGCGGCACGGGCGCCGCGCTCGAGCAGCCCTATCTGGACGGCCTCGCGCATGTCGCGAAAAGCGGCGTGCAGATGAATCCGCCGCAGTCGCTGCAACTCACGCTGGAGGACGGACAGGTGCTCGTCTTCGCGCCGCGCGCCAAATGAATCCGGCATGCGCACAGCGAACATGGCGAGCCCATGAGCGCATGTGTTGCGTGCTCGCGGCAGGCGCACTTGCAGGCACATGGGCAGACGCGCCACCCGTTAAACTGCTCGCTCCAACCGCCCGGCCTCCTCGTGCAACACACCCGGCCGGGCAGCACCCCCTGTCTCATTCAACATCGGTTCAATCTCAGGCATGCACATGGTAGTTCTCGGCTGGTTCGGTGCATCGGTCATCTGGTTCGGCTTCCTGCTCTGGCGCCTCGTCAGGCTGGCGTTGCCAGGCGGCGCCGCGCGCCGCGGCCCCGGCACGATCCGCCTCTGGCTCGGCTTCATCGCCGTACTGCTTTCAAGCAGCATCCTCGAAGGAACGCTGGCTCGTTCGCTCGAGACGCAGTTGAACATCAATCGATGCGGGCGCGCGCTCGCATCGGCCCTGAGCGACCTGGCGCATCCGTCCGGCGCGGGCGCGCTGGCCGCGCTGGTCCTCGCCATCTTCCTGCCGTGGCTGGTCGAGTTCAGCTGGCGTAGCGTGCTCGCCTGGGCCGACGAGGCCTTCGGCTTCGGCCTGCCGCAAAGCTGGCTCACGCCCCGCGAGCGTCCGGCCGAGGCGCGGCTCCGGGAAAGCCGCGGTCAATCGACGCAATCGGCCCGCGACAAGTCGGCCGGCTGGTTCGAGCGCCGTGCACAGGCCCGCGCCGCGCGCGCCCCGCGCGAGGTCCAGGAGCGCAGCGTCCGTGCCGAGCGCTCCGACGCGCCCACCTCGCGCGTCGCGCCCGACGAACCGACGCTCGGCCTGCCTACGGCCAGACGCGGCAGCCGCTACCAGCGGCCGACGCCATGGCGTCCGCCCGCCGTGGGCAAAAGCGCCACGCGGCACCCGAGCGGCGCAGCGGAAGCCCGCACACCGCGCCCAGGCCTCGACACCGCCGACGCCGCGCTCCGTCCGCAACCGAGCGAACCCGTCGCGCCCGCGGGCTGGCTGAAGCCCGGTGCGCCGTCGTCCGTCGCCGCCCGCGACGGCCGTTCGCCTTATCCGGCGCGGCAGGCTTCGGCGTTCGCGGCATCGGGTTCGGGCCTGCGGGCATCCATCGCCGCCGACGCGCCCGCCAGCCCGAAGCCCGCTCCCATCAACCCGGGCGTGAATCCGGGCATGAACCGCCCGCGCGGAGCCCCCACGTCGATGCCTGCACCGCGCACTTCGGCCGCGGCGAGCTCGGTGAGTTCGGTGAGCGCATTCGCCACAGCGCACGCGCCCGCCGCTGCAGGCTCGCGCATCGCTGCACGCGGCCCGGTCACGGGTTCGCAGCCTGCATCCCCCGGCGTCAGACACGCTCCGTTGAATCCAGGCGCGGCACCCGTCGCGCGCGAATTCACACCTGCCCCGCTGGCCGCGCCCGCCTTTTCCCGCCCGCCGACGCCACCCGCACCGGCCGGTCCTCCGCCCGCGCCCGAATCGATTCAGGCGACGCTGCGTTCCATCGAGGAGAAAACGGCCTTGTGGACCTCGCTGGCCGGCGCGAGCCTCGCGCGCGGACACGTGGCCATGGCGAGATCGAGCCAGCCGGCGAGTGAAGAAACCTTGCCCGCGCAGACCGAGCCGGCGCCGCACGAGTCGAGCAAGCCTGATGTCGAGCAGACAGCGATCGCCGAGCCGCACATCCATCGCGAAAGCCACGAATTGGCCGACACGCCGCTGATCGACGCGCACCTGATCGCCCCAGCGCTCGTCGAGCCTGCGCCTTGGTTCGAGATGCGCGTGCCTGAGCCGTTGGCGTCGGCGCTGCCCGTCATGCCGCCCGCGCCGCCCGACCCCGAAATCGACGCACCTGCCATGGAGCCCGCGCCGGAAGCCGCCCTCCCGCCTGAACCGCCGCTGCCTGAAATCAGCGAGCCGTCTCCTGCCGTGACGCCGCTCGACGAAGCCCTGCGCGACGCCGACCAGACGCCGCCGTGGCTGGACCTGCCCGAAACCGTGGCCGACAGCGTCGAGCCGCCCGCGCCGCCGCGCCTGCACATGCTCGAAGCACCCGCTGAGGAAGCGCTGGCAGACGAGCAAGACGCGGATCGACGCCAGGTGGCCGGCGACGAATGGGCGTCGCGCTCGAACGTCGTGCGCTTTCCGATCACGACAACAGCCACACCGGCCCCGACGCCGGCTGTACCGCCCTCCCCCGCCGAACCCCGCGCGCCCGTGCGCGGCTTCACCTCGACCGAGTTCGAATTCCACGCACCTCATGCGTCGCCCGTCGAATTGCCCGGTCTCGACCTGCTCGAGCCCGCCGCCGACGAAAGCGAGCCCGTGTCCGAGGAGCGTCTGCTCGACACCGGCCAGTTGATCGAGCAACGCCTGCAGGAGTTCAAGGTGCCGGTGACGGTGGTCGGCGCATCGGCCGGACCGGTGATCACGCGCTTCGAGGTCGAGCCGGCGCTCGGCGTGCGCGGCAGCCAGATCGTCGGCCTGATGAAGGATCTTTCGCGCGGCCTCGGCCTCACGTCGATCCGCGTCGTCGAGACGATTCCGGGCAAGACCTGCATGGGCCTCGAATTGCCCAATCCGAAGCGCCAGATGATCCGCCTCTCGGAGATCCTGCGCGACGACGTCTATCGCACGTCGAAGTCGAACCTGACCATCGCGATGGGCAAGGACATCGTCGGCAATCCGGTGGTCACGGATCTCGCGAAGGCGCCGCACATGCTGGTCGCGGGCACGACCGGCTCGGGCAAGTCGGTCGCGGTCAACGCGATGATCCTCTCGCTGCTCTACAAGGCGAAGCCCGAGGACGTGCGCCTCATCATGATCGACCCGAAGATGCTCGAGCTCTCGGTCTACGAAGGCATTCCGCATCTGCTCGCGCCTGTCGTGACCGACATGAAGCTCGCGTCGAACGCGCTCAACTGGTGTGTCGGCGAGATGGAGAAGCGCTATCGCCTGATGTCGGCGGTCGGCGTGCGCAATTTGCAGGGCTTCAACCAGAAGATCCGCAACACCGAAGCTGCCGGCAAGAAGCTCTCGAACCCGTTCTCGCTCACGCCCGACGCGCCCGAGCCGCTCTCGACGCTGCCGCTCATCGTCGTCATCATCGACGAACTGGCCGACCTGATGATGGTCGCCGGCAAGCAGATCGAGCAGCTGATCGCGCGGCTCGCGCAGAAGGCGCGCGCGGCCGGCATCCACCTGATTCTCGCCACCCAGCGTCCGTCCGTCGACGTCATCACCGGCCTCATCAAGGCAAACATCCCGACGCGCGTGGCGTTCCAGGTGTCATCGAAGATCGATTCGCGCACGATTCTCGACCAGATGGGCGCGGAATCGCTGCTGGGCGCCGGCGACATGCTGTTCCTGCCGCCCGGCACCGGCTATCCGCAGCGCGTGCACGGCGCGTTCGTCGCCGACGACGAGGTGCATCGCGTGGTCGAGCATCTGAAGCAGTTCGGCGAGCCGGAATACGAGGAAGGCATCCTGTCGGGTCCGACAGCGGAAGGCGGCACCCAGGACCTGTTCGGCGACACGCCGGACGCCGAAGCCGATCCGCTCTACGACGAAGCCGTGGCTTTCGTCGTGCGGACGCGGCGCGCGTCGATCTCGTCGGTGCAGCGGCAGTTGCGCATCGGCTATAACCGCGCGGCGCGGCTGGTCGAGCAGATGGAAAGCGCCGGCCTGGTCTCGCCGATGGGCAGCAACGGCAACCGCGAAGTGCTCGCGCCGCCCGGACCGGGCGAGTAAGGCCGGCGTCCGGGCGCAGGCCCGGACCTCACCAGAGCCGCAGGCGGCGCAGCAGGAAGATCGTGACGGCGGCGCACGCCGTCATCACGCCCACGACCACCCAGAACGACGCCGGGTCCTTCGTGCCCGGCAGCCCCGCCACGTTCATGCCGAAGATGCCGGTCACGAGCGTCGCCGGCAACAGCAAGGCCGACATGATCGCCAGCCACAGCAGCTTGCGGTTGATGTCCTCGGAGAGCGCCGCCGCGATCTCGTCCTGCAGCAGCTTGGCGCGCTCGTAAAGTCCTTCGAGACCGCCGCCGAGACCATTGAGCACCTGGATTGCCTGCACCAGCGCTTCCATCGAACGCGGCTCGGCCCATTCGAGCCGGCGCAGCACGAGCTGGGTCAGCGCATTGCGCTCCGGATCGATGAAGCGCTTCACCTCCACGATGCGGCGCCGTACATCGCCCAGCAGCGCGCGGCAGCGTGAATGCCCGCCTTCGAGCACGGTTTCCTCGACATCGTCGAGACAGTCGCCGAGTTCGTCGATGCGATCCGCGAAGGTGTCGTTCAGCGCGCGAATCAGGCCCGCGAAGAGATCCACCGGATCGCGGAAGGTCGTGCCTTCGAGCAGCGCGTGACGCAGGCGGTCGGTGGATTGCAGCGGCCGCGCGCGCACCGTGATCATCCGGTGCCGGTCGACATAGAAACGCAGCGCGCCGGTCGCGCGGTTCGCTTCGCGCGCGTCGGGCGCGGCTGCATTGGCCGTCTTCGCGACGAGTTCGAGATCCGCCACGACCCCATACATGAAGTTCGTGCCGATATGCACGCGCGGACGCTTGTCCTCGCCGTTCAGGAATTCCCGCGCCACATCCGGCATCGACGCGACGCCTTCGAGCCAGCCTTCGACCGTGTCGTCGTTGGCGGACAGATGCAGCCACGTCATGTTCTCGCCGACGATCGACGCACGCGCCTCGTCCCAGGTCAGCCGCAGCGCCTGGCCGCCGGTAAAGCGAAATGCCGTGATGAAACCCGGCGGCGCCGAGGCGTCGCGTTTATCGCCGGGGTGGTGAGAGTCCGTCGCGCGTTCGCGCGCTTCGATCGGTCTGGTCGTATTCAAAGTGCTTTCCCTGCTGTTGCCTTGCGTCTGCATCAACCGAGGCTTTCGCTGCATAAGAGCCGAAGAACGGCGGTGCGTCGCATCGTACTAGAACTCGTAGCGTCCCCAGAAGAACGCGACGTCGCCGTCGTTGAGGCCCGGGATGCGCGGGATGATCGTCGCCATGACGGACGCGCGCCGGTAACGCACCGAACCCACCGGCAAGGCGAGCGGCAGTGGCGCGTAGTGCGCCACGTCGCTGCGCGCCGTCACGCCGACGAAGAATCCCCCGCCCGCCTGCAGACCGCCCAGCACCGGCTTCGTGTACCACTGGCGCGCGTAACCGCCGATAGGCTCGACGTTGTGATGCGAATCCGAGAACGCGAAGGCGAACAGGATGTCCTCGTTGCCGTCGGCGCCGGTCCAGTGCTTGCCCAGGCCGCCGCCGTACGACCACGGATTCAGTTCCTTGCGGTTGTCGAAGCCGTCGATGTGCCAGCCATAGCCCGTCACGTAGAGATCCCAGGTGCCGTCGCGCGCGACGCGCGTCACCCGCTCGCACGCCGACGCCATCCAGTCGCGCTGGTAGTCGCACTGGCCATCGGCCGCATGCGCCCCGAGCGGCGCGCTCAGCGCAAGCGCCGTGAACAGCATGAGGAGGCTTCGCTTCATCGTCGTAGCAACGGCGGCCCGTTGACCACCCGCGTTCAGGAAGGCGAAACGAACTTGAAATCGACCGGTGAGCCGATCGACAGTTGCTTCGGATCCGATGCAAGCTCGCCCGTCTGCGGATCGCGCCGGTAAAAGTAGACGCTGTCGCTTTCCTGATTGCCGACGACGAGCCAGCGCCCGGTCGGATCGATCGCGAATTCGCGCGGCGTCTTGCCGAGCGTCGGATAACGGTGCAGCAGCTTCAGCTGGCCGTTCGACGGATCGACCGAGAATGCGACCAGTTCGTTCGCGTCGCCGCGGTTGGTCGCGTACAGGAAGCGTCCGTCCGGCGAGAGATGCAGCGCCCCGCCGCCAATCTTGCCCCGGAAGCCCGACGCGAACATCGGCACGCTTTGCGTCTGCGTGAGCTTGCCGTCGCGGTAATCGAACACCAGCACGGACGCGCTCAGCTCCGTCGTCAGATAGCCGTGCCGGCCGCTGGCGTCGAACACCAGATGGCGCGGGCCGGAGCCTGGCTTGATCGGCGTGTAGCGCGCCTCGGTCGGGCCGAACAGGCCGCGGCTGCTCGCGGCCGGGTCCGGCGTGTAGCGGTAGGAAAACACCTTGTCGACGCCCAGATCCTGCGCGAACAGATATCTGCCGTCAGGCGAGAACACCGTCGAGTGGACGTGCGAGTTGTCCTGACGACCCTTCACCGGACCGGCGCCCTCGTGATGCACGGTCAGGACGGACGTGCCGACGCGGCCGTCGGCGGCCAGCGGGAACACCGCGAAGCTGCCGCCCGGATTCGACGCGACCGAGTAGTTGGCGGTCAGCAGATACTTGCCGTCGGGCGAGATCGCGAGATAGCAGGGATCGTTGCCTTCCGACGAGACCCGGTTGAGAAAGCTCAACTGTCCGCTCGCGCGATCGAAGCGAAACGCGCTGATGCCGCCGCGCTGCGAGGCGGGGCCGTTGTCGCCGGGCAATTCGTTCACGGCGTACACGTAATTCCGGTCGCGGCTCACGACGAGATACGACGGATTTACCGTCTGCGCCGACGCAATGCGCGACAGCTCGCCGTTGGCCGTGTCGAAACGGTAGACGTAGATGCCCTCGCTCTTGCCGCCGGCCGTATAGGTGCCGATGAGCAGATCGAAGACCTGCGAGCCGGCCGCATTGCCCGCCGCGCCGTCCGCCGCACTGCTCGTCGAGGCCGGCGCGGCGGACGTTTGCGCGAAGCTCTGCGCTGCCGCCAGCGACAGCATCAGCGCGATCCCGCGCACCCAGGCCACCGGCTTCCGGCGCGTCCGGCGCGCGTCTTGCAAGGTGCGGGGGAACGTGGTGACGCCGCCGAATGGGCTCGAATGCATGAAACCTCCTCATCGTCTTTTTGCTGCGTGTTGTTCAGGGGCGATGCGCGACCGTCGCCTGCGCGGGCCTCGCGTGGCCGACGACGTGCGGGAGCAAGTTCTGCTCCAAAGCTCGCCGAAGGCACGCAAGGCGCATGACGGGTTCGGGACTTCATGAAGACAGTGTCGAGTCCAAGATACACCACGCACGACGGGCCAACCGATTCGAACCAACAACAGGAGTTGCCGCCATGACCGTTCATCTCGCACTGGGACCGCTGGTTTCGCTGATCGCCGGGATCCTGATTCTCATCATGCCGCGACTGCTGAATTTCATTGTCGCGATTTATCTGATCGTCATCGGGCTGATCGGCCTGTTCGGCATGGGCTCGATGCATTTCTGAGCACCGCGGCGCGCACGCCTTTCCCCCTGCGACGGACGCGCGAACGCGAATGCACGGCTCGCGCCGCGCATCCGCGTCAGAGGTGTTCGCAGTGGGAAAAGCCCGGCGCAAACGTGCCGGGAACAGCGGCTCAGCCGTTGGCGAGCCGGTCCAGCCGCAGCCGCCCTTGCAGCGACAGCGCACCCACCGCCACACCGCTCACGCCGAAGGTGTAGCGGCTGAAGCAGCCGCGCTCGGTGAGAAAGGCGGCGGCGGTTTCCATGGCGTTACGCGACAGGCCCAGATGCCGATGATCGAGCGTGAGCAGCGCTTGCGTGTCCGGCATGTCGCTGGCGGCGGAAAGGATGGCGATGCAATCGGCTTTCGACGGATAGAGCATGGAATTCCGTTCCTCGAAAACGCTACGTTGAAGGCGGGGCCCACTGCGCAGGCGTGGCGACAATGAGCAGGACGACCAAACAGGACGACCAAGCAGGACGGATGAAACAAAACAGAAAGACCGGTGAAAGCAGGCTGACGCGCCGCGCCTCTGAATTAGCGCTACTACCTTTCACGAAGCTTCATTCTAAACATCAGCCGAATGGCGGATCAATGGCTGGAACGACGCAAGATCCGTCTTTTTCCGCCATACCGCCGTGGCATGCAGTCGCATGCCCGAGGTGGTGCGATGTGCTGCCAGATGGCGCGATTCCCTGCCCATATCGAACGATTGCGGCAGAATGCGGCCAGAAGGCATGCACGCGGCGCGATCCAGAACCCTTCGTCCGATGGCGCCGCGCTTCGCCCAGGATGTGCGCAGCGTCCCGGATCCTTTGCTCAACCCACGGCGCGTGTCGACGCATAACGCACGCCGCAAGCAGGAAGATGTTCGCTTATGCCCGCTTTGATTGAAGACTACGCCATGGTCGGCGACGGCCACACGGCCGCCCTGATTTCCCGCAACGGTTCGGTCGACTGGCTCTGCTGGCCGCGCTTCGACTCCGCCGCCTGTTTCGCCGCGCTGCTCGGCACGCCCGAGCATGGCCGCTGGCTGCTCGCCCCCGAGATGCCCGATGGGGAAACGCCCGTCATCACGCGGCGCTATCGCGGCGACACGCTCGTGCTCGAAACCGACTTCGAGACGCCCCAGGGCGCGGTGACGATCATCGACTTCATGCCCTTGCGCAATGGCCATTCGGAACTCGTGCGCATCGTCGTCGGACGACGCGGCACGGTGCGCATGAAGATGGAGCTGGTGTTGCGCTTCGACTATGGCTCGGCCGTGCCATGGGTCAGCCGTCTTCCCGACGACAGCGGCATCCGCGCGATCGCCGGTCCGGATCTCGCCGTGCTGCGCACGCCGGTGGATCTCGTCGGCGAGAACATGCGCACGACCGCCTGCTTCGATATCAGCCCGGGCGAACGCGTGCCTTTCTCGCTGTGCTATTCGCAATCGCATTTGCGCCTGCCGCCCGCACACGATCCTCACACCCAGCTCGCCCGCACCGAAAACCACTGGAGCGAATGGTCCAGCCAGAGCGAACTCACCGGCCGGTTCGCGCCGGCCATCCGCCGCTCGCTCATCACGCTCAAGGCGCTGGCCTACGAGCCGACGGGCGGCATCGTCGCCGCGCCGACGACCTCGCTGCCGGAACAGCTGGGCGGCACGCGCAACTGGGACTATCGCTACTGCTGGTTGCGCGACGCGACCATCACCCTGCTCGCGATGATGCGCGGCGGCTACTACGACGAAGCCCGCGCCTGGCGCGCCTGGCTGGGCCGCGTGATGGCCGGCTCGCCGGCGCAGATCCAGATCATGTACGGCATCGCGGGCGAGCGCCGCCTGCCCGAATGGGAGGTCCCCTGGCTGCCGGGCTACGAGGGCGCGGCGCCGGTGCGCATCGGCAACGGGGCGGTCAACCAGTTGCAGCTCGATGTCTACGGCGAAGTGATGAACGCGCTGCACCTTGCGCGCGTGGGCGGCCTGCAGAGCGACGAAACCGCCTGGTCGATCCAGTGCGCGATGCTCCAGCATCTCGACACCGTCTGGCAGGAACCCGACGAAGGCATCTGGGAAGTGCGCGGCGGCCGACAGCACTTCACCTTTTCGAAGGTGATGGCGTGGGTAGCGTACGATCGCGCGATCAAGTCGGCGGAGACCTTCGAACTGCCGGGCCCGATCGACCACTGGCGCGACATGCGCTCGCGCATCCGCACCGAGGTGCTGAAGAAGAGCTGGAACCCGAAGCTCAACTCGTTCACGCAGGCCTACGGCAGCGAAGCGCTCGATGCGAACCTGCTGCTGATCCCGTTGCTGGGTTTCCTGCCGCCAAAAGATCCGCGAGTAATCGGCACCGTACATGCGATCGAGACCACTCTGACGCACGATGGTCTCGTCAAGCGCTATCACACGACCGAAGTCGAGGATGGCTTGCCGCCGGGGGAAGGCACATTTCTGGCTTGCAGTTTCTGGCTGGTGGACAACCTGGCGTTGCAGGGCCGGATCGACGAGGCGCACGCGATGTTCGAGCGGCTCGTGGGCCTGGCGAACGATGTCGGCCTGCTGGCAGAGGAGTACGACACGGTGGCGAAGCGCATGGTGGGGAATTTCCCGCAAGCCTTCACGCACGTGGCGCTGGTGCACACCGGGATGAACCTGATGCGTCACGAAGAAGAGATGGCGAAGGCGACCGGCCAGCCCTCCGGCACCGAAGGGCACGCGGAAGACGCGGCGCAGGCGGAGATCGATGCAGCCTCGGGACAGTCCTAAATGCTTGTTTTTGCTGGCGGGAATAATGCTCGGACGGTAATATTGGTGCAACGCACAAAAAGTATCCTGTTTTAAGTAGCATCTGAAGTGTTGTGTAAAAGCCGGCAGTTTCGACCGACCAATTGAATCGAACGCACATTACCCGGAAAATCTTGCACTCAAGATCGAAGAAGCTGCGGTCGTCAAGTTTCGTTTGTGTTCAAAGAGCACCGCTTCCTGTGAAGCGGCAGTGATCGCAGAAAGACAGTGCCTCGGCCGTGCGGCGTCAGCCCGCCGCGCAGCCGGGGATCATCCAGTACCGTTGAACGTCGTCGCCGGGCCGTCTTTTTTCGGGTCGCAGACATCAACGGGGTACCGGTTCCGACCGGAGTTACCGGGGCAACCATGCTCTATCAAATCCACGAATTCCAGCGAGCGGTGCTGTCTCCCCTCACAGCATGGGCTCAGGCCGCATCGAAGTCCTTCGTCAACCCGGCCAGCCCCCTCGCCTACGTGCCCGGCTCCACGCGCTTCGCCGCGGCCTACGAGCTGCTCTACCGGCTGGGCAAGGATTACGAAAAGCCGGAGTTCGAACTGCATCAGATCGTCAAGGACGGTCACAACATTCCTATCGTCGAGCAGACGGTGATCGAGAAACCGTTCTGCCGGCTGCTCCGCTTCAAGCGCTTCGCCGATGACAGCGCCACCGTCACCAAGCTGAAGAACGAACCCATCGTGCTGGTATGCGCGCCGCTGTCCGGCCATCACTCCACGTTGCTGCGCGACACGGTGAAAACCCTTCTGCAGGATCACAAGGTCTACATCACCGACTGGCTCGACGCCCGCATGGTGCCGATCGAAAACGGTCCGTTCCATCTGGACGACTACGTCGAGTACATCCAGGAGTTCATCCGTCACATCGGCGCGAAGGACCTGCACGTGATCTCGGTGTGCCAGCCGACCGTGCCCGTGCTCGCCGCCATTTCGCTGATGGCGAGCCGCGGCGAAGACACGCCGCGCACGATGACCATGATGGGCGGCCCGATCGACGCGCGCCGCAGCCCCACATCGGTCAACTCGCTGGCGAACGAGCATTCCTACGAATGGTTCGAGAACAACGTCATCTACACGGTGCCGGCGAACTATCCGGGCGTCGGCCGCAAGGTCTATCCGGGCTTCCTGCAGCACGCGGGCTTCGTCGCGATGAATCCGGAGCGCCATCTGACCGCGCATTGGGACTTCTATCAGAACCTGCTGCGCGGCGACGACGACGACGCCGAGCAACATCGCCGCTTCTACGATGAATACAACGCCGTGCTGGACATGGCCGCCGAGTATTACCTCGAGACCATCCGCATCGTGTTCCAGGAGTTCCGGCTCGCGGAAGGCACGTGGGAAGTGAATGGCGAGATGGTGCGTCCGCAGGACATCAAGCACACGGCGCTGTTCACGATCGAAGGCGAGCTGGACGACATCTCCGGCAGCGGCCAGACGCGCGCCGCGCATGACCTGTGCACCGGCCTGCCTGCGAAGAACAAGCGCCACTTCACGGCAGAGAAGGCCGGCCACTATGGCATCTTCTCGGGCCGCCGCTGGCGCACGATGGTGTATCCGCAACTGCGCGAGTTCATCCTCGAACACGACAAGCAGCCGAAGAGCGAGGCCGTGCCCGCCTGAGGTCCGCTTTCAGCGCAGCATCAACAAAAACGTCGCGCCTGCTTCCAGGCGCGACGTTTTGTTTTCTGCGACCCACACGGCCTTCAGCGCCGCGTCAGATAGGCCAATAACAGTTCGGTATTCATGCGCACGATCTGCTCGCGCTGATGGGCTTCGTTGAAGTCGAGCCCGAAGGTCGCTTCCAGCGTGAAGCGGTTTGACACGATGTAATAACCGAGACCCGAGAGCGTGACGTAGAACCTGAGCGGTTCGACGTCATTGCGGAACAAGCCGGCTTTCTGGCCGCGCTCGAGAATGGCGGTCAGCGTTGTGACGATGGGCGAGATCAACTCGCGGATCCGGTTCGATCCCTTGATGTAGCGCGCCTCATGCAGGTTCTCGTTGTTGATGAGACGCAGCAGTTCCGGATGATCGCGGTAGTAATCCCAGACGAAATGCGCGAGACGCGTCATGGCTTCGATGGGCGCGACGCCATCCAGTTCGAGCGTGCGCTCGGCTTCGACGAGCGCGGACAGCGCATGCTCCAGTACCGCCGTGAACAACTGCTCCTTGCTGCCGAAGTAGTAATAGAGCATGCGTTCATTGGTTTCGGCCCGGCGCGCGATCTGGTCGACGCGGGCGCCGAACAGGCCACCGGCTGCAAACTCCTCCGCGGCGGCAAGCAGGATACGACGCCGGGTGCCTTCAGGATCTCTTTTGATTTTCGGCTGATTCATGGTGGCATGATTCGAGAGCCGCGTTGCCGGATGAGCGCCA
The DNA here is from genome assembly GCF_031451075.1 of Caballeronia sp. LZ043. Taxonomy (NCBI): domain Bacteria; kingdom Pseudomonadati; phylum Pseudomonadota; class Betaproteobacteria; order Burkholderiales; family Burkholderiaceae; genus Caballeronia; species Caballeronia sp. LZ043. The sequence goes on along the minus strand of NZ_JARUXT010000001.1, from coordinate 948,682 downwards.
CGCAGCCCGGGACGGGAGACATGACGTGAACGGGCGCGCCAAGGTGATTGGGGAACACCGTCCTGCAGTCCAACGAAAGCGATTTGATTATGCGCATATCGAAGAACGTTGGCAATTGGGATTGAAAGCTGGCCGTCACGCCCCTGCCGACTTCGGCGATAATGACGGACAAAACCGGGCACGCGCCCGCTGACGGAACGCGTGACCTGCCCCACATGCAACAGGCCTGGACCAGGCAGTGTGCGAGCTGCTTCGAACCCGCAGCGCTTCCGGCGCCTTCGAAGCGTCCGGCCAACGCGGCAACGCCCGCATCCACGCTGCGTCAATTTCCCGGCATCAAAGCACTTCCCCGTGACCGCAACCGTTTCCAGGACGCTCGCCGAGCGCATCGAAGACCTGCTGCCGCAGACACAATGCACCAAGTGCGGCTACCCGGCGTGCCGGCCTTATGCTGAAGCCATCGCCGCCGGCGAGGCCAACCATAATCAGTGCCCGCCGGGCGGCGCCGAAGGCATCGCGCGCATTGCGGCGCTGCTCGGCAAGCCGGTGATCCCGCTCGACACGACGCATGGCATCGAACGGCCGCGGCCGGTGGCCGTCATCGACGAAAGCGTGTGCATCGGCTGCACGTTGTGCATGCAGGCCTGTCCGGTCGATGCCATCGTCGGCGCGGCGAAACAGATGCATACGGTCATCACGGAACTGTGTACGGGCTGCGACCTGTGCGTGCCGCCCTGCCCGGTGGATTGCATCGCGATGATTCCCGTCACCGGCACGCGCACCGGATGGGATGCCTGGAGTCAGCCCGAAGCCAACGCCGCCCGCACGCGTCACGACCGCCGCACGGCGCGTCTCGAGCGCGAGCGCGCGGCCGCCGAAGCGAAGGCGAACGCGCGCCAGGCATCGCGCACCGCGCAGGCGGCGGAGACAAGCGCGGCGACCTCCGCGCCACAATCTCCGTCGCTCGCGCAGCCCGCCCCGGCAGACGATCCCGAAGCGAAGAAACGCGCGATCATCCAGGCCGCGCTGGACCGCGCGCGCAAGAAGAAGGAAGAGATGGCGAAGCTGGGCGCGGGACCGAAGAATACGGAGCACGTGAGCCCCGCGGTGCAGGCGCAGATCGACGCAGCCGACGCGCGCCGCCGCCGTCTCGGCCTGAAAGAAGACAACCCCGCGCCGCAGGATCCCGATAAACCCGCGTGAACACGGACCTCGACCCATGAACGCCAGGAAACGCCACGCGATCTTCGAAACGCTGCGGAGCCTGAACCCGCATCCGGTCACCGAACTGGAATACACGACGCCCTTCGAGCTGCTGATCGCCGTGATGCTCTCCGCGCAGGCCACCGATGTCTCCGTCAACAAGGCGATGCGCAAGATGTTTCCGCTCGCGAACACGCCGGCGGCCGTGCTGGCGCTCGGCGAGGAAGGCGTGACCGAGCATATCCGCACGATCGGGCTTTATCGCACCAAGGCGAAGAACGTGATCGCGACGTGCCGCATTCTGATCGACCAATACGGCGGCGAGGTGCCCGACAACCGCGAGGCGCTCGAAGCGCTGCCGGGCGTCGGCAGAAAGACGGCCAATGTCGTGCTGAACGTCGCGTTCGGGCAACCGACCATCGCCGTCGATACCCATATCTTCCGCGTCGCCAATCGCACCGGTCTTGCGCCCGGCAAGGACGTGCGCGCAGTGGAAAGCGCGCTCGAAAAGTTCACGCCGAAGGAATTCCTGCACGACGCGCATCACTGGCTGATCCTGCACGGCCGCTATGTCTGCAAGGCGCGCGTGCCCGAGTGCTGGCATTGCGTGATCGAGCCGCTGTGCGAGTACCGGCCGAAGACGCCCGCGCCGGTGGAGTAAGCCGGGTTTGAGCGGCGAAAAGCCATGCGGGCGTACAATACCGGGCTACGAAAACCCGCAATCCCGCAATCGAATCAACACCTTATGTTCAATCCCAGCCGCGACGAAGTTCGCCAGTTCTTCACCGACGCCTGGCGCAAGGAGCGCGCCGGCGAGATTCTGACGCCGCTCGAAAGCATGGCCGCCGACTGGATCAGCGAGCATCCGGAATATCAGGACGCACTGGCCCACCCCGAAACGCGCGAAGCCGATTATTCGCCTGATCGCGGCCAGACCAATCCGTTCCTGCATCTGTCGATGCACCTCGCCATCAGCGAACAGTTGTCCATCGACCAGCCGCCGGGCATCCGGCGCGCACACGACAAACTGGTCGCGCGCCTCGGTTCGCCGCACGACGCGCAGCACGCGATCATGGAGTGTCTCGGCCAGGTCATCTGGGAAGCGCAGCGCTCGAACACGCCGCCCGATACCGACGCCTATCTCGCGCTGATCGAACGGCGCGCCTCGCGCGACTGACACGTGATCCGGCAACGCAGCCGCACCAAATGAAACACCCCGCATGCGCGGGGTGTCGATCGAACTGCCAGGGCTTCGGCCCTTACTTCTTCAGCACGAGATTGCCGTCGAGGGACTCGATGTAAGCCGCGAGATCCTTCAGATCGCTCGGCGAAAGGCTCTGCACCTGCGCCGACATGATGGCGTTGTTGCGGCCGAAGTTCGGATTGTTGCCGCCGATCTGATACTGACGCAGCGCCCAGTAGATATACGTGGCGTGCTGGCCCGCGAGACGCGGATACTCTCCGCTCACCGGCTTGTTGAGACCGGGGCCGTGGCAGGCCGCGCAGTTGTGGCTGTCGGACAGCGCCTTGCCGTTGCTGATGTCGGCCGCGTGCGCCGTGCCGAACGCCGTCATGCCGATCAGCGCCGCCGCGCATGCTGCCTTGATGCTGCGAAGTGCCTTCGAGGGCTTCATGAATTCTCCTTCCCGTTGTCGCTTTGCGGTGTCACGCGCGGATTACTTGTCGGGATTGTTCTTTGATTGGGGAGTCTGCGCGGCGTAGTACGCGGCGATATCGGCGATATCCTGATCCGACAGCGTGGTCGCGATGGCGCGCATCGTGTCGAAATGACGGTCGCCCTTCTTGTAGGCATGCAGCGCGTTGGCAATGTACTGCGCGTTCTGGCCGCCCAGCATCGGCACTTCGTAGACTTCGGGATACGCGGTGCGATAGCCGGGGATGCCGTGGCAGCCGATGCACATCGCAACCTTGCCCTCTGCGGCCTTCGCGTTACCGACGACGTCGGCCGACGCCTGGGTCGCGAAGCCGGCGAGACCGGACAGCGCTGCAATCACGGCACATTTGCCGACAAAATTGTTCATAGCTCTTCTAACCTGGCTTGAGGGGAAATCCGGCGCTCACAAGGCCGCGGCCCGCGCCGAGCGCATACAACCTTCTCGGGACTGTTTGCTGCTGCAGGGTCTGGCGCCACGCAGGCCAAAAAAATCGCGCTAATTGTACCGCGCGACCTACCCTCCGTCCACACGCGCACCCTCTCGCAGCCTTGCTGGCAAGGGGAATCGCCTGAAAAGGACTGCGCTTCGCTGCGACAATTCGTCCCTGTACAAGCAACGAGCCCGCCTGCGCGCTCGCTCCCGCCCCACCGCGACGAAGCGCCGAAGCTGCGCGTGAAGCGGCTCACACGATACCCGGCGGCCCCCGATGCCGAAAGGGCTTCTGACTTATACTGGGATTTTTTTCTCTGACCGGATCTTCGTCATGCGTTTCGAGGGCTCATCGCAGTACGTCGCAACCGACGATCTCAAGCTCGCGGTAAACGCCGCGATGACGCTGCAACGGCCGCTGCTGATCAAGGGCGAACCCGGCACCGGCAAGACCATGCTTGCCGAGGAAGTGGCCGGCGCGCTCGGCATGCCGCTCCTGCAATGGCACATCAAGTCCACGACGAAGGCCCAGCAAGGTCTGTACGAATACGACGCCGTCTCGCGGCTGCGCGACTCGCAGCTCGGCGACGAACGCGTGAAGGACATCCGCAACTACATCGTCAAGGGCGTGCTGTGGCAGGCCTTCGAGTCGGACCAGCCGAGCGTGTTGCTGATCGATGAAATCGACAAGGCCGACATCGAATTCCCGAACGATCTGCTGCGCGAACTCGACCGCATGGAGTTCTACGTCTACGAGACGCGCGAACTGATCAAGGCAAAGCAGCGCCCGCTCGTCATCATCACGTCGAACAACGAGAAGGAACTGCCCGACGCGTTCCTGCGCCGCTGCTTCTTCCACTACATCCGCTTCCCCGATGCCGAAACGATGAAGGCCATCGTCGAGGTGCACTTTCCGAACATCCGCCAGGACCTGCTCGCCGCGGCGATGCAGAGCTTCTTCGAACTGCGCCAGGTGTCCGGCTTGAAGAAGAAGCCGTCCACGTCCGAACTGCTCGACTGGCTGCGTCTCCTGCTCGCCGAAGACATCGCGCCCGAGGCGCTGCGCTCGGCCGACGACAAGCAGATCGTGCCGCCGCTGCACGGCGCCTTGCTCAAGAACGAGCAGGATGTCGCGCTGTTCGAGCGGCTCCTGTTCATGAACCGCAATCATCGTTGAGCCGATGGTGAGCGCGCCATGCTGATCGACTTCTTCTACTCGCTGCGCGACGCGAAGCTGCCCGTCTCGGTGAAGGAATACCTGACGCTGCTCGAAGCGCTGAAGGCGCAGGTGATCGCGCCGTCGCTCGACGAGTTCTACTTCCTCGCGCGCATGACGCTCGTGAAGGACGAAAAGTACTTCGACAAGTTCGATCGCGCGTTCGGCGCCTACTTCCACGGGCTCGCGCAACTGCCCGACGAAGCCTTCGACATTCCGCTCGACTGGCTCAAGAAGCGTCTCGATCGCGAGTTCACCGCCGAGGAAAAGAAGCGCATCGAGGCGCTCGGCGGTCTCGACAAGCTGATGGAGCGCCTCAAGGCGCTGCTCGACGAACAGAAGGAACGTCACGAAGGCGGCAGCAAGTGGATCGGCACCGGCGGCACGTCGCCGTTCGGACATGGCGGCTACAACCCGGAAGGCATCCGCATCGGCGGGGAATCGTCGGGGAACCGCACTGCGGTGAAGGTGTGGGACCAGCGCGCCTATCAGGACTACGACGACCAGGTCGAGATCGGCACGCGCAACATCAAGGTCGCGCTGCGGCGGCTGCGGCGCTTCGCGCGCGAAGGCGCGGCCGAAGAACTGGATCTCCCCGACACCATCCGCAGCACCGCCGCCAACGCCGGCTGGCTCGACATCAAGATGGTGCCCGAGCGCCACAACAACGTGAAGGTGCTGATGCTGCTCGATGTCGGCGGCTCGATGGACGACCACATCAAGCGCGTCGAGGAGCTGTTCTCCGCCGCCAAGGCCGAGTTCAAGCATCTCGAGTTCTATTACTTCCACAACTGCGTGTACGACTATCTGTGGAAGCACAACCGGCGCCGTCATCAGGAACGCACGCCGACGCTCGACGTCATGCACAAGTTCACGCCGGACTACAAGCTGATCTTCGTCGGCGATGCCACCATGAGCCCGTACGAGGTGCTGCAGCCGGGCGGCTCGGTCGAATACAACAACGCCGAAGCGGGCGCCGTGTGGCTGCGCAGGCTCGCCGACCAGTTCCCGCATCACGCATGGCTCAACCCGGAGCCGGAGCGTCTGTGGGAATACCGCCAGTCGATCGGTGCGATCCGCCAGATCCTCGGCAACCGCATGTATGGCCTCACGATGTCCGGCCTCGAAAGCGCGATGCGCGCGCTGTCGAAATAAATCCATACAAGCCAAGAAGCAGAACCACCATGAAAGTCCCGTCTGCGGCGCCCGTCGCGCTGCGCCCGTTGTTCGACTCGTCCCTGTCCACTGTCGTCGCCGGCTTCGTTGCGATGATGACGGGCTACACCAGTTCGCTCGTGCTGATGTTCCAGGCCGGCCAGGCCGCGCATCTCAGCGATGCGCAGATCTCGTCGTGGATCTGGGCGCTGTCCATTGGCATGGCGGTATGCACCATCGGACTGTCGCTGCGTTACCGCGCGCCGATCGTCATCGCCTGGTCCACGCCGGGCGCCGCGCTGCTCGTCTCCTCGCTGCCGAACGTCCCGTACGCGGAAGCGATCGGCGCGTTCGTCGTGTGCGCGGCGCTGCTGACCGCCGTCGGCCTGACCGGCTGGTTCGACACGCTGATGAAGCGCATTCCCGGCGGCATCGCGGCGGCACTGCTGGCGGGCATCCTGTTCGAAATCGGCATCGAGATCTTTCACGCCGCGCAGGCGCAGACGCCGCTCGTGCTCGTCATGTTCTTCACCTATCTCGCCGGCAAGCGCCTCGCGCCGCGCTATGCGATTCCCGCGACGCTCGCCGCGGGCATCGCCATGGCAGGCGCGCTCGGGCTGCTCGATTTCTCGCGCTTTCACGTCGCGCTCGCGCATCCCGTCTTCACGATGCCCGCGTTTTCCGTGTCGGCTGCGATCAGCATCGGCATCCCGCTGTTCGTCGTCGCGATGGCCTCGCAGAACGTGCCCGGCATCGCGGTCCTGCGCGCCGACGGCTACACCACGCCGTCCGCCCCGCTCATCTCGGCCACCGGCTTCGCTTCGCTGCTGCTCGCGCCGTTCGGCTCGCACGGCGTGAATCTCGCCGCGATTACTGCCGCCATCTGCACCGGCCGCGAAGCCCACGAGGACCACAACCGGCGCTATACGGCGGCGGTGTGGTGCGGCGTGTTCTATCTCGTCGCCGGCGTGTTCGGTGCGACCATCGCCGCGCTGTTCGCGTCGTTTCCGAAGGCGCTGGTCGTTTCGGTGGCCGCGCTGGCGCTCTTCGGCTCGATCATGAGCGGTCTCACGAACGCGATGCAGGATCCGCGGCAGCGAGAACCGGCGCTCGTCACGTTCATGACGACGGCGTCAGGACTCACACTGCTGTCGATCGGACCGGCGTTCTGGGGGCTGATGGCGGGCCTGGCGACGCATCTGGTGCTCAATGCCCGGCGCGCGTGATTCGTCCGCCGCTTTCGTCCGCTAATTGGCACATGCCGCGCACCGGCACGGGACATGCGCAAGGAACAAGACGGAACGCTAAAGCCCGCGCCCGGTCGAACCGGACGCGCACGCGATCAGCGCGTTTCCCGCGCGCGGGACTAGAATGACGGAATGGTTTTCAGGGGCGCGCCGCGCGATCGTGATTCCGATGGCAATCGCCATCGAAATCGCCGCGCGGCGTCGCAATCATGGGCAATCCGCGGGTTTGTTACCGCATTTTGACAAGGCGCCACGCGTCTCAGACTCGACATGACATCCGCTCTCGACCAGCTCAAGCAGTACACGACCGTCGTCGCCGACACGGGCGATTTCCAGCAATTCATCGCATTCAAGCCGCAGGATGCGACCACCAATCCGTCGCTGATCCTGAAGGCCGTCCAGAAGGACGACTACAAGCCGCTGCTCGAAAAGACCGTCAAGGAGCACGCGAAGAAGCCGATGCCGCAGATCATCGACAATCTGCTCGTCGCCTTCGGCACCGAAATCCTCAAGATCGTCCCGGGCCGCGTCTCGACCGAAGTCGATGCGCGCCTGTCGTTCGATACCCAGGCCTCCATCGCCAAGGGCCGCGAGATCATCAAGCTGTATGAGAATGCCGGCATCGACCGCAAGCGCGTGCTCATCAAGCTGGCCTCGACGTGGGAAGGCATCCGCGCCGCCGAAGTCCTGCAGAAAGAAGGCATCCACTGCAACATGACGCTGCTGTTCTCGCTCGCGCAGGCCGTCGCCGCCGCCGACGCGGGCGCGCAACTGATCTCGCCGTTCGTCGGCCGCATCTACGACTGGTACAAGAAGTCGGCCGGCGCCGAATGGGACGAAGTCAAGAACGGCGGCGCGAACGATCCGGGCGTGCAGTCGGTGCGCCGCATCTACGCGTACTACAAGAAGTTCGGCTACAAGACCGAGGTGATGGGCGCGAGCTTTCGCACCTTGAGCCAGATCACGGAACTCGCCGGCTGCGATCTGCTGACCATCAGCCCCGACCTGCTCAAGAAACTCGCCGACAGTAACGACACCGTCGAGCGCAAGCTGTCTCCGGAAGCGAGCAAGAACGAGAACGTCGAGAAAATCGCGGTCGATGAGCCGACCTTCCGTTTCGCCGTCAACGACGACGCCATGGCCACCGAGAAGCTCGCGGAAGGCATCCGCGCCTTCGCCGCCGACGCCATCAAGCTCGAGAAGCTGATCGCCGCGCTGCAGTAACGCCGGTCTCGCCTGGAACAAGAAGGACCGCGGCACCGATCCGGTGCGCGGTCCTTTTTATTTGCGGATGCGCCTGGAGAGGTTCACGCGCCGAACGGCCGAGCGCCCTCAATGTTCCATTGCCGTTCCACTTCCGAGAGTCGCAGCCGCAAGCGCTCCGCCTGTTCGACGAAGCGCATCGCGAGCCAGTGCATGCCTTCCGTGGCGTGATCGCCAGGCGTCTCGGCGCACACCGTGGATTCAACGGCCGTGGTCTCCAGCGCATGATGCAGCAGGCTCACGCGGCCGAAGCGCAGCGCGCGCGCCATCTGCAGCAACTGACGGCGCACGGCGACTTCACCCGGCGAGCAGCCGAGCGCAAAACGATGTCCGCCTACGGAGGTCACTTCCGGCATCGACGTGACCAGCATTTCGAGCGCCGCGAGCATCGCGCGATGCAGCCGCTGGATTTCCTCGAGCCGCGCCATCGGCAGGTTCGTTTCCTTCGATACCGATTCCAGCAGGCCGCGCGACTGCACCAGCCGCTGGCTCATGCGAAAGAAGCGCTTCGCCATGTCTTCCGGCAGCAGCGGCACGCCTTCGAGCAGTGCGCCGTAGATCTTCGCGCCTTCGCGCAGATTGTCGGCGAGCCGGTAGCGCCATGAATAAGTCGCGTATTGCGGCAGCACAAACGAGAAGCCGAGCGCGATCACCACGCCGATCATCACGTTCGCCGTGCGCCACAGGCCCGTCGTGAACGGCAGGTCGCCGTGGCCCGAGACAATGACCATGGTGATCGCCGTGAGCAGCGCGACGTAGCCCGCCTTGCCGATCGCGTAGTAGGCGCAGCCGCCCGCGATCGCGCACATCAGCACGAAGAACAGCATCAGCGAGCCGGTCAGCGCCTGCGCCGCGATCAGCACGAGCCCGAACGCCGCGCCGAGCATCGTGCCGATCGCGCGTTCGGCGGCCTTCTTGCGGATGTTGCCGTAGTGCTGCAAGCCGCCTACGACCACCAGCACCGAGACCGTCGCCCAGACGCCGTGCGGCACGTCGATGCCGGTGGTCACGGCAATCGACATCGCCACGGCCAGTGCGACCCGCACGCCGTGAATCAGGTTGGCGTGGCGATAGCGGAAGTACGGCGATGCAATCCAGCTGAACAGACGCGACAGACGGCCGTGTCTGACTGACGTCGATGTCGGAGAAAACATGGTTCGCTCGCGTCGATGAACATGATCGTTCGTCCGGCCGGCTCGCGCGTCGCACAAACAAGACGCCCGTAGCGGCCGGCGGCTGCTACGGGCGTTTTACCAGCTTTTCGTGAGCCGCGCCGGGTCAGCGCCCGGCGTGGCAAAAGCGGCTGGATCAGCTTTCCACGATGTCCAGATAGTCTTCCGGACGCGTGCGGTCGTCCGAGCGCTTGAGGCCCAGGACGCGCACGAGCAGGCTGACGGCGACCGACACGATCAGGTTGGCGATCAGCGCCCACACGGCGGCGTAGCCCGGCACGACATAGCCGAACAGATGCAGCGGATAGATCGAGCCCTTCAGCTGCAGCGACACGGCCATCCAGGTACCGACGCCGATCCCCACCGCCCAGCCGATCAGCAGGCCGCGATGGTCGAGCACGCGCGTGTAGAGGCCGAGCACCAGCGCGGGCAGCGTCTGGATGATCCAGATGCCGCCGAGCAGTTGCAGCTGGATCGCATAGGTCAGCGGCAGCGCGAGAATGAACACCACCGCGCCCACCTTCACGATCAGCGACACCAGCTTGGCGACGTTGGTCTCCTGCTCCGGCGTCATCGACGTATTGACGAATTCGCGGTGCACGTTGCGCGTGTACAGGTTGGCGGCCGCGATCGACATGATCGCCGCCGGCACCAGCGCGCCGATGCCGATTGCCGCGAACGCCACGCCCACGAACCACGACGGGAAGTAGTGCAGGAACAGCGCCGGCACGGCGAAGTTCGCGCCGTAGGCCTTGAAGTACGGCGCGTATTCCGGCATGTCCTTCACGCCCGAAGCGAGCGCCATGTAGCCGAGCAGCGCCAGCAGGCCGAGCACCAGCGAATAAGCGGGCAGCAGCGACATGTTGCGGCGGATCGTGTTGCCCGAATTGGACGACAGGATGGCCGTGACCGAGTGCGGATACAGGAACAGCGCGAGCGCGGAACCCACCGCCAGCGTCGCATAGGCGCTGTAGCCGTTGAGGCTCGCGGCGTCGGGCGCTTTCAGCAGGATCTTCTCGGGCGGCACGATGCCGAAGATGTGGCCGAAGCCGCCGAGCTGCGCCGGAATCACGATCATCGCGGCGATGATCGTGATGTAGATCAGCACGTCCTTCACCACGGCGATCATCGCCGGTGCGCGCAGACCCGAGGTGTAGGTGTACGCGGCAAGAATCGCGAAGGCGATGATCAGCGGCAGATCGCCGACGAGGCCTTGGGTCGAGAAGCCGAGCGCACCGATCACCACTTCGATGCCGACCAGTTGCAGCGCGATGTACGGCATGGTCGCGACGATGCCGGTCAGCGCGACGGCCAGCGCCAGCATGCGGCTGTTGTAGCGGGCATGCACGAAGTCGGCGGCGGTCACATAGCCGTGACGCTTCGCGATGCTCCACAGCTTCGGAAACACGACGAACGCGAACGGATAGATGAGGATGGTGTACGGCAGCGCGAAGAAGCCGGTTGCGCCCGCGCCGAACACCAGCGCCGGAACCGCGACGAAGGTGTAGGCCGTATAGAGGTCGCCGCCGAGCAGGAACCAGGTGACGATGGTGCCGAAGCGACGGCCGCCGAGACCCCATTCGTCGAGCTGGGCGAGATCGCCCTTGCGCCAGTGCGCGGCGATGAAGCCGAGAATCGTGACGCCGACGAAGAAGAGGACGAAGACGAAGGTTGCGGTGGAATTCATCATCGCGCGCCTCCGCTCTTGCGATTCGAGGGCAGCGCCTTGGTCTTCTTGTAGACGACCGCGGTAATCACCGCGCTGATCAGCACCCACAACAACTGGTACCAGTAGAAATACGGGAAGCCCCACAACACGGGCTCGATCTTGTTATAAAACGGCACCCATACCACACCGATCCACGGAAGGATCAAAAGCCACAGCCAGTGCTTGTTGCGCGGTTGTCCAGTGCCGGTCGCAGCTTCTTGAGCCATGAACGGTCCTCTCCTCTTGTTTGATTTTGGTCTACGGTCCGGACGGATGACGTGCCGGTTGTCGTATCGGTTTTCACGCCACGTGACTGGCCTGGCGGCCGTTGAAAGCGCCCCGAAATAACAGGAGGAGTATATGGACCCTTAAAACCCGGTCAAGCAAGGGGAATCCCGACTATTCCCCTGATTCGAAAGAACTTTGTAACCATGCTGGAACGCACGTCCAGCACGGTGCCGCACGTTGGGGCGTCAGATTCGAAAGGCTTCGCCCGGCTTGAGGCCCGCGCTTTCGGCAAGACCCTTCACCCACTTGCGCGTAGGCAATCCCAGCTGATCCTCGATCAGCTTCGCACGCGCCTCGAGCGCACTGAGCGGCACGTCGAGCGCGGGCCCCGCGAAGGCCAGCGCGACGCGATTGCCGTCGTGCACTTCCGGCAGCGCGATCACGCGGTGATCGAACGCCTCGTTCAGATGCCGCATGTTGCGCACGAAGCTCGGATGGTCGCCGAACAGGTTCACCGTGACGACGCCCGCCGCCGGCGTGAGGCACGCGCGGCAGGCGCGATAGAACGACACGCTGTCGAGCACCGGACGCTGTGCCGCGGCGTCATACACGTCGATCTGCATGGCGCCGGTCGTGCCGTGATTCGCGCGATCGTTGACGAACTCCCACGCGTCGCGCTCGGTGACGGTGAGACGCGCGTCGTCATAAGGCAGGTCGAACATCGCGCGGGCTGCGATCACGACCGCCGGATTCACTTCCACCGCCTCGACCTTCGCACGCTTCAGGAAGCGGTAGCAGAACTTGGTCAGCGCGGCCGCGCCCAGTCCGAGCTGCACGATCCGCTCCGGCGTCTCGATGAACAGCAGCCAGGCCATCATCTGCTGCACGTATTCGAGTTCGATGTGATCGGGCTTACGGAGACGCATCGCGCCCTGCACCCATTCCGTGCCGAAGTGCAGATAGCGCACGCCGCCCTCTTCCGAGAACGTCACCGGCGCGAAGCGCGGCTTGCGCGGGGCCTCGATGCGCGGCGCATGGGCGAGATCGTCGTCATCGTGCTCGCGCGCGGCGCGCTTCTGCTTTTGCTTCTGCTTGCCGGCGTGCTTCGAGTCCTGCTTGCGTCCGAACGCGCGGGCTTCAGCGGACGCGCGTTTGATCAGTGTCGTCATGGGTGAGGAGGTCGCGCCAGAGACGCAGTTTTTGGTCGAACGAGAGCATAGCATTGGCCGCACTCGACGACGGCAGCACCCGCGTCGCATAGCCCGCGGCGCCGATCACCGGTGCGAACCGGCCCGAGGTCTTGCCGTTGAAGCAGACGCGGCGCAACGCCGGAAAGCGCGTGTGGAGCACGGCGAAGTCATTCGGCGACGCGTGGCGGATCGCGCTGTCGAGGCTGCCCTCGCGCTCGCACGCCGCCAGCACGTCCCACAGGCCGATGCCATGCGCCAGGAGCCGCGTGAGCCGGTCGTCGTAGGCGAGCTCGTGCAGCGGCTCGCCGATCGCCGCGCCCACCAGGCGCCAGAACTGGTTGCGCGGATGCGCGTAATACTGGGCCGCCGCCAGCGAAGCGACGCCCGGAAAGCTGCCGAGAATCAGCGTGTGAGTGGCGTGATCGCCGATCGGCTCGAATCCGGCGAGCGTCATTTCGCTTCGCCGCGCACGACGCGCTTCGCATGCGAACTCAGATGCCCATACGCCCGCGCATGTTCGCGCCGATGCGGACCGTGGAGCGTGGCGAGCCTGGTCCATAGCGTATCGAGCATGCATTCGGTGACCATCAGCGGCGCGCCGTGCCGCTCGAACACCGAACGGCGCGCGACGAGCGTGGGTGAGACATCGTGCGATTGCCGCAAGGCCAGCCGATAGAGCGGATGACGCGCCGTCAGCCGGCGGCTTGCGAGCGCCGAACGCGACACGCTGCTGTCGCTGTATAGCAGTTCCGCGAGTGGACGCGTGCGCAAGCGGCGCATCGACTGCCATATGCCCGTGCTGTACGCCAGCGGAACGATGCTGTGCGCGACGACGAAGGGCGTGCCGTCGACCTTCAACGCCACTTCGCGCAGCCACACCGGCGTACGCGGCGTGATGCCGAGCGCGCGGGCTTCGTCCCGCCAGGGAAGACTGACGGCTTCGCGCGTGACATCGACGGTCACGGCGCCCAGCGTGCGCAGATGCGCGGTCAGCGAGCCGCCGCGCGTCAGCCAGTCTTGTTGAGCATCGGAGAGAACGGCACAGGGGACGACGCGCCAGTGCGCATCGGTGGGATCGGTCGGCATGGACATGGCGGCGATTATAAGGGCCGCCTGCCAACGCCCGCCTTACACCCGTGCCCACCACAACCGCAGCTTAGGACGATTCGTATGGTGCGCGGCATGTCAGAAGCGGAGACTGAAATGCCGGTCGCGCGCCGCGCCGGTTTCATCCTGAGAGGCAAACAGAATGTCGGTAAACAAGAAACAAACGTCCAGACCGGTTGCGCATCTGGCGTCGGAAACACTGCATGACCCGAAGGCGTCGGCAACGGCCAAGAGCCTTGCCGCATCCGCCTTGGCTCAGTCGCATACGCGCAAGCAAACCGGTGCCGGGATGGAGCATAAAGCCAGCGAAGTGCTCCATAGCAGCAAATACGCGCCGGACACCAAAAAGCTCGCCGCGTCCGTGCTCGCGCAGTCGAACAAGGAGCGCAAGCGCAAATGAGAACAGGCGCCGCCGGTTTTCCCGGCGGCGCCTGCATCACACTGCTTTCAGACTGTTCAGCGCGCGAGCAGCAGCGCGTTGGTCCGCTTGACGAAGCTCGCCGGATCTTCCAGCGTGCCGCCTTCGGCCAGCATGGCCTGGTCGAAGAGCAGATGGCACCAGTCCGCGAAGTTGGCGTTGTCGGCGTTGAGCGCCTTCACGAGCGGATGCTCCGGGTTCACTTCCAGAATCGGCTGCATCTGCGGCGCCTGCTGGCCCGCGGCTTTCAGCATGCGTTGCAGATAACCGCTCATGTCGCCTTCGTCGGCCACCAGGCAGGTGGGCGAATCAGTGAGACGGAACGTGAGCCGCACATCCTTCGCCTTGCCTTCCAGCGCTTCCTTCATCTTCTCGACGAGCGGCTTCATGTCCTCGCCGACCTTCTCCTGCTGCTGCTTCTCTTCGTCGTTGAGCGCACCGAGATCGAGGTCGCCGCGTGCGACGCTCGCGAGCGGCTTGCCGTCGAACTCATTGAGGAACGACAGCATCCATTCGTCGACGCGATCCGTCAGCAGCAGCACTTCCACTCCCTTCTTGCGGAACACCTCAAGGTGCGGGCTGTTCTTCGCGGCCTGCCAGCTGTCGGCGGTCACGTAGTAGATCTTCGTCTGCTCGGGCTTCATGCGCGCGACATACTCCGCGAGCGAAACGGTCTGCTCGCTGCTGTCGCTGTGCGTCGAGGCAAAGCGCACCAGTTTCGCGATGCGTTCCCGGTTGCTGAAGTCTTCGCCGACGCCTTCCTTCAGCACCTGGCCGAACTCGCTCCAGAAGCTCGCGTACTTCTGCTTGCCGGCGTCGTCGGTGGCTTCGGCCGACGCGCTCGCGATGTCTTCCAGCATCGACAGCACGCGCTTGGTCACGCCTTCGCGGATCGCCTTCACATCGCGGCTTTCCTGCAGGATTTCACGCGAGACGTTGAGCGGCAGGTCCGCCGAATCCACCACGCCCTTCACGAAACGCAGATACGCGGGCAGCAGTTGCTCGGCATCGTCCATGATGAAGACGCGCTTCACGTACAGCTTGAGGCCGCCGCGATGCTCACGGTTCCACAGGTCGAACGGTGCGTGTTTCGGCACGTACAGCAGTTGCGTGTACTCGCTGCGCCCCTCGACACGGTTGTGCGTCCACGCGAGCGGCTCGTCGTGGTCGTGCGAGATGTGCTGGTAGAACTGCGTGTACTGCTCGTCGCTGATGTCGCTCTTCGGACGCGTCCACAGCGCGCTCGCCTGGTTGACGGTCTCGTCTTCGTCCTTCGTGACCATCTCGCTCTTTTCCGCGTCCCACTCTTCCTTCTTCATCAGGATGGGCAGCGCGACGTGATCCGAATACTTCTGGATGATCGACTTGAGCTTGTGCGACGACAGCAGGTCGTCTTCGTCAGCACGCAGATGCAGCGTGATGGTGGTGCCGCGTTGCGCGCGCTCGATGTCCTCGACTTCGAAATCGCCCTCGCCCGCGCTGGTCCAGCGCACGCCCTGCTCCGCCGGCAGCCCGGCGCGGCGCGTCTCGACCGTGATCTTGTCCGCAACGATGAAGCCTGAATAGAAACCCACACCGAACTGGCCGATCAGCGCCGCATCCTTCTGCTGGTCGCCCGAGAGCTTCGAGAAGAATTCCTTGGTGCCCGAGCGCGCGATCGTGCCGAGATGCGAAATGGCTTCGTCGCGGCTCATGCCGATGCCGTTGTCGTCGATGGTCACGGTGCGCGCGGCCTTGTCGAACGATACGCGGATGCGCAGGTCCGGATCGTTCTCGTACAGCGCGCTGTTCTCGATCGCCTCGAAGCGCAGTTTGTCGGCGGCGTCGGAGGCATTGGAAATGAGTTCGCGAAGGAAGATTTCCTTGTTGCTGTACAGCGAATGAATCATCAGGTGCAGAAGCTGTTTCACTTCTGCCTGAAAGCTCATGGTTTCTTGCGCCATGTCCGGGTCCTCTGTGTTGATTTATCTGTGTTGAAGTGATGCTGACGGCCCGGGCGGGGTACTGCGCGCCGCCTGGGCCGGCAATCCGAGCGATATCGGGGCGGTCCGGCGTTTTTCAAGGGCCGTCCGGGGCCAGGTCTTATGATGCGTCTTTGACCTCGCCGCATCGCCCGTACCGTCATGCCGCTCCTGTTCCGCCGCGCACCGCCAGGCCGTCCGCTCACGCCGGGCGAAACCGGCATGGCGCGGCTCGTGTTCGGCGACGCCATCGACTATCCGGCGGTCCGCGTCCATGCCCGCGCCTATCTGCCGTTCGGCCTGCAGCCGCCGCGCACCGCAATGGCGCCCAATGGCCAACTGTATTTTCCGCGCGCCTGTTGCCAGGATGATTTCTCGTGCTGCGACCTCGGCAATCGCATGTGGTTCATTCACGAGATGACGCACGTCTGGCAATTTCAGCTCGGTTATCCGGTCCGATGGCGCGGCGCGCTGCGCGTCGGGCTGTCCTACGCGTACCGGCTGGCCGCCGGCAAGCGTCTCGCCGACTTCAACATGGAAGCGCAAGGCAACCTGCTCGCGGATTATTTCGCGCTGCGCTTCTGCGACGGCCAGCACCGGCTCTACGAGCAGCGCTACCGGCAAATGCCCGGCGCGCTCGCGCTGTTCGAGACCGTGCTGGCGGAATTCATCCGGACGCCGTCCGCGCGGCGCAATCTGCCCGGACGAAGGCGTTAGCGCCCCGCTTCAGACTTCAGGCGCTGCGCCGCGACGCACGGTCCAGATAATTCGACAGCAGTTCCGGCAACGCCGGATCGCCGCAATTGGCGACATTGAAGCGCATCCAGGTGGTCGGCGACTGCTGCGGCGAGAACAGGCTGCCCGGCGTCAGCAGGAAGCCGGCTTCGTGGCCGGCGGCGGCGAGACCATCGGAATCGACGCCCGCGTCAGCCCACAGGAACATGCCCGCCGACGGCGTCGAGAACAGCCGCAGTCCGGTTTTCTCGAGCATGCGCGCGGTCTTGTCGCGCACGCCGTCGAGCCGCGTGCGCAGGCGCTCGACGTGCCGCCGGTAGTGTCCTTCGGTCAGGATCTTGTAGACGACCCGCTCGTTCAGCTCCGGACTGGTCATGCCGACGAGCATCTTCTGATCGGCCAGCGCCTTCGCGACGTCCGGCGCGGCCGCGATATAGCCGACCCGCAGGTTCGCCGCGAGCGTCTTCGAAAAGCTGCCGAGGAAGATCACGCGCTTCAACTGATCGAGCGAGGCCAGGCGCGTGGCCGGGAAGTTGGTCGGGCACAGGTCGCCGTAGACATCGTCCTCGACGACGATGAAGTCGTATTCCTGCGCCAGTTGCAGGATCCGGTACGCCTGCGCGGCCGTCAGCGAGGTGCCGGTCGGGTTCTGCAGCACGGAGTTGATGATCAGCATCTTCGGCCGCCAGGTGGCGACGAGCGTTTCGAGCGCGTCGAGGTCGGGGCCGTCCGGCGTGTACGGCATGCCGACGAGCCGCGCGCCCTGCGAGGCGAAGCGCCCGAACATCTGGAACCACGCCGGATCGCCGACGATCACCGCATCGCCCGGCTTCACATAGAGCCGCGCGATCAGGTCGATGGCCTGCGTGATGCCGGAAGTCAGCACGATCTGCCGCGCCGCCGACGCACCGATTTCCAGTTCCTCCAGCCGCGTCTGCAATTGCTGGCGCAGCGGCAGGAAGCCTTGCGGCGTGCCGAAGCCGAGCATCTGGGCGCCGCTCAGGCGGGACAGCGCGCGCAAGGCGTTGGTGATCAGTTCGCCGTCGAGCCAGCGGCCCGGCAGATAGCCCAGGCCCGGCCCTTTTTCGGGACTCGACGTGTGCAGCATGTTGCGCAGCAGCCAGACCACGTCGATGGTGTTCTGCAGCGGCTCGCGCTCCGAAGCGGCGGCGGGCGCCTCGCCCCGGGCGACGAGCGACGGCGCGGCCCGCTCGCGTACATAGAACCCGGAACCGCGGCGCGAATCGAGATAGCCATGCGCGACGAGCCGCTCATAGGCCTCGACCACGGTGAAGCGGGACACGCCCTTGTCGAGCGCGAGCTTGCGGATGGACGGCATGCGCATGCCGGGCCGGAACACCCGTTCGTCGATGCGGCGGCGGCCCCATTGCACGAGCTGGTCCACGAGGGTGAGTTGCGCGGCGTCGTGCGGGGCGGGAATCTGGTCGAGCGGGACGGACATGCGGACCTCCGGGCGGATGGCGATGCGTTGCCGGTGCTTTTGCCGAATTGTCGGGAAGAGTCAAAAACTGTACCGAACACGGCTGGGTCGATTGTACCGTTACTGTTATGGTGAGAGACGCTACATTCTCCTTTCGGGTCGCGAGAATGCTGGGCGTTGCGTCAAGCCAGGCGGCCCATCCAGTCCAACCGCGCCTGTCATGACCGATTCCCGACTCAAACTCGACCACCTCGTCATCGCCGCGCGCACGCTCGAGGAAGGCGCGCAATTCGTCGCCGCGAAGTTCGGCGTGGACACGGCGCCCGGCGGCGCGCATCCGTCGATGCGCACCCACAATCGCCTGCTGAATCTGTGGGGCGGAGCCTACCTGGAAGTGATCGCGATCGATCCCGCCGCGCCCGCCGTGGAGACGCCGCGGCCACGTCTCTTCGCGCTGGACGATCCGGCGCAGCAGCAGCGCATTGCGGAACACGGTCCGCAGCTCGTGCACTGGGTGGCGCGCGTGGAGCGGCCGAAGTCGCTGACGCGCTGGCGCGAGCAGTATCCCGAACGCATCGCGCCGGTCGCGGCGATGTCGCGCGGCGCCAATACCTGGGGCCTGACTGTCCCCGACGACGGCGCGTTCCCCGCGTGGCAAGGCGCCGGACAAGGCGTGCTGCCGTCGCTGATCCAGTGGGACACGCCGCTGCTGCCGAGCGACGTACTGCCGCCCAGCGGCATCGCGCTGCGCGCCTTGCGCGGCTTTCACGCCGATGCCGCGCGCATCGCCGAACAGCTCGCGTGGCTCGGCGCGGCGCACCTGATCCACATCGAGGCCACCTCCGGCGCGCCGGTGCTGGTGGCGGAATTCGCCCTGCCGGACGGCTCGACGCTCACCCTTGGCGAATCCGCGGAACATGCCCAGGCGCGCGAGGAAGAGGCGCTTCAGGCAGCCAGACGCCGCCGCGCGAAAAAGACCGAGCCGCAGGCACCGCAGCAACTCGACCTGCCCGGCACACCCCGACAAGACATCTGATATCCGATCCGAGGAGACACCCCACGATGAGAACCCGCGAAACCGAAGGCATGCTGCTCGGCCTGATCGGCGTGGTCATTTTCAGCCTGACGCTGCCGATGACGCGCATCGTCGTCGCGGAGGTGCATCCGCTGCTCAACGGCCTCGGCCGCGCGCTCGTCGCGGCCCTGCCCGCCGCCGCGCTGCTCGCCTGGCGGCGCGAAAAGTGGCCCACCTGGCCGCAGGTCAAGAGCCTGGCGGTTGTGTCGCTGGGCGTGATCATCGCGTTTCCGGTGTTTTCGGCGTGGTCGATGAAATACGTGCCGGCGTCGCACGGCGCGGTGGTCAACGGGCTCCAGCCGCTGTGCGTCGCGATCTATGCCGCGTGGCTCTCGCACGAACGGCCGTCGAAGCTGTTCTGGGCCAGCGCGCTCGCGGGCAGCGCGATCGTCGTCGCCTTCGCGGTGCAGACGGGCGGCGGCGGCCTGCAGGCGGGCGACCTGCTGATGCTGGTCGCGGTCGGCATCGGCGCGCTCGGCTATGCGGAAGGCGCGCGGCTCGCCCGACAGATGGGCGGCTGGCAGGTGATCTGCTGGGCGCTCGTGCTGTCGGCGCCGTTCCTGCTTTTGCCGGTCGGCGGCCTCGCGTGGGCGCATCACACGGCGCATCCCGGGCCGCTCTCGCTCAAGGTGTGGCTGGCCTTCGGCTATGTCACGCTGTTCTCGCAGTTCATCGGCTTCTTCGCGTGGTACGCCGGACTGGCGATGGGCGGCATCGCGCGCGTGGGCCAGGTGCAACTGCTGCAGATCTTCTTCACGATGGCCTTCTCCGCGCTGTTCTTCGGCGAGCACGTGAGCGGCTCGACGTGGCTGTACGCGGCCGCCGTGATCGTGACCGTCGTGCTGGGCCGCCGGGCCGCCGTGCGTCCCGCGCCGCTGCAGACTCAGGCAGTGCCGGCACCCGCCGCCCGTCCGACGCACGCAAGATGACGCGCACGCGCGATAATGCTGGATTGCGCGTGCGCCGCTCGCCCGCGCACCCCGATTTCTGACCCAACGCGGGACCACTCCAAAGCCAACCGAGGCACCCCATGAATCAAGCCGATCTCCGCGCCACCCCGTGGCAACTCTCCGAACGCGCCCGCAAGCTCACGAGCTCGGCGATTCGCGAAATCCTGAAAGTCACGGAGCGGCCGGAGGTCATTTCCTTCGCGGGCGGCCTGCCCTCGCCCGCGACCTTTCCGGTCGAGGAAATGCGGCACGCGTCGGAACGCATCCTGCGCGACCAGCCGTCCGCGGCGCTCCAGTACAGCGCGACCGAAGGCTACCTGCCGCTGCGCGAATGGGTGGCGGCGCGCTATTCGGTGAACGGCGCGTCGATCCGTCCGTCGCAGGTGCTCATCACGACCGGTTCGCAACAGGCGCTCGACCTGCTCGGCAAGACGCTGGTGGATCCGGGCAGCCGCGTACTGGTCGAAACGCCGACCTACCTCGGCGCGCTCCAGTCGTTCTCGCTGTTCGAGCCTGACTACGTGCAGGTGCCCACCGACGAATCCGGCCTGGTTCCCGAAGGCCTCGACGCCGCGCTCACCGCCGGCGCGCGCCTGCTCTACGCCCAGCCCAATTTCCAGAACCCGACCGGCCGCCGCCTGCCGCTCGCGCGCCGCCAGGCGCTCGCCGCCCTCGCGAAGACCGCCGCCTTCCCGGTGATCGAAGACGACCCCTACGGCGCGCTCGACTACGCCGGCGCCCCGCTGCCCACGCTGCTTTCGATGGCGCCGGATCACATCGTGCATCTCGGCTCGTTCTCGAAGGTGCTGGCGCCGGGCCTGCGCGTGGGCTACATCATCGCGCCCGAGGAGCTGCACTACAAACTCGTGCAGGCCAAGCAGGCCACCGATCTGCACACGCCGAGCCTCACGCAGCGCATCGTCTACGAAGTGGTGAAGGACGGCTTCCTCGACCAGCACGTGCCGAAGATCCGCACACTGTATCGCGACCAGTGCGAGGCGATGCTCGACGCGCTGCAACGCCACATGCCCGCCGGCGTCGAATGGAACCGTCCTGAAGGCGGCATGTTCGTGTGGCTGACGCTGCCGAAGCACATCGACACGATGAAGCTGCTCGAGCAGTCCGTCGCGCAGAACGTGGCCTTCGTGCCGGGCGGTCCGTTCTACGCCAACACAGCTGCGCACAACACGCTGCGCCTGTCGTTCGTGACGGTGCCGCCGGCGACGATCGACGAAGGCGTCGGCCGGCTCGGCGCGCTGATCCGCGCGAGCCTCTGAATTTCCGGGGCGCCGCGCGCCCCTTCACCCGCTTGAAGTCAAGGAGCAACCGATGGCATCGAATGTGTACGACAAGCTGAAGGAACTCGGCATCGACCTGCCCACCGCGGGCGCGCCGGCCGCCGCCTACGTGATGAGCGCGCAGAGCGGCAACACGGTCTATCTGTCCGGGCATATCGCGAAGAAGGATGGCAAGGTGCACGCCGGCAAGCTCGGCGCCGACATCTCCACGGAAGAAGGCAAGGCGGCCGCGCGCAATGTGGCCATCGACCTGATCGCGACGCTGCACGCGCACGTCGGCGACCTGAACCGCGTCAAGCGCATCGTCAAGGTCATGAGCCTCGTCAACTCGACCTTCGAGTTCACGGAGCAGCACATCGTGACGAACGGCGCGTCCGAACTCATCGCGGAAGTGTTCGGCGATGCCGGCAAGCACGCGCGCTCGGCCTTCGGCGTGGCGCAGATTCCGCTCGGCGCGTGCGTCGAGATCGAACTGATCGCGGAAGTCGCCGAAGTCGCCTGAAACGCGCGTCCCCTTCGCCGTTCATCCGCGAAACCCGACGCAGCGACGCGTCGGGTTTTTTTATGCCCTGCTCCAGCGAGACACACGCTCATGTCCTCACACGCCGACCAACGGGTCGTCCAGTTCAAGCAGGTCGATGTCTTCACCTCCGTGCCGTTCAAGGGCAACCCGCTCGCCGTGATCTTCGATGCCGACGGTCTCTCCACCGAACGCATGCAGGAGATCGCGCGCTGGACCAACCTGTCCGAAACCGCTTTCCTGCTGCCGCCGACCGATGCACGCGCCGACTATCGCGTGCGCATCTTCACGACCGCGGTGGAATTGCCGTTCGCCGGGCATCCGACGCTCGGCAGCGCGCACGCGCTCATCGACGCCGGCTATACGCCGAAGACGCCCGGACGGCTGGTGCAGGAATGCGGCGTCGGCCTGGTGACGCTCGCCGAACGCGCGGGCGGCGAGTGGGCCTTCGCCGCGCCGCCGGCTCGCATCACGCCGTTGAGCGCTGCGCAGAGCACGCGTCTCGCGGCGGCGCTTGCCCCCGCCACACTCGATCCGGAAGCGCCGCCCGCCGCGGTGGACAACGGCGCGCCCTGGCTCGTGGTGCGCGTGCGCGACGCGGCGCAGTGTCTTGCGCTGACGCTGGCGGGCGAGTCGCGCGACGCGGTCCGGCAGATCGTCGCGGAAACGGGCACACACGGCATCGTGGTCTACGGTCCGCACGCGCCCGGCGGACCCGCGACCTTCGAACTGCGCGCGCTTCTGCTGGGCGCGGAGAACATCGAGGATCCGGTCACGGGCAGCGCAAACGCCGCCCTCGCCATGCTGCTGACGCAGCAAGGCAAGCGTCCGGGCGCGCACTACACGGTTCGTCAGGGCACCGCGTTGGGCCGCGACGGCCGCGTGAGCGTCACTTACGACGACCAGGCGGATGGCGCGCCCGTGTGGATCGGCGGCCATTCGGTAACTGTGATCGACGGTAATTTCCGTAGCTGAAACAATGACCTGCGCATATCCCCTGCGGCGCGCGTTTACCCCCAAGGGCGGGCTCTTTCTTAAAGCAGGAGCCTTCGCTACTATCTGACCAATGGGGATAAAAAGAAGCGTCGGACGTGGCGGCGGCAACGCGACGGACCCGGCAGGGGCGCGGTTTGTATCCGGACTCGAATAATCCTTCAGCGGCGCCAAGCCGCCGCGCCAGGGCAACGGCCGGCGCTGCCGGGCACAGTGAGCGCAGCGAAAGCCACCCGCAAGGATGACGCCGCTGACAGGATCTGCCAAAGAATGTCCATCCCCCAGCCGCGGCGTACTGCGCGCGGTATAGTCACTCGTTTCGGCCGAACGCCTCCGCACATGCATCGCTTCATCCACTTCGCGCAGTTCGCAGCACGTCAGGCGCTACGCGATCCAGCGTTGCAGGGAGCGCCATGAAGCGGGCGCGCACGCATGCCGTCCCGGACACCCTCACAAGCGCCCCGGCGGCGCGGCGGCGGCGGGCGTTGCTGGCCATTCCGGTACTGGGCACCTTCGTGCTGGTGTTGCTGTGGGCGGTCATCTTCGCCCGGCTTTCGGTGGAGCGCGAAGCCACCACGCACGAATCCATGTCTTCGGCCGCCATCCTGTCGGCGGCGCTCGAGCAGCACACCATCAAGGCCATTCATCAGGTCGACCAGATCACCCGTTTCGTCAAATACGAATACGAGAAATCGCCTGACAACTTCGACCTGATCGCCACCGTCGAGAAAGGCGTCGTGCAGAGCGACACGCTGGTGCAGGTCTCGCTGATCGACGAATACGGCACGCTGGTCGCCAACACCTCGGATCCGCATCCGAAACCCATCGACCTGTCGGACCGCGAGCACTTCAAGGTCCACGCGCATTCCAACGACGACCTCCTCTACGTCAGCCGCCCGGTGCGCGGCCGCGTGTCCGGCCTGTGGACGCTGCAGTTCACGCGGCGGCTCAATCATCCGGACGGCTCGTTCGCCGGCGTCGTGGTGGTGTCGGAAGACCCGGCCTATTTCACGAGCGACTTCTACAACGTCGCGTCGATCGGCCGCGAGGGCGTGATTGCCGTGGTGTCGGACAGCGGCTCGGTGCTCGCGCGCAGCACGGGGGGCGGCCTGGCCGATGGCGCGGCGGCCGCCACGGCCGCCGCGCAAGGCAACGGCGGCGATGCAAGCGCTGCCGCCAGCAGCCGCGCCCGCGCGGACTTCACCGCGAGCGGCGTGTATCCCACGCTGGATCATGCGTCGGGCATCTACGTGGATCCCATCGATCACGTGAAGCGCATCGTGTCGTACCGGCATATCGACGGTTATCCGCTCGGCGTGCTCGTCGGTCTCTCCGAACGCGAGGAGATGATCGACTACAACCACACGCGCAACGTCTATCTGCTGATGGCGAGCTTCATCTCGCTCGCCATGCTCGGCTTCTTCGCGGTCGCGACCGGCCTGATCGGCAAGCTGCTCGGGCGCGAGCGCGAGATGACGCACCTGGTCGAGTACGACCTGCTCACCGGCCTGCGCAACCGCTACTCCACGTTGCGCGCGCTGCGCCAGGACGTCGCGCAGCAGGAGAACATCGGGCGGCTGGCGTTGCTCTTCATCGACCTCGACAACTTCAAGACCGTCAACGACACGCTCGGCCACAATGCCGGCGACATCGTCCTGCAGATGACGGCGTCGCGGCTCGCGGAGACGGTGGGTCAGAGCGGCACGCTGTCGCGCATCGGCGGCGACGAGTTCGTGGTGGTCGTGAAGGGCGACGAAGTCGAGCAGCGCGCCGTCACGCTCGCCGACGACATCTCCACCATGTTCGCCACGCCTTTCGACGTACGCGGCAGCGCGTTCGTGCTGCATGCGAGCATCGGCATTGCGCTGTTCTCGGTGTCGAACGAGAGCGAGATCGACTTGCTGAAAAAGGCCGACCTCGCGATGTACAGCGCCAAGGACGCGGGCCGCAACTGCTATCAGTTCTACTCGCCGCAGTTGTCGCATCGCGCGGATCATTTGATGAAGTGGGAACAGCAGCTGCGCGTCGCGCTCACCGAGGAGCAGCTGTTCCTCGTCTACCAGCCGAAGATCGACCTGACGCGCCGCTGCATCACCGGCTTCGAGGCGCTGGTGCGCTGGAACCATCCGCAGCACGGGCT
Source organism: Caballeronia sp. LZ043 (assembly GCF_031451075.1). NCBI lineage: Bacteria > Pseudomonadati > Pseudomonadota > Betaproteobacteria > Burkholderiales > Burkholderiaceae > Caballeronia > Caballeronia sp. LZ043. The sequence continues at coordinate 923,557 of NZ_JARUXT010000001.1, read as the reverse complement.
CATTCCGGCGAACGAATTCATTCCGGTGGCGGAATCCACGGGCTTGATCGTCGCGGTCGGCGATTTCGTGATCCACACCGCGTGCAGGCAGCTCGCGCATTGGCAGCAGGAGGGTTATACGGGACTGTCGCTGGCCGTGAACATCTCGGCGGTGCAGTTCTGGCGCGGCGATCTGCTGGAGACGGTCGCGCGCGCGATCGAGGCGAGCGGCATTCCGCCGGACAAGCTCGAACTCGAAATTACCGAAACCGTGATGGTCGAATATCCGGAGCTCGTTCAGGAGAAGATCGTCGCGCTGAAGCGCCTGGGCGTGCGCATCGCGCTGGACGACTTTGGCACCGGCTATTCGTCGCTGTCGTATCTGAACCGCTTTTCCGTCGATACGCTCAAGGTCGACCGCTCCTTCATCCAGGCGATTCCCGAGGATCGCAGCGTGTGCGTGATGGTGTCGGCCATCGTCAATCTCGCGCGTTCGCTTGGGTTGACGGTCGTGGTGGAAGGCACCGAACGCGACGAGCAGATCGCGTGGCTCGCGGCGCTGGGTCCGGTGGAAGCGCAAGGCTTCCTGTTCTCGCGGCCCGTGCCGGCGGACGGCGTGCAGGCGCTGCTCGACCGCTTCGGCGTATGCGGCTGGCCGCGCGGACAGGCGCCGCGTTCACGCAATGATGCCGGCCGGGAGCCGTCGAGCCCCGCCCTCACCGACGAGCCCGGCGGACGCTAGGGGCGGCCGCCCGCACGAACGACGGGCCGGCGGCCATGCTGCCGTCGAACGCGGCGTTGCCGAGAACGATCAACCTCCATCGAAGCCATCCCAGATCTGGTCCGCCTGGGAGTGGGTATTGTTCCATTGGTCGCGGTACTTGTTCAGCAGATCGTTTTGAGCTTCGCTCAGCTGGTAGCCCTGGTAACCATCGGCGATACCGCCCATGACGCCGCCGATCACCGTGGCGATGATGCTTGCAACCGGCCCGACGAAGGGCACGAAGCCCACGATGCCGCCCACCAGATTGAACACCTGCGCCCCCAGATTGATCTTGTCCTGGGTGGTCAAGGTGCCCGCTTGCTGTTTCTTCAGGTAGGAGTCGAGTGAGGCGCCAAAACCGAGCGCGCCGAACGCGGTGCCGATCAGCGACGGCACAAGCTGCGTGCGCAAGGGCTTGGAGATCTTGAACCAGTCGGGAAACGCATCGGTATGAGCGAGAAAGGTATCCTGGTAGTTGGTGAACTTCTTGCCGTAACTATCCATCCACTCCGAGAGCTTGGACTGCCGGACCTCCGGGTCCAGATTGTTCAACGCCTGTCCCAGCTCCCTGTAAGAGGCCGGGGCGTCCTTCATCAGCGCCTCCCGCTCGTTCATCGCACGATCGAACTGGTCGTAGGCGTCATGTTTGAGCTGGCCCAGATTGTCCAGACGGCTGACCGACTCCAGTGCAGCGGCGTTCTCCGACTTGCGCGCTGCATCGACGGTCTCGAAGCCCAGATCGTGGAGCTTCTGCATCTCGGCTTGCGAATCGGATTCTATTTTCTTGAGATTCTCGTGAGCGCTTTGCGCGTCCTCCTTCGCGGCTTTCTTGATCTGGTCTCCCAACTGCGCCATGCCGTTGTATTCGGGGAAGACTTCCGAAACCCCGCGCTGCAGGATCAGACGCCGGTTATCGGGATGCGTGCTTTCGAGCCTGTCAAAAACACTTTTCTGGAGTTCGTTCTGACGACCCGTGACCTGCCCGTCGATATCGCCACTCACACGGCCGAGATCCGTGTCGACTTGCTCGTTCAGCGACTGGATCGAGCGGGTATCGTCCGCGCTCGTTGAGGGGCCACTCTGCTGTGTCGAGGTGCCATTGGTGTTCGAGCCATCTTGTGCGGGCGACGTGCCATTGGGGTTCGAGGCGGCTTCCGTCCTGGCTGCTTGCGCTTGCTTCAGTTGCCACTGCTTGGCCGCGTGATTCCCGAGATCCGTGCCCGCGCCCACTGTAACCTCGTTCAGGCCCTGCCCCATGGACGCGCCGCCGCCGATGAAGTCATCGGTGGGATCCTTGCCGTCCTTCAGTTTCTGAATGCCCGACATGAACATCGAGCCTGCCTTCGTGAAGTTGTTGGTCGCCGCCAGCATCCGCGAACCCAGCAGCACCGCGAGCCGGCCCTTGGGACCCATCCAGTCGAAGCGGCTCTGCCCGGGCGTCTGATACTTCGATAGCCAGGACCAGTTTTTCAACACTTGGGAGTTGTTGAAACGGCCTTCATCGAAGAGCGTCGAACGCGCGATGATGCTCGGGTATTTCCCATACTTGTTGAAATTGTCGAGATTGTGGTCTTTCGCCAGCGGCTTCAGATCGACGTTGGCGTTCTTGCCGAGGGATTCGAGCGTGTCATTGTCCTTCCGGTTGTCCAATGCTTTGGCGAGGCGGTCGGACTTGTCTTGCTGCTCGCTGTTCAGCTTGTCTTGCCCCATGATGTCCTGAACGTCATCGAGCGCCTTGCCCGCCGCGATGACGTGATCGGTCGTGTCCTTGCCGTCCTTCACGTCTTTCATGGAGTCATCGACCGCAGAATCGAAGCGATCGCCGGCCGCCGCCAGGTCGTTTTGCCAGATGAGCGAGCCCGCGAGATCCCGCGAATTCATCGCGTCAGCCGGTTTGTCGGTCGTGGTTTGCTGTGTGCCTGACGTCGTCGTCGACGAGCCGCTGTTCGCACCGGGCTGCGCATCCGGCAACGGCTGTTCCAGCGACAGCTGCTGCTGGGTTCCTACTCCCGATGTGCGCTGTCCCGTGGTGTCTTGCCCGGTCGACGTGGGCAACGGCGCCTGCGAATTCTGAGTGGTCTGGCCATCCTGAGTGTTCTCGGGGCTCGTGGAACCCGGCGCCTTCTGCGGGGTCTCGGAGGCCGAATCCGTCTGCGCCGATCCCGACGCCGACGTGCCGTCCGAATCTTGCGAAGACGACGCTTGCGCGTCCTGTGAAGGCTGTTGCGCCGGCGGCGGATCATCCGAGGTGTCGCTGGATCCGCCCGCCGTCTGAGTGCTTCTCGAATAGTCGCTGGACACTGAAATCATACGAGCTCCGCAAAGGAAATTGATCGAGAGGGATGAGAGCGGCCGTCTTTTTTGGAAAAGACGAAATGCCATGCTCGACCTTATTTCCTTGGCTCGTGCGATGAATTTTTATACAAATCGCTTTTTAATCTCCTGTATAAAGGATGACTGATTTTTTTGCTTTTATTTAGCGTGGCTTAAGAAAAATACAAGAATAATTCCTAAATGCGGCCCATAACAATTAAGACTTTTCCAAGAGCGATTTTCAATCCACCTGCTTGATGACAAACATGGAGATAATCAGCAATGAAGGAATCAACTGAACCGCAAATGACTGGCCCGGATAATACGAGAAATAAACGGGATACACGGCGCCGCATCGTCGCGATTGTCGGGGCGTCGTCAGGCAACCTTGTGGAATGGTTCGACTTCTATGTCTACTCGTTCTGCGCCATTTACTTCGCGTCAACCTTCTTTCCCGCAGGCAATACCACCACGCAATTGCTCAACACCGCAGGCGTGTTTGCAGCGGGCTTCCTGATGCGTCCCATCGGCGGCTGGTTCTTCGGCCGTCTCGCGGACAAGCACGGACGACGCGCGTCGATGATGGTGTCGGTATTGATGATGTGCGGCGGCTCGCTCGTCATCGCGCTGCTGCCCGGCTATGCCGAAATAGGCGCGCTCGCGCCCGCGTTGCTGCTGATCGCGCGTCTGTTCCAGGGACTCTCGGTGGGCGGCGAATACGGCACGAGCGCCACCTACATGAGCGAGGTCGCGGTCGAAGGCCGCAGGGGCTTCTATGCGTCGTTTCAATATGTCACGCTGATCGGCGGGCAACTCTGCGCACTGCTCGTGCTGGTCATCCTGCAGCAGACCCTCAGCACCGAAAGCCTCAAAGCCTGGGGCTGGCGCATTCCCTTCCTGGTGGGCGCGGCGGCGGCGGTCATCGCGCTCCTGCTGCGACGCTCGCTCGATGAAACCACCACGGCCGAATCCCGCCGCAGCAGCGAGGCCGGTTCGTTCAGCGGGCTCTGGCGGCACAAGGGCGCCTTCGTGACCGTGCTCGGCTTCACGGCCGGCGGGTCGCTGGTGTTCTACACCTTCACGACCTACATGCAGAAGTATCTCGTCAACACGGCCGGCATGAACGCAAAGACCGCCAGCCACGTGATGACGGCCGCGCTGTTCGTGTTCATGCTGCTGCAACCGCTGTTCGGCGCGCTGTCCGACCGCATCGGGCGGCGCAAGTCGATGATCTGCTTCGGCTCGCTCGCCACGCTGTGCACGGTGCCGCTCATGCACACGCTCAAGGATGTCAGCAACCCGCTGGCGGCGTTTGCGCTGATCGTCACGGCGCTTTGCATCGTCAGCTTCTATACGTCGATCAGCGGCCTGATCAAGGCGGAGATGTTCCCGGTGCATGTGCGCGCGCTCGGCGTGGGCCTGTCCTATGCGCTGGCGAATGCGATCTTCGGCGGCTCCGCGGAATACGTGGCGCTCTGGCTCAAGCAGGCGGGCATCGAAAGCATGTTCTATTGGTACGTGACTGCCCTGTGCGCCGTGGCCGGGCTGGTGTCGCTGTGCATGCGCGATCCTTCAAAGGAAGGCTATCTGAAGGACGGTCCGCAACTGGAGCCGCAAGCCCAGCCGCAACCGCAAGCACACTTCACAGACCGCGTGACAACACCGCTGCACCAATCGTCACGATACCCAACACCAGATTGATCACGACGAGCCTGCGCACGGTTCCGACGGCGCGTGCGCCGTCGGGCCAGTTCTGCGCCTGCACCGCGCGCCGGATGCGCGGAAACACCGCAAAGCGGATGTGCCCGAAGATCAGCATCATCACGACGCCGAGCCCAGCCATCACGTGCAGCGGCAACGCGGCGTGCGTGCCGCCGAACTCGGCCAGAAGGAAGCCGCCCGAGAGCAGGATGACAAGCACCGACGCCGCGACCCAGTTGAAGAAGCGCGTGAATACGGCTTCCCACAGCGGCAGGCGCAGTTGCGGCGTGAGGTCGCCGAGCGCGGGACGCAGGCAGAAATGCGCGAAGATCATGCCGCCAATCCATACGGCAACGCCGAGGAGATGCAGGAAGAGCGCGGCTTCGATGGCTTTGTTCATTGTGGTTCTGGTTTTGGGCTGACGTCGTGGGCTTGGGGATTCAAGTTTGGCCGTTCGACTAGGACGCTGCCTACCAGTTCCTGTGTATTCGGCAAGAGGCCAAATAAAAACGCCTCGCCGCAAGCTCGCGACGAGGCGTTCCAGACGATGCCGATGCGGTCTTGAAGCTTATCCCTCGAACACCGGCCTCAATTCCGCCACCTTCAGTGACGAATCCGGCGCCCTTCCCTTGCGCGCCCGCTTGCCGAGATGCAGTTGCAGTTGCGAGCCGGCCAGCTTCTCGTCCCTGCTCTTGCCGCCGCGTCCGGTGCCGATCATCACCACGCCGCGCGCGTCGATGGCGAGCGCCTGGCGCAGCGTTTCCTTCGGATCGAGCGCCATCAGCGTAACCCCGCGCCCGCCGCCGGATAGCGTCTTCATCTCGTCCATGCCGAACACCAGCAGACGCCCCGCGCTCGACAGACACGCCACATAGGCCGCGCCCGGAATGACCGGCATCGGCGCGAGCGGCGCGGCGCCTTCGTCGATGGTCATGAACGCCTTGCCCGCCTTCTGGCGGCTCACGAGATCGCCCAGCTTCGCGATGAAGCCGAAGCCGTTGCTCGACGCCAGCAGCAGTTGCTGCTCCGCATTCGCCGCGAAGTAATGCAGCAGATGCGTGCCCGATTCGAGTTCGATCAGCGACGTGACCGGCACGCCGTCGCCCCGTCCGCCCGGCAGCGCCGCAACCGACACCGAATACACCCGGCCCTTGCTGCCCCACGCTATGAGCGCATCCGGCGTGCGCGCCTGGAAGGCCGCGTAGAGGCCATCGCCCTGCTTGAAGGTGAAGCCGGCCGGGTCGAGTCCATGGCCCTTCAGCGCCCGCACCCAGCCCTTCTGCGACACGACGACCGTCACCGGTTCATCGACGACGCGCGCCTCGAAGGTCGCGCGCGTGGCCTGCTGGATCAGCGTGCGGCGGTCGTCGCCGTACTGCTTCGCGTCGGCTTCGATTTCCTTGATGAGCAGACGCTTCATCGCGGCATCGCTGTTGAGCAGTTCTTCGAGCTTCGCCTTCTCTTCGCCCAGGTCCTTCAATTCCTGTTCGATCTTGATCGCTTCCAGCCTTGCCAGCTGGCGCAGGCGGATGTCGAGAATGTCCTCGGCCTGGCGCTCCGAGAGATTGAAACGCGCGATCAGCGCCTGCTTCGGTTCGTCGGATTCGCGAATGATGCGGATGACTTCATCGATATTCAGGAAGACGATCATCCGTCCTTCGAGAATATGGATGCGGTCATTGACCCTGCCGAGCCGATGCTGCGTGCGCCGCGTCACGGTGACGAAGCGGAAGCCGATCCACTCGTGCAGGATCTCGACGATGCCCTTCTGCCGCGGACGGCCGTCCGCGCCGATCATCACCAGGTTGATCGACGCATTCGATTCGAGGCTCGTATGCGCGAGCAGCGAATTGACGAACTCGGTCTGGTCGAGGCGGCTCGACTTCGGTTCGAACACGAGCCGCACCGGCGCGTCCTTGCCGGACTCGTCGCGCACGGCGTCCAGCAGGCCGAGCAGGGTCTGCTTGGTCTGCGCCTGCTCGGGCGTGAGGGTCTTCTTGCCGAGCTTGATCTTCGGATTGGTGAGTTCCTCGATTTCCTCGAGCACCTTCTGGCTCGACACGCCCGGCGGCAGTTCGGTGATCACCACCTGCCATTGTCCGCGCGCGAGGTCCTCGATCTTCCAGCGCGCGCGCACCTTGAGGCTGCCGCGTCCGCTTTCGTAGGCCGCCGAAATCTCGGCCTGCGACGAGATGATCTGCCCGCCGCCCGGAAAGTCCGGTCCGGGCAGCTTTTCCATCAGGCCGGCGTGACCGATCTTCGGATCGCGGATCATCGCGACGGCCGCCTGCGCGACTTCGCGCAGATTGTGCGACGGCACTTCCGTCGCGAGACCCACCGCAATGCCCGACGCGCCGTTCAGCAACAGGAACGGCAGGCGTGCGGGCAGCAGCTTCGGCTCTTCAAAGGAGCCGTCGTAGTTCGGCATGAAGTCGACCGTGCCCTGGTCGATTTCATCGAGCAGCAAATGCGCGATGGGCGTCAGGCGCGCTTCCGTATAGCGCATGGCCGCGGCGCCGTCGCCGTCGCGCGAGCCGAAGTTGCCCTGCCCGTCGATGAGCGGATAGCGCATCGAGAAGTCCTGCGCGAGCCGCACCAGCGCGTCGTATGCCGACTGGTCGCCGTGCGGGTGATACTTGCCGAGCACGTCGCCGACCACGCGCGCCGACTTCACCGGCTTCGCGTTGTTCGACAAGCCCATCTCGTTCATCGCGAACAGGATGCGGCGCTGCACGGGCTTCTGGCCGTCGCACACGTCCGGCAGCGCGCGGCCCTTCACCACGCTCACCGCGTAGGAGAGGTAAGCGCGTTCGGCGTACTCGCCGAGCATCAGTTGTTCGCCGTCCGGTGCGGTCTGGGCGGCGAAGAGATCGTCTGTGGTTCCCATCGAATTTCCGTTGTGCGTATCTCAGGTCCTGCTCAGGTCAGGCTCAGGTCGAAGTCAGATGTCCGCTTCGACCTCGTTGCCCTTCTCTTCGAGCCAGCTGCGCCGCGATGCCGCTTCGCCCTTGCCCATCAGCATCGTCATGCGCGATACCGTGAGGTCGAAGCCGAGATCGCCCAGCGCGATCGGCAGCAGGCGGCGCGTGTCGGGGTTCATGGTCGTGTCCCAGAGCTGCTCGGCGCTCATCTCGCCCAGGCCCTTGAAGCGGCTGATGGTCCACGCCGTCTCGCGCACGCCGTCCTTGCGCAGCTTGTCGAGAATCGCTTCGAGTTCGCCTTCATCGAGCGCGTAGAGCTTCTGCGCCGGCTTCTTGCCGCGCGCGGGGGCGTCGACACGGAACAGCGGCGGACGCGCGACGCACACATTGCCGCGTTCGATCAGCTGCGGAAAATGCTTGAAGAACAGCGTGAGCAGGAGCACCTGAATGTGCGCGCCGTCCACATCCGCGTCCGACAGAATGCAGATCTTGCCGTAGCGCAAATTCGACAAGTCGACCTGTTCGTCCGGACCGTGCGGATCCACGCCGATGGCCACCGCGATGTCATGCACTTCGTTGTTCGCGAAGAGCCGGTCGCGCTCGGTTTCCCAGGTGTTCAGCACCTTGCCGCGCAACGGCAGGATGGCCTGGAATTCCTTGTCGCGGCCCATCTTCGCGGAGCCGCCCGCCGAATCGCCCTCGACCAGGAAGATCTCGTTGCGGCTGATATCCGTGGACTCGCAGTCGGTCAGCTTGCCGGGCAGCACCGCGACGCCCGAGCTCTTCTTCTTCTCGACCTTCTGGCCGGCGCGGGTGCGCGCCTGCGCCTGGCGGATCACGAGTTCCGCGAGCTTCTTGCCGAATTCGACGTGCTGGTTGAGCCACAACTCGAGCGCGGGCCGCGAGAACGACGACACGAGCTTGACGGCATCGCGGCTGTTGAGCCGTTCCTTGATCTGGCCTTGAAACTGCGGGTCGAGCACCTTGGCCGACAGCACGAAGGACACGCGCGCGAACACGTCTTCGGCGAGCAGCTTGACGCCCTTCGGCTGGAGGTTGTGGATCTCGACGAAGTTCTTCACGGCCTGAAAGAGACCGTCGCGCAGGCCGGATTCGTGCGTGCCGCCGGCGGGCGTCGGAATCAGGTTCACATAGGATTCGCGCAGCAGCGGCCCTTCCTCGCTCCACGCGACGACCCACGACGCGCCCTCGCCTTCCGCGAAGGTTTCCTCGGTGTTCTTCGAGCTTTCGGCGAAGCGTTCGCCTTCAAAAAGCGGAATCAGCAGTTCGCTGCCGCCCATGCCTTCGAGCAGATAGCCGCGCAGGCCGTCTTCGTACTTCCAGGTCTGGCGCTCGCCGGTCTTCTCGATGACGAGCACGACTTCGACGCCCGGCAACAGCACGGCCTTCGAGCGCAGCAGACGTTGCAGTTCGCCGAGCGGCAGGTTCGCCGAGTCGAAATATTTCGGGTTCGGCCACGCGCGCACGCGTGTGCCGTTCTTCTTCGCGCCGCGTTCGCCCGGCCGCGTCGTGAGTTCCTCGATGACGTCGCCGTTCGAAAACGCCAGTTGCGCGATCTTGTTGTCGCGCCAGACGGTGACTTCGAGACGCGTGGCGAGCGCATTCGTCACCGACACGCCAACGCCGTGCAGACCGCCCGAGAACGTATAGGCGCCTCCCGCGGCCTTGTCGAACTTGCCGCCCGCGTGCAGCCGCGTGAACACGATCTCGACGACCGGCACGCCTTCTTCCGGATGCAGGCCAAATGGAATGCCGCGGCCATCGTCTTCGACGGACACGGAATTGTCATTGTGCACGGTGACGGTGATCTGCTTGCCGTAGCCGCCCAAGGCCTCGTCAGAGGCGTTGTCGATCACTTCCTGAATGATGTGCAGCGGATTCTCGGTCCGCGTGTACATGCCGGGCCGCTGCTTGACCGGTTCCAGGCCCTTGAGCACCTTGATCGATGCTTCGCTGTAACCGGCTGCCTTGGCATGCATGACAGGCCGCTTGCCTCGGTCGGTTCCTGTCGCCATTGCGCTGGATTTTTTCGTGGACATAGTTGAACGTTGATCCGGCACTCGGGCGCGCGCGGAATTGCTGCAACGTGACGCCCGGCATGCCGGCGAATGCTGATGAAATTGCCTGGCCGGAACGGCCTGCGGCAGGGTATCGACCCGCCCGGCGCTCCGTGCCGCGCTAGGAGAATAGCGGTTTTCGCTCGCCGCGCCCACCTCGGGAGCGTAAAACACCCGGCTGGCGGGGCAGTCAAGCGGTCTGTGAAACGGGCTCAGGCCGGATGCGGACGCCCGGCACGCGCGTCACTTCCGTTTTGCTTCCAGTTCCTCCCAACGCTCCAGCGCCACCAGCAATTCGTCTTCGATCGCCGCGTGCCGCTCCGACAAACGCGCGCCTTCCTTCGCGTCGCGCGCGAAGATCGAGCCGTCCTCGAGCTGCGCGCCGATCGACTTCTGCTCCTCTTCCAGTGCGGCGATGCGCGCCGGCAGCCCTTCCAGCTCGCGTTGCTCCTTGAACGACAGCTTCACGGTGCGCTGCGCATTGCGGCCTGCCGCGCTGTCTTTCGGCGCTTCGTCCTTCGGCGCTTCCTTCGCGGTCTGACGCGCCGCCTCTTCCGCGATGCGCTCCGAACGTTCGCGCTGAACCTGCCAATCGGAAAAACCGCCGACGTATTCGCGCCACAAACCGCCGCCCTCCGCCGCGAACACCGAGGTCACGACGTTGTCGAGGAACGCGCGGTCATGGCTCACGAGCAGGACGGTGCCGTCGTAGTCGGCGAGCAGTTCCTCGAGCAGTTCGAGCGTGGGGATGTCGAGGTCGTTGGTGGGTTCGTCGAGCACCAGCACGTTGGCGGGCCGCGCGAACAGCCGCGCCAGCAGCAGGCGGTTGCGCTCGCCGCCCGACAGCGAACGCACCGGCGAACGCGCGCGCTCCGGCGCGAACAGGAAGTCGCCGAGATAGCTCATCACGTGCTTCTTCACGCCGTTCACCTCGACCCATTCGCTGCCCGGACTGATCGTGTCGGCGAGCGACTTGTCGAGGTCGAGCTGCGCGCGCATCTGGTCGAAGTACGCCGCCTGGATGTTGGTGCCGGTGCGCACGTGGCCTTCGTCGGGCTGCAGTTCGCCCAGGATCAGCTTGAGCAGCGTGGTCTTGCCCGCGCCGTTCGGACCGACGAAGCCGATCTTGTCGCCACGCATGACGGTAGCCGTGAACTGATCGACGATGGTGCGCGCGCCATAGCGCTTGGTCACCTCGGTCAGTTCGGCCACGATCTTGCCCGACTTCTCGCCCTGGCCGACGTCCAGCCTGACGTTGCCCTGCACGTTGCGGCGCTCGGCGCGCTCGTTGCGCATCTCGACCAGCCGCGCAATGCGCCCGACGCTGCGCGTGCGGCGCGCCTCGACGCCCTTGCGGATCCACACTTCTTCCTGCGCGAGCAGCTTGTCGAACTTTGCCTGTTCGACCTGCTCGACTTCGAGCTGTTGCGCCTTGCGCGTCTGGTACCCGCTGAAATTGCCCGGATACGACAGCAGGCGCCCGCGATCCAGCTCGACGATGCGCGTGGCCACGCGGTCGAGGAACGCGCGGTCGTGGGTGATGAACAACAGGCCCGAGCGCAGCGTGACGAGCAGTTCCTCCAGCCAGCGGATGCCTTCGAAGTCGAGATGGTTGGTGGGTTCGTCGAGCAGCAGCACGTCCGGCTGGACCACCAGCGCGCGCGCCAGCGCCACGCGCTTCTTCATGCCGCCGGACAGCGCGCCGGTGCGGGCCTCGCCATCCAGGCCGATCTGCGCCAGCGTGGTGGCCACGCGAGTGCGCCAGTTCCAGGCGTCGCGCGTGTCGAGCGCCGCCTGCAGCACGTTCATGCGCGACAGCAGCGTGTCGTGCTCCGCGCCTTCGGGCGTGTCGGCGAGCGCGTGCGTGACGGCGTCGAACTTGTCCAGCAGCGCGCGCGCCTCGGTGAGACCCGAGGCCACCACGTCGAACACGGTGGCCTCGAGATCGAATTCGGGCTCCTGCGGCACGTAGACCGTGGAAAGCTCTCCCTGACGCGTGATGAGCCCGTCATCGGGCGCGGCGAGGCCTGCGACGATCTTGAGCAGCGACGACTTGCCCGCGCCATTGCGGCCGATCAGCCCGACGCGCTCGCCCGCTTCGAGCGAGAAGTCGGCGTGGTCCAGCAATGCAACGTGGCCGAACGCGAGCTGCGCGTCCGAAATGGAATAGAGCGACATGGGAAAACCGGATGAATGGCGAAGGATTGCCGGCGTGCCCGGCAATCAAGGGAAGCGTCCATTGTACCGGGCGTGCCGGGCGCAAGGGCCGCGCGCCTTCCTGCTGGCCGAACGGCCGACCGCAACGGTGCGGCCGGCCGTTGAGCAAGTTACTGCACGTGGATCTTGATGGTCTGGCTCATTTCCGGTCCGTACGAGCGATGCGCACCGTCGCCGAACTGCAGCGTCAGCGTGTGATCGCCGGGAGGCAGCTTGATGTCGGCCTCGGTCTGGCCCTTGCCGTAATGCAGCGAGGTATCGTTCGCCGGAATCACGGTGCCTTTCGGCAGCGGCTTGCCGTCGACCAGCACGTGGTGGTGGCCGGTGCCCTCGGTCATCGTGCCGGCGGGCGCGATCGACATGCCGTCGACGCCGAATTGCACATGTACCGGGCTCGTGACCGTCGCGCCGTCCTTCGGCTGGACGAAATAGACCCGCGCCTGCGCCTGCGCGGCGCTCGTGAAGGACATCAGCATCGCGCCCGACAGCACCGCACCCAACAGTGTCTTCTTCAACATCGTTTTCTCCATGCAAGGTAAACCGGTCGATGGCGCGCCCTCGGCGCCCGGAACTCGCAGCAGCATACACCGGGCGTTCCGGGCCTCACATCGGGACCACTGCGAAGCACCGCTGTAAAGCTTGAGCGCCGCGGCAAGCCGCCGCGCCCGCACGGGCGAAGCGCGGATTCCTGTAAGATGCGGCTCGCCGCACGGGTGTGCAGTCGAGCGTCCGGGCGGCCGGGCGTGTACAGCACAGCCCGTTCATTCTTTCTGGAATCAAGAGTCTGCCGTGAGCGAAGTCATCGAATTCAAGAGCTGGGTCTGCCTGATCTGTGGCTGGGTCTACAACGAGGAAGAAGGCCTGCCCGACGAAGGCATCGTGGCCGGAACCCGTTTCGAAGACATTCCCGACGACTGGCGCTGCCCGCTGTGCGACGTCGGCAAGGCGGATTTCGTCGCCGTCGAATTCTGATCGATGCCGCCGCGCACCCTGCGCGGCGAACTTTCCGTCAGCGCGCCACCGCGATCAACTCGCGGCTCGTCTCGTCCAGCGGCGCGCGCGTCCAGTCGCCATACCAGTCGATGTGCGCAAAACCCGCGCGCTTCAGCAAGTCCGTCAACGCGTCAGCCGTCCGGAAGCGCAACTCGCTTTCGGCGCTGAGCGTTTCCGCGCCATCCGCCCCACCCGTTGTCGATGGGAACCGGTAATGCGTCGTGAACGCGACGCGGCCCGTCGTCGCGGGATCGGGTTGCGCATGCCGCTCCTGCCAGACTTCAACTGTGCCGCCGCCGGGCGCCTCGATGCGTTTCATCGAACGCTCAGGCGTCCAGTCCTCCCATGCCCGCGCCGCTGGATGGCGGCTCTCGAACGCGATGCGCCCGCCGGGACGCAGCGCGCGCCGCGCGGCCTGCAGCGCAGTGAGCAACGCAGCGTCATCGAGCAGCGCCTGCACGACGTGCCCCGTCATCACCAGCAAGTCCGCCCGCCCGCCGACGAACGGCAGCGCCCCGGCATCGCCTTCGATCCACGTCACCTGGTCGCCTTCCGGACGCGCCCGCGCCACGCGCAGCATCTCCGGCGACGGATCGATGCCGGTCACGCGCACACCGCGCTTCGCCATTTCGCAGGCGAGCAGCCCGGTGCCGCAGCCGAGGTCCACGACATGCGCGGCTCCATCGGCCAGTGACAGGTAGAACGCCGTATCGGCGGCGAACGGATTGAGGATGTCGTAGAGCGCGACCAGGCGCGGATCGGTGTAGAGCATCAGTGGCTTTGCTTGGTGCTTTGATACGCGAGTGCGTCGCGCAACGGTTGGCTGGCGATCATGATCGGACCGGTGAAGGGCGTGTCGAGGTCGACGATCACGAGCACGGCGGACGCGATCGACAGCGCGCCGAGCATGATCGTCACCAGCGAAAGCGCGTTGCGCGGCGCGATCAGGCCGAAGCACAGGAAGATGATGAGCAGCCACCCCACCAGGATGCGGTCGAACGGATAGGACAGCGTGCCGTGCGCCTCCTCGATCAGCTTCCAGCGCAGCGCAATGAGCTGCTCGAAACGATCGGCGCTTTCGTTGGCGAGCGCGTGGTGGTAGGCGTCGGCGGGCTGCAGCAGACGCACGCGGTGCTGAGACTGGCCCAGCAGCGTGCCGAGTTCGGGGCTCGCGAGATCGCCGTTCTTGGGGGTCGGCGCAATGGCCGGATAGTCGCCCGGCGGATGCGGCTCGTCGGGCCAGGTGCTGGCGATCGCCGCCGCCGTGTAGGCGCGCAGCAGCGCGCGGGCTTCGTCGAGATCCTGACCGTAGTCGCGCATCGTGCGGTCGAGCTCGATGAGCACGGTGGCGTAGGTGCGCATGTCGTTGTTGGTGGTGTCGAAGCCGGTCTTCGCCGAGGCAGTCAGCAAGCCGAGCACGAGCGCCGCGAACGTCACCAGCATGCCGACCAGCAACTGGAGCAGCTGCACCGTTTCCTGCGCCTTGTGTTCCTCGGGCAACAGCGGCCGCACGATGGCGCCCAGCCCCGTGCTGGCCAGCAGAAGCACGAAGACGAGCACCGCGGTCTGGATTTCCGTCATGAGCGGTTGAGCCGGATGGGCGTGGCCGGAACATGCGCATTATGGGTCGAAATGGCGCCGTTCGTTTCGATTCCGCAAAAAGTCGGGCGGCTTCAGTCGTAAGTGAAGGTCACGGTTGCGGTCACGCCGACCGTCCCCGCCGATAACGCCCCGAGCCGGTAGTACTGCGCAACCAGCGGGATGATCATCGTGCCGGTCGGGCCGCTGGTGCCCAGCGCTACGGCGTCGCCGTTGATCGGGATGGGTGTGCCGGTGGTCGCGCCCGGCCTGCTTGCAAGCAGCAGCTGCACGCCAACTTGCGCGGCGCTGCCGTTGAGGTTCTTGAGCACGGTTGGAAGCGTATCGGTCGTGCCGCTCACGGACATGGCCAACGACGTTTGCGGCTGACAACCGGACAGTTCGATGACGAACGCCTTCGCGCCGCTCGTGGCGCCCGTGAAATCCGTGACAGCCACGGTGGAAAGCGTGACGACCTGCGGCAGCGTTGCAGGGTTGGGGATGCAGGACGGCGGGAGGATCGTGCCGTAGAAACTGAACGTGGCCTGCGAGCTGGCGAGCGCCGCTTGGGCGCCGAGCAGCATCGAGACTGCCGTCATGAGGCGGATGCCGCGCATTCGGTACGCTCTTCTTTTCGCAAAGGTTATGGGCCCGAGCCCGTCATTGATAGAGCACGGTCATCGTCATGATCGTGCTCGCATTGCCCGGCGTGACCGGGCCTGTCCGGTAGAAGCGCGCAGTCAGCGGCACTTGATAGCTGCCGCCGAAGAGACTGCTGTACCCGTAAAGGCGCTGAGACGTGTTCAACCGTACGACCTTGCCCGCCGAGTCAAACAACTGCACGCCGATCCCGCCCGCCGAGCCGGCGTTGGGTTGCAAGGCGGCGACGTTGTGCGCCGCCTCGCCGTATTGCGGAGAAATCGTGTAGGAGACAGCGTGAATCAAGCCCGTCACCGTGCCCGGGTCGTCGGACCCTCCGGGACAGTTGAGGAATTGCACGTTCAACATGCCCTTGCCCGGCTGCGGCGGCGACAGCGAGCCGACCGCCGGGAAATCCGAGGCCATGAACGTGCCGACGTCGACACTCTGGTCCGGCGTCGTGCAGGTCATCGGTATGAACATGCTGGAGGTCGTCGAGATGTCGACGGTCGGCGGGACCACGGCGTCCACGTACGGCTGCAACAGCATGATCCGGTTGCCCCTCAGCCAGGCGCTGCTCATGAGGGGGCCGGTCTTGACCAGGGCGATCGCCGTCTGGGCGCCAACCGTCTTCGACCCGGACTGGCCGGCGAGCATCGGGCTCCACGCGTCGTAATTCATCGGCCCGCCTCTCTGTACACCCTGCCATGCGGTCCTGGAGCCATCGGCCGATTCGAACTGCATGGCTATGGCGATACCCACGCCCGGCACGCCGGTGGCCAGCACGGGAATGTTCGCGCCGTTGTAAAAGACTAAGACGCCGGTGCGGGTGGTCGCATCGCCGCGCAGATACATGCCGATTCCGACCGTGCTGTTTTTCGGCCTGCAGTCGAACTCCACCAGCCCGCTTGTCACCCATTGCGTCAGGAGCGTGCCGGGCGCCAGGTCGGCCGCCACTGAAACGCTCGAGGGCAGCGTGAGCGTCTGCGGGGGCCAGCAGGTGTAGCAGGTCGCGGAAGGGTCCTGGTCGCACGCGGACGCGGTCCGGGCGATCCCCGCCGCCATCAGTGCGATGAGCCGTAACCATGCAGCCGGTCTGAAGCTGAAACGCTTCGTGTTCATGTCCATCTCCCTGTTGCTTGCTCGTGTGGGGACTGCCAACCTCATCGGCAACTCGCTTCCGTAAACGCCCCGATCGCCCGGGCCGGTGCGTTCGATGCAGCCGGCCATGCGACGCGCACCCGGCACTGTCCCCCGGCGCCCTCACCCCACTTCACCGTCCATTCGTCGCCGTCCGTTCCGCCGTAGACCAGCGCGCGGCTGCCCTGACCCACCGTGCCGACGACGTCGCCCTGCGGATTCAGCATTTCCGCGCCGAACGGCAGCGGCTGCCCGTCCGGGCGCCTGAGGCGCACGACCAGCGCCGGTCCGCGATCTTCCGTGTCGAATTGCACGCGCACGACCGAGCCGGCGGTCGGCGCAAAGCGCTGTTCCGTGCTCTTCAGGCGCAGACCGATCGGCAGGCCCTTCACGTCGATGCCGACCTGATTGAGCGCGTACGGCTGCAAGCCCGCGATCAGCGCATGCCCGCTTCCGTCGATGCGCACGCCCGGCGAGCCCGACAGGTTTGCGCCCGTGGCGTCGTCAGCCTCGATCACGGCGAAGGTGTCGCCGCTCTGCGGCGAAAACACGACGCCGTCGCCATACGCGACGATCGAACCCGACAGCCCGCCGCCCACCTGCGTATAGCCGTTGGCGCGACCGGCATTCAGCTGCATCTGCGCAGCCGGCGACAGGAAGCCGAGATTCGCGTTGATGCTGTCGTCCGTCTGCGCGCCGCGCCACTGCCGCCCCGTCGTGACGCCATAGTTCAGGCGATGATTCGTGCCCGCCGCGCCCGTGAACGACGCCTGGAGCTGGCTGCTGCCGTCGCGGGAATCGCGCGTGAAACTCGTCACCGAGTGAGCGTGGCTCGCGCCGAGACTCAGCGGCACGGAGAGACTGACCATGAAGCGCGTGCCCCAGCGGGCCGTGTTCGAATCCAGTTCCCGCGACACCGAGACGTTCACCCCCACGCGACGGATCGACGTGTTGTAGCCGGCCTGGAACGAGGTGTCGCGGCTGGAACGGTTCCAGTAGATCTGCGTCGAGCCCGACAGGTACATCGAACCGTAGTCCCACAGGCTCTGGTTCACGGTCAGCAGCAGACGTCCCTTCTGCCTGCCCGTCAGCGCGGACGCATTGCCCGACGCCGCGGCATCGCGCAGGGTCATCGCGTCCGCGAAACTCAGGAAGCCTTGCGTCGAATAGCGGTACGCGGCGAGCGTCACATCGGTTTGCAGCGGTGTGAAGCTGCGCGAATAGGACACGCGCAGGCTCTGGCCGCCGCGCGGCGGCACATTCGGCAGAGACGTGTTCGCCTGGGTCACGTCGAAGCCGAATGCGCCGACCGGCGTGTCGAGCGCCACGCCCGCCGCCGCCGACCAGTAGCCCGAAGACATGATCGTCCCGCCGTAGAGCGTCATGAAACGATTCAGGCCGTGCTGGACATTGCCCTGCAGCACGAACGGCGCATTGCTCCCGCTGGTGTTGCGGTACTGGCCCGCAGCAACGCTGTAGCGCCAGCGTCCTTCGCGCAGCGCGTTGACGGGCGCGGCATAGGGCAGCAGCGACGTGTGCCGGCTGCCGTCCGCTTCGGTCACCGTGACTTGCAGATCGCCGCCGTAGCCCGTCGCGTAGAGATCGTCGATCTCGAACGGACCCGGCGCCACCGTGGTCTCGTAGATCAGGTTGCCGCGCTGCGTGACCTGCACCCGGGCGTTCGTGTTGGCAATGCCGCGAACAGTCGGCGCATAGCCGCGCTGCGACTCGGGATACATGCGATCGTCGGTGCCGATCTGCACGCCGCGCAGGCCGAACGAATCGAAGACCGAGCCGTCGGTGTAGGTGTCGCCGAGCGTGAACTGACTCTTCAGCCGCACGATGGAGCGCTGCGCGTTGCTCTGGATGCTCTGGCCGCGCACGCCCGCGCCGGTCGCACTGGTGAGGTTGCCGCCATAGCGAAAGCGCCACGCACCCAGATTCACACCGGCGTTCACGCCGAGATAGCTCTGCGTGTTCGACACGCCGTTGCCGTTCGAGCGATACACATTGCCGCTGTACTGCACGAGCGCGGCCGGGACGCCGTCGTCCCAGAACTTCGGATCGATCCAGCCGCGCGCGGTGCGATTCATCCACGCCTGCGGAACGCTGACGTCGAGGCGCTGTTCGCCCATGTCGAACACGGCGCTCGCGCCGGGTATCAGTTTGGGCAGCACGGCGGCCTGCGCGGTGTCGAGCGTCGCGTGCGCGGCCTCGCCCAGCTTCGTCAGATCCACGCCGATACGCGTCAACAGCGGGCGGTCGAAGAGCGGCTGCGCGGCCGTGCCGGGGCCGTTCACTTCGCGCAAGGTGACATCGGTCGTGCCGATCCAGGTCTGGTTCACGTTCAGTTCCGCGCGATACGTGCCCGCCGCGACGAGATTGCCGCGATCGAAGCGGCTGATATCGAGTTGCGCCGCCGCGCTGCCGCTCAGAAAGCGTGCGTTGAAGCGCACCGTCGCAGGGGGCGGCGCGAGCGTGGCGGCGGCATCGGTCGGCGCAGCGGCGTCCGGCCGCGGATGCGCAGACGGGAGGGCCGTGCTGTCCGCATCGGCATGCGTGGCGACGACCGCCAGCAACACCGCGACGCCGGCCGGGTTCAGCGACAGGAAGTCGGGGTTGGACGCACGCGGCCTCGAGCAGCGATTCTTCTTCATGGATGCCCGGCGAACAGGCGAAAGCGCCCCCTGCCGGCGCGGGGACGCGTCGGCATCGGGATGCGAGGGTTGATGGAACCGGATGCGGTAATGCGAAGACCGGCGCGACGGCGGACGGGAGGCCATGCGGCGCCGCCGGCCGCGTGCTACTTGAGCGACGCTTCGTGCTTCACTGGCGCGCCGTAGTCATCGAGCGTGGTGAAGGACACGTTGCCGGCCCGCGCGGGCGTGGCCGAGAGCGGCAGCGAGACCGCGCCGCCCGGTGCGACCATGTCGCCGGCATCGAAGCGCGCGGCCGGATCGCTCCCGCCGACGCGGGCCGAAATGATCGTCACGTAGTAGCTCGACGGATTCGAAACCCGTAGCGCAGCCTTGCCGCCTTCCGTGACGATGCGCCACTCGAGCGTGTCCGGCGCGTCCTCGACCCGGCCCGCCAGGCCGGCCGGGCGGAAGAAGAACTTGAGCCGGGTGCGGAAGGCGAGCTGCACGTAGTTGGGGCCGGTCACGGCTTCGGCCGGACTGGGCGGCACTTCGAGCAGGTTGAACCACAGCAGGCTCTCGCGATCCGGCGGCATCGGCTCACCGGTGTAGACGATGCGGACCGTCTGCGCCTTGCCCGGATCGAGGCGCGCAAGCGCCGGCGTCAGCATGAATGGCAGATTGAGCAGGCTCGGATCGACTTTGGGATCACCCTCGTCGAGCCACACCTGGGCAAGCGCCGGCGACTTGCCGACATTCGACAGCCTGAGCGTCACTTCCTGCTCCGCGGCCGGATAGATCACCCGCGTTCCCGCGATGACGACGGACGCGCAGGCCGGAAACGCCGCCAGCGTCAGCACCAGCCAGACCGTGAGAAGCAGGCCGATGAGCGCGGGCTCGCGGGCTCGTCGTCGGAATGTCATCTGGCTTGCCTCCGTGACGCCCGGCTGGAGCCGGTCACTGATACGACATCGAGTACGTCACCACCGTGCTCACCGTGCCGGCCGTCGCACCGCCCGCGGGCGTGACGTACTGGGCGGCGTACCGGAGCGTGGCCCGCCCGCCTGCAATCGCGACGTTCTGGGCGTTCTGCGCGCCGTCGGTCTTGCTCACGTCGATCACCTGTGTGCCGTTGTTGACGTCGACCAGCTGGACTTCGACGTTGGTCGCCGTTCCGGTGTTCTTGAGATTGCCGTTGGGCAGCGTGTTGACGCCGCTCTCCCAGAAGGCATGCACGCTGCCTGTGTCGGGCGTGCAATTGGTCAACGCGAGGTTGAACGAGGTGTTGCCGCCGGAACGCCCGGCCTCGGTGAAGTCCGATGCCGCGAGGGTCGGCAGCGTGACGGTGAAGTCACCGGTTCCGCCGTTGCCGCTGATCTGGCAGGTGCTCGCCGTGAGCTGGCCGTTGATCGTCAACGTGCCGCCGGAGGCATGAGCCGCACCGCAAGCGGCACCGCTCAGCATGACGACGAGTGTTAGCACATTCTTTTTCATTCTTTGTCCTGATTGATCTTGACTAAGCGATCGCCAGCGTTGGGCACCGGGATCAACGTGTGTTTTTGAAATTCATCTGACAGCGTTCGTCAGGAATTTGTAGGACTTTATAAGAATTTTCTTGAGATGAACCTAGGACGATTCTTAAACGCTCGCATCATTCAGGCGCGGAGCACGAGCGTGGAGATCGTTGCCACAACGAAGGGAGAACAACGCGGGAGAGTGCTGAAGCGCGCCTGGTAATGAGGGAGAAATGCTGGAATGGCGAATGTCGTCCCGCTCGAACGGCGGGAGATGGGCGACGCGGATGGCGAATTCATCCGGCATTCGTCAGAGGGCGTGGTCCCCCCGGCAGGAATCGAACCTGCATCTAGCGCTTAGGAGGCACTCGTTCTATCCATTGAACTACGGGGAGCGGACCGCCGCGCGCCGAGGGCATCGGCGAGCGAGCGCAGAGTATAGCAAACGGGATTGGCGGTCATCGGGCGCACTGCGGGAAAAATCCGGCGGCGACCCAGGATGCGAAATATTCTGATGAATCAGGGTTTATGCCTATCAAGAATCGCCGGGCCGCGCCGCCATCGCTTTAATGGACCCCATTCCCGATTCCAAGCCGCAGGGCGCGTTTTCGGCGTTGCTGGCAGACCAAGACCTGACGCACCTCGAGAAGGTGTTGCGGCGCTCATTGTCATGCGATCTCGGCGGTCCGTTGCTGCCGCCCGCCTACTGGCGCGAACGGCTCGCATCGATCACGCGACAATCGCATCTCTCTCATACCCAGATTCAGACCGTGCATCGGCTGTATCTGCACATCGACGCCTTCGAGGCCGACGTCCGCAAGCGTGAAAGCGAGCGCGCCGCCGAAGCCGATGCTTCCGTCCTCGCCGCCAGCGCCAAGCCGCGCAGCGCCTGAGCAGCCCCCTCGCTGATCCCCGCCTAACCCGCCTGACCCGCCTTGCGCGCCCGCTGCTGCGCATGCGCCGCGAGCCGCACCGCCGCGTTGGCCGCACCATACCCGTCGTAGCCGCCGCGCCGCTCGATCACTTCCAGGAAGAAGCGCTGGTCGAGCTGCTCCGTATAAGCGTGAAAGAACTCGCCGCCGCGTTCGTCGCGATCGTAGAGGATGTTGTGCTCGTGCATCGTCTCGATCTGCTCGCCGGGCAAGCCGAAGCGCGCCACCAGATCGTCGTAGTAGTTGCGCGGAATGCGCAGGAACTTGACGCCGTCCGCCTCCAGACGGGGAATCGCGTCGAAGATGTCGGGGGTGCTGAAGGCCACGTGATTCAGGCCCGAGCCGCGGTACGCCGAGAGCGATTCCGATACCGCCGTATAACGGTCCACCGACGCATTCAACGCAATGCGCACCGACCCGTCGCGACTGCGCACGGCCCGGCTGCGCACCAGGCCGTAGGGATCGGGCACGAGCACGGCCGCTTCCGTCTCGAAGCCGAACGCGCTGCGGAAGAACAGCACCCAGGTGTCGAGCGCGTCGGCGGGCAGCGACAGGCACACGTGATCGATACGCGACAACGGTCCCACCTCGTACGGCCCGTCGATGTCCGTGAGCACGAAGTCCGATTCCCAGAGCGTCGGGCCGCCGGGCGCTTCGTCGACGAAGTAGTCGAGGCTGCCATCGGGCGACTGCACGCCCGGCACATGCCGTTCGTTCGGCCCGATACGTCCCGAAAACGGCTTCGAGCCATAGGCGGCGGCGCGCTCGAACGCGAGCCGGGCATCGTCGACATGAAACGCCGACGCGCACAGCGACAGGCCATGCTGCTGGAAGAACGCGCTGGCGAACGAATCGGCCTCGGCGTTGAGCACGATCGAACCCGCGCCGTGCCGGTACAGCTGCACGTCCTTCGAGCGATGCTGGCCCGCACGCCTGAAACCGAGTCTGCCGAGCCATTGCGCGAGGTGCTCGCGCGTCGCCTGATCCACGGCGAATTCCAGAAACTGGAAGCCGATATGCTCCGGCGGCGCGGGCGGATCGAACAGTTCAGGCGGCGCCTTGTCGCCCATCAGCGCGCGCGTCTGTTCCTCGAGAAAGCGCAGCGAGCGATAGCCGTCCGCCGCCGTGATCGCGGTGGGCGCGGCGCGGAAACCATCGTTGAAGATTTCCAGCGACAGCGGGCCCGTGTAGCCCGCCTCGAGCACGCGCGCCGTGAAGCCCGCGACATCGAATGCGCCCTGCCCCGGGAAACAGCGATAGTGGCGGCTCCATTCGAGCACGTCCATGGCGAGGACGGGCGCATCGGCGATCTGCACGAACGCGATGCGCTCGCCTGGAATCGACGCGATCTCGTCCACCGAGTCGCCGATGGACAGCGTATGGAATGTGTCGAGCGCCAGTCCGAGGTTCGGGATGTTCACGGCATCGACGAGCCGCCACGCGTGCTTGTACGAATTCACGTGCCGGCCCCACGCCAGCGCCTCATACGCGACGACCACGCCCGCTTCCTCCGCCAGACGCGCGAGCACGCCAAGCTGATCGACGATCAACGCATCGTCGCGAATCATGTCGGGCGACACGTTGGAACACGCCAGCATGCGATCCGTGCCGAGCTCATGCATCAGTTCGAACTTGCGTTTCGCGCGCTCGGCATTGCGTGCGAGACGCTCCGCGCTCACGCCCTCGAAATCACGGAAAGGCTGGAACAGATAGATGGCGAGGCCCAGGTCTTCGCACATGCGGCGCACGTCGGCGGGCGCGCCGTCGAAGTAGAGAAGATCGTTCTCGAAGATCTCGACGCCGTCGAAACCGGCCGCCTTGATGGCCTGCAGTTTCTCGGCGAGCGTGCCGCTGATGGAAACGGTCGCGATGGATGTCCGGATTGAACGCAGCATCGCTGCCTCCTTGATGCATTCGGTGGATGCGGAATCGACTGGGCGCGTCTCGTGTCAGTGTAGGCCGTTCGTGCCCGTTCGCGCTGAAGGCGGCAGAACGCCATGCGCAATCCATGTCAGTCTGCGGCATGATAGCAAACTAACTAGAACGTACAAATACGTGAAAACACCGAACGACACGTCCCGTGCGGCAGTTCACACTGCGCCGTACCCGATTTCGCACTGCAGCATCGAAACCTCGCGCAGTGCCACACCTTGTTGGAGCGCATGCATGACTCAGAAGACTTCGTATCTCATCGGCCTGATCGGCTCGGGCATCGGCGGCTCGCTCACACCCGCCATGCACGAACAGGAAGGCCGCACGCTCGGCCTCAACTACGTGTACCGGCGCATCGATCTGCAGGCGCTGCAACTCGAACCGGCTGCCCTTCCGGACTTGCTGGTCGCGGCCGAGCGCATGGGCTATGACGGCCTGAACATCACCTATCCGTGCAAGCAGGCCGTGATTCCCCTGCTCGACGAACTCCATCCCGACGCCCGCGCATTGGGCGCGGTCAATACGGTGGTGCTGAAGGACGGCCGGCGCATCGGTTACAACACGGACGGATCGGGCTTCGCGCGCGCGTTCCAGCGCGGCCTGCCGGGCGCGCCGCTCGAACGCGTCGTGCAGCTTGGCGCCGGCGGCGCGGGCGCGGCCGTCGCGCACGCGGCCCTGGCGATGGGTGCGCGCACGCTGACGCTGTTCGACTCCGATGCCACCCGCGCCGCCGCCCTCGCGGCCGATCTCGGCGCGCGTTTTGCGGACCGTACGGTCACGAGCGGCGGCGATCTGCGCGAGACGCTGGGCGCCGCAAGCGGGCTCATCCACGCGACGCCGACCGGCATGGCCAAGCTGCCCGGCCTGCCGTTGCCGGCGGACTATCTGCACAAGGAACTGTGGGTCGCGGAGATCGTGTACTTCCCGCTGGAAACGGAACTGTTGAAGGCGGCGCGCGCGCTCGGCTGCCGCACGGTCAGCGGCGGCGGCATGGCGGTGTGCCAGGCAGTCGATGCGCTGCGCATCTTCACCGGCCGCGAGCCGGATGCCGAACGCATGTTCGCGCACTTCCAGAGTCTGCTGGAAGGCTGAACGTTTATCCGGCATCAAACAAAACGGCGGCCTCGCGAGAGAGCCGCCGTTCGGCGTTTCAGCGTTGCATGAGTTGAGGTCAGTCGTCGCGCCGCATGAAACACAGCACGGCGTCGACGATCATCTCGCGATGCCGTGCCCGCGAACGCACGCCCGACGGATCGCGTCCGAACGCGGCGCTCCACGTATGGCGATTGCCCACGCGGTGAAAACAGAACGAGCTGATCATCAGATGCAGGTCGATGGGATCGACGTCGCCACGGAACTTGCCCGCCGCCACTCCGCGCGCGATCAGATCCTCGATGGTTTTCACGACGCTCGAATTGCGCGCCTTGAAGGTCTTCGACTGCTCGATGTACTTGGCCGAGTGAATGTTTTCGATCGTCACGAGCCGCACGAAATCGCGATGCTTGTCGTGATAGTCGAAGGTAAAGCCGACGAATTCCCGCAGCGCTTCTTCCGGTTCCATCTCCGCGAGCTGCAGTTCCTGCTCGAGCGCCCGGATGTCGCCGTAGACCTGCTCCAGCACCGCTTCATACAGCCCTTCCTTGCTGCCGAAGTAGTAGTACAGCATGCGCTTGGTGGTGTTGGTGCGTTCCGCGATGGCGTCCACGCGTGCGCCGGTGAGGCCCATCGCCGAGAACTCCTGCGTGGCGATGTCGAGAATGTTCCGCTTGGTCTCCTCAGGGTCGTACTTGCGCCGTCCTTCTGCTGTGGTCGACGAGGGCGCAGTACTGGCGGCCTTGCTTCCTTTTTTCATTTTTCTGTCTGAGAACGGCATGGAAAATCGATTCTAGCACGGGCTATATAGGCATCCTTGCCTTACGGGCCCATCCATTCCGGGTGCTTCGCCTATAATTTTCTTCCCCGCATGCAATCAAGAAAATCATTACGCATGAAGCACTCTAAAACGCTGACAGCGTGCGCGCTGGCCGCATGCAGCCTGATGGGAAGCACGCATCTTTTCGCCCAGACCGCCCTGCCGCCGGGTCATCCCGATGCCAAGCAACTGATGGCCGCCGAAGGCGTGATGACCAGCGCGAGTCTCGCGCGCGGCGCCGCCGACGTCTGTCATATCGATGCCGCGAAAATCGCGCGCTTCAAGGACGTGGTCCATACCAGCTATCCCGACGCGCCCGACTTCGACGGCGAATGGAAGCTCGGGCTGGCTCAGGCGCAGTCCACCGTCGATCGTTTCGCGCGGCTCAAGGCGAGTCAGCCCGCGGAATACAAGAAAGAGATTGGCGAGGCGTGTCCGGCGCTTGCGCGCGGCATCGACGAAGTCACGGCCCAGCCGCCGCAGTAAGCAGCGGGACGGCGCTCAGTCGTCCCTGCGCTGGCTTTCCTCGTAGTGCGCGCGCTTTTCCGTGTACATGACGGCATCCGCGCGCTGCAGCATCGACTCGAGCCGTTCGCCGTCCTGGGCGGTGGCGGCGCCCATCGCAAACGACAGCGGCATGCCCGAATAGAACTGGTTGTTCACTTCGAGCAACTGCCGGATGCTGTCGATCACCGCCTCGCCGCCGCGTTCGTCGGTGCCGGGCAGCAGCACCATGAATTCGTCACCGCCGATGCGCGCCGCCTGGAACGGCTTCTCCACCGCCTTGCCGAGCACTTCGCCCGCGCGCCGCAGCAGCGCATCGCCGGCGGCGTGGCCGAGCTGATCGTTCACCGCCTTCAGGCCGTTGACGTCGATCGCGATGGCCGTCACCGGGAACGGCCCCTTGCGTTCAAGCCGGTTGATTTCATCGACGTAGAACGAGCGGTTCTTGAGCTTCGTCAGCACGTCGTGCTTGCCGAGGAATTCGAGGTAGGCCTCGGCCTTCTTGCGCGCGGTGATGTCCGTCAGCGCGACGAGCACCAGATCCCAGCGCGCCTCGTGCCCCGGAAACACCGAGAACTGCAGATGCACATGCACCTCGTTGCCTTCCAGCGAATAGTTGACCACCTCGCGCTGATGAAAGAGCTTGTGCTCCCACAGCTCGACCAGCTGCTCCTGGAAGTGCGCATGCATGTCGTCGCGAAACACGTCGGGCAGGCGCGACAGCAGCGTCGCCTTGTCGGGTGCGGCGAACATGCGCAGCGTGTGCTGGTTCACGTCGAGGACATGGATCTCCTGCATGCAGCGCTCGACGAACTCCGGATGCACATTGGTGAAGGTGCGGAAATCGACGATGCCGCGCTCGCGCACATCGTCCAGCAACGCCTTCACGGAGCTGAAATCCTCCACCCACAGCGACACCGGCGAATGCTCGAACAGGCCGCGCGCATAGAGTTCGCTGGCGGCGGCGCTGCGCCGCATCGCTTCGAGTTCGGTGATGTCCTCGATCGTCACGAGCACGCGGCTCCACGTGTCCTCGTGTCCCGGCAGGACGACTGCCTTGAGCAGCACGTCGAGACGCTTGCCGTCGAGCGTGTAGTTGACCGTCTGGCTCACGAAACGCGCCTTGCCGGACCAGAGCTGCTCGAGTTCGTCGACGTGCGTCTTCAGCATGTCGTCGCGGAACACGCGGTCGAGGTTCTGCACCAGATGATCGGCGTCCTTCGCCTGGAACAGGGACAGCGTGCGCTGATTGACCTTCACCACCCGGATGCGCGACGAGCATTCGGCCACGCGCTGGGGTTCGTCGGCGAGAAACGCGCGCAGGTCCGTGACGCCCGCCGCCCGCCAGCGCTCGAACTGATCGCGCACCGCGCTGAAGTCCTCGAGCCAGAGCGAGACCGGCGCGAGGTCGAACATGTCGGCATCGTCCTCCGGCATGCTCGCCGGCGTAAATTGACCGGCAGCGCGGCGCGGGTCGTTTGGCATGGTGTTCCTTTCGGCTTGCGCCGGCTCTCGGTCATGGCTGATGCATGCGGGATCGCTCCCGAATCATCTCATTATTGTAGCGCGCCATATTTTGCGGGAAGCTGACGGCGCTCCGCGTTGAAGGAGGCGCCGATGTGTATCGGGGGCAGATGCTAAACTCGATTGACAGGCATGGACCCGGGCGTCGCGTTCCTGGCACAGGCTCGGGCACGTTTGCTGCACTTCCGGCAGGTCAACGGCACGCCGCCTGATCCGCGCGCAACAACGCGGCACGATACACGGCGCGATGCCGCCTTCATCGACACGCAACCACCAGGAGGCATGACTCTCATGGCTGACTTCCGTATCTGGTCGGATGAATTTCCGGCGAATGGCTTCATGGCGCGCGCCCACGAATTCGACCAGCAAGCCTTCGGCGGCGCGGGTGAGAATGTTTCCCCGGCGCTGCAGTGGGACGCCCCGCCCGCCGAGACGCGCAGTCTCGCGCTCACCGTCTACGATCCGGATGCGCCGACCGGCAGCGGCTTCTGGCACTGGATCGTCGTCAACATTCCGCCCGACACGCGCTCCCTGCCGCGCAACGCCGGCAAGGCCGACGGCAGCCTGCTGCCCGCCGGCGCGCTGCAACTGCGCAACGACTACGGCACCGTGGGCTTCGGCGGCGCGGCGCCGCCGCGCGGCGACAAGCCGCATCGCTACATCTTCCGCATCCACGCGCTGTCCGCCGAGAGCCTGCCGCTCGACATCAACGCCACCAACGCCGTGGCGCGTTTCATGACGCACCTGAACGAAATCGATTCGGCGACCTACACCGGCCTGTACGAACTGAAGTGAAGAAGGCATGACCGGGGCGCGGCCTTCGAGGTCCGCGTCCCGCCTTGCAGCGCCCGCGCACAATCCATTTGAAAACGGCGTGACATACAATGCGCCGCCGCCACTCCCTGCCCATCGATGGACTCCGATCAAGGTCTGCCGCTCCCCCAACGTTACTGGGCCATTCTCGTCGTTGCGCTGGGCGTCACGCTCGCCGTGCTCGACGGCGCCATCGCCAACGTCGCGCTGCCGACCATCGCGCGCAATCTGAACGCGTCGCCCGCCGATTCCATCTGGGTCGTCAACGCCTACCAGCTGACCATCACCATCTCGCTGCTGCCGCTCGCCTCGCTCGGCGACCGTATCGGCTATCGGCACGTGTATGTCGGCGGACTGGCGCTGTTCACGGTGTCGTCGCTGGCCTGCGCGCTGTCGGGCTCGCTCGTCGGGCTGACCGCCGCGCGCATCGTGCAGGGCTTCGGCGCGGCCGGCATCATGAGCGTCAACACGGCGCTGGTGCGCATGATCTATCCGCACCAGCAGCTCGGACGCGGCGTCGCGATCAACACGACCGTCGTCGCCGTGTCCTCGGTCGTCGGCCCGACCGTCGCCTCGGGCGTGCTCGCGGTCGCCACCTGGCCGTGGCTCTTCGCGATCAACGTGCCGATCGGCCTCGCCGCCTTCGCCATCGGCATCCGCGCGCTGCCGCGCACGCCGGGGCATCGCCAGCCCTACGACTACATCAGCGCGATCATGAACGCGCTGTTCTTCGGCCTCGCGATCGTTGCGGTGGACGGCTTCGGACACGGCGCGCACCGGCCGTGGGTCATCGCCGAGTTGGCGGCAGTGGTGGTGATCGGCTACTTCTTCGTCAGGCGGCAACTGACCCGCAGCCAGCCGCTCCTGCCGGTCGACCTGCTGCGCATTCCGGTCTTCGCGCTGTCGATCGGCACCTCGGTCTGTTCGTTCTGCGCGCAGATGCTGGCCTTCGTGTCGCTGCCATTCCTGCTGCAGGACACGTTCGGCATGAGCCAGGTCGAAACCGGCTTCCTGATGACACCCTGGCCGCTCGTCATTGTGTTCGTCGCGCCGCTCTCGGGCATTCTCGCGGACCGTTATTCGGCAGGCTTGCTGGGCGGCATCGGACTCGCGATCCTGTCGCTCGGACTGGTCGCGCTCGCCACGCTCGGCGCGCATCCGGATGCGTTCGACATCGCGTGGCGCATGGCCGTCTGCGGCCTCGGCTTCGGCCTGTTCCAGTCGCCCAACAATCGCCAGATCATCTCCGCGGCGCCGCGTCATCGCAGCGGCGGCGCGAGCGGCATGCTCGGCACCGCCCGCCTCACCGGCCAGACCCTCGGCGCGGCGCTCGTCGCGCTGTGCTTCGGCATCGCGTCCAGAAACGGCCCCACGCTCGCGCTCGGCCTCGGTGCGGCATTCGCGGCCGTGGCTGCCGTCGTCAGCCTGCTGCGGCTGACCGGCGGACGCCGCGTCGAGACGGCCTGAGGGACGCGCCCCGCACCGTCTGTCTCCGCCCTTTGGGCACACCCCTTGCTGAACGTCGGGCATGGATTCCGCACATGCGAATCACCCCAAAATCGCTAACAGGAGTGTGTTCATGGGCTCATCGCTCAACGGTTGCAAGGTTGCCATTCTCGCCGTCGACGGCTTCGAGCAGGCCGAGCTCGTCGAGCCGCAACGTGCGCTCGAGGAAGCCGGTGCGCAGGTGCACGTCATCTCGCAGAAGGCCGGACAGATCCAGGGTTTCAAGCATGTCGACAAGGGCGACAAGGTCGACGTCGATGTCACCCTCGATGCCGCCAACGCCGGCGATTACGACGCCGTGGTGTTGCCGGGCGGCGTGGTCAACGGCGACGCCATCCGGCTGGATGCGAAGGCGCAAAGCTTCGTCAAGGAAGCCGATCGCGCGAAGAAGCCGATTGCGGTGATCTGCCACGGCGGCTGGCTGCCGATTTCGGCGGGCATCGTCGCGGGCCGCACGATGACCAGCTGGCCGAGCTTGCAGGACGACGTGCGCAACGCCGGCGGCACGTGGGTGGATCAGGAAGTGCAGGTGGACGGCAATCTCATCACGAGCCGCAAGCCGGACGACCTGCCCGCTTTCAACCGTGCGCTCATCGACGCGCTCGGCAAGTCGCGCGCGGCCTGAGCGGCAAGCCTCGTCACGGAGTCATGCCGATGTCGAAACCGTTCAGCCGTCACGAGCATATGCATGCGCAAGGGCGCGGCTTTCGCCTCCCGGCGAGCGCCGTGGAAAATCCGCGCAGCTGTGCTTTCGGCGCGGCCTATATTGGAGACACGGCGTCATGATCCTCGCGCACGACATGCGGCGCGTCGCCCACCCTCGTCCCGCTTATGAGGACTCGACCATGCACATCACCTTTGCCGACGAATCCCCTGTCTATGACGGCGACGACCTTGCCATCCACTTCGCGGCGCTCGTGGATGGCGAGCCGGTCGTCTGTTCGATCTCCGCAGAGGCACTCGAAGATCACTTCGGCGCGCCATCGCCGCGCGAAGAAGATCTGCTTGCCGCTTTTGAAAACGGCGCCGCACGCATCCGCGCGGTCTGCGCCGAAGCACTCGATGACAACGGCGGCCAGCCCGTCGTGCTGAGAAGCGGGC
Source organism: Caballeronia sp. LZ043 (assembly GCF_031451075.1). NCBI lineage: Bacteria > Pseudomonadati > Pseudomonadota > Betaproteobacteria > Burkholderiales > Burkholderiaceae > Caballeronia > Caballeronia sp. LZ043. Next base: position 892,861 of record NZ_JARUXT010000001.1, on the reverse strand, counting down.
TGTTCCGCGTCGCGGGCCTGGAACCGGAATGACCCGGGCCGGCATGCCGCGCGTCGAATCCATTCACCCAGTCGATAAGGAGGGAACATGTCCCTGATCATTGCGGGCCGATTTCAAACTTTCCCCGCGGCCGAAGCGGCGGCCCAGCGCTTGTTCAATAACGGTTTCGTCGAGGAGGACGTGACGCTGTTCTTCGTCAATCCGAGCGGGCAGCATGCGCGCCATCCGATCGGCGGCGACGTCGGCACCGATGCCGGTGCGAGCGCCGCGCCCAAGGGCGCCGGCAAGGGTGTGACGATCGGCGCGGTGGCGGGCGCGGTGGTCGGCGCGGCGATCTTCGCCGTGTTCCACGCGCCGCTGCTGGTGTCGGTGATCGCGGCGGGCGTCGGTGCGTATGTGGGATCGCTGGTCGGCGCGATGTCGCATACGCGCAAGCCGAAGACGTCCGCGCAGGCCGAGGAGCCGATGCGTCATGCGGGCGTCGTGGTGGCCGTGCATGTCTCTCCCGAGACCCAGGGCCAGGCCGCCGATGCGTTGCGCGCGGCCGGCGGCGTGGATATCGAACGGGCGTCGGGACGCTGGAAGCAAGGCCGCTGGAGCGACTTCGACCCGCTGCAACCGCCGCATCCGGTAGGCGAATTCGCGGAGACGCGTGCCTGAGGGTTTGCTCCGCTTCTCATGCAAAAACGCCCGCGAACGCGGGCGTTTGCGCGCATGCGCCACTGCGCGTTGTCAGACCCAGAGACCCGTTGGATGTGTGGGACGCACATGCCCGCGGATGCTGCACTCGGCCGGCTGCATGCGTGGCGCATCCGTCTGCATCGACGAAGGCTCGCAAACCGGTGCGGCCTGCGACGGTTGAACCTGTGCAGCTGCTTCCTGAATAGCGTTGACATGCTGTCGCACTTGAATGGTGACCGCCGAAGCCACGATGGCCACAAGTACGAGGGACTCGCGCTTGGCGAGCCGGTGCAGGAAATTCATGGTGTTCTCTCCAGTTGCCGTCGTGCGCGACTCTCCGAAGGATTCGCGCTTGTAGTGGCGTGGAGTTAGCAAAGCGTGTGCCGCCCTTCCCCGTCGTCGAGCTTTGAGACCCGCCCGAACCCCGCGCCTTGCGGGCACGCCGCATGCGCTATGAACTGGCAAGCCGCAACTCGCAGGGAGGCCGCGGCGTAGCAAGGTCTCAACTCAATAACGGAGGACTCTCATGAGCACGAACGTCGTATCGGTACTCAACGATCTGGTCGAAACCTCGAAGGATGGTGAGAAGGGCTTCCTCAAGGCTGCCGAGGACACGCGCGATCCCAGCCTCAAGCTGCTGTTCCAGAATCGCGCGCAGAAGTGCGCCGAAGGCGCGCGCGAATTGCAGGACGTGGTTCAGCGACTCGGCGGCAAGCCGGAAACCGGCGGCTCGGTGGCCGGCGCCTTGCATCGTGGTTGGGTGGACGTGAAGTCGGCCGTGAGCGGTCACAGCGACCATGCGATCCTCGCCGAATGCGAGCGTGGCGAAGATGCCGCCAAGAAGAATTATCGCGAGGCGCTGGACAAGGAACTGCCCGCCGATATCCGCGCGATCGTCGAGCGTCAATATCAAGGCGTGCTGGAGAATCACGACCGCATTCGCGACTTGCGCGATCAGTATGCGGCTGCGAAGTCCTGATACGCGTCAGGTCCGCTGACGAAAAAAACGGCCGCTCGCGCGGCCGTTTTTCATGGCGATCAAGGAAGCGCAGCTTACTGCGGCTGGCCCTTGTCGTTGGTGCCCAGCGACGATGCCGCTGCGGCTGCCGAAGCGCCCTTCAGCTTGTGCGCCTTGTCCTGCTGATGCAGATAGGTGCCCTTCGACTTCTTAGCGTGCGAGCCGGTTGCCGCCGCATCCGATGCAGCCTGTGCGAAGGCGCCCGTGGAGAACGCCAGTGCCAGCGCGCCGATCAATGCCATCTTTTTCGTCTTCATGAAGAGCTCCTTTTGCCGGGGTTTCGGAACGGCGCTGTTCTGCACGCCCGTCAACCGCCTGTGTAAGTAACGTCCTGAACGGCCGTACTTCGTTTATAGGTTTCGAAGTGCTGCGAGGTAATGCGCACTGCTTAAGCGGAACCATGTTGCGACTGCGGCGCCGGATCCGTTGCGACACGAATCACGACGCCCTGATGCGAGAACCCGCGCCCGATCCGGCCGTCCGCCTTCCGGCGAACCATCGGACCCTGCGCGGGTTCCTTGCTGCTGGCACTCAACCGCGGCCCGCCGTGGCGAAGCCGGGCATACGCACTATGCCATTACTTGGCCGCAATTTTAAGGTGGTTCTTCACCGATGCAACACCGGACACGTTCGAGACGACTTCCTCGGCGGCGGTCTTGTCTTCCGCCGACGGCACCGTACCGGTCAGCGACACCACGCCCGAGCGCGTCTTCACGTGGATGTGCGTGGACTTGACGTTCTTCGCGCCGAGCAGTTCGGCCTTGACCTTGGTCGTGACCGCGCTGTCATCGACCTTCTGGCCCATCGTCGTGCCGGAACCGGTGGTGGACGATGCCGGCGTCACAGTCGCGTTCTGGGCGCTGGCGTTCAGCGCGAACATCACACAAGCGATACCACCGGCAGCCTTCAGGATTTGAGTCGTCTTCATGGCAATACTCCCATTTTGTCGATTTTGGTCTGGCGCGCCGACTCGCTTCTTCAGGCGAGGGGCCGCGCTCTTCGATTTACGTCGCGCCGTAGCACGCGAAACGTGCCATCCCTACCGCAACTTGCGTGCCGAAGCCTTGTGTCCGGCGTGTTCAAGTCGTCGCGCGACACGGGATCCCTGTGAAGAATCAAAGGCTTGTTGCCCCTACGAGAATCTCTCCGGGCGCGTCCGGCGGACATGACGGCGAGTCCGTGCGAATCGGCGAAACGCGCGGCGCTTTTGTCTGAGTGCGTGTAAAAAAGTGCGTGAATGTGGCCTCGGCCACCCATCGAATAATCGCTGCTGACGCAAAAAAGCTAGTCGCAGCACGAGCTTGACGATCGCTGGCACGGTCTGTGCTTTTATCCACTTGCACATCAGCCCGTCACGTCTAGAACAATCGAGGATCAGCACGCAATGCCGCCCATACTCGAACTCCGCGCGAAGCAAAGTCTCGCGCTTACACCGCGTCTCCAGCAGTCCGTTCGCCTTTTGCAATTGTCATCGCTCGAGTTCCAGCAGGAACTGCGCAATGCGCTCGACACCAACCCGTTTCTCGAGTACGACGAAACGCAGACCGAAGACAACGCGCTCGGTGCCGACAACGGCAGCTCGATGAGCGATTCGACGCTCTCCCCCACCACCGACAGCGCAAGCGAAGTACCCAGTAGCACCGAGGCGTCGAACGAAGGCGAATCCAGCATGGATTCAGGCAGCCGCGACGACTCCATGAACGAATTTTCCTCGGACCCGTTCGGGCGCAGCGCGTCGCGCAATAACGGCGACGGCGAAGGCTCCGACCCTGCGGACTGGGTCCGCATCGAGCCGTCGCTGCACGAAACCCTGCACGATTCGCTTCGTCTGTATCAGCTGAACGAGCGCGATCGCGCCATTGCCCAGCTCATCATCGAAGCCCTGGACGACGACGGTTACCTGCGGCAGGAACTGAGCGATCTGGCCAACGTGGTCGAGATCGAACCGGCGCTCGGCGAAGACGAACTCACGATCGCTCTCAAGCTGGTCCAGTCGCTCGACAAGCCGGGCGTGGGCGCGCGCAATCTGTCCGAATGCCTGACCCTGCAACTCCAAGCACTCGACGAAGAGACGCCGGGCCGCGCGGTCGCGCTCGAAATCGTCGCGCATCACCTCGAACGTCTCGCACGCCGTGAGCAAGCCGAACTGCAGAAGAAGATCGGCTGCAGCGCCGATGAACTGCGCATCGCCTGTGCGCTCATCCGCCGCCTCGATCCGAAACCGGGCGAGAACTACGGCCAGAGCGAGGACAACTACGTCGTGCCGGACGTGATTGTGCGTCAGGTCAAAAAGCAGTGGCTCGTGACGATCAATCCCGCCGTGTTGCCGCGCGCGCGCATCCACCGCATGTATGCCGAACTGTTCGCGCAGTCGGCCGGCGCCAGCCGTTCGCCGCTCGCGCAGCAGTTGCAGGAAGCACGCTGGCTGATCCGCAATGCCCAGCAGCGCTTCACGACCATCCAGCGCGTGGCGGAATGCATCGTGTCGCATCAGAAGGCATTCTTCGACTATGGCGAAATCGCACTGAAGCCGCTGGTGTTGCGCGACGTCGCCGACGAACTCGGCCTGCATGAGTCCACCATCTCGCGCGCCACGGGCAACAAGTACATGTCCACGCCGCGCGGCATTTTCGAGTTCAAGCATTTCTTCCCGCGCGAGCTGTCGACGGAAAGCGGCGGCACCTGCTCGGCCGCGGCCGTGCGGGCGTTGCTGAAGGAAATGATCTCGCAGGAGAACACGCGCGATCCGCTGTCCGATGTCAGTCTCGCGAAGATGCTGGCGGACCAGGGCGTGATCGTGGCGCGCCGCACGGTGGCGAAGTATCGCCATCTGATGAAGGTGCCGCCCGCAGAATTGCGCCGTCAGGCGTGAAGTGCATCGTCCGCGCATAGAGGCAACGCGCGCGGACACACTGCTTGTCACGCTCTCAAGCGCTCGGCGACGACCCGGTCAAGCGAGGCGCCTGAGCGACAGGGAGCGTAGCCGACAGGCCGTCCGTTCGCGGACGGCCTTTTTTTGTCATCGCACCGTGGTTAAGCGCCGGCCGTTCAGCGCCATCCGGAAGCCCGGTGCGTGCGCTTGCGTGCCGCCGTGGCCGCGAGTTCGGCGCCCAGCAGGAAGACCGCCGCCGAGTAATACAGCCACATCAGGATGATCGCCAGCGACCCGGCCGCGCCGAACATGTTCGCCGTGCCGGCGTGCGCGAGATAGAACGCGAACAGCCGCTTGCCGCCCTCGAACAGGAGCGCCGCTGCAGCCGCGCCCAGCGCCGCGTCGCGCCAGAGCATGCGGGTCGTCGGCAGGAATTTCAGCAGCACGGTGAAGGCCAGCATCAGCACGCACAGCGATATCGCTCGCTGGGTGAGCCCTGACAGCACGATGAACGGACTGCCGTCGCCGAGCACCCAGTGCCCGAGAATCTCGACGAGCGCATCCAGCACCAGCAGCGCCGCGACGAGCAGGCCCGCGCCGATCACGAGCCCGAACGACATCAGCCGCACGCGCAGCAGCGAGACGATGCTCTCGCGCGCGCTGACCGCGGGCGTCGGCCAGATCACGTTGAGCGCGCTGTGCAAGGTCGAAAACGTGGCCGACGCCCCGACCAGCACGCCCGCAAGCGACAGCAGCGCCGTGCTGCGTGCGATATCCGCGTGCCACGCGTTGGCGACGATCGCCTCCAGCGCGTGAGCCGCGTCGGCGCCGACGACGCCGCTGATCTCGTCGAACAGACGGCCCTGCACGGCGTCGGCGCCGAAGAAGACGCTCGCTACCGCGATGACAATGACCAGCGTCGGCGCGATCGAGAACGCCGCGAAGAAGGCGATCGATGCCGAGAACATCAGGCAGTGGTCCTGCACCCATTGCGAGACCGGATCGACCAGCCACGACAGCCAGCCGACCCGCGACGTGCGGCCGGCTGCGACGGTTGGAGCTTGCGAGGTGGTCGGGCGAAGGTTCTGATCCATCGAGAGGAAGCGGAGCGCGGCGAAGGTTGCCAGCGCTGATGTTAGCCCGGCCGGACGAAGCGCACAGCGGGGGCGCAAATGAAAAGCGGCACGTTCCGGCTGGAATGTGCCGCTTGCCTACATGCACGCCTGGGTGCGCTCAGGGGCGTTCCGCGTCCGGATCGGCTTCGTCCTCGGCGATGCCGCGCGTCTCGTCCTCTACTTCATCGGGCAGGATGTCGCCGTCCGGCGTCAGATGATTGTCGCCGTCCGCGGATGCCGCTTCTCCTGTGCCGTAACGATCGGTATCGCTGTTCAACTCGGCTTCGGACTGGCCGAGCGCGTGGGCATCGAGCTCGTCCTCGATCTCGCCCGGATAGCGCTTTTCGCCCTGCACATCCGAGCCGCTGTCCGATGAATCGCTGGGACCCAGCGCGCCCGTGCCGTGACCCTTGCCGTATTCCGCGCCGTCGTCTTCAGGCGGGTTCAATGTGCTTCCACTCATCGTGACCTCCATGGTCGGTTCCTGTTCGTGTTCCATGGAGATCCGCAAAAGCCGTTCCGCGCGCCCATAGAAAAACCCCGCGCTTCTTGCGAAACGCGGGGTTGTGTGCAACACGGCTGCAGCAAGGGTCCAGGCTTCAGGCCTTCGCCGCCGCCGAGGGCTTCGCGGCCGCGCCGGCGGAACCGGCGGCGGACGTCGCGCTCTGCTTGACCGTCTTGACGGTCTTCTCCGTCACCGAGGCGGCGGTCGCCACACTGCGCAGGTCCGACAGGAACGAGTCGCGCCAGACCGACAGATTGTTCTCGCGCAACGGCGCCATCATGTCGGCGTGGCGCGCCTGACGTTCGGCGAGCGGCATCGACAATGCACGCTCAAGCGCTTCCGACATCTGCGACAGATCGAACGGATTGACGACCAGTGCGCCCGGCAACTGATCCGCCGCGCCCGCGAATTGCGACAGCACCAGCGCGCCCGGATCCGCCGGATCCTGCGACGCGACATATTCCTTCGCGACCAGGTTCATGCCGTCGCGCAACGGCGTCACATAGCCGACCTGCGAGAGGCGGAACAAGGCCATCAGCAGATTGCGTTCGTACTTGCGGTTCAGGTACTGAATGGGCGTCCAGTCGAGCTGCGCAAAGCGACCGTTGATGCGGCCCGCCTCGCCTTCCAGGTTCTGGCGAATGCGCTGATAGGTCTGCACGTCGGAGCGGGTCGGCGGCGCGATCTGCACCAGCGACACGCGGCCATGCCAGCCCGGCGCATTGAGCAGCAGGCGCTCGAAGGCCTGGAAGCGTTCCACCAGCCCTTTCGAATAATCGAGCCGGTCCACGCTCATGATGAGCTTGCGGCCGCGCATGCTGTCGCGCAGGCTGTTCACCTGCTTGCGATTGGCGAATTGCTCGGCAGACTTGGCGATGGCATCCGGATAGATGCCGATCGGATAGGCGCCGACCTTCATCATCCGGCCGAACGCCTGCAGCATGCCGTCGTCGCTGTAGTGACCGCGCCCGGTGCGCTCGATGTAATCGATGAACGACTGCTTGTCGTTATCCGTCTGGAAACCGACGACGTCGTACTGGCACATCGCCGCCATCAGTTCCTCGTGCGGCGGAATGGTGCGCATCACTTCCGGCACCGGAAACGGGATATGCAGGAAGAAGCCGATCGGGTTGTTGACGCCCAGCTTGCGCAGCTCCTGCGCGAAGGGAAGCATGTGATAGTCATGCACCCAGATGATGTCGTCGGGCTTCAGCATCGTCTTCAGCTTGGCCGCGAGGCTTGCATTGACGCGCATGTAGCCGGCAAATTCCTCGCGGTCGAAGCGCGACAGGTCATTGCGATAGTGGAACGTCGGCCACAGCGTGGCGTTCGAGAAGCCACGGTAGTACTGGTCATAGTCACGGCGCGTGAGCCCGACGGTCGCATAGGTCACCTTGCCGCCCTTCTCGACCACCGGCGCCGCCGCTTCTCCGACGATCTCGCCACTCCAGCCGAACCACACGCCCCCTGTCTCCTTGAGCGCATCCAGCACGCCGATAGCGAGGCCGCCCGCGCTGGGCTTGCCTTCCTGAATCGGGGCGACGCGATTCGATACCACGATCAATCTGCTCATTACAGCTTCACCTCTCAGTTGTCGTTGCATGCTCGAATTGGCGATCAATGAAGATGCAAAAACTGTGCCTTTTTGTTGCTATTGGTGAACAAATATTTGTAGGCAGATGTTACGGACGAACAAAAACACGCGGCGACGACGCGCCGCGTAGAAATTTTTGTTCTTGGAACGAGCGGGGCGGCTCGCCTGGAATCACGAATCCTGCTCGGAACCAAGGTCGCGTTGATAGTCTATTCCCTCGCGCCGAACGCCACCCTGATTGTGCTCGCCATCGGGCGGAACGCCAGGCGCGGCGCGGTTCTGGCTGGCGGGATCGTGCTCTGTCGCGGACGCCGGGCCGGCTTGCGTGCCGGCCGCCTTGGCGGCTTCGGCGCGCGCTTCGCGCTTGGATGAATGACGCGCGGAGCGTCGAAGTGCGGGATGCCTCATGATGCCTCCAGAGTAGAAGGCCGTCGCGATAGGACCTCGGCGGCGTCGGACCGATGCGCCCTTGGACGAGCGCAGCTTCAGAAAAAACGACCGGCAAAAAGCGGATCGCCGGTCATTATTGCGTCTTTGCTTGTAATCCCTACGTACGGGATGGAAACTTATTCAAACCGTGCACGAAGTCTGGGCATGGTCCAACGTCGGCGGTCCTGCGAACGGTCCAACCGCCTTTTCAAGCTATCAACACACGTGCGGCGTTTCATTCGGCCCGGGCGGCGGGTCGCCGATCGGCTGCGACGGCGGCTCGGGCGGCTCGCGCGTCGGATCCGGATTGGTGTCGGGCGGCATCGGAGTCGGGGGCGGCTGATCGGGCGGCGTCACCGGCGGATCCGGCGGCTGCGGGGTCTGCGCCTCGATACCCACAGCGTGGAAGACGTGAGTTGCAACGCTCTGTGACATGACGGGCTCCTTGCGGTCTTGTGATCGTACTTCCCCTATCCGGGCGCCGACGCCTTTGCGCAGCGCGCGGATGTCAATCAGAAGACAGCAAGGGCCATGCCCTTCGAGATACTGTTTTCACGCACTCCAGTGACTCATTATCGGCGTAGAAAAGCCGCCTGCCAATGAAAAACGCCTGCGCTTTTAACAGCAGCAGGCGTCTGATTCGTCTAAAGATAGCCGACGTTCAAGGATTTTCGCTATCCGACTCGCCGGATTCGCCACCCTCGCCGACCGTGGCCTTGCTGGCATCCTCGCCGTACTCGACCAGCCGGTTATAGAGCGTCTTGAGGCTGATGCCGAGGATCTCCGCGGCCCGGGTCTTCACGCCGCCGCACTGTTCGAGCGTGGCGAGAATCAGCTGCCGGTCCGCCTGCGCCAGCGACGTGCCGAACGGAATAGTCACCGACGTCCCCGCCGAGGGCTTCGACAGCGAAATCTGCAGCGGCACGGTGGCGGTGCTGTCGGAATCCGACGAGGACATGATGTACGCGCGCTGCACGTAGTTCTTCAGCTCGCGCACGTTGCCTGGCCAGTTGTACGAGTCCAGCATCTCGCGCACGGCAACCGGGAAATCCTTCTTCGTGCTGTAGCGGTTGTTGAGCTCGTCGAGGAATGCCTGTCCGAGCAACTCGACGTCCTTGCCGCGCTCGCGCAACGGCGGCAGGTTGATCGGGAATACGTTCAGCCGGTGATAGAGGTCGAGGCGCAGCTTGCCTTCGAGCACTGCCTGTTCCGGATCGCGGTTGGTCGCGGCGATCAGGCGCACGTCCGTCTCGATTTCCTTGGTCGTGCCCACGCGCATGAACATGCCGGTTTCGAGCACGCGCAGCAGTTTGACCTGGAGCTCGATGGGCATTTCGGTGATTTCGTCGAGGAACAGCGTGCCACCGTTCGCGCGCTCGAAATAGCCCTTGTGCTGACGGTCCGCGCCGGTGAACGAGCCGCGTTCGTGGCCGAACATCTCCGATTCGATCAGGTTCGGCGAGATCGCGCCGCAGTTCACCGCGATGAACGCATGCTTGCGCCGCAGCGAGAGTTCGTGCAGCGTCTGCGCGGCCACTTCCTTGCCCGTGCCCGATTCACCGATCAGCAGCACCGAGGCGGCCGTAGGCGCGACGCGGCCAATCTGGTCGTACACGGTCTGCATGGCCGGGGAATTGCCGAGCATCAGGCCGAAGCGGCCCATGCGGCGCAATTCGCCGCGCAAAGTGCCGATTTCCGCCTTGAGGTCACCGGCACGCGGCAGGCGCGCGAGGATCGCCTTCACGCGCTGCATGTTGATCGGCTTGACGAGGTAGTCTGCGGCGCCCATCTTCAGCGCGCTGACGGCGGACTCGACCGTGGCATGCCCGGTGATCACGATCACCTCGACACCCGAGCGCGGGTCCAGATCTTCGAAGAGATCGACACCGGTGCCGTCGGGCAGCTTCAAATCCGTAAAGACGACGTCCGGCGTCTGACGCACGAGCTGGATGCGCGCCTCGCGCAAATCGCTGGCAACGGCCGTTGTCAGTCCGTCTTCGCCGATGATCGCGGCTAGCGCCTCGCGGGTACTGGGATCGTCATCGACAATCAATACGTGTGGCATTGCGTCTCGAATGTTTCCAAAGCGTTTTCAGGTCACACGCCTCGATGCGGCGTGGTCTTCTCCGTGCGGACAGCGCCGCGCGGGCCGGTGCGGGGAGCAAAGGCGCCGAATCTGCAAGCGATTCGCGCTCCGTGTGATCCCGCAAAAGTAGAATAATTTCCGATATTCAGCACGCTTGGAATCAACTCATCGTAAGTTTTTCCATTTACGCAACTTATGAAAGAGTTTCACTGATTATAAGCGTTTATCAAGTCAAAAACGCACGCTGATCAGACGTGCGTTTCATCGACCGAGGCGGCTGCGCGTTCCGCGCCGGCGAACCCGCCGGGCGCGGCGCGCTTCGTCCGCGCGGGCTTAGCTGCGCGGGAAATGCCACGCGTCAGCGGTACCGCCGACCACGCCGTGGCCATTCACCGCACCGCCCGAAGCCGGCGTCAGCACCTTGCCGCCTTCGTCTTCCCAGCGGCTGACGTCGCGCGCGGTGCGCCTGCTGGCGTCTTGCGATTGCACCCATTTCCATGCGAGCACGCTGCCCACTGCGAACAACGCGCCGAAGATTCCGATCGAAGGACGTGCCATGAGTGTTCTCTCCCAATGTCATGAAAATTCGCCGAATCGTGGACGGGATCACGGTTGACGGGATCACGCGTCCGGCGTTCGACGCAAGCGGTCAGCGCGAGACGAGCAGCCCCACCAGGAAGCCGACGCCGGCCGCGATGCCGAGCGACTGCCAGGGGTTGTCCTTCACGTATTTCTCCGTGCAGTCCACGCCTGCGCGATAACGCGTCTGAGCGCTCGCCTGCGCGTCCTCGAGGGCGCTGCGGGCCGAATCGACATGCTCGCGCAAGCGCGAGCGCAGCGCGTCCACGCCTTCTCCCGGCAGCGTCGCCGAAAGGCGCAGCAACTCTTCCGAGTCGTTGAGCAGCACCTTGATGTCTTCGATGATCTTTTGCTTGCCCAACGCAAGCTGGACAGTCGTCTGACTCATGGAATGAAGTCCTTGCCCAAGTGGGGCCCAAGTGGGGTCATGCACGCATCGCCGTTGCTGCGGGCGGGCGTGCTTGCGTTTATCGATGCGGCGTCTAATGGGTCTCGGCGACGGTAACGCCGAGACGCTGACCGGCGGCGCCGCGCGCGCGCAGGCTCCGCACCAGGCCGCTCGCCACCAGCGCGCCGCCCATCGTGCCGAACACGAAACTCGTCACGTTAGCCGCCCGCGCCAGCGCCGGCGTTCCTGCCGCATACCCTAACACCGCGCACATGAGCGCGGTAACCAGCGCAACCGCGGCCCAGTGATAAATGTCGATCGGTTCGCTTGCCGCGAGTTCCGGCCGGCTCCCGCGCGTGCCGCGCATCTTCACGGGCCGGACGGGCTCGTGCGCGATGCTGTCGAAATGCTGAATGTTGTCCATGATGCGGTTGCCTCTCTCGCCCATCCTCGTATCTGTGCCGCCGAATCGAGTCATCGCGGCACTTTCGAATAAGTTCGATAGCGATGTTGCAGCTTTCGTGCCAGCAGCGGTTTTCGTCAAAAGCAAAAGGCCGTGCGTACGCAGGCCACGCTGTCATGAACAGGCAAGCGACAGCAGCGGGTAACAATTACGCCGTGGCTTTGTAAATTCGCGACGCGTCCGGCGAACCTTTCCGGAATTGAGCGTCCGCGCTCCAAGCCTTCGGACAAAACACCGCATCGGCCCGAGCGCGCATTGCCGCAATGTCGTCGCGAATGGTTAAATAGCGTTTATGAGACAGGAACGTCCGCGTTCAGGCGGCCTTGGAGCAATCCAGGCCGCTTCGCTGTACAGACGCTCCTCGACCGACGCACGGCCAGAATCGACGCCCGCGCAGCGCGGGGACGTATCTGGCAACGGACGTCGCGCGTCGCCTTCCGACGCGCGCGGCACTCCACTCCCGCGTTGCTCGCGCGCCGGCCGCTCCGGACCCAGCGCAGGCGCGCCGCCGGACGCCGCCCGGACAACCCTATTCGCACGCACTCAGGACACATCAGGACACATGGCGTCAACCGATCTCGATCAGCCGCCCCTTGCAGTCGGCGATACACCAGCGCAAAAGAAGCGCAGCGCGGGAGAAGTGCCCGGCCTGAAGTCCTATGGACTGATGTTCGGCTCGTCGCCCGTGATGCAGGAGCTGTATGCGCAGATCGAGCGCGTCGCCGCCACCGACGCGACCGCGCTCATCATCGGCGAGTCGGGCACCGGCAAGGAGCTCGTCGCGCGAACCATCCACGACCACAGCGCCCGCAAGGATGCGCCGTTCATCGCGGTGAACTGCGGCGCGATTCCCGACAATCTCATCGAAGCCGAGCTGTTCGGTCACGAGAAGGGCAGTTTCACCGGCGCGGTTCAGGGTCGCATCGGTTACTTCGAGCACGCCAACGGCGGCACGCTGTTCCTCGACGAAGTCACCGAGATGTCGCCCGTGCGGCAAGTCAAGCTGTTGCGTGCGCTCGAGACCGGCACGTTCTTTCGGGTCGGCGGCAACGACCTGATCAGTTCGGACGTGCGCGTGATCGCCGCGACCAACCGCGATCCCGTCGCGGCCGTCAAGGAAAACGGCTTGCGCGAAGACCTGATGTATCGCCTCGCCGTGTTTCCGCTGCGCGCGCCGCCGCTGCGCGAACGCGACGCCGACCGCGAATTGCTCGCCCAGCATTTCCTGGCCGAAATGAACGCCCAGGAAGGCACCAGCAAGGCCTTCAGCAAGCGCGCGCTCGATGTCCTGCGCACCTATTCCTGGCCCGGCAACGTGCGGGAGCTGAAGAACACGGTATATCGCGCGTTCATCCTCGCCGAGAAGACGGTGGAAATCGCGCATCCGCATCTTGCGTCGCGGGTGAAGAAGCCGGTGACGCAGGGCGATGCGATGAACGTCTGGGTCGGAACGCCGCTCGCCGACGCGCAGAAGCAGATCATCCTCGGCACGCTCAAGCACTGCGGCGGCGACAAGCGGCGTGCGGCCAAGGCGCTCGGGGTCAGCCTGAAGACCTTGTACAACCGGCTCGGCGCTTACGAGAACGAAGACTCCGATTCCAGCGAGTCCGCCTCGAAACACGAAGGTTGACGCGCGCTTGACCTCCTTGCCGGGACGCAATCGAGACGAAGCGAACGCCCTCCAGCGTTCGCTTTTTTTTGCCCGCAAGCAGGACATCGCGCGGACCGTGTTCCGCCCGTTTGCATTTGCTTGCAATTTTCACAGCCCGGTAATTAGAGGCTTGCTTCAGAATGCGCGAAGCTCGTGAAACCTCAGCGTCGTGCTTTTCACGAGAGCCGCCCCGCTTTGCCGGACCTCGCTCCGGCGGCGAAAGTTCAAGTTGATTCGAGCACCCGGTCAGCCTTGCCGGACATCGGAGAAAGAAGGAAAGCAACATGCAAAACAGGGTAGACCGGCATAGCCGGCACGCGGCCGCACTGGCTGCGCTCATCACGGGGGTCATGGCCTGCGCGAGCCTGACAGGATGCAATTCCCTCTACAGCGAAGGCGCGACGGCCGGCGCCGGCATCGGCGGTGCGGCCATCGCCAGCAGCGTGACCAACAACGCGGCCGTGGCCACCGGCATTGGCCTGGGCGCGGTCGCCGCGGCCAAGACGGGCGTGCAGTACACCCAGCGCGTGGTGCACACGAACACCCAGGATCAGATCGCGTCGGTAGCCGGGCCGCTCGACGTCGGCGCGGTGGCGCCGTGGAAGATCGTGCATTCGGTGCCGATCGAGGACGACGAAAAAGGCCGCGTCACCGTGAGCCGCATCATCAGCAGCGGTGCGCTGGAGTGCAAGGAAGTGGTGTTCTCCGTCGATCGCGACGCCACGCAAGACCGTCCCGCCGACAGCGCCTTCTACGTCGCCTCGGTCTGCCGCGACGGCAACAAGTGGAAATGGGCGTCCGCCGAACCGGCGACGCCGCGCTGGGGCTCGCTGCAATGACGCGTCCCATCAGCTTGCCGATTGCCTTGCGCGTCGGCCTGCTCGCCGCCAGCGCCGCGGCCTGCCTGAGCCTGAACGGCTGTGCGTCGATCGGCGCGGCCACCGGCGCCGCGGCCGGCATTGCGACGGGCGCCTTCACGACCAATCCGGCGATTGGCTTCGGCGTGGGCGTCGCGGTGCAGAGCGCCACCGACGAGCTCGTCAAGCGCACGATGAAGTCGCTGCATCAGGATCAGCAGGTCATGATCGCGGTGACCGCGGGCACGGCGTCGGTCGGCGAGACGCGGCCGTGGAAGGTCAAGCACACGCTGCCGGTCGAGAACGGCCACGGCGAAGTGCGCGTGCTGCGCGAATTCGGCAGCGCGCTCGCGACCTGCAAGGAGTTCGCCTTCTCGGTCGTCGACGGCGACGATGCCAAAGCGCCCGCCGAGTGGTTCGTCGCTACCGCCTGCCAGCAGTCGAGCGGCTGGAAGTGGGCGTCGGCGGAACCGGCGGTGGAACGCTGGGGCAACCTGCAATAAGGCCTTTTCATGCAAAAGCGCGGCCGCCGTCACCGGCGCGCCGCGCTTTCTTATCCTGAGCCGCGCGCACTGCGCAGCAAGACGTTCAGGCTTCCACGTCTTCCAGACTCAGCATCTCGGTCTGGTCGTTGTACGAGAAGATTTCGCCGTAACGTCCCCAGTCGATCACCGCATCGAGCGATTCCTGCGCGGCCTTGTCGGAGAGGAAGTCCTCCAGTTCCTGCTCGAAGCGCACGCGCGGCGCCCGGTGCCCCGGCCGCTCATTCAGCACCTTCTTGATCCGCGCCGCCAGCGGCACGTGCCGCAGCAGATGCTCGGCAAACATCATCTTGCGCTCCTGCGTGCCGAATTCCGCGAACACGCGCGCCTGCGGCGTCAGGAAAATATCGCCCTCGCGGACGTCCGCGAACCCCAGATGCTGCAGCACTTCCGCGACCGGGAACAGGTCGTCCACTTCCAGATGCAGCGTACGCGCGATCTCCGGCATGTCCGCGCGGCCGTGATACGGCGCGGCCGCGAGCGTTTCGATGAGACCCGCCATCAGGTTGGTCGACACCGACGGCAGCCAGGTGCCCAGCTCCAGCCCCTTCTTCTTCGCCTCGTCCATCGGCCGCGCGGTCATCTTCGCGTAGATGTCGTCGACGAGCCGCCGGAACGCCGGATCCAGCCGGTTACGCGGATGCTTGAACGGCACCTTGATCTCGGCCATCACGCGCCCCGGATTCGAGGACAGCACCAGGATCCGGTCGCACATGAACACCGCTTCCTCGATGTTGTGCGTGACGATCAGCACCGACTTGATCGGCATGCGGCCCTGCGTCCACAGGTCCAGCAGGTCGGTACGCAGGTTCTCGGCGGTGAGCACGTCGAGCGCGGAGAACGGCTCGTCCATCAGCAGCAAGGTCGGGTCGACGACCAGCGCCCGCGCGAAGCCGACCCGCTGCCGCATGCCGCCCGACAACTCGCGCGGATAAGCGTTCTCGAAGCCGTCGAGACCGATCAGATCGATCGCGGCCAGTGCGCGCTCGCGCCGCTCGCGCGCGCCGACGCCCTGCGCCTCCAGCCCCGCTTCCACGTTCTGCAGCACGGTCAGCCACGGGAACAGCGCGAAGGTCTGGAACACCATCGCAACGCCCTTCGCCGGACCGCGCAACGGCTCGTTCAGATAGGTGACTTCGCCGGCCGTCGGCTCGATCAGCCCGGCGATGATGCGCAACAGCGTGGACTTGCCGGAGCCCGAGCGCCCGAGCAGCCCGACGATCTCGCCCTCCCGCAGCGCGAGGTTCGCATCGTCGAGCACCAGGAGCTCGCCCTGGGTCTTGTTGAAGCCGCGGCTGACGTTCTGCACGCGCATGATTTCCGCGCCGAGCCGCGGCGGCGTGCCTTGCGGGCGCTGGAAGCCCGGTGCAGCGGACGTCTGCGGGTTTTTTGGGTTCTGCATCGGAAGTCGTCCTTAATCCAGCCGGAGCCGTGCTTCGGCGTAGGCGTATAGCGGGCGCCACAACAGGCGGTTGAACAGCGTGACGAACAGCGACATCACGGCGATGCCGAGAATGATCTTCGGGTAGTCGCCGGCGGCGGTGGTCTGTGCGATATAGGCACCCAGGCCGTGCGCAACGACCTCGGTCTTGCCCCACGACACCGCTTCCGCGACGATGCTCGCGTTCCACGCGCCGCCCGACGCGGTGATCGCGCCGGTGATGTAGTACGGGAAGATGCCCGGCAGCATGCACTTCTTCCACCACTGCCAGCCGCGAATCTGAAAGTTGGTCGCGGCTTCGCGATAGTCGTTCGGATAGGACGACGCCCCCGCGACCACGTTGAAGAGGATATACCACTGCGTGCCGAGCACGATCAGCGGCGACAGCCAGATGTCCGGGTTCAGGTGCCAGCGCACGATCACGACGACGAACACCGGGAACAGCAGGTTGGCCGGGAACGCCGCGAGGAACTGCGCGAGCGGCTGGACCTTTTCGGCGAGCGCTGGACGCAGTCCGATCAATACGCCGATAGGCACCCACACCACCGACGCCAGCGCGATCAGCACGACCACACGCAGCAGCGTGATGAAGCCGAGCACGAACACGTGGCCCACTTCGCCCCAGGTGACGCCCGTCGAGACGAACGACACCACCTTCCACACGACGAACACGGTGATCAGCAGCACCGCCGCGCCCCATGCGATGTCGCCCGTGCGCGTGGACGGCACCTTCGCGCGCAGCGGCAGCCCGACGTTCTCGAGCGCGCCCTGCAGCGACGGCAGCTTGATCGGCACCCGGGCGACCTTGGCGAGAATCCAGCCTGCCGGCACGAGCAGACGGTGGATCAGGCGCGTGCGGCGGATCAGGTCGAGCAGCCAGGAACTGGGCTCGTCGCCGGAACTGGTGTTCTCCATGCGGAACTTGTCGGCCCATGCCACCAGCGGGCGGAACATCAGCTGATCATAGGCAAGGATCACGACCGTCATCGCGAGGATGACCCAGCCGATGGCGGCGAGATTGCGCTCGCCGATGGCCGCCGCCAGATAGGCGCCGATGCCCGGCAGCACGATCGTCCGGTTGCCGACGGTAATCGCCTCCGACGCCACCACGAAGAACCAGCCGCCCGACATCGACATCATCATGTTCCAGATGAGGCCGGGCATCGAGAACGGCACTTCGAGCTTCCAGAAGCGCTGCCAGTTGGTGAGATGGAAGCCGCGCGAGACTTCGTCCAGATCGCGCGGCACCGTGCGCAGCGACTGGTAGAAGCTGAAGGTCATGTTCCACGCCTGGCTCGTGAAGATGGCGAAGATCGCCGCGCATTCGGCGCCGATCACGCGCCCGGGGAACAGCGCGAGAAAGAAGGTGACCGTAAACGAGATGTAGCCCAGCACGGGCACCGACTGGAGAATGTCGAGGATCGGCACCAGCACGATGGACGCGCGCCGGCTCTTGGCCGCGAGCGTGCCGTAGACCAGCGTGAAGATGAGCGAGGCGACCATCGCGATCAGCATGCGCAGGGTCGTGCGCAGCGCGTATTCGGGGAGATTCGCGGGATCGAGCGAAATGGCCTGCGATTGCAGCGTCGAGATCGGCGCCAGGGTTTCGTGAAAGCCGACGGCGGCCAGCGCGATCAGGCAGATGATCATCGGGAAGGCGACGAAATCCCAGCGGTTGGGCAGGATCCGCCAGGCCGATGCATTCGCCGTGCGCTTCAGATTGAAACCAAATTCCATGCAAGGCCCTCCCCGTAAGGCTGTGATGCGACCGCGCGAGGCGCGGGATAGTACTTGAGACGGCCCATCGATCGTTCTGCAGGCGAAGCGGTTGCCGGCAGTCCCATGCTCAACGCACGCCGCGGCGAAATGGACGACATCAACGCCCTGCGCGCTGCCCATCGTTGCAAGGATCGCCCGAGCCGAACCGAGCGACACTACACCAAGCAACATGACACACACAACCGTAACCACGCCCGCACCCGTCATTCATGCGATGTTTCTGTTGCTCTTCGGCGCGGCAAGGGCACAATGATGGGGTCGGCGGGCGTTCCGTGAACGCCTCCCGCGTGCTTTTGCTTCCTTTCAGACGGGCTGCAATCCGTCCCGGCCGGGCAGTGCGGCGAGCGGCGCGCCGGACCACGCGGAGAGCGGCGTGGTCAAGTGGGCGAACCCCTGCGCGATGCCTGTGTTGGGCGCACGTCGCAGACCGTCACGAGGCGCTTGATAGGCGGCAAAAAACATCGTCCAATCTGGGCTGGTTACAAAGAATAAAATGAGCGCCGATGCGATGCGAGACGCCCGATCCGAGCCGAAAGCCCGCCTGTCCCCTGCCCGCCGTCACGGCGTGAGCCTGATTCACGCTGCTGCGAACGAGGCGCCTTGCAAGCCGCGCGCCCGGTTTGCAGGACGCACGCACTCCAGGCTGGCGGATACGCATCGGCCGGGCGGCGCGCCACGCATGCAGGCCGCGTGAACCACCCTTGCGCACCACTTCGATGAACAAGCTCATCCTGCACCGTGTGATCGCGACGCTCGGCCTGGCCGTGCTGGCGTTCGCATGCTGGATTGCCGCGGGCTTGCTGTCGGACCGCATGGTACAGCAGGAGATGACGTCGACAGTGCGCACCGAGCGCAACATGGCGGCGTCGATCGTCGACAACATGGCGCAGATCATCGCGAGCGATCTCGCGCTGTCGCGCGCCATTCCCGCGACGCTCGCCCAAATGGACCTGACCCAGCGCGCCCTGGCGGAGTCGCGGAATTATGCCTCGAACCCGGGCGAGACGGAACTCGAGCGGCGCAACAAATGGGCCGCGCGTCCCGGGCTCGAGAAGGTCAATCTGTTCCTGCACGACGCCCAGGGCTTCTCCGGACTCGATACGATCTGGCTCGTCAACGAACACGGCTACTGCATCGCCTCCAGCAATGCCGGCGACGAGAACAGCTTCATCGGCTTCGACATGAGCGCGCGCGGCTATGTCGCGCGGGCGCTGCTCGGCGGCTTCGTCGAGATGTACGGCGTGGGCCGGCTGTCCGGCGAGCCGGGCATCTTCATCGCGGCGCCGTCCTATCAGGACGGCATCCTGGTCGGCGCGGTGATCGCGAAGGTGAGCATCGACCGGTTGCGCCACTGGGTGTCGCGCGCGGGCACCTTCGTCACCGACGAAAACGGCGTCATCGTGATGGCGCACGACGGCCGGCTCGAATACGAAGCCATGCCCCAGGCGCCCGTCAGCCGCATGACCGCGCGCGAGCGGATCGAGCATTACCGGCGCGACGCCTTTGCCGAACTGCGCCTGACACACGTCGGCGAGCAGATGCGCACCTCCGAACACTGGCTCGCGCCCGCGCTCGCAGAGACCTTCTATGCCGCCAACGGCAGCAACGTGCCCTCGCTGTACGACGAGCGCACCGGCCTGAACTCCGGACTTTCGGCGCATATCGTGCATCCGCTGACGAGCTGGCCGGAAATCAGCCGCAATCACAGCCGCGACCGCTTTCTCGTCTTCCTGACGATGCTCGGCGTGGTGACGCTCGCCATCGTGATCGCCACGTCGTACTCGCGCGAGCGCCGCCTGCACCGCGCCACGCGCGATCTCGCCGAGCAGTTGCAGGCCGCCAATACCCTGCTCTCCGCTGAAGCGCGGCACGACGCGCTCACCGGCGCGCTGTCGCGGCGCTACTTCCTCGACACGCTGCGGCACGAAGTGGAACTGGCGCGTTCGGTCGGCACGCCGCTCTCGGTGGCAATCGCGGATCTGGATCACTTCAAGCAGATCAACGACCGCTTCGGCCATGCGTCCGGCGACCGGGCGCTCGAGCATTTCGTCGAGGTATGCCGGACCCAGCTGCGGCCGAGCGACGCAATCGGACGTCTGGGCGGCGAGGAATTCGGCATCCTGCTGCCGCAGACCGCGCTGGCCGACGCCCAGGCCGTGCTCGAACGGCTGCGCAAGCGCTTCCATCACGAGCATTGCGCCCACTTGCCGGACGACGCGGTGCTGTCGGTGTCCATCGGCATCACCGAACTGGCGCCCGACGACGCGCTCGAATGGATTCTCTCCCGCGCCGACCTGGCGCTCTACGAGGCCAAGTCGCGTGGCCGCGACCGCAGTGAAGTGCGGCCCGCCGACGCCGCGCCGCCCGCCCGCCATCCCGAAGACTCGCTCGCGGGCAAGTGAGCCGCGCGCCGCGGTAATGTCCGGTCATGGCACGGTCATGCGCCCGGCGCGACGCCCGGGCAGCGCGCAGGTATCATCGTCATTCGATATCGAATGACGCTGGCCTCAATCGGAGGATTGCATGAAGGGAAATCTGGTGATCGTGTGCCGGGATCAGGACGCGGAAACGTTCGACCACCTGCTCGCCGAATACGGTTCGTATCAGACGCGGCTCTCGTCGACGGCCTGGTTCCTGAAGATCGACCTCGCCCCGGAAGCGATCCAGGACGAGATCCTGTCGCGGCTCGGCAAGTACACGACGCACTACATCTTCGAGGCGTCCACGGTGACCTATAACACGGTGGACAGCGAGGCGGCCTCGGCGCTCGAAACGCTGTTCGACTGAGCGCCGCCGGCGCGACCCTCACGCCGCACCCGCCGCTTTCTACAGCACGCGCTCTTCCGGTTGCGAACCCGTGCGGCGCTCGTCGGCCGGCAGGGTCGCAAGATCGAACGGGAACGTTATCCGGACTTGCAAGCCGCCTTCCGCGCAATTGGCGACTTCACATTCGCCGCCCGCGCGCCGCACCAGCCGCTCGACGATCGCCAGTCCCAGCCCGCTATGGCCGCTGCCGCCGCGCGCCGGATCGAGCCGCACGAACGGCCGGCTGGCATTGATGAGATCGTCGGGCGCAATGCCCTTGCCGTGATCCTTGACCTGCAGAATCCAGCCGCGCGCGCCGCGCTGCGTCCCGATGACGACCGGCGGCGCGCCGTAGGCATGAGCGTTGTCGAGCAGGTTCGACAGCAGCCGGTCGAGCGTGGCCGCCGGCAGCGCGAAGGTCGGACCCGCCTCCAGACTCAGTTGCACCGGCTCGGCGCCCGGGGAGACCGCGCGGTACGCCCGCACGATGCGCTCGCACTGCTGGTCCACCGGAACCGGCTCGCTGCCGTCCGGACGGTCGTGCGCGAACACCAGGAACTGGTCGACGATATGCGCCATGGAATCCACGTCGCGCACCACGCCGTCGCGCATCTTCTCGTCGTCCATCATCTCGGCACGCAGACGCAGGCGCGCAAGCGGCGTCTTGAGATCGTGCGCGACGCCTGCCAGCATCACCGCGCGGTCGTTTTCGGCCTGCGACACCTCGCGCACCATCTGGTTGAAGCCGTGCGTCAGCTGGCGCAGTTCACGCGGCCCGCGCTCGGGCACGACCGGCGTCGGCTGGCCCCGGCCGAAACGCTGCACGGCCTGCGCCAGTCCACGCAGCGGATGCTGCAGCTGCCATGCGCCGAACAAGGCCGCGAGCACCGCCGCCGAGAAAATGATCAGGAGCCACACGACCATGCGGTCGCGCGAGCGCGGCGGCCGCAGCGGCTGCACCGGCACGACGATCCAGCCGGCATCCTTGGCGCCGTGTACCCAGACGCTCGGCGGCCCGCCGGGCTCGTTCAGGCGCACTTCGGTGCCCTCCGGCAGACGGTCTCTCAGATCCTCGATGAAGCGCTGCAAAGGCGGCGGCAGGTCTTCATCGGGCGGCCTCGGCACTTCGGCATTGCCCAGCGGGACCACGCGCACGCGCGGCGGCAGCGGCTGGTCCGGCGTGTTGGTGATGTGCTGACGCACCGCCTCGACGAGAAACACGGCTTCCTCGACCGCGAAGCGCGTCTGCACGTTGTCGCGCTCGAAGCGGATGATCGCGAACCACGCGACATGCGACAACACCAGCATGCCGATGACGATGACGACCAGCCGTCCGAACAGCGTGTCAATTGCCCTGCGCATTTTGCTCGCCGTCGGGCACGAACACGTAGCCGCGTCCGCGCACCGTCTGGATGAAGCGCGGCGCCGACGGATCGGTTTCGAGGATGCGCCGCAGGCGCCACACCTGCACGTCGATGCCGCGGTCGGTGCCGTCGTATTCCGGTCCGTGCAGCAGTTCGAGCAGGCGCTCGCGGGTGAGCGTGCGCATCGGGTTGTTGACGAAGATCTTGAGCAGCGCGTATTCGCTGCCGGACAGCGTGAGCGGCTTGTCGTCCTGCTGCAGCGTACGCGACTGGAAGTCCAGTTTGAAGCGGCCGAACGAATACGGCTCGCGCTGCTCCGGCGCCGCGGAGGGCACCGTGCGGCGGCGGCGCAGCACCGCCTGCACGCGCGCGAGCAGTTCGCGTGGATTGAACGGCTTGCCGAGGTAATCGTCCGCGCCGAGTTCCAGACCGACGATGCGGTCCACGTCGTCGGCGCGCGCGGTCAGCATGATGACCGGGATGTCGTCGCCGGACGCGCGCAGTGACTTGAGCGCGGTCAGGCCGTCGACGCCCGGCATCATCAGGTCGAGCACGATCAGGTCGGGCCGCTCGCGTTCAATACGGCGTTCGAGGCCACCGGCATCATGCAGCACCGATACCTCGATGCCCTGCCGGACCAGATAGTCGCGCAGAAGGTCGCGCAGTTCGGCGTCGTCGTCGACGACAAGTATTTGCGTAGTCATGGCTCGAAGTTTAGCGCGTGAGTCAGGCGGCCATCGATGACAGGCACGCCATAAGGGTTACGGGGTGTTACCACGAAAGCAGGGCGTAAACCTGCGTAACAAGCCTGAACCTTGCCGTAACACGGCCCGCGCCATCAACCCCTACGCTGTGTCTCACCGACAAGGGCAACGCCGCAACCGCTGACCGACGTGTCATGCAGGCATTGCTGCCTCGGCTTCAAAACAATCCAGGGAGTATCGAGATGAGCAAGCAATATCGCATTCTGACCGCAGCAGCAGCAGCCATCGCGCTGACGTTCGGCGCCGCGCATGCCGCCACGACTGACGCGCCCCCGCCGCCTCCGGCCGGCGCGGCGATGATGGGCGGCCCTGGCGGCCCCGGCGGTCATGGCGGGCATCACATGGAACAGCGCATGCAGAAGCAGCTGGATGAACTGCACGGCCAGCTGAAGCTGAACGCGGACCAGGAGAAGCTCTGGCAAACGGCGCTCACCACGATGAAGCAGAACCATCAGGCGATGCGTGCGAACTTCAAGCAGATGGGCGAGCAGTTCAAGTCGATGGAAAACCAGCCGATCCTCGACCTGAACGCCATGCACGCCGCGCATCAGAAGGTGGATGAACAGAATGCGCAGCTGCGCGAGCAGACCGCCGCCACGTGGCTGAACTTCTACAACGCGCTGAACGACCAGCAGAAGACCACCGTCAGCACGGCGCTCAAGAAGCATTTCGCCCGGATGCACGCGCACGAGCAGCGCATGCATGAGCGCTGGAACAAGAACCGCGAACGCGCGGACGGCGCACGTCCCACGCCGGGCGCGGCGCCCGGCGCATCGGCTCCTGCGGCGCAGTAAGCGTGTTCCCGAAGTGCTGAAGTCCTGAAGCAGAAAGGCCGCGGAGCATCACGCTCCGCGGCCTTTTTTTCGAGATGAACGGAGCCCGACTTACGCGAGATCGAACAGCAGCACTTCCGCGTTCTCGCCCTGCTCCACCGAGACCTTCTCGATATCCTCGATCATCGCGGCATCGCCTGCGCCGAGCGCCTCGCCGTTCAGCGTCACCGCGCCGCGCGCCACGTGCACGTAGACACGGCGGCCCGCCGGCACGTCGAAGTCCGCGCGCTCGGCGCCGTCGAACAGCCCCGCGAAGATACGCGCGTCCGCCCCGAGGCGCACCGAGCCGTCCTCGCCTTCCGGCGACGCGATCACGCGCAGCCGGCCGCGCTTGTCCTCATCGGCGAAACGCTTTTCCTCGTAGCCCGGCGCGCCGCCCGGCGCATCCGGAATGATCCAGATCTGCAGGAAGTGCGCGGTCTCGGTCGGCGAGCCGTTGAACTCGCTGTGCCGCACGCCGGTCCCGGCGCTCATGCGCTGGACGTCGCCGGGACGGATGGTCGAACCGTTGCCCATGCTGTCCTTGTGCGCCAGCGCGCCGTCCAGCACATAGCTGATGATCTCCATGTCGCGATGACCATGCGCGCCGAATCCCTGGCCGCCGGCCACGCGGTCTTCGTTGATCACGCGCAGTGCGCCGAAGTGCATGTGCTGCGTGTCGTAGTAGTCGGCGAAGGAGAAGCTGTGATACGAGTCGAGCCAGCCGTGGTTGGCGTGACCCCGTTCGTTGCTGCGGCGAATCTCGAACATGATGTTTGCTCCCGCCCAAGGCGTTGATTTGCGATGGAGAGAATGTAAGGGCGCCGCCCCCGCCGAACAACGCGTGCAACGGCACTACATCGTTCCGCTGATGCAGGTAATCGGACGCTTCCGGCTTCGTGGCCGCGCGCGGGCCGGGTTCGGGTAAAATACCGCGCTTTTCCGGGGTGGCGAGGGTTTGCAACCCGGCGCGGGACATCTCTGGCGCGAATTGACAGGTGAACCGGACACCGCGCCCGGGCGTTTCACGCAACGATAAACGATGGCGGCTCAAGAGTTGCTGGCCGGCAAGGGTTAGCGAGAAGGGCAACCCGAGGCAATGCGCATTTTTGACCATCTAGAATACCGACCGCTGGCCTGTTCGTTGAGAGACGAAAAGCGCGGAACAAGGCGGGCCAGGGAAATACAGCTGCAACGCGCGGGACAAGGCGCGGGCGGCCGGGGAGAAAGATGAGACCATTCGCCATGCGCGCGGCGCCGTCATCCACGGCCGCCGCCGTCCGAAGCCCTCGCGCGAACCGTCGTGCGGCGGACTCGTCCCACTGCATGCACGTCAGGCACCTTACCAAGGAATCACCATGTTGCAAGGCTACGGTCCGCTGATCCTCGCGGGCACCTGGCAAACCGTCAAGCTGGCGGTGCTGTCGCTAGCGTTCGCCTTCGTGATCGGTCTCATCGGCGCGGCGGCGAAACTGTCGAAGAACCGCCTGGCGTCCGGGGTCGGCACGATCTATACGACGCTGATCCGCGGCGTGCCCGACCTCGTGCTGATGCTCCTGCTGTTCTACAGCATCCAGATCTGGCTGAACCAGCTGACCGACCTGGTCGGCTGGGACCAGATCGACATCGACCCGTTCCTCGCCGGCATTCTCGTGCTCGGCTTCATCTACGGGGCGTACTTCACCGAAACCTTCCGCGGCGCGTTCCTCTCGGTGCCGCGCGGCCAGCTCGAAGCCGGCGCGGCCTACGGCATGACGCCCTGGCAGACCTTCTCGCGCATCATGTTTCCGCAGATGATGCGCTTCGCGCTGCCGGGCATCGGCAACAACTGGCAGGTGATGGTCAAGGCGACGGCGCTGGTGTCGATCATCGGTCTCGCCGACGTCGTCAAGGCCTCGCAGGACGCGGGCAAGGGCACGCTGCGGTTCTTCTTCTTCACGCTTCTCGCGGGCGCGATCTATCTCGCGATCACCACGATCTCGAATCTGGTGCTGATCTGGCTCGAGCGGCGCTATTCCATCGGCGTGCGCCGCGCCGACCTCTAATACTGGTACTGGTCTAATCACGAGCGTCTGGGATCATGATCGAAATCATCCAGGAATACTGGAAGAACTACCTCTTCACCGACGGCTACCGCATCACCGGTCTCGCGATCACGATGTGGCTGCTGGTCATTTCCATCGGCCTGGGCTTCTGTCTCTCGGTGCCGCTCGCGGTGGCGCGGGTCTCGAAGAACAAGCTGCTGTCGCGCGCCGTCTGGCTCTACACCTACGTGTTCCGCGGCACGCCGCTGTATGTGCAGCTACTGCTGTGCTACACAGGCCTGTACAGCCTGCAGGTCGTGCGCGATCACATGCTGCTCGCCGAATTCTTCCGCAGCGGCATGAACTGCACACTGCTCGCGTTCACGCTGAACACTTGCGCGTACACCACCGAAATCTTCGCCGGCGCGATCAAGGCGACGCCCTACGGCGAGATCGAGGCGGCGCGCGCCTACGGCATGTCGGGCTTCACGCTGTATCGGCGGGTGATCCTGCCGTCGGCGCTGCGCCGCGCGCTGCCCTACTACAGCAACGAAGTGATCCTGATGCTGCACGCCACCACGGTGGCGTTCACCGCCACCGTGCCCGACATCCTCAAGATCGCGCGCGACGTGAACTCGGCGACCTATCAGTCGTTCGAGGCGTTCGGCATCGCTGCCCTGCTCTATCTCTGCATTTCGTTCGCGCTCGTGTGGCTGTTCCGCCGTGCCGAGCATCGCTGGCTCGCTTATTTGCGGCCGCAAGGCAAATAAGTAGTCGAGTCAGTCAAGGACCGTTCATGAACTCCCAGATGCACAAGCTTTTCGTCGACGACATCCACAAGCAGTACGGCAGCAACGAGGTCCTCAAGGGCGTCTCCCTCAAGGCGAAGGCCGGCGATGTGATCAGCGTCATCGGCTCGTCGGGTTCGGGCAAGAGCACGATGCTGCGCTGTATCAACTTCCTCGAGCAGCCGAACCAGGGGCGCATCTTCGTCGATGGCGACGAAGTCCGCACGATGAAGGACAAGGCCGGCGCGCTCAAGGTCGCCGACCCGAAGCAGCTGCGCCAGATGCGCTCGAAGCTGTCGATGGTGTTCCAGCACTTCAACCTGTGGTCGCACATGAACGTGCTGGAAAACGTGACCGAGGCGCCCATCAACGTGCTCGGGCTGCCGAAGAAGGAAGCCGAGGACCGCGCGCGCATGTATCTGGAGAAGGTAGGCCTCGCACCGCGGCTGGAGAAGCAGTATCCGTCGCATCTGTCGGGCGGACAGCAGCAGCGGGTGGCGATCGCCCGCGCGCTCGCGATGCATCCGGACGTCATGCTGTTCGACGAACCGACCTCCGCACTCGATCCGGAACTGGTCGGCGAAGTCCTGAAGGTGATGCAGACGCTCGCCGAGGAAGGCCGGACGATGATCGTCGTGACCCATGAGATGGCGTTCGCCCGCAATGTCTCGAACCACGTGGTGTTTCTGCATCAGGGGCGCATCGAGGAAGAAGGTCATCCCGATGCCGTCTTCGGCAACCCGAAGAGCGAGCGCCTGAAGCAGTTCCTGTCGGGCAGCCTCAAGTAAGCGGCTTGTCCGGCTGCGTCGCAGCAACCACCCACTCCAGAAAGAGCGCCCGCGAGGCGCTTTTTTTGCGTCTTCGCGCCGTCGCGTCCGACCGTTTCGTGTCGCAATTCGAACTAGCGCCACGCCAAGCCCGCGTCAATAGGAGACAAACCTGACCCCGAAACTTACATTGCGCTGAAGCCTTGACGGCATAAGGCTTTGCGGGGTGTTTCCCATGCTGTGGGTCATCGCCATAACACATCACCATTGCGTTTTTGACACAAACGAACGGCCTTCATCATTTTTCTTTGGCGCGCATAACGTAATTTGTTAAATTGGTAACGAAAGTACCAAAACGAAGTACCCAAAAAGTAGTTTTACTTCAAAAAGTCCAAAAGAAACTGAGGAACGACACCGATCAACGAATCGGCGTCAGATTCGCGCCCACCCCGCGCGAATCGCTGCAAGCACTACAAGCCCGCGTGTCCTTCCTCTGAAAAACAATTTTCGGTTGGGTGCGCCTGCATCGAACCACACCGCAGCACTTGGGTTCTATTTCTTGACAGGGTTGGAGGAGATGATGAAGAAAGCTTTGCTCGCGTCGGCAGCACTGCTGACGTTCAGCGCGGTGGCGCACGCTCAGAGCAGCGTGACGTTGTATGGCCGCCTGGACGCGGGGCTCGAATATATGAACGGTGTCCCGACCGGTCCGGCCGGCGCACCCGCCACCGGCAGCTCGCACCGCTTCAAGGCGGAAAGCGGCGACTGGGGCACGAGCTTGTGGGGCATGAAGGGTGTCGAAGATCTGGGCGGCGGCTATCGCGCCGTGTTCCAGTTGGAAGGCAGCTTCAACACCATGACGGGCGCGGGCCCGGGCGGCGGCGGTCTCTTCAATCGCTGGGCGACGGTCGGTATGGCGAACAACCAGTTCGGTACCCTGTTGCTGGGTCGTGAGCTCTTCATCGCCAACGGCGTGTGGGACTTCGATCCGTTCGGCCAGTCGAACTGGTCGTCCGCTTCGCTGGTGCGTGGCCGCAACTGGCCGCAATCGAGCAACAACATTTCGTACCAGTCGCCGAAAATCGCGGGCTTCGACTTCTACGGTCAGTACTCGCTCTCGAACGCCACCAACTGGAACGGTAACGGCACGACGCCGCAAGGCCGCGAAGCGGGCGCGTATGTCACGTACACCTCGCCGCTGTTCCAGATTCGCGGCATGTACGATGAAATCCGCAACCCGGCCAACGGTACGCTCGGCGGCGTGTACAACCCGATCGACGGCGGCTCCGGCGGCAACGGCGTGTACGGCTATTCGCGTGAGTACACGGCGATGTTCAACGTGTTCCTCGGCCAGTTCAAGGTCCAGGGCGCCTATCAGGCGATCCGCAGTTCCGGCATGACCGGCCAGCTGCCCGGCCAGCCGACCGCACTCGATCACGAGTGGGGCGGCGTGACGTGGCAAGCCACCCCGGCAGCGGCGCTGATCGCGGCGGTGTATCACGTGAACGGCAACAACGGCGCGGGCAACGCGACCATCTACACGGTCGGCGGTTCGTACAACCTGTCCAAGCGCACGTTGCTCGATCTGCAGGTTGCGACCGTGCAGAACAGCAAGACCGCCAACTACGGTCTGAACGCCAACAACTACGGTTCGGCGGCCTCGACGGACAACCCGTTCCCGGGCCACAGCCAGACCGGCGTGTACGCAGGCATCCAGCACTCGTTCTAAAACACGAGGCGGACAAGAACAGAGCTTCAACAGGTTTTCACGCTGCTGCGAGAGGCGCGTATCGGTGCGGTGCCCGAAAGGGTATCGCACCGTTTTTTATTGGAGCGCCGCGTCTGCATCATCCGGCATGACAGTCCCATGCCGCCGGACAAAATTCGACAAAAGCATCCTGCCGAATAGCATCTTTTCTCCTCCAAAATTCGAGTCGGCGGTTCATCCGGGCGCGCGTCGCGTCCGATCGAATCGCCGTCGATCAAGGATAGTGGAGGAGACCATGAAGAAGGCTTTGCTCGCGTCGGCGGCGCTATGGACGTTCAGCGCGCTCGCGCAGGCTCAAGGCAGCATCACGTTGTATGGACGCCTGGACGCCGGCCTCGAGTACATGACGGGCGTGCCCACCGGCGTCGCGCCGAACGGCGCGGCCACCGGCAGCTCGCACCGCTTTCGCGCCGAGAGCGGCGACTGGGGCACGAGCCTGTGGGGACTGAAGGGCGTCGAGGATGTCGGCAACGGCAACCACGTCGTGTTCCAGCTGGAAGGCAGCTTCAACACGATGAACGGCCAGGGCCCGGGCAACAACGGCATCTTCAACCGCTGGGCCACGGTCGGCCTGAGCAACGACCGCTACGGCACGCTGCGGATCGGGCGCGAGCTGTTCATCTCGAACGGCCTGTGGGACTTCGATCCGTTCGGCCAGTCGGCATGGTCGTCGGCGTCGCTGGTGCGCGGGCGCAACTGGCCGCAGTCGAGCAACAACGTCTCCTGGCAATCGCCGAACGTCGCGGGCTTCGACTTCTACGGCCAGTACGCCTTCTCGAACGCCAGCAGCTGGAATGGCAACGGCACGAGCCCGCAAGGCCGTGAAGCCGGCGCGCAGATCACCTACACCGCACCGCTCTTCCAGGTGCGCGGCATCTACGACGAGATCCGCAACCCGGCCAACGGCTCGCTCGGCGGCGCTTACGCCAACGGCGGCAATGGCGTCTACGCTTATTCGCGCGAATACACGGCGCTGCTCAACGTGTTCCTGGGTGCGTTCAAGCTTCAGGGCGGCTACCAGGCCATCCGCAGTTCGGGCATGACCGGTTTGCAACCCGGCCAGCCTTCCGCGCTCGATCAGGAATGGGGCGGCGTGACCTGGCAGGCAACACCCGCCGCCGCGCTGATCGCCGCGGTGTACCACGTCAACGGCAACAACGGCGCGGGCAACGCCACCCTGTATTCCGTCGGCGGCACCTACAAGCTGTCCAAGCGCACCCTGCTGGATTTTCAGGTGGCGACAGTGCAGAACAGCGGCAGCGCGAACTACGGCCTGAATGCGAACAACGTGGGCAACACGGCCGCGACGGACAACCCGCTGCCCGGCCAAAGCCAGACCGGCGTATACGCCGGCATCCAGCACTCGTTCTGAACGGCCATTCGGCTCATGTGAAAAAGCCGCCGGTGTAGGCCGGCGGCTTTCGCGTCAGAAACAAAGTCGGCGTTATTCCCGCGCCGACCCCGACGCGCCATGACTCAACCAGTCGAGCACCGCGGCCGCGTCATCGTCGCCGGATGCGCGCGCCTTCTCGACCGTCTCGGTGAGCTTGGCGCCCGGCTGCGGCGCCGCGCGACGGATCGCCACGCCGACCGCAAGGATGTCGATGATCAGCAGGTGCAGGATGCGCGAAATCATCGACAACTGCGACTCGCGGATCTCGATGTGATCGGTTTCCAGCGCGACCGTGGCCCGCTTGGCGAGCGGCGTGTTGCTCGACGTGATGGCGATGACCGTCGCGCCCTGCTGCATCGCCACTTCCAGCACGCGCAGCAGTTCCGGCGCCCTGCCCGACTTCGATACCGCGACGATCACATCGCCCTTGCCCAGCAGCGCGGCGGACGCGGCCTGCATGTACAGGTCGCCGTACGCGATGGTCGGAATGCCGAAGCGGAAGAACTTGTAGTGCGCGTCCTGCGCGACGATGTTCGAATTCCCCAGCCCGTAGAACTCGATGCGCCGCGCACCGTTGAGGATGTCGATCGCGCGCTCGACGTTGTCGAAGTTCAGATGCTCGCGCAGTTGCAGGATGGCCGACACCGTGTTGTCGAGCACCTTCGCGCCGAAGTCGGTGGCCGTGTCGCCGAGATGCACCTGGCTGTGACTCACCGGAATCGTGCCGGTCAGCCCGGTCGCGAGCTTCAGCTTGAAGTCGGACAGACCCTGGCAGCCAAGCGAGCGGCAGAAGCGGATCACGGTGGGCTGGCTCACGTCGGCCTTGCGCGCGATGTCGATGATCGGATCGTTGATGATCGAGCGCGGATGGTTCAGCGCGAGGTCGGCCACGCGCCGCTCGGCGGGCGTCAACGCATCGCGCATCTGGCGGATGCGCTCGAACACCGCCGATGACCCGCTGTTCGCGCGATTCGACAACTGCTCGGACAGGATCGCCGAAACGCCGAGGAACGCCGGATACTCGGCCGTGATGATGAAGGTGGGAATGCCAGCGAGATATTGCTGGAAGCGTCCCTTGGCCTCGAAGCGCTCGCGGAACGGCGACTTGTGGAACAGTTCGCCGAGCTTCAGCACGATGCCGCCGCCGATGAAAATCCCGCCCAGCGCGCCGAGCGTCACCGCGATATTGCCCGCGAAGGTGCCGAGAATGGCACAGAAGCAGTTGACCGTTTCCAGCGCGAGCGCTTCGCCGTCCAGCGCGCGATGCGTGACGTCGGCGGCGCTGAAGGAGTCCGCGACGTTCACGGCATCCCGTTCAGCCAGCGCCCGGTAGATCAGCTCCAGCCCCTGCCCCGCGCAGACCCGCTCGAACGATACGTGCGGAAACCTGCGGCGCGCGAAGCGCATGACGAGATCTTCGCGTTCGTCGAACGGCGAGAAGGTGGCGTGACCGCCTTCGCTGCCGAGCGCGATCCAGCGGTCATCGGCGGGAATCAGGCCCGACACGCCCAGACCCGTACCCGGCCCGAGCAGGCCGATCACGCTGTTCTGCCGGCGCGCGCCGCCGCCCACCTGGACGCGCTGCGCGTCGGTCAGGCCGGGCACGGCCATGGCCAGCGCGGTGAAGTCGTTCACGACCAGGAGCGTGTCGAAGCCGAGCGCGCGGCGCGTCGCCTCGATGGAAAAGCTCCAGTCGTGATTGGTCATCTTGACGTGATCGCCGTCGACCGGATTGGCAATGGCGATCGCCGCGTGATTCACGCGGCTGACCTGCGTGTCCTTCAGATACTGCTGCATCACCTCGGCGATGCCGGGATAATCCGCGCCCGGATAGACGCGGATCTGGCCGATCTCGCCCGGCGCCGTCTCCAGCGCGAAGCGCGCATTGGTGCCGCCGACATCGGCCAGGAGTCTCGGTCCGTCGGCGTGCTGAGCCGCTGCCTTATGCACGCCCTTATGCACACCAGTAGACATCGAGCTTCACTCCTTCAGCATGGGCCAGCGTCGAGATGGCGTTCTTCTGCGGCGCGGCGAGCGCGGCATTCAGGACGTCGAGTTTCTTCTGCCCGGCGATGAACAAATACAGTTGCCCGACCTGCGTCAGCGCCGACATCGACAGGCTTACGCGCGCATGGGGCGCCGCGCCCGGATGCACGGCGACGAAACGGTCCGGCGTGCTGATGGCGAAGTCCCACTCGGGGGCATCGGCGAAGATGGACGCCGTGTGGCCGTCCTCGCCCATGCCGAGCACGGCGACATCCGGCAGGCGGCGGCGCGGGTCGGCGTTCAGTTCCGCGACGTGGCTTTCGAGCGGCTTCGTCGTGTCGACGAGCGGCAGGAAATAAGCGGCCGCCGCCGCGTTCTGCAGGACGGTGTTGCGCGCGAATTCCGCGTTGCTCGCCGGATCGGTTTCGGGCACCCAGCGGTCGTCGACCAGGGTGACGTCGATATGCGCCCAGTCGAGCGGCTCGTGCGAGAGCGCCTGCAAGAACGGCTTCGGGCTGCTGCCGCCCGATACCGCGAGCGTGGCGTGCGCGCCCTGTCCGGCGGCGTCGGCGTCGGCCGAGGCTGCGCCCCGCGCCGCGAGCGTCGCGCTCAGTGCGTCCGCCACGGCTTTCGCCAGCGCGTCCGAATGGGCGCGAGGGTCATCGAAAGTGTGAAGCTCGATCACTGCTCCTCCTGCTTGTTTTGGTTTATCGATCCGCTTTCTGCCTGCGCCATCGCAATGATGGGCGAAGCGGTCTGGGGTCGCCGCGTGCCTCTGACGGGCGGCGTCGGCGTGACGTCTTCAGTTTTCTTCCTCGAGCCAGCAGGTGCCGTGCTGCGCAAGCATCGCGCTCGATGCCGCCGGCCCCCACGTGCCCGATGCATACGGCTTCGGCTTGTTGGCCGACGACGCCCACGCGTTCAAAATCGGCTCGACCCAGCGCCACGCCGCTTCCTGCTCGTCGCGCCGCACGAACAGCGCGAGCCGGCCATGGATCACGTCGAGCAGCAGGCGCTGATACGCCTCCATCTGTCCTTCCTTGAAGAACTGATCGAACGCGAGGTCGAGATGCACGCTTGCCAGATTCATGCCTTCGCCCGGCTGCTTCGCGAGGCAGTACAGCCGAATGGACTCGTTCGGCTGCAGGCGGATCACCAGCCGGTTCACGCCCACGCGCGACGCATTTGCCCCCAGCGCCGAATGCGGCACGGCGCGGAAATTCACCACGATCTCCGCGACCCGGTCCGCCAGCCGCTTGCCCGTGCGCAGGAAGAACGGCACGCCCGCCCAGCGCCAGTTCTCGATTTCCACCTTCAGCGCGACAAAGGTTTCCGTGTTGCTGTCGGGGCGCACGCCCTTTTCGGTGGCATAGGCCGGCACCGCCGCGCCGCGGATCACGCCCGCATGATACTGACCGCGCACCGCGACCCGGCTGATGTCGCGCTCGTCCACCGGCTTCAACGCGCGCAGCACGCGCAGCTTTTCGTCGCGCACGGAGTCTGAATCGATGGAATGCGGCGGCTCCATGGTCACGATGGAGAGCAGCTGCAACAAGTGGTTCTGCACCATGTCGCGCAACGCGCCTGTATTGTCGTAGAAGTCGCCGCGCGCTTCCACGCCCAGTTCTTCCGCGATCGTGATCTGGATGCTCTCGACCCACTCGCGCCGCCACAGCGGCTCGAACAGCACGTTGGAAAACCGCAGTGCCAGCAGGTTCTGCACCGGCTCCTTGCCGAGGTAGTGATCGATCCGGTAGATCTGCTCTTCCTCGAAGATCTCGCCGACGGCGTCATTGATCGCGTTCGACGACTTCAGGTCGTAGCCGAGCGGCTTCTCCAGCACGATGCGCGCATTCTTGTTGAGGCCGACATCCGCCAGTGCGCGGCAGATGGGCACGAACAGCGACGGGCCGGTTGCCAGGTAGAACACGCGCGTGCCGTCGTACTGCGCGAGCGCGTCACGTAACGTGACGAAGTCTTCGGCGCGCCCGAGATCGATGCCGACGTACTCAAAGCGTTCGAGAAAGCTGCGCCAGGCCGGTTCGTCCACGCCGCTCTTCGACACATGCGGCTTCACGTGCTCTTCCACCCATGCGCGGTACGCGGCCTGGTCCAGCGATTCGCGCGCGACACAGACGATCCTGCCTGCCGGGTTGAGCATGCCCGCGCGATGGGCCTCGAACAGCGCGGGAAGAATCTTGCGCATGGAGAGGTCGCCGGTGCCGCCGAAGAGGACGAAGATGAAGTTCGAATCGCTTTGCATGGGTCTGAACGTGGGTTCCTGACGCTGGATGAGTCGAAACGGTGGCGCTGCGTTATCGAACTTTCAAGGCCATTACGGGACGATTTCAGCGCTATTTTGAAGCATGCGCTGAAGAATTCCTCTAAACCGGCCGTAGTCCGATAAAATTTTTTTTGACACTGAATTGTAGTTTAACTACAATTCAAATCAAGAGGAAATGTCATCGCAGGGCAAACCCACTGTCAAAGAGAGTCATCGGACAGCGCGCAGTTTCCCCGCCGACCTTCTGAGCGCATGTTATCGGAGCCCCGGAACCCTTGCTTTTCACGCAAGGCGTGCCTTTCAGCTCCAGTGTTCCAGTGCGCTCAGCCTCGCCGCCGTACCCGGCGCGCTCCGCAGCTCCGCGCGCCTTGGCCGGCAAAAATCAAAAGAGGAGACAGCAGTTGCGATTCCACCCACTCATCTCTTGAGAGCCGTGCGGCCGCTATCGGTCTGCCGGCCCTGCACGCACGCGGCGTTTCATGCGCCCGCGCCTGCCGCATCCCGCCGGCACCGCCGATTCCCGGCCGCCCACGTTGTGCCGTTTTTGACCACTGTTTTTCCAACAATGCTTCTGGCGGCTTCGGGAGCCAATCGTTTCTTGTTCAGGTGTCGAGGAGATAAACAATGAAAGTCCGTAAGCTCATGGGCGCACTGTGCGCCGCAGGTCTTCTGTGCGGTGCGACGGCGTCGGCGGTGCAGGCAGCCGAGGCGGTCTCGGTGCTGCACTGGTGGACGTCCGGCGGCGAATCGAAGGCGGTCGGCGTGCTCAAGGACGACATGACCAAGCAGGGCTATCAGTGGAAGGACTTCGCGGTGGCGGGCGGCGCGGGCGCGGCGGCGATGACCGCGCTGAAGACCCAGGTGATCTCGGGCAATGCGCCTTCGGCCGCGCAGATCAAGGGTCCGCTGATCCAGGAATGGGCCGAGCAAGGCGTGCTCGTGCCGATCGACTCCGTCGCGGGTGACTGGAAGAAGAACCTGCCGCCGGAAATCGACAAGATCATCCACGCAGACGGCCATTACGTCGCCGCGCCCTTCTCGGTGCACCGCGTGAACTGGCTGTACATCAACAAGGCGGCGCTCGACAAGGCCGGCGGCAAGGTGCCGACCAATTGGAACGAGTTCTTCCAGGTGGCCGACAAGATGAAGGCCGCGGGCATCATGCCGATCGCGATGGGCGGCCAGCCGTGGCAAGACCTGACGCTGTGGGAAGACGTGGTGCTCTCGCAGGGCGCGGACTTCTACAAGAAGGCGATCGTCGATCTCGACCAGAAGACGCTGACGTCGCCGCAGATGATTCAGGTGTTCGACACCGTCCGCAAGATCCAGGGCTATTTCGACAGCGGCCGCACCGGCCGTGACTGGAACCTCGCGACGGCCATGGTCATCCAGGGCAAGGCGGGCATGCAGTTCATGGGCGACTGGGCGAAGGGTGAATTCGCCGGCGCGAACAAGAAGGCGGGCACGGACTACATCTGCGCGCCGGTGCCGGGCACGGACAAGGCCTACACCTTCAACGTCGATTCCTTCGTGTTCTTCCAGCAGAAGGACCAGAAGGCCGCGACGCCGGGCCAGCTCGCGCTCGCGAAGACCATCATGACGCCGGAGTTCCAGGAGCAGTTCAGCCTGAACAAGGGCTCGATCCCGGTCCGTCTCGGCGTGTCGATGGCTAAATTCGACGACTGCGCGAAGAAGTCCTACGCTGATGAACAGACGGCGATCAAATCGGGCGGCTATGTTCCGTCGCTCGCGCACGGCATGGCTCAGGGCGACGCCGTCGCCGGCGCCATGACGGACGTCGTGACGAAGTTCATGAATTCGTCGCAGGATTCGAAGAGCGCGGTGGCTGCGCTCGCGAACGCCGCCAAGACGAAGTAAGTCAGCTGCACTCCGAAGCGGCGCGCTCATTCGGGCGCGCCGCTTCCACGAACAAGCATCTGCCTCACCCGCATCACGCCAGCTGCAAGCAGCGCCGTTTGCTTCCGCCGAAGCATAGCCATTCCGCCACAGGCGCCAGAAGAAAAGTGCGACAGAGCGCACCGAGCGTCGGCGCATTTTCCAGGAGTCGAGTCGTGACTGCCTCCCTTACCGCGGACAAGAAACCGCAAAACCCGCCGCGTCGCGCGCCGCCCACGTCGGCGCTCGCCGATCGCTGGATCCCGAAGCTGGTGCTCGCGCCCAGCGTCGCGATCGCCCTCGTGTTCGTGTACGGCTTCATCGGCATCACGGGTTATCTCTCGCTGTCGGAGTCGCGGCTGATGCCGCGCTATACCTTCGCGGGCTTCGACCGCTACAAGCAGCTCTTCGCCAACGATGTCTGGTGGACCTCCGCCGCCAATCTCGGCTGGTTCGGCATTCCGTTCATCGCGATCTGCGTGATCCTCGGGCTGTTCCTCGCCATCCTGCTCGACCAGAAGATCCGCAACGAAGGCGCGCTGCGCGCCATCTTTCTCTACCCGATGGCGCTCTCGTTCATCGTCACCGGCACCGCGTGGCAGTGGATCCTGAACCCGGGTCTCGGCCTCGAAAAGGTGTTCCACGACTGGGGCTGGACGAGCTTCTCGTTCAACTGGCTGGGCGACCCGGACAAGGCCATCTTCTGCGTCGTGATCGCGGCGGTGTGGCAATCCACCGGCTTCGTGATGGCGCTGTTCCTCGCGGGATTGCGCGGCGTCGATGCCGAGATCTTCAAGGCCGCGCAAGTGGACGGCGCGACGCTGCCCACCATCTATCGCAAGATCGTGATTCCGAGCATGCGCCCGGTGTTCTTCTCGGTGCTGCTGATCCTCTGCCACATCACGATCAAGACCTTCGACCTGGTGGTCGCGCTGACGGCGGGCGGTCCGGGCACGTCGTCCTCGCTGCCGGCCATCTTCATGTACACGTTCTCGTTCAACCGGGGGCAGCTCGGCGTCGGCGCGGCGTCGTCGATGATGATGCTCGCCACGGTCGTCGCGGTGCTCGTACCGCTCATGTATCTCGAATCGAGGAGCACCCGCAATGCAGCCTAAGATGACCTTGAGCCGCGCCGTCATCTATGCGGTGCTGATTCTCTTCGCGCTCTACTTCCTGTTCCCGATCTACGTGATGCTGTCGACCTCCTTCAAGGATCTCGACCAGTTGCGCACGGGCAACCTGCTGACGCCGCCGACGCACTTTACCTTCGCGCCGTGGGTCAAGGCCTGGCAGGAAGCCTGTACCGGCGTGCGCTGCGACGGCATGCAGCCGTTCTTCATGAACTCGGTGCGCATGGTGATTCCGGCCGTGCTGATCTCATCGTTCATCGGTGCGTTCAACGGCTATGTGCTCACGCACTGGCGCTTTCGCGGCGCGGATGGCCTCTTCACGATGCTGCTGGTCGGCTGCTTCATCCCGTTCCAGGCCATTCTCCTGCCGATGGCGCGACTGCAAGGCTTCCTCGGCCTGTCGAACACGACCACGGGCCTGGTGCTGGTTCACGTGATCTACGGCATCGCGTTCACGACGATGTTCTTCCGCAACTTCTACGTGAGCATTCCGGCCGAGCTGGTGAAGGCGGCGCGCATCGACGGCGCGGGCTTCTTCACGATCTTCACGAAGATCCTGCTGCCGGTGTCGCTGCCGATCTTCATGGTGTGCCTGATCTGGCAGTTCACGCAGATCTGGAATGACTTCCTGTTCGGGATCGTGTTCTCGGGTGTGGACTCCATGCCGATCACGGTGGCGCTGAACAACCTGGTGAACACGTCGACGGGCGTCAAGGAATACAACGTCGACATGGCGGGCGCGATCATCGCCGCGCTGCCGACCATCCTGGTCTACATGATCGCAGGACGTTATTTCGTGCGCGGGCTGACGGCCGGCGCGGTGAAGGGTTGATCGCCGCAATCGCGCGATCCCCTGTTGAAGAGACTACATAGAGGATTCACATGGCAAGCCTTTCCATCCGTGACGTGTACAAGACCTACCCGAACGGGGTGCCGGTTCTCAAGGGCGTCAACATCGACATCGAGGACGGTCAGTTCCTGATTCTCGTGGGCGGCTCGGGCTGCGGCAAATCGACCTTGCTGAACATGATCGCGGGGCTCGAGACGGTCACCAAGGGCGACATCATGATCGACGGCAAGACGGTCAACGACCTCTCGCCGAAGGACCGCGATATCGCGATGGTGTTCCAGTCCTACGCGCTCTACCCGTCGATGAGCGTGCGCGACAACATCTCGTTCGGCCTCAACATCCGCAAGGTGCCGAAGGACGAGCAGAAGAAGATCGTCGATCGCGTGTCCGAGACGCTGCAGATCGGCCACCTGCTGGACCGCAAGCCGGGCCAGCTGTCGGGCGGCCAGCGTCAGCGCGTCGCGATGGGCCGCGCGCTGGCCCGCGACCCCGTGATGTTCCTGTTCGACGAACCGCTCTCCAACCTCGATGCGAAGCTGCGCATCGAGATGCGTTCGGAGATCAAGCTGCTGCATCAGCGCCTGGGCACGACGATCGTGTACGTGACGCACGACCAGATCGAGGCGATGACGCTGGGCGATCGCATCGCCGTGATGAAGGATGGCGTCGTGCAGCAGTTCGGCGCGCCGCAGGAAATCTACGACGCGCCGTCGAATCTGTTCGTGGCGGGTTTCATCGGCGCGCCGCCGATGAACTTCATCACCGGCAAGCTGGTGGAAGCGGGCGCGGGCGTCGGCTTGCAGCTGGATACGGGCGTCGCGCAGAAGGTGCTGAACCTGCCCTTCGATGCGGGCCGCCTGCGCGGCAAGCTGGGTCAGGACGTGATCCTCGGCTTGCGTCCGGAACGCATCACCGACTCGCGCAGCGCGCACGATGTCTCCGACACGAGCTTGCAGCCGGTGGACGTGCGCGTCGACGTGATCGAACCGACCGGGCCGGACACGCTGGTGTTCGCCCAGGTGAATAGCAAGCGCATCGTGTCGCGCGTGCACCCGGCGTCGAATCCGCAGCCGCTGTCGAACATGACGCTGCTGTTCGATGTCTCGAAGGCCGTGCTGTTCGATCCGCAGACGGAGGAGCGGCTGGCTTGAGGTCAGCGCTCGAAGGCAGTCTGGACGCCACGGTTCGCCGTGGCGTTTTTTTTGATGCTCGGGATTGAATGGCTGCTGAGGGTTGGACGCTGGAATGGCGGCCGATTGTCGAAACAATTTTCCGGATATTTCGGATTGCCTTTCATGCTCGACGCGTTGAAGCTTTGCGATCATCGGCGCCGGCCGGGACATATCCGCGTCGCAGCAAGCGAGAACGGCCATGCCCCGCGCTCGCCTCGTCGAAGCATCATCTGGCTAGCGTGGCTGGCACAATCCCTTTTTCGTCACCCGAACCTTCGCACCCCGCATGCCCTTTCTCTCCTCGCATCCCGAACTCGCCTGGCCGGCGTCCGAAGGCGCCGATCCCTTCATCGGCCTCGAGGCCCTCGACGATCCGCGCGCGCAAGCCTGGGTCGAAGCCCAGAACCGCCGCACGGAGACCGCCTTCGGCGCCACGCCCGACGCGCATGCGCTCGCCGCGCGACTGGAAGCTGTGTATACGTCGCAGGACCGCATCGTCGTGTGCACGCGTTACAACGACTGGGGCTACAACACCTGGCAGGACGACGCGCATCCGCTCGGCATCACGCGGCGCACGCCGTGGAGCGCGTGGCTCGCCGGCACGCCCGAATGGGAAACCGTGCTCGATATCGACGCCCTCGACGTCAACACGCGCGAGGACGACGACACGCGCTGGGCGCTCGCCGGCTTCGACCTGCTCTACCCGACCTACGACCGCGCGCTGGTGAGCCTTTCGCCCGGCGGCTCGGACGCGCTCGTGGTGCGCGAGTTCGATATCGAGACGAAGACCTTCGTCACGGACGGCTTCTGTCTGCCCGAAGTCGGCAAGCACGACATCTCGTGGATCGACCGCGATACGGTCTACGTCGGCTGGGACGACAGCCGGACCAACCCGCGCCCCGCGCTCACCACGTCGGGATTTCCGCGCCAGGCGCGGCGCTGGTCGCGCGGCACGCCGCTCGCCGATGCGCCCGTCGTGTTCGAAGGCGAACGGCGTGACGTTTCGGCGGGCGTGGACTATCTCCCGATCGAAAAGCTGCATGTTGCATCCCGCTCGACCAGTTTCTTCGACACGCTGAACTACTGGCTGGACGAAACCTCCGGCGAGTGGCGCCAGTACGAGTTGCCCGCGCACGCGGAGATGACCCACTGGCACGGCTGGCTCTTCGTCACGCCGCGCAAGTACTGGAACGCGGGTGGCCGCCGCCATGCGCCCGGCACGCTCACCGTCATCCGCCGCGACGCATTCCTCGCGGGTTCGCGGCAATTCACCGTGCTGTACACGCCGGCCGAGCGTCGGGTGCTCGCCGGAATCGACTTCACGAAAAATTGGCTGATCGTCTCGGCAATGGACGATGGTGAGCCGCGCGTCACGCTGATGCGACCGCCCGCGGACGACGCGCAAGCCTGGCAGACCCGTGCATTCGAGTTGCCGAAGGCAAGTCATGCGTACGTGTCCGCGATCGACAGCGAACACGACGACACCGTGCTCATCGATGCCGAACATTTCCTGGTGCCGCCGTCGCTGTATTACGCGGATCTCGCAAGCGACGCGCCCTGGCAGTTGCTCGCCCGCCTGCCCGCGCAGTTCGACGCCGGCGGCATGTCCGCCGTGCGCCGGCACGCCATCGCGCCGGACGGGGAGCGCATTCCGTATTGGCTGATCGGGCGTGACGTCGAGACGAACACCGCTGCGCGCCCTTGCGTGCTGTACGGCTATGGCGGTTTCGAAGTCGCGCTGGATCCGGCTTACGACGCGACGACCGGCATCGCCTGGCTCGAACGCGGCGGGCTGTATGCAATGGCGAACATTCGCGGCGGCGGTGAATTCGGACCGGCGTGGCATCAGGCGGCGTTGCGCGAGAAACGGCAGATCGCCTTCGACGATTTCATTGCGGTCGCACAGGCGCTCATCGATTCGGGCGTCACGTCCAGCCAGCAACTGGCCATCCGCGGCGGCAGCAATGGCGGCCTGCTCGTGGGCGCCTGCATGGTGCAGCGGCCGGAACTGTTCGGCGCCGTGCTGTCGGAAGTGCCGCTGCTCGACATGGCGCGCTTTCATCAGTTGTTGCAAGGCGCGTCGTGGATCGACGAATACGGCGATCCCGACAACCCCGACGACCTGCGCTTCCTGATGACCTATTCGCCTTATCAGAAGGTGGCGGCGCAGACTGCCTATCCGCCGGCGCTGTTCACTTCATCGACGATGGACGACCGCGTGCATCCGTCGCACGGCCGCAAGATGGTGGCGAAGATGCAGGCGCAAGGACATCCGGACGTGTGGTACGCGGAAACCGGCGAAGGCGGTCACGGCGCGGGCGTGGAGCCGGACGCCGTGGCGCGGACGGAAGCCGCCGCTTTCACGTTTCTCGCGGCGCGAGTGGGTCTGTTGACCTGAACGGGAGTTCGCGGCTCACACCTTCACCGGCGCAGCGTGCGAACGCAGCACCAGCGTGCGCCCGGCGAAGGTCAGCACCCCGCTCACGCCAATCACGATGCCCATGCCGTGCGGCGAGACATCGTGAAACAGACCCACCGCGAGACTCGACAGCGCGCCGAGCGCGAGCTGCATCGCGCCGAACACGGCGGCGGCCGCGCCTGCGTTGTGCGGATAGCGGTGCATCAGTTCGGTCGTGCAATTGGCCGAGAGCAGCCCGACCACGCCGACCACGAAGAACAGGCACACGACGATCGACCACAGGCCGCCCCACCCCGTCAGCGACACCAGCGCGACCGCGAGCGCCGCGGCCACGCTCACGAATGACGCCGCCGAGATCATCTTCATCGCGCCCACCCGGCCGACCCACTTCGTGTTGAGCACATTGCCCGCGATGATGCCCACGATATTGAGCCCGAACAGGAAGCCGTAGAACTGCGGCTT
This sequence comes from Caballeronia sp. LZ043, assembly GCF_031451075.1. NCBI lineage: Bacteria > Pseudomonadati > Pseudomonadota > Betaproteobacteria > Burkholderiales > Burkholderiaceae > Caballeronia > Caballeronia sp. LZ043. Next base: position 850,177 of record NZ_JARUXT010000001.1, on the reverse strand, counting down.
CACATGGAAATAGTCGATGTAGACGAACGGCGTGGCCGTGATGTACGCGAACATCGACGCGAAGGCCATGCCGCCGCAGATCATGTGGCCCCAGGTGACCGGATCGGTGAGCAGGTGCCGGTAGGCGGCGAACGACTTGGCCAACGCCGAACTCGCGCGCTTCTCCTTCGGCCAGGTTTCCGGCACGCGCAGGAACGCGGTGACGGCGCAGGTCAGCCCGAACAGCGTCAGCGCGATGAACACGACGCGCCAGCCGCCCAGCAGGATCAACTGCCCGCCGATCAGCGGCGCGAGCAGCGGGCCCATCGACGTGACGATGGACAGCATCGACAGCACGCGGGCGGCGTCGGCCGGTGCGTGCGCGTCGCGGGCGATGGCGCGCGCCAGCACCGAGGCCGCGCCCGCGCCCAGCGCCTGCAGGAAGCGCACGAGCACGAGGGCATCGATGGAAAACGCCGCCGCGCACGCGATGCTCGCCAGGGCATACAGCGCAATCCCGCCGAGCAGGACGGGCCGGCGGCCGTAGGCGTCGGACATCGGGCCATAGAGCAGCATGCCGAACGAGAAGCCGAACATGAAGCTGGTCAGCGTGCTTTGCGCGGCGGCCGGGCTCGTGCCGAAGGACGCCGCCAGCGCGGGCAGGCTCGGCAGATACATGTCGATCGACAGCGGGCCGCAGGCGGCGAGCGCGCCGAGCAGCAGAATCAAACGGCCGTCGGGCCGGCGCCGGGAGCTGTCGGACATGAGGTTCGCAGGACGGGAAAGGTGGAGGCGGTGCGGCGTTCGGCCGCGCGAGAGAACGGTCATTGTACGCGACGCTTTGTCATGATCCGGCCCTGAACCGCGCCGTGCGCTAAGCTCGACGCTTCTTTCATTCACTCGACGCACCGCCCCGATGACCGCCTTCCTGCTGATCTGGAGCCCCAAGAAGTGGCCATGGCCCGAACTGCCTGACCTGGCGCGCCGGGTGAGCGCGGGGGAAGCCGTCGCCGATGTCTGGGGCTGCGGCACGGCACGCGGCCTGCTGCCGGGCGACCGCGTGTTCGTGCACCGGGTGGCGCAGGAGCCAAAGGGCGTGTTCGCGTCGGGATACGTGACGCGCGCGCCCTACGAGGTGCCGGACGCCGGCAGCAAGCGGGGCTACCGGCTGTGCATCGACTTCGTCTATGACTGGCTTGTCGATGCGCACGAGCAGGTGGTCGTCACGCGCGACGAACTGCGGGCCCATCCCTTCTCGGTGCAGACCTGGGACGCGCAGATGTCCGGCACGCTCATCAAGCCAATGGCCGAAGGCGCGCTGGAGAAGCGCTGGACCGAGCGCACCGGGCGGCGCTCGCGGCCTCCTGTACCGCCGCCCATGACGCAAGCCGCTCCCGCTCCTGCTCCCGAACCTGCGCCCACCGCGCGCCGGACACGCGCCCGCACGCCCCGCAAGCCCGCTTGACGCCCGTCAACGGCCAGGCCCCGACCCGGCCTGGTCGCAACGACTCCGGTACAATTTCAGCACCGTTTTTCGCGTCGGATCGCGCGTTCCGCGGGCCAGCGCCCACCCGGCGCGCGGCCGCTCCGGCGCGGCTCCCGCATTCACCTTCAGCGCAGGCTTCCATCCATGTCCAAGAATCAAGCACTCTTCGAACGCGCACAGCGAACCATTCCGGGCGGCGTGAACTCGCCGGTGCGGGCGTTCCGCTCGGTAGGCGGCACGCCGCGTTTCATCGAGCGCGCACAAGGCCCGTATTTCTGGGATGCGGACGGCAAGCGCTATATCGACTACATCGGCTCGTGGGGTCCCATGATTCTCGGCCACGTCCACCCGGACGTGCTGGCCGCCGTCCAGCGCGTGCTGGCGCAGGGTTTCTCGTTCGGCGCGCCGACCGAAGCCGAGATCGAGATTGCCGAGGAAATCTGCAAGCTCGTGCCGTCGATCGAACAGGTGCGCATGGTGTCGTCCGGCACGGAAGCCACCATGAGCGCGCTGCGTCTGGCGCGCGGTTTCACGGGCCGCAGCCGCATCATCAAGTTCGAAGGCTGCTATCACGGCCACGCCGACAGCCTGCTCGTCAAGGCCGGTTCCGGCCTGCTCACGTTCGGCAATCCGACTTCGGCGGGCGTGCCGGCCGACATCGCAAAGCACACCACGGTGCTCGAATACAACAACGTCGAGCAATTGAACGAGGCGTTCAAGGCCTTCGGCGCGGAAGTGGCGTCGGTGATCGTCGAGCCGGTGGCCGGCAACATGAATCTCGTGCGCGCGACGCCTGAATTCCTGAACGCGCTGCGCGAGCGCTGCACCGAATACGGCACGGTCCTAATCTTCGACGAAGTCATGTGCGGCTTCCGCGTGGCGCTCGGCGGCGCGCAGGAGGTCTACGGCATCAAGCCCGACCTCACGTGTCTCGGCAAGGTGATCGGCGGCGGCATGCCGGCGGCGGCCTTCGGCGGGCGGCGCGACATCATGGCCCACCTGGCGCCGCTGGGCGGCGTCTATCAGGCGGGCACGCTCTCCGGCAATCCGATTGCGGTGGCCGCCGGTCTCGCGACCCTGCGCCTGATCCAGCGCCCCGGCTTCTACGACGACCTCGCGAAACAGACCCGCAAGCTCGTCGACGGCTTGACGGCCGCCGCGCGCGAGGCCCGGATTCCGTTCTGCGCCGACTCGATCGGCGGCATGTTCGGCCTGTATTTCTCCGAACAGGTGCCGGCGAGTTTCGCGCAGATCCAGCAAGGCGACACGCTGCGCTTCAACGCCTTCTTCCATGCGATGCTCGACGCGGGCGTGTACTTCGCGCCGTCGGCGTTCGAAGCGGGCTTCGTGTCGAGCGCGCACGACGACGCCGTGATCGGCGCGACGCTCGACGCGGCGCGCGGCGTGTTCGCGTCGCTGTCGGCCTGACGCTGCCGGGCCGCGCCGATGTTCTCGCAAACCGATTTCACGCACATGGAGCGCGCGCTCGCGCTCGCTTCGAAAGGCATGTACACGACGACGCCGAACCCGCGTGTGGGCTGCGTGCTCGTCAAGAACGGCGAAGTGATCGGCATGGGTTTCACGCAGCCGGCCGGTCAGGATCACGCCGAGGTTCGCGCGCTGAAGGACGCGCGCTCGCGCGGCAAGGATCCGCGCGGCGCCACGGCCTATGTGACGCTCGAACCGTGCAGTCATTTCGGGCGCACGCCGCCGTGCGCGCACGCGCTCATCGACGCGCGCGTCGAGAAGGTGATCGCGGCGATGGAAGATCCGAATCCGGCGGTGTCCGGACGAGGTCTCACCATGTTGCGCGATGCGGGCATCGACGTGCGCTGCGGACTGCTCGCGAACGAAGCGCATGAGCTGAACATCGGCTTCGTGTCGCGCATGACGCGGCGCCGGCCTTGGGTGCGCATGAAGGTTGCGGCCACGCTCGACGGCCGCACCGCGCTGCCGTCCGGCGACAGCCAGTGGATCACCGGCGAGGACGCCCGCGCCGACGGCCACGCGTGGCGCGCCCGCGCCTGCGCCATCCTCACCGGCATCGGCACCGTGCGCGAGGATGATCCGCAACTGACGGTGCGCGCGGTGGATACACCGCGCCAGCCGCAGCGCGTGCTGATCGACAGCCGTCTGGACGTGCCGCCTGCCGCCCGCATTCTCGAAGGCGCGCCGCCATGGATCTTCCATGCCGCCGACGCCGAGCCCGCGCGCGCCGCCGCGCTGCGCGACAAGGGCGTGGACCTGATCGAGATCTCGAACGAGCAGGGCAAGGTGGATCTGCCCGCCATGCTCACGGCGCTCGCGGATCGCGGCATCAACGAACTGCACGTGGAAGCGGGCCACAAGCTGAACGGCTCGCTGCTGCGCGAAGGCTGCGTCGACGAATTGCTGGTCTATCTGGCGCCGAGCCTGCTCGGCAGCGCGCCCGGCATGTTCGACTTCGCGCCGCCGGCCACGCTCGACGCGCGCCCGCATCTGAAATTTCATCGCATCGACCGCTTGGGCGACGATTTGCGCATTCTGGCGCGCTTCGCCGAAGCCAACGTGGCTAGCTGACGGCATTTCGATCCGTCATTTTCTGATTCAAAAGGAACGCTCCAGATGTTCACAGGTATTGTCGCGGCGATGGGCCGCATCGAAAAAGTCACGCCGCTTGGCGCCCAGGACGCGGGCGTTCGCCTGACCATCACGGCCGGCGGGCTCGACCTGAGCGACGTGGAACTCGGCGACAGCATTGCCATTCAGGGCGCCTGCATGACGGTGATCCAGAAGACGCCCGAGTCCTTCGATGTCGATGTGTCGCGCGAAAGCCTGAACAAGACGGTGGGCCTCGGCGAGGCCGGCACCGGCGTGAATCTGGAAAAGGCCTTGCGCGCGCACGACCGCCTGGGCGGCCATCTCGTTTCAGGACACGTGGACGGCCTCGGCGTCGTTTCGAAATTCGAGCCGGTGGGCGAGTCGCACGAACTGCGCATCGTCGCGCCGAAGGAGATCGGCAAGTATCTCGCGTACAAGGGTTCGGTCACGGTGAACGGCGTGAGCCTCACCGTCAACGCCGTCACCGACCGCCCCGATGGCAGCGAGTTTTCGATCAACCTGATCCCGCATACCGTCGAAGTCACGACGCTGAGCGCGCTCAAGGCGGGCAGCCGGGTGAATCTGGAGATCGATCTGATTGCGCGCTATGTGGAACGGATGATGAGCGCGTCGTGACGGCGCCGGCGCCGGTCTCGCGGATCGACACCAGGTACAGCGTCTCCTGCGCGAGCAGGTAGAGCAGCGCATATTCTCCGGACGGCGCGTCGCCGAACTCGTGCACGTACAGTTTGCCGCCCGCCGCCCTCGCCCGCTCCAGCATCTCGACGAGATAGCCCACACAGAGCGCCGCTTCGAACTGCTCCGGAATCTGCCCGGAAACATCGCGCCCCATGCGCGGCGCCGTCCTGAGCTGGGGAAGCACTTCCGTATCCAGGCGTTCGATCAGAAGGTCGAACGCCTCTGCATTACCCGCCTCGATCCACTGCCGCTCGATTTCGAGCAGCCGCGCCTCGAAATAGTCCGTGATGCGCACCGCCGCGCGATCCGGGGAAAGTGCCGGATCCGCAGCGGTCAGCGCCTGTGATCCGTTTCTGTGCTTCATGCTGATCATGGTTGTCACGCCGTGAGAGTTGAGGTCCAGTCAGTCTCTCAGGCCCGGCGCGCGCGCACCATTCGTCCGAATGGCCTAGGAAATTTCCCGTCCGCCGTTCCGTGGATTTCGCCGCCCGCGTGGCGGCCGTGGCGTAAAATACGCCCTTTCCCCGAACCGGACCCTTACGGGACGTCATCATGTCGCTCGCCTCCACTCCTGAGATCATCGCTGAACTGAAAGCCGGCCGGATGGTGATCCTCGTCGACGAAGAAGATCGCGAGAATGAAGGCGATCTGATTCTCGCCGCCGAATTCGTCACCCCCGAAGCCATCAACTTCATGGCGAAATACGGCCGCGGCCTGATCTGCCTGACGCTCACCCAGGAGCGCTGCCAGCAGCTCAACCTGCCCCTGATGACGCAGCGCAACGGCACGCAGTACGGCACCGCGTTCACGGTCAGCATCGAGGCCGCCGAGGGCGTCACCACCGGCATTTCGGCCTCGGACCGCGCCCGGACCATCCAGGCGGCGGTCGCGCCGGACGCGCGCGCCGAACACATCGTTCAGCCCGGCCACGTGTTTCCGATCATGGCGCAGCCCGGCGGCGTGCTGGTCCGCGCCGGCCACACGGAAGCAGGCTGCGACCTCACCGCGCTCGCCGGCCTCACACCCGCCGCCGTGATCTGCGAAGTCATCAAGGACGACGGCGAAATGGCTCGCCTGCCGGATCTCATCGAGTTCGGCGAGCAGCACGGCATCAAGATCGGCTCGATCGCCGACCTGATCCACTATCGCAGCCGCACCGAATCGATCATCGAGAAGGTCTCCGAGCGCACCATGCAGACCGCGCACGGCTCGTTCCGCGCCATCCTGTACCGCGACGAACCCACGCATTCGCCGCACATCGCGCTGGTGCGCGGCACGCCGCGTCCCGAGCAGGAAACGCCGGTGCGCGTGCACGAACCGCTTTCGGTGCTCGACCTGCTCGAAATCGATGCCTCCATGCACTCGTGGACCATCGACGCCGCGATGAAGGAAATCGCCGCGCGCGACCTCGGCGCCATCGTCATGCTCAATTGCGGCGACACGAAGGAACACCTCGTGGCCGTGTTCGAAGCGTTCGACCAGCAGGAAAAGGCCAAGGAACTGCAACGCCGGCCGATCGACTTCAAGACTTATGGCATCGGCGCGCAAATCCTGCGCGACATCGGCGTCGGCAAGATGCAGGTGCTCTCGAATCCGCGCAAGCTCGGCAGCATGTCGGGCTATGGGCTCGAAGTCACCGGCTTCATCCCGATGCCCGGCTGCCCCGCGACCGCCGCGCCCGTCGAGCCGTCCGTCGCCCAGCTGCGCTCGGCCTGACACCGGACCGGACCCGACGCCCCTCTCCAACAGAACCAACGGATTCAATTCATGGAAATCGGACAATATCAGCCGAACCTCGACGGCGACGGCCTGCGCGTCGGCATCGTACAGTCGCGCTTCAACGAACCGGTGTGCAACGGCCTCGCCGACGCGTGCATCGAGGAACTGGAGCGTCTCGGCGTGATCGGCGAAGACGTGTTGCTCGTCACCGTCCCCGGCGCGCTGGAAATTCCGCTCGCGCTGCAAAAGCTGGCTGAGTCCGGCCAGTTCGACGCGCTGATCGCGGTCGGCTGCGTCGTGCGCGGCGAGACCTATCACTTCGAACTGGTGTCGAACGAGAACGGCGCGGGCATTTCGCGCATTGCGCTCGACTTCGGCATTCCGGTGGCGAACGCCGTGCTCACGACCGAGAACGACGAGCAGGCCGTCGCGCGCATGACCGAAAAGGGCCGCGATGCCGCGCGCGTCGCGGTTGAAATGGCGAATCTGTGCGTCGCGCTCGAACAGCTCGGCGGCGATGAAGAAGACGAAGACGAAGAAGACGAGGACCGCGCATGAAGAGCGCACGACGCCGTTCGCGCGAGCTCGCGACGCAAGGGCTTTATCAATGGCTGCTGTCCGGTGCGCCCGCCGGTGAAATCGACGCGCAGCTGCGTTCCACGCAAGGTTTCGACAAGGCCGACCAGGAACACCTGGACGCCATCCTGCACGGCGTGATCAAGGAAGCGGACACGTTGTCCGAGCAGTTGCAGCCGTGTCTGGACCGGCCGATCGACCAGTTGTCGCCGGTCGAACGCGCGGTGCTGCTGGTTGCGGCCTTCGAGTTCAAACATCACATCGACGTGCCGTATCGCGTCGTCATCAATGAAGCGGTGGAACTGACGAAGACCTTCGGCGGCTCGGACGGCTACAAGTACGTCAATGGCGTGCTCGACAAGCTCGCTGTCGCCCTGCGTCCCACCGAGGCGCAGGCGCGTGGACGCGGAGCGTAGTAGATGAACCACGCAGCGGAGCCGCTGGTGAGACTGGCGTCGCGGGTTGGCGCCATCGAGCCGTTCTACGTGATGGAACTGATGAAGCAGGCCCAGGTGCTCGAACGCGCCGGCTGCGACATCATCCACATGAGCATCGGCGAACCGGATTTCACCGCGCCCGAGCCCGTCACCCGCGCCGCCGCCAACGCCCTCACGCGCGGCGTCACGCAGTACACCAACGCGCTCGGCATCCACGCGCTGCGCGAAGCGATTGCGCAGCATTACCGCGATACGTTCGGCCTCGACATCGATCCGGCGCGCATCGTCGTGACGGCGGGCGCGTCGGCGGCGCTGCTGCTCGCGTGCATGGCGCTGGTCGATCACGGCGACGAAGTCCTGATGCCCGACCCCTGCTATCCGTGCAACCGGCACTTCGTGTCGGCCGCGGACGGCAAGCCGGTGCTGATTCCGAGCGGTCCGGCGGAACGCTTCCAGCTGACAGCCGGGCATGTCGAGGAATACTGGACCGACAAGACACGCGGCGTGCTGCTCGCGTCGCCGTCGAACCCGACGGGCACGTCGATCGAGCCGGATGAACTGCGGCGGATCATCGGCGCGGTGCGTGCGCGCGGCGGCTTCACCATCGTCGACGAGATCTACCAGGGGCTGAGCTACGACGCGAAACCCGTGTCCGCCCTCTCCTTCGGCGACGACGTCGTCACGGTCAACAGCTTCTCGAAGTACTTCAACATGACCGGCTGGCGGCTCGGCTGGCTCGTCGTGCCGCACGCGATGGTCGGCGCGCTCGAAAAACTGTCCCAGAACCTGTTCATCTGCGCGTCGGCGCTTGCGCAACATGCGGCGCTCGCCTGCTTCGAGCCCGAGACGCTCGCGATCTACGAGGCTCGCCGGGGCGAATTCAAACGGCGGCGCGACTACATCGTGCCCGCGCTGCGTTCGCTCGGTTTCGGCGTGCCGGTGGTGCCGGACGGCGCCTTCTATGTCTACGCGGATACCGCCACGGTGCACCATCCCGCCGCCGGCAACAGCGACGCGCTCACGCACGCGATGCTGCATGACGCGGGCGTGGTGCTCGTGCCGGGCACGGACTTCGGGTTTCATGCGCCGCAGCGCTATTTGCGTCTTTCATATGCGACCGCTCATGCGAAGCTCGAAGAGGCGGTGGCTCGGCTGGGGTCCTTGTTCAGCCGCTGAACACTCCAGCTTGGCCGAATGAAAAATGGGCACCCTCGGGTGCCCATTTTTCATTGGTCAGACGCTTGCGACAGTATTCAGGCGCCGAATTCCGCCGAAGCAACGTGCTTCGTTTCCGTGTCGCCATCGTCCTGCGCGCCCTGCTTCTTCGACGTATCGATCGTCACGTGAACGCGCTTTTCGGGCGTGGCGGACGCCAGCACCTGCTTGGGCGCGGGTTGAACCGGCGCCTGCGGGGCATTGATCGGCACATTGCGGCCGCGTGCGACGTCGCGCAGACGGGAACGCTCGGCCAGCACCTTGGCGCCGTAGCCGCCGTCGTCCTGCGTCGTCGAGCCGACGTAGAAGCGCAGGCCGCCCGCTACCGAGCCGCCGCGCGCAATGCAGTCCTTCAGCACGAGCGCGCCGACCTTGATGTTCGCAAGCGGATCAAGCGCCGCGTGCGAGCCGCCGAAGTACTGGAACTTGTCCGAGTGCACCTTCGACATCACCTGCATCAGACCCTGCGCGCCGACGCCGCTTTCGGCATATGGATTGAAGCCCGATTCGATCGCCATCACGGAGAGCAGCAGCAGCGGATCGAGCCCGACTTCGCGGCCCGTGTCGAAGGCTGCGCGCACGAGCTCGGTGACCGGCTCTTCCGCCACGCGATAGCGCCGCGCGATGAAGTTCGCGACCAGTTTCTGCTCACGCGTGGAAACCAGCACGCGGTCGTCGCGCGCATCGGCGACGACGCGTTGCGCCGGGATCAGACTCGCCAGCATGCCGACGGACGGCATCGTGCGCGGATCGAGACCGTTCGGCGAAACGGCGAGACTGATGCCGCCGGTCAGCTGGCGGGTGCTGTCGTCGTCGCTGGCAGCCGCACCGAGCGAGGGCGTGACCGCGGCGGGCGCGTTGCCGTTCGCGGCGGGCGCGTCAGCGGCGCTGGCGTGGTTCACGGCCAGGTTCACCGGCAGCATGGCGTCGTTCGCCGGGCGATGCACCGCCGAGAACGGCGGCAGCGGCTGCCCCGCGAGCAGGCGAGCCGGACCGGCCTGCACGGCGGCGGACACGAAAGGCATGACCTTTGCGGCGAGCGTGGTGCGCCACGAAGGCAGCAGCCACAGCGACAACGCCGTGATCACGGCGACGCCGCCGACCAGGCTGAAGAGATGGTGACTCCAACGGCGTCCACGACGCAGCGCGATGCGCACCAGTTGCGCGGCGCGGGTGTCGGAACCCCACGATAACCAAGCGTTCATCGATACTCCCAATGTTGCATGATTAGCGCAGATGAATACGAATAAAGCCCATATCAAAAGCGCAAATCAGACACCGCTCGCTCTTGGCAAGCGTAAGCGGCATCGGGGATACGGCATGCGCCGTCTGGAGGCCGATCCGGCATGAACACCGGGTTGCGCGGCACGTACTGCATGCCCTGAGTGCGCAGGTGACCTTCGACGCGAAAAACCGGCGTGAGAAACGCCGGCAGTGACAACCAACAGCCATGAGTCGCCGGGCAGGTTCGGCGCAGGCGACGCATGTGCGTCTGTAAAGACCTGAGGCAGCGGTAAAAAGTTTCAAAACCTGCTTTGGATGCCAAGCGATTCTAGCAGGGTTTAATGATCCGTCAATGCTATAGACTTCGGTTTCAATTACTTACGGTTATATTGAACAGTGTTCAGCGCCCGAAAGGTACGTTTTCGCTTCCGTCGGTACTGCTTTTCGCTGAATGTCCCCCAACGCACCGACGCGAGCACAGGTAAAATCGACAATCGCCGTGGCGCGCAGCCGTCCCGCCCTGTGCAGAGCTGCCCCGCGGGCGTCCCGAGTTCACCTGCGAGCATCGATGAAATATAAAGACTTGCGCGACTTCACCGCCCGCCTCGAAGCGCTCGGTGAATTGCGCCGCATCCGGCAGTCTGTCTCCCCCGTTCTCGAAATCACCGAAATCTCGGATCGCGTGCTGCGCGCAGGCGGTCCCGCGCTGCTGTTCGAAGCGCCCACCGGCCACACCATGCCCGTGCTGGCCAACCTGTTCGGCACCACGCGGCGAGTCGCGCTGGGCATGGGCATCGAAACGGACGCGCCCGGCAGTGCGGACACGAGCCTCGGCGGCGACGTTGCCGCGCTCGGTTCGCTGCGCGACGTCGGCCGGCTGTTGTCGGCGCTGAAGGAACCCGAGCCGCCGAAGGGCTTGAAGGACGCCGGCAAATTGCTGTCGCTAGCCAAGGCGGTATGGGACATGGCGCCGAAATCGGTGAGCGCGCCGCCGTGCCAGGAAGTCGTGTGGGAAGGCCAGGACGTGGACCTCTATCGCCTGCCGATCCAGACCTGCTGGCCCGGCGACGCCGGACCGCTGCTCACCTGGGGCCTCACGGTCACGCGCGGACCGAACAAGCCGCGCCAGAATCTCGGCATCTACCGGCAGCAACTGCTCGGGCGCAACAAGCTCATCATGCGCTGGCTCGCGCATCGCGGCGGCGCGCTCGATTTCCGTGAGTTCGCGCTGGCGAACCCGGGCAAGCCGTATCCGGTCGCCGTCGTGCTCGGCGCGGATCCGGCAACCATTCTCGGCGCCGTCACGCCGGTGCCGGACTCGTTGTCCGAATATCAGTTCGCGGGGCTCCTGCGCGGCTCGCGCACCGAGCTGGCGAAGTGCCTGACGCCAGGCGTCGACTCGTTGCAGGTGCCGGCGCGCGCGGAGATCGTGCTCGAAGGCTTCATCTATCCACACGACGGCAACCTGCCGGCCGCGCCCGCCGGCGCGCCGCCGCGTCCCTCGACAGGCGCCGCCGCCCGCTACGAACACGCGCTCGAAGGTCCGTACGGCGATCACACCGGGTACTACAACGAACAGGAGTGGTTCCCGGTCTTCACGGTCGAGAAGATCACGATGCGGCGCGACGCGCTGTTCCATTCCACCTATACCGGCAAGCCGCCCGACGAACCGGCGGTGCTCGGCGTCGCGCTGAACGAAGTCTTCGTGCCGCTGCTGCAGAAGCAGTTCACCGAGATCACCGACTTCTATCTGCCGCCTGAGGGCTGCAGCTATCGCATGGCGATCGTGCAGATGAAGAAGAGCTATCCGGGACACGCCAAGCGCGTGATGTTCGGCGTGTGGAGCTTCCTGCGCCAGTTCATGTACACGAAGTTCATCGTCGTGGTGGACGAGGACGTCAACGTGCGCGACTGGAAGGAAGTGATCTGGGCGATCACGACGCGCGTCGATCCCACGCGCGACACCGTCATGGTCGACAACACGCCGATCGACTACCTCGATTTCGCGTCGCCGGTGGCGGGCCTCGGCTCGAAAATGGGCCTCGACGCCACCAACAAGTGGGCCGGCGAGACGAACCGCGAATGGGGCCGTCCCATCGTGATGGACGAGGCGGTGAAACGCCGCGTCGACGGGCTGTGGGCCGAACTCGGGCTCGACGCATGAGCGCGCTTGCAGCGACGCTCTATCGGGGCGAGATCGTCGAGAACACGCATGCGGCGCACGTCGCCGTCGTCGATGCGCATGGCCGGCTCGTGCATTCGTTCGGCGATCCGCAGCGCATCACCTTGCCGCGCTCGGCGGCGAAGCCGGCGCAGGCGCTTGCCGTGATCGAGACCGGCGCGCTCGAACGCTTCGGCTTCACGGAGGAGGATCTCGCGCTGATGTGCGCCTCGCACAGCAGCGAGCCGCGCCATATCGAACGCGTGCGCGCGATGCTCGCAAAGGCGCAGGCCAGCGAGAGCGACTTGCGCTGCGGCGGCCATCCGCCGATCTCGGACGCCGTGCAGCGCGACTGGATCAAACGCGGCTTCACGCCGACCGCCGTGTGCAGCAACTGCTCGGGCAAGCACGCCGGCATGCTCGCGGGCGCCCGCGCGCTGGGCCTCGCGCTCGCCGACTATCACCTGCCCGGCCATCCGCTGCAGGCGCACGTGAGACGCACGATGGCGCGCGCGGCCGGCTTGCCCGACGATGCAGTGCAATGGGCCATCGACGGCTGCAACCTGCCGACGCCCGCCTTCCCGCTCGCGCATCTCGCGCGGCTCTTCATGACGGTCGCCGACGCCCCGCAGGACACGCCGCTCGCACGCATCCACCGGGCGATGACGGCGCATCCCGAACTCGTCGCGGGCGAAGGGCGTTTCTGCACGCTGCTGATGCAGGCCTTCGACGGCACCCTGGTCGGCAAGACCGGCGCGGATGCGTGCTATGCGATCGGCGTGCGGCGCGAGCACGGCACGCTCGGCATCGCGATCAAGGTCGAGGACGGCAATACGGCGGTGCTGAACGCCGTCGTCGTGCACGTGCTCGAACAGCTCGGCATCGGCACTCAGCAGCAGCGCGACGCCCTCGCAGCCTTCCGTCAACCGGTCGTGCGCAACACCATGGGCGTGCCGACCGGCCAGCTCGACGTGCGCTTCACGCTGCATTCCCATCAGGCTTGAACATGCATGCGTGGTCGTTGTTGTCGGACGGATTTTTTCTGTCGCTGTCGCTGTGCCTCGATATCGGCATCGCCAACGTCGCGATCATCTCGCTGGCGTTGTCGCATGGCTTCAGGCCGGGGTTCGTGCTCGGCCTCGGCACCTGTTTCGGCGACCTGTTTTATGCTGCGCTCGCGCTGCTCGGCATGGCGGCGCTGCTGCAGTTCCCTGCCGTGCGCTGGGTGGTGTGGATCGGCGGCGCCGTCGTGCTGTTGTTCCTCACGTGGAAGATGGCGCGCGAGGCGCTCGATCCGGCCTCCGCGCCGCCCGTCGAAGGCGAGGCGGATCTCGCCGTGCCACGTCCCCGGCACTGGAAGAGCTTCGTGCGCGGCTGCCTGCTGGCGGTGTCGTCGCCGAGCGCGATCCTGTGGTTCGCGGCCGTCGGCGGCGCGCTCATCGCCAAGGCGGGCGCGACCAGCGCCGTCAGCGCGTCCCTGTTCCTGACGGGCTTCTTTTGCGGCGGCCTCGCCTGGACACTCTTCATCTGCACGCTGGCCAGCCACGGCCGCAAACGCGCCGGCACGCGGCTGCTGCGCGCGTGTCATGTGATGTCGGCGGTGCTTTTCGCGTACTTCGCGTATAGCGTGATCGTCAATGGATACCGCGACCTGATCGTGCACGCGGCAAGCTGACCCTGCCTTCCTCGGCGCCTTCAGGCAAGGTACTGCGAGAGCTTCGCGAGATCGACATTGCCGCCCGACACGATCACGCCCACGCGCTTGCCCTCGACCGGCACGATCTTCTGCAGGACCGCCGCCGCCGCGAGACAACCCGTTGGCTCGACCACCATCTTCATGCGCTGGGCGAAGAAGCGCAGCGTCTCGATCAGTTGCGCATCGCTCACCGTGACGATGCGCTCCACGTGCTCGCGGATGATCGGAAAGTTATAAGCGCCGACATGCGTGGCCGCAGCGCCATCGGCGATGGTGCGCGGCACGTCGATAGTCACGATCTCGCCGCGCGCGAGCGACTGTTGCGCGTCATTGCCCGCTTCCGGCTCGACGCCTATCACCTTGCAGTCCGGCGCCAGCGCGGCCGCCGCGAGCGCGCATCCGCCGATCAGCCCGCCGCCGCCGAGACACACGAACAGATAGTCGAGCGGTCCGGTTTCCTCGATCAGCTCTTTCGCCGCCGTGCCCTGGCCCGCGATCACGTGCGGATGGTCATAGGGCGGAATGAGCGTCATGCCGCGCTCGTCGGCGAGTTGCCGGCCGATCTCCTCGCGGTTCTGCGTATAGCGGTCGTAGGTGATGACCTCGCCGCCATAGCCGCGTGTGGCTTCCATTTTTGCGGCGGGCGCGTCCTCGGGCATGACGATGGCCGCGCGTATGCCCGCGAGCCGCGCCGACAGCGCAATGGCCTGCGCATGATTGCCCGAAGAGTAAGTGATGACGCCGGCCGCGCGCTGGCGGGCGTCGAAGTGCGACAGCGCGTTCCATGCGCCACGGAACTTGAACGCGCCCATGCGCTGGAAGTTTTCGCACTTGAAGAAGAGCGAGGCGCCGGCGATGTCGTCAGCGGTGCGCGACGTCAGGACCGGCGTGCGATGCGCGAAGCCTTCGAGGCGCCGGGCGGCATCGGCGACGTCATCGTAGGTGGGGGCGGGAAGGAAGGTCATCGGCGGCAACCTGTGCTGGGAGGAAGCGGGAAGGAAGTGGCATTGTCCCAGTTTATGCCGCCCTGCTCCGGGTGCCGGAAACAGCAAGGGCGATGCGCTTTGAAACGCATCGCCCTGTTTTCAGGCTGCTTTACGGTTGGGCTCAATAACGGTAGTAACCCGGACCGTGCCGATAGTATCCGTGGTGCCGGTAATACGGTCGGCCGTAATAGCCGTAACCGCCATAGACCACCGGGGGCGGCGGCGCATACACCACCGGCGGCGGCGCGACGTAGACAGGCGGCGGCGGCGCCACATATACCGGCGCGGGCGGCGCAGCATGGACCGGATAGGCCGGCACCCCGATGCCGACGCCAATCGACACATGCGCCTGAGCCGCACTCATGAACCCGACGCCGAGCGCGCCGGCCACTAACACACTACCGAGCTTTTTCACTTTCGTTCTCCTCGCCGCTTCGCATTGTTTCCGGCTTGCGCGGAACATGAGCGACGGTATGAAAACGAATTTAACGAAAATGCATATTTATCGCTGAGACCATTTGTTGCAAATTGCAAGTTCCTTAACGCTGATTTAGCAGTGAAAGCCGCGCGCGATTCGGCTGATCAGGTGGGATCGCCCGCCGAAGCGGTTCTCGCCGTCAGCGTGATTGCATGCATGGATGGAAAGGAAAGAATGCGTAACGTCTGATTACAAATGAACGAAAAAGCCCCGTCGAACGTCTTCGACGGGGCTTCGATGTGCGGTCGTGAGAGCGTCGTGCGTTGCGCCCTCAACCCACCTTCACATAAGCGAACTCGCGCGTGACATTGGGCGGCACGTAGGCGCCGCTGATGACGACACGGGGCGTCAGGCGCTTCTTCTGATCCCACCAGCAGCGGCGCTGGGTCTGGCTCAAGAAACGCAGATGCTTCCGGTACGAAAAAATGCTCATGGCAACCTCCGAACGTAGCGAATGAAACCTGAGGAAGAGGTTGAAGGCCGGTTGCGCCTGCCTCTTCGATCGAATCCTTCTTCTCTTTAGTATTTCGCGCTGTCCTCGCTCACTTCGGACGCCAGGGAACTCAACACTGGCATCCACGTGGGCTTGACCACATTCAGCAGAATCCATGCCGTTCTGGCCCGCAAATGCGCGTCGCACGATGGGCCGTCGAACATCGGACGCACCGCTCCGCGTCCGTTTCACTTTATGCAGTCTATCCTGCCAGCATTGCGTGACGCGCGCTGTCGACCCGCGTGTCGAAATCGCAACATGCGCCGCAAATCGGCTTCCAATCGGCCGGGATTTTGAAATTTACGACTTGCTTTCATTCGACTGCCAGAGATATGAAAATGTCGTCGTTGGCGCAAGCGCCTTGCCGCCCCCAATCGGGACGGCAGCCGTGTTAAGGTGACGACCGGCGTCCCACCGAGAAGGCCCGGTGGGCGGGGAAGTCAAGTCGCCATGAACAGGAAGTCGCGATGTTTCAGGGTCCGCCCCGCGGGAGCTGGCGAGTATTAAGACTCGTCGCGCGCCGCTTCGGCCGGTGACGGTTCGCGACAGCCTGGTAAAACACTCCCGTCCCGAGAATGAACAATGATCAAGGTCAAGCATCCCGAATCGCGCCGCGCGAGCGTGCGCCCCGCTGCCGCAGCCGGCGCCCGTGCCCGCCGCGCACGGAGATGCGGGCTCCATCGCTAGTGCCTGGCATCGTTCGTTTCAAGCTTCTTTCAGTCGACCCGACGCAGCCGCCACGCTGCACACGCAAACAAGAGGACCCGAGATGTTCGGCGAGATCGCCCGTTTTCTGCTCAGCACCGTTTTCACCCTGTTCGGCGCGGCGCTGCTGCTGCGCGCATGGATGCAGGTCGTGCGCATGCCGCCCTACAACCCGGTTTCCAATGCCGTGATGCAGGCCACCAACTGGATCGTGCTGCCGCTGCGCAAGATCCTGCCAGGCGGCAAGATCGACTGGGCCAGCATTCTCGCGGCGCTGATCGCCGCCGCTGTCTACGTCACGCTGATGGTCGTGCTCGCCGGCGTCGACCCGACGCTCATGCTGCCGATGCTCGCGCTCGTCGCCGTGCTGACCGTCATCAAGTGGGCGCTGAACCTCATCATCTGGATGACGATCCTGATGGCGCTGCTGTCGTGGCTCAACCCGCAGTCGCCGGCCATGCCACTGCTCTTTCAGATCACCGCGCCGTTCCTCGACCCGCTGCGACGCATCCTGCCACGGCTCGGCGGCATCGACCTCTCGCCGATCCTGCTGTTCGTCATCGTGCAGGTGCTGCTGATGGTGGTGACGCGCGTGGCGGTATCGATGACGCTGTTCGGCATCTGAGCGGCGCACGCAATTGCGCCTGCGAAGGCGTTGCGCTTACAATTGCGTGCTCGAGCTTCGGCTCAAAGCGGGCGTCGTATAATGGCCATTACCGTAGCTTCCCAAGCTACAGACGTGGGTTCGATTCCCATCGCCCGCTCCAGGTTTCTCAGCACCAACCACATCAGAACACCCGGCAAAAGCCGCCTCCAGTGTCACACTCGGGCGGCTTTTTGATTTCCAGCATTGCCTCGCCATGAATCAAGATCCCGAGAACGAAGCCGCCGACGGCGCCCCCGACCTTCCCGCCTCCGCCGACGATCCCTCGACGCTGCGGCACCGGCGCATCCGCAGTTTCGTCACGCGGGCGGGCCGCGTATCGATAGGACAGCAGCGCGCGCTCGACGAACTCGGTCCGCGCTACGTCGTGCCCTACGCGCCGCAAGCGGCGGACTGGAATGCCCTCTTCGGCCGCGAGGCGCCGCGCGTGCTGGAGATCGGCTTCGGCATGGGCGCGACGACAGCGGAGATCGCGGCCACGCGTCCCGGCGATGACTTCATCGGCGTGGAAGTGCACGAGCCGGGCGTCGGCGCGCTGCTCAAGCTGATCGGCGAGCAAGGACTCGGCAACATCCGCATCCTGCAGCACGACGCGGTGGAAGTGCTCGAGCACATGATCGCGCCGGACAGCCTCGACGGCGTGCACATCTATTTCCCCGATCCGTGGCACAAGGCGCGTCACCACAAGCGTCGCCTGATCCAGCCGAAGTTCGTCGCGCTGCTCGTCTCGCGCATGAAGCCGGGCGGCTATCTGCATCTCGCGACCGACTGGCAGAACTACGCGGAACAGATGCTCGAAGTCCTTTCGGCAGAACCCGCGCTCGAGAACACCGCCGACGGCTACGCGCCGCGTCCCGACTTCCGGCCGGTCACGAAGTTCGAGCGGCGCGGACTGCGCCTCGGACACGGCGTGTGGGACCTGATGTTCCGGCGTCGCTGAACGCAAAAAAGCCACGGCATGCCGTGGCTTTTTTATCGCGCAAAGGGATTCAATCGGCCCAGCTCAGCCCGCCGCTGTAGCCCACGATCAGGATCAGCAGCCCGAAGCCGATGCGGTACCACGCGAACGCCGTGAAGTCGTGCGAGGCGACATAGCGCAGCAGCCAGCGCACGCACACGAACGCGCTGATGAACGCCGCCACGAGCCCGATCGCGAACAAGCCAATATCGCCGACGGTCAGCGTGCGCCAGTACTTGGCCATTTCGTAGAGCGTCGCGCCGAAGATGATCGGGATGGCGAGGAAGAACGAGAACTCCGTGGCAACGCGCCGCTCGAGCCCGAACAGCATGCCGCCGATGATCGTCGCCCCCGAACGCGACGTGCCGGGGATCAACGCGAAGCATTGGGCGAGACCGACCTTGAAGGCATCGGCATAGGCGAGTTCGTCGACCGAGGTCACGCGCGGCGCCACGGCGCGTTCCCGCTGGCGCGATTCGGCCCAGAGAATCACGATGCCGCCGACGATCAGCGCCACCGACACCGGCACCGGCGAGAACAGCACCGCCTTGATGTGCTTTTCCAGCAGCAAGCCCAGCACGATGGCCGGAATGGTCGCGATGATGACGTTGAGCGTGAAGCGCCGCGCATCGGTACGACTCGGCAGCCCGGTCACGACCGAGCCGATCTTCGCGCGATATTCCCAGCAGATGGCGAGAATCGCGCCGAACTGGATGACGACGTCAAAGGTTTTCGATTGCGCGTCGGTGAAATTCAGCAGACTCCCAGCAACGATCAGATGCCCCGTGCTTGAAACCGGCAGGAATTCGGTCAAGCCTTCCACGACGCCCAGAACGAGCGCCTTCACCATCAGTATCCAGTCCATCCGCAACCCTTGTTCGCCGATACAGCTGTTGTTTGTCAAGCACCGTACAGGCGGATGTCGGCTTACTTCTCGACGATCTGCGCACGTATGCCGTTTGTAAGGACTGTGATTGTACCGGGTTCGTAAGACACCCCGGCGAACTGGAGTTCTTCGGGCTTGAAGGTGTGGATCGGATAGCGGTCGAGCAGCTGGGCCGCGAGTTGCGCACCGACCGATGCAATCTGTTGGTTGTACTGCCCGGCGTCACCGGTGAACTGCGCGTCGTCAACAGATGGCGCGACGAGAATCACCGAACGGCTGGGGGCATCGTAGGCCAGTTGCGTGGAGAGCGTGAACGTGCCGGCCACGGGATTGGGCATGAAGGGCGTCGCGAGTCGGGCATCGACGCGCACCGTCACGCGATTGCGATCCGGCGCCATGCCGACGACCGGATTGCTCAGCACGACATCGAAAATCTGCGAGGCCGTGCGTTGCAGCGGGAACTTGCGGGCTACGGCTTCCTGGACCTGCTGCGTGGAAAATGTGTAGTGATCCGGAATGAACGGGAAGATGGAGTTCGACGCCGCGCGGGCGGTCGATGTGAGAGCGAGCGTGGGCAGCGACAGCGCTGCCAGCACGAACCGGCGCCGCAGCGGCGCGACGGTGTGCGTCATGCGTATTCCTCCAGTGCTGGGTTCTTCGATGCGTTGCGCCGGATGGCGCGGTTCGATGCGGTTCGGCTTTTGGACCATCGATCAGCGGGACAGTTGCGTCGCGTGGGGCTGCGTAACCCGTTCGAGCGTTTCGATCCACCGAAGCGCAAATTCGCGCGACTCGCCGCACATCTCCGCCGAAGGCTGCAAGCCGCTGCAGCACGCCGGCCTGCGCGGATCGCCGAAGATCGCGCAGCGCAGATCATCGCCGAGCTGCACGCAGCGTTCGCCCGCACGCTTGCCGTGCGGCATGCCCGGAATCGGGCTGGAGATGGAAGGCGCGATGCAGCACGCACCGCAGCCCTCGCGGCAGGCGTGAGGCGAAGAGTCGATCGACATGGCGATAAGGAAACGCGCGAACACAAAAAGGCGAAAGCCGCATTGTCCCACGCCTCGTCTTGCGATCCGTCAAACCGGGCATGCCGTTCTGCGACCCTGGCGCGCACGTCCGGCGCCCGACGCCGCCCTACACTCGAACGAATTCCAGAGGCCCGCCATGACATCCGCCGCTCCGTTCTTCCGCCCCGATCTGCTCGCCCGCTACGACGCTCGCGGGCCGCGCTACACGTCGTATCCAACCGCCGTGCAGTTCACCGACACCTTCGATCCCGCTCACTATCGCGCGGCCGCCCGCCGCGGCCAGCCGCACGAAGCGCTGTCGCTGTACCTGCACATCCCGTTCTGCGACACCGTCTGTTTCTATTGCGGCTGCAACAAGGTCGCGACGAAAAATCGCGCGCATGCCCGGCCCTACCTCGAACGCCTGAAGCGCGAACTGGCGCTGCAGGCCACATTGTTCGATCCCGCGCGCCCCGTCACGCAGCTGCACTGGGGCGGCGGCACGCCGACTTTCCTCGCGCACGACGAGATGGCCGAACTGATGGCGGCCACGCGCGAGCACTTCAATCTCGTGCCCGACGAGCACGCGGAATATTCGATTGAAATCGATCCGCGCGAGGCCTCGGCGGACACGGTCGCGCTGCTGCGCGAACTCGGCTTCAACCGCCTGAGCCTCGGCGTGCAGGACTTCGACGAACGCGTGCAGCGCGCCGTCAACCGCATCCAGCCGCGCGCGCTGACCGAGCGCGTGCTCGATGCCGCCCGCCGGCACGGCTTCCGCTCGGTCAGCGCCGATCTCATCTACGGCCTGCCGCATCAGAGCGTCGAGAGCTTTTCGCGCACGCTCGACGCACTCATCGCGATGCGGCCGGATCGCGTCAGCGTGTTCGGCTACGCGCACCTGCCGGAACTCTTCAAGATGCAGCGGCGCATCGACGCCACCGCGCTGCCGTCG
Source organism: Caballeronia sp. LZ043 (assembly GCF_031451075.1). Lineage (NCBI taxonomy): Bacteria > Pseudomonadati > Pseudomonadota > Betaproteobacteria > Burkholderiales > Burkholderiaceae > Caballeronia > Caballeronia sp. LZ043. The sequence goes on along the minus strand of NZ_JARUXT010000001.1, from coordinate 829,270 downwards.
CCGGCCGTGCGCCTCGCGATCCTCGAACGCGTGATCGCGCGCATGAGCGAGGCGGGCTATGTGTACATCGGCATGGATCACTTCGCGCTGCCGGACGACGAACTCGCCCGCGCGCACGCGGCGGGCACGCTCCAGCGCAACTTCCAGGGCTACAGCACGCAGGCGGATTGCGATCTGATCGGCATCGGCGCTTCGTCGATCGGCAAGGTCGGCGACGTCTACGCGCAGAACGCGCGCACGCTCGCCGACTACGCGGCAGCGATCGATGCGGGCACGCTCGCGATCGCGCGCGGCGTGCGCCTCTCGCCCGACGATCAATTGCGCCGCGACCTGATCATGCGTGTGATGTGCGGCGGCGAGCTGCGTTTCGATGAAGTCGCGCAGGCGCACGGCATCGAGTTTCCGGCGGTCTTCGCGGACGAACTCGAACGCCTCGCGCCGATGGCCGACGACGGCCTCATCGAACTCTCGCGCGACGCGCTTCGGGTACTGCCCGCGGGACGCATGCTGGTGCGCAATGTCGCGTCGGTGTTCGACCGTTATCTGGGACAGACCGGCACGCAGCGCTTCTCGCGCACGCTCTGAAGGAAAGTCGGGCATCAGCGAGGCTCCAGGAAGCGTATTTCTTACCTTGCTGGCTTAGAATGACAGCCACTCCGGGCGCCGGAGCCGCAGGCACTGCAAGCAAGACTCCGCGCCCGTCCATTCACGCCGATGCGAAGCGCCGGGACGGTCGAAGGCGCATCGCGAACGGCCCTGCCGCCGCCACCTCATGCCCAGCCCCTCGCCGCAGTTCGCTCCGCTCGCCCAACTCGCCGCCGATCTCCACGCCGGCCGCACGACCAGCCGCGCGCTGGTCGAGACGGCCTTGGAACGGATCGCCGATCCCGCGGGCCAAGGCTCGACCGTCTTCCTGCACGTCGATGCCGATCAGGCCCGTGCCGCCGCCGACGCCCACGACGCGCTGCGCCGCGCCGGCACCGTGCTGTCGCCGCTGGCCGGCATTCCGGTGTCCATCAAGGATCTCTTCGATATCGAAGGCCAGGTGACGCACGCCGGCTCGACCGCGCTGAGCGACCACGCGCCCGCCCGCGCCGACGCCGTGGCGGTCGCGCGCCTGCGCCGCGCGGGCGCGGTGCTGATCGGCCGCACCAACATGAGCGAGTTCGCGTTCTCGGGCCTCGGGCTCAATCCGCACTACGGCACCCCGCATTCGCCGTGGCGCGCCGACGTGCCGGGCGACGCGCGCATCGCGGGCGGTTCGTCGTCGGGGGCGGCGGCCTCGGTCGCGGACGGCATGGCCGCCGTCGCGCTCGGCACCGACACCGGCGGCTCGATCCGCATTCCGTCGGCGCTGTGCGGCATCACCGGCTTCAAGCCCACCGCCAGCCGCATCCCGAAGCAAGGCGGCATTCCGCTCTCCCGCACACTCGATTCGTTCGGACCGATCGGCGTCTCGGTGGCCTGCTGCGCGCTGGTGGACCGCATTCTCGCGGGCCGCGAGCCCGGCGTGCCCGCCGCCCGTCCGCTCGATGGCGTGCGCCTCGGCGTGCTGACGAACTACGTGACGGACGGCGTCGAGGCGCCGGTCGCCGGCGCGGTCGCCGCGGCCATCGATCATCTGGCGGCGGCGGGCGCGGTGGTCGAAGACGTGCGTTTCGCGCCGCTCGACCGGCTGCCGGAGATCAACCGCTATCCGCTGGTCGCGATCGAAGCCTTTGCCTGGCACCGGAAGCTGATGGCCGAACGCGGCGCGGATTACGATCCGCGCGTGCTGGCCCGGCTGAAGCGCGCCGAAGCGGCGAGCGCCGCCGACTACATCGACCTGTGCGAGGCCCGCGCCGCGATGATCGAGGAAGCACGCACGACGCTCTGGCAGCGCTTCGACGCGATCGTCTGCCCGACCGTGCCGGTGCTGCCGCCGCGCATCGCCGACCTCGACGCCGACGACGACCTCTTCACGCGGACCAACGCGCTCATCCTGCGCAATCCGACCACCTTCAATTTCCTCGATGCCTGCGGCCTGTCGCTGCCGTGTCACCCGCGCGGCGACGCGCCCGTCGGCCTGATGCTGGCCGGCGCGCCGAACGCCGACGACGCGTTGCTGTCCATCGGGCGCGCGGTCGAAGCCGTACTCGCCACGACGCGCTGAAGCGGCGGCGCGGCGTCGCGGGTGCGGCGTTCGCGCTAGAATTCACCGTCAAGCGGCGCAACTCAGGCACTTCCTTCTCGAATCGTTGCGGAACAATGAACAACTCTTTACATCACTTCTCGATGCATCAGGGCGACCGCGTCATGCGGCGCGAGCGGCGCCTGCTGGTGCTGTTGGGGCTCGTCTGTCTCGGACTGGTCGGTGGCGCGCTGTATCTGCAGTTCTATCACGGCGAGGACCCTTGCCCGCTGTGCATCATCCAGCGCTATTTCTTCGTGCTGATCGCGGTGTTCGCGTTCCTCGGCGCGGGCTTCAACAACTGGCGCGGCATCGCGCTGCTGGAGACGCTGGTCGCGCTGTCGGCGCTCGGCGGGCTCGCCACGGCCGCGCGGCATGTGTATGTGCAGTCGCATCCGGGCTTCAGCTGCGGGTTCGACGCGCTGCAACCGGTCGTCGACAGCCTGCCGCCCGCGCGCTGGCTGCCGCAGGTGTTCAAGGTCGCGGGCCTGTGCGAGACCCCGTATCCGCCGATCCTCGGCCTCTCGCTGCCGCAATGGTCGCTGATCGCCTTCGCGATCATCTTCGTGCTGGTGCTGGCGAGCCTGCGGTTCAAGCGCAAGCTGCGCGCGACCGCGCGGTAATTCCTGCCGCCCGGGCCGTCCGGGCCATTCGTTGTCCCGGGCGGGGCGTTCGCGCCGCCCGTCTCCCCGCTCCACGCATCTTTCCCGCCACGCATCAGTCCGACCGCATACCCTTGATACGGAGCCGGCAATATTTTTTTGATATTGCAATGCTAAGGTCATGTCTGGATGGCGATCTACGTGCGCGCAGTCCGTTCTGCCCAGGCAAGCCGTGTTTTTTCGGTCAGCCCCGAAACGAACGACAACCGCGTAACGCGCGCCGGGTCCGCAATGTCTTCCTGATCATGACAAAGCACACCATCCGCATCCCCTGTCACGTCTCCTCACGCACGGCATCCGCCCGGCCCTTGCACGTCCGGCACCCGGCAGTCTCCGCGTGCGCGTGGGCGCATCGAGCCATCCCGATAAACTACGGATTGCGACGATTCACCCTCACGCCACCCTGATACCTTTCCCGGAGCTCCATCGATGCAAGTTTGGCTGAACGACCTGCAACACCTGCTCGCGCACGGCGATGCCGTCGTGCTCGTGACGGTCGCGCGTGTCGAAGGCTCCGCGCCGCGCGAGCCAGGCACGAAGATGATCGTCACGCGCGAGGATGCGCGCTACACCATCGGCGGCGGCCATCTCGAATGGAAGGCTATCGAGACCGCCCGGCAAGTCCTGAAGGAAGGCATGCGCCGTCCGCACATGCGCAGGCTCGAACGCTTCGCGCTCGGCCCGAGTCTCGGCCAGTGCTGCGGCGGCGCCGTGGTGCTGGCTTTCGAGCGGCTCGACGTCGCCGACCTGAACTGGGTGACCACGCTCGCGAAGCGCACCGCGCAAGGTCTGTCGACCGTGCGCAGCATTTCGTTCGCGCCCCAGCCCGACGCCGTCATGCTGTCCGATCCCGAATCCGCCGCCGCCGACGCCGACTGCCTGCTATGGGACGGCGCCGGTTTCGCCGAAAGCGGACCGCTGCTGACCGAGACCATCGCGCCGCGCGACTTCCAGGTCGTCTTGTTCGGCGCGGGGCATGTGGGCGCGGCGCTCGTGCGCGTGCTCGCGACGCTGCCCTGCCACGTCACCTGGGTCGACGAGCGCGACGCCGCGTTTCCCGCGCCGCAGTTCGTGCCGGACAACGTGACGATCGAGCCGAACGACGCCCCCGACGAAGCCATCGACCGCGCGCCGCCCAACGCCTACTACCTCGTGATGACGCACAACCACACGGTGGATCTGGCGCTGGCGGAGTGCATCCTCCGGCGCGGCGATTTCGCGTTCTTCGGCATGATCGGCTCGTTCACGAAGAAGAAGCAGTTCGAGCACCGGCTCGTGGCGCGCGGCATCGACCCGGCGCGCATTGCGCGGATGGTGTGTCCGATCGGCATCGACGGCATCGTCGACAAGGCGCCCGAGGTGATCGCGGTCGCGGCAGCCGCCCAGCTGCTGCAAGCGGTCGAAGCCAACACGCAGGCGCGTGCGTCGTCGCAACAGAGCGTCTGAGCCCGGACGCGAAACAAGCCCCAACCCATAACAGCCCATGAATCCCACATTCGCCGACAAGATCGCGCACGCGCCGAAGGCCGAGCTGCATATCCACATCGAAGGCTCGCTCGAACCCGAGCTGATCTTCGCGCTCGCGCAGCGCAACGGCGTGCCGCTCGCGTACGACTCCATCGACGCACTGCGCGCCGCCTACGCATTCACCGACCTGCAATCGTTCCTCGACATCTACTACGCCGGCGCGAGCGTGCTGCTGCACGAGCAGGACTTCTACGACATGACGGCCGCCTATGTCGAACGCGCGCTGGCCGATCACGTCACGCACACCGAAATCTTCTTCGATCCGCAGACGCACACCGAACGCGGCGTGCCGATCGAAACGGTCGTGGCCGGCATCGAGCGCGCGCTCGCCGATGCCGAAAAGCGCGGCCTTACGTCGAAGCTGATCCTGTGTTTCCTGCGCCATCTGTCCGAAGAAGACGCGCTCGCCACGTTTGAAAGCGCGCTGCCGCTGTTCGACCGGTACGCGCACCGGCTGATCGGCGTGGGGCTCGATTCATCGGAACGCGGCCATCCGCCGTCGAAGTTCGAACGCGTGTTCGCGAAGGCGCGCGAGCGCGGCCTGAAACTCGTCGCGCATGCGGGCGAGGAAGGTCCGCCGTCCTACGTCTACGAGGCACTCGATCTGCTGAAGGTGGATCGCGTCGATCACGGCGTGCGCAGCATCGAGGACGCGGCTCTCGTTGCGCGACTCGCGGATGCGCGCATCGCGCTGACCGTGTGTCCGCTGTCGAACCTCAAGCTGTGCGTGTTCGACGACATGACCAAGCACACGCTGAAAGACCTGCTCGATCAGGGCGTCGCCGTGATGATCAATTCCGACGATCCCGCGTACTTCGGCGGCTACGTCAACGCGAACTACTTCGCGATCGTCGATGCGCTGAAGCTCGACGATCACGAGGTCTACACGCTGCTGCGCAACAGCCTGGAAGCGTCGTTCGTGACCGACGCGGAGCGCGCGGACATGATCGCGCGCCTGGATGCCTACTGGAAGCAGTGAGCCCATGGACACGACCGCTGCGTCCAACCGGGACATGACCGCCATCGAACGCTTCTTCGGCGTGCGCGCGGCGGGTTCGCGCGTGAAGACCGAAGTCGTCGCGGGCATCACGACCTTCCTCACGGCGATGTACATCATCGTCGTCAATCCGGGCATCCTGTCGCAGGCGGGCGTGCCGTTTCCGGCGGCGCTCACGGCGACCGTCATCGTCAGCTTCCTCGGCAGCTGCGCGATGGGCCTGTATGCGCGCAATCCGGTGCTCGTCGCGCCCGGCATGGGCATGAACGCGCTGTTCGCCTTCGTCATGGTGCACGGCGGCAAGATGCCGTGGCAGACCGCGCTCGGCTGCGTGTTCTGGTCCGGCGTGATCTTCGCGGTGCTCGCGGCCTTCAACGCGCGCAAGCTCGTCGTCGATGCGATCCCGGCCAACCTGCGGCATGCGGTGTCGTGCGGCATCGGGCTGTTCATCAGCCTGATCGGGCTCGTCAACGCCAAGTTCGTGGTGAGCGATCCGGTCACGATCGTGCATTCGGCATCGCTGAATCCGGTGGTCATCACCTTCCTGATCGGGCTCGCGGCCACCACCATCCTGGTGGCGCGCAAGGTCACGGGCGCGCTGATGCTGGGCATCGTGTTCACGACGCTCATCGCGCTGCCGATCGGCCGCTGGTGGGGCGACGGCACCGCCTACTGGCCCGCCGCCATCGCGACGAAAACGCTCGTCAACTGGAACGGCCTGTTCGCCGCGCCGGATTTCTCGGCCATCGGCCAGCTCGACCTGATGGGATCGCTCAAGCTCATCTACTGGCCGTTCATCTTCGTGATGCTGTTCACGTCGTTCTTCGACGCGCTCTCCACCTTCATGGCGATTTCCGAAGCCGGCAAGCTCTACGACCAGGACGGCAATCCGCGCAACATCCGCCAGTCGATGATGGTCGACTCCTTCTCGGCGCTCGTGTCCGCGCCGCTCGGCACCAGTCCGGCGAACGCGTATATCGAATCGGCGGCGGGCATTTCGGCGGGCGGGCGCACCGGGCTGGTGGCGGTCGTGGCCGGGCTGTGCTTCCTGCCGTTCCTGTTCCTCTCGCCGCTGCTGTCGCTGATTCCGGCGATCGCCACCGCGCCCGCGCTCGTGCTCGTCGGCGTGTTCATGATGGAAGCGATCACGAAGATCGAATGGCAGCGCTTCGACGAAGCCATTCCGGCCTTCCTCGCGATGATCCTGATCCCGCTGACCTATTCGATCACGGATGGCGTCGCGTACGGCTTCCTCGCGTTCGTCGTGCTGAAGACGGCGACGGGCCGCGCGCGGGAGGTCAAGCCGGCGATGTGGATCATCGCGGCCTTTGCTTTGGTCCTGCTTTCGCAGTTGTAGTCCCTTTACAGAAACGGAGACGTTGCATCATGACTCAGACCGCCTGGCGCGCCCAGTTGCTGACTTTCCGGGAAGATCCCGCGCATGCCGCCGACGGCGCGGTGTATGAGGCCGACGGCCTGTTGATCGTCGAAGACGGCAAGGTGGTCGCGGCAGGCGCGTATGCGTCGGTGCGCGATCAGCTGGCCGCTGACGCGATCGTCCACACGATGCGCGACAAGCTGATCGTGCCGGGTTTCATCGACTCGCACATTCACTATCCGCAGACGGACATGATCGCGTCGCCGGCGCCGGGCCTGTTGCCCTGGCTCAACACCTACACGTTCCCGACCGAACGCGGCTTCGAGAATCCGGCGCTCGCGCGCGAGACGGCGAGCTTCTTCCTCGACGAACTGCTCGCCTGCGGCACGACCACGGCGCTGGTGTACTGCACGGTGCACAAGCAATCCGCCGAGGCGTTCTTCACGGAAAGCGAGTCGCGCGACCTGCGCATGGTTGCGGGCAAGGTGCTGATGGACCGCAACTGTCCCGAGTTCCTGCGCGACACCGCGCAATCCGGCTATGACGACAGCGCCGAACTGATCGCGCGCTGGCACGGACGCGGCCGTCAGCAATACGCGCTGACGCCGCGTTTCGCGCCGACCTCGACGGAAGCGCAGCTCGAAGCGTGCGGCGCCCTGGCGCAGCAGCATCAGGACGTGTTCATCCAGACGCACGTGGCGGAAAACACCGACGAGATCAAATGGGTCGAGAGCCTGTTCCCGGGGCATCGGAGCTATCTCGACATCTACGATCACTACGGTCTGCTGCGCCGCCGTTCGGTCTATGGCCACTGCATCCATCTCGACGACCGCGACCGCGAACGCATGGCGGAAACCGGCGCGGTGGCGTCGCACTGCCCGACATCGAACCTGTTCCTCGGCAGCGGCCTGTTCGACTTCGAGAAAGCCGGTGCGGCCAACATGCCGGTGGCGATGGCGACGGACGTGGGCGGCGGTACGTCGTTCTCGATGCTCCAGACGATGGGCGCCGCGCACAAGATCGCGCGCCTGACCGGCCATCACCTGACGGCGACGCGCATGTTCTGGCTCGCGACGACCGGCGCGGCGCAGGCGCTCGAACTCGACGACCGGATCGGCACGCTCGCGCCCGGCAGCGAAGCGGACTTCGTCGTGCTCGATCCGAACGCGACGCCGCTTCTCGCGCGCCGCACGTCGCGCACGGAGTCGCTGGAAGAACTGCTGTTCGCGTTCGCGCTGCTCGGCGACGACCGCGCGGTGTTCGAGACGCATGCCGCCGGCAAGCGCGCGCATGCGCGCGACGGGCGCAAGACGGTCATCCTCGACAAGGCAGCGTAGAGCGGCTTCAGGCAGATCGTTCCCGCAACGGCAGCCACCGGACGATTCACGCGTCCGGCGGCCCTCGACGCGCATTCCTGGCAATGTCCGCATCATTCAGATTAGTACGATGGCGGACGACGTTTCGGTTTCTTAACATTCGGGCTGCGTGGAAGCCTGACAGAAAGCATCGAGGGCGGTGGCTGTATCGAGCTTGCCTGGCAGCGCCTTCCTGATCGAACACAACGAGGCGTTGCTTCACCGGAAGACCCACGATGTTTTCAGTTACCGAGACCGAAAAGTTATTCAGGCTGTTTCTCAGGCTCGGCCATTGCCGTTCCGGGCTCACGCTGCATGTGCGGACGATCCTGCCTCGCCCCCGCGGTTCCCGATCGAACACACTGACAGCGCGCAAGATCGCCGCGGCGGTTATCTCGCTGTCCGGCATGCTCACCGGTGCCGAATACGCGCATGCTTGCGCGCCGACGGCGACCTTTCCAGACGCATCCGTCTCTTTCCCGGCCACCATCAGCGTGCCCGCCAACGCACCGGTCGGAACGGTCATCGCCACGGTGAGCGGGCCCATCCCGAACACCGCCGGCGCGACCTATAGCGATAACTGCGGCAATGGCGGCGGCAGCGTCTTCTGGGCACTCACGGCCGGCCCCGTTCAGCCGAATCGGATAGGCGCGACCTCGGTTCCGGGCATCGGCTACACCTCGTCGATATCCGGCGGCGGCCTCAGCGGAACAGCCACGATGGACACCGCCATCGACGGCGCGTCGCTACCGAATAATTCGGGCGCCAATTATTTTTCTTCGCAGGTCATGGTTACCGTCAAGCTCGTCGTGACGGGACCCGTCAAGGGCGGCGTGCTCACGTTGAATCCGACCGGGCCCGGAAGCCAGAACGTAGTCGGATACTTTTACGTCGGCATGGCTGGACGCTACGCGTTCCGCGTCCTCTCCCCGAGCGGCGCGACATCCATTACCGCCCGCGGCTGCAACGTCACCACGCCGGCCGTGGGCATCACCCTGCCATCCGTCTCGCCATCCAGTCTTTCGAGCACCGGCGCCGTGGCGGGCAACACCTTGTTCTCTCTCGGCCTGAACTGCGCCGCCGGCACGTCGGTGAACCTCACGCTGACCGATGCCACCACGCCATCCAACACCTCGAATGTGCTGACACTGGGAAGCGGATCGACGGCATCGGGTGTCGGCCTGCAAATTCTCAACGGCACCACGCTGATCGCCTACGGGCCCGATTCCAGCGCGGCCGGCAACACCAATCAGTGGTCGGCCGGAACGGCAAGCGGCGGTCCGATGACGATCCCGCTGAACGTGCGATACATCCGCACCGCGAATCCGATGACGCCCGGAAAGGTCGCCGGCCTGGCGACGTTCACCATGTCGTATCAATAGTTGCGCGTTTGAACAAAGCGTGTGGTCACGCGCGCGCTCGACAGTCCAAGCACTTTTATTGCATTCTCGTTAAAGTGCAGCCTGTCACGATCCCGCGCCGCCATGAAGAAGCTCGCCGCCCGCATCACCTCGTTTGCGCTATCGCTGGCGCTGGCTTCGTTCAGCGCATTCGCCCATGCGCGTGCCCTCGAAGCACAGCTCGACTGCAAGTCGACGCCGCATGATTTCATCGCGCCGCTGCAGGAAGACAATCTGCTGGAGAAGAAGCCGATGCGGATCGAGTCGAACTCGATCAACGCCTTCCGCGCCGTGAAGGGCGCGACGCTGACGGCCTATGGCTTCAAGGTGTACGCGCTGGTCGCGTATCAGAAGGACGATCCGCTCTTCAAGCAGGGCAAGGGCGAGCCGATCGGCGACGCGGCGTATGGCGCGGTCGTCTGGGGCGGCGACGAGGAAGTCGCGCAGAAGGTGCGCGAGGCAGGCAGCGACGCAGTGGTGCACCACGTCGCGCCTTTCATCACGGCGATCTTCTGCAAGCAATAACCGCAAGCAATAATCGCCGGGAACGCAGCGCTCAGCGCAACAGTTCCACGAACGACGAGATCAGCCGGTCCATGTCGGCCGTATCGAGCGCGCCCATGGTCGAGATGCGGAACAGCTCCTTCGACAAACCGCCCTGCCCCGCATAGATCACGAAACCCTTGGCCTTCAGCGCGTCGTGCAGCGTTTCGTACGTGACGCCCTGCGGCAGCCGATACGCCCGCAACACCACCGACGACTCTTCCGGCGCCAGCGCGCTCTCGATGCCGAGCGCCGCCAGCCCCGCGCGCACCTGCTCCGCGAGCCTCGCGTAACGCTGATGCCGCGCGCGCCAGCCGCCCTCTTCCTCGAACTCGCGCAGCGCCTCGACCAACGCGTAGTACGCGTGAACCGACGGCGTGAACGGCGTGTTGCGCTGATCCTGGAGCTTGGCGAGCCGCGCGATGCCGAGGTAGTACGTGCGGCTCGCGGCCTGCGCCAGCGCGGTCCGGCGCGCGATGACGAACGCCGCGCCCGGCACGCCGTGCAGGCACTTGTTGGCCGTCGCGGCGATCGCGGCGATGCCGCCGCCGTCGAAATCGATCGCCTCGGCGCCGAAGCTGCTCACCGCATCCAGCAACAGGCCGACACCGCGCTCGGCACATGCGCGCGACAACTGGTCGAGCGCGTTGAGACGGCCGGTCGTGGTCTCGTGATGGATGATGGCGAGATTCGTGAAGGTCTTGCTGTCGAGCAGGCGGATGATCGCGTCGATGTCCGGCGCCTGCATCCACTCGTGCTTCACGACTTCATGCTCGATGCCGTATTGCTGCGCGATCTGCGCGATGCGCTCGCCGTAGACGCCGTTCTCCACGATCAGCAGACGCCCGCCTTCCGGCACGAGCCCCGCGATCATGCTTTCGACGGCCGCGGTGCCCGAGCCCGTCATCAGCACGGCGCTCCATACGGCCGGATCCAGTTCGTAGGCAGCGACGAGACGGCGGCGCGCCTCATCCTGCAGATCGAAGAATTCCGGCTCGCGATGGCACAGGTCGGTTTGCAGCAGGCTCTTGCGCACGCGTTCGCTCAGCGTGACAGGACCCGGGTTCAGCAAAAGCATCAACGGCCTCCAATGTGGTGTTGCAAGCGGGCGCGCACGTCCTCGGGCGTGACCTTCGGACGCGGCAGGTCGGCGGGCGTTCCGGTGGTGATCGACAGGCGCGCGAAGCGGGCGCCGTCTATATTCTGCGCGTCGAACAGGCGGTCGATCACGCCGATGTCGTCGCCGTCGAGCGCGAGCGCATAGCCGCATGCCGACGCGACCGACGCGAAATCGACGCCGCGCGACACGGTAGCCTGCCCACCGGTCGATTCGTGCGCGCCGTTGTCGAGCAGCAGGTGCACGAGGTTCTTCGGTCCATAGGCGCCGAGCGTCGCGAAGACGCCCATGCGCATCAGCGCGGCGCCGTCGCCGTCGATGGCTACGACGGTCAGGTCTGGCCGCGACAGCGCGAGACCGAGCGCCATCGGCGTGACACAGCCCATCGAGCCGACCAGATACAGTTGGTTCTCGCGGTCGTCGATCGCGTAGAGTTCGCGGCCGCAGAAGCCGGTCGAGGCCAGCACGACGGTCGAGTCCTTCGGCGTATGCGCGATCACCCGTTGCAGCGCGGCGTGGCGCGTGACGCGCTCGCCGGCGAAACGCGCGACCTGCGCCGGCGCGTCATGGGCGCGCAGGCCTGAAAGGCCGCTCGTCTTCAGTTCATAAGGCGCGACGCTGCCCTTCTGCATCACGAGCGCATAGGGACGGCCGGTGCGGTCCATGTACTCGGTCGCGCGGTCGAGCGCCGGGCCGATCTGCTCTGCTTCCGTCGGGAACAGTTCCCATGGGATTTCCATGGTGTCGAGCATCTGCGGCGTGATCGGGCCCATCAGCGCGTGCTGCGGCTCGTCGTGCACGCCGGGCTGGCCGCGCCACGTGACGATCAGCAACTGCGGCAGACGGAAGGTCCAGGTGAGCGACGTCAGCGGGCTGACCGCATTGCCGAGACCGGAGTTCTGCATCATCGCGATGCCGCGGCGCTTCGTTTCACCGGAGCCGCCGCCGAGCGCGACACCCGCGATCAGCGCGACCGCATCGCCTTCGTTCGCCGCCGACACGTAATGCAGCGACTCGTCCTGCAGCACGTAGTTGATGAAGGGCGTGAGATACGAGCACGGCACGCCCGCATACCAGTCGAAACCGCGTGCGCGCGCGGCCTCGACGAACTGGGCGGCCTCAATCACGCGCGCGCTCCGTGCTGTCCAGACCGTCCGTGCCGATCGGCGTCTGGCCGTGCGCGAAATCGCCCGCGCGGCGGAAGTCGTCGAGATCGTTCACGCCGCGCCAGTGGCCGTGCACGTATTGCACTTCGATCTTCTGGCCCGCCGCCAGCAGCGCGTTGAGCAGCGCGGCCATGTCGAGGGTATCGAAGTCCGGACGCTGCTGCAGTTCGCCGAGCGCGGCGAGCAGGCGCTCACGTGCGCCCGCGCGCACGTTGATGAGACCCATCCAGCGGCCTTGCGGCGCGCGGCCCGGCTGCGCGCTTTGCCCCGCGCCGACCACGCTTTCGAGCCACACCTTCTGGCCGAACAGCGCGCGGTCGTCGCCGGTCGAGCAATACACGAAGTCCGTGGCGGATTCACCGGCCTGCGGCGCCTGCGACGAATCGACCACCACGCAGAAGTCGCTGTCCGACTCCACCAGATCGCGCAGGATGTAGCTGCGGAACAGCAGGTCGCCGTAGGAAATGACGGTGTCGCCGTTCAAGTGCTCAGCGGCGCACGCCAGCGACGCGAGTTCGCCCGTCGACGCATGCCGCTCGTTGACGACCAGACGCACGCCGCCCTTCTCGATGGCGTCGGCGCGATAACCGCCCACCACGGTGATGTCGTTGATGCGCTCCTTCTTGAACGCTTCGACCAGATGGCGCAGCAGCGGTTTGCCCGCCACCGGCAGCATTACCTTGGGACGTTCTTCGGTGAGCGCTTCGAGGCCTGCGCCGCGGCTTGCGGCCAGCACCACCGCGCTGCGCTTTTCGTTCGCCGCGCTCAGGTAGATGTTCTCGGCAGCCGAGTATTCGTCCGCGTCCTGCAAACGGAAAATCTCATTGACCGCCGCGATGCGGTCTTCCACGTTGACGAGCGTCTCGCTGTCGTGGATTTCCTTCGCGATCGCCTGCATCGCCGAGACGGCGCCGCGGATCAGATGGTTCGCCCAGATCACGCAGCTGATGCCAGCCTGGCGGAACGCGTCGGTCGGCGTGCTGTAGTACTTCGTCGGCACGATGACGAGCGGACCGCGTCCCGCCCATTCGCGCGCGAACGTGAGGATTTCGTCCGGCTTCGAGAGCTTGCTGTGGATCAGGATGGCATCCGCGCCCGCCTGGCGATATGCCTCGGCGCGCTTCAGCGCTTCTTCCATGCCCCAGCCCGCGATCAGCGCTTCCACGCGCGCTACGATCGAGAAGTTCGGATCGCTTTGCGAATCCTTGCCAGCCTTGATCTTGCCGCAGAATTCATCGATGTCGGCGAGCGGCTGCGCTTCGCCGTTGATGAAGCTGTTGGTCTTCGGAAACTGCTTGTCCTCGATGCACACGCCCGCGATGCCGCGCTGTTCCAGCTTCTTCACCAGGCGCCGCACGTTATTGAAGTTGCCGTAGCCGGTGTCGCCGTCGAGCAGGATGGGCAGATCGCTCGCGTCCGCCATGAATTCGAGGTTGTCGACCACCTGGGTCCAGCTCGCTTCGTTGTTGTCGCGCACGCCGAATTGCGCGGAGATCGACAGGCCCGAGCCCCAGATCGCCTTGAAGCCGGCTTCCTTCGCGATGCGCGCCGAAATGCCGTTGTGCGCTTCCATCAGGAATTCGAGGCGGTTGCTTTGCAGCATTTCGCGCAGGCGCAGCGTGCGCGAATAGCCGACGGGAATTTGGGTAGGTGCGTTCATTGTTGGGAGGCTCCGGCAAACTGATGCAGCGCGTTGAGTTGCGGCAGGACTTCGTCGGCCGCGCGCTTCACGTCATTCTGAAAATCGATTTCGATCCACGGTGCGCCGGTCACGTCGGCGATGTCGAACACGTGGGACTGTTCCAGCAGCAGGTCGCGCACCGCTTCCTCGTGCGGCAGCTTCGCGCGGCCGGTCGCGACGTAATCGGCGCAGATCTCGGCGAGGCGCGTGGCCGTCGCGTGGTCGAAGCGGAAGAAGCCGACCGATTCGCCGATCGTGTCGTACTGCAAGCCCGCCGCCACCTGCTTGCGCAATTCCACCGGCACGCCGTTCTCGACGCACAGCTTCACCGGCTCGTCGCCGGCTTCGAAGTCGCGGTCGATCAGCAGGCGGTTCACGCTCGCGCCCGCCACCAGCGGCGCGAAGATACGCTCGTCGTAGAGCACGTCGGCGTCCATCAGCAGGACGTCGCCGCCGCGCGTCATGGCTTCGCGCGCGGTATGCACGGACAGCACGCTGCCGAGCGTGAATTCATCGTTGACGACGACTTCGCTCGCCGGCTTCCAGTCGATCGACGCGAGTTCCGCCTCGATCTGCTCGCTCTTGAAGCCGGTCACGAAGACCACTTCGGTCACGCCGGCGGCTTTCAGGAAATGCAGATGGCGTTCGAGCAGCGAGGCGTCGCCGAAACGCAGCAAGCACTTGGGCTTCTGCTGGCCTTCGGGCTGCACGAGGCGCAGACCCATCCCGGCCGCAAGAATAATTGCGCGCATGGTTGTTGTTCCCTTCGAGGGTGTTCAGTCGATATCCGGCACGCGCGCGAGTCGGCGGCGCTGCCAGCCTTTTTCAACGAAATGCAAGTAGACGATGCCCGGCACGCCGAGCAGCAACTCCCGCGCGCGCTTGACGAGCGACAGCGCGAGCGCCGCCTCGGGCGGCAGGCCGACCAGGCGCGCGAGCAGCAGATAGCCGCCCTCCTGCACGCCGAGCGAACCAGGAATGGCGAAGGCCGCGCCGCGGATCGCCTGGCCGAGACTTTCGAGCATCAGCGCCTCGGCCCAGCCGACCGGATGGCCGAGCAAATGCAGCGCGAACCACACTTCGCCCGTGCCGGCGAACCAGCCGAGCAGGCTCAGCCCGAAGCTCGACGCCACCTTGCGGCGCTCGCGATAGAGCTCGTGGACGGCGGCATCGACAGCTTCGGCGCGCGTGACGAGCGACGACCAGTCGCGCTTGGCGGAGAACTTCGCGGCGATGCCGGAGGCGAAGCGCATCGCGCGGCCGAACAGCCCGCGCCGCTGCGCCAGATAGAAGCCGAAGATCATCAGGCCGATCACGCCGATGACCGCGAGCACGGCAATCGTCACGCTCGACGACGATCCGCCCGTCGCATAGCCGGTCAGCAGCACGACGCCGACCAGCGCGAACAGCAGTTGCGCGACCGTCTGCATGGTCGTGCTGACGGTGATGACGGCGGCGGCGTCGCGCGCGCGCATGCCGCGCTGTGCGAGGTAGCGGACCATCAGCATCGGGCCGCCGATCTGGCCCGCCGGCATCAGGCTGTTGACCGATTCGCCGGCCCAGCGCGCCAGCAGCGCTTCACGCAGCGCCACGCTGCGCTCGTGCGCCGGGAACAGCACGCTGATCGCGCCTGCGTCGATGAACAACGGAATGAAGTGAAACGCGGCCACGGCCACCAGGCCCCAACCGGCCGCGGCGAGCGTCGCCGCCACGGAACCGAAGCCTTGCCAGCCGAGCAGCGCGATGAACAACACCACGCCGGCCGACAGCAGGAAGGTACCGGCGCGACTCATGCGGATCCGTTCTTGCCGCCCTTGCGGCGGAAGACCTGGCGGAATCCGAAGTACGCGATCGAATCCTTCATGTTCGATATGAAGCGCTGGAACGGCCGCATCGACGGGTTCGTCACGTATTCGAAAGTCAGCGACACGCGCATCTGGTTCTCGCCGAGCGGCGTGACGCGGTGGCGCAGCTTGTCGCCGTCGAAGAACACGAACGCGCCCGGCGGATAGCGCACCGCACCCGGCTGGTCCGGCACGCCGGGCGTTTTCGTGTGCAGTTCGTATTCGAGCGCGCAGGTGGAGTCGTCGATCACGCCGAGCAGCAAGGTGTAGCGCCGGCCTTCGTAATACGACGTGTCGTAATGCCAGCCGATGTGATCGCCCGGACGCGTGTAGAAATACAGCGCGTAGGCGTGGGCGTCGTCGGGCGGCGAGACTTGCAGCTTGTCGCCGGTGATCGACTCCAGCCACCCGATCAGCGCTTCCGAGCGATACAGCTCCGCGATGAACGGCGCGAGCTGGTCCAGCGTATGGCGGCTCACGCTGCCGCCCGCCTTGTGCCCCGGCAGGTAGTTGCGGTTCACGGCCGGCGTCACCGCATGCACGGCGGCAATCAGACGCTCGGTGAAGTCGCGCGGCAGGAAGTCTTCGATGTACAGAAACGACCCTTGCTGGCCATACTCGTCGCGCAGCGCAGGCGTGGGCAGCGCGGCGAGGCGCGTTTTCATCGTCGCGTCGATGTCGCGCCGCGACACCGTCGCCGCCGCGGCGGGCTGCGCCGCCGTGTTGTCCGGAAAAGCCGTTGCGCTCATCTCACCGCCTGGAAGTCGTTGCCGTCCTTGGCGGGCGACGCCTGCGCGCGCCGCTGTTTCACGGCGACGCGCTGATAGTCCACCGCCACATACACGGCAAACAGCGGCGCGCCGATGGCCGCGGCAATCAGGAAAGGCGTCATGCCATTCAGAAGGGTGATGACGGGCAGCAGATAAAGCACGTCTTCGGTCTCGAAGCCGGCCATGGAGGCCTGTTTGGTGCCGGCCTTGCCGATCATCGACTCGATCCGCATGCGCAGATAGAAGATCAGCGCGACGGCCACGCCCGCGAGGCCGCCGAGCCACTGGGCCGGCACGAGCATGGACGGATGATGCACGGCCACATAGAAGCCGATGCCGAGAAACAGCAGCACGGTGACGAGCGCGTCGCACGCGAGGTCGTACAGGTGGCCGATCTTGCTCGACTGTCCGCTGATGCGGGCGAGTTCGCCGTCGGTGTGATCGACGAGATTCGACAGCGCGATCAGCGCGGCGCCGAGCGAACACAACCAGAACTCGCCGAGCGACAGATACCAGGCACCGGCCAGGCCGATCGCGAGGCGCAGCGTGGTCAGATGGTTGGGCGTGACAGGTGTGCCGACGAGCGGCGTGACGAGGCGTCGGGCAAGCCGTGCGTCCCAGGTGGCGGGCTCAGGAACGGCTTTGGGATTGGGCGGACACGATTTTGTCATCCCGGGAATATATCGCTAATTCGGCGAACCTGCATATATTGCGGGGGGTCGTTTCCGGCGATAACTCCCTGTTTAGTCAAGGCCAGCGGGCGATTCTGAAAGTTCGACTTTCACTTTCGACAATGCCGGGCATTGTTGCATGCGGCAAAATTTTCCGGCTCCAGAAAAGCAGCCCGTGCAGCCGGGCTGCTGCTTCGGACCCGCGATCATTCGACCGTCTTCTGCGCCGGCGCGGGCGCAGGCGGCGCGACCGTGCGCTCGTTCGAACTCGTCGAGGACGCCGTCTCGTTCGGCATGCCGTCCTTGCCCATCGGCAGCGTGACGGTACGCACCGTGCCGTTGCCGAGCGGGAAATCGGCGAGTGCGCTGCGCACGAGATAAGGCATGGCCTGGTAGAGCGAGGGGTCGCCCGTCGAGTTGACGGCCGTGACCTTGTAGGCTTCGCGGCCAGTCTGCCGGTCGGTCATGCGGATCTGCAGCGCGTGGATGTACACCGGATAGGTCTGATCGACATAGCCCGTCGGACCCCACGGGCCATAGCCGCCCCAGCCCGGCCCCCAGCCGCCCCACGGGCCACCCCATGGACCGCCCCACGGGCCGCCGTACATCCACGGATCGTAGAAGACCGGCTGGCGCACGGTCATCGTGTCGCCGCGGACCGAGTAGGCAATCGCCACCTGATAGTTCGCACTCGCCTCGGGCACCTGGCGGAAGTTGTACTTGGAGAGCTCCATCGCAACGAGCGTCTCGTACGTCGTCTGTTCGATGCTGTTGCGCTGCTCGTCCTTGCGGGCGAAAGCGTAGGTGCGGGTCGTGTCGTTGCCGCTCCAGTCGGAGAAGGCGGTCACCTGGGTCTGCACGTAGGTCGTGCAGCCCGCGAGCCAGGTTGCCGCGAGTATCAGCGTCCATCTGAAAAACGCGTTCATGGTCGTCCTCACTGGGTTCCAGCACCCGTTCCAGTTTATTTACAGCCTCCGGGCAGCCCGGAAGCCTCCTTGTTTTGTGGGGGTTTGCGACGCGTCATGCCGCCCGGTTCACGATCCTCGGGCGGCTTGTACAATGGTTCGACCAGCCGCGCGCGCGTTGGTGCGTTCGACCTTCGTGCGTTCCGCGTTCTGCGTTCGCATAGCGTTCGCACTCGGGACGCCGGCGCCGCCGTTCAATCCAAACATGAAGACCCTGCCATGTCTACCACGACCGCTTCCGCAGTGATCCGCCGCGAGGACTATACGCCACCCGCCTTCCTGATCGAATCCGTCGCGCTCGAGTTCGATCTCGCGCCGTCGCACACCGTGGTCAGGAACACGATGAAGCTGCGTCGCAATCCTGACGCAGCCGCCGCCGGACCTGGCGCGCGGCTCGAACTCATGGGCGAGCAACTGGAATTCGTCAGCGCGACGGTCAACGGCGCGGCGCATTCGGATGCCCGCGTTCACGAGGCGGGGCTGTCGCTCGGCGGTCTGCCGTCCGATGCTTTCGAGCTTGGCATCGAGAGCATCTGCAATCCGGCTGAGAACACGACGCTCTCCGGACTTTATGTCTCCAGCGGCAACTTCTTCACGCAGTGCGAAGCCGAGGGCTTTCGCCGCATCACCTACTTCCTCGACCGTCCGGACGTGATGGCCACCTACACCGTCACGCTGCGCGCCGACAAGACCGCGTATCCGGTGCTGCTGTCGAACGGCAACCTGATCGCCGAGGGCGATCTGCCGGATGGCCGCCATTTCGCGCAATGGGAAGATCCGTTCAAGAAACCAAGCTACCTGTTCGCGCTGGTGGCCGGCAAGCTGGTGTGCATCGAGGAGCGCATCCAGTCGGGTTCCGGGAAGGACAAGTTGCTGCAGGTCTGGGTCGAACCGCAGGATCTCGACAAGACCCGCCACGCGATGGACTCGCTGATTCACTCGATCCGCTGGGACGAAAAGCGCTTCGGGCTGGAACTGGATCTGGACCGCTTCATGATCGTCGCGGTGAGCGACTTCAACATGGGCGCGATGGAGAACAAAGGCCTCAACATCTTCAACACGAAGTACGTGCTGGCCAACCCGGAAACCGCCACCGACACCGACTTCTCGAACATCGAGGCCGTCGTCGGCCATGAATACTTCCACAACTGGACGGGCAACCGCGTGACCTGCCGCGACTGGTTCCAGTTGAGCCTGAAGGAAGGCCTGACGGTGTTCCGCGACCAGGAATTCTCCGCCGACATGGCCGCCGGCGACGCCGACGGCGCGGCCAGCGCCGCGGCGCGCGCGACCAAGCGTATAGAGGACGTGCGCGTGCTGCGCCAGATGCAGTTCGCCGAGGACGCGGGCCCGATGGCCCACCCGGTGCGTCCGGAGAGCTACGTCGAGATCAACAACTTCTACACGATGACCGTCTACGAAAAAGGCTCGGAAGTCGTGCGGATGTACCAGACGCTGTTCGGGCGCGACGGCTTCCGCCGCGGCATGGACCTGTATTTCAAGCGTTTCGACGGCCAGGCCGTGACCTGCGACGACTTCCGCCAGGCGCTGGCCGACGCGAATCATCGCGATCTCGCCCAGTTCGAGCGCTGGTACAGCCAGGCGGGCACGCCACGCGTCTCGGTGCGCGCGCATTACGATGCCGCCGGCAAGCGCTATACGCTGTCGCTCAAGCAAGGCTATGGCGAGGCGTCCGAAGCCGCGCGCGAAACCCAGAAGGGTCCGCTGCTGATTCCGTTCTCGGTGGGCCTGATCGGCCGCAACGGCGCCGATCTGCCGCTGCGTCTGGAAGGCGAAAAGGAGCCGAACGGCACGACGCGCGTGCTCGAGTTCACCCAGCGCGAGCAGTCCTTTACGTTCGTCGATGTGAACGAGGCCCCGCTGCCGTCGTTGCTGCGCAATTTCTCGGCGCCGGTGATCGTGGAATACGACTATTCGAACGAGGAACTCGCCTTCCTGCTCGCGCATGACAGCGATCCGTTCAACCGCTGGGAAGCCGGCCAGCGGCTCGCGACGCGCGAACTGCTGGCGCTCGCGGGGCGCGCGGCGCAGGGCGAGGCGCTGACCATCGACGATGCGGTGATCGCAGCGTTCGCCCAGCTGCTCGACGACACGACGCTCACGCCGGCCTTCCGCGAACTCGCGCTGATGCTGCCGTCGGAAAGCTATCTGGCCGAACAGATGGCGGTGTCGGATCCGGCCGCCGTGCACGCGGCGCGCGTCTTCATGAGCCGGCGGCTGGCCACGCAGCTGCGCGACAAGTGGCTCGCGACGTATGAAGCGAACCGCACGCCCGGCGAGTATCGTCCGGTGCCGGAAGACGCGGGCAAGCGCGGGCTCCGGAACCTCGCCCTCGCCTACCTGAGCCAGCTCGACGACCCCGCCGACGCCGTCCGCCTCGCACAGGCGCAGTACGACAGCGCCAACAACATGACCGACCGCTCCGCCGCCCTCGCCGCCCTGCTGCTCGCGAGCGCGACGCAGGGCGCGGACGCGACTGCCGCCGACGCCGCGCTGGCCGACTTCTATCGCCGCTTCGAGAAGGAGGCGCTCGTCATCGACAAGTGGTTCGCGCTCCAGGCGACGCAGCGTGGCGGACCGGACCGCAACGTGATCGAGATCGTGCGCAAGCTGATGCAGCACCAGGCGTTCACGCTCAAGAACCCGAACCGCGCGCGTTCGCTGATCTTCAGCTTCTGCAGCGGCAATCCGGCGCAGTTCCATGCCGCCGACGGCTCCGGCTACGCCTTCTGGGCCGAACAGGTGATCGCCCTCGACGCGCTCAATCCGCAGGTCGCCGCGCGTCTGGCGCGCGGGCTGGAATTGTGGCGCCGCTTCACGCCGCAATTGCGCGAGAAGATGCATGCCGCGCTGAGCGAAGTGGCGGCGCAGGCGAAATCGCGCGATGTGCGCGAGGTCGTGGAGAAGGCGCTCGCCGCTTGAGCGCTGTTTCGGCACGTTTTTTTTCCGCTGGGTGATGGGCGGTGACTGACTGGAGGCCGTCGTGCGCCGCCTGGCGCGCGGCGGCCTTGCTTGTTTCTGGCCGATGCCCACCGGCGTTGTCATACGGTGGGACGGGGTCGAGCGGTTAGAATCGCAAATATTCGTCTAACGCTCACGGAGCCTCGCATGTCCTCCAATTTCAGCCGTACCACGCTCACAAAGTATCTGATCGAGCAGCAGCGCGAACACCAGAATCTGCCCGCCGACCTGCGCCTGCTGCTCGAAGTCGTGGCGCGGGCCTGCAAGCAGATCGGCTATCACGTGAGCAAGGGCGCCCTCGGCGAAGCGCTCGGCTCCGCCGGCAGCGAGAACGTCCAGGGCGAAGTGCAAAAGAAGCTCGACGTGCTGTCGAACGAAATCCTGCTCGAAGCCAACGAATGGGGCGGCAATCTGGCCGCGATGGCATCGGAAGAAATGGAAAAGATCTTCCCGATCCCCAATCGCTATCCGAAGGGCAACTATCTGCTGACCTTCGATCCGCTCGACGGCTCGTCCAACATCGACGTGAACGTGTCGATCGGCACGATCTTTTCGGTGCTGCGCTGCCCGGACGGCGTGGAACCGAGCGAACAGGCGTTCATGCAGCCGGGCTCGCAACAGGTGGCGGCCGGCTATGCGGTGTACGGTCCGCAAACCGTGCTCGTGCTGACCACCGGCCATGGCGTAAACTGCTTCACGCTCGATCGCGAACTCGGTTCGTGGGTACTCACGCAGCGCGACATGACGATTCCGGTCGAGACGCGCGAGTATGCGATCAATGCGTCGAACAGCCGGCATTGGTATGAGCCGGTGCAGCGCTATGTCGGCGAACTGACCGAGGGCAAGGAAGGCGCGCGCAAGGAAGATTTCAACATGCGCTGGATCGCCTCGATGGTCGCGGACGTGCATCGCATCCTGAGCCGCGGCGGCATCTTCATGTACCCCGCCGACAAGCGCGACCCGTCCAAGCCCGGCAAGCTGCGCCTGATGTACGAAGCCAATCCGATGGCGTTCATTGTCGAGCAGGCCGGCGGCGCGGCGACCAACGGCGAACAGCGCATTCTCGATATCGTCCCGACGAGCCTGCATCAGCGTGTCGCGGTGTTCCTCGGTTCGAAGGGCGAAGTGGATCGCGTCACCCGCTACCATCACGAAAAGAAAATTTGATTCGAGCTATTGCCAAATCGAGAAAACGGTCGCTATAATCTTGTTTCTCTGATGCCGGAATAGCTCAGACGGTAGAGCAGCGCATTCGTAATGCGAAGGTCGGGGGTTCGATTCCTCTTTCCGGCACCAAAAAGATTCAGCAGTACAAAAACCCGCGTTCACGCAAGTGACGCGGGTTTTTTGCTTTATCCGGTGTTTCTGCATCTCCACACCTTTTCACCCCCACAGGTGGGTGGATGCAAGTGCAGCACGTCTATGCCACGATTGCCTGAAGTTGTTCGCGAGTGCTCTTGACCGACTTCAGCCCGTGCGCGTCTTTCGCTGAATCTTCCTTTGCGATTTCACGTTCAGTCCGAGTGCGCGTCTGATTCGCTTTTTATGTGCGGCTTCGTACAACAACACGCTATTTTCCGCTCTGCACCATCGAGCGTCAACGCAGGTTTCCCGGTATCGTTATATCCATAGAGGAAACGCTACAGTTGGACATGAGTTACGCGGGCAGGATCGGCAAGCAAGGCGCCATGCGGCTGACGGCCGATTCGCACGAATCCCGAAAAAAGCAGTTTTTGCGACACCGGATGTTAAGGGCGAGTATGCATTACCGGTACATTGCCCTTTGCAACACGAACGATCATGCGTTGTGCTTCAGCCGTATCGATTGGATTCAAGTTGAATCGGCAGCCATCCGATAACGCATTTTGAGAGGATTTCGAGTTTGAACTGCTGCTTGTGTGCGGCGGCGCAACAGCCGCATCAATCAGGTTGGCGCATTTGAGTGTAGTCATAGAGGAGAGAGATCATGGACGCAAAACCGACGAAAATCCCGACGCCCGACACGGTGTTTTGTCCGGATCAGGATCCGGTGGCCGTCGAATTTCTCGCGACCGAATTGCCTGAGCACGTCAGGGCTTTCTTCGACGAACAGCGTAACGCTGCGCAGTCGAAATAGGCAGATGCACTGGATCACGCAGTCGTCGTGGGAATGACAGACCGCCGCGCGCGGTGCAGGCGGGCGTTCGCGTCCGGATGCGGCTCGCGTGAGGTTCCCCCACGTCGCTGATGTTTGGGCGAGCCGCACATGCCGGCTCGCCTTTCAGGACGCTTCTCCTCTTCCTCTCTGTTGATCCCGGCCGGCGGTACGTTATTCTGGCGCTTTTGCTCGTTCATGCCGATGCGCCGTCGCCCGACCCTCTCCCTGCTCGTTCCCGCCGCTTTCGCTTACGCGCTTGCGCTTGCCGCACCCGGATCCGCCCACGCCGATGGCGATGAATCCGCCTTCACCAATGTCATCGCGCTGGTTTCGCAGCGTCTCGCGCTGGCGGAACCGGTCGCGCGCTGGAAGTGGGCACATCACGATGCGATCACCGACGCGCCGCGCGAGGAAGCGCTGCTCAAGCAAGTCGAAGAGAAAGCGCGCGCCACGCAAGTCGATCCTGAATTCGCGCGCGCCTTCTTTCGCGATCAGATCGAGGCGAGCAAGGACGTCCAGAACGCCCTGTTCGCCAACTGGCGCAAGCTGAAGGCCGCGCCGGAAGGCACGCCGCCGGATCTCGCGAAGGACACGCGCCCGAAACTCGATCAGCTCACGCGCTCGCTGATTGCGGCGCTTGCGCACATCGAACCGCTTCGGCACACGGACGATTGCCCTGTTCGGCTCGCGGAGAGCGTCGCGCGATGGAAGCATCTGACGCGCTACGACGCCGCGATGGATGCGCCGCTCGAGCGCGCGCTGTCGCATGTCTGCGCAAGCGGCGGGCTGGGCGCGGTGGGTTGACCGCCGGGTCGACTGAAGACTAGAACGCGGCGGCGAGCGGACGGATGTCGAGCGGCGTCACGGGCAGGCCGCGTGCGAGGCGTTCGCTCAGGATCCGGTAAGTCGTCAATTCGAAGCCAGGCGCCGTGACACCCGCCGACAGCGCAGCCGCCCCGTCCAGCGAGTCAGCCGAGCCAAGGTATTGCCATTGATTCACGACGTGCCATACGCGTCGTCCCGACTCGGCGTCGCGCTCCTCGACGGCAATCGCGCCCGCATACGGCCAGGGTGCGCCGCGCGCTTCGCCGGAACGCGGCTTTGGCACCCGGTTGTAGGCCGGCCGCAAAGCCGCAATCAACTGCGCTTCGGCAAGCATTGCGCCAATTTCGCCGCCCGTCGCCTGGTATTCGACACGGCGCACGAGCGACGCCAGCCGCAAGTCCTTCGCCGAGCGCTTCGGTCCGACCAGATGCGAGCGCACGCGTTGCCGCAACCGTACGCTTCGGCCGACGTACAGCGGTGCGTCGTCATCGCCATGAAACACATAGGCGCCGCAGCCGGCGGGAATGCGCTCGATCGTGTCCTCGTCGATATGCGCCGCAAGCTGGAAGCGGCGCGTCACCCGTTCGAGATGTGCCTGCATGACCTCCGGCGCGTGCGCACGATGCAGGTGTTGCCAGAACTGCCAGAGCAGATCGGCGTCGGCGAGTGCGCGATGGCGCGCCGACGGCACGAGCGCATGGCGTTGCACAAGTGCGTCGAGACCGTGACGGGTTTCCGACGGGTACACCGCCCGCGAGAGCTGTACCGTGCAGAGCACGTCCGGCACGAACCGAAGCCCGACGCGCTTGAACTCGCCTTTGAGGAAACCGTGATCGAAATGGGCGTTGTGGGCGATGAAGAGTCGCCCGCTCATCCGTTCGAGCAGGTTTGTGGCGAGCTGGTCGAAGGTGGGTGCGTTTCGCACCATGGCGTCGTTGATGCCGGTCAGCTGCTGGACGAACGCGGGAATGGAGCGCTGCGGATTGACCAGCGACGTCCACTGCGAAACGCCCTGCGGACCGACTTCGACGATACCGATCTCCGTGATCCGGTCGACGCCGAAGGTACCGCCTGTTGTCTCGAGATCGACGAAAACGATGGGTTCGGCCGGAAGCGTGAAGCGGGATGAATCGAAGTGCATCATGGACGGCGGAAAGCGGTGCGCCTGACGAGATAGACAGGCGCGCAGTAAAGGATGAATTGCCCATTCTAACGCAGGGGCTCGGCGGGCCCTGACCACGCAAGGATCGCATTCGACAATTAAGCATTTGCTACGCTTTGCCATAACGCAATGGGTGCGTGATGAATACTGCGGTAGAACTCAAAAGGGCATCTGTCAGCATTCCATAAATAAACTTGCAATAGTGGCAAACCCGAAATCAAGCGAGTGTATTTTCAAGCTGGAGCAGCGCTGCGGGAGCCCGGAGAAGCCGAAGCGCGCACGCCCCTGCCGGCAGGGGCCGGCCCTCATACGGCTGGCTTGAGCGAGGTAACGCGGAACCAAGCTGGCGTGATTCGATTGCTTTTGCGACGCTCAGTTTTCAATCAGACCAAAGCACTAAAGCAATACCCTTTGAGCAGCGCCTTATCCGTCACTCGCAAGTTGCATTGGTTATCCCAATTCAATTATTCAGTATTAACCTATGCCAAAGAATTTTAAGCGTATCCAAGTAAATCAATTAAGGACATTTCAAGAGTAACCGACCATAATCCTTGCCGGATTCTCCGCGAGGATTTCATCTGCCTTTTGCCCGCCGTCAACAAAAACGCGCATCGATAACGAGCGGCTTTCACCAACTTGTCGACAGGAAGCTTTGACCGGATTAAAAGAACAGCCAGGGAATTTTGTCTCGATTGCAGTGGGCAATGCTGAATGTGCCCAACCTTGATACCCGCCAAGCCATACGACGCAAGGCTCCGCGCCTTCCGCAAAGGCGCCTCGCGTCACCACTTCACCGAAACCCGGCGCAAAAAAAAAAGCGCGACTGGGAAGTCGCGCCGACAAAGTTTGGAGATCTTTTTCCGTCAACGAAAAAGTCTGCTTCGGAAAGCAGAGCAGTCAGTATAGCGATGCGCCCCGCACAAATTACCTGCATAAATCACAAACTTCTCTTTCAGATTTCTCAACAATCTCATTCCGGGAATTACTTGTTGCTTTTGCGCGTCAATTTGTGTCGTTCATGCGCAACGCTAATCGGTTGACACCTTAGTCCTTACGACTTCATTCGCCCTTAAACCATTGTAAATAAACAGGAATAAGCGAATTTTCGATCATTGCGCGAGCGAGAATGGTTTATTGCGGAAATCGAACAATGCTCAATGTGACACCGTTCTTTACACTTCGTCTGGTCCGGAAACAAATGTGTCGGCTGCCGATGCATAGCTCTTCTGGCCGCGCCCTCTCGCAGCGCGCCGGTACGAGGTTTCCTCAAAGCCTGGGTCCTGGGCCCAATCTGCTCTCGGAGTTACAAAGATGAAAAAGACTCTCATGGTCGCCGCCCTGACGGGCGTTTTTGCTACTGCCGCCCATGCGCAAAGCAGCGTCACGCTGTATGGCCTGATCGATGCCGGCATCACCTACACGAACAACAATGTGACGACGGCCGGCGGCACGGGCCACAGCAACTTCAAGGCGACGAGCGGTTCGGTCAACGGCAGCCGTTGGGGCCTGCGCGGTGCTGAAGACCTCGGCGGCGGCCTGAAGGCAATCTTCACGTTGGAAAACGGCTTCAACATCATGAACGGCACGAACGGCCAAGGTGGTCGCGAGTTCGGCCGTCAGGCATTCGTCGGTCTGTCAAGCACGCAATTCGGCGCCGTGACGCTCGGCCGTCAGTATGACTCCGTCGTCGACTTCGTCGGCCCGCTGGCACTGACCGGCACGCAATACGGCGGCACGCAGTTCGCCCACCCGTTCGACAACGACAACCTGGACAACACGTTCCGCGTCAACAACTCGATCAAGTACACGAGCGCGAACTACGCCGGCTTCAAGCTGGGCGCGATGTACGGCTTCTCGAACGAAGCGGGCGGTTTCTCGGATAACCGTGCTTACAGCGTCGGCGCATCGTACAACTACGGTCCGTTGAACGTTGCTGGCGCGTACATGCAACTGAACAACGTCGGTTCGGCGACGAACAACATCGCCGGCGCAGTCGGCAGCGACAACTCGCCGTTCACGGCTGGCCGTCAACGCATCTTCGGCGGCGGCATCAACTACGCGTTCGGCCCGGCAACGGTCGGCTTCGTGTTCACGCAGACGATGCTGGACAACGCAACGTCGCTGAACAACGTCGCAACGAACGCAGGCAACATCAACCTCGGCGACAGCCACGTTCGCTTCACGAACTACGAAGTCAACGGCCGTTACAACCTGACGCCGGCTCTGTCGGTTGCAGGCGCGTACACGTACACGGACAGCCGTATCGCCGGCGAAAAGCCGAAGTTCCATCAGTTCAGCCTGCAAACGGCCTACGCACTGTCGAAGCGTACGGACGTGTACCTGCAAGGCGAATACCAGCACATGACCGACGACGATGGCCTGCCCATCGGCGCGACGATCAACGGCGTGGGTATGTCGTCGTCGTCGAACCAGGTTTCGGCAACGGTTGGCGTGCGTCACCGCTTCTAAGCGTCACCGGCAATACTGCTGTAGAAAAGCCGCTCTTCGGAGCGGCTTTTTTTCGTTCTGGGTTCAGGCAAGCGGTCCTGAACCGGACGGCACACGCGCCTCAGCGCGGATAGCGCACGTCGAGAATATCGATCTGTCGCACGCCCGCGGGCGTATGCAGCGCCACCGTGTCGCCGATCTTCGCCTTCAGCAGCGCACGCGCCATTGGCGAGATCCAACTCACCCAGCCGCGCTCGAGATCCACCTCGTCCACGCCGGCAATCGTCACCGTCTTCACTTCGCCGTCGTCGCCGGCGTAATCGACGGTCGCGCCGAAGAACACCTGGTCGACGTTCTCCTGCTTGCTGCTGTCCACCACTTCCGCTGCGTCCAGCCGTTTGGTCAGGAAACGGATGCGCCGGTCGATCTCGCGCAGGCGCCGCTTGCCGTAGATATAGTCGCCGTTCTCTGAACGATCGCCGTTCGACGCCGCCCACGACACCAGCTTGACCACCTCGGGACGCTCGTTGTCGAGCAGTTGCAGGAGCTCGTCACGCAGGCGCTGATGTCCTTGCGGCGTGATGTAGTTCTTCGTGCCTGCCGGGACATCCGGGTGTGCGGTTTCGAGATCGTCGTCGCTGTCGTCCGACTCTTTGACAAATGCTTTGTTCATGATGCGAATCCAGATCCAGTTTCGAGATGACACACGCTTTCAAAACATCAAGTTACCATGCGGAACATGCATCTCCTACGAAGGAAACCGGAAATTTGCCCTAAAAGCCTTCCATTTTCGGATTAGCTTGGCTATAATTCCGCTTCTGCGTGCGGCTGTAGCTCAGTTGGATAGAGTACTTGGCTACGAACCAAGGGGTCGTGGGTTCGAATCCTGCCAGCCGCGCCACTTTTTTCTGATGTTCTCGTTATTGGCGGTCGCGCCAATCAGGGAAAACATCACGCGCTTGACCATAAGCGCATTGACGTCACATGAAGCAGTACCGTTTTGCGTGCGGCTGTAGCTCAGTTGGATAGAGTACTTGGCTACGAACCAAGGGGTCGTGGGTTCGAAT
Source organism: Caballeronia sp. LZ043 (assembly GCF_031451075.1). Lineage (NCBI taxonomy): Bacteria > Pseudomonadati > Pseudomonadota > Betaproteobacteria > Burkholderiales > Burkholderiaceae > Caballeronia > Caballeronia sp. LZ043. The sequence continues at coordinate 800,403 of NZ_JARUXT010000001.1, read as the reverse complement.
CCTGCCAGCCGCGCCATTTTAGGAGGGCCTTCCAGTCGGAAGGCCCTTTTTGTTTTCGTCGCTCGAACCGGCCCGCATCGGGACCGTGCAATCGTGCAATCAGACGCGCGGAATCGAACCGATATCGCCGATATGCTTCTCCGGCGCCGGCACGTCTTCCACCGACACCACCGCGCTCGATTCCCCGATCGCCTCCGCCCGCGTCCCCATCAACGATTGCGGCCGACGCATGAATTCGTCTTCCACGGTATCGCCGAATGCCTGCCGCACGAACGCGCGCAGCAACGCGATGCGCAACGACACTCCGCGCCCCTCCACGCTCTCCCCGTCCTTGCCGAAGCTCACGCTGCAGACCACTTCGCCGCGGCCGTGATCGTGCATCTCGAGCCTGCAGGCGCGCTCCAGCACGACGGAGGCGGCTTCCCACGAGGTAGACGGCAGGAAGCGCCCGTCCCACGGCCGTCCGCGATCGTTGCCGCGGATGGAAAGCGTCTCGCCGCTATCGGTAAAGTGGATTTCCCGAACGAATTCGTGCAGCCCGCGCGCGACCCAGTAGTCGAGCGTGGCGCCTTCGAGATCGGATGTGTTCATTGCGGCGCTCTCTCCTGTCGATGGAGGACGGAGCATGCACGCCGCGTTCCCGCGCCGGGATCAGTAGTCCGCGCGTTCCCGGTCGATGCGCATGCCGCCGTCCTGATTGCGATGATGCGGTTCGTCGCTCGGACGTTCGCGCGCGATCCGCATGACGTCGTGATTGGTTCTCACGCGGCGCATCACGTTCGCCAGATGCACGCGGTCGCTGACCTGGATCACGAAGCGCAGCAGCTTGGCTTCCTGCGACACGTCCTCGTCCATCGCGATGTGCACGATGTTCGCGTCCGCCGAGGTAATGTCCGCCGCGACGCGCGCGAATACGCCCTTGGTGTTCTTCACCAGCACCTTCACGGCGACGTCGAACAGGCGGCCCGGTTGCGGCGCCCAGGCCACGTCGATCCAGCGGCCCGGATCGCGCCGGTGAATGCGCTGCGCGACGCGGCAATCGGTGGTGTGGATCGCCATGCCGAGGCCGATGCCGATATAGCCCATGATGTCGTCGCCGGGAATCGGGCGGCAGCACGGCGACAACTGCACCGACATGCCTTCCGTGCCCGTGATGACCACCGGCGGCGCGGTATTGGTGTTGTGATGGTCGCGATGCGGATGCTCGTCGTCATCCAGACCGTTCATCAGCACCTCGATGCGCTTCGCCATCACCGCGGCCACACGGCGTCCGAGGCCGATATCCGCGAAGATTTCCTGACGCGTCTTGTTCCCGGTCCAGAGCACGAGCTTTTCCCAGACTTCCGGCGTGACGTCGGACAGTGCGAGGCCGTAACCCTTGAGACTTTGATCGACGAGACGCTCGCCCAGCTGGACGGACTCGTTCAGGCGCATTGTCTTCAGATAGTGGCGAATGGCCGAGCGCGCCTTGCCGGTGCGCACGAAGCCGAGCCACGCCGGATTCGGCTTCGAATACGGCGCGGTGATCACCTCGACGATATCGCCGCTCTTCAGCTCCGTGCGCAGCGGCAGGAGCTCGTTGTTGATCTTCACCGCGACGCATTGATTGCCGAGGTCGCTGTGAATGGAATACGCGAAGTCGAGCGCGGTGGCGCCGCGCGGCAGCGGCATGATGCGCGACTTCGGCGTGAAGACGTAGACGGCGTCCGGGAACAGGTCGATCTTGACGTGTTCGAGGAATTCGCTCGAATCGCCCGCTTCGCTCTGGATGTCCAGCAGCGACTTGAGCCATTGATGCGCGCGCTTTTGCACATCGTTCAGGTCGGCGCCGCCGTTCTTGTACAGCCAGTGCGCCGCGACGCCGGCTTCGGCGATCTCGTGCATCTTGCGCGTGCGGATCTGGAACTCGATGGGCGCGCCGAACGGACCGACCAGCGTGGTATGCAAGGACTGATAGCCGTTGACCTTCGGAATCGCGATGTAGTCCTTGAACTTGCCCGGCACCGGCTTGTAGAGCGCATGCAGCGCGCCGATGCACGTATAGCATTCGAGCGCGCTCTCGACGACCACGCGAAAGCCGTACACGTCGAGCACCTGCGAGAACGATAACTGCTTGTCGCGCATCTTCTTGTAGATGCTGTAGATCGTCTTCTCGCGGCCGGTGACTTCCGCGTTGATCTTGGCGTCCGCGATGGTGCGCTGCACCGCTTCGAGAATCTTGCCGACCACTTCGCGCCGGTTGCCGCGCGCCGCCTTCACCGCTTTTTCGAGCGTGGCGTAACGGGTCGGATTGAAGTTCGCGAACGAGAGATCCTGCAGCTCGCGATAGGTATTGTTAAGACCGAGCCGATGCGCAATCGGCGCGTAGATGTCCAGCGTCTCGCGCGCCACGCGCCGGCGTTTCTCCGGCGGCACCGCGCCCAGCGTGCGCATGTTGTGCAGGCGGTCGGCCAGCTTCACGAGGATCACGCGCACGTCGCGCGCCATCGCGAGCAGCATCTTGCGGAAGTTCTCCGCCTGCGCCTCTTCGCGATTGCGGAATTCCATCTTGTCCAGCTTGGACAAGCCGTCCACCAGTTCCGCGACCTTCGCGCCGAAGCGCTCCGCAATTTCCGTCTTGGTCACGCCCTGATCTTCGATCACGTCGTGCAGCAGCGCCGCCATGATCGATTGCGCGTCCAGCTTCCATCCCGCGCAGATTTCCGCGACCGCCACCGGATGCGTGATGTACGGCTCGCCGCTCTGGCGATACTGCCCGAGATGCGCTTCGTCGCTGAAATGGAAAGCTGCCTTGACTTCCTTGATCTCTTCGGCCGTGATGTAGCCGGAGAGCGCATTCGTCAGTTTCGCGATGGAAACGACGTCATGCTTGCGCGGCTGCTCGGGCGTGGCGGTCGGACCGAACAGATGGCGGAAGGACTGTTCGAGAACGGCGTCGATGTACTTGCGCGCCGCGTGCGGCTTGTCGGCGTCGAGCAAGGAGTCGGCGTCGGTGTCGAGATCGGGATCCACGGCGGCGGAGACGGGCAACGGTGTCTGACTCATGATCGCCTCCTCCGTGGTGATGTGATGCGGCGGGTTGCAGGTTGCAGCCTACAAACGGATCAGGGAACCGGCGCCGGTTCCCTGCTTGATTCAAGCCCTCAGACGGGCACCTTCTTCAGCATTTCGATGCCCACTTGCCCCGATGCGATTTCACGCAGTGCGACGACGGTGGGCTTGTCGCGGCTTTCGATCTTCGGCGTATGGCCTTGCGCCAGCTGGCGAGCGCGATAGGTTGCAGCGAGTGCGAGCTCGAAGCGGTTAGGGATTTGTTTCAGGCAGTCTTCGACAGTGATGCGGGCCATGTTGGTTTCCTTCTCGATATGAACTTTATTCTACCTTATGTGACCGATATGACCCGGCCACCGCGGTGCTCATGATTGCGGCGTGGAGTGGATGCCGAGATCCACGAAGAGCTGCGTATTGCGGGCGTATTGCGACGTGAAGCGCAGGCGCGTCGCGGCGACGAGGCAGCGCAACTCGGTGAGCGCGCGATCGAAATTCTCGTTGATGACCACGTACTCCGCTTCCGATGCATGCGCCATCTCGCTGCCGGCTGCAAGCAGACGGCGCACGATCACCTTGTCGGAATCCTGGCCGCGTTTCTTGAGGCGGTCTTCGAGCGCATCCAGCGACGGCGGCAGGATGAAAATCTCCACCGCATTGCGGAACTGCTTCTTCACCTGCTGCGCGCCCTGCCAGTCGATCTCGAGCAGCACGTCGTGGCCCATCTTCATCTGGTCGGCAATCCACAGCTTGGACGTGGCGTAGTAGTTGCCATGCACTTCTGCGCTTTCGAGAAACTCGCCGCGCTCGCGCCGCTCCATGAACTCATCGACGGACACGAAGTGATACTGCACGCCGTTGGTTTCCTTCGAACGCGCTTCACGCGTCGTGTAGGAAACCGACAGCAGGATGGCCGGATCTTCGGCGAGCAGCGCGTTCACGAGCGTGGACTTGCCGGCGCCCGACGGCGCGACGACCATGAACAGGTTGCCGGGATAGATGCCGGTGTAGTGGCTGTGCGAGCGATGCGGTGTGGGGTTCGACATGATGGTGCGTTACTCCAGATTCTGTACTTGCTCGCGCATTTGTTCGATGAGCAGCTTGAGCGTCATCGAGGCGTCGGCGAGTTCCTTCGCGGCGGCCTTCGAGCCGAGCGTGTTCGCTTCGCGGTTGAGTTCCTGCATCATGAAGTCGAGACGCTTGCCGACCTTGCCGCCCTTTTGCAGCACATGGCGCGTCTCGGTCAGATGCGCGCTGAGACGCTGCAATTCCTCGGCGATGTCGATGCGGATGCCATAGATGGTCACTTCCTGGCGGATGCGTTCGGCGACTTCCTCGCGCGGCACGCTGGCGGCGGAGGCGCCGTCGGCGGTGGCGATGCCGAGCGCATCCTGCAGGCGCTCGACGATCTTGTGCTGATGCCGCGCGATCAGTTCGGGCACGAGCGGCGTGATGCGCGCGACGATGGCCTCCATCTCCGTCACGCTGTTGAGCAGCACGTTGCCGAGCGCGGCGCCTTCGCGGCCGCGCACTTCGATGAGATCGGCGATGGCCTGCCTGCCGCACGCGAGCACGGCTTCGCGCAGCGTGTCCTGCGACACCGAGCTTTCCGCGAGCACGCCGGGCCAGCGCAGGATTTCGCCGGTGCGCATGCGCTCGGCGCCGGGGAAGATGTCGAGCACGGCGCGCTCGAGCGTGGCGAGCTGGCTGAGCGCGTCGCGGTTGAGCGCGCCGGCATTGGCCGTCTGTTCGACACGATTCAGGTTGATGCGGATATCGACCTTGCCGCGCGAGAGCTTGTTCATCAGCATTTCGCGCAATTGCGGCTCGGTGGCGCGCACGTCTTCAGGCATGCGGAAATTGAGGTCGAGAAAGCGCGAATTCACCGTGCGCAGTTCCACCGAAACCCCGACGCCCGAACCGCCCGCGCCATTGGGTCCCGCGCCATCCGCGACGACTTCGCGCGTCGCGCTGGCATAGCCAGTCATGCTGTAGATCATGGTACGTCTCGCGATTGAGACCTTCGTTGCGAAGGCCGTTTCGATACGAAGCGCCCGGCGCTTTCGAAAGCCCCTTGGAGTGGCGCGTGTGTGACCGCCGGGCGAGGAACCGGCATTATCCCATTTTTGCCATGCGGACCGCCGATACCAAGGGTCGGCCGGACCGGGCCCGCCCGACGCCCTGCGGGGTTTGGCGATAAAATCCAGCCTTGCTGCGCGGCGTCCCACGGCTGTCCTGCAAGCGTTCTGTGCCGGACGCGCGCGCTTTCACTCTCACCACTCGATCCTCATGACCGACTCTCCCCTGCTGAAGCCCTCTCCCCCGCGTCCGAGCGGCCGCCGCGCAAACCAGCTGCGCGACGTGCGCATCACGCGGAACTACACGAAGCACGCGGAAGGCTCGGTGCTCGTCGAATTCGGCGATACCAAGGTGATCTGCACGGCCAGCATCGCCGAGCGCGTGCCCGAATTCCTGCGCGGCCGCGAACAGGGCTGGCTCACCGCGGAATACGGCATGCTGCCGCGCGCCACGCACACCCGCAGCGACCGCGAAGCCGCACGCGGCAAGCAGACCGGCCGCACACAGGAAATCCAGCGTCTGATCGGCCGGGCGCTGCGTTCGGTGTTCGACCTGAACGCGCTCGGCGCGCGCACGCTGCATCTCGATTGCGACGTGATCCAGGCCGACGGCGGCACGCGCACGGCGTCGATCACCGGCGCGTTCGTCGCGGCCTATGACGCCACCAGCAAGCTGCTGGCCGCGGGCAAGATCGCGAAGTCGCCGGTGAAGGACTTCGTCGCGGCGATCTCGGTGGGCATCTTCGAAGGCTCGCCGGTGCTCGATCTCGACTACGACGAAGACTCGCAGTGCGATACCGACATGAACGTCGTGATGACGGGCTCGGGCGGATTTGTCGAAGTCCAGGGCACGGCGGAAGGCGCGCCGTTCTCGCGCGAAGAGATGAACGAGCTGATCGCGCTCGCCGACAGCGGCATCAAGGCGCTCGTGCTGAAGCAGAAGGAAGCATTGGGGATTCGCAGTGTCTGATTCGTTTGCATCCGGGGCGGCGCCGGGCCGTGTCGTGCTCGCCTCGAACAATGCGGGCAAGCTGCGCGAGTTCGCGGCGCTGCTGGAGGCGGCGGGCATCGAACTGATCGCGCAGGGCGAACTCGGCGTGCCCGAGGCGCCCGAGCCGCATGTCACCTTCGTCGAGAATGCGCTGGCGAAGGCACGCCATGCGTCGGCGCTGACGGGCCTGCCCGCGCTCGCCGACGACTCCGGCCTGTGCGTGCGCGCGTTGCAGGGCGCGCCGGGCGTGTATTCGGCGCGCTACGCGTCGCTGGCCGGCGGCGAGAAAAGCGACGCGGCGAACAACGCGCGGCTGGTCGCGGATCTCGCCGGCGTGGCGGACCGTCGCGCGTATTACTTCTGCGTGCTGGTGCTGGTGCGTCACGCGGAAGACCCCGAACCGCTGATCGCGGAAGGCCGCTGGCACGGCGAAGTGCTCGACGAACCGCGCGGCGCGCACGGCTTCGGCTACGACCCGCACTTCTTCCTGCCCGCGCTGCACGCCAGCGCCGCCGAACTCGATCCCGCCCGCAAGAACGCGCTGAGCCACCGCGCGCTGGCGCTGCGCGACCTGCTGCAACGACTGAAGGAACTGGCGTGAGCGCGGGACCGAAGACCATCAACGTGGTGCAGACCTTTACGTCGCCGGGCAGCATCCGCCTGACGTCGTTGCCGCCGCTCGCGCTGTATGTGCATTTTCCGTGGTGCGTGCGCAAGTGCCCGTACTGCGATTTCAACTCGCACGAGTGGAAGGGCGACAGCTTTCCCGAAGACCGTTATCTCGACGCACTGCGCGCCGATCTCGAAAGCGCGCTGCCGCTCGTGTGGGGACGACAGGTGCATACGATCTTCATCGGCGGGGGCACGCCTTCGCTGCTCTCGGCGCCCGGTCTCGACCGGCTGCTTTCGGACGTGCGCGCGCTGCTGCCCGTCGACGCCGACGCCGAGATCACGCTCGAAGCCAACCCCGGCACGTTCGAAGCGGCGAAGTTCGCGTCGTTCCGCGCGAGCGGCGTGAACCGGCTGTCGATCGGCATCCAGAGCTTCAACGAGGCGCATCTGAAGGCGCTCGGCCGCATCCACGATGCAGGCCAGGCGCGCCAGGCCGTGGAGATCGCCGCGCGGCACTTCGACAACTTCAACCTCGACCTGATGTTCGCGCTGCCGCAGCAGTCGCTCGACGAATGCCGGCACGACATCGAGACGGCGCTGGCGTTCGCGCCGCCGCATCTCTCGCTGTATCACCTGACGATGGAGCCGAACACGGTCTTCGCGAAGTATCCGCCCGCGCTCCCCGACGACGATGCCTCCGCCGACATGCAGGAGTGGATTCACGAGCGCACGCGCGAGGCGGGCTACGGACGCTATGAGGTATCGGCGTATGCGAAGCCGCATCGGCAGAGCCGGCACAACCTGAACTACTGGCGCTTCGGCGATTACCTGGGGATTGGCGCGGGAGCGCATACGAAGCTGTCGTTTCCGTCGCGGATCCTGCGGCAGGCGCGTTTCAAGCATCCGGCGAGCTACATGGATCACGCGCTTTCGCCGACCGAACCCCCGGTGCAGGAAGAACGCGAAGTCGGTCCGCGCGATCTGCCCTTCGAGTTCATGCTGAACACGCTGCGGCTCGTGGAAGGTTTCCCGGTGCATGCCTTCGTGGAGCGCACCGGCTTGTCGCTATCCGCGATCGAGCCGGCGCTCCAGCGCGCGGAACAGCGCGGACTCATCACGCGCACGCCGGAGCGCATCGCGCCGACCGAGCTCGGCCAGCGCTTCCTCAACGATCTCCAGGAGATGTTCTTGAAGGATCCGCACAATTGAGCGCGTCGACGGCGGCGTCCGGCTCGGTGATGCGGCATCGTCCGTTCGCGCTGTTCTGGAGCGCGCGGGTGATGTCGTCGGTGGCGTTCCAGATGATGTCCGTGGCGATCGGCTGGCAAGTCTATTCGATCACCCATAGCGCCTATGCGCTCGGCTTCGTCGGACTCGCGCAGTTCCTGCCGATGTTCATGCTGACGCTGGTCGTCGGGCACGTGGCGGACCGCTACGACAGGCGCACCATCGCGTACGTCTGCCAGGGAATCGAGGGGATCGGCGCGCTCGCCCTGTGTCTCGGCGCGTGGCACGGCTGGAATCACGTCGGCCCGATCTATGCCATCGCCACGATCACGGGCGCGGCGCGTGCGTTCGAATCGCCGTCGATGGCGGCGCTCTTGCCCAACCTCGTCGCACGCACGCAGTTGCAGCAGGCGACCGCATGGTCCACGTCGGCGAACCAGACCGCGATGATTCTCGGCCCGGCGCTGGGCGGCCTGCTGTATGGCTTCGGCGCGTTGACGGTGTATGGCGCGGTGGCTATCGCGTTCCTGGCGGCGGCGTGGGCCGTGGCGGCGATCCGCATCGACGAACCGGTCCGCATGCGCGCGCCCTTGTCGTTCGAGGCGCTGTTCTCGGGCATCGGCTTCATTCGCAGCAAGCCGGTGATTCTCGGCGCGCTGTCGCTCGATCTGTTCGCCGTGCTGCTCGGCGGCGCGACGGCGCTGCTGCCCGTCTATGCGCGCGACATCCTGCATACCGGTCCGTGGGGACTCGGCGTGCTGCGCGCGGCGCCGGCGGTGGGCGCGCTGACGGGCTCGATCGTGCTCGCGCACTTTCCGCTGCGGCAGCGCGCGGGCACGGCGCTGTTCGGCGGCGTGATCGTGTTCGGCATCGCGACGATCTTGTTCGGGCTGTCGCACGACATCGTGCTCTCGCTGATCGCGCTTGCCGTGCTCGGCGCATCGGATGTGATCAGCGTGGTGGTGCGCACATCGCTCGTGCAGTTGCAGACGCCCGATGACATGCGCGGAAGAGTCGGCGCGATCAACTCGCTGTTCATCGGAACGTCGAATCAGCTCGGGGAGTTCGAGTCGGGCATGACGGCGGGGCTGTTCGGCGCGATGCCGGCGGTGCTGATCGGCGGGATCGGGACGATCGCGGTCGCGCTGCTGTGGATGCGGCTGTTTCCGGCACTGCGGGCGACGAAATCGCTGGAAGGGTGAAGGTTTGAAGCGATGCGGCTTCCTGCCGGAGAGTTGCGCTACAATACGCGCCTTGCTGGAGGTGTGGCCGAGCGGTTTAAGGCACCGGTCTTGAAAACCGGCGAAGGAGCAATCCTTCCGTGAGTTCGAATCTCACCGCCTCCGCCAGCACCCAATCAAAAGCCCCATGAGTCGCCGACTCATGGGGCTTTGTCGTTTCCGCGCAGTTCTCTCGCCACTTCACATGATCACTTTCTCATCTCCCGCTCATCGTGGCGACGCGGCCGTTTCGTACTCTATCCCTGACGCTGCTGCACCGGCCCGATCCGATTCGGACCACCCGCTCGCGGGACTAGCGAATACCACCGGACGCAGCAGCGCCGCCCTCTTTCAGGACATTCAGGACGGCGCCGACGCACCTCACCTCGACGACCCCGCGCTGCACGAGCCAGCCGCGTCCAGGTCGTCGTCAGGCCACGCGCACGACGGAACTGGTGGCCCGTCGTGCTTTGGTCCGGGCACTCCCGCCCGGACATTTTTTTGCGCCGCGCCCGACATCGAAGAGCGCCGAGGCGAACCTCACCGCTCCCGCACAACCCATCTTTCAAGCCCCCACTGCCGTCCCGCACTGGCTGCAAAACTTCGCGCCTAGCACGAGTGCCTGACGACATTGCCCACACGACTGCGGCACGAGCGGCGTCGCGCACTGCGAGCAGAAGCGCGCGCCTTCCTGCTGGCTCGTATTGCATCGCGGGCAGCTTACACCGCCGGGCGGACGCGTCGGCGCCGCCGGAGCGGGCGCCCGTCCCCAGCCCTCGTTCCCTTGTCCGCCATGATGTCCATGACTCCCTTCATGCCGACGGCCATGCCCGCCCTGCACCGCATCTCCACGATGCCCGCCAAACGCGCGCTCGAACCAGTTCATGCCATCTCTCCCAAGTCACTTGCGCAGCAGACGCAAACCATTCCCCACCACGAGCAGACTCGCGCCGACGTCGGCGAACACGGCCATCCACATGGTCCCGATGCCCCCGATGGTCAGCCCCAGGAACACCGCCTTGATCCCCAGCGCCAGCACGATGTTCTGCACCAGCACGCGATGCGTCGCCTTCGACAAGCGGATGAACGCGGGAATCTTTCTGAGGTCATCGTCCATCAGCGCGACATCGGCGGTTTCGATGGCCGTGTCCGTGCCCATCGCGCCCATCGCGAAGCCGATGTCCGCGCGCGCCAGCGCCGGCGCATCGTTGATGCCGTCGCCGACCATGCCCACCGTAGTGCCCCCCGCCGAAAGCTGCTCCACAGCCCGCAGCTTGTCCTCGGGCAACTGATCGCCCTCGGCGCGATCGACGCCCACTTCGCGGGCAATCGCCGCCGCGGTATGCGCGTTGTCGCCGGTGAGCATGACGGTGCGCACACCCAGCGCATGCAGCTCGGCGACGGCCGCGCGGCTCGTGTCCTTCACCGTGTCCGCGACGGCGAACAGCGCCAGCACGCGCTCTTCATCGGCGAGCATCACGACGGTCCTGCCGTTTTTCTCATGGCGGTGCAGCTGCGCTTCGAGCTCCGTCGAACACAGGCCGAGCGCTTCCACCATCCGGTGATTGCCGAGCGTATGGCGACGCCCGTTCACCCGGCCCGCGATACCTTGTCCCGGCAACGCTTCGAACTCGTCGACGGGCAACAAACCGACCGCATCCGCCGCGCCGGCGCGTGCGATGGCCGTCGATACCGGATGATCGGAGCGGCTCGACAAGCTGACGGCGATCGCGCGAACATCGGCGTCCGGGAGATCGTTCGTCGTCTGTTCAAACGCCACCTGCACCGGCTTGCCGTGAGTCAGCGTGCCGGTCTTGTCGAGGGCGAGCCAGCGCAGTTTCCGGCCTTGTTCCAGAAAGGTGCCGCCCTTCACGAGCATGCCCTTGCGGGCCGCCGCGGCAAGCCCGCTGACGATGGACACCGGCGTCGAGATCACCAGCGCGCACGGGCACGCGATCACGAGCAACACCAGCGCCTTGTACAGCCACGCGAGCCACGCGCCCGCGAACAGCAGCGGCGGCAGCACGGCGACGCCCACCGCGACCAGGAACACGCTCGGCGTGTAGATGCGGGCGAATTGATCGACGAAGCGCTGCGTCGGCGCGCGCGTGCCTTGCGCGTTCTCCACCGCATGGATGATGCGGGCGAGCGTCGACTGGCCGGCCACAGCCGTCACCTCGTACTCGAACGACCCGGACTGGTTGATCGTGCCGGCGAAGACGTCATCGCCGGGCCCTTTCTCGACGGGCAGGCTCTCGCCGGTGATGGGCGACTGATCGATCGTCGAGCGGCCCGCGCTGATCCTGCCGTCCAGCGCGATGCGCTCGCCCGGCCGCACGCGCGCGATGGCGCCAAGTTTGACTGCCGTAGCCTCGACGTCGCGCCACGGACCGTCCGGCTGCCTGACGGTCGCGGTGTCGGGCGCCAGCTTCATCAATCCTTCGATGGCATTGCGCGCGCGATCAAGCGAGCGTGCCTCGATCAGTTCGGCGATCGTGAACAGCACCATCACCATCGCGGCCTCGGGCCATTGGCGCAGCGCGAGCGCGCCGGTCACCGCGATGCTCATCAGCGCGTTGATATTGAGGTTCAGGTTGCGTATGGCGACCCAGCCTTTCTTGTAGGTGCCGACGCCCGAACCCGCGATCGCCAGCACCGCGAGCGCCGCGACGAGCCATTCGGGCGCGCCCAGCCAGTTCGCGGCTTCGGCGCTCAAGGCGGTGACGCAGGCCGCACCGAGCAGCCACATGGGCTTGCGGGACGGCGCGGAAGAGGCGGCGCGGGCGCCGGTTTGTGCGTGATCCGCGAGTTCCGCTGCGAAGCCGAGCGACGTGAGCGCCTTGAGCACCGCATCGAGTCCATCGGGCCGATGCACGACCGTCAGCACGCGCTGCATCAGGTTGAACTGCATCTCGCTGACCTCCGGCAGCGCGCCGAGTTTTTTGCGGATCAGCGCTTCCTCGGTTGGGCAGTCCATCTGCGCGATGCGCATCTGCGTGCGGACGAAGCCACCCAAGGTAACGGACGGGGTCAGCGCGGGGTGGTCGTGGGCGTGTGCATGGTCGTGTTCATGGCCGTGGTCGTGATCGTGACCATGTTCATGCCCGCCACAATGTGCGTGTCCGACGGCACGCACGTCCTGCTCCTTTCGAAGCTCGATGATCGAATCATGTCCTGCGCAGCACTGTTTCATTTTCGCTATCCCTTAACGCCATGGGGCGAGTAAACACCCTGGAGGAACTCCAGGGTCAAGGGACGATTCTTTGAAAACAGTCATTCCGCGCGAAAGCACGCCAACGCGTGCATGTCGCTATGCGAAGGAAATCAGGAATCAGCAGGGCTTTGTCGGTCATGCGTGACAATCGCAGTGAACAGACAGGCCATAGGCCCATCTAACCGCCCACATCGATCACTACGCGGAGACGCTTATGAAATCAGGCCGCATCCTGCCCTTTCTCTTCGGCGCGTTGCTGGCTGCAAGCCTGCCGATGCAGGCGCAAGCCCAGCCCAACCCGAATGCGCAATGGCGGCATTCGGAAACCACCTTCTTCGAACTCATCCAGAACGGCTACGGCATCGTCTCGGTGACGAGCGTGGCCGCCCGCAGCACCGGTCTGCCTGAAGACACCTACATCCTGCAGAAGACCAACAGCGTGTTCCGCTGCGTCGAAACCCGCGCGGCGGAAACGGGCGCGGTAAGAGCATCAGCGCCGCTGCGCTGCGCCGAACTGGTCAAACCCTACGTCGACTGACTCACGCCCGCTGTCCGCTGAAGGCGCCGTACTTTAGCCCACCGGCGTCTCGCCCTCACCCGATTCCTTGCCGGGCCGGTCATTCGGTCCTTGCTTGCGGTTCTCGTCGCTCCGCTCCGGCAGCTTGCTCTTTTCGTTGTCGCTATGCTCGGCCGGCTGGGCATTGTCCGGCGCTTGATTGTCTGCGTTCATGATCGGCTCCTTGGAAGCTTTCCTTGTGAAAGCCAAGGCAGCAAGTCGCGCGCCCGCACGATCGTGTCGACGTCGCCCATCCGGCCCGCAGGCACTACCATGGAAGCAGAGTCTTCCACGGTGCCCTCCCATGTCCGCCTCTCTCCGTTCCGCCGTAGCCGCCCTGCTCGGCGCATGCGCCGTGCTCGCGCTGACTTCATGCACCTTCACGCCGCCGCCCGGTGTCGTCGCGGCGCGCACAACCGCGCCGCCCGCGGCGCAAGGCTCGACCCTCGACGACTACAAGCAGCGCATCGCGCAACGCATCTTCGAGCGCAATCCGTCGCTGGTGCTCAAGGGCACGCCGCAAGCGATGCTGCGTTCCTTCGTGCTCGTCGCGTTCACGGTGGATCGCGGCGGCCGGCTGGTCGATTCGTCCGTGTACCGCACCAACGGCGACGACGAAGCCGAAGCCACCGCGCTCGCCTCGCTGCGTCGCGCGGCGCCGTTGCCCGCACCGCCGGCGCGGCTGCTGAACGGCAATGGCCAGTTGGAGTTGTTCGAAGGCTGGATGTTCAACGACAACGGCCAGTTCCAGCTGCAAACCTCGCACTCGCCGCAGGCGACGACCATCGACTAGCATCGACCGGTGGCGGTCGCCACGCACGCTCGTTATAATTTTTCGCACCCCGGCCGGACCTGCTTCCGGCGTGGCCTTCGCCCCGCGCCCACCCCGCGCGCCCTGCGAAGCGCCTCAGGCGCAGCCCATCTGCGCCGCGACCACGCGCGGTACTCGCGCATGCCGCCCGGCGCTGGCTCCCAGCGTCACCGCTGTCATCGCATGACCATCCCTACAAGAAGCTGACGCGACAGTCGACGGCGACAGTCGACGGCGCCACGCCCCGACGCAGCACGAATCAACGCAACACGCATCAACGCCAAGACAACGGAGACAGCATGTCCTCACCCTCGCTCTCCGCCGCCAAGCCCGGCGACGGATCCCAAAGCGCTTCCCGCGTGATTTTCGCGAGCTTCATCGGCACCGCGATCGAGTTCTACGATTTCTATGTCTATGCGACCGCCGCCGCGCTCGTCATCGGACCCGTGTTCTTTCCGCACGACTCGCCCGCCGCGCAGGCACTGTCGGCGTTCGTCACCTTCGGCATCGCGTTCGTCGCGCGGCCGATCGGCTCGTTCCTGTTCGGACATTTCGGCGACCGCATCGGCCGCAAGTCGACCCTCGTCGCCTCGCTGCTGGTCATGGGCGTCTCCACGACGCTGATCGGTTTCGTCCCCGGCTACGATTCCATCGGCAGCCTCGCGCCGATCCTGCTGTGCGTGCTGCGCTTCGGCCAGGGCATCGGTCTCGGCGGGGAATGGGGCGGCGCGGCGCTGCTGGCCACCGAGTACGCGCCCAAAGGCAAGCGCGGGCTGTTCGGGATGTTCCCGCAGCTCGGGCCGTCGATCGGCTTCCTCGCCTCCAACGGCCTGTTTTTCGGTCTGGCGCTGTCACTCACCGACGAACAGTTCCGCAGCTGGGGCTGGCGCGTCCCGTTCATCGTCAGCGCGGTGCTGGTCGCGCTCGGCCTGTACGTGCGCCTGAAAATCGCGGAGACGCCTGCGTTCCGCGCGGCCGTCGAGCGCGAGGAGCGCGTCAAGGTGCCGGTCGCGACGCTGCTCGGCAGTCACCTCATGCCCACGCTGCTCGGCGCGTTCGCGATGGTCGTCTGCTACACGCTGTTCTACATCTCGACGGTGTTTTCGCTGTCGTTCGGCGTCGGCAAGCTGCATTTCGCGCGCGAGACCTTCCTCGGCCTGCTGTGCTTCGCGGTGCTGTTCATGGCGCTCGCCACGCCCATTTCCGCAATCGCCAGCGACCGCTTCGGACGCAAGCCGGTGCTGGCAGTCGGCTGCCTGCTCGCGATCCTGTCGGGCTTCACGATGGCGCCGCTGCTCGGCAGCGGCAACACGATCCAGGTGGCGCTGTTCCTGACGATCGAACTGTTCCTGATGGGCGTGACCTTCGCGCCGATGGGCGCGCTGTTGCCCGAGCTGTTCCCGACCAACGTGCGCTACACCGGCGCGGGCGTCGCGTACAACCTGGGCGGGATTCTGGGGGCGTCGGTGGCGCCTTATATCGCGCAATTGCTCGCGAACCGGGGCGGCCTGACGTGGGTGGGTGGGTATGTATCGGCGGCGGCGGCGGTCAGCCTCATCGCCGTGCTGTGCATGCGCGAGACCCGCGATATCACGTTGGAATGAGCACGCTCGAATAAACTTGGCGCCGCTCAGCGGTCGTGCCGGTTGCCTGCCTGCGCGGGCGCCGGCCGGCCGTTGACGAGCGCGACGCGCGGCGGCGCCGGCCGCTGCGCCTGCCTGACCTCCTTGTCGCGCGCGGCCTTCGCCGCCTTGCGATCGGCCCAGAAACGCGCGAGCGCCAGCAGCGTGACGATAGCGATGCCATCCGCGATCAATCCCAGGATCCAGTGCGACGGATAGCGTCCGAGTCCGAGCACGCCCATGGCCCGCAGCGCCGAATCCAGCACGAGCGACACGCACGCCCCCGCGATGAAGCACACGAGCCCTTGCTGCCCGATCGTCACGATGCCCGGCAGCCTGCGCGCGAGCCGTCCGATCCAACCGGCATACACCGCGCGCGCGACGATCCACGCGATGGCGGCGAAGCTCACGATGCGCAGGGTCGCAAGATTCTGTTTCATGAATCCCGGCGGCGGCTGCATTTCGAAGAACAGCTTGTAGAACGCGAAGACCAGCGCGACCGCAATCGCCACGGCGGTCAGCCCGCGCGCGATGCGGCTCGCATGGAATCCTTCGCTGATCGGCTGGACGCGCGCGAGCATGCCGGTCACGAACATCAGCTGCCACGCGAAGGGATTGAACGACCACGCTTCCGCATAGGTGCCGGGCAGCGCGCGTGCGAGCGGCGCGGCCGCGAGCCAGACCAGCAGGCTTGCGAAGATCGCGACCACCGGCTTCTTCTGCGCGAGCGGCACGATCACGGGCACGGCGAGGGCGAAGACGGCGTACATCGGCAATACCGCCGACAAATACGGCTGCTGCCTGAGCGTCACGATTTCGCCGATCAGACCCAGTGGCCGCGCGAGGAAATTGGGCCATTCGGTGTACTGGAGCATCGGCGTGTCGATCTTCAGCGCCATCATCAGGCCGCCGCCGATCAGCATCAGGAAGGCCGTGAACAGATAAGCGCGATAGATTTCCCAGCTGCGGCGGAAAAAACGCCGGCGCGCGGCCTTGATGCTACGGCGAGTCGCAAGCGCCGTATAAGCCGCCGCCGACGCGTAACCGCCCAGGAAGACGAACACTTCGGCGGAATCGCAAAAGGCATATTGATGCAGCGTGAAGCGCGACAGCACACTTCCCGTTATATGGTCTACCGCGATAATCAGCAGCACGATTCCTCGAAAGAAATCGACTTCGAGAGAACGTGTTGTCGGGGAAGTCATCTGGTGAATGCTCCACGGGCTGCGGTTCCACGGCGACAGGAACGTCGCGCGCGCATACGGGGTTTGTACTGACTCCCGAGAGGAAATTCCCTTTATCGACCGGTATTTAAAGTAACACCCGATGTCAGTCGGCAAGCTGGCGGCAAAATGACTTTTTGGCCCGCTATTCAGTCATTTTTGCTGTGCTTATACTCGAAGCGGCATCGAAACAAGCTCGACAAAACCAAAACGGTTCGGCAGCGTCAATCGCGGATTCTTCATTCGCGCTTCAATCGGGAGGCCACCATGCGTTTTCATCTTCAAGGCTCGCATCTGGTTGCAATGATCGCCATCGCGCTGCTGAGCGCCCTGCTGCTCGCCGTGAAGTTCCGGCCTGCAACCTGGCGCGGCGTGGTCGTCGAAGCGGTCATTGCGAATGTCGGCGCCATTCTCGCGGTCGTCGCGTTCGAGGTGCTCACCGCCTGACCTGCTCGTCCGCTCGCAAGAAATTTCAAACCGTTTGAACTCTGTTGCCAGGAGGCTGTCACATCGGGCAATGGCGTTCAGGCGACCGGTTCTTTTCGGGTTGCTCGAACGACTCCCTTCTCCTCTCCGTTCCTGCTAACGCGGGAACGTTCAAGGGCGCCAGGCGAAAGCCTCGCGCCTGTTCTTTTTTCCGCCCTGCGCATGCCGTAGTTCAAGCAATGCTTCGCTCACTCGCAGCGAACATGCCTGGCCCGCTTCGTCGGTTCAGGATTTCCCACGCTCGGAGCGTGCCCGGCATCGCGGAATGACCCGACTCAGATCCAGTGTCCCGGCACATAGCGATACTGCCCGCGATACGGCGACCACACGCCCGCGATCCAGCGCCGGCCCGCGCGCACTTCGACCCATCGTCCGGAGGCCCAGACGTAACGGCCCTGCCAGACCCAGTGTCCGGCTTCCCAGACGAAGCCCGCACGCGGCGGCGGAATGCGCTCGTAGCGCGGCGCGGGCGGCGCGCTCGGCGCGATGATCACCGCGGCGGCGTACGCCCCGGACAGCGTGACGGCGCCGGCGGCGATGATCGCGCTCTGAACGAGCAGGCGGCGAAGGGACACTTTCATGAACGACCTCTTGTCGAAAAACATCGAACGCGCGCGCAGGGCGCGCGGGCAAAGCTCGCGGCGCAGGAACCTCCGCGAAACAGTTCAATGTGTAGACCGGCCGATGCGATGACAGGCGCAGGCGTGCCAGAGGCCCGAATTCGAAACGATGTGTGGACAAGTGTCAGCGACTGTCGATGCGCCTGCTCGCGCCACCTCGAAGAACGACAAGAGAATCACGCAAACGATAGCGCCACAAACGAAAAGAGCCGGAATCTCGCGATTCCGGCTCTTCCTGTAAAGCAAACGGTGCGGCACGCAGACGCGCCGCACGACGTCACGCCTGCGGAATTTCGATCTTCACTTCCAGCACTTCGAGATCGTCCTGACGTTCGAGGCTGACCCGAATGTCGTCGTTGGAAATCTTCACGTACTTCGAAATCACCGCAACGAGTTCCCGTTGCAACGCCGGCAGGTAATCGGCGGCGGCTTTGCCACCTGCGCGCTCGTGCGCAATGATCAACTGCAAGCGTTCCTTCGCGACCGAAGCGGACTTTTTCTTCTCGCCCAGCAAAAACGAAAGAATCGACATTGCGTCCCCTTACTTGGTGCCGAAGATGCGTTGCAGCAGGCCGGGCTTTTGATAATCGGTGAAGCGCAGCGGCTTCTGCTCGCCGAGAAAGCGCGACACCACGTCCTTGTACGATTCGGCGACATCCGTGCCGTCGAGATGCACGGCGGGCAAGCCCTGGTTCGATGCGTGCAGCACCGCTTCCGACTCCGGAATCACGCCGATCAGATCGATGCGCAAGATCTCCTGGATGTCGCTCAGCGACAGCATCTCGCCTTCGGAGACGCGCTTCGGGTTGTAGCGCGTGATGAGCAGGTGTTCCTTGATCGGCTCCTTGCCTTCCATCGCGCGCTTGGTCTTCGACGAGAGAATGCCGAGGATGCGGTCCGAGTCGCGCACCGACGAGACTTCCGGATTCGTCACGATGAGCGCTTCATCGGCGAAGTGCATGGCCATCAGCGCGCCGGATTCGATGCCCGCCGGCGAATCGCAGATGATGTATTCGAAGTCCATCTTGACCAGCTCGTCGATCACCTTCTCGACGCCTTCGAGCGTGAGCGCGTCCTTGTCGCGGGTCTGCGAAGCCGGCAGGATGAACAGGTTCTCGCACTTCTTGTCCTTGATGAGCGCCTGGTTCAGATTGGCTTCGCCCTGGATGACGTTGATCAGGTCGTACACCACGCGGCGTTCGCAACCCATGATGAGGTCGAGATTGCGCAGACCGACGTCGAAGTCGATCACGGCCGTCTTGTGGCCGCGCAAGGCGAGCGCCGATGCGAAGCTCGCGCTGGTGGTCGTCTTGCCGACGCCGCCCTTTCCCGAAGTCACCACAATGATTTTTGCCATACAAGTACCTTGTGTTCGTCAATAGGTCCGCTCGCGTTGCCTGGAGCGCGCGCTGGGCATCGGTGGCGCGCGGGTGGAGGCGACTCGTCAGGTCAGCCGCAGCGGTTCGATCATCAGTTTTTCTTCGTTCAGCCAGATCTGCACCGGCTTGCTCAGCACGTCGGCCGGCAGCGGGTTCTCGGTGGTCCGGTAGATTCCCGCGATGGAGATCAGTTCCGGTTCGAGACAGGTGCAGAAGATCCGCGCGTCGAGGTTGCCGTGCACGCCCGCGAGCGCGCGGCCCCGCAACGGCGCATAGATATGGATGTTTCCTTCCGCGATGACCTCGGCCCCGTAGGACACGAGCCCGAGCACGATCAGGTCGCCCTTCGCGTAGACCTGCTGGCCCGAGCGCAACGGCCGGTCGATGATGGTCGCCGGCTGCGGCAGCGTCGCGGGCGGCGGCGTGTTGGCGACGGCCGCCTCGATCACGGCGGCGGCCTCGGTGTTGGGCTTGGCTTCGTCGACGGAAGGCTTCGGCGCGCCCCGGCGATCGCGTGCTTCGAGGATCGGCAGGCCGCCTTCGTTGGCCCACTGGATGGCCCACGTCTGCGCGGGCAGCGCGACCACGCCGATGGGACGCATGCGCACGCCGGCAAGCAGCTTCTCGAGTTCCGCGAGGGAGATGCGCTCGCCTTCAGCGAGACGTCGAACGTCGATGGCGACGACATCGCCTGCGAAGAATTCGGGAGTCGCTTCGAAACGCCGCGTGAGTTCGGTGCGCAAGGCATCGAGGTCGGGAGTCTTGACGACGAAGAGAAGCGTGTCGACGGAGCCGCTGCGCAGTTCGAAATAGGGCGTTTTGTTGAGCGACATAGGAACGGCCAAAAATTTTGCGTATTTTACAGGCGTTGTCGCACACGGCCATAATTTTTGGCTCGAATTCAGCTATCGGAAACGCGAAGTGCGACGAGAGATGCGTGCCGCGCGCACGCTCGACGTGACCGCGATGCGCGCTTAGACAGGCTGCCCGGAATGCAGCCGATGCACAAAGAGGGATTCGGCTTCCTGCTCATGCAAGGGCATGGCGCGACGATCGCCGGTCGGGCCGAAGCCCAGACGTTCGTAGAAGCGCATCGCGGTGCGGTTCTCATCGGCGATCCACGCGTGCACGTCGGCCGCGCCCTGCTCCGCGAGCCATTGCGATGCGACGTTCACGAGCAGTTCGCCGCCGCGCAGATGACGCACCGCCGGCGCGACCCACAGCGCGTTCACGAAGGCGCGCCCGCCCGGTGCGTCCTCGATGTACGCATGCACGAGCCCGCAGGGATGGCCTTCGGTGTACAGCAGGAAAGTTGCGAGCTTGTCGGCGCTGGCGTGCAGCGCGGCGGTATCGTCGAATTGGGCGGGTTCGAGCAGCAGCGCATCTTCAAGCGTCTCGCCGAATGCGTAAGGCGCCTCGCGCAGCGATGCCGTGCGAAGTTCGCGCAGGACCGGACCTTGTTGCGCGGCGATGCGGCTGACGGTCAATGAGGGACTCATGCGGGCAATTTCTCTCTGACTTCAGGCTCCATGCGTGCGGCTCGTGCGGCCGGTCCGGCATGTTCAGCCATGGGCGTAGCTTCAACCGATCGGGCGGACCCGTCAATTCCTAAATCCGGGAAAGTGCTTTACAGCGCACATGGCAATGCGTAGCCGTGCTCATGGTCGCTTCGCTCATTCAGGGCGCCGCGTACGCGCCGGTGCCGTCCGGCCAGGGCGTGAGCAACTCGAAACCGTCCTCGGTCACGGCCACCATGTGTTCCCATTGCGCAGACAGCGAGCGGTCCTTGGTCGTCACGGTCCAGCCGTCGCGCGACTGCTGCGTGGCGGCGCGGCCTGCGTTGATCATCGGCTCGATCGTGAACACGAGGCCCGGCTTGAGGCGCAGTCCGGCGCCGCGCTGACCGTAGTGCAGCACTTGCGGATCTTCGTGATACACGCGGCCGATGCCATGGCCGCAGTATTCGCGCACCACGGAAAAGCCTTCCCGGTGCGCGACGCCCTGAATTGCCGCGCCGATGTCGCCGAGCGTCGCGCCCGGGCGCACTTCGCGGATGCCGGCCACCATCGCCTCGTACGTGGTTTCAGTGAGGCGGCGCGCCTCCGCGTTCGGCGTGCCGGCAAAGTACATGCGGCTCGTGTCGCCGTAGTAGCCGTCCTTGATGATCGCGACATCGATGTTGATGATGTCGCCGTCCTTCAGCTCCTTCGGCCCGGGAATGCCGTGGCAGACGACGTGATTCACCGAGGTGCAGACGGTTTTCGGAAAGCCCATGTAGCCGACGTTGGCGGGAATGGCTTTCAGTTCGTCGACGATAAAGCGGTTGCAGAGGGCGTCGAGTTCGTCGGTGGTGACGCCGGGACGGACGTGTTCGCCGATCATCGCGAGAACTTCGGCGGCCAGGCGGCCGGAAATGCGCAACTTGTCGATGTCTGCGGGAGTCTTGAGCGTGATGGCCATGGGGCGATGCAGATGGGTTCAGCGGCCTGCGTGCGCGGCCTTCGACCGGATTTCAGGCGGACGGCGCACGAGGACAATGGGGCCGATGATAGCATTCCGGCGCCGCCGGTCCTTGGCCGGAGGGGTCAGGACGCGGTTGCGGACATGCACGCTTGTGATGCACGCGGGTTTGTGTTTTAGTGGCCCCGGTTCAGACTTGCCGGAGCGTGACTACCTTGCCTCGATTTGCCCATTTGTTTGCCATGGCCGCGAGCGCCGCTGCCCTCGCCGCCTGCAGTTCGACGAGCGGTCCCGAGTTGCGCGCGTCGAAGCCCGTGATCCATGTTTCATCGGCGCGGCCCGCGTCGGATATTTCCAGCTGCCTGCAACGCATGATTCCGTCCGCGCAGACCAGGCGCGCGCAGGGTTCGACCGAGCTGATGGTCGGGTCGAAGGCGTGGCTCGTGACCTTGACGCCTTCGGTGTATGGGTCGGAGGTGAAGGTGCAGCAGTCATCCAGCGACGATGGCGGTGTGCCGGAGCCGGAGCTGCGGTTTGATATTGCGCGGTGTACGACTTGAGTGCGACGGGCTAGGCGATCCATATTCGCTCACTTTCCCAGCCCGGCGGGAAACCTGCGGCGCGAATGTTCACGAGCTCCGACTGCGGGAAAGTAAGGCAATGCGCTTTCACTGCGCCAGACCATCCGCTTTCCGGCCGAATGACTCGCAACATGGTTTCGAGGATGCACAGCGTGCCGTACGTCCGCCGCCGTGCAAATTCATCTCTCGCCAAATGGTGCAGGTATTGATGCGGTTGAGTGTCGGGAAGTTTCGGTGGTTCGGGGTGGTTGCGATTCCACAGCCGTGAATGATGCGCAGCGACGTTTCGCACGAAGTCGATCGTGCGTAGCCATGACGCCAGATGCTGTCCGCTGATTCCATATCGGCTCGCGATCTTGTTCTGATCGCCGCACTTCATCCCGGCGAAAAATTTCGACAGTAAGCCGAAGTCCCAAATCTCTGTGGCGACCCGGATCGGAAGCGCTGCGCCGTATTTCTGCTCATGATGAGCGACGAAATCTTCCTTGCGACTTTTTCTCAGTGCCTCTTTGTATTTTTCCAGCCACTCTTGATGTCGCGTGAGCCTCCTTGGGCCCTGTCGTTTCTGGCAGAAATTCGCGTCCAACTGAGCTGTTGGTTCGTGGGCGCGACGATGCCGCCGCCCAAGCAAATGCGCGATATCGACGCGCACCGCGACCGCGACTCTCTCGATGGCGTCGAGGACGAGCAATCTCAATTTCCTGTCGAACTCGTAGAGTGCCTCGGCCAATTCGAACGACGCTCCGTCGAGAGAATCATCGCTACGGCGGACATCGCTGCCAGGAGTCGGGACGCGAAGCGGGAACCCGTAGCCAACCAGACGGTAATAGCCGATTCCTTGCAGCGTTGCTAAAGCCGCAGCATCGTCACCAACAGCCAAGTTTCGCGATTTCAGGAGGTCCAGTTGGTCTGCGTAAGGGCGGTACAGTTTTAACGGAGAGAATTCCGGCTTGTCGGTTGCCGTCATGCAAGGATCGGTCTCCTCAAATGGAAATCCCCCACATGGGACACCAATCTTTCGATCGGGCTCAGAGGTGAGGGACATATTGGAGAGTGATTCCAAATGACTGATGGAAGCCGTCAACAAGGAAAATCAAATCGAGATGTTCGCCACATAGGCGGCATTGCCTTGCATACGCCAGAATGACGAAAGGCCGCCCGATGGGCGGCCTTTCTGTTTGATGCTTTCGATGTTCTTGGCGGAGAGGGTGGGATTCGAACCCACGGTACGGGAAAACCGTACGCCTGATTTCGAGTCAGGTACATTCGACCACTCTGCCACCTCTCCGTCTACCCTCACGGGCCTTCGTCAAGCCGGTCGTTGCTCGGCGAAGAACGAAACTATATCGAACTCTCGGAACCTTGCCAAGCCCCTTTTGCCAACCTTCAGCAAAATAAGCGCGAGGCCAGTGTCATGCGCCCACGGCGGCTTCGATGCGCTCCTGACCACGCATATAAGGCCGCAACACGGCGGGAATCGTCACCGAGCCATCCGCGTTCTGGAAGTTCTCCAGCACCGCGACGAGCGTGCGGCCCACCGCCAGTCCCGAGCCGTTCAGCGTGTGCACGAACTCCGGCTTGCCCTGGGCATTGCGGAAGCGCGCCTGCATGCGGCGCGCCTGGAAAGCCTCGGTGTTCGAGCAGCTCGAAATCTCGCGATACGTGTTCTGCGCCGGCAGCCAGACTTCGAGGTCGAAGGTCTTCGCCGCTGAAAAACCCATGTCGCCCGTGCACAGCGTGATCAGTCGATACGGCAATTCCAGCTTCTGCAGGATGGCTTCGGCCTGGCCGACCATCTCGTCGAGCGCGGCGTACGAATGCTCGGGCGCCACGACCTGCACCATCTCCACCTTGTCGAACTGATGCTGCCGGATCAGGCCGCGCGTGTCACGCCCGTACGAGCCCGCTTCGGACCGAAAACACGGCGAATGCGCGGTGAGCTTCACGGGCAGCGCGGCTGCGTCGAGAATGCTCTCGCGCACGGTGTTGGTCAGCGAGATCTCGGACGTCGAAATGAGGTACTGCGTGACCGTGTTCTCCTCGCCGCCCTTCTCCACGCGGAACATGTCGTCCGCGAACTTCGGCAACTGGCCCGTGCCGTAGAGAATCTCCGGATTCACGATGTACGGCGTGTACGCCTCGGTATAGCCGTGCTGCTCCGTGTGCGTGTCGATCATGAACTGCGCGAGCGCGCGATGCAGCCGCGCAATCTGTCCGCGCAACAGCGTGAACCGCGCGCCCGACAGCTTCGCGCCGGTTTCGAAGTCGAGGCCGAGCGGCGCGCCGACATCCACATGGTCCTTGATCTCGAAGTCGAACGCGCGGGGCGTGCCCCAGCGCCGCACCTCGACGTTCTGGGTCTCGTCGCGGCCCACCGGCACGCTCTCGTGCGCCAGGTTCGGCACGGTGAGCATCAGGTCCGACAGGCGCTTCTGCACGTCGTCCAGCTTCGCCGCCGACTCCTTCATGGTGTCGCCGATCCCGCCCACTTCCGCCATCACCGCCGAGGTGTCCTCGCCGCGGCCCTTCATCGCGCCGATCTGCTTCGAGAGGCTGTTGCGGCGCGCCTGCAGTTCTTCGGTGCGCGTCTGGATCTCGCGGCGCTCGGCTTCGAGCGCGGCAAACGCGGCGACGTCGAGCGTGAAGCCCCGGTCGGCGAGGCGCTTCGCGACGCCGTCCAGGTCTTTGCGGAGGGTTTGGATATCGAGCATGGCGGGGGCTGCTGGTTGAGTATTCGTGAAACGTCGATTCTAGCGCACGGCCAGCGCCGGCCGGACAGGCATCAGCCCTCAGCGCTTCTTGTCGTCGCGGTGTTCGCGCCGCCACGCGTCGTCGAGATCGCTAAGGCGCGCGAGCTTCTCGCCGATCTTGCCTTCGAGCCCACGCGGCGTCGGCTGATACCACGAAGGCTCGCGCATGCCGTCGGGCAGATAGGTCTCGCCGGCGGCGTAGGCGTCGGGTTCGTCGTGCGCGTAGCGATATTCGTGGCCGTAGCCGAGTTCCTTCATCAGCTTGGTCGGCGCATTGCGCAGATGCACCGGCACGCCGCGCGACTGATCGCGGCCGACGAAGCGGCGCGCCTCGTTGTACGCGTTGTAGCCGGCATTCGATTTCGGCGCGACCGCCAGATAGATCAACGCCTGTGCGAGCGCCAGTTCGCCTTCCGGCGTGCCGAGGCGCTCGTAGGTCTCGGCGGCGTCGAGCGCGATGCGCGCGCCGCGCGGATCGGCAAGTCCGATGTCCTCCCACGCCATCCGCACGATGCGCCGCGCCAGATAGCGCGGGTCCGCGCCGCCGTCGAGCATGCGGCAGAACCAGTACAGCGCGCCGTCCGGATTGCTGCCGCGCACCGACTTGTGCAGCGCGCTGATCTGGTCGTAGAACGCATCGCCGCCCTTGTCGAAACGGCGCAGGTTCTCGGCGAGCGCGCTGCCGAGCAAGGCGCCGTCGACTTCGCCCTGCTTCTGCTGCGCCGCCGCGCGCGCGACGATCTCGAGATTGTTCAGCAGCTTGCGGCCGTCGCCGTCGGCCGAACCGACCAGCGCATCGCGGGCCTCGTCCGTGAACGTGAGGCCGCCCAGTTCCCGGCTCGCGCGCTCGAGCAATTCCTTCAGTTCGTCGGCGTCGAGGCTCTTCAGCACGTAGACGGCCGCGCGCGACAAGAGCGCGCTGTTCACCTCGAACGACGGATTCTCGGTCGTCGCGCCGACGAACACGAACAGGCCGGACTCCACGTGCGGCAGGAAGGCGTCCTGCTGGCTCTTGTTGAAGCGATGCACTTCATCCACGAACACGAGCGTCTGATGCCCGTTCGCGCGATGAATCTGCGCCGTCTCCACCGCCTCGCGGATATCCTTGACACCGGACAGCACCGCCGAAAGCGAGATGAACTGCGCGTGGAACGCGTCGGCCATGAGGCGCGCGAGCGTGGTCTTGCCGACGCCGGGCGGGCCCCACAGGATCATCGAATGCGCTTCGCCCGATTCGAACGCGACGCGCAGCGGTTTGCTCGGGCCAAGCAGGTGTTTCTGGCCGATCACGTCGTCGATGGTGCGGGGGCGCAGACGCTCCGCGAGCGGAACGGTGCCACGGTTTTCTTCGAACATGTGCTGTGCGATGCAGGTTGACGCGGTTGGGTGGATCGCGGCGATAATCTCGCGCTTCCCGAGAGAGGCGCCGGCCGGCGGCGGAACGGGTCATTATGACAGCCGGGCCGCGAGGGCATCGGACCCGCCTGCGCGTGACCGTCTCGGACAACGCATCGACCATATGAGGACGCAATCCGATGGGGCAAGAGCACACCACGAACGCTGCGGCGCACGGCGAAACTTCCACCTACGCGCCGCTCACCCCCGTGCCACCCGAACGGCGCGCCTTCGCGACGAGCGACGCCTTCGCGCTGTGGTTCTCGCTCGGCATCGGCCTGCTGGTCGCGCAGGCGGGCGCGCTGCTGGTGCCGGGACTGTCGCTGCCGCATGCGCTCGCGGCGATCGGCATCGGCACGGTGGTCGGCGTCGTGCTGCTGGCGCTCGCGGGCGTGATCGGCACGGACACCGGGCTCGCCGCCATGTCCTCGCTGCGGCCGACGCTCGGCGTGCGCGGCGCCTCCGTGCCGGCGGTGCTCAACGCGGTCCAGCTGGTCGGATGGGGCTCGTTCGAGATCATCGTGATGCGCGATTCCGCCGATGCCCTCGCGAAGCAATCCTTCCACTTCTCGATGCCGATCGTCTGGACGCTGATCTTCGGCGTGCTCGCCACGCTGCTCGCGGTGAGCGGCCCGCTGTCCTTCGTGCGGCGCTTCCTGCGCACCTGGGGCATCTGGCTGCTGCTCGGCGGCGCAGGCTGGCTGACCTGGAACCTGCTCGCGAAGCACGATCTCGCCGCGCTGATGGCGCGGCCCGGCACCGGCGAGATGGCGTTCGGCGCGGGCATCGACCTCGTCGTCGCGATGCCGCTGTCGTGGCTGCCGCTGATCGCCGACTACACGCGCTTCGGCCGCAGCGCGGGCGGCACGTTCCGCGGCACGCTGCTCGGCTACGGCATCGCGAATCTCTGGTTCTACGCGCTCGGCGCGATCTACGGTCTCGCGGCCGGCGGCGGCGATGCGCTGCTGACCACCGCGTTCGCGCAGGCGGGCGGCGGTCTCGCGCTGTTCCTGATCCTGATCGATGAAACCGACAACGCCTTCGCCGACATCCACTCCGCCGCCGTTTCAACCGGCACGTTGTGGGCGCGCGCCAGCGTGCCGCTGCTGTCGTGCGCGTTCGGGGCGCTGTGTACGCTGGTCGCGCTGGTGGTCGAGATGGGCAAGTACCAGAACTTCCTGCTGCTGATCGGTTCGGTGTTCGCGCCGCTCTTCGGCGTGGTGCTGGCGGATCACTTCATCGTGCGCAAACGCCGCATCGACACCGCCGTGCTCGCCGATCCCACCGGCCGCTATGGCTATTCCGGCGGCTGGCATGTGAGCGCGTTCATTGCGTGGGGCGTCGGCATTGCCGCCTATCACGCGATCAACCAGTGGCTGCCGAACCTCGGCGCGACGTTGCCCGCGCTCGCGCTCGGCGCGGTGTGCTATCTGCTGCTCGTGGCGGGACGGCGGCGCGCGTACGCGTAAGGCCGCGAGCAAGCCGGTCGCTCAACGCGCCGCGCGATATTCGACGCCCGGCAGCACGCACAGCAGTTCGAAGGCGAGATTGGCGCCGAGCAGCGCCGTGGTGCCGAACGGATCGTAGGGCGGCGCGACTTCCACCAGATCCGCGCCGACGATGTTCAGCCCGCGCGCGCCACGCACGATCTCCAGCGCCTGCGGCACCGTCAGGCCGGCGATTTCCGGCGTGCCCGTGCCGGGCGCGAAGGCCGGATCGATGCCATCGATATCGAACGTGATGTAGACGGGACCGTCGCCCATCTGCGCGCGCACTTCGTCCATCAGCGGCGCGAGCGACTTGTTCCAGCATTCCTCGGTCTGCACGACGCGAAAGCCCTGCTCGCGGCACCAGTCGAAATCGCCGGCCTCGTAGCCGGTGCCGCGCAGGCCGATCTGCACGACGCGCGAGCAGTCCAGCAAGCCCTCCTCCACCGCGCGGCGAAACGGCGTGCCGTGCGCGATCTTCTCGCCGAACATGGTGTCGTTGACGTCCGCGTGGGCGTCGATGTGAATCAGCCCGACCTTCCCGTGCTTCGCGTGGATCGCGCGCAGGATCGGCAACGCGATGGTGTGATCGCCGCCGAGCGTGAGCGGCGTGCAGTCGTGCTGCAGGATCTCGCGATACGCACGCTCGACGCGGTCGATGGAATCGAGCAGGTTGTACGGATTGATCGCGACGTCGCCGATATCCGCGACGCGCAGCGAATCGAACGGCGCGGCGCGCGTCGCCATGTTGTACGGGCGCAGCAGCACGGATTCGCTGCGCACCTGACGGGGGCCGAAGCGCGCGCCGGTGCGATTGGACGTGCCGAGATCGAACGGCACGCCGACAAAGCACGCATCCAGCCCGGCGGCGGACGGGACATGCGGCAGACGCATCATCGTCGTGATGCCGCCGCAGCGCGGCATCTGGTTGCCGGAAAGTGGCTGCGGACGTTCGGCGCGGGCGTCGAGAAAGTGGGAATCGAAGTGTTCTGCGGGGGCAAACAGCGCGGAAGTATTCATGGCGTCGGATGAATCAGGATGGGTATGCTGCCATTCATAGCCGCTTTCCTCCGGCGTTAAAATGACGACAAAAACAACTTCACATCGATTTTTATCGATGTATCGGCGGCGCGCATGTTCACTCACTTGTCCGACCTGGATCTCCGGCTGATCCGCGTGTTTCTCGCCATCGCCGACGCGGGCGGCGTGTCGTCGGCGCAGGCCACGCTCAACGTCGGGCAATCCACCATCAGCACGCAGCTCGCGACGCTCGAAACCCGGCTCGGCTATCGCCTGTGCGAACGCGGCCGCGGCGGCTTCGCGCTGACTTCGCGCGGCGAACAGTTCGTCGAGGCGTGCCGCACGCTGCTCGCGGCCATCGACACCTTCGACTCCACCGCCCGCAACGTCGGCAAGACGCTGGTCGGCACGCTCACGCTCGGGATGATCGGCAATACACCGGTCAGCGCGAACGCACGCGTCAGCGAAGCCATCGCGCGCTTTCGCCAGCGCGACGAATCCGTGCGCTTCGCGGTGCTCGTGCGCTCGCCGGGCGAACTCGAGGAAATGCTGCTCGCAGGACGCATCCAGATGGCGATCGGCTATTTCTGGCATCGCGTGCCGTCGCTCGATTACGTCGAGATCTTTGCCGAGGAACAGCTCGCCTATTGCGGCCGCGGGCATCCGCTGTACGCACGTGCGGGACGTGTGCGCATGAGCGAGGCCAATGAGCACGACTGGGCATGGCGCAGCTATCCGCTGCCGGAGGCCGGGACGCTTGCGCCGCGACTCGTCGGCGCGGTCGCCGACAACATGGAGGCCGTCGCGATGCTCGTGCTCTCGGGACAGCATCTCGGCTATCTGCCCGAGCATTTCGCCGCGCCGTATGTGAAGGAAGGACTGCTCGCGCCGCTGAATCCAAAAGCGATGCGCTATCGCGTCGCGTTCCAGATGGTCACGCGTGCGCGGCGTGCGGGCGGTGCGAAACGCGAGATCGTCGAAGCGTTCATCGAAGACATGCAGGCTGCGCACGGCTGAGATTGCTTTTAGGCAGGCGTTTTCAGCCGTTATTGGCCCATCCACAAGCATGACAATTTTCTACAAATCTAATACCGGAATCTTATTGATCAGGCAATACGACTTCTCCTAATATCAATTCATGGACATCTCAAAATTGAGCGCGACAACGGGTCCGAAGGACCGGAAGCGTGCTCGGTTGCAGCGCTGACTGACCATCGCGGACGGGCAGCACCTTCTCTTAGGACGAGGGAACCATGATCGACGCAAAGCTGGGTAGGGCACGACGGGCCGGACAACTCGTTCTGGCCAGCGCGATGAGTTACTGCGCGATGGCGAGCGCAGGCACGAACGGCGGCGTCATCTACTTCACGGGATCGATCGTGGCCTCGCCATTCGGCGTATCGGTTGGATCGGGGAATGCCTCTGCGACCGCCTCCCCGATGCGGATCGACCAGACGAGCGGGCGCACCGCGCACGTGATGTTCTCCGCCGAGCCAAGCGATGCGCCGAGCGCTGGCGTGTCGATGTCGGTGATCGGACACAGCCCGGCATCCGGCGCGCGTTTGCTCGCGACCCGCTTCACCGACAGCCGGGGCAACACCACGCCGTCCGATGCAGGCGGCACTTACCACGTAGGCAAACTCGGCGGCACGCTGTCGATGCGCGCGCTCGACGAGACGCCCGCGTCCGTGACCCGCGTCCTGCTGACGACGAGCTACAACTGAGCCGCGATGAAGGCACGGCCCGGCGGGCGCCGGGCTGCGTAGATCAGCCGATGATCAGCCGTTGATCACGTCCGCGCCCTTCGGCACGGTGAACTTGAACGCATCGCTCTTGATGGGCGGGTTCTTCTGGATGTTCGAGAACGTGAGCAGCGTGACATTGCCGAACACGTCGTGCAGTTCCATCGCTTGCAGGTTGCCGTCCTTGAAGCCGATGCCGACCGTCTCGAACTGCGTGTCCTTCGCTTTCGGCGTGAGTTCGAGCCAGTCGATGCCGCCCTTCTCGCCCGCATCGCGCAAGTTGAAGTTCTTGTCCAGGTCGTTGCTGCCGAACAGGATGGCCGCCGGGCTCGCACCCAGCGCGCCGCCAAGCGTGCGCACGGTGACCTGGTTCAGATCCTTGTCATACACGTAGAGCTTGTCGCCATCCGCCTGCAGGACCTGCGCATACGGCTTCTGATACGACCAGATGAACTTGCCCGGCCGCGCGAACATGAACGTGCCGCTCGATGTCGTGCCCTTGGTCGGCACGGGCGTGGACGTAGCGCCGTTGTTGGCCTTGCCCGGCGCCTTGATTTCCTGTTGCGTGAAGTCGCCGCGCGCGGCCTTGACCTGCGACACGAACGCCTTCAGCTGTTCGGTGCCGCTCGCGAAGGCGTGCGACGCCAGCAGCATCGACGCTGAAAACAATGCGGCGCTCAGGACCTTGAGCGTCCGGCTCCCCGTATGGTGTTGCATCGTGATGTTCTCCCTTTGATTCGCGCCGCGCGTCATTCGGCGTCGCGCGCCGGCGTCAGGATCTCGCGGTTGCCGTTCGACGACATCGCCGACACCAGCCCCGAATTCTCCATCTGCTCCAGCAGCCGCGCCGCGCGGTTGTAGCCGATGCGCAAGTGCCGCTGCACCAGTGAAATGGATGCGCGGCGATTCTTGATGACGACCTCGACCGCCTGGTCGTACAACGGATCGGACTCGCCGTCCGCGCCGCCGGTTCCGTTGGCGCCGGCCGAGCCTTCGTCGCCCTCGCCGGCAAGCCCGCCTTCGAGCAGGCCTTCGATGTAATTCGGCTCGCCCTGCTCCTTCAGCTTGTCCACCACGCGATGCACTTCCTCGTCCGACACGAACGCGCCGTGCACGCGCACCGGCAGGCCCGAGCCCGGCGGCAGATAGAGCATGTCGCCCATGCCGAGCAGCGACTCCGCGCCCTGCTGGTCCAGGATCGTGCGCGAGTCGATCTTCGACGAAACCTGGAACGCCATCCGCGTCGGCACATTGGCCTTGATGAGGCCGGTGATCACGTCCACCGAAGGCCGCTGCGTCGCGAGAATCAGGTGGATGCCCGCCGCGCGCGCCTTCTGCGCGATACGCGCGATCAGTTCCTCGACCTTCTTGCCGACCACCATCATCAGGTCGGCGAGTTCGTCGATCACGACCACGATGTTCGGCAAGCGCGTGAGCGGTTCCGGTTCATCCGGCGTCAGGCTGAACGGATTCGGAATCTTTTCGTCGCGCTTCTTCGCGTCGTCGATCTTGCTGTTGAAGCTCGCGAGATTGCGCACGCCCATCTTGCTCATCAGCTTGTAGCGGCGCTCCATTTCGGCGACCGCCCAGTTGAGCGCGTGACCGGCCTGGCGCATGTCGGTGACGACCGGACACAGCAGATGCGGAATGCCTTCGTAGACGCTCATTTCGAGCATCTTCGGGTCGATCAGGATCAGCCGCACCTGATCCGCGCTCGCCTTGTAAAGCAGCGAGAGGATCATCGCGTTGATGCCGACCGACTTGCCCGAGCCCGTCGTACCCGCGACCAGCAAGTGCGGCATCTTGGCGAGATCGGCGCAGACCGGATTGCCGCCGATGTCCTTGCCGAGACCCATGGTCAGCGGCGACGCGCCGTTCGCATAGACTTCGGAGCCGAGGATCTCGGAGAGCTTGACGGTCTGACGGCGCTGGTTCGGCAGCTCGAGCGCCATGTAGTTCTTGCCCGGAATGGTTTCGACGACGCGGATCGACACCAGCGACAGCGAGCGCGCCAGATCCTTCGCGAGACCGACGATCTGGCTGCCCTTCACGCCCGTTGCGGGCTCGATTTCATAGCGCGTGACGACCGGACCCGGATACGCCGCGACCACGCTCACTTCCACACCGAAGTCCTTCAGCTTCTTCTCGATGAGACGCGAGGTGTATTCGAGGGTATCGGCGGCGATGGTTTCCTGGGTCTTCGGCGGCGGGTCGAGCAGCGCCAGCGGCGGCAGCGTGGAGTCGCCCGGCAGGTCCTTGAAGAGCGGCACCTGCTTTTCTTTTTCCGCGCGCTCCGAGCGCGCCGGCGTGGGCACGGCGGGCACGATCATCACCGGTTCGTGATCTTCGTTCTTCTCGCGCGAACGCACGACCTTGCCCTCGCGCTTGACCGCCGCGGCCTCGCCGAGCTTGCGGTCGCGGCCGGCCTCACGGCGCAGTTGCGCGCCGGTGATCGCGTTGAGAATGCCGTCGCCGACCTTCTCGCACACCGAGAGCCACGAGAAGCGGAAATACAGCGACAGCCCGATGGCGAGCGCGATCAGCAGGAACAGCGTGGCGCCGGTGAAGCCCAGCGCGTGCGACACATGGCGCGCGACCATGTCGCCGATCACGCCGCCGGGCGCGCGCGGCAGCTGCACCTTGAGCGACCACATGCGCAAGGCCTCGATGCCGTCGGAGGCAAGCAGCACGAGCACGAAGGCGAAGGCTTCGGCGAGCCAGGTGCGGTCCTTCGGCGCGTCTTCATCGACGACCGGCGGCTGCGTGATACGGCGATAGTTCGCGATGATGCGCCGCGCGAGCAGCACGATCAGCCAGTAAGAGGACAGCCCGAACACGAGCAGCAGGATGTCCGACGTATAGGCGCCGACGCGGCCCGCCCAGTTCGCGATGCGTTCGACGCTGACGGCGTGGGTCCAGCTCGGGTCCCTGCGGCTGTACGAGAGCAGCGCCATCACGAGGAACAGTCCGAGCGCGACCTGGAGGATCCAGCGAATCTCGGTGAAGAGCCGCGACATGCGGTGCGGCAGTGCCTGCGGGCTCGCGGAATAAGGTGCTTTGGCCATTGATTCGATGCTTGGTGTCGCCTGCTTGCGGCCTCGCCGGCCGGTGCGCCGGGACCGCCTGGAACGGTGGCCTATTGTAAACGCTGCATTGCGGGGAACGGCGTAAAAACGCCCCGGCGCTTGCAACCTGTAACACTCGTCACGCGGGCGTCATGGGCGCAAACCTCGCGTGCCGCGCCTATCGGCGCAATTGAAAGGTTCACTCGGAAGGCTTTTCGAGGCACCTTTATAATCCCCGTTTTGCACTCAAATACGGTTCATCGGAAGCGCTCCGGCGCCTCCACGCGGCCACGAGCCGCGCGGCGGGTGTCGATATTGCTGCGGTTCGCGCATGGCCACCAGCGCCCAGCCGCGCTGGCCACGCTGCCGCAAGCTCATCCGGCGCGCTTTCGAGCCGACCATCAAAAACGGACCACTATCATGTCTTCGCCCAAACACGCCAAAGTGCTGATCCTCGGTTCCGGCCCCGCCGGCTACTCCGCCGCGGTCTATGCGGCGCGCGCGAATCTGTCGCCGCTGCTCATCACCGGCCTCGCCCAGGGCGGCCAGCTGATGACCACCACGGATGTCGAAAACTGGCCGGGCGACCCCTCGGGCGTGCAGGGCCCGGAACTGATGCAGCGTCTCGAAGAACACGCGCGCGCCTTCAACACGGACATCGTGTTCGATCACATCCACACCGCCAAGCTCAATGAAAAGCCGATGCGCCTCATCGGCGACTCGGGCGAATACACCTGCGATTCGCTGATCATCGCGACCGGCGCGTCGGCGCAGTATCTCGGCATGCCGTCGGAGGAAGCGTTCATGGGCAAGGGCGTGTCCGCCTGCGCCACCTGCGATGGTTTCTTCTATCGCAACGGTGAAGTCGCGGTCATCGGCGGCGGCAACACGGCGGTCGAGGAAGCGCTGTATCTGGCGGGCATCGCGAAGAAGGTGACGGTGATTCATCGCCGCGACAAGTTCCGCGCCGAGCCGATCCTGATCGACCGCCTGCTCGCGAAGGAAAAGGAAGGCGTGGTCGAGATCAAGTGGAACCACGTGCTCGACGAAGTCACCGGCGACCAGTCCGGCGTCACGGGTCTGCGCGTCAAGCACACGCAGACCGGCGAGACGACCGACATCGCGCTGCAGGGCGTGTTCGTCGCGATCGGCCACAAGCCCAACACCGATCTCTTCATCAACCAGCTCGAGATGAAGAACGGCTACATCATCACGAAGGGCGGCACGACCGGCGACGCCACCTCCACGAGCCTTCCCGGCGTGTTCGCGGCGGGCGACGTGCAGGATCACGTGTATCGCCAGGCCATCACCAGCGCGGGCACGGGCTGCATGGCCGCGCTCGATGCGCAGCGCTACCTCGAAAGCATCCATGAAACGGCCACGCCGCATTCGATGAGCCACGAAGCGGATCGCTGATCCGCCGGACCGCGCGCGCGGCGAGCCGCTAGAATGTGATCAGCCCGCACGGTGCGCTTCGTGCATCGCTTTGGAAGCTTGCAGAACGGGCCACGGTTCACGCCGCCGGCCCGTTTTCTTTGCGGCAGGCGCGCGGCGGGCGGCTTGCTTTCCGGCATTCGCCCGCGCACCCCATCCTCGACTCAGTTTCCAGACGTTTCCAACTGGCCGAACGATGCCGAAGAATCACCCCCATCCAAACGAACCGAAAGCCCGGCGCAAGCCTGCGCCGCCATCGGCCGAACCGCCAGCGCGCGAGCCGGCCAGGCCCGCCGACGTCGCCGCCGCGGTAAGGCGCGACGGGCTCGCGGGCCTGTCGACGCTCAAGCGCGCGCTCAAGGCCGACGCCGAGCAGCGCGAGATCCAGCGCGTCGCGGCAGCGCGCGCCGAGCGCGAGAGCGTCGCGGATGCCGATGAATTCCGCCGCGCCATCGACTCGATCGGCGCCGTCGAACCGCTGAAGACCCCGCCCCGCACGACGCTGACCCGTGTGCCGCCTCCGCCGCTGCCGCTGCAGAGCCGTCGCGACGAAGAAGCGGTGCTGCAGGAGGCGCTGTCGGACGAATACGATCCCGAAAGCCTGCTCGATATCGACGACACGCTGTCCTTCAGCCGCCCGGGCATCAGTCAGGAAGTGGTGCGCAAACTGCGGCGCGGCGCGTGGATCGTGCAGGCGCAACTCGACCTGCACGGCATGCGGCGCGAAGAAGCGCGCGAGGCGCTGGCGGAGTTCATCCGCGAATCCGTGAAGCGCGGGCTGCGCTGCCTGCGCGTGATCCACGGCAAGGGACTCGGCTCGATCGGCCGCGAACCGGTGCTGAAAGGCAAGGTGCGCGCGTGGCTGGTGCAGAAGTCGGAGGTGATCGCGTTCTGCCAGGCGCGTCCGCACGACGGCGGCGCGGGCGCCGTGCTCGTGCTGCTGCAGCCGGGCGGTACGTCGCGCCAGCACCATCATCCGCAGGATCGCGGCGGCGAAGACAAGTCGAGGCCGGGGTCCGAACGTGCATCCTAGACTGACGCTCGCCATCAGCATCATGGAGGCGCTCGCGATCTTCGCCTACGCCTTCTCCGGGCTCATCGAGGCGCGCAAGCGCCGGCTGGACGCGGTCGGCGCGTTTCTCGTCGCGCTCGTCACGGCGTTCGGCGGCGGCACGGTCCGCGACGTATTGCTGTCGCGCCGGCCGTTCTACTGGGTCGAGCATCAGGACTACGTGCTCTTCATCTTCGCGATGGCGATCTTCGCGCCGCTGTTCCTGCGCGTGACCTCGCGCCTGTTCGACCAGCGCGCGCTGCTGGTGACCGACGCGATCGGCCTCGGTCTCTTCAGCGTGTCGGGCACGTCCGTCGCGCTGGACGCGCAAATGCCCGCCTTCACGGCGACGATGATGGGCGTCGTCACCGGCGTGTTCGGCGGCGTCATGCGCGACGTGCTGTGCAACGAAGTCCCGCTGATCCTGCGCGATTCGCGTCCCTATGCGGTGTGCGCGTTCGCGGGCTGCTGGATCTATCTCGGACTGGAGCGGCTCGACGTCGACACGATCTACAACGTGCTGCTCTCGACGGCGTTCATCCTGCTCGCGCGCCTCGTCACCTTCAAGCTCGACATCCGGCTGCCGCACTAGACGCCTTGGGGCACGTACCGCGAAGCAGGCGGGAAAACCCCTCGTTTTGCTACAATCGCTTCGTTTCCCGCCCCTTATCCGGCCACAGCGCGGCCACGGCGCGTATCCGCCCTAGGTCGCCACTACGCACACAGAACATGAACATCGAGCAAGCGCGTTTCAACATGATCGAGCAACAGATTCGTCCGTGGGAAGTGCTGGACCAGGACGTCCTCAATCTGCTTTCGATCGTCAAGCGTGAGAACTTCGTTCCCGCCGCGTACCGCAACATTGCCTTCGCAGACCTCGAAGTGCCGCTGCCCGGCGGCGAACGCATGCTGGCGCCGCGCGTCGAGGCGCGCATCCTGCAGGAACTCGCGGTTCACAAGGGCGAGACGGTGCTGGAAATCGGCACGGGTTCCGGCTACATGGCCGCCCTGCTCGCGCATCGCGGACGCAGCGTGACGAGCGTCGAGATTTCGCCGGAACTGGCCGACCTCGCGCGCCAGAACCTCGCGGCGAACGGCGTGACGAACGCCGAAGTGATCACCGGCGACGGCGCGCGCGGCTGGACCGACGGCGCGCCCTACGACGTGATCTGCGTGTCCGGCGGCCTGCCGGTCATGCCGCAGGAATTCCTCGAACAGTTGAAGATTGGCGGGCGCATTGCGGCGTTCGTCGGCGTGGCGCCGGTCATGAAGGCGCAGATCGTCACCCGCGTCGATGAAAAGCAGTTCCGCGTCTCGGACGTGTTCGAAACGCTGGTCGCGCCGCTCAAGAACGCGGTGCATCCGTCGCTGTTCCGCTTCTGATTGCGCTTCGTGCCGCCGTGAAGTCACGGCGGCACGCTCCCGTTCCTCGCTGTCCTTGCTGTCGTCTTTCGAAGATCTCCATGCAAAATCTCACCGCACCCGAACTTGCCGCGTGGCTGGCCGATACCTCGCGCCCCGCGCCCGTCCTGCTCGACGTGCGCGAGCCCTGGGAGGTCCAGACCGCGAAGCTGGACAACATCGTGTCGATTCCGATGCGCGACATTCCCGCCCGCAGCGAAGAACTCGACGACGACGCGCAGATCGTCTGCATCTGCCATCACGGCGCGCGCAGCGCACAGGTCGCGATGTTCCTGGAATCGCGCGGCTTCACGCAGATGTTCAACCTGTACGGCGGCATCGACGCGTGGTCGCGTCAGGTCGATCCGGCGGTGCCCACGTACTGATCCTGCGTCATCCGGCGCTCGACCACAGCGCCGTGCCGTTCGCGGCATAGATGACCAGATGGCCGTCCTTCTGGATCAGCGCCACCGCTCCCGGATGACCCGACGTACCGGTCTGCCACACCCGCGTCCCGTTCCTGTCGTATAACGCCAGATTGCCGTCGTCCTGCATGCGGACTTCGGCGCCGGGCGCGCCCGCGCTCTGCGACGACCACACGACCGCGCCGTTCTGCATCGCGACGAGATAGCCGTCGTCCCGCACCGTCAGCGTGACGCCGCCGCTGCACGCCGCCAGCGATCCACCCACGCCGAATCCTTCGCCTGCCGCCAGACGGCCGCAGGCGCCCGGTGCATTGACTTGCGGCAGCGCCGCGAACCAGTCCGGATCGGCTGCGTTCGCAATGGCCTGCGCGCCTGCGTCGTTCGGATGCAGATGGTCGCCGCTGTCGAACGCCGGGGCATACGCGGCCTGATTGCCGGCGTCGCCGGTTGCCCCCGCCTGATCGAGCACGGCGTCACAGCCGCTGCCGGCGCGATCGCGCAGGAACGCGTTGATCTGCTCGCGGGTGGTCTCGATGGCCGGCGTCCACTCCGCGACGCCCTGGAACGGCGTCAGCGTCGAGCAGATGACGCCGAGCTGCGCGGCGTGCGCTTGTCCGATCACGCGCCGGTACGCGTCTTCGAGTTGCTGCGCCGTCGGCGGATCGGCGTGAATGAGACTGTTCACGGCTTCGTCCGAGACGATCACCCATTTGACGTTCGCCTGCTCCAGCACGTCGCGGGCAAAGCGCGTGAGTCCGGCCTGACCCGCCTGATCCGTGAAGAAATCGTTACCGCTGATGGCCTCACTCAGCACGCCCACCGCCATGCCCGCGCGCGCCAGCCGCACCGCCAGCCGGTTGGGCCAGCGCCGGTTGGTGTTCGGCGTGGTCCCGAACCCGTCCGTGATCGACGCGCCGAACGCGACCACCGCGCCCGTTGCGGCGGCGTTCATCACGTCGATGCCGGTCAGGAAATAGACCGATTGCCCGCCCGCCGCATTCGCGACGCCGCCAGAAAACGCCGCATCGCCGCTCACGTCGCCGGGCGCGATATAGACGTCCTGCAGGCCGAGATCGTGGCCGGTGGAGTGCGGCGGCGTCCTCGACGGCACATGCAGGCTTACGGCGAGATCGGCGAGCGCGGGCACGTCGAAGGCGACGGCATCGCTCTGCACCGAACTGCCCGCCGGAATCGTGACGTAGGCCTGGCCGCCAAACGTGACCGGGCGATCGGTGCCCGCGACCGTACCCGCTCCCCGCGCGCGCCGCGCAAGATGCACGTCGCCGATCGTCACGGGCTGCGTGCCGTACAGGTTCGAGAGCGTCACCCGCGCCGCCGTGCCGCCGATGCTCGTATGCACGATGTGCCGGATCGTCTGGTTGTCGAAGCCCTCGTCGGACGCGACGGTGGGCGCGATGGACCACGTGCCGGTCCATTGCGCCTGGGCGTAGACCCTCGGCGCGACGGACCCAAGAGCGGCCATCGCCAGCAACCCGACCACGAACCTGCGCAGAACCGGCTTCATATCCGCCTCCGTTCCCGGCCGGACGCCGGATCAATGCGGTTTTCCGCAGGGCAATCGTGCATTCGTCGTACCCGCGGCGCGCGTGGGCATGGCACTCCACCAAGAAAAAAGCCGCATGAACGTTCGTTCATGCGGCTTCCTTGCTTCCCGGCGCGGCACGGATCACACGACGTTCATCGCCATGGCGCTCGCGCGATAGTGTTCCGCGGCCTGCTGCGTGTCGCCGAGCTGCTCATGCAAACGGGCAAGCGCGCGATGCGTGCGGATCTTGAGCGGCTCGTTGTCGGCGAGCTTCAATGCCGATTCGAGGAACGCCTGCGCCTTGCCCCACAACTGCTGGTGCAGGCACAGCCGGCCGAGTGTGAAGAGCAGATCGGCGTCTTCGCTGCGCTCCTTCTGCCAGGCTTCGGCGCGCTGGATCAGCGGGAAGGCGTCCCCGCCGACGATACAGTCCGGATAACGCCGCAACAGCCGCGCATCCCAGTTGTGCGCGAGCGCGTCCTCGACGATCTTCTTCGCCTCCGCGCGACGGTCGAGCGCGATCAGCAATTCAGCAGCGAGATCGGCGAGACGCGGCGACTGACGCTCGGTAGCCGAGAGCGACTGCCAGAACTCGATGAGCGCATCGGGATTGTGCCGCCGGTCGCGCAGCAGGTTTTCCGCCGCGACCTGACGCAGCCGCACGGCCACCGCCGGATGCAGCGCCTCGCGCTTCTCCAGCATGCGCACGAGCTTCAGCACTTCACCCCAGTTCTTCAACTGCTGCTGCGCCCGCAACGCGATCTGCTGCGCATGGATGCGCCGGCCGCCCTGCGCCTGCATCTCGGTCAACGCGACAAGGGCGCCATCGGCGTCGCGGCCGTCGGCGCGCATGTCGGCGGTCGCCATCAGGCGCGCGTCCTGCCACTCGGGGCCGCCCACCTGCGCAAGCCATTCGTCGCGCCGGGCATATTCATGCAGCCGATGCGCCGCACTCGCGCCGATCAGCCCGGCCGCGCCCTTGTTGTCGGTCACGGCGAGCGCGTCGCGCGCGGCCTTCTCGGCCTTCGAAAAACGCCCGGCATACAGATGTCCGACCGCGTCGCGCAGCGCGGCATTCGCCTTCGCCAGCCTGCTGCGCGCGCGATACGCCGCCACCCGCGACGGCATCTTCCAGACGCCGCGCGCCGCGCGGATCAGCGCGTACAGCACCAGGAACAACACCACCAGCGCGACCACGAACAGGTTCAGCGACATGTCCACGCGATACGGCGGCATCACCAGCAGGATCTGTCCGCCGTTGAAACCGCCGACCGTCGCGACGATCACCGCGACGGCGAACAGCAGCGCAAGCCAGATGAGTCCACGAGTCGTCATCATCCGCCTCGCTTGAACTGGTGGACGGCGGCGAGGCTGTCGTTGAGGTTGGGCACGGATACCGCGAGCGATGCCTGGTCGACCTGCTTCACCAGTTCGCGCACCGCTTCCACCTTCTTCGACGACGGATCGAAATAGCGGGCCAGCGCGGCATCGGCGGCGCTCAGGTCCGACTTCAGCGTGGGTTCACTGCGCGAAAGCAGCGACAAACGCGCCGACAGCAGCCGCAGCTTGACGTTCTCGCGCACGAAGTAGCCTTGATCCGGCGACGTGAGCATGGCGTCGGCGTTATCGATGCGGCGCACCGACA
This sequence comes from Caballeronia sp. LZ043, assembly GCF_031451075.1. Lineage (NCBI taxonomy): Bacteria > Pseudomonadati > Pseudomonadota > Betaproteobacteria > Burkholderiales > Burkholderiaceae > Caballeronia > Caballeronia sp. LZ043. Next base: position 759,314 of record NZ_JARUXT010000001.1, on the reverse strand, counting down.
CGAGGCTCGACAACTGCTGGCCGATGCCGCTCGTGATCTGCCGCCACAGCACCTTCCAGCGCGGCTCGCCGGTGGCCGCGGCGATGGAGGCGCTGTCGGCGGGGGCGGCGGCCTGGGCGCGCGCACGGGCGAGCGGCGCTTCGCCGGCGAGCGGCAGCTGGTCGATCTGGCCGATGGCGGTATCGAGCTTGATGGCCAGACCGGTGAGGTCGGTGGTCGGCGCGGACTTGAGCTTGTCCATGTCCTGCGCGATGGCTTTGCGGATCGCCACGACCTGTGGGCCATTGGTGGCCGCGAGGCGGGTGTCGGCGCTTTGCAGCGCGAACAGCGCCAGTTGCACGTTGCCGGTCAGTTGCAGCTGCTGGCTTGCGCTCGACAGGATCTGCTCGACTTCGGCGACGGTCCAGTCGTCGCGATTGCTCGCGAGATCCTGATATTGCTGCTGCAACGCCTGGCTGTGCGCTTCGGCGTCCGCGAGCTTGCCTTGCAGCTGGATGAGCTGGGTGTTGAGCGCGGTCGTGGCGCTCGCGGCCTGATCGGCCTTGGCGCGCAGCTCGGCGTTCTGCTGGTCCGCCTGCGCGAGCCGCTGCGACAGTTGCGTGCCGGCGCGGTCGAACTTGCGGTTCAGGACGAACGCACCCGCGCCCGCCGCCACCGCCAGAATGACGACGACGACCCACAACAGGACGAGGCCCGCGCCGCTGCGCCGCTTCTGCTGCTCGAATGGCGTGAACGGCGTGTTGGGCGGCAGGGGCGGTGTCACGTTCGGCTGAGGTGAGTCTTTCTTGGAATCGTTCGGATCAGTCATGCGTGATGGAGCCGGTTGGTGGGCCGGTTGTGGGGCCGATTGCTGGGCCGGGGCCGATTCGGAAGCCGGACCGGCGGCTGCGTCAGCCTCCGGACGCCGGTGGGTCTGGGCCGTTTGATGCGACTGGTGAGTCTGGGCCGATGCCTCCGCGCCGCTCATGCCGGACGGAAACAAGGTTTCCAGCGCGTGGACGATGCGGTCGTCACCCGCGCCGGACACCGTCATCCTATCAAAACCCGCCCCCCGCGCGGCCTCGGCGATGCGCGGATGGGGGCAGACCAGCGGCGCGCGTTTCAGGCGCGCGATTTCATCGGCAGTGAGATGCTCGTACGCGAGTTCGTTGAGATTGCGCACGCCTTCAGAGCTGGTCAGCAGCCAGGCGTGCGGCACGTCCTGCATGGGCGGCTCGCCGGTGAGCAGCGCGTGCACGCGCTCCCACTTCTGCATCGACGGCTCCGGCAGCACGCGCCGGTACGCCGCGGCCTTCTCCACCCGCGCGCCCGCGGCCACCAGGCGTTCGGCGAGCCACTCGCGGCCGCCGTCGCCGCGCACGATCAGCACGCGCCGGCCTTCGAGACCGGTGGCGCCGAACTCCGCTTCGATGGCCGCGTACAGCGCTTCGGAATCGAAACGGGGATCGGCTTTCTCCGCCGATGGTGTAATCACCCGCTGCGCGGGCGCATGCACGCCCTGGCGCGCGAGCGCGGTCACCGAGCCGGGTCCTACCACCGCCACCGGCAGATCCGCAGGCCACGGCGCAGCGAGCCGGCTGAACGCGTGATCGATCGCGTTCGGCGACACGAACACCACCAGCGCGTAACGCTCCGGCGCATCCGGCGGCAGATAGAGCTGATCGAGCGCGGCGCGCAGCGGGGCGTCGTCGGCGACGGGGGCGATGTCGATCAGCGGGAATTCCAGCGTGTCGAATCCGGCGCTGGCGAGACGCGCGAGCAGCGTGGACGACTGTCCCGCCGGACGCGTGACGATGACGGTGGCGCGGCGCGGGCCCGGCATCAGGAACGCGGCCACGCGGGCGCCGTGTTCGGACCGTCGCCGGCACGCGAGGTGGCGAGCGCGGCGACGATCTCCAGCGCGCCTTGCGCTTCGAGATCCGTCGACACGCGCTGGCCCAGCGCGAGCGCGGCGGCCAAGTCGGGCGCGCGCACGGATTCCTCGGCGCGCAGCACGCGCCGGCCATCCGGCATCGATACCGCGCCGCGCAGATGCAGCGCGTCGCCCTGCCACTCGGCGTACGCGGCGAGCGGCACTTCACAACTGCCGCCGAGCGCGCGCGATACCGCCCGTTCCGCTTCGACGGCCAGCGCGGTCCGCTCGTCGTGCAGCGGCGCGAGCCACGCGGCGAGTTCCGCGCGGTCGGCGCGGATTTCGATGCCGAGCGCGCCCTGCCCCGCCGCCGGCAGGCTCTGCGACGGTTCGAGACGCGCGCGGATGCGTGCTTCAAGACCGAGCCGCTTGAGACCCGCGGCCGCGAGGATGATCGCCGCATATTCGCCGCGGTCCAGCTTGCCGAGACGCGTATCGAGATTGCCGCGCAGCGGGCGCACGTCGAGGAGCGGAAAACGTGCGCGGATCATGGCTTCGCGACGCAGGCTCGAGGTGCCGACGACGCTGCCCGCCGGCAGCGCTTCGAGCGACTCGAAGTGCGGCGAGACGAACGCGTCGCACGGATCCTCGCGTTCGAGAATGGCGCCGAGCGTGAAGCCTTCGGGCAGTTCCATCGGCACGTCCTTGAGCGAATGCACCGCGAGATCGGCGCGGCCTTCGGCAAGCGCGGCTTCGAGCTCCTTCACGAACAGGCCCTTGCCGCCGACCTTCGACAGCGTGCGATCGAGGATCTGATCGCCGCGCGTGGTCATTCCGAGGATTTTCACGTCGCAACGTGGATATAATTTGTGCAGCGCACACCGCACATGTTCGGCTTGCCAAAGGGCAAGGCGGCTTTCCCGCGAAGCGATGGTCAGGGTTGCGGGCGGTGTCGCCGAATGCGTCTCGGAATTCATTGATGCTTGAGTGAATGACGGGATTGATGAATGGACATTAGCGAACAATGGTAGCACGCACGCCACGGCTCACCGACCCGCCGGCATTGCGCGAAAGCCTTGTCCGATGCGCCTTTCGGGGCATTCGCAGCACGTCGGGATGCAGCGGGAAGGCGGCTCCGCGCCGCCTTCCCGCGGTTCGCGGGCCGCGACGCGGTGAATCGCGCGGCATGCTGTCGCAAGTTTGAAGCACGGCCGTTCGGCGGCCGGCGCTTTCTCGCCGGGCCAACGCGCCGGTCCGGCGTTTCGAGTCGATGTGCCCTGGCTTTGCCGCTTCTGAGAGGAACTCAACGTGACGTCTTCTGCATCGGCTCGCTCCGCGCGCCGCAACGCCGCATCGCCCAAGTCTTCCCCCGCCGGCACGCCCGCACCCGCCAGCGCCAGCCAGCCCGCCACCGTCGCCAAGGCGTCGAAGGCCGCCATCGCGCCGAAACCCCGGCCCGGCATCAAGGCCGCTTCGAAGTCGGCGCTGAAGTCCGTCCCCAGACCCGCGCCGAAGACGCCCGCGGCGTCGAAATCCACGTCGAAGCCCTCCACCCGCGCGCGCGACGACAAGGACCGGCCGCTCTTCGAAGACATCCGTTTCCTGGGCCGCCTGCTCGGCGAAGTGCTGCGCGAGCAGGAAGGCGACGCCGTATTCGATGTGGTCGAAGCCATTCGCCAGACGGCCGTGAAGTTCCGCCGCGAAGACGACGTCGAGGCCTCGCAGACGCTGGAAAAGAAGCTGCGCGCGCTGTCGCCGGAACAGACCGTCTCGGTCGTGCGCGCGTTCAGCTATTTTTCGCACCTCGCCAACATCGCCGAAGACCGTCACCACAACCGTCGCCGCCGCATTCACGCGCTGGCCGGCTCCGGCTCTCAGCCCGGCACGATTGCCTACGCGATCGAACGCATGCGCGAACAGCAGACCGTCAGCGCCACGCGCAAGCAGCTCGACAAGTTCTTCGGCGACGCGCTGATCGTGCCGGTCCTCACCGCGCATCCGACCGAAGTGTCGCGCAAGAGCATCCTCGATGCGCAGCACGACATCGCCCGCCTGCTTGCCGAACGCGACCAGGAACTGACCGCGCGCGAACGCGCCCGCAACGAAGCGGTGCTGCGCGCGCGCGTGACGTCGCTGTGGCAGACGCGCATGCTGCGCGACGCGCGCCTCACGGTCGCCGATGAAATCGACAACGCGCTGTCCTACTACCGCGCCACCTTCCTGGCCGAGATTCCGGCGCTCTACGCGGACATCGAGACCGCGCTCGGCGAACACGGGTTGCCCGTGCGCCTGCCGCCGTTCTTCCAGATGGGCAGCTGGATCGGCGGCGACCGCGACGGCAATCCGTTCGTCACCGGCGAAACGCTCGACACCGCGATCACCCGCCAGGCGACGGTGATCTTCGAACACTATCTGGAGCAGGTGCATCTGCTGGGCGCGGAACTGTCGGTGTCGAACCTGCTGGCCGGGTCGAGCGAGGCCTTGCAGGCGCTCGCCGACGCCTCGCCGGACCAGTCGGTGCATCGCACGGACGAGCCGTACCGGCGCGCGCTGATCGGCATGTACACGCGACTCGCGGCCAGCGCGCGCGTGCGGCTGGGCGAAGGCGTCGTGGCGCTGCGCAGCGCCGGGCCGGGCGCGCCGCAGATCCGCGCGACGCCCTACGCGGATGCCGCCGAATTCACCCGCGACCTGCACGTGCTGGTCGATTCGCTCGCCGAGCACCATGGCGCGTCGATGTCGATCCTGCGGCTCTCGCCGCTCGTACGCGCATCCGAAGTGTTCGGCTTCCATCTGGCGAGCATCGACTTGCGGCAGAGCTCGGACATCCACGAGGCGGTCATCGCCGAACTGCTCGCGCGGGCCGGCGTGAATGCCGACTACGCGGCGCTCTCCGAGGAAGAAAAGCGCGCGGTGCTGCTGAAGGAACTGGCCCAGCCGCGTCCGCTGCGCCTGCCGTACGCCGACTATTCCGATCTCGCAAAAAGCGAGCTCGGCGTGCTGGAAGCGGCGCGCGAAACCCGTCGCAAGTTCGGCGCGCGCGCCGTGCGCAACTACATCATTTCGCATACGGAAACCGTCAGCGACCTGCTGGAAGTGATGCTGCTGCAGAAGGAAACCGGCGTGCTGCAAGGCTGCCTTGGCAACCGGGAAGATTCCGCGCGCGACGGCCTGATGGTGATTCCGCTGTTCGAAACCATCGCCGACTTGCGCAATGCCCCGGTCATCATGGGCGAGTTCTTCGCGCTGCCGGGCATCGATGCGCTGGTGCGCAACCAGGGCAACGAGCAGGAAGTGATGCTCGGCTATTCCGACAGCAACAAGGACGGCGGCTTTCTCACGTCGAACTGGGAGCTGTATCGCGCGGAACTGGCGCTGGTCACCTTGTTCAAGGAACGCGGCACGACGCTGCGCCTGTTCCACGGCCGGGGCGGCACGGTGGGACGCGGCGGCGGCCCGACCTACCAGGCCATCCTGTCGCAGCCGCCCGGCACCGTCGATGGGCAGATCCGCCTGACCGAACAGGGCGAAGTGATTTCGAGCAAGTTCGGCAATCCCGAAATCGGCAGGCGCAATCTGGAGACGGTGGTCGCCGCGACACTGGAAGCCTCGCTGCTGCCGCATGAAAACGCGCCCGCGCAGCTGCCGCAATTCGAAGAAGTGATGCAGACGCTCTCGGATGCGGCGATGGCCGCGTACCGCGCGCTCGTCTACGAGACGCCGGGCTTCACCGACTACTTCTTCTCCTCGACGCCGATCGCCGAGATCGCCGAGCTGAACATCGGCAGCCGGCCGGCCTCGCGCAAGATGCAAGATCCGAACCAGCGCAAGATCGAGGACCTGCGCGCAATTCCCTGGGGTTTCTCGTGGGGACAGTGCCGCCTGCTGCTGACCGGCTGGTACGGGTTCGGCAGCGCGGTGAGCGCGTATCTGGACAAGACCGGCTCCGAGGAAGAACGCGGCAAGCGGCTCGCCCTGCTGCGCAAGATGTGCAAGACCTGGCCGTTCTTCAAGAACCTGCTGTCGAACATGGACATGGTGCTCGCCAAGACCGATCTCGCGGTCGCGTCGCGCTACGCGCAGCTCGTCAGCGACAAGAAGCTGCGCAAGCACGTGTTCGAGCGCATCGTCGCGGAGCATGAGCGCACGTGCGCCGTGCTCGCGGAGATTACCGGCCGCGGCGAACGTCTCTCCGACAACCCGCTGCTCGCGCGTTCGATCAAGAACCGCTTCCCGTATCTCGATCCGCTCAATCACCTTCAGGTCGAGCTGCTCAAGCGGCATCGCGCGGGCGATCAGAACGTGCGGCTGCGGCGCGGCATTCACCTGACCATCAACGGCATCGCGGCCGGCCTGCGCAACACCGGCTGATGCGTGGCGGCGCCGTGTGCGGGCAGCACCACGGCGCCGCTGACCTCAGTCGCGCCGCTGCGCCTCGATCAGCATCGCATCGAGTTCAAACGAGCCATCCTCCGTCACGCTGAAGTACTGGCGCACTTCGTCGGGCGCGCTGTTCCACATCGAGCGAATGGCCGTCACGCGCTCGGGCGGCGTGCGCATTCGCGTCACCCACGCATCGAATCCGAGCGGAATGCGCCAGCGTTCGCCGACACGCGCCTCGAAGCCGGCGGCATCCAGCATCGCGAGCCATTCGTCCGCGCGATAGTCGCGGATATGCGAGGCGTCGCGCAGTATTTCGATGGCCTGGATATGCGTGTCGTACAGCGGATCGTCGATACCCGCGATGTCGATGAAGCGCAGCCGCCCGCCCGGCTTCAGCACCCGATGCACCTCCCGCAGCGCCGCCGGCACGTCGCGCCAGTGATGCGCGCTCATGCGGCTCACCGCCCAGTTGAACGACGCATCCGCGAACGGCAGCGTTTCCGCCGCGCCCTGCTGCGTGCGGATCGTCGTGAGCCCGCGCTCGCGCGCCGCGGCTTCGACCGTCGCCAGCATCTGCGGCGCGATGTCGTATGCCACCACCTCGCGCACGTGCGGCGCGATCGCGAAGCTCGCGTGGCCTGCGCCGCAGCCCATGTCCAGCACCGTCGCGTTGCCGCAGGTGGCCGCGAAGGTCGCGGCGAGCGTCTGCAGATCCGCGCCGCTCGCGTGGACGGCGCTCGTGAGATAGGCGGCAGCCGTGCTGCCGAAGGCGTCCGCGACCTGATCGTGGTGTTTCATGGCGAATCTCCGGTTCGGTGTGGGGAGGTGTGGGGAAGGTGTGGCGCTACAAGCCGCTACAATAGAACCCGCCCTGTACCGGTACAAGTCAAGCAGTTATTCTGGTATCTCCACCACCTGTCATCGCTGAACCCTGTTTTCAGCGCCTTGCATGAGCTCCATCGAGAAACACGACATCCTTGCCGAAACGCCCGCCCGCGCGCTCGGCGAGTTCATCCGCGCGCATCGCGAACGCCTCTCGCCGCAGGCCGTCGGGCTGGCGGCCGGACCGCGCCGCCGCACGCCCGGCCTGCGCCGCGAGGAAGTGGCGCAACTGTGCGGCGTGAGTCCCACCTGGTACACCTGGATCGAACAGGGCCGCCCGGTGTCCGCCTCCGCCGACGCGCTCGCGCGCATCGCCGTCGCGTTGCAGCTGTCGCGCGCCGAACGCGCCTATCTGTTCGAGCTGGCCGCGCAGCGCGATCCCGCCGAGCCCGATCCCGCCAGCCAGGACGCGCCCGCCGCGCTGCTGCAGACGGTCGGCCTGATCGGCGCGCCGGCTTACGTACTGGACCGGCAATGGAACGCGCTGCGCTGGAACGCGCCGGCGGCGGAGCTGTTCGTCGGCTGGCTCGACGGCGCGCACGACCGCAACCTGCTGACCTACACCTTCACGTCGCCGGCGGCGCGCGAGCTGATCGTCGACTGGGACACGCGCGCGCGGCGGCTCGCGGCCGAGTTCCGGGCGGATTCCATCCGCCATCTGAACGATCCGCCCACGCGCGCGCTGATCGACACCCTCAGCGCCGCGAGCGACGCGTTCGCGCGCTACTGGGCGTCGCAGGACGTGTTCGAGCGCGAAGGCGGCGAACGCGGGTTCAATCATCCGGCGCGCGGCCGCGTGGTGTTCAACCAGATCACCTTCAAGCCGGCGCATCGCGAAGATCTGAAGCTCGTGATCCTCGTCGGGGAAGCGTGACGCCTTTTGTTAAAATCCCAGTCTTCCGGCGGCTCCTCGCGCCGCTTCCTCCGACCGCCACAGCACAGCACATCACCATGAGTTCCCAACTCCACAAAAAAGGCGAGGCCTGGTCCGCGCGCTTCTCCGAGCCGATGTCGGAGCTCGTCAAACGCTATACGTCATCGGTATTCTTCGACAAGCGCCTCGCCCTCGTCGACATTCAGGGCTCGCTCGCGCATGCCTCGATGCTCGCGGCGCAGAAGATCATCGGCGCCGACGACCTCGCGGCCATCGAGCGCGGCATGGCGCAGATCAAGGGCGAGATCGAGCGCGGCGAGTTCGAGTGGAAGCTGGACCTGGAAGACGTGCATCTGAACATCGAGGCGCGCCTGACCGCGCTGATCGGCGACGCCGGCAAGCGCCTGCACACCGGCCGCTCGCGCAACGACCAGGTGGCGACCGACATCCGCCTGTGGCTGCGCGGCGAGATCGACCGCATCGGCGAGCTGCTGAAGGATCTGCGCGGCGCGCTGATCGACATGGCCGAGCAACACGCCCTCACCATCATGCCCGGCTTCACGCATCTGCAGGTCGCGCAGCCGGTGACCTTCGGCCACCATCTGCTCGCCTACGTCGAGATGTTCTCGCGCGACGCCGAACGCATGCGCGACGCCCGCAAGCGCGTGAACCGCCTGCCGCTCGGCGCGGCGGCGCTGGCCGGCACGAGCTATCCGATCGACCGCGAGGCGGTTGCGAAGACGCTCGGCTTCGAGGGCATCTGCGCGAACTCGCTCGACGCCGTGTCGGACCGCGACTTCGCGATCGAATTCACGGCGGCCGCGGCGCTCGTCATGACGCACGTGTCGCGCTTCTCCGAGGAACTGGTGCTGTGGATGAGCCCGCGCGTCGGCTTCATCGATCTGGCGGACCGCTTCTGCACCGGTTCGTCGATCATGCCGCAGAAGAAGAACCCGGACGTGCCGGAACTCGCGCGCGGCAAGACCGGCCGCGTAAACGGCCACCTGATGGCGCTGCTCACGCTGATGAAAGGCCAGCCGCTCGCCTACAACAAGGACAATCAGGAAGACAAGGAGCCGCTGTTCGACACCGTCGATACGGTTGCCGACACGCTGCGCATTTTCGCGGAGATGGCCGCGGGCATCACGGTGAAGCCGCAGGCGATGCGCGCCGCCGCGTTGCAGGGCTTCTCCACCGCCACCGATCTCGCGGACTATCTCGTGAAGCGCGGCCTGCCGTTCCGCGATGCGCACGAGGCGGTGGCGCACGCGGTGCGCATCTGCGTGGACCGCGAATGCGACATCGCGGACCTGTCGCTGGACGAGATGCGCAAGGAACTGCCGAACGTCGCGCATCTGATCGGCGAGGACGTGTTCGATTATCTGACGCTCGAAGGCTCGGTCGCGAGCCGCGCCCACGCGGGCGGCACCGCGCCGGATCAGGTGCGGGCGGCGGCACGGGCCGCGCGTGCGGCGCTCTGAGCGAGCGAGGTTTTAAAGCGCCCTGAAGACCCTCCGAGGCCGTTCGCAAGAACGGCCTTTTTCGTTCCCGGCCGCGACGCAGTGTCCCTGCGCAATGCCTGGCTGATTCGCGATAATCGGGTGTCGCGCCCTCCACACCCATCACAGGCTCCACGCCATGATCATCCGCCCCAAGCTCAACTGGTTCCGGCTGTTGTTCGTCTGGCGCGGCTCCGTGCTGCCCCAGCTTCTGCCGCGGCTCGGGCTGATCTTCGCGTTGTCGGTGACGGCGATCGTCATGCACGACACCATGCGCACCTATCCGGTCGAACTCGGCACGCCGCCGTTCGCGCTGGTGGGCATCGCGCTCGCGGTGTTTCTCGGCTTCCGCAACAGCGCGGCCTATGAGCGCTGGTGGGAAGGCCGCAAGCTGTGGGGCGCGCTGCTCAACACCGCGCGCGCGCTCGGGCAACAGGCGCTGTCGCTGACGGCTCGGCGCGAGCCGGTGCAGTCACGGCAGTTCCTCGCCGCGCTCGGCGCCCTCGCGCATGCGCTGCGTCACCAGCTGCGCGGCACCGATGCCCTCGCCGATCTCGCCCCGCGCGTGCCGCCCGAGCTGCACGCGCGCCTCGCGGCAGCCACCTTCCGCCCGGCGCTCATCATGCTCTGGCTCGGCGAATGGGTCGCGGAGCGTCAGCGCGAGGGCAGCATCGACGGCTATGCGGTGCTCGCCTTCCAGCACAACCTGAACGTGCTGTCGGATGTGATCGGCGGCTGTGAACGCCTCGCCTCGACCCCGTTGCCGTTCTCGTACTCGGTGATGATCCATCGCACCATCTATCTGTTCTGCGCGTTCCTGCCGTTCGGTCTCGTCGACGGCGCCGGCCTGCTCACGCCCTTGTTCGCGTTGCTGCTCGCCTATGCGTTCATGGCGCTCGAAGCCATCGCGGCGCAAATCGAGGACCCGTTCGGCAACGAAGAGAACGATCTCGCGCTGAACACCATCTGCGAAGGGATCGAAACCGCGCTGCATGACCTGGCCGCCGACCCCGGCTTCGTGCGCGCGCCACGCTGCGCGACGAACACGCCCGACTACATTCTCGATTGACCTTCCGTCCTCCCGTGCAGGGTGCGCATGACATCGTCGATAATCGTGCGCTCTCAACCCGGAGGAAACGTTTTGAAACTGTTCTACAAGGCGGGCGCGTGCTCGCTCGCCTCGCATATCGCGCTCGAGGAGTCCGGCCTGGCCTACACCACCGAAGCCGTCGATCTCAAGACCAAGACCACCGCGAGCGGCGCCGACTTCAGCCAGATCAACCCGAAGGGCTATGTTCCCGCGCTGTTGCTCGACAGCGGCGAACTGCTGACCGAAGGTCCGGCGATCATGCAATACGTCGCCGATCAGGCGCCGGCCAGACATCTCGCCCCGCTCGCCGACGCGATGGCGCGCTATCGCCTGCAGAGCTGGCTCACGTTCATCGGCACCGAACTGCACAAGAACTTCTCTCCGTTCTTCACGCCGGGCGTGGGCAGCGATTCCCGGGCCATCGCCATGGCCACGCTCGAGCGCCGTCTCGCCTATGTCGCGCAGCACATCGATGACAAGCAGTTCCTGCTCGGCGACGACTTCAGCATCGGCGACGGCTATCTCTTCACCGTGCTTGGCTGGGCGAAGCATGTGGATCTCGATCTCGGCAAGTGGCCGGCGCTCGTTGCGTATCAGGAGCGGGTCGGCGCGCGGGCCGCCGTGCAGGCGGCGATGAAGGCGGAAGGCCTGATCTGAAGCGCGCGGCATCGTGCGGCGCACTCGCGTATTTCATCCACAGATGCGCCGCACCAGCCATTTGTACATGCGGTCGAGCGTCGGCACGATGCGGCGCTCGGTCCAGTCGAACGACAGCATCGCCACGGACACGAGCATCGCGCTGCACACGAAACCCGCGAACCACGGCTCGACATGCGGCCAGTCCAGCAGCGCGCGGCATGACAGGTAGTAACCGCCCACCAGCGAGATGACGAAGAAGATCGCCGCGCGCCATGACGAATGCTCGCGCGAGCGTGTCAGGTGAATCAGCGCGCCGCACACAACGCCCAGCGCGTGCGCCGGATCGGCATGCATGTCGGATGCCGACGGATCGAGGCAGCGCACCATGTCCATCAGGCATTCGGACCCGCAAGGCGCGAACGGATAGAGAACGATCATGATCTGAAGTGTGCAACGTGAGGTTCCGGCCGCGCGGCGGCGCTCTTGAAGACCTGTC
>NZ_JARUXT010000001.1:453643-704332 GCF_031451075.1 Caballeronia sp. LZ043 | reverse complement strand
CTTGAAGACGCCGCCGCGCGGCCGCTCCGGGACAGCGTCGGCCGCCCCGCCCGGCCGGACCGCGCGTCAGACCGCGCCCTTGTCGATCCACGGCTTGGCGTCCGCCGCGGTCTTGCCCGTGCAGGCCGGATTGCCCGGCTCGTCGTACGACGTGGCCCACCACTGCGTCACGTAGGTGTGCAGCCCCTGGCCTTTGTAGTTGTGCGTCACGGTCGAACCGCCCGGATAGTCTTGCGGCACCCAGGTGCCTGTGTTGCCCGCCGGCGCGACGGTCACGGTCGTCGTGGCGGTCGAAGCCGGACCGCTGCCTCCGTTGCCCGTTACCGTGAGCTGGACCGGATACGCGGTCGTGCTGCTGACCGCCGGCGCCGTCACGTTCACGCTCATGCCGCGCGACTGGTCGAACGGCAAGCCCGGTGCGCTCCACAGATAGGTCAGCACACCCGGACCCGTCGATGCCGCGCCCGACAAGGCCAGCGGTCCGCCCGCCTGAACGTTGGTCGTCCCGGTGATCACGGCAGTGACCGGCGTGGACACCGGCTTCGCTTCGAGGCACACCGTCTCGCTCGCGCTCGACGTGCCGTCGCTCACCGAAAGCTGCACGAGATAGTCGGTCACCTCGGTGACAGTCGGCATCGACGCCGCGACGCTCACCTGCGTGGAGCCGTCGAACGGCAGGCCGGGCGCGTTCCACAAGTAGGTCAGCGCATCGCCGTCAGGGTCGGACGACTGCGCACCCGACAGTTTGAACGGCGTACCCGCATCGAGCTGCACCAGCAGCTTCGCGACTGGCGGATGATCGCTGTCCGACTGCACGTCGAGTTCGAGCTTCGCGGTATCCGTGCCGCCTCGGCCGTCGTCGACCGTCAGGCTGACCGTGTACTTCGGCGCAGCGTTCGCCGGCACGGCGCCGCTCACTTCCATCGTGGTCGCGCCATCGAACGACAGGCCCGGCGCCGACCAGCGGAACGTGAGCGCGTCGCCGTCGGTATCGCTGGAACGCGCGCCCGTATAGGTCACGGTCGCGCCCGCCGCGGCCGTGGCCGGACCGTCGATGACGGCGACCGGCGGATGATTCTCGCCCGTCACGTTGATGCCCTTGAAGTAGAACGGCTCCATGTCGACATGCTCCACCTCGATCTCGTTGCCGAGACCCTCGCGCGCCGCATTGACGAGCAGGCCGTTATCCAGGTCGATGGTCCACGTGAACAGTCCGGCCAGCCCGCGCTCGCGCACGTACTCGCCCTTGGCCTTCACGGTGCGGGGCGTATCGACGGACAGGAACAGCCGCGAGTCCGGGCTGTAGAGATAGTCGGCATCGGCGATTTCGTCGGTGTAGACGTTGTAGCCGTTGATGCCGGCCTGGTTCTCGAGATCGACATAGTTGTAGATCAGGTCGTACCACTCGGTGACGCCCGACTCGAAGCTGCCGGTGGTCGCCCTGGCCCGGATCGTAGCTGCCCTGGAGCGGTGAGAAGCTCGCGATGTTCGCATTGCGCCCGCTGCGGCTGTAGGCGGCGTAGCCCAGCGCGACCCGCTCGAGCGGAATGCCGACGGTCTGTTCAAGATAATCGACGGCGGCATCGATGCTGAAGCCGTCGGCGTTGAACGGATGCAGGTTCGTGTGATGCGCGAGTCCCTCCGACCACGGCGTGCCGAAGAAGTCATAGGTCATCAGATTGAAGCCGTAGACGCCGGCCTCCAGCATCTTGTCCAGATGAGCGGCCTTCATCTTGTCGACGTCCGCCGACACCGCGATGCTGATCTTCACGTCCTCGCGGCCGGCCTGCTTCAGCGCCGCGCCCAGTTCGCTCACGAGGGTCGCGAAATTCGGCGCGTCGCTGGCGTCGTAGGTGTTGCCCGTGTTGCCTTCCGCGCCCGGGTATTCCCAGTCGAGATCCAGTTCGGTGAACATCGGGAAGCGCGACAGGATGTCCAGCACGCTACTGATGAACGTCTTGCGCTTGCCGGCGTCGGCGGCGACCCAGTGGAACGCCTCGCTCATGGTCCAGCCGCCGATGCTGAGCGCCATCACGAGGTCCGGGTTCTTCTCGTGCAGCTTGCGCAGCCCGCCGAGCACGCCCTGCGCCTTGTTCTGATAGAACAGCTCCGTGTAGCTGCCGCTGGCGGGCGTCGAGAAACCGCAGTCGATATACGAGCTCACGTCGCCCCATGCATCGACGAAGGTGGCTTCGTTCGGGCTGCACGCGAAGTCCTGCGCGGCCTGCTGGATGGGCGCGCAGTTCTCGCCCTTGTCACCGACGATCCCCAGGAAGCCGATGATGAGCTTGTCGTAGGCGAACGGATCGAGCGCCATCAGGTCGATGCCGCGGCCGCAATCCGCGTCGCCGAAATCGCCGAGGTAGCGGCCGTCGTACTGCGACCAGTCCGTGTAGTAGCCGGACACCTTCTTGTCGTTCGACTTGTAGCGGTTGTACACGCGCTTCGCCACGCGGCCGGACGTATAGCTGAAATCCTGTGTTTCCGTTTTCGGATCGTAGGCGTTCATGCCGTACTTCTTTTCGGTCGCGCCCTTCGCGCCATAGGTGTTGCCGGGATCGCCGTTGTAGACGAGCTTGCTGTTCGGGCGGCCGCCTTCGACATTGCGGTTCGTCATGACCTCGTTCGATACGGCGTGGTTCGTTGTCTTGCATGTGTTGCTCATTGCATTCCTCCTGATCCAGTATGAAAAGGTTCGTCTGCCCGGTGCGCTTCGTGCCCCGGGGTGACAGGACCATGTTCAGGAATGCAGGCGAACAATGACATGGGAAACGTGTGGAAGACTCAATGTCCGCCGCGCGTCGCCGTCGTCCACATCGACAGGCCCGTGCAGGCGGCTTGATTTCATTCGGGAACTGCAACCGCGCCTGGTCAAGCCCTGCTCGACGCCTTGAAGACACGTCTGTCGAAATGCATGCGGGTCTTCAACGCCAGGACAGCGCCATCGCCTTGGGTGTGTCCCTCCTATGTCCGTCCCTCGTGCGCAAACGTGTCAGTTCTTCCATGGTCTCCGACCCGCCTCTGTTGCTACGGTAAGCGTCTTCAACGCACGAGGACATGATGGACAACGCAAGGAGCAGCACACGATTCGACTGGCAACACGACCGCGTCTGCAGCGGTCAGGTCGCCGCCCGCATATCGGGTCAGGAAAAAGAAGTCCTGCGGCTGCTGGTGACGGCGCAGGGACGCGTGTGCGAACGCGAGGAACTGATGGATGCCATCTGGGGGCCGCGCGCCGCCTACATGGACGATCTCTATCTCACGCAGTTGGTGTATCGCGTGCGCAAGGCGCTGAAGCCCTTGGGCCTGTGCGAGCGCATCGTGACCATGCCGCGCATGGGCTATCGCTTCGATGCGGAGGGCTTGCAGCTGCAGGACCTGCCCGGTGCGGAAGGCATGGACGAGCCGCCCGCGCACCAGCTGCGTGGATGGCGCGCGCTGCTGGAGAGATGTCGCCCGGCGCGGCGCGATGCCGGTGCGAACCGCGTATTGCAAGCCGCACCGTCCGTACCGGGCGGCCTGCCGGTCATTCACGCCCGGCTCGGGACCGTGACGTTCGCGGGCACGACCGGCCATCTCACCGGCTTCGAACGCGCACTGCTGGAAGCCTTCGTCGAGCAGCCCGACGTCACGCTGCGGCGCCAGGAGTTGATCGTGCGCATCTGGGGCAACGAGGAGAACATCGACGTGCACCGGCTCACGCGTCTCGTGTCCCGCTTGCGACGCTCGCTCGAACCACTGGGTCTTGCTCATCGCATCGTTCACGTGCCGGGCGTCGGCTATCGCTTCTGCGCGATGGACCCCGCTGCGGAAGCGCACTCCGCGACGCACGGGATGGCGCGCGACGAAACGTCCTGTACGCCGTCGTTGTCGGGACGGGCCGGCGTGCGGCTGCCCGGATTACCCGCGTCGGCCACACTGGCCATGGCGGTTCTGCTGACGCTCTCCAACAGCCATCCGACACCCGCGCATCAACGCGCCCTGCGCCCGGTCAGCCTGACGCGATGCGACCGGCAGGTCGTGCACGATGTCTTCGTTCGCGACGTGGCCGCGTCACTGTCGATCAAACCGCATGGCTCGATGACCGAAGCCGTGGACGACGCCTGGTGCGACGTCATCAAGGACCTGCACGCGGCCGGCTGCCGCAGCGTCAGCGACATGCCCGCGTCCTATTCCGCACACAGGCTGGGCAGCTGACATGGCGCTGCGACACTCATAAAAAAAGCCCGCGCAGGCTGTCGGGCCTGCGCGGGCGCCAGATGCCAGACCTGCGACGCGCTATGGATCAGCCGCGCACGCAGTCGACGAAGTATTCGACCCGGCCGTTGATCATCTCGCCGACCAGCCCGTGGATGTCCGTATGGAAACCGGGGAAGCGCTCGTTGAACTCGCGCGCGAAGCGCAGGTAATCGACGATCGTGCGGTTGAAGCGCTCGCCCGGGATCAGCAGCGGAATGCCCGGCGGATACGGCGTCAGCAGGATGGAGGTCACGCGCCCTTCGAGTTCGTCGATGGGCACCCGGTCGATCTCGCGGTGCGCGAGCTTGGCGAACGCTTCGGACGGCTTCATCGCCGGCTCCATGCTCGACAGGTACATCTCGGTGGTGAGGCGCGCGATGTTGTTGGCGCGGTACACGCTGTGAATCTGCTCGCACAAATCACGCAGGCCGATGCGCTCATACGACGGATGCTGCGCGACGAACTCGGGCAGCACGCGCCACAGCGGCTGGTTGTTGTCGTAGTCGTCCTTGAACTGCTGGAGTTCGGTGACCATCGAGTTCCAGCGGCCCTTGGTGATGCCGATCGTGAACATGATGAAGAACGAATACAGCCCGGTCTTCTCCACGATGATGCCGTGCTCGGCCAGATACTTCGTGACGATCGCGGCCGGAATGCCGGTCTCGCCGAATTCGCCGTCCACGTCGAGCCCCGGCGTGATGATCGTCGCCTTGATGGGGTCGAGCATGTTGAAGTTCTCGGCGAGCGCGCCGAAGCCGTGCCAGCGGTCGTTCGGCTTGAGCATCCACTCCTCGCGGTCGCCGATGCCCTCTTCCGTCAGCGCCTCGGGGCCCCAGACGGTGAAGAACCAGTCGTCGCCGTATTCGGCGTCGACCTTGCGCATCGCGCGGCGGAAGTCGATCGCCTCCGCAATCGATTCTTCCACCAGCGCCGTGCCGCCGGGCGCTTCCATCATCGCGGCGGCCACGTCGCAGGACGCGATGATCGCGTATTGCGGCGACGTGGACGTGTGCATCAGGTACGCCTCGTTGAAACGATGGCGGTCGAACGTGCTGTTCTCGCTGTCCTGCACGAGGATCTGCGACGCCTGCGAGATGCCGGCGAGCAGCTTGTGCGTGGAGTGGGTCGCGAACACGAGCGCGCCGGTGCGCGGACGGCCCGCGCCGATCGCGTGCATGTCCTGGTAGAACGAGTGGAACTCGGCGTGCGGCAGCCAGGCTTCGTCGAAATGGAGCGT
This sequence comes from Caballeronia sp. LZ043, assembly GCF_031451075.1. NCBI lineage: Bacteria > Pseudomonadati > Pseudomonadota > Betaproteobacteria > Burkholderiales > Burkholderiaceae > Caballeronia > Caballeronia sp. LZ043. The sequence goes on along the minus strand of NZ_JARUXT010000001.1, from coordinate 698,856 downwards.
GTCGAGCATGTCGCCGAGCAGGTCCTTGATCATCTCGACGTTGTAGATCACGCCGTCATAGGTGCTCTGCGTGATCGTCAGGATGCGCGGCTTGATCTTCGGGTTCTTCGCCAGCGCCTCGCGCGCGAACGGATTCGCCTCGATCTTCTTGCGGATGTTCTCCGGCTTGAACTCGTCGCGCGGAATGGGCCCGATGATGCCAAAGTGATTGCGCGTCGGCGTGAGGAACACCGGAATCGCGCCGGTCATCGTGATGGCGTGCAGGATCGACTTGTGGCAGTTGCGGTCCACCAGCACGATGTCGTCGGGCGCGACCGTCGCATGCCAGACGATCTTGTTCGACGTGGACGTGCCGTTGGTCACGAAGAACAGGTGATCCGCGCCGAAGATGCGCGCCGCGTTGCGCTCCGAGGCCGCGACCGGGCCGGTGTGGTCGAGCAGCTGGCCCAGTTCCTCCACCGCGTTGCAGACGTCCGCGCGCAACATGTTCTCGCCGAAGAACTGGTGGAACATCTGCCCCAGCGGATTCTTCAGGAACGCGACGCCGCCCGAGTGCCCGGGACAGTGCCACGAGTACGAGCCTTCGTCCGCGTACTGCACCAGTTCCTTGAAGAACGGCGGCGCCAGCGCATCGAGATAAACCTTCGCCTCGCGGATCACGTGGCGCGCGACGAACTCCGGCGTGTCCTCGAACATGTGGATGAAGCCATGCAGTTCGCGCAGGATGTCGTTCGGCAGATGGCGCGAGGTGCGCGTTTCGCCGTACAGGAAGATGGGGATGTCGGCGTTGCGGCGGCGCACCGCCTCGATGAACGCCCGCAGCGCGACGATGGCCGAGGCCAGCTCGGGCGTGTCGCCTTCCACGACGACGTTGTCGGCGTAAGGCAGCAGTTCGTCGTCGTCGATGGACAGGATGAAGCACGACGCGCGGCTCGACTGCTGCGCGAACGCGGCCAGGTCGCCGTAGCTCGTCAGGCCGAGGACTTCGACGCCTTCCTTCTCGATCGCCTCGGCGAGCGCCCGGATGCCGGAACCCGAGATGTTCTCGGAGCGAAAGTCTTCGTCAATGATGACGACGGGAAAGCGAAACTTCATGAGGCGATTCTCCAAATGGAACGACCGCTGTCCGGGAAGCAATCCCGAAGCCAGCGGTCTTCGACCAAACGTCTGCCGTGTGCGTCTCGAAACGCGCGGCGATGATCAGGTTTTCGGCAGCGTCACGCCGTGCTGCCCTTGATATTTCCCGCCGCGATCCGCGTACGAGGTCTCGCACATTTCGTCGCTCTCGAAGAACAGGACCTGCGCGACACCTTCGTTCGCGTAGATTTTGGCAGGCAAAGGTGTCGTATTCGAGAATTCGAGCGTCACATAGCCTTCCCATTCCGGCTCGAACGGCGTCACGTTCACGATGATGCCGCAACGCGCGTAGGTGGACTTGCCGAGGCACACGGTCAGGCACGAGCGCGGAATGCGGAAATATTCCACCGTGCGGGCCAGCGCGAACGAATTCGGCGGGATGATGCAGACATCGCCCTTGAAGTCCACGAACGATTTTTCGTCGAAGGCCTTCGGGTCGACGATGGTCGAATTGATGTTGGTGAAGATCTTGAATTCGTCGGCGACGCGGATGTCGTAGCCGTAGCTCGATGTGCCGTAGCTCACGATCTTGCGGCCGTCCTCGGAGACCCGCACCTGATCGGGCACGAACGGCTCGATCATCTTGTGCTGCTCGGCCATGCGGCGAATCCACTTGTCGGACTTGATGCTCATAGGGGACGCTACTCAACGGTGAACGGCTCCGGTCTGGCGACCGCCGCCTGCTGTCAAACGAAGCCTGGCGCGCGGCGGCCTGTCCTGCCCCTGCCGCACCCGCCAGACGAAAGCGCGTATTTTACGCGATCGGGGCGCGGCGCCCGAGACACCGCGCGAGGCGCGCGCCTAGCGGCGAATCACGCCGCAGGCGAGCGCCGGTCCCACGTTGTGCGGCGCGCTCGCGTACGGGTCCATGGCCTCGCGGTGCAGCATGATGGCGCGGGAAATGACCGAGCGCACGCCGTCGAGCGAGACGTCCGTCGCCACGATGAAACCGGTTGCCGCGCCGTTCGCATCCGCGTGAATGTTGCCGAGTTCTCCCTCGAGACGGCTCGACGCGCGCCTGCGCTCCGAGGGCAGCGCGAATACCGGGCTGGTGTCCTGGTCGTTGACGGCGATGCAGTCGCCGCGCTCATGCACGGTCAGCGCGTGGTCGCTGTTGGGCGGCATGTCGGTGAGGCTGTAGGAAACTTGCACGCCGTCGGCGCGCTCGATCAGCGTGATGGTGCCGCGCGCGGCATTGCCGGGCGTCGGCTGGAGCACCGCGTCCGCGCGTTTTTCGTGGTTCTGGAAGATGAGGCCGCAGCCGCTCAGCATGAAGCTGCACGCGGCCGTCGCGATCAAGGCGTGGAGCGCCTTCCCGTCGAATCTGATTCTCATGCGATCCTCTCGGCGGCCCGCTGACGCCCTGTGCATCCACGCTGCCGCGCATCGAAGGCGACATGATACCGCGAGCCGCACCGCACAAGGCTCGCGGTGATCCGTTGCTGCGCTCCGCTCAGGTGTTCTGCACCACGATGCTCGGGAACTTCGAGCTCATGTCGCGCTGCCGGTCGGCCACCGCGATCGCGACGCGCCGTGCAATCGCGCGATAGGTCTCCGCAATGCGGCTCTCCGGCTGCGACACGACCGTCGGCTGGCCGGCGTCGGTGCGTTCGCGGATGGCGATGTCGAGCGGCAGCTGGCCCAGGATCTCGACGCCGTATTCCTTCGCCATGCGCTCGCCGCCGCCCGCGCCGAAGATGTGCTCTTCATGGCCGCAGTTCGAACAGATGTGCGTGCTCATGTTCTCGACGATACCGAGAATCGGAATGCCGACTTTCTCGAACATCTTCAAGCCCTTCTTGGCGTCCAGCAACGCGATGTCCTGCGGCGTCGTGACGATCACCGCGCCCGTCACCGGCACCTTCTGCGCGAGCGTCAGCTGGATGTCGCCGGTTCCGGGCGGCATGTCGATGACCAGATAATCCAGGTCCTGCCAGTTGGTCTGCCGCAGCAATTGTTCGAGCGCGGACGTGACCATCGGACCGCGCCAGACCATCGGGTTGTCCTGCTCGATCAGAAAGCCGATGGAGTTCGCCTGGATGCCGTGGCCGATCAGCGGGTTCATCGTCTGGTTGTCGGGCGACTCCGGGCGGCCCGTGATGCCGAGCATCATGGGCAGCGAGGGACCGTAGATGTCGGCGTCCAGCATGCCGACCGATGCGCCTTCCGCTGCGAGCGCCAGCGCGAGGTTCGCAGCCGTCGTGCTCTTGCCGACGCCGCCCTTGCCCGATGCCACTGCAATGATGTTCTTGACGCCCGGCAGCAGTTTCACACCGCGCTGCACGGTATGCGCCACTACCTGCGACGAAACGTCCACCTTCACGTCCGACACGCCGGCAATCTGCCGCAGCGCGCCCGCCACCTGCTCGCGGATGGTGTCGAACTGCGACTTCGCCGGATAGCCGAGCACCACGCTCACCGCGACCGTCGAGCCTTCGACGGACACGCTGCGAAAACTTTTCGTATCGACGAACTTGCGATGGGTAATCGGATCGGTCAGTGTGGCGAGTGCGGTGTCGATCTGCGCGCGATCAATGCTCATTGGGACTCCATGGAACGCTTGTTGCTCTCCGCTTGCGGCGCATTGCAACAAACTGACGAAATTGAAAGTAATTGTTATGAGCCGTTGCGCGTGGCTCGCGTGCGCTGCACTATCCCGCAGCAATTGTTTCCGGGGACGCATCGTACGGGACGCTCGGACAGCTTCCTCGTTATTGTAGAGGCTCGTCCGGAGGCCCGTTTGAAGACCCTCCCGCACTGTCGGCGCCTGCCGCCGAATGCTTGTCGATTCAAAGGAGATCAAAGATGAATACGAAGTTGATGACTCGCCTGTCCGTGCTCGCCATCGCGGGCTCCATCCTTGCCGGCTGCCAGACGCAGCAGGGCACCAACACGGCAGTCGGCACCGGCGCGGGCGCCGCGACCGGCGCGGCGATCGGCGCGATCTTCGGCGGCGGCAAGGGCGCGGCGATCGGCGCGGGCGCCGGCGCGGCGGCGGGCGGCATCGTCGGCTACAACTGGCAGGCCATCCGCAACAAGATTTCCGGCGACTCGAAGGGCACGGGCACGCAGGTGACCGAGCAGCAGGACGGTTCGCTGAAGGTGAACATTCCGAATTCGATCTCGTTCGATACGAACAGCTATGCCATCAAGCCTTCGTTCGATCCGGTGCTGAACTCGGTCACGCAGACGCTGCAGCAGCATCCGGAACTGGTGGCCAACGTCATCGGCCATACGGACAACACCGGCCAGCCGGCCTACAACCAGACGCTGTCGCAGAATCGCGCGCAGAGCGTCGCGTCGTACATCGCGACGCACGGCGTGGCGGCGCAACGTTTGTCGTCGCAGGGCATGGGCCAGAACCAGCCGATCGCCGACAACTCGACGGAAGCCGGCCGTGCCCAGAATCGTCGCGTGGAGATTTATCTGCGCGCAACAGCACAGCCGGGACAGGTACAGTAATCGGTTGATCTGAAAGGAGAATTCGCCGCGCCGAGGGCGTTACGGCGAGGGTTGCGGCACGAATGCGCAAGCGTCTGAAAAAAATTTGAAACTTGAACGCGCGGCGCGTGTCTGTCTTTACGGTAGGTGGATGGCCACGCCATCGCCTGCCATTCTCCTCTTGTCGTTGTTGCTCCGGGGCCCAATTGGACCCCGGTTTTTTTTGTGCGTACGGTTTGTGAACGCACCGGACTGATCACGCCACCGAGATTTTGAGACGCTTGCCGAGCGACAGGAACGCCGCTTCGATGGTCTCCAGCTTCGACGAATGACGCGGGTTCAGCAGGCGATCCACTTGCGGCATGTGGATGTTGAGCCGACGCGCGAGCTCTGCCTTGCGGACGCCCTGGCGAAGCATTTCGTTCTGCAAGAGCACCTTCGAGACGACCAGCGCCGGCAAGGACACGACTGGCTGGCCCTTTCCTGCCTTGGATGGCATGGGCACTTCGCGCTTTTCGTCGAAGTAAGCCTCGATTACCGTTTCGAGCGCGTCCAGTGCGTTCAAGAGGGCCTCGTCCTCGTCGTCACCGACTGAAACCGCCTCTGGAATATCCGGAAACGTGACCAGATAAGTGTTGTTGGTGTCGAGTTCCAGATTGACTGGATAAGACAGCATGATGGTGGATTCTCCGAAGAACATGGCAACCCCGCTTATTTCAATCCAAGTTGTTTCTTGATCTGCTGAACCAGCCCCGTTCCGATTTCCTTGCTGCCGTGATCGGGGAAGGAGCTGATCCTGCCGTTGAGGGTCAAGCGAAAATGGCTGCCTTTTCCCGGCTTCATTTCTACCCCTTGCTCGCGCAGCCACCTTCTGAACTCACTGTACTTCATACACTTCGATCTCCAACGTGTTCAATCGGAGCGCTGAAGATACAACACGAATGTTATCCCTCGCTAAGCGAAAAATGCAACTTTTTTGATGTATTTTATCGATGCTGGAAAGCATCAAATCAAGGCTTGCGAGGCATGAGGCGTCTGCCCATCATCGCCCTGCTAGAATCGATCTTTCGCCGATTTGATAATCCTTGCACTTCCTCCAGGCCGCGCCTCCATGTCAGCACCGATTCCAGCCACCGCCGCCGCCGCGCCCGCCGCTTCAACGCCCGATAGCGGCCGCCGCCAGGTCCTCGTCACGTCCGCGCTCCCTTACGCGAACGGTCAGATCCACATCGGCCATATGGTCGAGTACATTCAGACGGACATCTGGGTTCGCACGCTGCGCATGCATGGCCATGAGGTCTATTACGTCGGCGCCGACGACACCCACGGCACGCCCATCATGCTGCGCGCCGAGAAGGAAGGCATCACGCCGAAACAGCTGATCGAGCGCGTGTGGAAGGAACACAAGCGCGATTTCGACAGCTTCGGCATCTCCTTCGACAACTACTACTCCACCGACGCGGAGGAAAACCGCACGCTCTGCAATTCGATCTACGCCGCGCTGCAACAGGCCGGCCTGATCGAAGCACGCGACATCGAGCAGGCCTACGATCCGGTCAAGGAAATGTTCCTGCCGGACCGCTTCATCAAGGGCCAGTGCCCGAAGTGCGGCGCCAAGGACCAGTACGGCGACAACTGCGAAGTGTGCGGTTCGACCTACCAGCCCACCGAGCTCATCAATCCGTATTCGGTCGTCTCGGGCGCCACGCCGGTCCGCAAGACCTCGACCCATTACTTCTTCCGCCTGTCCGACCCGCGCTGCGAATCGTTCCTGCGCGGCTGGGTCAGCGGGCTCGCGCAGCCGGAAGCGACCAACAAGATGCGCGAATGGCTCGGCGACAAGGGCGAGGCCAAGCTCGCCGACTGGGACATCTCGCGCGACTCGCCCTACTTCGGCTTCGAAATTCCGGGCGCGCCGGGCAAGTACTTCTACGTGTGGGTGGACGCGCCGGTCGGCTATTACGCGAGCTTCAGGAATCTTGCGGACCGTCTCGGCCTCGCGTTCGACGACTGGGTGAAGCCCGGCTCCACGACCGAGCAGTATCACTTCATCGGCAAGGACATCCTGTATTTCCACACGCTGTTCTGGCCGGCCATGCTTGAGTTCTCCGGCCATCGCACGCCCACGAACGTGTTTGCGCACGGCTTCCTGACCGTCGACGGCGCCAAGATGTCGAAGTCGCGCGGCACCTTCATCACGGCGCAGAGCGTGATCGACACGGGCATCAACCCCGAGTGGCTGCGCTACTACTTCGCGGCGAAGCTGAACAGCACGATGGAAGACATCGACCTGAACCTGGAGGACTTCCAGGCGCGCGTGAACAGCGATCTGGTCGGCAAGTACGTGAACATCGCGAGCCGGGCAGCCGGCTTCCTGATCAAGCGCTTCGAAGGCCGCGTGCAGGACAGCGCGATGAACCATCCGCTGCTCGGCCAGTTGCGTGCGGCCATTCCGCAGATCGCCGGGTTCTACGAAGCCCGCGAATATGGCCGCGCGCTGCGCACGACCATGGAACTGGCTGACGCCGTCAACGCCTACGTCGATACCGCGAAGCCCTGGGATCAGGCAAAGGACCCGGCCAACAGCGTCGCGCTGCATGAAACCTGCAGCGTGAGTCTCGAAGCGTTCCGCCTGCTGTCGCTGGCGCTGAAGCCGGTGTTGCCGAAGCTCATCGAGGCCGTGGAAGCGTTCCTCGGCATCGCGCCGCTGGTGTGGACGGACGCGGCGCGGCCGCTGTCGTCGGCGAATCCGATCAACGCGTACAAGCACCTGACCACGCGCGTCGATCCGAAGCAGATCGAGGCCTTGCTCGCGGCCAACCGCGAATCGCTGCAGCCGGGCGCGGAAGCGGCCACAGCGGCGGCCGCACCGGCATCGACCGCCAAGAAGGACGCCAGGCCGAAGCAGGACCAGACGGTCCAGACGGACGAGAGCGGCATCATCTCCATCGACGATTTCGCGAAGATCGACCTGCGCATCGCGAAGATCGTCGACTGCAAGGCGGTGGAAGGCTCCGACAAGCTGCTGCAACTCACGCTCGACATCGGCGAGGAGAAGACGCGCAACGTGTTCTCCGGCATCAAGTCGGCGTATCAGCCGCAGGACCTGATCGGCAAGCTCACGGTCATGGTCGCCAATCTCGCCCCGCGCAAGATGAAGTTCGGCCTGTCCGAAGGGATGGTGCTGGCGGCGTCGGCGGCTAACGAGAAGGCGGAGCCGGGCCTCTACATCCTCGAGCCGCACAGCGGCGCGAAGCCCGGCATGCGCGTGAAGTAAGCGCGCCGCAAGGCATCGCTGCAAAGACAAAGGGCACGCGAATCGCGTGCCCTTCTTTCTTTCAGCCACGCGCTTGTGCCTGAAGAAGCTCAGTCCGCGTCGCCCGGCGGCGAGGCCTCAGTCGACGACGCCCCGGAAGCCGCCGCAGCCGAGTCCGCGGCAGACGCGACCGCCCGCGAAGACGCCCCCGACCACAACCGCGCCCACGAACTGAACCTGCGCGTGTAGGACAGATCGACGCCCTGATACGTGCCGCCATACACCGTCACGGCCCAGAAGCGCGACAGGTTGAGCGTCGCCTTGACCGCGTTGGCCGCCGATTGCAGCCCTTGCTCGTAGCCGATCACGAGGCGCTCGTTGATCGCCTTCGAGAGCAGCACGACTTGCGGATCGGTCAGGCCCACTTCGCTCGACCCCACCGTGAACTCGTCCAGCCCGACCGTCTGCGCGATCTTCGCGCCGCCCTTGCTGCCGAGCAGCGCGAGCGCGCTCGTCATCGCGCTCTGCTGGCCGACGTTGTTGCCCTGATCCGTACCGTGCCCGAACAGCAGCCACGAGAGCTTCTCGTTGTCGGGCACGCTCGGCTCGGAGATCAGCCGCGCGACCGGCGCCTGCACGGTGCCGGTCACCTGCACGCCGGCCTCGACTTCCTGATTGCGCCGCATCGCCAGGATGTTGATGCCCGGATTCGCCACCGGCCCGTTGAAGGTGAAGAAGCCGTTCTCGATGTTCAGCTTGCGCCCGAACGCGGTGTACGACGAGCCGGGCGTCGTCACGCGCACGTTGCCGACGGCGCGCAGCGGCATGTTCGGCGCGCTCGTCGCCGTGATCGAGCCGGCCAGCCCGAGATCCGCGCCCGCGCCCTTGAAGCGGAAGCGCTGGCCCAGATTGATCTCGATGTTCGCGCGCGGCGTGAACGGCCCCACCGGCTTGCCGGTCGCGGCCGTGAGCTGCTGGTTCTCGCCCTTGATGGTGCCGTCGGGGCGTTCGATCACCACGTCGTCGCCGAGCTTCGGCGCGGACGACTCCGGCAAGTCGATCAGCGCGTGATCGACGGTGAACTTGCCGTCGATCGCCATGCCGCCCTCCAGCCCCGCGTTGGCGATCTTCGCCTCGCCCGAGAGCGTGAGTTCGCGGTCCGGCGAGGCGAACAGCTCCAGCTTGTCCGCGATGATGCTCGCCGTCAGGTCGGGCTGCTGCTGGTCGAGCCGCACCTTGCCGGTTGCGCGCAGCGTGCCGCTCGCGCCATGAAACTCGACGCGCTGGAAATCCACCAGATTCTCCGCCAGCGCGATCCGGATGATGCCGTCCTTCAGCTGCACGCCCTGATCGACGACCGTCGCGGAGAGGTTGTCGCCCGTCAGCGAGCCCGACAGCGTCGGCTTCGCGACGATACCCGCGATCACCAGCTTCAGCGCCATCCGGCCGCCAAGCAGATAGTTCGCGCCGAGCAGGCCGCCGGTCGTGCGCAGTTCGGGAATATTGGCGTCGACGGCGCCGGTGAGCGGCGCGTTGTCGTCGACGGTGAGCATGCCGTCGCGATTCACGAGCGGCGTGTGCACGTTCGCGTCGATCACGCCGATGCGGCTCGCCTGCGCGTGCAGCGACGCGTTGAGCCGGTTGCCGCCGGAGAAGTCCGCGCGCGCCGTGATGTCCGAGACGCCGAGCGCGGCCACGCCGCGCGTCCCGTCGATGGTCACGTCGCCGGCGCGCCGCTTGATCTGTACGTGGCCAGTCGCCGTGGTGCCGAGCGAGAAGTCCCAGTCGCCGTCGAAGACGAGGTCGGTGCGGATCGGCGGCTCCGCGCCCGTCAGTTCCTGGCGCACTTCGAGCAGATGCGGCACCGACAGATTCGTCAGCGTGCCCGCCGACTGGATCCGGCCATGCTCCATCGCGAAGGACTTGAGGCTCAGCACCGCGCCTTCGGCAACCAGCCGCGTCGCGCCGAGCACGAGCCGCTGCGGCCCGTAGCTCACGGTCAGCGGCGTTTCGAGATTGACCGAGGGCGTGCCCTTGTTCGACAGCTTCGTGATCGTGCCGTCCCAGTGCGGACCGTCGGGCGCGTCGGTGAACTTGCCGTTCGCGCCGAGCGCGAGATTGACCGGCTGGCCGCGCACCTTGCCGGTCGCGGTCACGTCGAGCGTGTGATGCGCGCGCGTGCCGTTCAGGCTGGCGTCGAGATTCGCGACCTCGATGCCGTCCGTGCTCGCGTCGCGCGCCTTCAGCGTGAAGACGAGCGCGCCGTTCGCGCCGTCGCGGATATCGGCGCGGCCTTCCGCGTGGCCCAGCCGGTTGGCGCCGAACACGAGGCCATCGGCCTGATAATTCGCCGCGACGTTCGGATGCGCGATCGAGCCGGTCAGGTCGCCGTCCGCCTTGACCGTGCCGGCGATGCCGAAGCCGAGCCGTTCGAGCGCGGGCGCATCGACACGAAAGCGCAGCCGGTCGCCGGGCGCACCGAAGCTGCCGTTCAGATCGACATCGTTGCCCGCCACCGACAGCGACGCCTTGCTCGGCAACAGGCGCGTGCCCGCGACCTGCACGGTGCCATCGCCGGTCAGCGGCAGGTTGTCGTACATGCTGTCGTTGAGCTTGAACGTGGCTTTTGCTGTCAGCGTCGGCGCGAGCGTGCCGGCGGCGGCAAGCGTGCCGTTCACGCGCGCTTCCACCGGACGCGCAGCCGGCACGGGTTTCTTCGCGGCGCCCTTCTTCACCGGCGCGGGCTTCTGCGCGATCAGTTGCTGTTGCAGCAGCAGCGGATTGAAGTCGACGAACTTCGCCTTCAGGTCATAGCTGGAGTTCGCGTCCTTCTTCAGCACGCCGTTCGCCTCGACGCGGCCACGGCCCACCGTCAGCTTCACTTCGTCGAGCGTGGTTTGCTGCGGGTCGAGCCTGACCTTGGCCTGGGCGCGAATGGTCGCTTTCGGATCGTTGAGGTCGGCGCTGATGCTCTGCTTGTCGCCGTCCAGCACGATGCCGATGGGACCGGAGAAATCGGTGGGACGCAGGGTCGGTTCGATCGCGTTGAGGTCGAGCTTCGCCACTTTCAGGTCGAACTTGCCCTTGCCGCCCGCCAGCGATCCGCTGCCGGTCACGGTCGCGTTCTTCAGGAGCCGCACGTCAAGGTTCGTGATGGTCTGCGCGGAGGCGTCGAGCCGGACGTCGGCGTGCGCGTCGATGAGCGGCAGCAGCTTCTTGTCGATGGAACCCGGCTTCGCGTTGACGATCGACACCGGGCCGCTCACGACGAAGCCCTTCGCATCCGCGCCTTCGACCGGTTTCACTTCGGCGCGCACGGCCAGGTCCGCCTCGGGCGCCGCCGGGCTGAAGGCCTGCGGATTCACGTGATCGAAGGTGACGAGCGCCGACTTGAGCGGCACGTCGGCGAACGGCAGCGCTTCGACGTGCGCCCGGCCGTTCAGCTTCATGCCGCTGGCGTCGACATCGGCGATCAGGTCTTCGAGCGAGCCCGACAGCCGCGCGCTGACCGTCACCGCCTCATTGGCGACCTTGCCGGAATACCCGGCGTCGCCCGACAGCGGGAAAGGCCGCGCGCCGCCGTCCAGCTTGAGCGCCGCCGTCACCGCGCCGAACGGGGTATCGAGCCGCTGCACGGTCGCCTGGTGATGCTGGCCGTCGCTGCGGCCGCTGACGAGCAGGCGCGAGAACTCGGTGGTCGTCGTGCCCTGGTGCAGGCGCAGCTTATCCAGCGACACATCGTTGATGACGAGCTGGATCGGAATGCGCAGATCCTTCGGCAATTCCGTCTTCTTGCTGGGCTCATTCGACGGCGCAATGCGCGCATCGACCGTCCCCACGTGCAGATAGTCGATCGTGAAACGCAGCGGCTCGCGCGTCAGCGCCCAGCGGCCCGAGACGCTGTCCACCGCGATGTCCGTCCCCTTGCCGTCCCTCCAGTGGACGTCGCGCAGGCGCAGGCCGGTGGCGATCGCGCCGCCGTCGAGCGTGCCGGTCAGTTGCCCCTTGAGCAGCGACGTGGCCGCGTTCCATGCATAGCGCGTACCGCGCTCGGTGTTCAGCACGTACAGGACCGTGCCGATCGCCAGCCCCGCGATCAGCAGCACGACCAGCACCAGCACGCCGAGCCAGCGCGCGAGCCGCCGCGCGGCGCTACCGCGAGGCGGAGGCGGCGGCGCAGAAGTGCCCGCGCCGGCTTCGTTGCCGGGCGGCGGGGCTTCAGCGTCGCGGTGCGGGGTCGGCTCGGTCATGCGGGTTCACGGTTCCGTATCAAGGTTCTCATGCGCGTCAGAAGGCGATACCGAGCGTCAGGTACGGCTTGATGCTCTTGTTCTTCAGGCCATATGCCAGATCGACATTGACCGGCCCGACCGGACTGCGCCAGCGCACGCCAACGCCCACACCCGGCTCGAACACGCGCTCGCTCCAGGTGTCGGCGGCCGCGCCGATATCGAAAAACATCGCGCCGCCCCAGTCATGCGTGAACCAGTGCTGATATTCACTGCTGCCCGTCATCATGTATTTGGTGGGCAGGATCGAACCGGCCACGTTGTTGCCGATGCTCAGATAGCTGTAGCCACGGACCGAGTTCGCGCCGCCCGCGCGGAACAGCAGCGACGCCGGCACGCCGCTCGACGGCCCGCTCGTGAAGACGCCGCCGAACTCCGCGCGGAACACCAGCAGATCGTTCTTGCCGAGCGGCACGAACTGGAGCGCGTTGGTATAGAGCCGTGCGAAGGTCTGGTCGGTCATCGCGCCCTTCACCGCAAAGCCCGCTTCGGCGCGAATGATGTTGCCGCGGCGGGGAAACAGCGGATCGTCGACATTGCGGCGCACCCAGCTCCACGCCGGCACGAGCGCGCGCGCCGTCGACGGGTTGGGCTCGTTCTGCGTCAGGCGGTCGTCGTAGAAGGTGAGCGAGAAAGTCGTGTCGATGTTCTGCCGCGAACGCGAGCGCTGCACGCCGACCCGGCCGCTGTAGATGTTCGTGCTGGAGACATCGGTGATCGTGTACGAGCCGAACACGGCGTTGACCCAGCCATGTCCGTCGGGCGGCATCGCGAGCTGCACGCGTCCATACTGCTGCGTCTGATCCAGGCGGCCGGAAATGGTGAACGGATACGCGGCGTTGAAGGTGTTCAGGTAGCTGTAGGCGCCCTGGATGTGGAAACCGGTGTCGGTCGCGTAGCCGACGCCATAGCGAATGCTGTTGTACGGATACTCGGACACCTTCAGGTGCAGCGGCGTGTCCTGGGGCTTGTTCACGTCGTTGTCGACGTCGATGGCCACGCTCGCGTAGTACGGCGTGTTCTGCACCTGGCGCTGGAGTTCGTTGATGCGGGCGACGTCGTAGACTTCGCCGGGCTGGATCGGATTCACGTGATCGACGATCCACGCCGGATACCGCCGCGTGCCGCTCGCGTCGAGCTTGCCGAGCGTGAAGGTCGGACCGCTGTCGAAGGTGACGGAGAGATCGGCGAGATGCGCGCGCGGATTGATGCGCGCCTGCGAACGCACGATCTTCGCGCCGAGGTAGCGTTTCGATTGCAGCGCGCGCAGCGCGGCGTTCTTCGCGTCGTCCCAGCCGCCCTGCGTGAACGGATCGCCTTCGTTGACCGAGAACGCGAAGCGCGCCGCGTTCTCCTGCGCGCGGTCCTCGGTGGTCACCGCGCCCTTGAAGATGAGCTGCACCGAAGCCACCCGCGTGCGCGGCCCGGGATCGACGCTGATCTTGACGCTGCGCTTGCCGTCCTCGCTCGCGACGTCGGTGCGCACGACCGGCGAGAAATAGCCTTCGGTCGCGACGAGATCGCGTACATCCTTCGGCGCGGCCGTGATGAGGAACTGGATCTGGTCGTCGCTGACGTCGTCGCGCTTGGCGAAGCGGGACAGGTCGAGATTGTCCTTGAGCAGCTTCTTGATGCTGCGCGGCGCGTCGATATCGACGTCGTATTTCGCGAAAGCCGGAGTCGCAAAGCCAAACACGCCCAGCACGCCGCACGCGAGGAACGCGGCGAGCACGGCGGGAAAGCGCCTCGGGCACAACGGCTTGACGCGCAGCGCGCGCAGCGGATCAAACGAACGCCCCGCCAAACGTGACCTCCGGCATCGGGATGACTTGGATTTGAAAGGATGGCAACCGAGCGTGCAGCCGCCGCGTCGTCAGGCTTGCGCGGCGCGGCGGCAGGTTCCGGCGGCGCAGGCGCTATTTCACCACACTGGCGCAGGCCGGCGGCGCATTGCGGGCGGCGAAACGGCGCGGACGAGCGCGTTCCGCCTGCCGTTCCACCTGCCGTTTCGCCTGCCGTTTCGCCTGACAGGCGCGCCGGTTGGACGGCACACGGCGCGCGGGGTTCCGCGAATCACGTACGGACGTGGATCTTTCAGCGAGCGGCGTCGGCAGCGCAGGCTTGCGGTAAAATTGCGGCGCGCGGGCAGGAGCGGGCCACAGAGCCGCTTCAAGGAAGGCCACACCGCACCGCGCATCGAACCCCGCATCGACTCAACGGACAACGGAAGCCGGATCATGTACCAGTCGGACATCACCCAGTTCATCAATCAGCTGAAAGAGCAGAAGCCCACGCTGGAAGCCGAGCAACGCCGCGGCCGCGCGCTTTTGTGGGACAAGCAGCCGATCGACCTCGACGAGCGCGGCGAGCAGCAGCAATCGCGCGTGCAGCAGACGCCCTACGTCTACTACCAGAACTTCTGAACGTGAACGCAGCCGGCCACGAGCCGCCTTCGGCGCCCGAAGCGCGCCGTGAAGGCGCACGGGAAGACCGGGCGGTCGCGCTCGCCGCCCCCGCCACCGATTCGACGCCCGACACCATCGACGGCGTCGCGATCGCGCATCTGTACGGCGAACCGCTGTGGAAGCTCCCCACGGATCTCTACATCCCGCCCGATGCGCTCGAAATCTTCCTCGAAGCCTTCGAAGGCCCGCTGGACCTGCTGCTCTACCTGATCCGCAAGCAGAATTTCAACGTGCTCGACATCCCGATGACGGATGTCACCGCGCAATACCTGGGCTACGTCGACCAGATCCGCGAATCGAATCTGGAGCTTGCCTCCGAATACCTGCTGATGGCCGCGATGCTGATCGAGATCAAGTCGCGCATGCTGCTGCCGGTCAAGAAGGCCGACACCGGCGAGGAAGCCGAGGATCCGCGCGCCGAACTCGTGCGGCGCCTGCTCGAATACGAGCAGATGAAACTCGCGGCGCAGCGCATCGACCAGTTGCCGCAGCTCGGGCGCGACTTCCTGCGTGCCGACATTCATATCGAACAGGCGGCGGAGCAGCGCTTCCCGGACGTCGACATGAACGACCTGCGCGCCGCCTGGGCCGACGTCATCAAGCGCGCGAAACTCGTCCAGCATCACAAGATCTCGCGCGAGGAGCTGTCCGTGCGCGAGCACATGAGCGTGATCCTGCGACGCCTGCAGACCGCGCGCTTCATGGAGTTCACGGAACTCTTCGACACTTCGCGCGGCGTGCCGGTGGTCGTGGTGAACTTCATCGCGATGCTGGAGCTGTCGCGCGAATCCTTGATCGAGATCACGCAGGCCGAGCCGTATGCGCCGATCTACGTCAGACTCGCGTACGCTCCCGCCTGACACCGCTCACCCCTTGGCTTGTTCAGACGCGGCCGCATCGAGGCCGTGCCGACAGGAGACACCCGCTCGATGAAAGTCATCAGCTCCATTCATGAACTGCGCGACCAGTTGCGCGGCCAGAACCGCACCGCCTTCGTGCCGACGATGGGCAACCTCCACGAAGGCCATCTCTCGCTGATGCGTCTCGCGCGCCAGCACGGCGACCCGGTCGTGGCCAGCATCTTCGTGAACCGCCTGCAGTTCGGCCCGAACGAGGACTTCGACAAGTATCCGCGCACGCTGCAGGACGACATCGAAAAGCTGCAGAAGGAAAACGTCTACGTGCTCTTCGCGCCGACCGAGAAGGACATGTATCCGCAGCCGCAGGAGTATCGCGTGCATCCGCCGCACAATCTCGGCGACATTCTCGAAGGCGAATTCCGCCCCGGCTTCTTCACCGGCGTGTGCACGGTGGTGATGAAGCTGATGTCGTGCGTCCAGCCGCGCGTCGCGGTGTTCGGCAAGAAGGACTATCAGCAGCTGATGATCGTGCGCGCCATGTGCAACCAGTTCGCGCTGCCCACGGAAATTGTCGCGGCCGAGACCGTGCGCGAGGACAACGGGCTGGCGCTCAGTTCGCGCAACCGCTTTCTCTCGGACGCCGAGCGCGCCGAGGCGCCGCATCTCGCCGCGCAGTTGCAGCGCGTGCGCGAGGCCGTGCTGTCGGGCAATCGCGATATCGCCGCGCTCGAGCGCGAAGCGATGAACGCGCTCGCCGGACGCGGCTGGAAGCCCGACTACATCAGCGTGCGCAAGCGCGTCGACCTGCTGCCGCCGGGCGAGGCGGACGCGGATGCGCCGCTCGTCGTGCTGGCGGCGGCGAAGCTCGGCGCGACGCGTCTGATCGACAATCTGGAAATCTGAAGTATCTCAAGCATCTGAAGGAAGAGGAAAGAAGCACCATGCAGCGCACCTTGCTGAAATCGAAAATCCACCGCGCGACGGTCACGCATTGCGAGCTTCACTACGAAGGTTCGTGCGCGATCGACGAAGACCTGCTCGACGCCGCCAACCTGATGGAGAACGAGCAGATCGACATCTGGAACGTGAACAACGGCGAGCGCCTGACCACGTATGCGATCAAGGGCGAACGCGGCAGCGGCATGATTTCGCTGAACGGCTCGGCCGCGCGGCGGGCGCAACTGGGCGATCTGGTGATCATCGCGGCGTTCGCGCAGGTGGACGAGGAAGAGATCAAGGCAGGCTGGAAACCGGATCTCGTGTTCGTCGATGAGAAGAACCGCATCAAGGGCAGCCGGGATCACGTGCCGGTGCAGAGCTGGACGTAGGGGAAGCGCGTCTCCGCGCCTTGCTGGCGGGGCGCAACGCCGAAATAGCCGTATAGCAGCTAAAACGGATTGAGCTGCTATGCGGCTAAATCCGGGCAAACGGGCCGATTTGATCGCATTCGCCGTTGCCCGGCCCTGGAAAACCTCCGACCGCTAATCAGGCTCGCCCCCTACTTCTTCCCCGCCCACTCCACGATCGGCGCCCACTGCTCCAGATCCTTCTCGACCCGGCTCTTCGCCACGTCCCACACCGTCAAGCCGTGCGCGGCGAGCTGCACGTAGTTCTGCGTGTCGCGCAGGAAGCCGAGCACCGGCAGCTCCAGCCCCTCGACGAAACGATGCAGTTGCTCCGCCGAGCGCGTGCGTGCATCGACCCGCATGCCCACCACGCCAATCTCGATCGCGCCCTTGCGCACCGCCTTTTCCTTCGCCAGACGGGTGAGGAAGTCCTGGGTGGCGAGGATGTCGAACATCGACGGCTGCAGCGGCACGATGACCTTGTCCGCCAGTTCCAGCGCCAGCGCGAGGCGGTTGCCGTGCACGCCGGCGGGCGTATCGACGACGGCTTTTTCCAGACCTTTGGGAGGCTTCGCCGGGGAATCGACATCGACGCCCCATTCCTCGATCTTCGGCAAGGTGTCCACCCGTAGCGAAAGCCACGCGTGGGAGGAGCGCTGCTTGTCGAGATCGGCGAGCGCCACCCATTCGCCCTGCGCTGCGAAATAGCCTGCCAGATTGGTCGCGAGCGTACTCTTGCCTACGCCGCCCTTCGGATTTGCCACCACGATCACGGTCATTAAAGGTCCCGGAGAAAGTTCGGCGCGCCGCCCGGACGAGGCCGGACGACACGCGTTTTCGTCTTTATTGAATGAAATTCCTGGCGGATGCCTGTTTCGAGCGTTGATATTATCGGCAAAAGCGCGACATCCAGCATGTCGTCCGAACGGCCGGGACGATGACTCCCGTCTGTCGTCCCGCTTCCGACCTTCCCATCACCCTCACCGGAACCGCCCACGCCCATGACTTCGCTCCGCCCCGATGTGACGCTCGACTACCTGCGCAATCGTCAGAAAGGCCGCCTGCCCGATCTGCTGGGCGTGCAACTGCTTTCCCTCGATCAGGGCCGCCTGAGCGGAGAACTCGCCATCCGGCCGGAACTGCTCGCGCCCAATGGCTTCCTGCACGCCGCGACCGTGGTCGGCCTCGCGGACACCTGCTGCGGCTATGCGTGCATCGCGCATTTGCCCGAGAACGCCCAGAACTTCACCACGCTCGAATTGAAGAGCAATCATGTCTCGACGGCGCGCGAAGGCAAGATCGTCGCGGCCGCCACGGCGGTGCACCTCGGGCGCAGCACGCAGGTCTGGGACGCAACGGTGACGAACGGCGACGGCAAGCTCATCGCCCTGTTCCGCTGCACGCAGATGATTCTCTACTGATGCCGAGGCCGATGCGGCGGCCCGAACGCCGCCTGTAGCGCGTCCAGGTCGAGCGCCTGGGCGAACGAATCGGCCAGACGATCCAGCGACGCCTCGCGCAGCGCCGGATAGTCGAGCGCCTGCGCGTCCTGCACACCCGCCCACGCGAGCAGGGCCGCGCAGGCTTCGGGGGTATCGAACACGCCGTGCAGGTAGGTTGCGGCGATCTGGCCATCGGCGGACACGGCGCCGTCGCAGCGCCCGCCATCGAGCGCGACCAGCGGCCGTGTCAGCGCCGCGCCGTCCGTGCGGCCCATGTGGATCTCGTAGCCGCGCACGGGCGCATCCGCCGCGCCGACCGTCAACTGCCCGGTCACGTTCTCCAGTTGCTTGTGCGGCGTCAGCACGGTGGCGAGTTCGAGCAAGCCGAGCCCGTCCACACAGCCGGCGGCGCCTTCCACGCCGTCCGGATCGTCGATTTGCCGTCCGAGCATCTGCATCCCGCCGCAGATGCCGAGCACCTTGCCGCCGTAGCGCAGATGCCGCTCGATCGCGCGGTCCCAGCCGTGTTCGCGCAACCAGGCGAGATCGCGCTGCACGCTCTTCGAGCCGGGCAACACGATGAGATCCGCCGGCGGCGGCGCGACGCCCGCGCGAATGTAGCTGAAATCGACCTGCGGGTGCGCCCGCAGCGCATCGAAGTCCGTGTGATTGCTGATGCGCGGCAACGCCGGCACGATCACCTTCAGCGCCGGCGCACGGCCGCGCGCGTGCGGCTGGCTCGGCAGCATGTCTTCGGCATCGAGCGTGAGGCCGTGCAGAAACGGCAGCACGCCGAACACCGGCTTGCCCGTCTGCGCTTCGAGCCAGTCGAGGCCGGGCTGCAGCAAGCCGATATCGCCGCGAAACCGGTTGATGACGAAGCCGCGCACGCGCGCGCGCTCGCTCTCCGAAAGACACGCGAGCGTGCCGACGAGATGCGCGAACACGCCGCCGCGATCGATGTCGGCCACCAGCACGACCGGGCAGTCGACCCGCTCCGCAAAGCCCATGTTGGCGATGTCGTTGTCGCGCAGGTTGATTTCCGCCGGGCTGCCCGCGCCTTCGACGATCACCGCGTCGAACTCGTTGCACAGGCGCGCGTGGGAAGCGAGCACCGCGTCCAGCGCGATGCGCTTGAAGTCGTGATAGGCGCGCGCGTCGAGATTGGCGTGCGCATGGCCGTGGATGATGACCTGCGCGCCCCGGTCGCTGGTCGGCTTGAGCAGCACCGGATTGAAGTCGATGCGCGCCGGCACGCCCGCCGCGACCGCCTGCAACGCCTGTGCGCGGCCGATCTCGCCGCCGTCCACCGTGACCGCGCTGTTCAGCGCCATGTTCTGCGGCTTGAACGGCGCGACCCGCACGCCGCCACGCCGGGCGAGACGGCACAGGCCCGCAACGAGCGTGCTCTTGCCGGCATCGGAGGTGGTGCCCTGGATCATCAGCGTGCCGCGAGGCGTGAAAGACATACCGGCTACATCCTGTGACGAATGACGCGCTATCTTAGCCCGTCAGTACAATGGCGCGATGACCCCGGATCTCACTTTCATCCTCGGCGGCGCGCGCTCCGGCAAGAGCGCGCACGCCGAACGCCTCGCCGACGGCAGCGGACTGCCGGTCACCTATATCGCGACCGCGCGCATCGGCGACGCCGAGTTCGAGCAACGCGTGCAACTGCATCGCGAACGCCGGCCGGCGCACTGGCCGCTGGTCGAAGCGCCGTTCGATCTGGCGCGCGCGCTGCGCAAGGCGGATCGCGCGGATGGCTGCGTGCTGATCGATTGCCTCACGTTGTGGCTCGCCAACTTGCTGTTCTCGTCCGACAACGACGGCGACGACATCGCCGTATTACCCGAGCGCGCCCAGGCCGCCCTCGCCGACTTCGACGCCGCATTGGCCGAGGTGCGCGGCAAGGTTATCGTCGTCAGCAACGAGATCGGGCTGGGCGTCGTGCCGCTCGGCTCGGTCACGCGTCTCTATGTGGACGAGCTGGGGCGGCTGAACCAGCGCGTCGCCGCCGCCAGCACACGCGCCGTGCTGATGGCCGCGGGCCTGCCGCTCGTGCTCAAGGGCTGACGGAGGAATCGCTACGATGTTGCTGCTCTCCGTCTACGCCATGGCCTTGCTGGCGCTGCTTGGCGTGATCGTCGACCGGTTGTTCGGCGAACCGCGTGCGCGGCATCCGCTGGTCGGCTTCGGCCAGCTCGCGACGAAGCTCGAAGCGCGCATGAACACCGGTTTCCGCGCCCGGCCCGCGGGCATGCTCGCGTGGTTCGCGCTGGTGGCGCCGCCGGTTGCCGTCGCGTGGCTGCTGGTCAGCGTGCTGCCGTTCGCCTACGCGAGTCTCGTGCACGTGCTGCTGCTCTGGTTCGCGCTCGGCGCAAAGAGTCTGCGCCAGCACATCGCGCCGATTGCACGCGCGCTGAGTTTCGGCGACCTGGACCGCGCCCGCGCGCTGACGGCGCGCATCGTGTCGCGCGATACCTCGCAGGCCGATGAAAACGCCCTCTCGCGCGCGGCGGTCGAATCGGCGCTGGAAAACGGCAACGATGCGATCTTCGGCGCGCTGTTCTGGTTCGCGGTCGCGGGCGGACCGGGCGCGCTGATGTTCCGGCTCGCCAATACGCTCGACGCGATGTGGGGCTATCGCACGCCGCGCTTCCTGCGCTTCGGCTGGGCGGCCGCACGCTTCGACGACGTGCTCAACTTCATTCCCGCGCGCCTGACGGCCGCGAGCTATGCGCTCGCCGGCGACACGCACATGGCCTGGCACTGCTGGCGCACCCAGGCGCGTTCCTGGGACAGCCCGAACGCCGGCCCGGTGATGGCCGCGGGCGCGGGCAGCCTGAACGTGCTGATCGGCGGCGCGGCGGTGTATCACGGCAAGCTGGAGGCGCGGCCGACGCTCGGCGCGGGGCACAGCGCGAATCCGAAGCATGTGGTCGCGGCATTGCGGCTGGTCGAGCGGGCGACCTTGATGTGGCTCGCGGTGCTGCTGGTGCTCGCCGTCGCGAGCGTGACGACGGGCGGCTGACATGACTCACACCACGCAACCTGAAGACGCCGACGCCCCGGTGCGCCACGGCGGCAACCTGCGCGAAGCCGCGCGCCGCTATGACATTCCGTTCGAAGACTGGCTCGATCTCTCGACCGGCATCAATCCTCACGGCTATCCGGTGCCGCCGGTGCCGCCCGATGCCTGGCGCCGTCTGCCCGAAGACGACGACGGTCTCGCCGACATCGCAGCGCTCTACTACGGCGCTCCGCGCGCGTTGCCGGTCGCGGGTTCACAGGCCGCGATCCGCGCGCTGCCGGCGCTGTTGCGGCCGGGCGTCGTGGGCGTCGCGCCGCTGACCTACGGCGAGTACGCGCCCGCATTCCGCCGCGGCGGCCATACGGTCGTGACGCTCGACATTCATACGCAGGCTTTGCCGGATGCGCTCGATCACGTCATCGTCGCGAATCCGAACAACCCGACCGCCGAACTCCTCCCGCGCGACACGCTGCGGCGCTGGCATGAACGGCTGGCTTCGCGCGGCGGCACGCTGATCGTCGATGAAGCGTTCGCCGATGTCGATCCCTCTGCCTCGCTGGCAAGTGACACCGCACGCGAAGGTCTGGTCGTGCTGCGCTCGGTGGGCAAGTTCTTCGGGCTTGCGGGCATCCGCGCGGGCTTCGTGCTGTCCTCGCCTGCCGTCGCCGAGCCATTGCGCGCGATGCTCGGCGCCTGGACCGTGAGCGGCCCGGCGCGGCATGCGGTCGAAGCCGCGTTCGCCGACCGCGCCTGGCAACGCGACACTCGCGCCCGCCTGCATCGCGACGGCGGGCGTCTCGCCGCCTTGCTCGCGGACCACGGCCTCGACGCGCGCGGCACGCCTCTGTTCGCATGGATGCCCGTACCGGACGCGGCGGCGCTCCAGCACGAACTCGCGCGACGCGGCATCTGGACGCGTCTCTTCGACCTGCCCGGCATGACGCCGAGCCTGCGCGTCGGCCTGCCGGGCGCCGAGGGCGACTGGGTGCGTCTGGCGCGCGCGCTGGCGGAGATTCGCGGATGATCGCGCGTGCGCTGCTTGCAAGCGTGCTGATGGCGGTCTGCGTGAATCTGCACGCCGCCATCACCGTCACCGACGACAGCGGCGCCGCCGTCACGCTCGCGCAGCCGGCGCGGCGCGTCGTCAGCCTCGCGCCGCACGTCACCGAACTGCTGTTCGCGGCGGGCGGCGGCGCGCGCGTGGTCGGCGCGGTGAGCTACAGCGACTATCCGAAGGAAGCGCAGGCGATTCCCCGCGTCGGCGACAACAAGGCACTCGATCTGGAACGCATCGTCGCGCTGCATCCGGACCTCATCGTGGTCTGGCGGCATGGCAATGCGGCGCGTCAGCTGGAGCGGCTGCAAGCGCTCGGCGTGCCGATCTATTTCAACGAGCCGAAGCATCTCGCCGATATCGCGACGAGCCTGACCAAGCTCGGCGCGCTGCTCGGCACGCAGGCCACCGCGCGCGCCGCCGCCGATGCCTTCACGAACGACATCGCGCAACTGCGTGAGCGCTATGCCCGGCGGCCGCCCGTGAGCGTGTTCTATCAAGTCTGGGACGAGCCGCTGATGACGCTCAATCGCGACAATGTGTTCGATGAAGTGATCACGCTGTGCGGCGGCGTGAACGTGTTCGCGGCCGAGCCGCTGCGCGTGCCGACGGTCTCGGCGGAAGCGGTGCTCGCGGCGAATCCCGAAGCCATCGTCACCGCGACGGCCGGCGCGACGCCGCCGGACCGGCCCTTGCCGGCGTTCGACCGCTGGCGGCGCTGGACCGCGCTGACCGCCGTGGCGCGCGGCAATCTGTTCGGCATCGACGGCGATCTCATCAACCGGCCGACACCCCGCCTCGCGCTGGGCGCGGCGCAACTGTGCCGCGATCTCGACGACGCCCGCGCACGCCGGACCCGCTAGTCACGCGTTCCAGCGCACCAGCAGCCACTGTCCGCGCACGCGCCTGAACCATGCGATGCCGTTGAAATCGAGCGGCCATTGCAGCGCGTGCTCATTCGCGATGCCCAGCACGTGCGCCGCCAGCAGCCGCATCACGCCCGCATGCGCGACGACGTGCACCGTCTGCTCGTCGGCGCAGGTGTCGTCGAACCACGCGATCACGCGGCGCGCGAACTGCACCAGGTTCTCGCCGCCATGTGGACGCGCATGCTCGATGTCGGCCGCCCAGGCATCGATGAGCGCGCGCTCGATGCCGTCCCACGCACGCCCTTCCCACGCGCCGAAGTTCATCTCGGCGAGGCGAGGATCGAGATGGACCGGGCCATCCGGCAAAAGCGCACGGGCGAGCGATGCGCAGCGAAGCAACGGACTGGCATGCCAGCCCGCTACGCAGCCAGGCACCTTCAGCGCCTGCATGCGCGCCGCCAAGTCGAGGGCCGACTCAGCGACGTCGCGCAGCAAGGGCACATCCGTCTGCCCGTAGCAGACGCCTGCTTCAATGGCCACTTCCGGATGGCGGATCAGAACGAGATCCATGCGAGCCCGACGAGATAGATCGTGATTTCGAACACTTGCTGCGCGAAGCCGAGGCAGTCGCCCGTATAGCCGCCGATGCGCCGCACGAAGTACCGGCCGACCAGCCAGCGCAGCACGCACAGCACGGCAATCGTCACGCCCGCCAGCTTCCAGTCCAGCGCGAACAGCCAGGGCACGCCGAACAGCAGCGCCCAGCCGAACGATGCCCGACTCATGCGCTGCGCGACCGGCCGGGCCTTGCCTTCGGCGCGCACGTAGTCGAGGGTGACGAGATAACTGATCGCAAAGGCGCGGCTCGCGGCGTGCGCGCCGATCATCGTCCATGCGACGCGATACGGCGGCAACGCGGCCAATGCCTGCCACTTGAGCGCCAGCGCGATCACGAGCGCGATCGCCCCAAAAGCGCCGATGCGCGAATCGTGCATGATGCGCAGCGCATCGTCCTTCGTGTACGCGCCGCCGAAGGCATCGACGCAATCGGCCAAGCCGTCTTCGTGGAATGCGCCGGTCAGCACGAGCGTTGCGGCCATCGACAGGAGCACGGCGACGCCCGCCGGAAACACCCGCCATGCGGCCAGCCAGACCAGCGCCGCAACGGCGCCTACCAGCACGCCCACCAGCGGAAAATAGCGCGCCGCCGCGTTCAGATAGTCGCGCTCGAAACCGACCCAGCGCGGCACCGGCACGCGCGTGAAGTAGCCGAGCGCGGTGAAGAAGTAGCGCAGTTCGTCGAGCGGGCGCGGCATCTCAGCCGGCCTGATCCGACACGCCCGCCGACTCGAAGCTCGCCATTTCATCGAGGAAGGCGACGGCCGCGCGCAACACCGGCAGCGCGAGCGCCGCGCCGGTGCCTTCGCCCAGACGCAGGTCGAGTTGCAGCAGCGGCGCAGCCCCGAGATGCGCGAGCATGCGCCGATGACCGGTCTCGTCCGATGCATGCGCGAACACGCAGTAGTCGAGCACCTCCGGCGCGAGCGTCGCGGCGACCAGCAGCGCCGACGTCGCGATGAAGCCATCGACGAGGATCGTCATGCCCGCACGCGCGCCTTCGAGACACGCGCCGGTCATCATCGCGATCTCGAAGCCGCCGAAGGTCGCGAGGGTATCGACGGCATCGCCGGTATCGGCATGCAGCGCCAGCGCGCGGCCCAGCACCTCGCGCTTGTGCGCGAGACCGCGATCGTCGAGACCCGTGCCGCGGCCGACACAGTCGTCGATCGGCACGCCGCACAGGCGGCTCATCAGGCACGCCGCCGCCGACGTGTTCGCGATCCCCATCTCCCCGAAGCCGATCACGTTCGTGCCCAACGCCGCATGCCGGCGCACGCACGCCGCGCCGCGCGCGATGGCGTCCAGCGCGGTCGCGCGGGACATCGCGGGCTCGCGCGCGAAGTTGCGCGTGCCGGGGCCGAGCGACTCGCGTTCATAGCCCACGTCCGGACCTGCCTGCACAGCCGGAATCGGCGTCGCGACGCCCGCATCGACGATCTCCAGCGTCATGCCCACCGAGCGCGACAGCGCATTGATCGCCGCGCCGCCCGCCAGAAAATTCGCGACCATCTGCGCGGTCACTTCCTGCGGATACGAACTCACTCCCTCAGCGGCGATACCGTGATCGGCGGCAAACACGATCATCGCCGGACGCACGATGCGCGGCTTCGTCGTGCGCTGGATCAATCCCGTTTGCAGCGCGAGCGCTTCGAGCCGCCCGAGGCTGCCGCGCGGCTTGGTCTTCATGTCGATGACGCGGCGCAGTTCGGCTTCGAGCGAACGGTCGAGTGCGGGCGGGAGCGGGATGTCGTTGAGCGTGGACATCGATGTTCCTTCAGAAACGTGGGATGGAAGGCACGAGCGCCTCGTGATCGCCGTCGCGCAGCAGCGCCAACGGATAGCCGAACGCCGCGCTGGCGCGTTCCGGCGTGAGCACCTCGGCGACCGGGCCCGCACAGGCGTGGCCGCGGCCATCGAGCAGCAAGGCATGCGTCGCGAAGCGGCGCGCGAGATTCAGGTCATGGCACGAGAACACGACGGTGCGGGCGGGGCCGGTCGGCTGCGCGCCCGCCGCCGCGTGCAACGCATGCAGGCACGCGATCTGATGATGCAGGTCCAGATGCGCCAGGGGTTCGTCCAGCAGCAGCAGCGGCGCGTTCTGGCACAGCACGGCCGCGAGCGCGACCCGCTGCCGTTCGCCGCCCGACAGCGTGAGCACGTCGCGCGTCGCGAACGGCGCGAGGCCGAGCGCGTCGAGCGCCGCGTGCGCGGCGGCGCGATCGTCGGCGCTTTCCCAGCCCCAGCCGGTCAGATACGGAAAGCGGTTGAGCAGCACGGTGTCCAGCACACTGGCGCTGAAGGCGTCGTGGGTCGCCTGCGGCATCAGCGCGCGCACGCGTGCAAGCTCCGCGGCACGCCACGACGCAAGCGCGCGGCCATCGAGCGACACGCGGCCCGCCACCGGTGCGCTCAACCCGGCCAGCACGTGGATGAGCGTCGTCTTGCCCGCGCCGTTCGGGCCCGCGATGCACCACATCTCGCCGGGCACGAAGGTCTGCGTCAGGCCGTCGATCAATGTGCGCTCGCCGGCCCGCAGCGCGATGGCGTCGAGATGCAGGTTCATCGCGGTCTCCGCAGCAGCATCCAGAGGAACATCGGCACGCCGGCCAGCGCCGTCACCACGCCCACCGGCAACTGCGCGGGCGCGATCACGGTGCGCGCGGCGAGGTCGGCGGCCATCACCGCGAGACCGCCCGCCAGCGCGGCGGCGGGCATCAGCATGCGTTGATCGTTGCCGAACGCGAGCCGCAGCAGATGCGGCACGACCAGTCCGACGAAGCCGAGCGTGCCCGCCGTGGTCACGGCCGCCGCAGCCGCCAGCGATGCGACCAGGTAGGTACGCAGACGCAGCCGCGCCACCGGCACGCCAAGCGCCTGCGCGGCGCTGTCGCCGCGCAGCAGCACGTTCAGCTGCGGCGCTACGGGGAGAATCAGCAACAGCGCGAACACCAGCGCCAGCAGTGCGGGCCACGGCGTGGCGGCGCCGTCGAGATCGCCGGTCAGCCAGAAGATCATGCCGCGCAGGCGGTTTTCGGGCGCGACGCTCAGCATCAGCGTGATGAGCGCACCCCAGCCCGATGCAATCACGACGCCCGTCAGCAAGAGCCGCGGCGATGCGTCCTGCGTGCCGCGCCACAGATCACGGCGCGCCAGTCCAAGCACGAGGACGATCGATGCGAACGCGCCGGCGCAGGCGGCGAGATCGACGCCCCACCACGGCAAAGAGACCAGCATTGCCGCCAGCGCGAAGCTGGCCGCGCCGCCCGAGACGCCGAGCACGTAGGGTTCCGCCAGCGGGTTGCGCAGCAGCACCTGCAACAGCGCCCCGGCCAGCGCGAGCAGCGCGCCCGACGCAAAGCCCGCGAGGGCGCGCGGCAGGCGCAGCGTGAGCACGATGTCGTCGGCGATATCGGGCACGGCGGCGCGCGCATTGAAAAGCGCATGAGGCAGCGCATGAGGCAGCGCATGAGGCAGCGCATGAGGCAGCGCATGAAGCAGCGCCGCGAACGCGCGCGACGGCGGCAGCGCGACGCTGCCCAGCGCGAGCGAGGCGATCAGCACCGCGCACGCCGCGGCGGCGAGACAGGCCCAGATCGCGGCGGCGCGCGCGCCGTTCATGCCGCGCAACCGCTCAGGCGCGCGGCTCACGACGGATGCCAGCCCAGCGTGAGATAAACGCCGCGTCGCGGCGTGTTGTAGGCATACGCAAGCTCATAGTCCTTGTCGAAGAGATTGTCGACGCGCGCCGTGACGGTCCACGACTTCGAGATGTCATAGCGCGCCGACAGGTTCACGATGCCGTAGCCCGCCAGCGTCGAATCGTAATCGCTGCGCTGGCCGCTCACGAGCCACTCGCCGCCTACGCGCCAGCGCCCGATCGTGCGATGCGCGCTCAGCGTCGCGAAATGCCGCGCGCGTCGCGTCAGGTCCTGGTGATTCGTTTCATCGACGGGATTCTGGAACGTGACGCCCGCGCGCACATCCGTTCTGCCGACATGCCCCGCCCACGATCCCTCGATGCCCTGCACCTTCGCCCGCCCGACATTCTGCGCGGTGTAGTAGAAGCCGCCGTCGGACACGTAGTCGATCAGGTTCGAGTAGCGCGTCTGGAACAGCGTGACGCGCAATACCCCGAGTCCGCTCGACGCATACTGCAACGCCGCTTCGACCGAATGGCTGCGCTCCGGTTGAATCGACGGATTGCCGCTGAACGGATAGTAGAGATCGTCGAAGCTCGGCGCGCGGAACGAGGCCGCATAGCTCGCGCTCGCCTTCCAGTGCGCGTCGATGTTGTACGCGTAGCCGAGATAGTAGCTGTTCGCGCCGCCGAAATCGGAATACTGGTCGTGACGCAGGTTCGCCTGGAATTCGCTCGCGCCCAGATGGCCGACATAGCCCGCGAACACCGAGTTCACGTGGCGGTCGGGGGCGCTGAACTGATCGGAATCGAGCGTCTGGTCGAGGTGCTCGTAGCCGAAGAGGAACGTGTGCGCGTCGCTGATGCGGATGTCGTTCTGCCACGTGTACTGGCGGTTCTCGGAATTGAAGCGGCTCGTATAGACGCCGTTCTGCTCGATGTTCGCGCGGTCCTGGCCCTGCGCGATCGTGAAGTGCGTGGTCCAGTTGCCGGTGAGTTTGCCGTTGGCGAACACCGACGCCGAACGCACGCGGTTGTGCGATTCGTTGAGATCGGTCGGCTGGCCGTAGGCATCGTCGAAGCTGTTGATGCCGTTCGACTGCAGGAAGCGCACGCCCGCATCCCATTGCTCGTTGAACCTGTGGCGCAAGGTCGCAGCGACGCTCTCGTTCAAATAGCCGTTCGCGTTGGGATTCGCGCCGGGCGCGAGGTTCGGATCGATCGACGAAAAGCCGTCGGTCTTTTCGCGCGACACGTTCAGGCTGAAGGTGGTGCGCCCGTCCTGGTCCAGCGCGCCGTTCACGCCGGCGGACTGGCGCTGCGTGTGATAGCTGCCGAGCTCGGTTTCGAAGCTGAAGCGCGGCGGATGCGGCTCGCCCTCCTTCGTGAAGATCTGCACGACCCCGCCGATCGCGCTGGAACCATACAGCGCCGAGACATTGCCATTCACCACCTCGACGCGGCCGATCTGGTCGAGCATCACTTGCGACAGTTGCGCCGCGCCGAGCGATGCCGATTCGACCCGGACGCCGTCGATCAGCACGAGCGACTGCGACGACGATGCACCGCGAATGAAGAGTCCCGAGTTCGCGCCCGGTCCGCCGTTGCGCGTGACCTGCACGCCGGGCGCGAGCGCGATGAGGCCGAGTGCGTCGTCGGCGTTGCTGTCGGCAATGTCCTGTGCATCGAACAACGAGGTCTGCGGAATGGAATCGGCGAGCGGCTGCGCTGCACGCGTGGCAGTAATAACGACAGGCGCAAGCGTTTGCGAAGCGTCATCCGTGGCGGTGGTCGTCGCGGCTTGCGCGACGCCGGCGAGCGGCAGGAGAAAAGTGGCAGCGGCGAGGCCGCGACTGGAGAGGCCGTCCCGGACGGAGGCCCATGGCGATTGCATGACGAGTGTTCCCGTGGAGGATGAGCGCGGCCCCGCTCCCCGCGAGGTTCGATGCGCGACGAACGCGCCATGCCGTTCGGGATCATGCAGTGATCGTGCGATGACCGGCGGCAGGCGCGTGGCACTCTGGCCGGTATCCGGGCTGGCGACGCATCGTCCCGCCTTCCCGCGCATCATGCGCAGTGGCGTCGACACGTTTCTTGCAGAGGCCGACGAGCGGCCCGGCGTATGGATGGATCCATGCGCCCGCACTGCAAAAACGCGTATGAGACGACTTGCAACTTGCGTTGCGGTCGCTTACCGTTGCGGGGGCAGCACAGGTTGGCTCCGTCCTGTCTGGCCGCCGTTCACTTGTTCGGCTGCTTCGAGGACTTCGCTCCCTGTTTCCCGTTTGACTGCATGCGCGAGAGCCGCGCATGCGAGCACCAGAAGTGCGGCAAGTGTAGGAGCGCGGGTCGGGACCGTCAAGAAACGGCGAACCCTGGCGCGAAGGACAGCAGGCGGCGCGTGAAGATGCAAAGAACAAACGAACTCAGCGAGCGAGAATCAGCCTGACTGCATGCACGAGCAAATCAACGCTCGTGTTTTCTGCACACGAATGCATCGCGAGATGCGCGAGAACCCGGGGTTTGCGCGCAAGATCGCGTGCTGTTACGTCTCGAAACGAGACAATTATCGGTAGCTCCGTTGAACCGCGCTAAAATGCGAGGTCTTTAGAGGACGCAGCACATGCTCAACGAACTCGAATCACTGTCAGGAAACATCGGCCGGCTGATCCAGATCAGCGAGCGCCACAATCAGGCGCGTGCCGCGCTGCAAGAACAACTCGAGCAACTGCGCACCGAGTACGCCAATCTCCAGGCCGACCTCGCGCAAGTCCGCGAAGAACGCGACACGCTGCAGTCCGAACGCGATTCCCTCTCCGCCAAGATCGACGACGCGCAGGTCCGCCTCAACGCGATCCTCGAAAAGCTGCCGCGAGCAAAGTCCGCGCAGCACGGCGAAGCCGACAATCAACTCGATCTCCTCGAAGCCGATTCGCCGGAAGCGCATGAACATGCCCATGCGTCCGAAGCGGAATTGCACGGCGAGCATCATCAAGGAGAGAAGGCATGACGACCACGCAAATCGAAGTCTCCATTCTCGGGCAGCCCTATCGCCTCGCCTGCTCGCCTGAGACGGAAGGTGCGTTGCGCGAAGCCGTCGCACGCGTCGATGCCGAGATGAACAAGGTGCGCAACGCGAGCAACGTGCGCGGCACGGATCGCATCGCGGTGATGGCGGCGTTGTCGCTGGCGTCGGAATTGCTCAAGCTGCAGGACAGCGTGCGTCACGGCGAAGCCTTCCCCGCCGAGGAAATCCGTCGCACGATGCACTCGATGAACGAGCAGCTCGGCGCCGTCATTGCACAATACGAAGTGCAATAAAGCGCGTCGATGCGGTTGATCAAGCCGTGTTTGT
The DNA here is from genome assembly GCF_031451075.1 of Caballeronia sp. LZ043. Taxonomy (NCBI): domain Bacteria; kingdom Pseudomonadati; phylum Pseudomonadota; class Betaproteobacteria; order Burkholderiales; family Burkholderiaceae; genus Caballeronia; species Caballeronia sp. LZ043. The sequence goes on along the minus strand of NZ_JARUXT010000001.1, from coordinate 668,050 downwards.
GAAGGCTTAGCAAAGGCACAATCAGCGCGCCACGTCGATCGAAAAAAGAAACCGCACCGGGGCTGCAGAAGGCAAACGATTGGTGTAGAGTGACGTTTCCCTGCCTGGTACGCCAAGGTCATATATTCCTTGAACCAATGCTACATTGGCACGGTTGCGGAACCTTGCAACATGGGCGCGCGCGTCGCTAGTCCGATGTACCCGAAGTGTTGCTTACCGCGACCAATCTTGAACCCAGGTTCAGGATGCCGGCCTAGCGGCTATGGCGGGGACCTCATCTCAAACGGCATCGGTTTTCCCGATGCCGTTTTCATTTGCAGCAGTGCTTTTGCATTCCTCATTCCCATCGTCGATCACGCATAACGAACAACCATGCGCTACTGGCTGATGAAGTCCGAACCGGACGAAGCGAGCATCGATCACCTGGCGCACGCGCCGAAGAAAACCCTGCCGTGGACGGGCGTGCGCAACTATCAGGCGCGCAACTTCATGCGCGACCAGATGCAGGTCGGCGACGGCGTGCTGTTCTATCATTCGAGCTGTCCGGAGCCGGGCATCGCGGGTATCGCGAAGGTCTGCTCTACTGCCTATCCGGACCCCACGCAGTTCGATTCCAACAGCCACTACTACGATCCGAAGTCCACGCAGGAAACGCCGCGCTGGATGCTGGTCGACGTGAAGTTCGTCAAGAAGACGCCGCTGATTCCGCTCGCCACGTTGCGCGAGCATGCTGAACTCGCGGACATGCAGGTACTCGCACGCGGCAATCGTCTTTCGATCACGCCCGTCACCGATGCGCAATGGCGCTTCATTACCGAGCGTCTCGTCTAACAAGGAACTTACGACGCACGGGTGCCGCCTAAAGGCCGTCGCACATCATGCGACGCAATACGTGATTGCCTTTGCGTCTGGAGCCTTCGATGACCTACAAGAAAACTGCCGCCGCCCTCGCCCTGCTCGCGATGTCCGGCGCCGCGTTCACCTTCTCTCAATCCGCCGCCGCGCAGACGGTGATCAATCAGCAGCCCGCGGGCGTGCTGTCACTGTCGGCGCAATCGAGCGCGCAGGTGGCGCAGGATGTCGTGACCATCACGCTGTTCTACGAACAGGAAGCCGCCGATCCCTCCTCCCTCACCAACACGCTCAATCAGCGCGCCGAGTCGGCCTTGCGCGAGGCACGGGGCGTCGACGGCGTGACGGCCAGGAGCGGTTCGTTCACCGTGTATCCGTCCACCGATCGCGACGGCAAGATTTCCGCCTGGCGCGGCCGCACGGAAGTCGTGCTCGAATCGCATGACTTCGCGGCGGCCTCGAAGCTCGCCGGCCGGATGAGTGCGTCGATGCAAGTGGGCAGCGTGGCCTTCTCGCTGTCGCCGGAAGCACAGCGCGCGGCCGAGCAGAAACTCGTGACGCAGGCCATCGACTCGTTCCGCAAGCAGGCGCAAACCGCCGCGCAGTCGTTCGGCTACAGCAACTTCTCGATCAGGGAAGTGAACATCGGACACAGCGGCGTTCAGCCACGCCCGGTCATGATGATGCAGTCACGCGCGATGAGCGCCGATGCCAAGATGGCCGCGCCCATCGCGATGGAAGCCGGCACGACGACCGTGACCGTCGATGTGAACGGCTCCGTGCAGATGGGGCGGTAAGCGGTACGCGGGGCGCTCGCGCCCCGCATCTCAGTCAGGCCTGCGCGGATTCGGGCGGAAGGCGCAGATTGCGCTTGTACGCCCACACCATCATCAGCACGCCGGCGATGATCATCGGCAGCGAGAGCCACTGGCCCATCGAGAGATTGAATGCGAGCAAGCCGAGATAGTCGTCCGGCTCGCGCGCGAATTCCACCGTGAAGCGCGCCAGTCCATAGCCGATCAGAAACAGCGCGGACACGGCGCCGACAGGCCGCTGCTTGCGCGAGAACGTCCAGATCAGGATGAACAGCACCAGCCCTTCCAGCGCGATCTCGTACAGTTGCGACGGATGACGCGGCAGCATGTGATAGCGCTGGAAAATCTCGGTGAGATGGTATTGCGCGTCCAGTTGCGGATTCTTCGAGAGCCACACGGCGTCGTCGTTGGTCGAGTTCTGGAACAGCATCGCCCACGGCGCGTTCGGGTCCGTCACGCGGCCCCACAGTTCACCGTTGATGAAGTTGCCGAGACGCCCCGCCGCGAGTCCGAGCGGCACCATCGGCGCGACGAAATCGGTCACTTGCAGCCAGGTGCGCTTGCGCTGCCACGCGAACAGCACCATGGCGAGCGTCACGCCGAGGAAGCCGCCGTGGAACGACATGCCGCCTTCCCACACCTTGAAGATGTCGAGCGGATGCGCGGCGTAGTAACTCGCCTTGTAGAAAATCACATAACCGATGCGGCCGCCGAGAATCGTTCCGAGCACGCCGTAGAACAGCATGTCGTCGATGTCTTTCGCGGTCCAGCCCTGGCGCGACACATAGGGCAGGCGCAGACGCAGCCGCCCGATGACAATGGCCGACACGAAGGCCACGAGATACATGAGGCCATACCAGCGTACGGCGAGCGGTCCGAGATGGATGGCGACGGGATCGAAATTGGGATGTATGAGCATGCTGATGTCAAAGAGCTGACGGACTTCGAGGGGGCCTCGAGCGAACCTCAAGGCCGCATCATACAGAACCGGCGCCCTGCGCCCGCGAACGGACGATGTCGATGAAGCCGGCCAGCACCGGGCTCACTTCTGCCGCGCGCCACACGAGCCCGGTTTCGACGAGCATCGCCGGGTCCTCCGGCGCGCGCAACGGCCGGTACACGACGCCCGTGCGCCGCAGATGCCGCAGCGAACGCGGCACGAGCGCGACCCCCATGCCCGCCGAGACCAGGCTCACGATGGTCTGCATCTGAATGGCCTCCTGGCCGATGCGCGGCGTCAGGCCGGCAGCGCCGTAGCAGCCCATGATGCTGTCGTACAGGCCGGGCGCAAGCCGCCGCGGAAACACGATGAGCGGCGCGGCGGCCAGCGCGCCCAGCTCGACGCGCGTGTCCGCCCACTCCAGCTCGCCCTGCCCGAGTTCGCGCGCGGTCGCGGCGGGCATCGCGACGACCAGCGGCTCGCGCGCCACCGGCAGATACGACAGCGCGCCCGCATGGCGCGCCGGCAGCGGCGGAATGACGAGTCCGGCGTCGATGCGGCCGGCGACCAGTTCCTCGATCTGCACGTCGCTGGTGGCTTCGGTGAGTTGCAGCCGGACGCCCGGATGGCGCGCGCCGAACGCGTGCAGCAGCGCGGGCAGCAAGCCGTAGTCGGCCGTGGAGACGAACGCGAGCGACAGCACGCCCGCCTCGCCGCGCGCCAGCGACTGCGCCAGCGGGCGCAGCGCATCCGCCGACGCGAGCAGGCGCCGCACCTCGGGCAGCAGATCCTTGCCGACCGGCGTCAGTTCCACGCTCCGTTTCGTCCGCACGAACAAGGCGACGCCAAGCGCCTCCTCCAGCCCGCGGATCGCCTGCGAGAGCGGCGGCTGGGTCATGGCCAAGCGCGCGGCGGCGCGGCCGAAGTGCATCTCCTCGGCGACCGTGACGAAGTAGCGCAAGAGGCGCAAGTCGAAAGACGGGGTGCGCGGGTCCATTGATATGTTTTGCGACCTTATCAGCCGTGAATAATATATTGGACAGATACATCGCGCGAGTCGCATGCTTGCCGGACTAGACCAAAAAGTCCCCCTCAGGAGCACACCATGGCCTTCAATCGCCGCTCGAAGAACATCACCCAGGGCGTCGCGCGCTCGCCCAACCGTTCGATGTATTACGCCCTCGGCTATCAGGAAGCCGACTTCGACAAGCCGATGATCGGCGTCGCCAACGGGCATTCCACCATCACACCGTGCAATGCCGGCCTGCAACCGCTGGCCGACGCGGCCATCGAGGCGATCCGCAAGGCCGACGCCAATCCGCAGATTTTCGGCACGCCGACCATTTCGGACGGCATGTCGATGGGCACCGAAGGCATGAAGTACTCGCTGGTGTCGCGCGAGGTGATCGCCGACTGCGTCGAGACCGCCGTGCAGGGACAGTGGATGGACGGCGTCGTGGTGATCGGCGGGTGCGACAAGAACATGCCGGGCGGCATGATCGGCATGGCGCGCATGAACGTGCCGTCCATCTACGTGTACGGCGGCACCATCCGCCCGGGCAACTGGAAGGGCCGCGACCTGACCATCGTGTCGTCGTTCGAGGCGGTCGGCGAATTCACCGCGGGCCGCATGAGCGAGGAAGACTTCAAGGGCGTCGAGAAAAACGCGTGCCCGTCCACGGGCTCGTGCGGCGGCATGTACACGGCCAACACGATGAGCTCGTCGTTCGAGGCCCTCGGCATGTCGCTGATGTATTCATCGACGATGGCAAATCCCGATCAGGAAAAGGTCGACTCCGCCGCTGAATCGGCGCGCGTGCTGGTCGAGGCCGTGAAGAAGGATCTGAAGCCGCGCGACATCATCACGAAGCAGTCGATCGAGAACGCCGTCGCGCTCATCATGGCGACGGGCGGCTCCACCAATGCCGTGCTGCACTATCTGGCGATTGCGCACGCGGCGGAGGTGGAATGGAGCATCGACGACTTCGAGCGCATGCGCAAGAAAGTGCCGGTGATCTGCGATCTGAAGCCGTCGGGCCAGTATGTCGCGACCGATCTCCACAAGGCCGGCGGCATTCCGCAAGTGTTGAAGATCCTGCTCGATGCCGGTCTCCTGCACGGCGAGTGCATGACGATCACGGGCCGCACGATCGCCGAAGAGCTGAAAGACGTGCCGGCCAAGCCGCGCGCCGACCAGAAGGTCATCTTCCCGATCGCGCAGGCGCTCTACAAGCAAGGCCACCTGGCGATCCTGCGCGGCAATCTCGCGGAAGACGGCGCGGTCGCGAAGATCACGGGCCTCAAGAATCCGGTCATCACCGGTCCCGCGCGCGTGTTCGACGACGAGCAGAGCGCCATGGACGCGATCCTCGCCGACCGGATCACGGCCGGCGACATCCTCGTGCTGCGCTATCTCGGGCCGGTGGGCGGGCCGGGCATGCCGGAGATGCTCGCGCCGACCTCGGCGATCATCGGCAAGGGACTGGGCGAGTCAGTGGGCTTCATCACCGACGGCCGTTTCTCCGGCGGCACGTGGGGCATGGTGGTCGGGCACGTGGCGCCGGAAGCGTATGCCGGCGGGACCATCGCGCTGGTGCAGGAAGGCGATTCGATCACCATCGACGCGCACCAGCTGCTGCTGCAACTGAACGTGGACGATGCCGAACTCGCGCGCCGCCGCGCCGCCTGGAAGCAGCCGGCGCCGAAGTACACGCGCGGTGTGCTGGCGAAGTTCGCGGCGCTGGCGCAGCCGGCCAACAAGGGCGCAGTGACGGGCTGATACGCGCGTCGAAACGCCCGGATGGATCATGCACAAGGGGCGCAGCGGCGCCCCTTGTGCATTCCGCGTGCCGCACGCCATGTCTCCTATAATGCGCGACAACGTGAAGCGTGCGCGTGCATCGGGGGAGACCACATGAAAGCACAGCTCAGGGGCGTCGTTGCGGGACTGGTGTGGTGGAGCGTGTGCGGCGTGGCCTGCGCGCAGAACGACAGCGCCTCGATGCTCGCGTTCGCGCAAAGCCGCAACTGCATGAGCTGCCATTCGGTCTCGCGCAACTTCATGGGGCCGTCGTTCGACAGCGTGGCGCACAAGTATGCGCAAGTCGAAGGCGCGCGCGGCATGCTCGCGCGCCGCATCATGGAAGGCGGCGTGGGCGTGTGGGGCCCGGTGCCGATGCCCGCCAACACGCAGATTTCACCGGATCAGGCGGCGGCGCTCGCCGACTGGATCCTCTCGCTGCGCTGACCGGCGCGTGCGCCCTTCACTCGCCGTGCTGACGGCGCAACTCGATTTCCACCGCCTCGCGCACCCATTCGCTCATGTGGCTCTCGAGCGCCGTCGCCACTTCGCGCGTGATGGCGGAGACGAGCTGGACCGAGTGCTCGCGCAGCACTTCGCGGCAGCGCTCCTCGATCAGCGCGCGGGCATCGCCCGTCAGGAAGTTCGTGAAGCGCCCGCGCAATTGTCCGGCGATCTGCTCCGCGTCGTATTCGATCGCGAGATTGGCCGACGGCGCGCGCGCGTACTCCGGCCTGCCGGGCACGACGACGTCGGTGAGGACGGGAATGGAGGGATCGAAGGATTGCGGCTTGTCCGTCATGGAAAGGGGTCTCCTCTTGAGCGCGGCGGGCGCGGCGGGCGCGGCCGCGTCTGTATGCAAGGCGTGGTGTACCGGGCAGAGCTTAACCAGCCCAGCGCGGCCACTCTGTTCGCTCAACCGCCCTGATTGGCTTGATTGTGCGTTTCGATGGCATAGCCCCGGTCGCGATAGAAGCGATAACGCTCACGCCCCGCCGCCAGTTCCCCGCCCGCGCTGCCGCCGATCACCACCAGCCGCTCGAAGCGCGCGAACTGCGCCGACATCGGCGCGCCGAGATTCACCAGCACCTGATGATGCGGCGCTTCGTCGAGATTCGAGGTCAGCACGACCGGCGTGTCCTGCGCGAGCGGACTCTTCGCCATGCAGTGCGGCACGAATTCGAGCGGCTGGAAGGTCCACAATTGCTCGTCGAAGGCGGCGAGCCGCGCGGGCTCGGCGAGCACCACGAGCGGCTTGCCGCTCAGGTACGCCTTGCGCGCGAGGCGGCAGGCGTACGCGAGCGGATCGCCCACGTTCGTATGGAAGTCGATGCGCGTCATACGTGCGTCATGCCTGCATCACGCGCCGGCGCGGTCGATCAGGAACTGCGCGAGCAACGGCACCGGCCGGCCCGTCGCGCCCTTCGCGGCGCCGCTCTTCCACGCGGTCCCGGCGATATCGAGATGCGCCCACGGATAGTTCGACGCGAAACGCGACAGGAAGCATGCCGCCGTCACGCTGCCCGCCGGACGTCCGCCGATGTTCGCCAGATCCGCGAAGTTGGACTTCAGCTGATCCTGGTACTCGTCGTCGAGCGGCAGGCGCCAGGCCGGATCGACCGCCTCGCGCGACGCGTCGAGCAGTTCGCCGGCGAGCGCGTCGTCCTTTGCGAACAGGCCCGTGTTGTGATGGCCAAGCGCGATGATGCACGCGCCCGTCAACGTCGCGATGTCGATCACGGCGGACGGCTTGAAGCGTTCCGCATAGGTGAGCGCGTCGCACAGGATCAGGCGGCCTTCGGCGTCGGTGTTGAGCACTTCGATGGTCGTGCCGTTCATCGCGGTGACGATGTCGCCCGGCTTGAGCGCATTGCCCGCGGGCATGTTCTCGCAGGTCGGCACCACGCCGATCACATTGAGCTTGAGGCCCATCTCGGCCACGGCGCGCATGGTGCCGAACACCGAACCCGCGCCGCACATGTCATATTTCATTTCGTCCATGGCTTCGCCGGGCTTGATCGAGATGCCGCCCGAATCGAACGTGATGCCCTTGCCGACCAGCACGATGGGCGCGTTCTTGCCCTTCGCCTTGGCGGTGTCGCCCGCGCCTTGGTAATGCATGACGATGAACTGCGGCGGCTCGACCGAACCCTTCGCCACCGAGAGAAACGACCCCATGCCGAGCGCCTCGATCTGCTTCTGGCCGAGCACCTCGACCTTGAGCTTCCAGTCGCGGCCGAGTTTCTTCGCGGTCTGGCCGAGATACGTGGGCGTGCAGACGTTGGGCGGCAGGTTGCCGAGATCGCGCGTGAGATCCATGCCGTTGGCGATGGCCAAGCCGTGCTTCAACGCGGCCTTCGCGGCCTTCTCGTCGGCGCTGAAGACGCTGAACACGACCTTCTTGAGCGCGCGCGGCGTGGTGTCCGGCTTGCTCTTCATCTGTGTGAACTTGTAGGTCAGTTCGCGCAGCGCGAGGATGGCGGCGCGCACGGCCCAGTCGCCGCTGCGTTCCTGGATCGGCAATTGCGCGAGCGTGAAGGTGGCCTGGCCGATCTTCGCGCCGAGCAGCACGCGCCATGCGGCGCGCACGGCTTCGCCGTAGGCTTTCTGCGTGAAGGCGTCCTGCTTGCCGAGGCCTACGAGCAAGACGCGCGAGGCGCCGATGCCCGTCACTTCGGGCACGAGCAGCGTGGTGCCTGCGCGGCCGCTCATGTCGCCGGCCTTGACGATGCGCGAAATCAGGCCCTTGGTCGCGACATCCATGTCGCGCGCGGCGCCCGTGAGCGACTGCGCTTCGAAGATGCCGAGGACGATGACATCCGACTTTCCGGTAAGGAAACCATTTGCCTCGCCTTCGCTCCAATCACAGGCTTTTATGCTAAAGTCCATCGCGCTTATCCTCGGATAAAATCTTGGCTGAAGGATGAAAGCCGCAATTATCCGCTATTTTTTCCGCGGCAGTCACCGGTTTGCGGCGTGAGGGTAAGCAAGACCCCTTCCCGTCTGCCGAAGAGGTGCGTGCGTGATTCCGCATCGCCGCCAGTCTTAAGCAAAATTCAATGATCTTCGAACGCTCCCTGCAGCGCGAACTCGCGTACACGGCCGGCGCCGTGTTCATGGTGCTGCTCACGATCATGCTCACGACGATGATGATCCGCATCGTCGGCTTCGCGGCGCAAGGTCAGATCGACCCGAAGGACGTCGTCGTGCTGATCGGGCTGACCGTCATCGGCTATCTCGCGGTCATGCTGATCGTGACGCTGTTCGTCTCCATCCTGTTCGTGCTGACGCGCTGGTATCGCGATTCCGAAATGGTCGTGTGGCTCGCCTCGGGCGTGAGTCAGACCCAGCTCATCAAGCCGGTCGCCGTGTTCTCCACGCCGATCATCATCCTCATCATGTTCTTCGCGTTCGTCGGCTGGCCCTGGTCCAACCAGCAGAGCAAGCTGATCAAGGCGCGCTTCCAGCAACGCGACGAAGTGTCCTTGCTGGCGCCCGGCCAGTTCCGCGAATCGCCGTCGAGCCACCGCGTGTTCTTCATCGAGAAGATGTCGCCGGACCAGGCCCAGGTGCAGAACGTGTTCGTCACCAGCACGGAAGGCGGCAAGGTCAACGTGATCGTTTCGCAGACGGGTCACACGGAAACGCGCGGCGACGGCGATCGTTTCATCGTGCTGGACAACGGCCGCCGCTATGACGGCGAACCCGGCCAGCCGAACTTCCGCATCATGGAGTTCGAGCGCTACGGCGTGAAGATCATGGGCCACCAGGTCGTCAACACGCCGAGCACCACCGGCATCTCGACACCCGACCTGCTGGCCGCGCCCACCAAGGACAATCTCGCGGAATTCGCCTGGCGCGCGGGGCTGCCGCTCATCGCCATCAACCTGATGCTGCTCGCCATTCCGCTTTCCTACCAGAATCCTCGCCGCAGCCGCACCATCAACCTCGTGATGGCCGTGCTCATCTACCTCACTTATTCGAACCTGCTGAACGTCGTGCAATCGTGGATCGAGCAGGGCAAGGTGTCCTTCGGCGTGGGGCTGGTGGGCTTGCACGTGATCGTGGGCGCGCTGGTCGCGTTCATCTTCTGGCTGCGGATCCGCAACCGGCCGCTCTTCAGGCTGTCGTCCCTGACGCGTTCGAAGGGAGCCTGAACCCATGCGCATCTACGAACGATACTTCGCGCGCCAGATCTACCTCGCGTTCATCTTCATCCTGTTCGCGTTTTCCGGCCTGTTCTTCTTCTTCGACCTGATCAACGAGCTAAACACGGTCGGCCACGGCAACTACAAGTTTCCGCTCGCGGTGCTGCGCGTCGCGTTGCAGACGCCCTCGCGCTTCTACGAAATCATTCCGGTCGCCGCGCTCATCTCGGCCATCTACGTCTTCGCGCAGATGGCGGCGGCATCCGAGTTCACGATCTTCCGCGTCTCCGGGCTCTCGACCGGCGCCGCGCTGCGTTCGCTGCTGAAGATCGGCATACCGCTCGTGCTCGTCACGTATCTGATCGGCGAAGTGGTGGGACCGTACACCGACCAGTTGTCCGAGCGCGTGCGGCTCGAGGCGCTCGGTTCGTCGGTATCGTCGAACTTCCAGTCCGGCGTGTGGGTGAAGGACACGCTGACCGCCAAGGAAAACGGCGAACAGGTCACGCGCTTCGTCAACGTCGGCACGCTGAATCCGGATACGTCCATCGCCAATGTGCGCATCTACGAGTTCGACGGCAAGTTCCGCCTGACCAACGTGCGCATCGCGAAGACCGGTGTGTACGAGCCGCCGGGCCACTGGAAGCTGACCGGCGTGACCGACACGCAACTCTCCGCCGCGCCGCCTCAGGCCGTGAATCCCGGCGATACGCTGAACCCGGTGTATCGCGCGGTCCAGACGACGCTGCCCGAATACTCGCTGCGCTCGGAACTGACGCCGCAGATCCTGTCGGTGCTGCTGGTGTCGCCGGACCGCATGTCGATGTTCAACCTGTTCCGCTATATCCAGCACTTGACGGAAAATCATCAGGACACGCAGCGCTATCAGATCGCGTTCTGGCGCAAGATCCTTTATCCGTTCGCCGTGTTCGTGATGTTGATCCTGTCGTTGCCGTTTGCCTACCTGCATACGCGTGCCGGCGTGGTCGGCGTGAAGGTGTTCGGCGGCATCATGATCGGCATGAGCTTCCAGCTGTTCAACACGCTGTTCTCGCACATCGGCAATCTGAATACCTGGCCCGCGCCGATCACCGCGGCCGTGCCCGCCCTCGCCTATCTGGCCGTCGGATTGCTTGGCTTGAAGTGGGTGGAGCGGCACTGACCGCTCGGTTTCCTCGGGAGCGCACGATGGACAAGCACGGCATCATCCTGTTCGGTCACGGCGCGCGCGATCCGCGCTGGGCCGAGCCGTTCGAGCGGCTCGCGGCGAAGCTGCGCGCGGCGCGTGGCGAGCCGGTCGCGCTCGCTTTCCTCGAACTGATGACGCCGGACTTGCCGGCGGCGGTGGCGTCGCAGGTGGCTGACGGCTGCGATGCGATCACCGTCGTGCCGGTGTTCTTCGGGCAAGGCGGGCATGTGCGCAAGGATCTGCCGGAAATCGTCGCGCGGTGTCAGGCGGCGCATCCCGATGTGACCATTGCATGCGCGACGGCTGTCGGTGAGGACGATGCGGTGCTGGACGCGGTCGCGGGATATTGCTTGAGGCAGGTGGGGAAGTAAGCCGGCCGTCCTCGCAACGAGGCGGCAACTGGGCGGACAACGCAGAAACATAATTTCAAGACGGAAGGATCGGATTGATCCAGTGGGCTTTAGGAAGCGTCCGGTTTAGCATGGCATTCATTCACAGGCAGTGCCTTTTCTGACAGGCTTGGTTGCTTGAATGACGCGGTTTGTCTATCAGGCTCGGCGCGTTCGGGTGACTGGGCATCGGGCCTGATCGAACTGAAACGGCTGACGACGTGGCTTCCCTCATCTTCTTTCTGCAAGACAACTATGGCCTCCTGGTCCTTGCGGCGATCACATTCGCATTGGTGCAATCGCTCGCTTACCTCTATCGGTGAGAGCTCGCGCGTTTGAGCCAGGCGGGGGTTTCAGTGCACAACGGCCACGACGAGGCTGGCTGCTTGAGTCGGCAGTCGGAAGACATGGTGCGAATGCAAGAAGACATCCGGCAATTGCGACGTGGATTGAGGCGGGTCGAAGCGCGGCTGACTGAACGGCCTGCTCACGCAAGACCGCTGGCTGCTTCGGCGCTTGCTCGGCATCACGCTGGAAGTAAAAGGCGCAAGCGCGGCCGGATGACGGATGAGTGCTACAGCACTGGCCATTCGGCCGAATTCTCGCCTTGCATCGTCGCGGCTACAGTCAAGGTACTTATCGGTACACCAAGGAGAACTCGACATGAACCTGCTCATTGCCAGATGGGGCGATAGCCTCGCCGTGCGTATCCCCGCTGAATACCTTCACCATGCCGGGATGTCTGAAGGCGATCACATTCAGGCGAATCTGACCGTCGACGGTGGCATCTGCCTCCACCCCGGTAACTGGGATCGCGAGGCCTTCATAAGAGAAATCGCGCAAACACGCGATCGCATGCCGATGACTGAATCGGTCATCGACGAACTTCGGCGTGAGGCGCGCTACTGATGGTTTATGTCGATACCAGTGTTCTAGTCGCGCTTTGCGCGATAGAACGCATGACTGCTGCGGTTTCGAATTGGTACTTCTCTGTCAAGGACAGCCTGATTTCTGGGGCCTGGTGCGCAACCGAGTTTGCCAGTGCGCTGGGCATCAAACGGCGGACCGGTCAGATCACTGATGAGGAATCATCTGCCGCATGGCATGCTTTTGAACGGCTGTGCGCGAAGGACCTACGACTGACTCCCATCAAGCCGTCTGTATTTCGTCATGCGGCCGTTCTGGCGCTCGACGCGTCCACCCGCTTGCGTGCGGGCGATGCACTGCATCTCGCGACAGCGCTGGATTGCAACGCGAGATCAATCGCCACCCTCGACATCCTTCTCGCCGACAACGCAAAGAGGAAGCAACTCGAACTAGTGCAACTCTGACCTCCCCGCCCAACAAAAAAGCGCACCGTCTCCAGTGCGCTTCTGTTCCCTGCTCGACCAACAACTGCATCAAGCCGCCGCCTGCATCCCCTTCAAATGCACCTTCGGCTTCACCGCCGTCCGTTCGCGAAACGCCTCACCAATCATCAGCAAACTCGGCTGCGTCGGATCCAGCCATTCCTGCGCTTCACCCAACGCCATCTGCGCGAGCGTCAACGTCAGCGTGCGTTCACGCGCCGTGCTGCACGCCTCGACGATCGCCACCGGCGTCGCGCCCGGACGCCCCGCATCGATCAATTGCTGGGCGATTTCCGGCGCGCTGTCGCGGCCCATATAGAACACCAGCGAATCCGCCTGCGCCTGCTCGCGGATATCCTCGCTGTCCGCGGCGCGCGAATGCGTCGCCAAGGCCACGCTGCGCGATACGCCGCGCAAGGTCAGCGAGCGCTTCAGCGACGCCGCGCTCGCCAGGGCCGCCGTGATGCCCGGCACCACCTCATACTCGACACCGGCCGCCTCCAGCGCGCGCATTTCCTCGTCGGCGCGGCCGAAAAGCATTGGATCGCCGCCCTTCAGGCGCACGACCAGACCATGCTCCAGCGCGGCATCGACGATCTGCTTGTTGATGAAATGCTGGGCCGTCGAACGCTGGCCGCAGCGCTTGCCGACGGCGATCTTCTTCGCGTTGGGCGCATAGTCAAGCATCGCCGACTCGATCAGCGCGTCGTGCAGCACCACATCCGCTTGTTCGAGCAGACGCATGCCGCGCACGGTGATGAGATCCGCCGCCCCCGGCCCCGCTCCGATCAGATAGACCTTACCCATAGCTTTCATCGTTGAACTCACGCGTTCAGCATCCTCATGCGGAAATCGCACGAATCATACCGGCCGCGACCGTGTGATGCGTCGCTTCGTCGATCAGCACGAACGCGCCGGTGCCCTGATGCGTATCGTACTCGTCCGCGACGAGCGGCTTCTGCAACGTCAGCGCCACGCGGCCGATATCGTTCATCGCGAGCGTGCCGCGATCCACCGAATGCGACAGCGTATGCACGTCCAGCACCTGCTTCACCGCGCCAATGCGCGTGAACACCGTGTTGGTCGTCTGCTTCAGCAAGTATTTGCGCTGCAACGAGAGCGGCTCTTCGTCGAACCAGCAAAGATCGGCTTCGAGCTTCTTCGCCGGCTCGACCTTCTGCGTCAGCGGGACGAAGGTATCGCCGCGCGACACGTCGACGTCTTCCGCCATTCGGATCGTCACCGTCTGGCCCGCGAACGCGCGATCCACCGGCGCCACGCCGCCCGGCACCGGGGCGATGATCTCGGCGACCGTCGCTTCGCGGTTGGCCGGCAGTACGGCGATCGCATCGCCCACGCGCACCTCGCCCGCCTCGACCCGGCCCATGTAGCCGCGGAAGTCGTCGGCCTGCGAGCCGTCCTGGCGCGCGACCCACTGCACCGGGAAACGCAGCGCCTGATCGCTCGCTTGCGCGACCGGCAGCGACTCCAGCAGGTCGAGCAGCGGCTCGCCCGCATACCAGGGCATGCGCTCGCTCGCCGACACGATGTTGTCGCCCTTCAGCGCCGAGACGGGCACGAAGCGCACGTCAGCGATGCCGAGCTGGCGCGCGAGCGCGACGTAGGCATCGCGGATCTCGTTGAAACGGGCTTCGCTGTATTCGATCAGGTCCATCTTGTTGATCGCGACGATCACATGCTGCAGGCCGAGCAGCTTGACGATCGCGCTGTGACGCTTGGTCTGCGGCAGCAGTTGCGCGACGCCGTTCTCGAGCGTGACGCGCGTTGCGTCGACGAGAATGATCGCCGCATGCGCGGTCGATGCGCCCGTCACCATGTTGCGCGTGTACTGCTCGTGGCCGGGGGTATCGGCGATGATGAACTTGCGCTTGGCCGTCGCGAAATAGCGGTATGCGACATCGATGGTGATGCCCTGCTCGCGCTCGGCTTCGAGCCCGTCCGTCAGCAGCGACAGATCGATCTCATCGCCGACCGTGCGCTTGTTCTTAGCGCGCGAAATCGCCGAAAGCTGGTCCGACAATACCGCCTTGCTGTCGTACAGCAGGCGGCCGATCAGCGTGCTCTTGCCGTCGTCCACGCTGCCCGCCGTGATGAAGCGCAACACGCCCAGGTCTTCTGCTTGATAGATGCTCATGATTCGTTCGTCCTTGGGGCGTGTCGCTTAGAAATAACCTTGCTTCTTGCGCTGTTCCATCGCGGCTTCCGACGCCTGGTCGTCCATCCGTGTCGCGCCGCGTTCCGTGATTTCCGTCACGGCCGTTTCCGCGATGATCTTCTCGACGTCATCGGCGTCGCTCGCCACCGGGCAGGTGCAGCTGATGTCGCCGACGGTGCGGAAGCGGACTTGCGCGACCTCGGCCGTTTCGCCGTCGCGCACCGGCGTGAGCGGCGTCACCGGCACGAGCAGGCCGTTGCGGCGCACGATCTCGCGGTCATGCGCGTAGTAGATCGACGGCAGTTCGAGCTTTTCGCGCGCGATGTATTGCCAGATGTCGAGTTCGGTCCAGTTCGAAATCGGGAACACGCGCAGATGCTCGCCCGCATGCAGGCGCGCGTTATAGATGCTCCACAGTTCCGGGCGCTGCGCCTTCGGATCCCACTGGCCGAATTCGTCGCGGAACGAGAAGATGCGCTCTTTCGCGCGGGCCTTCTCTTCGTCGCGGCGCGCGCCGCCGATCATCGCCGTGTAGCCGTATTCCTCGATGGTCTCGAGCAGCGTCACCGCTTGCGCGGCATTGCGCGAATCGGTCTCGCGGCGCAGGCGCACGGTGCCCTTCTTGATGGAATCCTCGACGTGGCCCACCACCAGCTCGGCGCCGATCTCGGCTGCACGGCGGTCGCGGAAGTCGATCACTTCCTGGAAGTTGTGGCCGGTGTCGATATGCACGAGCGGGAACGGCAGCGACGTCTTGCGGTTCGCGCCGAGTCCGAATGCCTTCAGCGCGAGCGCCAGCACGACCACCGAATCCTTGCCGCCCGAGAACAGCAGCGCGGGCTTGCTGCATTCGGCGACCAGTTCGCGAATGATGTGGATCGACTCGGCTTCGAGCCAATCCAGGTGATCCATGCGCGTCGCCTGGTTGACGACCGGCGCGTTGACGGTTGAGTCGAGCGTCGTGCTCATGTTCTCGATCCTTGTTTTGGCGGCGCTTGAGCTTTCTTGAAGCGCTGCGTTCGGTGACTGGGTTTGATGCGGCGTCTTGTTGACTTACGCGCCTTGGATCGCCGAGCTCGGTGCTTCCTCGACGATCTTGATGTTCGTGATGTGCAGACCGCATTCCTTCGTATCGCGTGACTCCCACCACCAGCGGCCCGCCCGGCTGTCCTCGCCGGGACGCACGGCGCGCGTGCAGGGTTCGCAGCCGATGCTCGGATAACCACGCGCATGCAGCGGATTCACTGGCACGTCGAAGGCCTTCAGGTAATCCCACACATCGCTTTCGGTCCAGTCCGCGAGCGGATTGAACTTCGTGATGTTGCGCGGTTCGTCGTGCTCTTCCTCATGCAGTTCGGCGCGCGTGACCGACTGCTCGCGGCGCTGACCCGTTACCCATGCGGACACGTCAGACAGCGCACGATTGAGCGGCTCGACCTTGCGGATATGGCAGCAGCTCTTGCGCAAATCAATGCTTTCGTAGAAAGCGTTGAGGCCGTGATCGCGCACATAGGCATCGACGGCGTCCTGTTGCGGCAGGAACTGCTCGATGCCGTAGCCATAGCGCTGCTTGACGGTATCGAGCATGCCGAGCGTCTCCGCATGCAGGCGGCCCGTGTTCAACGAGAAGATGCCGATCTTCACGCCGCGCGACAGGATGGCGTGCGTTAGCACCATATCTTCGGCGGCGAGACTGCTGGCTAGCTTGACGCGCTCGTGGCGCGCTGCGATCGAATCGAGCAGCGCGTCGAGGCGTTCAACCTTGGCTTGCAATTCAGGGGTCATGCCTTACGCTCCGAGAGTCGCGATCAATGCCGCGCGACGGCGAAACAGCGGTTCGGGATTGTCGGTTGCGCCCTGATACAGCTCCGTGAATTCGCCGAACGCATTGAGCGCGTCGTGAATGTCCTTGTCGGCGCGCACGGCGAAGGCGTCGAAGCCGCAGCGCGCGTGAAACGCGACCTGATCCCGCAACACATCGCCGATCGCGCGCAGTTCGCCGGTCCACTGATAGCGCTCGCGCAGCAAGCGGCCGATGGAGAAACCACGGCCATCGCGGAACACGGGGAAATCCACCGCGATCACGTTCAACTGGCCGAAGTCCGCGACGAGGTCGGCGGGTTCGTCGTCCGGCGCGAGCCACACGCCGATGTCATCCTTGGCACGCGTCGCGACGATCGCCGCCTTGTGTTCCTTCCACAGCGCGAACGGCACGATGATCTTGCCGGCCGGCAGCGCATCGACGGCGGGCAGCGTGCCGTCTTCCGCCGCGCGCACGACGACAAAGGCGTCTTCGACAATGGCGCGGTTCTTGATAATCAAGGTCATGTGCGAATCCTTAAGCGTGAGCCTGGCGCGATGCGTACACGCGCTCCTTGAACGGCGCGATGCCGATGCGGTTGAACGTCTCGATGAAGCGTTCGCCCTCGCCGCGGTTGTCGACGAAGGTGTCGATCACCTGCGAGATCACATCGGGCATTTCCTCGGCCGAGAACGACGGGCCGATCACCTTGCCGAGATGCGCGCCGGTCGCGCCCGAGCTCTGCTCGCCGCCGAGCGTCACCTGGTACCACTCGGAACCGTCCTTGTCGACGCCCAGAATGCCGATGTTGCCCACGTGATGGTGACCGCACGCGTTGATGCAGCCCGAGATGTTCAGCGACAGGTCGCCCAGGTCGTACACGTAGTCCAGATCGTTGAAGCGGTCCTGGATGGCCAGTGCAATCGGGATCGACTTCGCATTCGCGAGCGAGCAGAAATCGCCGCCCGGGCACGCAATGATGTCGGTCAGCAGACCCACGTTCGCCGTTGCGAAACCCAGCGCCTTCGCACGTTCCCACACGGTGTGCAGGTCGTGCTTCTTCACGTTCGCAAGGATCAGGTTCTGCTCGTGCGACACGCGGATTTCGCCGAACGAGAACTCGTCGGCGAGTGTGGCGACGTCGTCCATCTGCTGATCGGTGGCGTCGCCCGGCGCGATGTGCTGCGGCTTGAGCGACAGCGTCACCGACGCATAGCCCGGCACCTTGTGCGGACGCACGTTGCGTTCGACCCAGCGCGCGAACGGCTTGCTTTCGATCAGATGCTTTTCATAAGAGGCGTCGGTGTCCGCGAGCTTTTCGTAGGCGGGCGGCGCGAAGAACGCCGACACGCGCGTCACTTCGTCCTGCGTGAGCGTCGACGGGCCGTCCTTCAGGTGCTGCCACTCTTCCTCGACCTGCTTCGAGAACTTCTCCGGCGACAGCGCCTTCACCAGGATCTTGATGCGCGCCTTGTACATGTTGTCGCGGCGGCCATAGCGGTTGTACACACGCAGTACGGCTTCGCAATAGGTGAGCAGATGCTGCCACGGCAGATCGCGCTTGATGATCGCGCCGACGATCGGCGTACGGCCAAGTCCGCCGCCCGCGAGGATGTCCATCACGACTTCGCCCTGCGCGTTCAGCTTCAGATAGACGCCCATGTCGTGGATCTGCACGGCCGCGCGATCTTCCGTCGAGCCGTTCACCGCGATCTTGAACTTGCGCGGCAGCCAAGCGAATTCCGGATGGAACGTTGACCACTGGCGCAGGATTTCCGCCCACGGACGCGGATCGACTTGTTCGTCATGCGCGACGCCCGCGAATTGATCGGCGGTGATGTTGCGGATGCAGTTGCCCGAGGTCTGGATGGCATGCATCTGCACCGAGGCGAGCTTGCGCAGGATTTCCGGCGTTTCTTCGAGCTCGACCCAGTTGAACTGGATGTTGGTGCGCGTGGAGAAGTGACCGTAGCCGCGGTCGTGTTCGCGCGCGATGGTCGCGAGCATGCGGAGCTGGTCGCTGCGCAGGTTGCCGTATGGAATCGCGATCCGGTGCATGTACGCGTGACGCTGGTAGTACAGGCCGTTCTGCAGACGCAGCGGACGGAATTCTTCCTCGCTCAATTCGCCCGACAGACGGCGACGAACCTGGTCAGCGTACTGCTCGACACGTTCGTCGACGATGCGTTGGTCGATCTGATCGTATTGGTACATTCGGGGACCCCATGTTCTTGTCAAAGACGCTGCGGCCTAGGTTTCCGCAGCGCGTCTCATCCATCGAATATCCATTGAGTTCCTGTCGCGGCCGTCGTTCAGACGGTTCACTCATTTGCAAATGACGAAAACAGATATGGATATTGGAAAAATTGGACTGATAGTAAAGAACCTGCTATATATTGCAAACGACTGAAAAATTACTTTGATATGCGGCTGGGTTATAAATGAATCTGCATCAGTTCCGCTTCGTGCGCGAGGCCGTCCGGCAGAACTTCAACCTCACGGAAGCCGCAAAGGCGCTGTATACGTCACAGCCCGGCGTCTCCAAGGCGATCATCGAGCTGGAAGACGAGCTTGGCGTGGAGATCTTCACGCGCCACGGGAAGCGCGTCCGGTCGCTGACCGAGCCCGGGCGGATCATCCTGGCGTCGGTCGAACGTATCCTGCAGGAAGTGGAGAGCCTGAAGCGCGTCGGTAAGGATTACGCGGCGCAGGATCAGGGCAACCTGGTGATCGCCGCGACCCACACGCAGGCGCGCTATTCACTTCCCGCTGCCATCGCCGAGTTCAAGAAGCGTTTTCCGAAAGTCCACCTTTCGATTCTGCAAGGCAGCCCGACCCAAGTCGCCGAAATGGTGATTCGCGATCAGGCGGACATCGCCATCGCCACCGAGGCGATCGCGAGCTACAAGGAACTCGTGTCGCTGCCCTGCTTCCAGTGGCAGCATCTCGCCGTCATGCAGCCGGATCATCCGCTGCTGGAGCGCAAGCTCCTCTCGCTCGACGATCTCGCGCAATATCCGATCATCACCTACGAAGCGTCCTTCGCCGGGCGCACCAAGATCAATCAGGCGTTCCAGCTGCGCGGCCTCACGCCCGACATCGTGCTCGAAGCCATCGACGCCGATGTCATCAAGACCTATGTCGAACTGGGACTGGGCGTGGGCATCATGGCGGACATCGCGTTCAATCCGGAGCGTGACCGGCATCTGCGCGCGATGCCGGTCGGTCATCTGTTCGGCACCAACGTCACGCGGCTCGCGCTCAAGCAGGGCGCGTATCTGCGCAGCTATGTGTACACGCTGGTGGAACTGCTGTCGCCGTCGCTCAACCGCAAGCTGATCGAGCAGGCGCTCTCTGGCGATCACGAAAGCTACGAACTGTGACGAACGCTGTATAAAGCGGCGGCCGCCTGCCGCCGACAAAAATCATTGCCACTTCCCTGGAGACCTTCCAATGACGTTGTCGAAGTTCATGCGCCGGCTGATTGCGGGCGCCGCCGTTTCGGCCGTTGCCGCCGCCGCGCATGCGCAATTGAAAGTGGGTATCGACCTGTCGAGCACCGGCCCCGCCGCCGCGATCGGCATCACGAGCAAGAACGCGATGCTGATGTGGCCGAAGACCATCGCCGGGCAGAACGCGGAATACATCATTCTCGACGACGGCTCGGACCCGGGCGCGGCCGTGCGCAACATCCGCAAGCTGATCACCGAAGACAAGGTCGATGTGATCGTCGGGCCGAACATCACGCCGGCGGCGCTCGCGGCGCTCGACCCGGTCGCGGAGTATGAAACGCCGATGATCACGCTGATCGGCTCGGCGTCGGTCGTGGAGCCGCAGGAAGGCAAGAAGGTCTGGGCGTTCAAGATGGCCCAGACCGATCGCGCGATGGCCGACGTCATGACCCGCTACATGGCGAACCACGGGGTGAAGACGGTGGGCTTCATTGGTTTCGCGGACAGTTATGGCGACAGCTGGCTCAGCGAATTCACCAAGTTCGCCGAGCTGCGACATATCAGGATTGTGGCGAGCGAGCGCTTCAACCGCACGGACGCCAGTGTCACCGGGCAAATCCTCAAGCTGATGTCCGCGAAGCCGGATGCGGTGCTGATCGCCGGCGCCGGCACGCCGACCGTGCTGCCGCAGCGCACGCTGGTCGAACGCGGCTACAAGGGCGCGATCTACCAGACCCATGGCATCGCAACGCCGGAGTTCATCAAGCTCGGCGGCAAGGACGTGGAGGGCACGCTGTTCCCGACGCAGCCGGTGGTCGTCGCGCGGACGCTGCCGGCGGATCATCCGTCGAAGAAGGCGGCGCTGGCTTTCGTCACTGCCTATGAGGAGAAGTACGGCAAGGGTTCGGTGACACAGTTCGCGGGCGACGCGGCGGGAGTGTATCCGCGCCTGCAGGACGCCGTAGCGCGGGCGTTGAAGGCCGGCAAGCCGGGCACGAAGGAATTCCGCGTGGCGCTGCGCTCGGAACTCGAGCACGCGCATGAACTGGTGGTGCCGAATGGCGTCGTGAACACGAGCGCGACGGATCATGTGGGACTGGATCAGCGTGCGAGTGTCATGGGCGTCATCAGGAACGGCGCGTTTGTTTATCTGGCGCAGTGATCGATTCAGCAGGGACGGCGCACGGCAGCGCCGATCCTGCTTGCCCGCGACGGTGTTTTCGGTCATAATCGCCGACTCGATTGGCCTGCGTTCGCGTTGAAGTTCCGTGAGGCGTTCAAGGCTGACGAAGTCCGACGCAAGCCCAGGTGGTGAAATTGGTAGACGCAGGGGACTCAAAATCCCCCGCCGCAAGGCGTGCCGGTTCGATTCCGGCCCTGGGCACCACGAATCCTGCAAAAAGCCGCTCCTCTTGGGAGCGGCTTTTTGCATTGAGGCCTCGGGTTCAAGACCATTTCGAGACAGCAGACCGAGCCCGCTACGGCAGACGACTCCGTCTCGATGACCACGCATCAGCGTTCGAGCGCCCCTTCACCCGGTGCAGCGCCTCGCGAAGACGTCATCGAGGACGCAATGACACCCCTCGCTGGCTTGCCCTTCGCCGCGGCGTTGGGCTCGTCCGGAAACACGATGCGAGAAAGCCAGTCCACCCGTCCCGGCACGCAGAACTGCATGAAGGCGCAGCCAAAGATGACTCGCGCATATTCCCGGAAGAAGCCCAGCGCGATGTTCAACATGTTGTGTTCCTTGCTTTGAATTCGCTCAAGGCGAATGACAGTACGTAGTAGGCCGTAGATTTCCGCCAAGGCCGCACGAGCAGGATTTCTCCGACCTCCTGACTAAACGAGGCCACGAGCAAGTATCTCCACAGCAGTACGTCAAACAGAGACGCGAAAACTCCCAGATTGGCGACAACGATGGCGCGCCTGACGAGTGCGTCTGACGTTCGTCCGGAATCCGGACCAGGCATCCCGCTCAGGCTTGTCAATCCGACGTTCGGACTGACGCCCGAAGCCACCCGCGAGATGGGAAAGAAGTCATTCTGGCCAGGCTGCTTCAGGGCCAACCGCAGCAGGTATTCGATCGCGCCCATGAAGAAGGGCAAGCCAACGAGCAGCGGTCGCGCTGCCATGTTCAAACCGTCCGTGCTCATCTTCATTACCCCGTCATGTCCGATGAGGAAGTGTCATGCGTCGCCCATGGTTCCGACAGTCGTCCAGATGGCCAATCGGTTCGGCACGACTCCTGTCTTGCGTGTTTCCCCTAGGTCCATCGCCATACAAATGTGCGCAATCGCGTAGACGGTCATTGCAGCGATCGAAACAATGAGCTTTCGAGCGGCCTTCACCAGGCGTCAGGAAGCCTTCGCGCGCGGGGCATGTCGAGGATGCCCGCCCGCGCGGCACCCGAAATTCGGGTTGCTCAGGACCCGCCGATGTCGTGGCTCGCTCGCGCGACGCATCGAACCCACATTCGAACAGGGGTGCGGCATGAATCGAACCGAATACTCGCTGTCGCTCGACTCCGTCATCTGCCTTCGCTGCAACACCCTCTCGCGTGCCGACGAGGACATGTGCCCGCAGTGCGGCGCCGATCGCCAGGGAGCGATCTTCACTTCCGCCGCCGAAACCGCGCCGGCCGCCGCCACGGACGAGCCCGCGGACTCGCCCGGACAGCTCGATATCGTCGACCTGCGCGACACGCACTGGCTCAAGCGCGCCGTGCGCCGCAAGATGGTGACGTCCTATCCGAGCGTCGCCGAGCCGGGCGACGAGCCGCGCACCTCGGCTCGCAAGCCCGCGCGGACGAGCACGGCGGTGCTGGTCGGCGGCGTCGTGGCCGGACTGGCGGCCGGAGGATATTGGTATGTCCATTCGGACGATGACGCCGATCCGGCGCAAGCCCGCCCGACGCTCAGCGCCGCAGGAACGATTCACTCCGGCAATCCGGTAACGGACCGGGCTGGCGACGCCCGGCAAGCTTCGCTGTCCCGCTCCCGATCCGATTCGACGCCGGCGTCTGTGCCGGCGGCCTCCGCGGCTCAGGCGACAGCGAGCCGCCCGCCGGCTACGCGAAAATCGGACACGACGCAGGCGCTCGCACAGGCTGGAAAGACTCCGGGACAGGCCGCATCCGCACCGACGGCCGTGGCGCGCAACTCGGTGCCGTCGGCGATGGCGCGCAGCGAGGTAGCCGTTGCAGCGACGGCCGCAAGCGCGCCGGCGGCGCTGACTGCAGGCGGCGCGTCGTCAGTTATGGCAAGCGCAGCCGGTTCTTCGCTCCGGGAAGTTGCGGCCGTGAAGCCGCCGGTCGGCGCGACCGCTGCGGCAAGTGCGCCGGTCGGGGCTGTCATCGCATCGACCACGACGTCAGCAGGCGAGCCTGTGACAAAGCCGTCGGCCGGCGCAACGAGCGCGGCGCGTCCGTCGACTCAACAGGTTGCAGCAGCGAAGTCGGTGCCCGGCGCGAACGCGTCGGCAAGTGCGCCGTGCACTCCCGGCACAACCAGTGCCGCGCGTCCGTCGCCTCAACAAGTTGCCGCCGCGAAGCCGCTGTCAACGCCGGTCGCGCCCGCAATTGCAGCAACAAACCCATCGTCCGACACGACCAACACCGCGCGCCCAGCGCCTCGGGAAGTCGCGGCCTTAACCCCGCTGCCCGGCGCAAACACTTCGGCAAGCGGTCCGGTCACGCCCGCGACGACCACGACCACGACCGCAGCCACGGCAGCGCCAAAGCCGGCGCCCATCGTGAACGCGGCGAAAGCGCCGAACACCGCCACCCTCACCGCCCGCCCCGCCGGCCCGATCCAACCCGAAGCCACTCCACCCAAAGCGCCCTCGATCGCCGCCCAGACCCCGCCCGCGCAACCCGCGAAGCCCGTCGCGTCGGCTCCATCGCCGTCCATCGCGCGCAATATCATCGCGGCGCAGCAAGCGCTCGCCAGCCGCGATCTCGCCTCAGCGCGCAAGCATCTGCGCACCCTCGACGCGAACCAGCCGCGCAGTCCCGAGATCCAGCAACTCTCGGCCGACCTGTCGCGTCAGGAACGCGCACGCGACAGCGCCATCGCGACCGCGCGCACCTGCGCTGCCAACAAGGAACCGTCGTGCGCGCTGCGCAACGCGCGCCGCGCCGTGTCGCTCGATCCGCGCAACGGGCAGGCGCAGGCCAGTCTGCGGCGCGCGCTCGCGGTGCAGAACGAGAGCAATACGGAGTACTTCCAGCAGGCCAGCGGCATCCCGAAGCCGGTCGTTCCCGCCATGACCTTCGACGGCCGCTGGAGCGTCGGCGCCCACCGCGCCGCCGCGCCGATCGCCACCGACACGCATCTGACGCTGTTCGGCTGGGGCGTGCCGACGGTATCGAAAGGACGCGGCGACGCTCACTGATCCGCGCCGCGCAGTTCGGACGACGCGCCGATTGCGAACCACAACGCCGGAATAGCGCTTCGCGCTCATCCGTTTGAAGGTGACGAAACCACTGACGGCGTCATGCCGAGGAGTCACCATCATGCTGAACGGATTGCGGAGTCGTATCGCCGTGTGCGCGACGGGGCTCGTCATGCTGACGGCCCTAGTCTCGTGCGGCGGGTCCGACGACAACATGCCGGCACCCACTCGCTTCAAGGCGTCGATCGTCGTGTCAGACGGCGCCATCGCCGCGCCGCACGCCGATCCGAATCTGAAAAACAGCTGGGGCGTCGCGTTCAATCCGAACGGCTTCGTCTGGGTCGCCAACAACGGCACGCAGACGGCCACGCTTTATGATGGCAACGGCGTCGTCCAGTAACTGCCCTTGCGCCGTCCCGCCGGGGGACGGCGCTTTCCGTCCCGCGCCCCACCCGGACTGAACGAAAGCGCGCCTTGCTAGAATGCGCGCTTCAACTCAGCTCATCCGATGGACCTCGAAACCCTCCTCTTTTCCCAAGGCTTCGGGTCGCGCCGCCAGTGCCGCGGCATCGTGGCCGAAGGCCGCGTGCGCATCGGCGGCGTGGTGCGCGACGATCCGCGCGACGAACTCCCCGCCACACCCGGGCTCGCATTCGAAGTCGATGCAGAGCGCTGGATCTATCGCGAGAAAGCCTATATCGCGCTCAACAAGCCCGCGGGCTACGAATGCTCGCGCGATCCGCAACATCATCTGAGCATCTTCCACCTGCTGCCGGCGCAGTTCGCCGAACGCGGCGTGCAGGCGGTCGGCCGGCTGGATCAGGACACGACCGGCCTGCTGCTGCTCTCCGATGACGGCCCGTTCGTGCATGCGTTCACGTCGCCGAAACGCAAGGTGCCAAAGGTCTACCTGGCGACGCTGCGTTATCCGCTCGACGACCTGCAGCTCACGAAACTGCGCGAAGGTGTGCTGCTGCACGGCGAGACCCGGCCGAGCCCGGCGCTGGCAGCCGTCCGGCGCGACGAGCGGCTGCTGGAACTCACCGTGCTCGAAGGCAAGTATCACCAGGTGAAGCGCATGGTGGCGGCCGCGGGCAACCGGGTCGAGAAACTGCACCGCGAAAGGGTGGGCGGTTATGCTTTGCCGTCGACACTCGCGGAAGGCGCCTGGCGCTGGCTTGAAGACGCCGACCTGGCCGCCCTGCGCGGCGACCCGCTGAAGACGTCCTGAATTCACGGTCAGCCGCTCCTCGTCTGTTACGTGCTGCCGTGGTTCGCTCTGATTCTCCCGGCAATCGAATCGCGAGGACACACCATGCCCATTCTGGCCAGACGGCGGTTCATGTCGCTCTCGCTCGCCGTGCTCGCGGCCGGCCTCGGCAGCGGCGCGTCCGCAGCCGACGCGCAGGAAGACGAGCGCGCTGACGGGCTCGCCTATGGCGCGGCGCCGCGCCAGCGCCTCGATGTCTACGCGCCGGACCTCCGCAGCGGCGCCGGCCGTCCCGTCGTGGTGTATTTCTACGGCGGAAGCTGGCAGGCGGGCCAGCGCGCCGATGCACGCGGTATCGGCGAAACCCTGGCGATGCAGGGAATCGTCGCCATCGCGCCCGACTATCGCGTGTATCCGGAGACCATCTTCCCCGGCTTCGTCGATGACGCCGCCAGCGCCGTCCGCTGGGCCCGCGATCACGCCGGCGAATACGGCGGCGACCCGCGGCGCATCTTCGTCATGGGGCACTCGGCGGGCGCGCACATCGCCGCACTGATCGCCACCGATCCGCGCTATCTCGCGGCGCAGGGACTCTCGAAGGCTTCGCTGAGCGGCATGATCGGGCTGGCCGGGCCGTACTCGGCCATTCCGCCGCGCGAGCCGCACATGGCGGACATCTTCCCGGCGGCATTGCGCGCGCAGGCGCTGCCGATCGACTTCGTTTCCGGCAACGAACCCCCGATGCTCCTCGCCACCGGCACCGCCGACACGGTGGTCGAGCCGTCCAACAGCCTGCGTTTCACCGACGCATTGCGCACCCACGACGTGCCCGTCGAGCTGAAAACCTATGCGGGATATGGCCACGGGCAGATCATCGACGCCCTTGCGCCCGCGCGCCAGACGGATTCGCCGGTGCTCGCCGACGTCACCGCGTTTATCCGCACGCATTGCGCATGCAAATCGGTGTAAGCACAGAAAGGCCGGCGCTGCAGCGCAGCATGCCTTCCGCGATCGACCCTCTTATACTGGTCTTACGGATACCAATAATGACTATCAAAAAAGCAGGAGGGCATCATGGTCTCCCACATGACTGTTGCGCTGATCGCGTTCGTCGCGCTGGGCGCTGTCCTCATCGGGGCATTGGCTGCCGTCATGCACGTGCGGCACCGATACTCCCCGAATCTGATCGGCGCGCTGATCGGCGCGCTGATGTGCTTTGTCCTGCTTGAAGCGCTTCCCGCGCTGATCTGACTCCAGCGACGCGCTAGCGCCGGGCCTCGGCGCGCAGGAAATCGTCGACGGTCGGATGCCGCAGCGCGATGCCCAGTTCGCGCTTCAGCCGCGCATTGCCGAGCCGCCGTGATTCGCGCATGAACGACAGTGTGACGGGTTCCAGTTGCGTCTCCGCTTCCTGCCGCGAGATGCGCGGCACGCGTGGCAGGCCGTGGGCATCGGCGACGCGGTCGAAATAATCCGCCATCCGCAGATCCGTGTCGTCCGACGCATTGAACACCCGTTGCGCCCAGCCGCGCGCCAGAGCACGCACGAGGATGGCGGCGAGATCGTCGGCATGGATGTGATTCGTGAAGACATCGTCCTGCTCGATCAGCGCGGGCATGCGCCGTTCGATGCGCGCAAGCGGCAGGCGATCGGCGGCGTAGATGCCGGGAATGCGCACGATCGACACCCGCCAGCCGCTTTGCACACCCGCCGCGCGCAACTGCCGCTCCGCCGAAACGCGTCGCCGCGCGCGTTCGTTGGCGGGTCGCGCAGGCCAGGTTTCATCGATCTGCGCGCCGCCGCAATCGCCGTAGACGCCCGTCGTGCTGGCATACACGAAGCGCAGCCGCGCAGCGCGGCGCGCCTTGCGGATCATGGCCGCGCGCAGACCCTCGGGTACAATGAACGAGGTTTTTCCTGCGCGATCCGCATGCAGCCAGCGTCCATCCCCGCCGCGCGCCACCGAACGGCGCGGCGCGCGCAAGGCGGCGATCAGCGCACGGGTGCGGCGGTCCGTTGCGCCGTCGCGCGGCGGCGGCGCCAGATGCACCACACGGCGCGCAAGCCCCGCGAGCCGCCCGAGGCTGCGGCGCCGGTCGAGGTCGCCGACCAGCGGCATCGCGCCGGCCGCGCGCAGTTCGCCGGCGCGCTCGGGATGATGCGTCAGCGCGAGAATGCGCGGCGCCGCGGCCTGCGCGTGAAAGAGCGGCAGCGTGCGCATGCCGACATCGCCGCAGCCGACAATCAGCACACGCGCACGGCGCAGAGTTCGAGTAGCAATCATCCGGGCATTCTATCCGCCGCCTGCCACACGCGTGCGGCGCGGCAAGGACACACGAGACAATTCACCCCTCGCAGAAATCGATCTATGGCTTTCAACGTAACGCTCCGGCAAAGCGGCCGGCAGTTTCAAGTAGAACCCGACGAACCGGTCCTGACGGCCGCGCTGCGCCAGGGCATCGGCCTGCCGTACGGCTGCAAGAACGGTGCGTGCGGTTCGTGCAAGGGCGCGGTCGTGAGCGGCGAAGTCGAACAGGCGCCGCATTCGTCGTCGGCGTTGTCGAACGATGAAAAAACCCGCGGCATGGCCCTGTTCTGCTGCGCGACGGCGCAAACGGACCTCGAGATCGACGTGCGCGAGGTGGCGGGCGTCGGCGACGTGCAGGTGAAGAAGCTGCCCTGCCGCGTGAACGCGCTCGAACGGAAGGCCGACGACGTCATCGAACTGAAACTGCAGTTGCCCGCCAACGAACGGCTGCAGTATCTCGCGGGGCAATACATCGAGTTCATCCTGAAGGACGGCAAGCGCCGCAGCTATTCGATGGCGAGCCCGCCGCATCACGAAGGTCCGCTCGAACTGCACATCCGCCACATGCCCGGCGGCACCTTCACGGACCACGTCTTCGGTGCAATGAAAGAGCGCGACATCCTGCGTTTCGAAGGCCCGCTCGGCACCTTCTTCCTGCGTGACGAATCGGACAAGCCCATCGTGCTGCTGGCATCGGGCACGGGCTTCGCGCCGATCAAGGCGATCATCGAGCACGCGGCGTTCAAGAACCTGAACCGTCCGATGACGCTCTACTGGGGCGGCCGCCGCGCCCGCGACCTGTACATGATGACGCTCGCCGAACAATGGGCGCGCGAGATCCCGAACTTCAAGTTCGTCCCGGTGCTCTCCGAACCCGATCCGGGCGACAACTGGAACGGCCGCACGGGCTTCGTTCATCGCGCTGTCATCGAGGATCTGCCAGACTTGAGCGGCTATCAGGTCTACGCGTGCGGCGCGCCCGTGATGGTGGAGTCGGCGCAGCGCGATTTCACGCTGCATCATCGCCTGCCGGAAGACGAGTTCTACGCGGACTCGTTCACCAGCGCAGCGGATCTCGCTCATCCCGTCTGACTTGCGGCATCGCCGGCACGCGGACAAAAAATCCGCGTGCACGGTTTACAGGCGGGAACGTCATAACGTATCCTTCGCGAATGATCAGAATCCTGAACGCACTTCGACGTCGCCGCTCGCCGCTCCCCTAGGGATGCCGCTGGCTCGTCAATCATCTGCGCTCTCGGTCTGGTTTGCTCGAAGCGTACGAAATGAAGCCACGGAATTCCGTGGCTTTTGTTTTTTTCGCGCCGTCTTTTCTTTCGGTTTTTCTTCGTCTCGCACCCGCCTTCGTGGAGCCCGCTGTCATGAATTTCAATGAGTACCCCGTTGATTCGCTGATGTACATCACGAACCGTCCCGAGATCGTGTTCACGCACGGCAAAGGGTCCTGGCTCTACGACAACACGGGCAAGCGCTATCTCGACTTCATCCAGGGCTGGGCCGTCAACTCGCTCGGCCACTGCAACGAAGGCATGATCGAGGCGCTGGAGAAACAGGCGCGCACGCTGATCAATCCGTCGCCGGCCTTCTACAACGGTCCGATGGCCCAGCTCGCGGGCCTGCTCACCCAGCACAGCTGCTTCGACAAGGTGTTCTTCGCCAACAGCGGCGCCGAAGCCAACGAAGGCGCGATCAAGCTCGCGCGCAAGTGGGGCAGGAAGTTCAAGAACGGCGCGTACGAGATCATCACCTTCGATCACAGCTTCCACGGCCGCACGCTCGCCACCATGTCCGCCAGCGGCAAGCCCGGCTGGGACACCATCTATGCGCCGCAAGTGCCGGGCTTTCCGAAGGCCGATTTGAACGACATCGCGTCGGTCGAGAAGCTCATCAACGAGAAGACCGTCGCCGTGATGCTCGAGCCCATTCAGGGCGAAGGCGGCGTGATCCCGGCCACGCGCGAATTCATGCAGCAGCTGCGCGCGCTGACGAAGCAGCACAACCTGCTGCTGATCGTCGATGAAGTGCAGAGCGGCTGCGGCCGTGCGGGCACGCTGTTCGCCTACGAACTGTCGAACATCGAGCCGGACATCATGACGCTCGGCAAGGGCATCGGCGGCGGCGTGCCGCTCGCAGCGCTGCTCTCGAAGGCCGACGTCGCGTGCTTCGAACCGGGCGACCAGGGCGGCACCTACAACGGCAATCCGCTGATGTCGGCGGTCGGCCATTCGGTGATCTCGCAACTCGTCGCGCCGGGCTTCCTGGAAGGCGTGCGCGAAAAGGGCGAGTACCTGAAGCAGGAACTGCTGAAGCTGTCAGATGAGCGCGGCTTCAAGGGCGAGCGCGGCGAAGGCCTGCTGCGCGCGTTGCTGCTCGACAGCGACAAGGGTCCGCAGATCGTCGACAAGGCGCGCCTGATGCAGCCCGACGGCCTGCTGCTGAACGCAGCGCGTCCGAATCTGCTGCGCTTCATGCCCGCGCTCAACGTCACGAAGGACGAGATTGACCAGATGATGACGATGCTGCGCTCGGTGCTCGATTCGCTGTGATCATCCGCACGTTCGATGCAGGCGATCGCGAGACCGTGATCGCCCTGTGGCGCGAGGTATTTCCGGAGTACGCGGACGCCTCGCGCCCGCAGCGCAGTCCCGCGCTCTCCATCGACAACAAGCTGAAGACGCAGCCGGAACTGTTCTTCGTCGGCACGCTGGACGATGTGGTGATCGGCACGGTCATGTGCGGCTACGACGGGCATCGCGGCTGGGTGTATTCGCTGGCGGTCGCGCCCGCGCATCAGGGACGCGGCTTCGGCCGCGCGCTGATGCAGCATGTGGAGCACACGCTGGGCGCGCTCGGCTGTCCGAAGGTGAACCTGCAGATCATGGCCTTCAAGACCGACCTGCGCGGCTTCTATGAAAAGCTCGGGTACCGGATGGATGAAGTCGTGAGCTTGGGCAAGCGGTTATGAAAAAAGCCGGCTCTGAACTACAAGAGCCGGCTTCTCTTCTTCAGCAACGAAGCGTCACTCGCCCAGATACGCGGCGCGCACCTTCGGATCGTCGAGCATGGTCTTCGCGTCGCCGGTCATCGTCACCGTACCCGAATCCATCACGTAGCCGCGGTTCGCCGCCTGCAACGCCAGACGCGCGTTCTGCTCCACCAGCAGCACCGTCAGGCCTTCCTTCGAGATCTCCCGCACCACTTCGAAGATCTTCTCGACCATGATCGGCGACAGACCCATCGACGGCTCGTCCAGCAGCAGCAGCTTCGGACGCGAGAGCAGCGCGCGGGCCATCGCCAGCATCTGCTGTTCGCCGCCCGAGAGCGTGCCCGCATACTGCGACGCACGTTCCTTCAGCCGCGGGAAGAAGCCGAACATGCGCTCGGTGTCCTTCTGGATGGCGTCCGTATCGTTACGCAGATAGGCGCCCATCTGCATGTTCTCGAGAATCGACATGCGCGCAAAGATGCCGCGGCCTTCCGGCACCATCGCGAGACCGCGCTTCAGCAGCTCGTGCGTCGGCACGCCCTTGATCGACTGGCCCATGTACTCGATATCGCCGCCCGAGTAAGGCTTGAGACCCGTGATGGCCTTCATCGTCGTGGTCTTGCCCGCGCCGTTCGCGCCGATCAGCGTAACCAGTTCGCCCTGCCCCACTTCGAGATCGACACCCTTCACCGCCTGGATGCCGCCGTAATTCACCTGCAGACCCTTGACCTTCAACATCGCGCTTGTGGTCGCCATTTAGTGCACCCCCGCACCCAGATATGCCTCGATCACCTTCGGGTCCTTCTGCACGTCCTGCGGCAGACCCTCGGCGATCACCTTGCCGTAATCGAGCACCGTCATGCGGTTGCACAATCCCATCACCAGCTTCACATCGTGTTCGATGAGAAGAATCGTCTTGCCGTCCGAGCGGATCTTGTCGAGCAGACGCGTCAGTTCGACCTTCTCCGTCGCGTTCATGCCGGCGGCCGGTTCGTCGAGCGCGAGCAGCTTCGGATCGGTCGCGAGCGCGCGGGCAATCTCCAGACGGCGCTGGTGGCCATACGACAGGTTGCGCGACGTGTAGTCCGCGTATTGCAGCACGCCGACGTACTCGAGCAGTTCGAGCGCGCGTTCCTTGATCTCGCGTTCTTCACGGCGTTCAGCGGGCGTCTGGAACACCGCGCCGATCAGCCCGTGCCTGGTACGCACGTGACGGCCGACCATCACGTTCTCGAGCGCGGTCATGCCGCCGAACAGTCGGATGTTCTGGAAGGTTCGCGCGATGCCCGCCTTCGCCACTTGATAGACGGCGGTCGGCGTGTAGGCCTGGCCGTCGAGCTTGAATTCGCCCGAATCCGGCGTGTACAGGCCGGTGATGACGTTGAAGAACGTCGTCTTGCCGGCGCCGTTCGGGCCGATCAGGCCATAGATCTCGCCTTCCTTGATCTGCAGGCGCACATCGGACAGCGCCTGCAGGCCGCCGAAGCGCTTGTTGACGCCCGTGACGGACAGTCGTGTTTGCTTGTCGCTCATGTTCTATCCCCCGCCTTAGGCGCGCACCGGCTTCTTGCCGTTGCGCTTCGCGATCTTCGCGATCTTGTCTTCGTGTTTCGCGGCCGGCCACAGGCCTTCCGAGCGATACAGCATGATCAGCACCATCGCCAGGCCGTAGAGCAGCTGGCGGATGACTTCGGTATCGACGATCTGATGACCGAAGATCGCGTTCTGCAGCGGACCCATGGTCGAGCGCAGGAACTCGGGGAACACGGCGAGCAGCACCGCGCCGAGGATCACGCCCGGGATGTGGCCCATGCCGCCCAGCACCACGCACGCCAGCACGACGATCGATTCCCAGAAGGTGAACGATTCCGGCGACACGAAGCCCTGGAACGCGCCGAACATCGCGCCCGACAGGCCGCCGAACGACGCGCCCATCGCGAACGCGAGCAGCTTCACGTTACGGGTGTTGATGCCCATCGCCTTGGCGGCGATTTCGTCTTCGCGGATTGCGGCCCATGCGCGGCCGATGCGCGAGTGCTGCAGACGCGTACACACCCAGATCACGATCAGCGCGCCGATCACGAACAGGTAGTAGTACATGTACACCGACGGAAACTTCATGCCGAAGAACGTATGCGTCTGCGACAGGTTGAACCCTGCGATCGTCACCGGATCGATGCCCGTGATGCCCTTCGGACCGTTCGTGATGTTGATCGGACGATCGAGGTTGTTCATGAAGATCCGGACGATTTCCCCGAAGCCCAGGGTCACGATCGCAAGATAGTCGCCGCGCAGGCGCAGCGTCGGCGCGCCGAGCAGCACGCCGAAGGTCGCGGCGAGCGCCATCGCGCACGGCACGATGATGAGGAACGGCACATGCAATCCGCCGGGGGCGAGATGCGCGATCCACTCGAACTGGCTCGTCAGCTGCGGCGAGGACAGCAGCGCCGCCACGTACGCGCCGACCGCATAGAACGCGATGTAGCCCAGGTCGAGCAGGCCGGCGAAGCCGACCACCACGTTGAGGCCCAGCGCGAGCATCACGTACAGCATCGCGAAGTCGAGCACGCGGACCCAGTAGTTGCCGCCAGCCGCGCCGATCACCATCGGCGCCGCAATGACGAATACGGCGGTGAGAATGCCGACGACGAGCGTCTTCGTCGTGTTCTTCTCGGGGATGAGCGTCGTGGACGGCTCAATCGGTTGAATCGAAGTCATTTTTCTGAGCTCCTCACACGAGGTTTAAGCGCGGTCCGCGACACGTTCGCCGAGCAGACCCGACGGACGGAACACGAGCACGATGATCAGCACGATGAAGGCGAACACGTCCTGGTAGTTGGACCCGAAAACGCCACCTGTCAGATTGCCGATATAGCCGGCGCCCAGCTGTTCGATGAGACCGAGCAGCACGCCGCCCACCATCGCGCCGCCGAGGTTGCCGATACCGCCCAGCACCGCCGCCGTGAACGCCTTCAGGCCGGGAATGAAGCCCATGTAGAAGTGCGCGTTGCCGTATTCCGACGCGATCATCACGCCCGCCAGCGCCGCCAGCGCCGAGCCGATCATGAAGGTCGCGGAGATCACGAAGTTCGGGTTCACGCCCATCAGCGAGGCGACGCCCGGGTTCTCGGCGATCGCGCGCATCGCGCGGCCGAGCTTGGTCTTGTGCACGAGGAGCAGCAGGCCCGCCATCACGAGGAACGCGGTCACGATGATGACGATTTCGGTCATCGAGATCACCGCGCCCGGACGGGTTTCGTCGGCGGCGATGACGTTGATCGGGTCGGTCGGGAGGAGCTGCGGGAAGGCCAGCGGATTGCGGCCCCAGATCATCATCGCGACGGTCTGCAGAAGAATCGAGACGCCGATCGCGGTGATCAGCGGCGCGAGACGCGGCGCCTTGCGCAACGGCCGGTATGCGACCTTTTCGATGGTGTAGCCGACGAGCGCGCAGACCACCGCGGCGACGACCAGCGCAATGGCCAGCATGATCGGTCCGGGCAGGCCGGGCATGTGGTTCTGCATGACCCCGATGGCCGACAAGGCGACCATCGCGCCGACCATCAGCACGTCGCCGTGCGCGAAGTTGATGATGCCGAGAATCCCGTACACCATCGTATAGCCCAGCGCGATGATGGCGTAGACGCTGCCAAGCACCAGACCGTTGATGATCTGCTGGATGAAAATATCCATTTAAAGCTCCTTAGCCCCGTGCGTTTCGATTCCGCCTTTATCGCCGGCCGATAAACCGGTGGGAAGCAAAATCTGAAGCGGCACTGCGCGTACTTTGAAAAAACCGATAAAGGTTGGTCGGTCGGTTGTCCAGCCGCGGCCGGATAAGGCGGCAGCCGTTCCCGAACGGATGCAAAAACGGCGCTGTCGGTGAAGCGCCGCCGGAACTGCCCACGCTTGCTGCTGCTACTGCTTGACGACGTCGAGCACGTCTTTCTTCTTGTCCTTGAAGTCGTAAAGCGTAATGGTCCCCGCCTTCAGGTCGCCCCGGTCGTCAAATGCGATATGCCCCGTCAGACCGTTGAAGTCGGTCGTGGCGATCGCCGCGAGCACCTTGGGCGCTTCGATGGAATTGGCGCGCTTCATTGCGTCGACGATCACGTACATCGCGTCATACGTGAACGGCGCGTAAATCTGCACCGGGGTGTGAAAGCGGGCTTCGTACTTCTTTTCGAAATCCGCTCCCTTGTCCATCTTCGAAAGCGCGAGTCCCGCTTCCGAACAGACGAGGTTCTGCACGGCGTCGCCCGCGAGCTCGGCCACCTTGTCGGTGCAGACGCCGTCGCCCGCCAGAATCTTCGCCTTGATGCCGAGCGCCGCCGCTTCCTTCGCGAAAGGGCCGCCCGTCACGTCCATGCCGCCGTACATCACCACGTCCGGCTGGATGCGCTTGATCTTTGTGAGAATCGCCTTGAAATTGCGCGCCTTCTCGGTGGTCTGCTCGCGCGCCGCGATCTTCACGCCGCCGGCCTGCACGGTCTTCGCGAATTCGTCCGCGAGGCCCCGGCCGTAGGCAGAGGCATCGTCCACCACCACGACCTTCTTCGCGTGCAGCGTCTTCATCGCATAGCCGGCCAGCACGGGGCCCTGCAGCGCATCGGTGGAAACGAGCCGGAAGGTCGTCTTGTAACCCTGCTTCGTGTATTCCGGATTGGTCGTCGACGGCGAGATCTGCGCAATGCCGGCATCGCTGTAGATCTTCGATGCCGGAATCGACACGCCCGAATTCATATGGCCGATCACCGCGACCACGTGGTCATCGACCAGCTTCTGCGCCGCTTCCGTGCCCGTACGCGGTTCGGCGGCGTCATCCTGGCTGTCAAGTTCGAGGCGAATCGAATGCCCGTCGATCGTCAGCCCTTGTGCGCTGATCTCTTCCAGCGCGAGCCGCGCGCCGTTTTCGTTGTCGCGGCCGAGATGCGCCTGCAATCCCGTCAAAGGCGCGACATGACCGATCTTCACGACAGTTGCTTCAGCCGGAGCCGGCGCGGACGCAGCCGGCAATGCGGCGGCACTCGCTGCCGACGCCGCCGTGCTCGCCCCGCCTTCGTCCGTCTTGCCGCATGCGGTTGCCATTGCAACCGCAGCCGCGATGGACACGGCGTGAGCAAACTTGAATCGCATCAATAAGGTCTCCCGCGCCTTCAAAAAACAGTGGTCCGGAACCCTTAGGCCTCAAGACGCGCGCATTGTAACGCTAAATATGAGACGAGCAATATTCTTGCGTGGCGGGGTTTTCCAGCATTGCAACCGCCTCTTGCGTGCAACTTTCCATGTATGGCGCAACCGGGTTGCAATTGCATTTTTTGCAGCAGTTGCACCATTACGCGACGAGGGGTTTTTCAGTGGGTGAAGATGGCTTCGTCCGGTTATCGGATCTGCGGGCAAACCCTTAAGGGATTTAGAAGGAAGCATTGGATCCGCAGCAGGGCCGGAGAAGGAATTTACGCTTGGTTCCAGATCGGCGAGCAGGGTTCCGTGTTCTTTGGCAATCTTTGATGCACGCGAAAAAAAAGCGCCCGGAGGCGCTTTTTTCTTGTTCGGCTTCGCTGCTTTACTGCGGCAACGACAGACCGCGCGGCAGCGGGAAAGCGATAGTTTCCTCGATGCCCTCCAGCGAACGCACGCTGCGCACGCCGAGTTCGCGCAAGCGCGCGATCACCGCCTGCGCCAGCACTTCCGGCGCCGACGCGCCCGCCGTCACGCCGATACGCTTCTTGCCTTCCACCCAAGCCGGGTCGATCTGCGTCGGCGAATCGACCATATAGGAAGGAATGCCGCGCTTCTCGGCCACTTCGCGCAGACGGCTGGAATTCGAGCTGTTCGGGCTGCCGACCACGATCACGACATCGCATTGCGGCGCGAGGAACTTGACCGCATCCTGGCGATTCTGCGTCGCATAGCAAATGTCCTGCTTCTTCGGTTCCTTGATGTCGGGATACTTGCTCTTCAGCGCGTCGATGATGGCCGAGGCGTCGTCGACGGAGAGCGTCGTCTGCGTGACATAGGCGATGCGCTTCGGATCGGGCAACTCGAGCTTCCGCACGTCCTCGATATCCTCGACGAGATGCATGCCCTCGCCGGACTGCCCCATCGTGCCTTCGACCTCGGGATGCCCCTTGTGGCCGATCATCACGATGTCGAAGCCTTCCTGGCGCATCTTCGCCACTTCCATGTGCACCTTGGTGACGAGGGGACAGGTGGCGTCGAACACTCGCAGACCGCGCGCTTCGGCTTCGCCGCGCACGGCCTTCGAGACGCCGTGCGCGCTGAAGATCAGCGTGGCGCCTTCGGGGACGTCGGCGAGATCCTCGATGAAGATCGCGCCCTTCTTGCGCAGATCCGCGACCACATAGGCGTTGTGCACGATCTCATGGCGCACGTAGATGGGCGCGCCGAACAGCTTGATGGCGCGCTCGACGATCTCGATCGCGCGGTCCACGCCCGCGCAGAAGCCGCGCGGCTGCGCGAGCAGGATTTCGACGTCGGTCTGAACTTCGTTGAGGCTTTCGGTCAGGCTCATGGCTTACAGGATTCCGATGATTTTCACTTCGAAGACGAGCGCCTGGCCCGCCAGCGGGTGATTGAAATCGAACAGCGCGGCCGTCTCGCTCACTTCCTTCAGCACGCCCGCGTAGCGCCCGCCGTTGGGCGCGTTGAATTCGACGAGATCGCCGGGCGAAAAATGCTCGCCGATCATGCTGTTCTCGCGCAGGGTCGCGAGCGACACCCACTGGACGAGTTCCGGATTGCGCGGGCCGAATGCCTGCTCCGGCGCTAGCTGAAAGGTCGAATGGTGGCCGACCTTCAGGCCCAGCAAAATCTCTTCCAGTGGCTCGGCGAGTTGCCCGGCGCCCAGCAGCAGCGTGGCGGGCTTGTCGGAGAAGGTGTTGACGACGTCCGCACCATCGGCAAGCGCGAGCCGGTAATGAAGCGTGACGTGCGAACCGGGTTTCACCTGGGAGATATCGATGATGCTCATGAGTATTGGATCTAGCCGTTCAGTCGGATGCGGACGGCGGCCCCCGCTTGCGGCGGCACGCCGGCGCGAAGCGGCGAACCGCGCGGCGCCGGGGCATTGCGGGCGCCAAAACCGCCATTGTAAGACAGAGTTGTGTCGGGACGCGTCACGCGGCTTCGGCTTGCGTGCGCTCACGCGCGTGACAAAAGGTCTCGACACAGGTCTTGCCGGGCGTTCCCGCGGCATCGGTGTCGCGGTACGCGGTGTTTTCCGGTGAGCGCCGCCAAATTGCGGCTTGTCCGCACGCAGCCTCGCTTGCAGCCGGCAGACGGGCCAGCAGCGGAACCAGCGGCGGAGCCAGCAGCGGGGCCAGCAGCCCGGCCGGAGCACGATCCGCTGCCGGCCGTCACGCCCATTCGCACCTGGGCCCGTGCCGACCGGCCGCGCGAACGCCTGCTCGACGCCGGCCCGACCTCGCTGTCGGACGCGGAATTGTTCGCATTGTTCCTGCGTTCCGGCGTGCCGGGATCGACTGCCATCGATCTCGCCCGCCGGCTCCTGCGCCGCTTCGGTTCGCTGCGCGGCGTGCTGGACGCGTCCGCCGGCGAACTCTGCGAGGAGCGAGGCATCGGGCCGGCACGCGCCGCCACGCTGCTCGCGGTCTCCGAACTGTGCCGCCGGGCGCTGGCGGAGCGAACCCGCGAGCGCGAAGTGCTGAATTCGCCGGGCATCGTCGAGGATTACCTGCGGCTGTCCATCGGCACGAAGCCTTACGAAGTCTTCGTCTGCCTCTATCTGGATGCGCGCCATAAGCTGCTGCTCGCCGAGGAATCGGCGCGCGGTTCGCTCACGCGTGTCGCGGTGTATCCGCGCGAGATCGTGCGGCGGGCGCTGACGCTCAACGCCGCGGGCCTGATCGTCGCGCATAATCACCCGTCCGGCGGCGTCGAGCCCAGCGCCAACGACCGCGCCCTGACCCGCACGCTGCACGACGCGCTCGCCCTGGTCGACGTGCGCCTGCTCGATCATCTCGTGGTCGCGACCAACGAAGTGCTTTCGTTCGCGCGCCACGGCTGGCTGTGACGGCGCTTCACCGCGCCGGCGAGTCCAAAAGGTTTGATAATGCAGCGTTTTTTCTGCTAGAATCCTCGTTTGCTTTTTTCCACCAGCCTGTTCTGAGTAACGGTGAACTGAGCGCAGTCCTCATTGGCATAACCGTGCTGCCAAATCCCCGATGGGCAAATCGGGCGATCAGAGGCATCGAGAGGTAGAGGAAGAAGAGGAAACAGTTTCCTCGAAACCCATTATCAATCGGGCGTTCGACTCAGACTTAACGTGTATTAGGAGTGTCCTCATGGCACGCGTATGCCAAGTAACTGGGAAAGGCCCGATGTCGGGCAACAACGTTTCCCACGCAAACAACAAGACCAAGCGTCGTTTCCTGCCGAACCTGCAGAACCGCCGTTTCTTCGTTGAAAGCGAAAATCGCTGGGTCCGTCTGCGCGTCTCGAACGCCGGTCTGCGCCTGATCGACAAGAACGGTATTGACGCCGTGCTCGCAGACCTGCGCGCACGCGGTGAAATCTAAGGAGCACGCACATGGCCAAGGGCGCACGCGACAAGATCAAGCTGGAATCGACCGCAGGCACGGGTCACTTCTACACGACGACCAAGAACAAGCGCAACATGCCGGAAAAGATGGCGATCAAGAAGTTCGATCCCGTCGTCCGCAAGCACGTTGAGTACAAGGAAACCAAGATCAAGTAAATCTTGATGTTGAGAGCCTGAACGAAGACACCGGAAAGCCCCGCCATCGCGGGGCTTTTTGTCGTTCTGACGCCTGCTTTTCATCCGTTTTTCACACACTCGTACGCGGGTTTTCGCTGTCCCTCATTCTTCCCGCGCGCTATGCTTCCCGGCTATCGATCGGCGACCAGTAATCGGACGGAGAAGCGGCAGCATGAATTTCGATGTAGTGATCGTAGGGAGCGGACTCGCGGGCCTGAGCGTCGCGTTGAATCTGGCCGAAACGCGGCGCGTCGCGATCCTCGCCAAGCGCGCGGCGAACGTGGGCGCGAGCGACTGGGCGCAAGGCGGCATCGCGGCGGTGCTCGATTCGGGCGATAGCGTCGACGAACACGTCGGCGACACGCTCATCGCCGGCGGCGGCCTGTGCGACGAAGCCGCTACCCGCTTCATCGTCGAGAACGGGCGCGCGGCGATCGAATGGCTGATCGAGGAAGGCGTGCCCTTCACCCGCGACCTGTCCGCGGAACTCGGCTTCCATCTGACGCGCGAAGGCGGCCACAGCCATCGCCGCATCATCCACGCCGCCGACGCCACCGGCCACGCCGTCGTCACCACACTCGGCGAACGCGTGCGGCGCCATCCGAACATCACCGTTCTCGAAGATCATCACGCGATCGACCTGATCACGTCCGACCGGCTCGGCCTTCCCGGGCATCGCTGCCACGGCCTGTACGCGCTGGACGTGAACACCGGCCGCACCGTGACGCTGCAGGCGCCGCACACGGTGCTCGCCGCCGGCGGCGCGGGCAAGGTCTATCTCTACACGACCAATCCGGACACCGCCACCGGCGACGGCATCGCGATGGCATGGCGCGCGGGCTGTCGCGTTGCGAACATGGAGTTCATCCAGTTCCATCCGACTTGCCTCTTCCATCCGTACGCCAAGTCGTTCCTGATCTCCGAAGCCGTGCGCGGCGAAGGCGGCATCCTGCGGCTGCCGGACGGCACGCGCTTCATGCCGGCCCACGACGAGCGCGCCGAGCTCGCGCCGCGCGATATCGTCGCGCGTGCAATCGACTTCGAAATCAAGAAGCGCGGCATCGATTGCGTCTATCTCGACATCAGCCACCAGCCGCGCGCCTTCCTCGAAGAGCATTTCCCGACGATCCTCGCGCGCTGCCAGGAATTCGGCATCGATATCGCCAAGGAGCCGATTCCCGTCGTGCCTGCCGCGCATTACACCTGCGGCGGCGTCGTGACCGATCTCGCGGGGCGCACCGACCGGCCGGGGCTCTATGCGGTCGGCGAAACCTCGTACACGGGCCTGCACGGCGCGAACCGGCTGGCGAGCAATTCGCTGCTCGAGTGTCTCGTGGTGGGCCGCGCGGCGGCGCAGGCCATCGAAGCCGACGGCTTTTCCAACGGCTGTCACGCCGAACTGCCCGACTGGGACGAAAGCCGCGTGTCGGACCCGGACGAGGAAGTGGTCGTCGCGCACAACTGGGACGAATTGCGGCGCCTGATGTGGAATTACGTCGGCATCGTGCGCACGGACAAGCGTCTGGCACGCGCGCAGCATCGCATTGCCCTGCTGCGCGACGAGATCCACGAGTATTACGCGAACTTCAAGGTGAGCCGCGACTTGCTGGAACTGCGCAACCTGGTGGACGTGGCGTCGTTGATCGTGGAAAGCGCGTGTTCGCGACGCGAGAGCCGCGGCCTGCACTACAGCCGCGACTGGCCGGAAACGCTGCCGAAGGCGCTGCCGACCGTGCTCACGCCGCCGGCCGCCCGCCGCACGAGTCTTTAAACGAGGCGCATGGAGAAATCGGCTGCGCGCACGTCCTTCGTGAGCGCGCCGATGGAAATACGGTCGACGCCCGTTTGGGCAATCGCGCGCACCGTCTCGAAGTTCACCCCGCCCGACACTTCCAGCAGCGCGCGCCCGGCCGTGATGCGCACGGCGTCGCGCATGGCGTCGAGCGTGAAGTTGTCGAGCAGGATCGATTCCGCGCGATGCGCCAGCGCCGTCTCGAGCTGCTCCAGCGTTTCCACTTCGATCTGGATCGGCACGCCGGCCTGCAGCGCGAGCGCCGCGTCCATCGCCGCGCCCACGCCGCCCGCCGCCGCGATGTGGTTTTCCTTGATCAGAATGCCGTCGTACAGCGCGAGCCGCTGATTCGCGCCGCCGCCCACGCGCACCGCGTATTTCTGCGCGAGCCGCAGGCCCGGCAGCGTCTTGCGCGTGTCGAGAATGCGTGCGCGCGTGCCCGCGATGGCATCGACGTAACGGCTCGTCGCCGTCGCCACGCCCGACAGCAGTTGCAGAAAGTTGAGACCGTTGCGCTCGGCGGTCAGCAGCGAGCGCGCCGCGCCATGCAGCAGGACGACCGGCGTGTTCGCCGCCATCCGTTCGCCTTCGCGATACTGCCATTCGACCTCGATGGCCGGATCGACGCGGCGCATCACTTCGTCGAACCAGGGCACGCCGCACAACACCGCGTCCTCACGCACGATGATGCGTGCCGTGCGGCGCGCGCCGGCGGGCACGAGACGGCCGGTGTGATCGCCGCTGCCGACGTCCTCCTCCAGCGCATCGACGACATTGCGGGCCAGCGCCGCCTGTAACACCTCGCCGTACTGCGCGCGGATTTCTTCGAAGATCGGGGACACGGACATCAGGCAGCTCCTACCTGGGTGAACAGCGACGCGTCTTTCGCGAGGTCGCCGCTGGCCTGCACGCGCTTCTTGTGGCGCGCCGCGAAGTCGAGCATGCGGTCGATCGGCACGCGCGCGCGCACGCCGATGGCCGCATCGACGTGAATCTCGTTGTGACCGCGTTCGAGGACATCGGCGAGATTCGCCAGGCCGTTCATCGCCATCCACGGGCAGTGCGCGCAGCTCTTGCAGGTGGCGCTGTTGCCGGCAGTGGGCGCTTCGATGAAGGTCTTGCCCGGCGCGGCCAGTCGCATCTTGTGCAGGATGCCGAGATCCGTCGCGACGATGAAACGCTGCGCGTCCATACGCACGGCGGCGTCGATCAGCTGCGTGGTCGAGCCGACGACGTCCGCGAGCGCCACGACGCCTTCCGGCGATTCGGGATGCACGAGGATCTTCGCGTCCGGATACTCGCGGCGCAGCAGATCCAGTTCGATGCCCTTGAACTCGTCGTGGACCAGACACGAGCCCTGCCACAGCAGCATGTCCGCGCCCGTCTTCTTCTGGATGTAACCGCCCAGATGGCGGTCCGGCGCCCAAAGGATCTTTTCGCCGCGCGCGTGAAGGTCGGCGACGATTTCGAGCCCGATCGACGAAGTCACCATCCAGTCCGCGCGCGCTTTCACCGCGGCGCTGGTGTTCGCATAGACGACGACGGTGCGGTCCGGATGGGCGTCGCAGAAGGCGGAGAATTCATCGGCGGGACAGCCGAGGTCGAGGGAACAGGTGGCGTCGAGATCCGGCATCAGCACGCGCTTGTCCGGGCTCAGGATCTTGGCGGTCTCGCCCATGAAGCGCACGCCCGCGACCACCAGCGTCTTCGCCGCATGATCGCGCCCGAAGCGCGCCATTTCGAGTGAATCGGCGACGCAACCGCCGGTTTCGTCAGCGAGTTCCTGGAGTTCGGCGTCGACATAATAGTGCGCCACCAGCACCGCTTCTTCCCGCTTCAGGAGAGCGCGAATGCGTTCCTTCAAGCGGCGCCCTTCTTCCGGCGACGGCGCTTCGGCCACCCGCGCCCACGCTTCGCCCACACCGCAGGTCAGGCCTTGCGGCCGGTCATACTCGATGCTTCTGATCGCTTCCATGTCTCCGATCCCCACGCGCAACGGCTGCACGATTCGCTGCAAATCCGACCGCACAAAAACAAAGACCCCGCCAGAGCGGGGTCATGTGACGTCACGGAATTTTAACGGATAACGCGCGTCAGGCGTAGCGGCGCAGGCGCAGCGCGAAGTCTTGCAGAGCCTTGATGCCGCTCTCTTCCGCGCGATGGCACCAGTCCTGCAACTGGGTCACGAGCTGTTCGCGGGAAGCGTTGGAGCGATCCCAGATGGCCGAGAGATCCTTGCGCAATTCGATGAAGGTGCGCAGGCGCTGATTGTCCGAGGTCAGTTCCGGAAGCTGCTTGAGCTGCGGCTCGTTCAGGCCATCTTCTTCCTTGTGGAACCACTTGCGGGCGCCGCGCATCAGCTGATACTTCTCGCGCGCGCCGGCTTCCTTCAGCTTGGCGAGTTCCTGCGCGTACGCGCGCTTGAGCGCCTTGCCATAACGCGCCATCACTTCATAACGGTTCGACAGCACCGCCTGCAGCGTGTCCTGGTCGACCACGGCCTTGCTTGCGGCGAGCTTCGGCGTGGGCGCAACCTTCTTGACCTTGGCGAGACGCAGCGCCGACATGATGCGGATATACATCCAGCCGATGTCGAACTCGTACCACTTGCTCGAGAGCTTCGCCGACGTGGCAAAGGTGTGATGGTTGTTATGCAGCTCCTCACCGCCGATCAGGATGCCGACCGGGAAGATGTTGGTGGACGCATCCGACGAATTGAAATTGCGATAGCCCCAGAAGTGCGCGAGACCGTTGACGACGCCGGCTGCCCAGAAGGGGATCCAGATCATCTGCACGGCCCACACCGACAGCCCGACGATGCCGAACAGCGCGACGTCGATCACCATCATGACGCTGATGCCGAGAATCGGATAACGCGTGTACAGATTGCGCTCGAGCCAGTCGTTCGGCGTGCCGTGGCTGAACTTGCGCATCGTTTCTTCGTTCTTGGCCTCGGTGCGATACAGTTCGGCGCCTTCGAGCAGCACCTTCCAGATGCCGCGCGTCTGCGGGCTGTGCGGATCTTCTTCGGTCTCGCACTTCGCGTGGTGCTTGCGGTGAATGGCGGCCCATTGGCCGGTGAGCATGCCTGT
Organism: Caballeronia sp. LZ043; assembly: GCF_031451075.1. Classification (NCBI taxonomy): domain Bacteria; kingdom Pseudomonadati; phylum Pseudomonadota; class Betaproteobacteria; order Burkholderiales; family Burkholderiaceae; genus Caballeronia; species Caballeronia sp. LZ043. The sequence continues at coordinate 623,580 of NZ_JARUXT010000001.1, read as the reverse complement.
GGTCATCCACAGCCAGGCACGGAAGAAGTGGCTCGCGGCGGGATGCAGGTCCAGCGCGCGGTGCGCTTGGCAGCGGTGCAGATAGACCGTGACGCCCACAATAGTGATGTGCGTCATCACCAGCGTGAACAACAGAATCTGCCACCAGGAGAAGTCCAGCAATCCGTTGGCGAGAAAATCGAGGGAAGAATTCAGCAAGGCAATTTACCTGTGTAGCTGTGAAATTCGGAAAAAATGGCCGGACAAACAGGCTTAAATCTGACGCTAAGCAGCCTGTTGGCCACGTGAAAGGATCCTTCGCAAGTTCGATCGCATTCTACTGCAAGCGTTCCAAGTCTTTGTCCTAAAGGTGAATTTTTTTGCATGTTAGCAAAACAAGAAAAAACTCACGCCTCGAACTGATGTTGTTTCCGGCTCCAGATCGACGATTCAGCCGCCAAGCGGTACATCCGGACCGGGGATCACACCGTCGGCGAAGCGCCCGTACCGCGGCCGGCGGTATTAAGTACCGAATCGCCCGTGGCCGGCGCCGCACCGTCGATAATCCGTATCTCGCGCTGCGCGTACGGGATTTCAATGCCGTGCTCACAGAATAAACGCCAAACCGCGCGATTCACCTGTGACCTTACGCCGCCCGTGCCCTTTGCGGCGTCGACAATCCAGAAATTCAGCTCCAGATTGATGCCGTCCGCGCCGAAGCTCGCCAGTAGCGCCGCCGGCGCCGGATCCTGCAACACGCGCTCGATACCGAGCGTGGCTTCCTCGAGAAGGCGCATCGCGCGTTCCACGTCGCTCCGATAGCTCACCTGCACCGCAATTTTCGCATTGCCGCGCGTAAGGTACGACGAATGGTTCTGCACGACATCGGTGATCAGCTTCTCGTTCGGAATCAGCGTTTCGATACCGTCCAGCCCGCGCACCACCGTATAGCGCGTGCGGATCTGCGTCACCGTGCCCTGGCTGCCGCTCACGTTGATCATGTCGCCGAGTCGCAGCGAGCGGTCCAGCAGGATGATGAAGCCCGACACGTAATTGCTCGCGATCTTCTGCAAGCCGAAGCCCAGTCCCACGCCCAGCGCGCCGCCGAACACCCCGAGCACCGTGATGTCGATGCCGACGATCGACAGGCTCACCAGAATGGCGGCGAGGATCATCAGCGCGCGGCCGACCCGCGCCAGCACCACTTTCAGATTGGCGTCGAGCGAGCGGGCGCGCATCAGGCGGTCGTCGAGCAGCGCGCCGGCCCACATCGCGACGATCAGCGTCACGCACACCCACAACACGCCCGACGCGAGCGACAGCAGTGTCATGTGCGCATTCGCGACGTTGAAGCGCACACTCGCCATCCACTCGACGACATCGTCCTGAATGCCCATCACGGTGAGCACCATCACGACCCAGACGATCACCGTAACAAGTTTCTCGAACAGATAGAGCAGCGCGCCGGCGTCGTCCTCCGTCTCGCCGCGCCGGAACACGCGTCGCACGACATAGAACATCGAATAGATGACGGCGATGCCGCACAGCGGCACCAGCGCGAGACGCAGGAACGCCGTGTGGATGAACGGCGCGAGCGCCACCTGCGCGATGGACACGAACACCGCGCCGAGCAGCGGGAACAGCGCCTTGTTGAGGCTCTCGGCGCCGAAGCGCACCGCCTCGAAGCGCGACTGACGGCGCGCATCGAGCTTCTTGCGCAGGATGCGCGCGCACCACCACGCCACCGCCAACAGCCCGGCCAGCGCCGCGACCTGCCAGATCACCTGCGGCTCGCCGAAATCGCGCGACAGCCGCGCGGTCAGCTCGGGCAGGAAGCGGGGGTCCATGCGCGCGGCGGCTTACGCCGGCTCTTCTTCAGCCGGCTTTTGCTTCTTCGACGCGTCCGGCACGCGTTCCAGCACGGCGGCGAAAAAGCCGTCGGTGCCGTGCTTGTGCGGCCACAGCGACAGATAGTCGCCCGTGTCCAGGTCGATGCGCTGCTCCGCGAGCACGTCGCGCGCGGGCACGACGCGGAAGTTCGGATGCGTCTCGAGGAACTGCTTGACGACGCCTTCGTTTTCCGCGTCGAGCATCGAGCAGGTGGCGTAGACGAGACGGCCGCCGTTCTTCACGAGGCGCGCGGCGCTGGTGAGAATCGACAGCTGCTTGGGCGTCAGTTCCGCAACCGAATCCGGCGACTGGCGCCACTTGAGATCCGGATTGCGGCGCAGCGTGCCGAGCCCGGAACACGGGGCGTCGACGAGCACGCGGTCGATCTTGCCCGCGAGACGCTTGATCTTCGCGTCCTGCTCGCTGTCGATCAGCACGGGATTCACGTTGGACAGGCCGCTGCGCGCGAGCCGCGGCTTGAGCTTGGCGAGACGCCGGTCCGAGACATCGAACGCGTAGAGCCGGCCGGTCGAGCGCATCATCGCGCCGAGCGCCAGCGTCTTGCCGCCCGCGCCCGCGCAAAAATCGACGATCATCTCGCCGCGGCGCGGCGCCATCAGCGAGCAGAGCAGCTGGCTGCCTTCGTCCTGCACCTCGATCCAGCCTTCCTGGAACGGCGCAAGACGCGTCAGCGCGGGCTTGCCGCCCACCCGTACGCCAAACGGCGCGAACGGCATCTCGCCCGCGTCGATACCGGCGGCGGCCAGCGCCTTCAGCACCTCTTCACGACTTGCCTTGATCGGGTTCGAGCGCAAATCGAGCGGCGCCGGATAGTTCAGCGCGGCGGCGAGCTGCGCGAGCTCCTCGGGCTCGAAGCGCTTGCCGAGCGCCTCGAAGATCCACTGCGGCAGGTTCGTGCGCACGCGCACCGGCAAACTGGCCGGGTCGATCTTCGACACTTGCGCGAGCCATTGATATTCATCCGCCGACACGAACGGCTTCAGCGCCGACAAACCGGCCGTCTGCATCAGGCCGAGCAGCGCGAGGCGACGCGCCTGGTTGCCGCTGCCGCTTTCCGCGAGATGCGAAAACTCCATTTTCCGGCGCAGCACGGCGAACACCGCTTCGGCGATCACGCCGCGCTCGCTATGTCCAAGCTTAGGATGCGCGCGGAAGAAGCGGCTGGTCGCGGCATCGGCGGGGCCGGAGAAGCGCAGCACATCCGCCAGCAGCGTTTCGGTTTGTCCAATCAGAAATCCATGCAGCCTCATACGCCCTCCCCGGCAATGTCGGCAAAGAGCCATTGCGGCTCAGACGGCGTGAGGGCGACGCGTTCGCCCTCGATAGAAAGACGCCCCTCGATGAACCAGCGCACCGCGCGCGGGTAGATGACGTGTTCGACGGCCAGCACGCGCGCGGCGAGCGCCGCGGCGTCGTCGCCGGCGAGCACCGGCACGGCGCCCTGCGCGACGATCGGCCCGTGATCCAGCGTCGGCGTCACGAAATGCACGCTTGCGCCATGCACGCGCACGCCGGCGTCGAGCGCCTGCTGATGCGTGCGCAGCCCCGCGAAGCACGGCAGCAGCGACGGATGCACATTGAGCATGCGCCCGGCATAGCGTTCGACGAAAGCGTCGGTCAGCACCCGCATGAAGCCCGCGAGCACGACGAGATCCGGCGCGGAGCGGTCGATTTCCCGGGCGAGCGCCGTGTCGAACGACGCCCGGCTTTCGAACTGACGATGATCTACCACGATGGTTTCAATGCCGTTCGCCTGGGCGAAACCCAGGCCGGCGGCATCAGGCCGGTTTGCAATGACCGCCTGGACCCGGGCCGGCCAGCCCTCGCGCGCGCAGGCGCGCACGACGGCCTCCATGTTGCTGCCCCGTCCGGAGATCAGAATGACGATTTTCTTCATCCGCCGATTTTATCATCCGGCCGGGGAGAAAATCGTGCCAAAGAGGCCGGCGCGGGCGGCCGCGCGCGCCTCGCACAGGACGCTCCACCGCCCCGCGCGCCCGTGCGCCGGCGCGAGCGTTTATAATCTAACGCTTTGCAGCATCTGCCCCTCATCGCTCAGCCTCACCGACCAACGCCTATCGTGAGAGTCTTTCGCGGCCTTCCCAATGCCGAAAGCCGGGCGCCCTGCGCACTGACCATCGGCAATTTCGACGGTGTCCATCGCGGCCACCAGGCGCTGCTCGCGCACGTCCGGGCTGCCGCCGACGCGCGCAACCTGCCCGTCTGCGTGATGACCTTCGAGCCGCATCCGCGCGAGTTCTTCAATCCGGCCGGCGCGCCGCCGCGCATCGCCATGCTGCGCGACAAGCTGGAGGCGCTGCGCACCAACGGCGTCGACCGCGTCGTGGTCGAGCACTTCAACAAGACCTTCGCGAGCCAGTCGCCGGACACCTTCGTGAAGAACGTGATCGTCGACGGCCTGCACGCCCGCTGGGTCATGGTCGGCGACGACTTCTGCTACGGCGCGAAACGCGCGGGCGACTTCGCCTCGCTCAAGGCCGCCGGCGAGAAATACGGCTTCGAGGTCGAACGCATGGCAACCGTCGCGCATCCGAACGGCGCGCGCATTTCGTCGTCGTCGGTGCGGGCCTCGCTGGTCGCCGGCGATCTCGACGCGGCGCAAGTCGCGCTCGGACGTCCGTATGTCATCAGCGGGCACGTCGTGCACGGCGCGAAGCTCGGCCGCGATCTCGGCTTCCCCACGCTGAACCTGCCGATCGCGCACAAGCGCCCGGCGCTCGCGGGCATTTTCGTGGTGCGCGTGCACGGCCTCGCCGACGAACCGCTGCCCGCCGTTGCAAGCCTGGGCCTGCGCCCGACCGTCGACGACTCCGGCCGCGTGCTGCTCGAAGTCTTCGTGCTCGACTGGCACGGCGACGCCTACGGCAAGCTGGTGCGGGTCGAATTCCTGAAAAAGCTGCGTGACGAGGAAAAGTACGTGGACCTCGAAACGCTCTCGGCTGCAATCTCGCGCGACGTCGACAACGCCCGCGCGTATTTCGGCCTTCCGCCCGCCAGCAACGCGGGCAGCCGCGCCACGGGATTCGCCATTTCGGCGACTGACCGAATTAGGTGAGCGTGCGGCGCCCGCGTTGACCACGCCGGCGCCGCCCGCTGCCCCGCCTCCCGATTCATCGCGCGCGAGACAAGCGCCGCCTCACCGAATTCACCGAGTCACCCATGAGCGACAAGAAAGAGAAAGCCTCCGCGAAGTACCCCGTCAACCTGCTCGACACGCCCTTCCCGATGCGCGGCGACCTGCCCAGGCGCGAGCCCGCATGGGTCAAGGAATGGCAGGACAAGCAGATCTACGAGAAGATCCGGGCGGCCAGCCAGGGCCGCAAGAAGTTCATCCTGCACGACGGCCCGCCGTATGCAAACGGCGACATCCACCTCGGCCACGCGGTGAACAAGATCCTGAAGGACATGATCGTCAAGGCGCGCAATCTCGCGGGCTTCGACGCCGTCTATGTGCCGGGCTGGGACTGCCACGGCATGCCGATCGAGATCCAGATCGAAAAGCAGTTCGGCAAGACGCTGCCGGCCATCGAGGTGATGCAGAAGGCGCGTGCCTACGCCGGCGAGCAGATCGAGAAGCAGAAAGTCGGCTTCCGGCGTCTCGGCGTGCTGGGCGACTGGGACAATCCGTACAAGACCATGAACTTCACCAACGAGGCCGGCGAGATCCGCGCGCTCGGCAAGATCATGGAGAAAGGCTTCGTGTTCCGCGGCCTCAAGCCGGTGAACTGGTGCTTCGACTGCGGTTCGGCGCTGGCGGAAGCGGAAGTCGAGTACAAGGACAAGACCGATCCGACCATCGACGTGATGTTCGCCTTCGCCGAGCCGGAGAAGACCGCGCAGGCGTTCGGCCTGAACGCGCTGCCGAAGGCCGAGGGCGGCATCGTCATCTGGACGACGACGCCCTGGACCATTCCCGCCAACCAGGCGCTCAACGTGCATCCGGAGATCGTCTACGCGCTCGTCGATACCCCGCGCGGCCTGTTGATCCTCGCGCAGGAGCGCGTCGAGGAATGCCTGAAGAATTACGGGCTGAGCGGCGAAGTGATCGCCACGACGACCGGCGAGCAGCTCGCCAACCTGCGCTTCCATCATCCGCTGGCGGCGGCGCACCCGGGCTACAAGCGCACCGCGCCGGTCTATCTCGGCGACTACGTGACCACCGAAAGCGGCACGGGCGTCGTGCATTCGTCGCCGGCGTACGGCGTGGAAGACTTCGTGTCATGCAAGGCGCACGGCATGTCGGACTCGGACATCGTCAACCCGGTGATGGGCGACGGCCGCTATATCGAATCGCTGCCGCTGTTCGGCGGGCTCTCCATCTGGAAGGCCAATCCGCAGATCGTCGAGGCACTGGAGGCCGCGGGCTCGCTGCTCAAGACCGAGAAGTACACGCACAGCTACATGCATTGCTGGCGCCACAAGACGCCCATCATCTACCGCGCCACGTCGCAGTGGTTCGCGGGCATGGACGTCACGCCGAAGGACGGCGGCCGCACGCTGCGCGAGATCGCGCTGGAAGGCGTCGAGAACACGGCGTTCTATCCGTCGTGGGGCAAGCAGCGCCTCTACAGCATGATCGCCAACCGGCCGGACTGGACGCTCTCGCGCCAGCGTCAATGGGGCGTGCCGATGGCCTTCTTCGTCCACAAGGAAACCGGCGAACTGCATCCGCGCACGCTGGAATTGCTGGAAGAAGTGGCGCAGCGCGTCGAGCAAGGCGGTATCGAGACGTGGCAGTCGCTGGATCCGCGCGAACTGATCGGCGACGACGCAAACCTGTACGAGAAGAATCGCGACACGCTCGACGTCTGGTTCGACTCCGGCACCACGCACTGGCACGTGCTGCGCGGCTCGCACAAGGACTCGCTGCAGTTCCCGGCGGACCTCTACCTCGAAGGCTCGGACCAGCATCGCGGCTGGTTCCATTCGTCGCTGCTGACCGCCTCGATGCTCGACGGCCGCCCGCCCTACGACGCGCTGCTGACGCACGGCTTCACCGTCGACGGCGAAGGCCGCAAGATGTCGAAGTCGCTCGGCAACGGCATCGATCCGCATGAAGTGGCGAACCGCCTCGGCGCGGAAATCATCCGCCTGTGGATCGCGTCGACCGATTATTCCGGCGAACTCGCGATCTCCGAGGAGATTCTCAAGCGCGTGACGGAAACCTATCGGCGCATTCGCAATACGTTGCGCTTCCTGCTCGCGAACCTGTCGGACTTCGATGTCGCCAAGGACGCGCTGCCGGTGGAAGACTGGCTGGAGATCGATCGCTATGCGGTCGCGCTCACCCGCAACCTGCAGGACGACGCCCTCTCGCACTACGAGAAGTACGAGTTCCATCCGGTAGTGGCCAAGATCGCGACCTTCTGCTCGGAAGATCTCGGCGGCTTTTATCTCGACGTGCTGAAAGACCGTCTCTACACCACCAAGCCCGATTCGCGCGAGCGCCGCAGCGCGCAGACCGCGCTCTTCCATATCGCGCACGGCCTGCTGCGCCTGGTCGCACCGTATCTGTCGTTCACGGCCGAGGAAGCGTACAAGGTGCTCAAGCCGGGTCAGGACACCATCTTCACCGAGGTCTATGCGACCTATCCGGACATCGCCAACGGCGGCGAGCTGCTCGACAAGTGGACCCTGATCCGCAGCGCGCGCGGCGACGTCACCAAGGCGCTCGAAGAAGCGCGCACGGCGAACCTGATCGGTTCGTCGCTGCAGGCGGAAGTCGTGGTGCGCGCGAGCGGGGCCCGCTACGACGCGCTGGCCAGCCTCGGCGACGCGTTGCGCTTCGTGCTGATCACGTCGTCGGCGCAGGTGGAGAAGGTGGCGGGCGAGGCAGAGGAAGGTGTCGATGTCACGGCATCGAAGTATCTGAAATGCGAGCGCTGCTGGCACTATTGCGCGGACGTCGGCGCTCACGCGGATCATCCGGGTCTGTGCGGCCGCTGCTTCTCGAATCTGTTCGGCGCCGGCGAATCGCGAGGCGCAGCATAATGGCAAGGACGATGGCAAAACAAAGCACAAGCAGTGGATCGCTGGCGCCGTGGCTCGGCGTCGCGCTGATCGTGATCCTGTTCGACCAGCTGACGAAGATCGCGGTGCAAAAGGTGTTCGCCTATGGCGACCCGCACGCGCTCACCCCGTTCTTCAACCTGCTGCTGGTCTATAACCGCGGCGCGGCCTTCAGCTTCCTCGCCATGGCCGGCGGCTGGCAGCGCTGGGCCTTCACGGCGCTGGGCGTGGTCGCGGCCATCGTGATCTGCTATCTGCTCAAGCGCCATTCGGGCCAGCGGCTGTTCTGCACGGCGCTGTCGCTCATCATGGGCGGCGCGATCGGCAATGTGATCGACCGCCTCGCCTATGGCCATGTCATCGACTTCCTGGACTTCCATGTGAACACGTGGCACTGGCCCGCGTTCAATCTCGCCGACAGCGCCATCACCGTCGGCGCGGTGCTGCTGATCTTCGACGAACTGCGGCGCGTACGCGGTTCGAAGTGACGTAAAGTGAAGTGAAGTGTGCAGCGCGGCTCCTTTCAAGGAGCCGCGCGTTCATTGCGACGGAGGCAAATTGGAACTCGCAGGCAAACATCTCGTACTGGGCCTGACCGGCGGCATTGCCTGCTACAAGATCGCCGAGCTCACGCGCCTGTTGATCAAGGCCGGCGCGACCGTGCAGATCGTGATGACCGAAGCGGCGACGCAGTTCATCACGCCCGTCACGATGCAGGCATTGTCGGGCCGTCCCGTGTACACGTCGCAATGGGACGCGCGCATGCCGAACAACATGCCGCATATCGATCTCTCGCGCGAAGCCGATGCCATCGTCATCGCACCTGCTTCCACCGACTTCATGGCCAAGCTCGCGCACGGCCGGTGCGACGACCTCCTGTCCACGCTGTGCATCGCGCGCGACTGTCCGCTGCTCGTCGTGCCCGCGATGAACCGCCAGATGTGGCAAAACCCCGCGACGCAACGCAACGTCGCGCAACTGCGTGCGGACGGCGTTGCAGTGCTCGGGCCGGACTCGGGCTCGCAGGCGTGCGGCGAAGTCGGCGACGGCCGCATGATCGAGCCGGAAGCGGCCTTCGAAGCCATCTGCGCGTTCTTCCAGCCGAAGATCCTGCGCGGCCAGCGCGTGCTGATCACCGCGGGCCCGACCTTCGAGCCGCTCGATCCGGTGCGCGGCCTGACCAACCGTTCCTCCGGCAAGATGGGCTTCGCGCTGGCGCGCGCAGCGGCGCAGGCGGGCGCGGACGTGCATCTGGTGGCGGGTCCCGTCGCGCTGGAGACGCCGTGGGGCGTGTTCCGCGAAGACGTGCAGACGGCGCAGCAGATGCACGACGCCGTCATGCAGGCCACGCCTGACGCCGACATCTTCATCGCGGTGGCGGCGGTCGCCGACTGGCGCGCGGAGCAGGTCAGCGAACACAAGATCAAGAAGGTGTCGGGCTCGCCGCAGCCGAGCTTCAAGTTCGTCGAGAATCCGGACATTCTCGCCACGGTCGCGCGGCTGCCGAATCCGCCGTATTGCGTCGGCTTCGCGGCCGAAAGCGGCGACCTGGACGTCAACGGCGCCGAGAAGCGCAAGCGCAAGGGCATTCCACTGCTCATCGGCAATATTGCGCAGCTGGCGTTTGGCCAGCATGACAATGAAGTCGTGCTCTTCGAGGAAAGCGGCACGACGCCGCTGCCGCGCGCCGACAAACAGCAACTCGCCCGCACGCTGATTGCGGAGATTGCCCGACGCGCGCCGAAGACCGGCGGCGCGCTGCTCTCCTGACGCGATGACGAAGCTCTCCATCCTCGACCAGACGCCGGTCATCCACGGCCACACGGCGGCCGACGCCATCGCCGCCACGCTCGATCTCGCGCAACTCGCCGACGACCTCGGCTTAACCCGCTTCTGGTGCGCGGAGCATCACGGGCTGCATGGCGTATCGAATCCGTGTCCGGAAGTGATGCTGGCGCGCATCGGCAGTCTGACGAAGCGCATCCGCATTGGTTCGGGCGGGGTCATGTTGCCTTATTACTCGTCGTTCAAGGTCGCCGAGCAGTTCCAGATGCTCGAAGCCTTGTTCCCGGGACGCGTGGATCTCGGTGTCGGGCGCGCGCCGGGCGGCGACATGCGCACGGCGCAGGCGGTCGCGGCGGGCGCCTATAACCGTGGCGATGTCTTCCCGCAGCAGGTCGCGGAACTCATCGCGCTGTTCGACGGCACCGTGCCGGACGATGCCCTCGCGCACGGCGTGCTGCTGCAGCCACGCATCGACACGCGTCCGGAACTGTGGATGCTCGGCTCCAGCGATTTCGGCGGGCTGCTTGCCGCGCAATTGGGCATCCGTTTCGCCTTCGCGAGCTTCATCAATCCGCGCATCGGCGAACACGTGGCGCAGGCGTATCGCGAGCGCTTCGTGGCCGCACACGAAGCGCAACCCTATCTCGCGGCGGCGGTATTCGCGATCTGCGCCGATACCGAGCAGGAAGCCGAGGCGCTCGAAAAGGCCGTCGACCTGCGCCGCGTGCAGATGGCCTATGGCCTGAACCAGCCGATTCCATCGATCGAGCAGGGCATCGCGCAACGCTATGGCGAGCGCGAACTCGCCGTGATCGCGCATGAGAAGGCGCGCAGCATCATCGGTACGCCGGAGCGCGTCACGGAACAACTGCACGCGTTGCAGGAACAGTATGCCGCCGACGAGCTGATCATCCTGACGGTCGCCGGCAGCTACGCCGCGCGCACGCGGTCCTATCAACTCCTGGCCGACGCCTTCGAGCTCGGCCGCTGACACCCGATTCCATGAAACTCGACGTCAAGATTCTCGACGCGCGCATGCGCGATTTCCTGCCTGCCTACGCCACGCCCGGCAGCGCCGGCCTCGACCTGCGCGCGTGTCTCGACGAAGCGCTCGTGATCGAAGCGCATCAGACGGTGCTCGTGCCGACCGGTCTCGCGATCCATCTTGCCGATCCCGGTTATGCCGCGATGATCCTGCCGCGCTCGGGACTCGGCCACAAGCATGGCATCGTGCTGGGCAATCTGGTGGGCCTGATCGACTCGGACTACCAGGGCCAGCTGATGGTTTCCACGTGGAATCGCGGTGACACGGCCTTCACGCTCAACCCGATGGAGCGTCTGGCGCAGATGGTGATCGTGCCGGTGGTGCAGGCGCAATTCAATATCGTCGATGACTTCGATGCCAGCGCGCGCGGCGCCGGCGGCTTCGGCAGTACCGGCAAGCACTGAAGCAAGCATCAACAAGCAGGCGGCGGCCGCCGCCTGACATCGCGGTCCCCTACCATCTTCTATACAAAGGTAGCGCGTCCTCTCTGCCGCTTTTGCTCCCGGCTTCCTATTCTGATCGGCAAGTGACGGCTCATTCAAACCCTCTTCCGGGTTGAACCGTCACGACGCCGTCGCTCCGTCAGGAGCCACGCCCTTCCCTTCAATCTGTTTCGTTGGCCGAAACAGAATTTATTCAGTTATCCAGACAAGCGTGATCGCATCGGCCGGTTTGCTTCGCGCCGTCGATCGATTCGTTTTTTATTTTTCAGGAAACCACACTATGAACATCCAATATGACGCCGTCGTCGCCCCGGGAGCGGGCCAGTGGTATGGCCAGATCATCGTCTCGAACCTCAATTATGAAGACGGCAGCCAGGTTCAGGTCAACAAGTATCTCGCGCTGAACTTTTCGTCGCCGGTGGCCGTGAGCGCCACCGACGTCTGGCCGAGCTTCACTTCGTGGGTGTCGACGTCGAATCAGGTGCAATCGACTTCGATCGGCGACAACCTGTACTCCATTGCGCTGGAGATGGACTTCAATGCGCCGCACCTGATCGATCACAAGGATCAGATCACCATTTCGATCAACGGCGACCTGACCGCCGCTCCCGACACGTATCTGAACTCGTTCGTCATCGCAGCGGACCAGGCTCCGGCGGTCAACGCGACGGTCAAGATCGACTGCGACGCCGCACCCGATGCCGCGCTGCAAGACGTGTCGCCAGTCATCACGCTGTTGCGCGGCTCGCAGGCCACGCCGGTCACACTCGTCTATGGTGAAGCGACCTCGGTGACGCTCGAACAAGGCGACTACACCGTGCAGTCCGGCGACGTGCATACGGCCGACGAGACCGTCGCGGCGCCGCTGATCGTCACGCCGATGCAGCTCACGCTCGCGGCCGGCGCGACGGTTGCCATGGACGTGACCTTCGGCGCAGTGGAGCGCACGGCGGCGCTCGATATCGTGATCGACGAACTTCGGGGTCTCGACGACGAAACCCTCTCGGTCACGGTGACCGACAAGAAAAGCGGCGCGACGCTGGCTGCGTTCGACACCACGACCGGCACCACGACATCGCTGCGCTCGCTGCCGGTTTCGGACAACGTGCGTATCGCGATCGACGCCATCAACGTGAACAACGCGCAATACACGTTCGACATCCACGACGTGAAGCTCGACAACGCGTTGCAGACAGTGACGGTCGGCCAGTCGCAGGTGAAGACGAAGAAGGTTGATACCACCGGCTTCGTCCATCTGCCCATTCACGTCACCGCCGATAAGCCGCTGTCACAGAGCATCGTGCTGCGTCTGCAAGGCGCCGACATGAACTACTCGCAGACGATCACGGCCACGACCCAGACGACCTCCTTCACGGCGCCGGTCAAGCCTGGCACGTACACGGTCATCGCGCCGGCGTTCGTGTCGGGCGGGATCGTTCGCGTCGTCGATGCGCCCGCCTCGCTGGCTGTTGCCGCTAACGGCTCGAGCGTGCTCGACGTGTCGATCGAGGCGTCCGCGAACCTCAACGTGCGCGGCTTCCCGTCGTACCTGAGCTTCGGCGGCTGCGTGGACCTGACGCCCGGTAACAAGGCCGATCTCGCCGCGGCGCGCGCCACGTCGATCTTCGTCTATGCCGGCACCGACGGTGCGGGCGACTCGAACGTCTATCTGTCGGACGATCCGCAAACCCGCGCGTTGATCAAGCTCGCACGCGACACGGAAAGCGCGCTGGGCAATACGCAAAACGTGCTGCCGGTCGCGATCTCGTACACGTGCAATCTGTCGCTCGGCAACACGCCCGGCATTCTCGCGAACGCCGACGCCCACGCGCACAGCTTCGCGAACTACATCCTCGCGCTGAATATCGCGATGAGCAATGCGGACGCGCAGCACGACGTGCCGGCGGGCTTCATCGTCAATCCCGACTTCCTCGGCGCCTGCCAGCAGGCCGGCTTCGGCGCGAGCTACGCGATGCCGGTGATCGAACCGCTGAAGACTGCGCTCGCGCACTGGAACATTCAGGCTGCGGTGCCTTCGTCCATCACCAATACGATCGCGGGTTACGTGCTGGCGGTGAACTGGCTGACGCGCAAGGTGGCACCCAAGGTGACCTTCGGCTGGCAGATCAATCTGTGGGGCGTCGGCTATTCGGAGTGGATCTACAAGGACGTCGATACGGCCTCGATGGCGCAGCAGACCGCTGATTACGTAAAGAGCCTCGGTGCCTGCGACGGCCCGTATGCGCCGGACTTCCTGGCGATCGATCGCTATGAAGCCGACGACTTCACCCAGCGCGCCTACGTGAACGGCTACTGCTACGGTCCGCGTGAATGGCAGCGTTACTTCGACTTCTGCGAGAACGTGAGCCGCGCGTTGCGCGTGCCCGTCATGCCGTGGCAGATTCCGGCGAGCCGCACGCCGAACACGAACGATCAGGTCAATGCGGACTTCGACAGCCAGCATTGGGGCACGGGCGGCAGCTGCATCATGGGCGATGCGGCGATTGGCAGCGACTACCACAACGTGAACCCGACGATCCTCGCGTTGCCGTTCTCGTCGTCGTTCCCGGATATGGGGGCGAACGCTGAGGCCATGTTCGTCCGCTCGGAGCCGTTCGACCTCTCCACGCCCTTGTACGGCGACTTCCCGCTGCGCGGCATCTTCGCGGTGCTGCTGGGCGGTGGTTCGACGACCGGCATCGTGTCGTCGATCGGCAATCCGGAGTCGTGGACGCGCGACAAGCTGAGCGCCTACATGGAGGCTCCGCTGGCCTTCGATACGCCGCGCGACTGATCGACTGATCGATTGACTAGCTGACGCAGCAAACAAAAACGGCGCGAGGGTTACTCGCGCCGTTTTCTCATCGCCCAGAACCTTCAGGCTTATTCGACTTCGATCGTCTCCGGATTCGGATTGCGCGGCGGCGCCGAATTCTCGTCGAAGGTGATCTGCACCTTGTCCTCGGCGTCGACATCCACCGTGACGCGGCCGCCGTTCATCAGCTTGCCGAACAGCAGCTCGTCGGCCAGCGCACGACGGATCGTGTCCTGGATCAGACGCTGCATCGGCCGCGCGCCCATCAGCGGGTCGAAGCCATGCTTGGCCAGATGCTTGCGCAGCGCGTCGGTGAAGACGGCGTCGACCTTCTTCTCATGCAACTGATCTTCCAGCTGCATCAGGAACTTGTCGACCACACGCAGGATGATTTCTTCATCGAGCGAACGGAAGCTGATGATCGAATCCAGACGGTTGCGGAACTCCGGCGTGAACATGCGCTTGATGTCGTTCATCTCGTCGCCCGACTCGCGGCGCGAAGTGAAGCCGATCACCGACTTGCCCATGGCCTCGGCGCCCGCGTTCGTCGTCATGATGATGATGACGTTGCGGAAATCCGCCTTGCGGCCGTTGTTGTCCGTCAGCGTGCCGTGATCCATCACCTGCAGCAGCACGTTGTAGATGTCCGGATGCGCCTTCTCGATTTCATCCAGCAGCAACACGCAGTGCGGCTTCTTCGTGACGGCTTCGGTCAAGAGGCCGCCCTGGTCGAAACCGACATAGCCCGGCGGCGCGCCGATCAACCGGCTGACCGCATGACGCTCCATGTATTCCGACATGTCGAAGCGCAGCAGCTCGATGCCCAGCGTGAACGCCAGCTGCTTCGCCACTTCGGTCTTGCCGACACCCGTGGGGCCGGAGAAGAGGAACGCGCCAATCGGCTTGTCCGTCTTGCCGAGACCCGCGCGCGCCATCTTGATGGAGGCCGACAGCGCATCGATGGCCGGATCCTGGCCGAACACGACGGCCTTCAGGTCGCGATCGAGCGTCTGGAGCTTGCTGCGATCATCCTGCGACACGCTTTGCGGCGGGACGCGCGCGATCTTCGAGATGATCTCTTCGATCTCGCTCTTGCCGATGGTCTTCTTCTGCTTCGACTTCGGCAGGATGCGTTGCGCCGCGCCCGCTTCGTCGATGACGTCGATCGCCTTGTCAGGCAGATGACGGTCCGTGATGAAACGCGCCGACAGTTCCGCCGCCGCCGAGAGCGCACCCGACGAATACTTCACGCCATGATGTTCTTCGAAACGCGTCTTGAGACCGCGCAGGATGGCGACGGTCTGCTCGACCGACGGCTCCGTGACATCGACCTTCTGGAACCGGCGGGAAAGCGCCGCGTCCTTCTCGAAGATGCCGCGGTATTCGGTGAACGTAGTCGCGCCGATGCACTTCAATTGACCCGACGACAACGCCGGCTTCAGCAGGTTCGATGCGTCGAGCGTGCCGCCCGAAGCCGCGCCTGCGCCGATCAGCGTGTGAATCTCGTCGATGAACAGGATGGCGTGCGGACGCTCCTTCAATTCCTTGAGCACCGTCTTCAGGCGCTGTTCGAAATCACCGCGATACTTGGTGCCCGCGAGCAACGCGCCCATGTCCAGCGAATAGACCTGCGCATCCGCCAGGATGTCCGGCACTTCGCCGCGCGTGATGCGCCAAGCGAGACCTTCCGCGATGGCCGTCTTGCCGACGCCGGCTTCGCCGACCAGCAGCGGATTGTTCTTGCGCCGGCGGCACAGCACCTGCACCACGCGCTCGACTTCGAGTTCGCGGCCGATCAGCGGATCGATCTTGCCGTCCTTGGCGAGCTGATTGAGGTTCTGCGTGAATTGCGCGAGCGGCGTTTCCTTCTGCGCGGCAGCGTCTTCCGATTCAGGATTGGCCTCGCTGCTCGCCTTGGCGGACTCGCCGCCGTTCGTCTTGGCGATGCCGTGGGAAATGAAGTTCACCACGTCGAGCCGCGTCACCCCCTGCTGCTGCAGGTAGTACACCGCGTGCGAATCCTTCTCGCCGAAGATCGCCACCAGCACGTTCGCGCCGGTCACTTCCTTCTTGCCGTTCGAGGTCGATTGCACATGCATGATCGCGCGCTGGATCACGCGCTGGAAACCAAGCGTCGGCTGAGTATCGACGTCGTCCGTGCCCGGCACGGTCGGCGTGTTGTCATGAATGAAATTGCGCAGGTTCTGCCGCAAATCTTCAATGTTGGCTGCGCAGGCGCGCAACACCTCAGCCGCGGTCGGATTGTCCAACAGGGCAAGCAACAGATGCTCGACCGTTATGAACTCATGCCGCGCCTGACGTGCTTCCATAAACGCCATGTGCAGACTGACTTCCAGTTCCTGGGCAATCATGCTTCCTCCATCACGCACTGCAGCGGATGCCCCGCCTGCCGTGCATGGCTAACGACTTGCTCAACTTTGGTCGACGCAATATCTCGCGTGTAGACCCCACAAACTCCCCTGCCTTCGCGATGAACCTTCAGCATGATCTGCGTCGCAGTCTCGCGATCCTTATTGAAGTATTCCTGCACGACCATCACGACGAATTCCATCGGCGTGAAGTCGTCATTCAGCAGCACCACTTTGTACATGGCCGGCTTCTTGAGCTTCTGCTCCTGCCGCTCCAGTACCGTGCCGTCCTGCTTGTTGGGATTGGTCGCCATACACCCATTCTAAACAACACGGACATCCCCGCAATCGCCGCTCCAGCACCGGCCTGAAGACCCGGAATAAATGACTGGAAACGTGCTCGCGCAGCGAAGGTCCATCGAATCCTGCCGCGGCCCCTGTGGTCCGGCGCGGCCCGCTTGCACCTCGTCGAACCCAGTATCGCACAGCTTCAAAAAAACCGGCTGTGCCGCCCGCCGCGAGTGCTGGCCGTATCACACAAGTGAGTCGATTATGCGTCTTTTCAAGGTGCCCTGCTTGGACGGCGCCGCACACGCAAAGCAGGAATTACCCCTACAAATGTGCTCTTTGCAACGAGCTTATCGGCCATCCCAAAAATTCCTTGACACCCGATTTAAGAGATTCAACAATCAAACTGGCACTTTTTTCCGGGGGCCACTCCACGGATAAGAAATGCCCGAGGTGAGCCAGTGAAGAAAAGAGGGCACTCGCAATGAGGGGTGGGTTCCAATCTTTTCCAAGGGCTCTTGGGATGCGACGAGAGTTAGAGGGGAAGTACGAATGTCTACAGGTACGGTCAAATGGTTCAACGACGCGAAAGGCTATGGATTCATCACGCCCGATGAAGGCGGCGAGGATCTGTTCGCACATTTCTCGGCGATTCAAATGAATGGGTTCAAGACGCTCAAGGAAGGCCAGAAGGTCAGCTTTGAGATTGTCCAGGGACCGAAAGGCAAACAAGCTTCGAACATCCAGGACGCTGCCTGACCGTTCGATCAGAACCTGCCTCGTGAACCCGGCCTTCGCGCCGGGTTTTTTTATGTCCGGTCCGAACCGTTGGATGACTCACATATTGAGCGCATTCGCCAAATAAAAACCCCGAAAGGCATAAGCCTTCCGGGGTTTTTAAAATGCGCGCTCGAATAACGGTGAGCTGTCACATATTCTCGATCATCACCTCGCCGAAACCCGAGCAGGAAACCTGAATCGCGCCTTCCATGAGACGGGCGAAATCGTAAGTGACGCGTTTCGACAATATGGACTGTTCCATCGAATGAATGATGCGGTCCGCGGCTTCAAACCATCCCAGATGACGCAGCATCATTTCGGCTGAAAGAATTTCCGAGCCGGGATTCACGTAATCCTTGCCGGCATATTTCGGCGCGGTGCCGTGCGTCGCTTCGAACATCGCAACCGAATCCGACATGTTCGCTCCCGGCGCAATGCCAATGCCGCCCACCTGCGCCGCGAGTGCATCCGAGATGTAGTCGCCGTTCAGGTTGAGCGTGGCGATGACGTCGTATTCGGCAGGACGCAGAAGGATCTGCTGCAGAAAGGCATCGGCGATCACGTCCTTCACGACGATGTCGTTACCCGTCTTCGGGCTCTTGACCTTCATCCACGGACCGCCGTCGATCAGCTCGGCGCCGAATTCCTTCTGCGCGAGCGCATAGCCGTAGTCACGGAAGGCGCCTTCCGTGAACTTCATGATGTTGCCCTTGTGCACCAGACGCTCAGTGCCCTCGCGCGACACCGGCTTGATGCCCAGGCCGGACGAATCCGGAAAGCGGATCTTCTTCACGCCCATTTCGTCGCGCAGGAACTGGATGACCTTCTTCGCCTCGGGCGACTCCGCCGGCCACTCGACGCCCGCATAGATGTCTTCCGAGTTCTCGCGGAAGATCACCATGTCGATTTTCTCCGGCTCGCGCACCGGCGACGGCACGCCCTTGAAGTAACGCACCGGACGCAGGCACACGTAGAGATCGAGTTGCTGGCGCAGCGCGACGTTCAGCGAGCGGATACCGCCGCCGACCGGCGTCGTCAGCGGGCCTTTGATGGACACGATGTAGTCCTTCACCGCGTCGAGCGTCTCGTCCGGCAGCCAGACATCCGGGCCGTAGACGCGGGTGGCCTTCTCGCCCGCGTAGATCTCCATCCAGTGAATCTTGCGCTTGCCGCCGTAGGCCTTCTCCACCGCCGCATCGACGACCTTGATCATGACCGGCGTGATATCGACGCCCGTGCCATCGCCTTCGATGAACGGAATGATCGGCTGGTCCGATACGTTGAGCGAGAAATCCGCGTTGACAGTGATCTTGTCACCGTCCGCCGGAACCTTGATGTGCTGATACGGCATGGTCGACTCCAGAGAAGGCCGGGCTGAATGGAAGCAAACTGGATGGAGAGCGCGCCTTCAGGCATGCGCGCGCGTGTGCATGCCAGCATGGCGAGACCGTCATTCTAACCACGCCGGACGGCCTGCGGGCGGCGTGGAGACCGCGAGCAGCGTGAGCCGCGCGGTGTTACGCATGCTTTAAGATGCCGGATTCTCCGGGCCGAACCCGTCACTTTAGCCGCGCGCGCTTTGCATGCCATTGATCGCCCTCAACAAACCCTTCGGCACCATCTGCCAGTTCTCCGCGCATGAAACGCGCGCGTCGCTCGCGGACTGGGTCAGCACGCCGGGCGTCTATCCGGCGGGACGGCTCGACGCCGACAGCGAGGGCCTGCTTCTGCTCACCGATGACGGCGCCCTGCAGGCGCGCATCGCGGAGCCACGCCACAAGCTCGTCAAGCGCTACTGGGCGCAGGTGGAAGGCGCGCCGGATGACGCGGCGCTCGCGCATCTCGCCCGTGGCGTCGATCTCGGCGACTATGTGACGCGTCCATGCCGCGCCCGCTTCGTCGCGGACGAGGCCTCGCAGGCGCTCTGGCCTCGCACGCCGCCGGTCCGCTATCGCGCGGCGATTCCGACGACGTGGATCGAGCTCGCCATCAGCGAAGGCAAGAACCGTCAGGTGAGACGCATGACGGCGGCGGTCGGCTTTCCGACGCTGCGGCTGGTGCGCATTGCCGTCGGCGCCCTGGACATCTTCACGCTCGGACTTGCGCCGGGTCAGTCCGTCGATGTACCGCCGGCCGTGCCCTGGCAACGCCTTCGGTGAATCCCATTCATCGTTCGCAAAAATTCTTCGCTAAGTGAGCTTCGATGCGCACATGAATACGCGTGTCATGAAGATCGGCTAATGCAGTTCGCGGCGTTTCGCGCCGGCCAGATTTTTTTCGGTTCTGCTGTGCAATTTCCTGAAATCCGCGTCAACCGACTCTTCGCGCGCTGCGTTAAGGGCCCCAGATGCCGCGAAAAGCTATCCGGCATGAGCGAATAACCGATTACAGCACGCTGTGTGCTCCAGGGTGTTTGAAAGGTTCAACGTTCACAGGCGTGTCGTCTTTAAATCAATCGATACGGCTGTCAACCGAAAGGTAGGTGGCTCGTTTACCGACATGACTCCATGACCGGGTCGTCTTGGTTAAATCAACTCAAGCTGAGGATTTACAGAATGAACAAACTGATCGCTGCTCTCGTCGCTGGCCTGTTCGCAACCGCTGCTTTCGCACAAGACGCATCGGCTCCGGCCGCTGCTGCTCCGGCAGCTGCTTCGTCGGCTCACAAGTCGTCGGCTCACAAGAAGTCGCACAAGTCGTCGAAGAAGTCGCACAAGAAGGCAGCTTCGGCTCCGGAAGCCGCTTCGGCAGCTCAGTAAGTTTGCTGCAACACGCCGTATAGCTGTAAAGAACGAGTCTTACCGCCGTCCTTACGGCGTTGCAGGGCAGATCGCCGCAAGGCGTCTGCCCTTTTGTTTTGTACTGCCGCATCGAGTAACATGCGCGGGGTTTGCCCGGTTCGCGCTCGACCGAGAATGTGAGCAACAGTGGGCAACAGAGTTGCAATCGAATGAATAAGGGAGCTTTGCCGTGAATCTCGTCTTGCGTGCCGTCGCGCGTTTCCGGAGTCAACGACTCAACCTCATCAAGCTGGTGCGCGCGTGCGTGATCGCGCTCGCCCTGCCGTGCGCGGCGCTGCCGCTCGCGCAGACGGCCCAGGCGCAGACCATGCCGCCCGGCGCCAAGCAGCCCTCCGATTTTCCGCGCGCCAAGCTGACCGCCGGCATGTTCGTGATCGATGCAGCGGTCGCCGCCAACGACGCCGATCGCGAGCAAGGCCTCATGTACCGCAGCCAGCTTGCGCCGAATGAAGGCATGCTTTTCGTGTTCAACGAAAACGCCGTGCATTGCTTCTGGATGAAGAACACGTTGATTCCGCTGTCGATCGCCTTCATCCGCGCGGACGGCACGATCACCGACATCGACGAGATGCAGGCCGAAACCGAGAACAATCACTGCCCGCGCAACAACGGCGTGTATGCGCTCGAAATGAGCAAGGGCTGGTTCGCCGCGAAGGGCATCAAGCCGGGCATGCAGATCAAGGGACTGCCGCGCGCGCAGTGAAACGACGCGTCAGAACAGACGACCTCCGATGATCAAAACCGGCGCCTCCCGCCGGTTTTTTTTCGACTGCCGAACCTGCCGCGCGCCTTCCGTGATTCCTGCAAAAAGCCTGCCGACGCGCTATTCTTCAAAGATTCGCATGGGCCGGAACGGGCTTTGCACTGCCTGTTCGGGTCGTTTCATCCACAGGAGGTTCACGTGCCCCGCAAGACTCCCATCGAGCGCTATCGGAACATCGGAATCAGCGCTCACATCGATGCCGGCAAGACCACGACTACCGAGCGCATCCTTTTCTACACCGGCGTGACGCACAAGATCGGCGAGGTTCACGACGGCGCGGCCACGATGGACTGGATGGAACAAGAGCAGGAACGCGGCATCACGATCACTTCCGCCGCCACCACGGCCTTCTGGAAAGGCATGGCAGGCAACTATCCGGAACACCGCATCAACATCATCGACACGCCGGGACACGTCGACTTCACCATCGAAGTCGAGCGTTCGATGCGCGTGCTCGACGGCGCCTGCATGGTGTACGACTCGGTCGGCGGCGTGCAGCCGCAGTCCGAAACCGTGTGGCGCCAGGCGAACAAGTACAAGGTGCCGCGCATTGCGTTCGTCAACAAGATGGACCGCGTCGGCGCGGACTTCTTCCGCGTGCAGCGGCAGATCGGCGAGCGCCTGAAGGGCGTGGCCGTGCCCATCCAGATTCCGATCGGCGCGGAAGAGCATTTCCAGGGCGTGGTCGACCTCGTGAAGATGAAGGCGATCGTCTGGGACGACGAAAGCCAGGGCATCAAGTTCAGCTACGAGGAGATTCCCGACAATCTCAGGGAACTCGCCCACGAGTGGCGCGAGAAGATGGTCGAGGCCGCGGCCGAGTCCAGCGAGGAGTTGCTCGAGAAATATCTGGAAGATCACGAGAGTCTGACCGAGGACGAGATCAAGGCGGCGCTGAGAAAGCGCTGCGTTGCCAATGAAATCGTGCCGATGCTGTGCGGCAGCGCGTTCAAGAACAAGGGCGTGCAGGCGATGCTCGACGCCGTGATCGACTACCTGCCCTCGCCGGTCGACGTCCCCGCCATTCTCGGTCATACCGAAGACGACCAGGAAGCCGAGCGTCATCCGAGCGACGACGAGCCGTTCTCCGCGCTCGCCTTCAAGATCATGACGGACCCGTTCGTGGGTCAGCTGATCTTCTTCCGCGTGTATTCCGGCGTGGTGAATTCGGGCGACACGGTCTACAACCCGGTCAAGGAAAAGAAGGAGCGTCTCGGCCGGATCCTGCAGATGCACGCCAACGAGCGCAAGGAAATCAAGGAAGTGCGTGCGGGCGACATCGCCGCGGCGGTCGGCCTGAAGGAAGCGACGACCGGCGACACGCTGTGCGATCCGAACAAGGTCATCATTCTCGAACGGATGATCTTCCCGGAGCCGGTGATCTCGCAGGCCGTCGAGCCGAAGACGAAGGCCGACCAGGAAAAGATGGGCATCGCGCTGAACCGGCTCGCGCAGGAAGATCCGTCGTTCCGCGTGACCAGCGACGAGGAATCCGGCCAGACCATCATCTCCGGCATGGGCGAGCTGCACCTCGAAATTCTCGTCGACCGGATGCGGCGCGAGTTCAACGTCGAGGCAACCGTCGGCAAGCCGCAGGTCGCGTATCGCGAGACGGTGCGCAACAAGGTCGAGGACGTCGAAGGCAAGTTCGTCAAGCAGTCGGGCGGACGCGGCCAGTACGGCCACGTGGTGATCGCGCTGGAACCGGACGCGGGCAAGGGTTACGAGTTCGTCGACCAGATCAAGGGCGGCGTGATTCCGCGCGAATACATCCCGGCCGTGGACAAGGGCATCCAGGAAACGCTGAAGGCCGGCGTGCTCGCGGGCTATCCGGTGGTCGACGTGAAAGTGCGGCTGACCTTCGGTTCCTACCATGACGTGGACTCGAACGAAAACGCGTTCCGCATGGCCGGCTCGATGGCCTTCAAGGAAGCCATGCGCCGCGCGCGGCCCGTGCTGCTCGAACCGATGATGGCCGTCGAGGTCGAGACGCCCGAGGACTTCATGGGCAACGTGATGGGCGATTTGTCCGGCCGGCGCGGCATCGTGCAGGGCATGGAGGACATCGCGGGCGGCGGCGGCAAGCTGGTGCGCGCCGAGGTACCGCTCGCCGAGATGTTCGGCTATTCCACGTCGCTGCGCTCGCTGACCCAGGGCCGCGCCACCTACACGATGGAGTTCAAGCACTACGCGGAGACGCCGTCGAACGTCTCCGAGGCGATCATCAACTCGAAGTCGAAGTAGAAACGCAAGCCGGGCGCGCGCGCAAATGCGTGTAGCATGCCTGTAGTCTCGAGGTCCGTTGCCGGCGCAGGGTTGGCCGCAACGGACTTCTTCTATCCGCAGACGATACAACCCAACCGCGACACAACCGCGACATGAGCGACGCACATCAGCATATCGATTGGCGCGAACACGGCGTCAAGGTCATCCGGGGCGATCAGCTCGACACCAACACCGCGCAGACGCCCGGCATGAACCGCGCCGCCGCGATCAACGCCGCGCGCGTCGGGGCCCAGAAGATCTGGGCCGGCACCGTCACCATCCATCCGAATGCGAAGACCGGCGCGCATCATCATGGCGCACTCGAGAGCGTCATCTATGTCGTGCGCGGCCAGGCGCGCATGCGCTGGGGCGAACATCTCGAATTCACAGCCGAAGCGGGTCCGGGCGACTTCATCTTCGTGCCGCCCTATGTGCCGCATCAGGAAATCAACGCCAGGACCGACGAGCCGCTCGAATGCGTGCTCGTGCGCAGCGACAACGAAGCGGTCGTCGTGAACCTGAATATCGATGCCGTTGAGCAGCCCGAGGAAGTCTATTGGGTCGATCCGATTCACAAGCATCCGCACGACCATTGAAGGCGGCACGCTGAGGACGGCGGCGCGGCGCGTATCTTGCTACCCAGGCCAGACGCGGCGGCGCTTTCGACGCGGCTCAACTGATCGCCCGCCCGGCGCAACCCGGCGCGGGCGCGACAACTACAACATCCGCACACGATGAAGACATCTTCCACCGACGCGCCTCTCCTCGACCTCGCCCGCCCGCATGCGGGAGAACTGGGCAATCATGCGATCGACGAATTCATGGCCGGGCGCCTCACGCGCCGCGAGCTGCTGCGCCATGCGAGTGTGCTCGGCTTCGCGCTCGCGGCGGGCGGCTTGTTCGGCATGCCGTCGGCGCGTGCGCAGGGCACGGCCAAGCCGGGCGGCACGATCCGCGTCGCGCATCTGACGCCGGCGGGCGCGGTGGATCCACTCACCGTCACCGACGCCGCCGGTCTCGCGCTGATCAACCAGACCGGCGAATTCCTGATCGACGATGACAGCGAGCACCTGACGCTGCGCCCGGCGCTCGCGCTCTCGTGGAAGTCGAACGACAAGGGCGACGTCTGGACCTTCAAGCTGCGCCCGAACGTGAAGTTCCACGACGGCCAGCCGATGAGCGCGAAAGACGTGGTCGCGACCTTCAACCGGCTGTCGGATCCGGGCGCGGGCTCGGCGGCGCTGTCGGTGCTGAAGGGCGTGCTGTCGAAGGATTCGGCGAAGGCCGTCGACGATCACACGGTCGAATTCCACCTCGACGCCCCCAACGGCAATTTTCCGTATTACGTGTCCTCGAATACGTACAACGCGGTGATCCTGCCGGCGAACTTCACCGGCCCGTACGAAAAAAGCTTCATGGGCACGGGCGCGCTGAAGCTGGAGAAGTACACGCCAAAGGTCGGCGCCTCGTTCGTGCGCAATCCCGACTACTGGGGTGAGAAGTCGCTGCCGGATCGTGTCAGCTTTTCGTTCTATGCGGATCAGCAGGCGCAACTGCTCGCGATGCAGGGCCGCCAGGCCGACGTGATGGGCGACTTCACGGTGCAGGGCGGCGTCTCGATGCTGACCAATCCGCAGTTCAAGGTGCTCGGCACGAAGTCGAGTTCGCACCGGCAGATTCACATGCGCTGCGACATGGGCGCGTTCAGGGACAAGCGCGTGCGCCAGGCGCTGGCGCTCGCGATCAATCGCGAAGTGATCGTCAAGGGGCTGTTCCGCGGACGCGCGCAGGTCGGCAACGACAGTCCGTTCGCGCCGGTGTTTCCGTCGAGCGACCTGAGCGTGCCGCAGCGCAAGTTCGATATCGCGAAGGCGAAGCAGTTGATGGGCGAAGCGGGCGTGGCGAACGGCTTCGACATCACGCTGACCACCGAGAAATACATGGAGATTCCCGATCTCGCGGTGGTCGTGCAGAACGCGGCGAAGGCGATCGGCATCCGCATCACGCTCAAGGTGGAAAGCCAGGACCTGTACTACGGCTCGGGCACTTTCGGCAAGTCGGACTGGCTCGATTCGCCGCTCGGCATCACGGACTACGGTCATCGCGGCGTGCCGAACGTGTTCCTGAATGCGCCGCTGACGAGCGGCGGCACCTGGAACGCGGCGCACTTCAAGAACCCGGAGTACGACAAGCTGGTCACGCAGTTCGTGGCTGCGCTGGATGTCGCGTCGCAGAAGAAGCTGTCCGGGCAGATCCAGCGCCTGCTGCTCGACGAAACGCCGGTCGTGATTCCCTATTTCTACGACCAGTTGATCGTCACGCGCGCGACCGTCTCGGGCGTGCGCTTCAACGCGATTTCGCAAATGTGGTTCGACCGCGCGACGGTGGCGGCCGGTTGAGCGCGGCTAGGAGGTTCACGCGATGAGCACCCTCACGCCCACCACGCGCGTGGCCACGACGGGCAACGGCGCCGCGAAGCTGCGCCGCATCGCGCGCTTCGTCGGCGTGCGGCTGCTGCTCGCGCTCATCACGCTCTGGCTGCTGTCGATGATCGTCTTCGCGGGCGGCCAGTTGCTGCCGGGCGATGTCGGCCGCGCGATCCTCGGCCCGCTCGCGGACGCCCGCGCGGTCGCGGCGCTCAATCATCAGCTGGGCGTCGACCGGCCGCTGCTCACGCAATACAGCGGCTGGATCAGCCATTTCCTGCGCGGCGACATGGGCGAATCCTATGCGTTCCGCGCGCCGGTCGCGCCGTTCATCGCGGGCGCGCTGTGGAACTCGGCGAAGCTCGGCGCGCTGGCGTTTGTCGTCGTGGTGCCGCTCGGCATCGCGGGCGGCGTGTACGCGGCGCTCCACGCGGGCCGCTGGATCGACCGGCTCATCAGCATCGGCGGACTGACGGCGACGGTCGTGCCGGAATTCGTTTCGTCGATCGTGCTGATCCTGATCTTCGGCGTGTGGCTGCAATGGCTGCCGATCGAAGCCACCGCGCCCGCCGGCGCAGGCTTCTTCACGCAGCTCGAACATCTGGTCCTGCCGGTGCTGCCGCTCGTCTTCGTGTTCTTCGGCTATATCGCGCGGATGGCGCGCGCCGGCACGGTCGAGGCGCTCGACGCCGACTACACCCGCACCGCGATCCTGAAAGGCCTGCCGCAGCGCGTCGTGATCCTGCGGCATGTGCTGCGCAACGCGTTGCTGCCGACCATCACCGTGGCCGCCACGCAGCTCGGCTACATGATCGGCGGCCTCGTGGTGGTGGAGACGCTGTTTCACTATCAGGGCATCGGCTCGCTGATCTACACCGCCGCTCAGGGCAAGGACTTTCCGATGCTCGAAGCCGGCGTGCTGACCATCGGCGTGATCTACACCGGGGCGAACCTGATCGCGGACGCGTTGTATGTGGTGCTGAATCCGCGCCTGCGCACGTCCGAATCCAGCGGAGACGCACCATGAGCACGACCGCCGCCCCGGCCTCCCCGCCCGTCAAGCCGCGCCGCTATGAGGCGCTCGGCGCGCTCGCGCGTTCGGGCAGCTTCGACCTCGGCGTATTGATCCTGCTGTTCTGGGTGCTGTGCGCGCTGTTCGGCCACTGGCTCGTGCCGCAGGACCCGTTCGCCTCCGACCCGCTCAATTCGCTCGCGCCGCCTTCCGCCGAACACTGGTTCGGCACCGATCAGCTCGGCCGCGACGTGTTCGCGCGGGTGATCGTCGGCTCGCGCGACATCCTCACCATCGCGCCGCTCGCCACGCTGCTCGGCACCGCGGCGGGCACGGCGATCGGCCTGATGGTCGGCTACTTCGGCGGCTGGGTCGACGCCGTGATCGGCCGCGCCATCGACGCGCTGCTGGCCCTGCCGCTCGTGATCGTCGCGCTGCTGGCGCTGGCGGCGGTGGGCGCGAGCAATATCACGGTGATCCTCGTCATCGGCCTGACCTTCGCGCCGATCACCGCGCGCACGGTGCGCGCCGCCGTGCTCGGCGAGCGTCATCTGGACTACGTGCTCGCGGCGCAACTGCGCGGCGAGAACGCGCTGTACATCATGTTCGCGGAGATCCTGCCGAACGTGCTGCCGCCGATCATCGTCGAAGCAACCGTACGGCTTGGCTACGCGATCTTCGCGGTCGCGACGCTTTCTTTTCTCGGCTTCGGCATCCAGCCGCCGTCCGCCGACTGGGGTCTCGCGCTCTCCGAGTGCTACACGCTGATGGCCGGCGGCGCGTGGTGGACGGTCGTGTTCGATGCCGCCGCGATCGCCACGCTGGTGGTCGCGGTGAATCTGGTCGCCGACGCCGTGCAGGGAGTGCTCGACCGATGAACGGCCCGCCGCCCTCTGCCTTCCCCACCTTCGGCGCCGCGAAAGGCGATCAGGCCGACGCACTGACCGTCGTCGGGCTGACGGTCGCCTACCGGTCGCGCGGACGCGAACGCGATGTGCTGCAGGACATCACCCTGCGCGTGAAGCGCGGCGAGGCGTACGGGCTCGTCGGCGAATCGGGCTGCGGCAAGTCGACGGCCGCACTCGCGGTGCTGCGCTATCTGCCACGCAACGGCCGCGTGAAGGCGGGCAAGATCACGATTGCCGGCAGCGATGTCGCCGGGCTCAGCGCCGATGCGCTGCGCGGCATGCGCGCCAACGCCGTCTCGATGGTCTATCAGGATCCGGGGCGCGCGCTGAATCCGTCGCTGACGATCGCGCGGCAAGTCTCCGAAGCGTTCGAAGTCACGGGCGCCTCCGCCGGCGAAGCCCTCGCCCGCACCGCCGACATGCTCCGCCGCGTGCGCATCGCGTCGCCGGAACGCGTGATGGAGAGCTACCCGCATCAGCTGTCCGGCGGCATGCAACAGCGCGTCGTCATCGCGATGGCGCTGGCCTGCAATCCCGAACTGCTGATCCTCGACGAACCCACCACCGGGCTCGACGCCACCGTCGAGGCCGAAGTGCTCGATCTGATCGCGCAGCTGCGCGCCGAGCTGGGCACGGCCGTGCTCTTCATCAGCCACAACCTCGCGGTGATCGGGCGCATGTGCGAGCGTGTCGGCGTGCTCTATGCCGGCAAGCTCGTCGAGGAAGGCGCGACCGCCGACGTGTTCGCGCAGCCGCGTCATCCGTACACGGTGGGTCTGCTGCGCTGCCTGCCGCGCGCGGGACGCAGCAAGGAAACCGGTCGGCTCGACACCATTCCCGGCTCGCTGCCGCTGCCGGGCGCGATCGCGCAGGGCTGCATCTTCGCGCCGCGCTGCAAGCTCGCCGACGAGCGCTGTCTGAAGGACGCGCCGCCACCCTACCGCGTGGCCGCCGCGCACGGCGACCAGATGGCGCGCTGCCATTATCACGAGCGTGCGCAAGACCTGCCGCGCGCCACCGACGAAGCACCGGTGCCCGTCGCGAACGGCACGGGACAGCTGGCGTTGTCGGCGCGCAATCTGTCGAAGACCTTCCGGGTCGGCGATGAAGACGTGCGCGCCGTCCACGATGTCTCGCTCGACCTCGTGCAGGGCGAAACGCTCGGGCTGGTGGGCGAATCGGGCAGCGGCAAGACGACGCTCGCCAAGCTGTTGCTCGGGCTCGTCTCGCCCGACAAGGGCGCCACGCTCGAACTCGACGGCGCCAGCCTGCCCGAGCGCGTCACCCAGCGCAGCGACGAGCAAGTGAAGTCGTTGCAGATCGTCTTTCAGAATCCGGACTCGGCGCTCAATCGCGCGCATTCGGTGCGGCAGCTGATCGCGCGCTCGCTGTCGAAGCTCGCCGCGCTGCATGGCCCGGCGAAAGAGGCGCGACTGCACAAGCTGACCGAAGCCGTGCGGCTGCCGGCGCGCTATCTCGGCGCGCGCACCCGGCAATTGTCGGGCGGCCTGAAGCAGCGCGTGGCGATCGCACGGGCGTTCGCGGGCGACCCGCGCGTGGTCGTGTGCGACGAACCGACCTCCGCGCTCGACGTGTCCGTGCAGGCCGCCATCCTCAACCTGCTCGCCGACCTGCAGCGCGAACGCCGCGTGAGCTACGTGTTCATTTCGCACGATCTGCATGTCGTGCGCTATCTGTCGGACCGCATCGCGGTGCTGTATCTCGGCCGCATCATGGAGATCGGCCGCGCCGCCGATGTCTTCGGCGGGCCGCAGCATCCCTATACCGAAGCGTTGCTGTCGTCGGCGCCTTCACTCGACGGCACGCATGCGAAGCGCATTCGTTTGTCGGGCGACCTGCCGAGCGCGGCCCATCCGCCGTCGGGCTGCGTGTTCCATACGCGCTGCCCGCGCAAGATCGGTGCGGTGTGCGAAACCGAAACGCCGCCCTGCCGCGCCGCCGGCAACGACCACGCGATTCATTGCCACATTCCGGTGGAAGAGTTGCGAGCGTTGCAGCGCCGGGAGAGTTGATTGCACGGCGGGCCGCCCGGCGCAAGCATTGGCCGGAACCAAAGCGGTCCGCCACGTCTCTCATCGGTTCGACGTTCAACAACAATGAGGATTCAACCGATGAAACCCGCCCGTTCCATGGCCCGCGCATCGCTCGTCGCCGGCGCTGCTTTCGCCGTCACCTTCGCCGCCCAGGCGCAGACCACCGCGCCCGCCCCGACGCCCGGCGCCTCCGACCCGACCTTCTCCGCCTACACGCTCGCGCAGCAGTGCGCCGACAAGTCGGATAACGCCGCGCTGGCGCAGTGCCTGGGCGCGGTACGCGGCATCGTGCGCGGCTATCAGTACGGCGTACTGTTCCTGTCGCAACGCATGTCGCTGCCGGAGGCCGAGACCAGGCGCGTATCGCTGTGCCTGATGGACACGAAGGTGTCGTCGATCATCGATGATTTCGTCGCTGACGCGAAGCAGGTCAACGAAGACGACCTGAAGCGCACGCCCGCCGAAGTGGCGGTGCTGGGCTCGGTGCACGCGCATCACGCCTGCAGTTGAGCAGGCGCGGCTTCACAGCAATTGCTACAGCATTTCGAGCCGTCGCTTCGACTGGGGCGCCCTGAACTGCTGATCGATGTCGGCGAGTTCGTCCGCCGACAGTTCCAGGTCGAGCGCCGCGCGGTTCTCACGGACATGCGCGACGTCCGCCGCCTTTGGAATGGCGAATACCGCCGGTTGCTTCAGCACCCACGCCAGCGCCACCTGGAACGCCGACACCCCGCGCGCCGCCGCGATCTTTGCCAGCGCGCCGCCGCGCGGCAGGCGCGCGTGATCCACGGGGCTGTACGCCATGGCCGGCATGCGGCGTTCGCGCAGCCACGGCAGCAGGTCGAATTCCGCCCCGCGCCGCGCGACGTTATAGAGAATCTGATTGGTCGCGCAGGCGTTGCCGCCGTCCAGGGAGAAGAGCTCTTCCATGTCGTCGGTGTCGAAGTTGCTCACGCCCCAGTGGCGGATTTTGCCGTCGCGCTGTAATTTTTCGAAGCCGGCCAGCACGCCTTCCAGATCCTCGCCGCCGCGCCAATGCAACAGATACAGATCGATGCGGTCGGTCTTCAGGCGTTTTAGGCTGCGTTCACAAGCGGCCTGAACGCCGCGCTCGCTGCCATTGTGCGGATACACCTTGCTGACGATGAACAACGCGTCGCGCTGGTCGCCGAGCGCTTCGGCGATCAATTGCTCGCTCGCGCCGTCGCCGTACATCTCAGCGGTATCGATGAGCGTCATGCCCAACTCGACGCCCTCACGCAGGGCTGCAATTTCCTTGGCACGCGCATTCGGGCGGTCGCCCATTTCCCAGGTGCCCTGTCCGAGTTTCGGAAGAGTTTCGCCGCTCGGCAGCGTGACGGTTGATTCGGCAAGGGTCATTCGAGCCTCCTGATAAGCCAGCCGATCACAAAGCACGGAACACGCCCGCAGCGCCTGGTGAAGACGCCTTGGCGAGTCATTCATTGCAAGCCCGATACCGAACCCGTGAACGAAGAAAGTGATTCGCATGCGAAAGACCAACTCCAGTGGTCATTTAGAGTATTGACTACACATACTTCCACGCGCTCGCTTATGACTCCCGGAGTTAATTCCAGCGTCCGCTTCAGTTAATGCAAACGTCGTTAAATGAATGCAACATACGGTTTCGAATTCGATGAAATATAAATTCGCTGCGGTCGAACATTCATCTTCTTATCCCCTGATCGGTTTCATTTTTCGTACCAAAAAACTCGTTCCGGCGATTCCTCATAAAAGAATATTCGAAAATGACGAAAATATCAGAAACTGGTAGCAAAACTTTAAAGAATTGGATATTGCAATTCGCGTCGGCGATCAATATTATTTCCACAAGAAACGGGGGTGTTCAAATACTGGACGCATGCCTGGGATATGACGCAGGCGGGTGCGAGCCTGTATGACTCCAACAGTGAGAGGGCAACAATGAACCAGATCCATGCAATGCGGGTTTTCGTGCGGGTGGCAGATACTGAAAGCTTTCGCCGGGCTGCTCAACAACTCGATGTATCGAATGCACTGGTTACGCGAGCCATCGCGATGCTGGAAGCGCATTTGAAAACCCGGTTAATCAATCGAACCACACGGAATCTTCCGCTGACTGAAGCCGGCACCCGTTATCTCGAAGGTTGCCGCGCGTTACTCGAAGAACTCGATCATCTCGAATCCGCCATTACCCATACCGAGGGTGAACCGAGCGGCACGCTGCGTGTCGTGGCATCGAGCGCGCTGTCGCTGCTGACGCTCACGCCGCTCATCGACGGCTTCCGCAGGCTGCATCCGAAGGTCAATGTGCGTCTGACGCTCGCCGAGCGCCACGTCGATCTCGTCGAGGACGGCTACGACGTCGGCATCGTCACGGCTTACATGGTGTCGAGCACGGCGCTGGTCGAACGGCCCGTGGGCACCAACGCCTTCGTTCCGGTCGCCACGCCCGAGTTCATCGCGCAGCACGGCGCGCCCGTCGCGCCCGCCGATCTCCTTGGACTGCCCGCGGTCGCGTTGCCGAACGAGATGCGCAATCTGACCTGGCATTTCCGCCATCACCTCGGCGCCGCCGACCAGATCACGCTCGCGCCGGTCTATACGGTGAACAACGGCCTGATGGTGC
Source organism: Caballeronia sp. LZ043 (assembly GCF_031451075.1). Taxonomy (NCBI): domain Bacteria; kingdom Pseudomonadati; phylum Pseudomonadota; class Betaproteobacteria; order Burkholderiales; family Burkholderiaceae; genus Caballeronia; species Caballeronia sp. LZ043. Next base: position 591,280 of record NZ_JARUXT010000001.1, on the reverse strand, counting down.
GGTTGGGCACGCTGAAGGGCATCGGCTTCGCGATCCTGCCGGAGGGCATCGTGAATGCGGACCTGAAGGAAGGCACGCTGGTCCGCCTGCTGCCCGATTACGCCATCGACGACCCGGACATCAAGATGTCGATCGTCTATCCGGGACGCCAGTACTTGCCGGCCAAGACGCGCTTCTTCGTTGACTACGCGCTGGACTATCTCAGCCAGCGTTTCGCGACGTCCACGAGCATGCCGGACGAGGGTTTCCGTGCGCCGCACCTGGCGCTCAAGCCGATGCCGGCCTCGGTCAACGCCGTGCCGGCCGCCGCGAACTGAAGCGGCGTTCCGGTTGCATCGGCGGACGGCGCGATCGCGGTCCGTCCCGCCCTGCCTGCGCGGCGCGCGGAGCGCGCCGTGCTCAGGTCTCGCCGTATTCAGCGCTGGTCACATCCGGCGCTGCGCACATCTCGTGCAGCAGCGGCGCTTCGCGCTCGTGCACTTCCACGGGCATGCACAACGCGCCCGCATAAGCCATGTAGCGCGCGCGATGCTGCCCGTTGCGAAAGGCCACGACCCCTTCCCGATGCACGCCGAGCAACCCGAGCAAGCCGGGCGAACGCCGCACGCTGATCGTCACGTACGGCATCTCCGGCACACGCGGATTGTCCGGGTCGAGAAACTCGCGGATGCCGCGCACCTTGCCGGCATGCCAGTCGTCGACGGCCTTGAGCACGTAGTCGGTGTCGTCGCGATCGGCGCACGCGAGCAACTTCCTCACGTCGACGAGCACGACCCGGTGGCGCGAGTCACGGCCAGTGAAGACCCGCTTCAGACGCACGAAGTCATACTGCGGATGGCTCTGGAGCCTGACGATCCAGACCGCTTCTGCGGCGGTCGGCGTAACCATCGTGTCCATGTCGGTATCTGATGAAGACTGCGGCGCGCGCGCCCCGTGCGCGCGTGTTTCGCATCCATGCTTCGCTTGAACATTCCGCTTGATCTGCCTCGCGGTTCTCTCTCGGCGAACCTCGGGCCCAGCTAAACTTTTACACCCTAGACGCGATTCATGAAAGCGCCGTGACGGGCACGTGGCGTGCTTTTGTTGCCAGAATTGAACAGACTGGCGAAAGCGGCGGCGCGGCTGTCACGCGGCCGTCATACACGCCTCGTGGACGCTCAAGTGGATAACGCTTCCGATCTCATCGTCGCGCGGCCCGAAGGTCTCTTCTGTGCTCCGGGCAACTTTTATATCGACCCATGGCGGCCGGTCGAACGGGCCGTCATCACGCATGCTCATGCCGATCACGCGCGTTTCGGGCACGCCCGCTATCTCGCCGCCGAACCGGGCGTCGGCGTGCTGCTGTCGCGGCTGCCGGGCATCGACGTGCAAGGACTGCCGTACGGCGAAGCCATCGACGTGAACGGCGTGCGCGTGTCGCTGCATCCCGCGGGACACGTGCTCGGCTCGGCGCAGGTGCGCGTCGAGTACAAGGGGCGCGTCTGGGTGGCGTCCGGCGATTACAAGGTCGAGCCCGATCCCACCTGCGCGCCCTTCGAACCGGTCCGTTGCGACACCTTCATCACCGAGTCTACCTTCGGCCTGCCGATCTATCGCTGGGATCACCCGCGCGTGCTCTTCGACGGCATCGATTCCTGGTGGCGCCACAATGCGGCGCAGGGACGCGCGTCGGTGCTGTTCTGCTATTCGTTCGGCAAGGCGCAGCGCGTGCTGGCCGGCGTCGATGCCGCCATCGGCCCGATCTTCTGTCACGGCGCGGTCGAGCCGCTCAATCGCGCCTATGCGCAAGCGGGCGTGGCGCTGCCGCCGACGCGCCCGGTCAGCGAGATCGCCGCAAAGGACAAGGCCGCCTTCAAGGGCGCGCTGATCGTCGCGCCGCCGTCCGCGCAAGGCAGCACCTGGATGCGCCGCTTCGGCGACTACAGCGACGCCTTCGCGTCCGGCTGGATGCGCCTGCGCGGCACGCGGCGGCGCAAGGGCGTGGACCGCGGCTTCGTGCTGTCCGATCACGCCGACTGGCCAGGCCTGCAACTCGCGATCGGCGCGAGCCGGGCTGAACGCGTGATCGTCACGCACGGACAGATCGAGCCGATGGTCCGCTGGCTCACCGAGCAAGGCCTCGAAGCCGGCGCGTTCACGACCGAATACGGCGACGACGCCATCGAAGCCGACACCGCTCAACCCGAACCCGCTCCTGCCGGAGCCGACGCGTCATGAAGCGCTTCGCGACGCTCTACACCGCGCTCGACGCCACCACCTCGACCAACGAAAAGCTGGAAGCGCTGATTGCCTACTTTTCGGCAGCGGAGCCGGAAGATGCGGCATGGGCCGCGTATTTCCTCGCGGGAGGCAAGCCGCGCCAGTCGGTGCCGGCGCGCCTGCTGGCCGAGTTCGCCCGCGAGCGCGCGGGTCTGCCGGACTGGCTGTTCGAAGAGTCGTATCAGGCCGTGGGCGATCTCGCGGAAACCATCGCGCATGTGCTGCCGCCCGCGACGGGCGAATCGACGCTGGGGCTCGCGCAATGGATCGAGGAGCGCGTGCTGACATTGCGCGGCACGGATCCCGCGGAGCTGCGCGCGCGCCTGCTCGCCTACTGGGACGAACTCGACTGGAGCGAGCGCTTCCTGCTGACGAAGCTGATCGGCGGCGGTTTTCGGGTGGGCGTCGCGCGCCAGCTGGTCGTGCGCGCGCTGGCGCAAGTCGCGGGTGTCGATCACAAGTGCGTCGCGCAGCGCATGGTCGGCTGGACCGATTCGCGCCAGGCGCCGAGCGCCGCGCGCTATCTGCGGTTGATCGCGCCCGCCGCCGAGGGCGACGACGTCGATACGCCGCATGAAAGCGATCTCGGCCTGCCCTACCCGTTCTTTCTCGCGCATCCCTTGCAGGCCGATCCGGAGACGCTGGGGCCGCCGTCCGGCTGGCTCGCGGAATGGAAGTGGGACGGCATCCGCGCCCAGCTGGTGAAACGCGGAGGGCGTGTGTGGGTCTGGTCGCGCGGCGAGGATCTCGTCACGGACCGCTTCCCGGAACTCGCGTCGCTGGGCGCGGCGCTGCCCGACGGCACCGTGATCGACGGCGAAATCCTCGCATGGGAACCGGGCGCCGCCGCGCCCTTGCCATTCGCGCGCCTGCAGCCCCGCATCGCGCGCAAGTCGCTGACGAAGAAAGTGCTCGCGGATTCACCGGCCGCGCTGCTCGCCTACGACCTGCTCGAAGCGGACGGCCGCGATCTGCGCACCGAACCGCTGCACGCGCGGCGGGCGCGGCTCGACGCGCTTGCCCAGTCGATGTCCAGTACGCTCGCGGTCGACCTGCTGCGCGTGTCGCCGCTGGTGAGCGCGTGCGACTGGAGCGCGCTCGCTGCGTTGCGCGACGAGAGCCGTGCACGCGGCGTCGAAGGGCTGATGCTGAAGGAGCGCGAATCGATGTATGGCGTCGGGCGCACGAAGTCTTCGGGGACGTGGTGGAAATGGAAGATCGATCCGTATTCGATCGATGCGGTGCTGCTCTACGCGCAGCGCGGCCATGGACGGCGCGCGAGCCTCTACACGGATTTCACCTTCGCCGTCTGGGATGAAACCGACGGCGTGCGCACGCTCGTGCCGTTCGCGAAGGCCTACTCGGGCCTCACCGACGAAGAGATGCGCCGCGTCGATGCCATCGTGCGCAGAACGACCATCGAGAAATTCGGCCCGGTGCGCAGCGTCACGCCCACCCTGGTCTTCGAAATCGGCTTCGAGGGCATCCAGGCGAGCCCGCGCCACAAGTCGGGCATCGCAGTGCGCTTTCCGCGCATGCTGCGCTGGCGCACCGACAAGGCGATCGAGGACGCCGACACGCTGGAGATGCTCAAGGGTTTCCTCAATGAGGTCACGGCATGAGCGAGACCGATGCAAGCGGCAAGGACCGCCGCCGCGCGCCCCGGCCGCGCCGGATTCCGCGCACGCGCGCCGCGCAGGCGAAGCTCGATGCCGCGGCCGAGCTGTTCGTTCCCGCGCCGTTTGCCGTCGACGAGAATGAGGCCGCGCAGCCCTTCGATGTCCGCCTCGCGCGCTGGTTCGACGCACGTGGCTGGCAGCCCTTCCCCTTCCAGCGCGAAGCGTGGCGCGAGATCGCACGGGGCGCGAGCGGCCTGCTCCATGCGACCACCGGCGCGGGCAAGACCTGGGCCGTGTGGCTCGGCGCGCTGGCCGCCTTCGCGGACAAAGCGCCGAAACCGCAGCACAACCTGCAGCACAACCCGCAGCCCGCGCCGCTCACGGTGCTGTGGATCACGCCGATGCGCGCCCTCGCCGCCGACAGCGCCCGCGCGCTGCAAGCGGCGGTCACGGCGCTGGCGGTGCCGTGGAGCGTCGGCCTGCGCACCGGCGATACCACGTCAACCGAACGTGCGCGCCAGAACCGCCGCATGCCGTCGGCGCTCGTGACCACGCCCGAGAGCCTCACGCTGATGCTGACGCGCGCCAACGCGCAGGAAGAGCTCAGGCATCTGCGCATGATCGTCGTCGATGAATGGCACGAACTGCTCGGCAACAAGCGCGGCACGCAGACGCAACTGGCCATCGCGCGCCTCGCGCACTGGCGTCCGGACCTGCAGATCTGGGGACTTTCCGCGACGCTCGGCAACCTCGCGCTCGCGCACGATGCGCTGCTGCATCCCGTCAGGACGCCGCGCGTCGTCGTGCAAGGCGCGCAACCGAAGACACTCGTCGTCGATACGCTGATTCCCGACACCATCGAACGCTTTCCGTGGGGCGGGCATCTCGGCGTGCGCCAGGTCGGGCCGGTGGCCGCCGAGATCGATCAGGCGCAAAGCTCGCTCGTCTTCACCAACACACGCTCGCAGGCGGAAATCTGGTATCGCGCGCTGCTGGAATTGCGCCCGGATTGGGCCGGCCTGCTCGCGCTGCATCACGGCTCGCTCGACAAGGAAGTACGCGACTGGGTCGAACTCGGCCTCAAGAACGGGCAACTGAAGGCGGTGGTGTGCACGTCGAGTCTCGATCTCGGCGTCGACTTCCTGCCGGTGGACCGCGTGTTCCAGATCGGCTCGCCGAAGGGCGTCGCGCGGCTGATGCAGCGCGCCGGGCGCTCGGGCCACGCGCCCGGACGCGTGTCGCGCGTGACCATCGTGCCGACTCACGCGCTCGAACTCGTCGAGGCCGCGGCGGCGCGCTGGGCGATCGGCGAGAAACGCATCGAGGGCCGCGACATGCCGCTCAAGCCGCTCGACGTGCTGGTCCAGCATCTCGTGACGGTGGCGATCGGCGGCGGCTTCACGGCGGCCGAGATGTACGACGAAGTGCGCCGCGCCTACGCGTATCGCGATCTCACGCAGGCCGAGTTCGACTGGGCGCTCGCGTTCGTCGAGCGCGGCGGCACTTCGCTGGGCGCGTATCCGGATTTTCATCGCGTCGCACAGGGCGATGACGGCGTGTATCGCGTGCCGCGCGAAGACCTCGTGCGCCGCCATCGCAACAACGTCGGGACGATCGTTGCGAATGCAACCATCAACGTGGCGTACATGACGGGTGGAAGGATCGGCGCGATGGAGGAGTCGTTCATCTCGCGCCTTAAACCCGGCGATGTCTTCACCTTCGGCGGACGCTCGCTCGAACTCGTGCGCGTGCGCGACATGACCGCTTACGTGAAGCGCGCAACCTCGTCACGCGGCGCGATGCCGCAATGGGCCGGCAGCAAGATGCCGCTGTCGTCGGAACTCGCGGAGGCCGCGCTCGTGATGCTCGCCCGCGCCAGCGACGGCATCCATGACGAGCCCGAGATGCGCGCCGTCGAACCGTTGCTCGACTTGCAGGCGAAGTGGTCGGCGCTGCCGGGACCGGGCGTGCTCGTGGTGGAATGCGTGCGTTCACGCGAAGGACATCACTTCTTCTGCTATCCGTTCGCGGGACGCATGGCGCACATCGGCCTGGGATCGCTGATCGGCTGGCGCGTCGCGCGCGACCAGCCGAGCACCTTCTCCATCTCGATGAACGACTATGGCTTCGAGTTGCTGTCCGCGCGGCCGTTCGACTGGGAGACGCTCATCGCCGAAGGGCTGTTTTCACCGGACAACCTGGAGCACGACATTCTCGCCAGCCTCAACGCATCGGAGTTGTCGTCGCGGCGATTCCGCGAGATCGCGCGGGTGTCGGGGCTCATTTATCAAGGGCATCCCGGACAGCAGAAGAGCGCGCGTCAGTTGCAGGCGTCGAGCGGCCTGTTCTATGAAGTCTTCCGCAAGCACGACAGCGGCAATCTGCTGCTCGCGCAGGCGGATCAGGAAGTCATGCTGCAGGAACTCGAACTCGGACGCATCCGCGCGGCGCTGCAGCGCATGAGCGAGAGCCGCCTCGCGCTGACCCATCCGAAGAAGCCGACGCCGTTCGCCTTCCCGTTGATCATCGCGCGGCTGCGGGAAAAGGTCAGCACGGAAAAGCTGTCGGATCGCGTGGAGCGTATGCTCGCGGATCTGGAGAAGGCAGCGGACAAGTAAATGGCAATTGAGGCACTGACCATCGATGTGAACGGCCACGCGCTCGTGCTCTCGGCAGACCGCGCGGCATTCGATCCCGTCCTCGGGAGTCTGTTCATCGCCGATGCGCATTTCGGCAAGGACGCCGTGTTTCGCGCGCGCGGCATTCCGGTGCCGGCCGGCACCACCGGCGAGAGCCTCGCGCGGCTCGACGCGCTCGTCGCGGCGCATCGGCCGGAATCCGTGGTGTTTCTCGGCGACCTGCTGCATGCGCGCGAATCGCACGCGCAGGAAACGCTCGAGGCGCTCGGCGCCTGGCGGGAGAGACATCGGGGCTTGCGGCTCGTGCTGGTCGAAGGCAATCACGACCGGCATGCGGGTGCGCTGCCCACGGCGTTCCGCGTCGAACTCGTGAAGGAACCGTACCGGCTCGGCCCATGGGCGCTGTGTCATCACCCGCAGACGGTGGACGGCGCGTACGCGCTCGCGGGCCATGAACATCCGGTGTACCGGCTCGCGACGCGCCTCGACCGCGCACGCCTGCCGTGCTTCCGGTTCGGCGCGCGCGCGGGCGTGCTGCCGGCGTTCGGCGCGTTCACCGGCGGCTTCGAGGTAAACCACGAGGTACGCCGCGAAGCGGTCTACGTGATCGCCGGCGAGCGGGTGCTGCAGGTCAGTGATAGATCCTCGTCGATGACTGGAGCTGCGTGAGCTTGCCGCGCGTGAAGCCGTACCAGCCGAGATTCGACTGCATCACCACTTCCTCGCCCTGCCAGAACACGCGCTTGACCGTCATGCGCTGGCCGGTGCGCTGCACCAGCGGCGGATTGCGGCGCAGGTCGTACAGAATCGGTCCGGTGTCGGTCTGCACCAGCATGCGCGCAACGGTAACGCCCGCGCCCGGCGTGTCATCGAAATGGACGATGCGCTTCGCGTCGTAGCGGTCGAACACCTGCGTGTCGATGAGCGCGGCCATGCCGGACTCGTCCTGCAGGAAATGCAGCGTGCCCGCCGGCGTGGGGATCGGCCCGGCGGCGTTGCTTTGAGCGAACGCCTGTGCGGCGACCATAAACGTGGCCGCCACGGCGGCGCCAATACAGAATTTTGTCGGTGACATCGTTATTCAGTAGTTGCTGCGTTTTTCCAACAGTGGCCGGGTCGTGCGATCCGCAACGAATGCGCGGCAGCAGCACTGTTACCGGAAACATCTGACGCAAGCCGGCGCGACATTCGCAAGACTCATGCGCCAGGATGCTCGACAAAAGAATTTCCATGCGGCGCCAGGCCCGTCCCGGACAACTCACCTAGGGTTTATACCAGCATCGAAAAAAGCCTTTCGGTACAATTCGAGCCTTCAAACCGCCCCGGCGCCGGCATCGCTCAGTCCGACGATGCGCGCGCGGCGTGACCCCGCTCCGTCTCCACCATGCCCCTGCCTCTTTTCGCTCTCGCCATTGCCGCGTTCGGCATCGGTACGACCGAGTTCGTCATCATGGGCCTGCTGCCCAACGTCGCACGCGATCTCGCCGTATCGATCCCCGCAGCCGGCATGCTCGTCTCCGGCTACGCGCTCGGCGTCACCATCGGCGCGCCGATCCTCGCCGTGGTCACCGCGAAAATGCCGCGCAAGAAAGCGCTGATGGGGCTGATCGGCGTGTTCATCGTCGGCAACATGCTGTGCGCGCTGGCCCCGAACTACTGGGTGCTGATGGGCGCGCGCATCGTCACCGCGTTCTGCCATGGCGCATTCTTCGGCATCGGCTCGGTGGTCGCCGCCGATCTCGTCGCGCCGAACCGCCGTGCCCAGGCCATCGCGCTGATGTTCACCGGGCTCACGCTCGCCAACGTGCTCGGCGTGCCGCTCGGCACCGCGCTCGGCCAGGCGGCCGGCTGGCGCTCGACCTTCTGGGTCGTCACGCTGATCGGCATTGCGGCGGCCGGCGCCCTCGCCGTCTGCCTGCCGAAGCACATCGAGATGCGCGAAACCAGCATCCTGCGCGAATTCGACGTGCTCAAGAATCCGCAGGTGCTGATGGTGCTCGGCATCAGCGTGCTCGCCTCGGCCAGTCTCTTCTCGGTGTTCACGTATATCACGCCGATCCTCGAAGACGTAACCGGCTTTACGCCGCATGCGGTCACCTACGTGCTGCTGCTGTTCGGCCTCGGCCTCACGGTGGGCAGCACGCTGGGCGGCAAGCTGGCGGACTGGAAGCTGCTGCGCTCGCTGCTGTCGTTCCTGCTGGCCATCGTCGTGATCCTGACGATCTTCGCCGGCACGATGCACGAGCCCGTCCCGGCGATGGTGACGATTTTCTTCTGGGGCGTGCTCGCGTTCGCGATCGTGCCACCGCTGCAGATCCTCATCGTCAACCGCGCGAGCGACGCGCCCAATCTCGCCTCGACCCTGAACCAGGGCGCCTTCAACCTCGGCAACGCGACCGGCGCGTGGCTGGGCGGCTGCGTGATCGGCGCGGGCGCGCCGCTCACCGCGCTGCCCTGGGTCGGCATCCTGATGGCGGCGAGCGCGTTCGGCCTGACGCTCGTGTCGGCGACGCTCGACAAGCGCGCCCGCCGTCTGGCGATCGGCCAGGCGGCCTGAACGCCGCCCACGGCAATGCATGAAGGGCATCCTCTCGCGTGATTTTCTTGCGCTGATCCTGAGCGTCGCGGTCGTCGGACTGGGACTCGGCGCGACGCTGCCGCTGACCGCCCTCGCACTGACGCAGTCGGGTCACGGCAGCGGCGTCGTCGGCCTGATGACGGCGATGCAGGCAGGCGGCGGCCTGCTGATCGCGCCGTTCGCGGGCCGCGTGACGACGCGTTACGGCGCGCGCGAGATCATCGTCGTGACGGTACTGCTCGCGGCGTGCGCCACCATCGCGATGCAGTTCACCTCGAACCTGTGGCTGTGGGCCGCGCTGCGCCTCGTGTTCGGCGCGGCGCTGATGTTGCTGTTCACCATCGGCGAAGCCTGGGTCACGCAACTCGCCGACGATGCCACGCGCGGCCGCGTCGTCGCGATCTATGCGACGAACTTCACCCTCTTCCAGATGACGGGCCCGGTGCTGGTCAGCGTGATCGGCGGCTGGCCGGCGTGGCGCTTCGCGATCTGCGGCGCGATCTTCCTGCTGGCGCTGCCGGCGCTGGCGTCGATCCGCGGTCAGCCGCACGCGCTCGCGCCGGACCCGGACGAAAGCGGACACGGCGACTGGCGCGACGTGCTGCCGCGCATGCCGGCGCTCGTGATCGGCACGGGCTTTTTCGCGCTCTTCGATACGCTCGCGCTCTCCCTGATGCCGCTGTTCGCGATGGCGCACGGCGTGAGCCAGGATCTCGGCGTGCTGTTCGCGTCCGCGATCCTGCTGGGCGACACGACCATGCAGTTTCCGACCGGCTGGCTCGCCGACCGTTTCGGGCGCGCAAAGGTCCACGCCGGCGCGGGGGGCGTCGTCGTGGCGCTGCTGCCGGTGCTGCCGTGGGCGGTGGCGACGCCGTGGCTCTGCTGGCCGCTGCTGTTCGTGACCGGCGCGGCGGCGGGCAGTGTCTATACGCTTTCGCTGGTGGCCTGCGGCGAGCGCTTTCGCGGACCGTCGCTCGTGTCCGCGACGGCGATCGTCGGGGCGTCCTGGAGCGTCGCGAGCTTCGGCGGGCCGATCATCGCGGGAACGCTGATGCAGCGCGTCGGCGCGGATGCGCTGGTCGGCGTGCTGACGACGGCGGCGGGCGCGTTCCTGGTCGCGGCGTGGTGGGAAAGGCGGCGCGGGACGGAACGCGTGTCAGGTTGACGTCAGTTCAACACCGACAACCCGACGTTCGCTATTTTCGCGTTCGATAGGGTCGTTTGAACTCGACGTGATCCGCATATTTCCGCTTGGCTGCCACCGTCAGCGCGATCACGACGATCAGGCCTACGACCATGGCCGCAGGCGCATTGTTCGAGATTTTCCAGCCCAGGAAGACAGTGACCCCGGCGGCAAACAAGATCGCCAGGGACTGTTGCTTCGGCAAGCCGTAGTACACCTCGGCCTGACAGCCCCGACAGACGCGGGCTCCGCGGGGTACGCCGTAAAGACAGTGCGGACAAGTAAGGTCGCTCATTCGGTCTCCGGTTCGAGTATTTTGCGATGCATGTTTCTATCGCGACTCGAACCGCGGAGACCATACGATTCGTCCTAACTCGGCGCGGCGGAGTGAATCATCACACCGCCTGCACCGCCCCGCCCTTTTCCCGCCGCACGAACGCGAGCACCATCACGAGTCCCGCCGAGCACAACACCGGCAGCGCTGCCGCATGGAACAGCGCGACGTTGCTCCAGCCAAGCGCGATCATCTGGCCGCCGACGAGCGGTCCGATCACCGAGCCCACACGCCCGATACCCAGACTCCAGCCGATGCCGGTCGAGCGCAGCGCCGTCGGATAGTAATGGCCGGCGAGCGCATTGACCGCCGGCTGTCCGCCGACGATGCAAAACCCGCTCGCGAACACCGCCACGAACAGCCAGGTCTGCACATGCGCGACGCCGCCGATCATCCCGACGCACAGCGCGCCGAGCGCGAAGCACGCGAGCAGCACGCGCACGAATCCGAGCCGTTCGATGAACCAGCCGAGCGAAAGCGTCCCGATCACGCCGCCGGTCTGCAACAACGTGCCGACCAGCACCGCCATGCCGGGTGAATAGCCGGCGTCGCGCATCACGGTGGGCAGCCAGTTCGACAGAAAGTACAGGTCGATCAGATTCATGAAGCTGATGGCCCACAGGATCAGCGTGACCGGTCCGCGGCCAGCGCGGAACAGTTCGGCCACGGGCGCGCCGCCGCTGGCCTTCTCACGCACGACGAGGCGCGTCGAGGCGTCGATGCGCAGCGTCGGATCGAACTTGGCGAGCCAGTCCCGCGCACGCGCCTCGCGGCCCTTCAGCACGAGGAACTGGAGCGACTCCGGCAGCGCGGCGATCATCGCGAACGCGAGCAGCAGCGGCACTGCGCCGCCGACCCAGAACACCGCGCGCCAGCCGAACGCCGGAATCAGCGCGGCGCTGACGAAGCCGCCGAGCGCCGCGCCGAGCGTGAAGCCGCACGACACGAGCATCATCCGCTTGACGCGATGTTCAGGCGTCGAGAACTCGCCGACCAGCGCCATCGCGTTGGGCATGATGCAGCCGAGACCGAGCCCCGTGACGAAGCGCAGCACGGTCAGCACGGTCAGGTCGTTGGTGAACGCGGTGGCGATCATCGAGAGCCCGAAGAACAGCGTCGCGCCGATCAGCACCGGACGCCGCCCGATGCGGTCCGCCAGCACCGAGAGTCCGAGCGCGCCCAGCAGCATGCCGAACAGGCTCGCGCTGAACACCGGCCCGAGCGCCGCCTTCGATACATGCCAGTCCGCGATGACGGCGGGCGCGACATAGCCCATGGCCTGCGCGTCGAAGCCGTCGATGACGAGACACAGCCCGCACAGCGCAAGCAGCATCCACTGGAAACCGGGCCGGTGCGCGCTGCCCAGCGCGCGCTCGACGTCGATGGTCGTCTCACTCATGTCCTTGTCCTTGTCCTTGTTCATTCCGATATCAACCGCGCGCCGCCAGAATCCGGCCAGCGCATTCGCCAAAACCGACGCGATAGCCGTCGCCCTGACACCAGCCGGTGATCACGACTTCATCGCCGTCCTGCAGGAAAGCGCGTTCGCCGCCGCCTTCCAGCCGCAGCGGCCGCTGGCCGTTCCACGTGCTCTCCAGGAGGCTGCCGCAGGAGTCCGGCGTCGGGCCGCTGATCGTGCCCGAACCCATCAGGTCGCCGACGCGCGTATTGCAGCCGCTCACCGTGTGATGCGCGAGCTGCTGCGCCATCGACCAGTACATCAGCCTGAAGTTGGTGCGCGAGATCGTCGTGGCCTCGCTCGCGCCTTCGGCTTGCAGCGTCACGCGCAGGTCGATATCGAAGGCGTGATCGCCGGCATGGCGTAGATAGTCGAGCGGCTGCGGGTCCTGTGCCGGCGTCGCGGTGCGGAACGGTTCGAGCGCGTCCAGCGTGACGATCCACGGCGAGATGGTGGTCGCGAAGCCTTTCGAGTTGAACGGTCCGAGCGGCACGTATTCCCATTGCTGGATATCGCGGGCGCTCCAGTCGTTGAGCAGCACCATGCCGAAGATGTGCGCCTCGGCCTGCTCGCACGCGATGGGTTCGCCCAGCGCATTGCCGCGCCCGATGATGAAGCCCGTCTCCAGTTCGAAGTCGAGCTTGCGGCACGCGGCGAACACGGGCCGTTCCGCGTCGGGCAGCTTGATCTGGCCGTTCGGCCGGCGCACCGGCGCGCCGCTCACGATCACCGACGACGCGCGTCCGTTGTAGCCCACCGGCAGCTCCGACCAGTTCGGCAGCAGCGCGTTCTTCGGATCGCGGAACATCGAGCCGACGTTGGTGGCGTGCTCCTTCGACGAATAGAAGTCCGTGTAGCCCGGAATCTCGACCGGCAGATGCAGCGTCGCGTCCGCCCGCGGCACCAGCGCGCGGCGACGCAGCGCCGGATCGTCGCGCAGCGTAGCGTTGCCGTGCGCCAGCAGGCCGCTCAGCGCGCTGCGCACCGCCCGCCAGTGCTCGCGGCCCAGCGCGATGAAATCGTTCAGGCGCGGTGCATGCAGCGTGCCGTGCGCGTCGAGCAGGCGCGCGTCCTCCAGCGCGGCGAGATCCACGATCCAGTCGCCGATCGCGACGCCCGCGCGCGGCTGCGTGTTCACGGCGTCGCTGAAAATGCCGAACGGCAGATTCTGGATCGGGAAGTCGCTCGCCGGATCGTTCGCGGACTCGATCCAGCTCTTCAGCGAGGGCGCGAGGGTGGCTTGCAGCGCGTCGTTCATCGTTGCTCCGGGTTGAAATGTTTCGTGAGGCCTTGCCAGCACTCGTAGTAATGGGCCTGCAGCTGCGCGGTGTCGAGCGCGAACTGCGTCGGCCGGATCAGCGTGCGGGTCTCGAACATGAAGGCCATGGTTGCGCCGACCTTGGCCGGTCGCGTCGTGTCGCCGTGCGAGGCCTTCTCGAAGGTCTCGGCGTCCGGACCATGTCCCGACATGCAGTTGTGCAGGCTCGCGCCGCCCGGCACGAAACCTTCGGCCTTCGCGTCGTAGACGCCCTGCACGAGGCCCATGAACTCGCTCGCCACGTTGCGGTGAAACCAGGGCGGACGGAACGTATCCTCGGCCGCGAGCCAGCGCGGCGGGAAGATCACGAAGTCGATGCTGTCGACGCCCGGCGTATCGCTCGGCGATTGCAGCACCAGGAAGATGGACGGATCCGGGTGGTCGAAGCTGATCGAGCCGATGGTGTTGAAGTGCCGCAGGTCGTACTTGTACGGCGCGTAGTTGCCGTGCCACGCGACGACATCCAGCGGCGAATGGCCGATCTCCGCGCGCCACAGCACGCCGTTCATCTTCGTGACCAGCTCGAAGCGTCCTTCGCGGTCTTCGTAGGCAGCGTGCGGCGTGAGGAAGTCGCGCGGATTCGCGAGACCGTTCGAGCCGATCGGACCCAGATCCGGCAGTTGCAACAGCGCGCCGAAGTTCTCGCAGATGTACCCGCGCGCCTCGCCATCCGGCAGCGCGACCGTGAAGCGCACGCCACGCGGAATCACGGCGATCTCGTTCGGCTCGACATCAACGTTGCCCAGTTCCGTACGGATCGCGAGACGGCCTTGCTGCGGCACGATCAGCAACTCGCCGTCCGCGTTGTAGAAGAAGCGGTCCTGCATCGGGCGGTTGGCCGCGTAGACGTGGATGGCGCAACCGCTCATTGACTCGGCGGCGCCGTTGCCGGCCATGGTCACCCAGCCGTCGATGAAATCGGTCGGCGCGGACGGCATCGGCAGCGGATCCCAGCGCAGCTGGTTGGGCGGCGTCGGCGGCACCTCGGCGAAATTGGCGACCAGCCTGCCCCGGCCGATCTGCGTGAAAGGCAGGTGCACCGCCGCCGGCCGGATGCGGTACAGCCACGACCGGCGGTTGTGCGCGCGCGGCGCGGTGAACGCGGTGCCCGACAACTGCTCGGCGTACAGGCCATAGGCCACGCGCTGCGGCGAATTGCGGCCGATTGGCAGCGCACCGGGCAACGCCTCGGTGGCGAAATCGTTGGCGAAACCCGACTGGTAGTGCCGGCTGGCGTCCGTGTGGGTGTCGAACGTTGACATGGTCGAAGTCCTCGGCGAATGAACGCGATCGAATACAGCAGGGCGAAACGGCACGGCGTAAAGCCCGCGCCCGTGACGCGATTTACGAATGGTAAAACCAATTACGTTTAGTGAAATTGATCGTAAACCCTAGGCACCGCACTTCATCCGGCATATCAATATGTGAATTTGGTGGTGGACGCGGCATGACGCGCTGATACCATCGACCATTCCATCGAAGCTATTGCGTATCTGCCTTCAGCCACGCCCTTATAAAAACCGACGCCGCTTTCATGATCTCCCCATCGCTGCCTGAACTCGTTGCCCGCGCCAAGGAACATCCCTTCCTCGGGGCGCATATCGTGCTGGGCGACGACGACAAGACGGAGGAGGCGTTCGCGCACTATCGGGACGTGTGCATTGCGAGCGCGTACGAGCCGATCTTCGATGTCGGCACGCACAGCTTTCCGCAGACGCTGAGTGCGTCGCCGGAGAGCGCCGAGCGTTTCGGCGACGAACTCGGCGTGCAGGCGCTGACGCTCATCCGCGGCGATGCGCCGCGCGATCCCTTCGGGCAACTGGAAGACGATCAGGAACTGGTGACGCTGGACCGGCTGTCACGGGCGCTGCACGCGTTCAATTTCTTCGGGCCGCATCGGCCGGGGCTGCTGTTCCTGCGCGTGCATGAACGGCTGCTCAAGAGCGTGAAGTACGACCACGGGCTGCACTTCTCGTCGGTGCTGATGGAGTTCGGCATGAGCCCGTCGCGCGTGGTGATCGAACTGCCGGCGGCCGCGGTCGCGCACAAGACCTTTCTCGGCTATCTCACCAAGAGCTATCAGCACTACGGCTTCAAGGTCGCGGGCAACCTGCCGAATGCCGGGCAGATCATGGCCGTGTCCGACATGGCGCGCCTCGACTTCATCAAGATGGATGCGGGCGCGGCCCTGCGCGATTCAGTGGTGAAGCATCTCGTCGCGTATGCGCATCGGCTGCGGATTCCGCTCATTTTCTCGAACGTCGCCGACGAGGCGCAGTTCGACGCCCTGCAGCAGTTCGATGTGCATTTCGTGCAGGGGCCCGTGTTCGATGCGCATCCGGTGCATGGGCGTTAAGAAGCGGCGCGCCCTGCACGGCGCTACGTGCTGCGCAACCGATGCATCAGCGGTTTCAGCGCCGGATACAGCTCGCGATACACCTCGAACCGGTCCGCATAGACCCGCTGTCTTTCGGCATCCGGCTGCGCCCGTTCGACGAGCGTGACCCAGCCGCCCTCGGCCGTTTCGCGCGACACCAGTCCTGCCCCGAGCGCCGCCAGCAACGCTGCACCCATCGCCGCTTCCACATCCTGTTCGATCGACAGCACCGGGTAGTTCGTCACATCCGCGATGATCTGCATCCACAGATCGGAATGCGCCGCGCCGCCCACGACGATCAGCCGGTCATCCAGCGACTGCGCCCCGCGCCGTCCCGCCTCCATGTTGTGCTTCAGCGCGAACGCGACGCCTTCGAGCACCGCGCGGTACAACGTGGCGCGCGTATGGAACAGGTTCAGCCCGACGAACGTGCCGCTCGCGCGCGCATCCCATACGGGACTGCGTTCGCCCATCAGGTAAGGCAGGAACACGACGCCGTCCGAACCCGCCGCGATCTTCGATGCCGCCTCTTCCAGCAAGCGGTGCGGGTCGCCATGCGGCAGCTGCTTCGCGGCTTCGATCTCGGCCTGGCAGAACTGGTCGCGATACCAAGCGACGCATTGCCCCGCCGTGCTCGCCCCGCCGAATACGTAGAGATCGCGCGTGCCGTTGTGGACGTGCGGCATCGACACGAGGCCATGACGCGCATCCACCGTCTGGTTGATGTAGCCCCAGCACATGCTCGTGCCGATCATCGCGACGTGATGGCCCGCCTGCGTGACGCCCGCGGCGAAGGTCGCCACGGCGGCATCCACGCCGCCCGCGACGACCGGCGTGCCGGCCGCGAGTCCGAGCGCATCCGCCCACTGCGACGACAGGCCGCCCACGATCTCCGATGACTCCACCAGACGCTTCGGCATCATCGACGCCGGAATGCCGAGCATGTCGAGCGCCTGCGCCGACCATGCGCGCTGCGCGACGTCATACACGCCGCCGATATTGCCCGCCGAGCTGTGATCGACCGCGAGTTCGCCCGTCAGGCGCTGGATCACGAAGGCATTGGGCGGCAGGAACCAGCGCGTCTTCTGCCACACCTCCGGACGATGCTCGCGCAGCCAGAGCATCTTCGTGAAGCCGTAATAGCTGTCCACGCCGTTGCCCGTGATCTTCTCCAGGCGCTCGACGTCGACGTTCGCGCGCACCCAGTCCACTTCAGCCGTCGCGCGCCGGTCCATCCAGATGAGACAGGGATGCAGCGGCTCCATGTGCTCATCGACGGGAATGCCCGAACCGCCGTACAGGCTGCTCACGCAGAGCGACTTCACGTCGGCGGCGGTTACGCCCTTCTCGCGCGCCTTGGCCGTGACGCCCGCGATGCACACGGTCACCGCATCGAACCAGACCGACGGCCATTGCTCCGCCCACAACGGCTTCGGCGTGTCCGGGTGATACGCGCTCGCATGCTGCGCGACGATCGCTCCGTGCGTATCGACGAGCAAGGCTTTCGTGCTCTGCGTGCCGATGTCGATGCCGATCACGTAATTCATCTCTGTCTCCTGCATGATGTTTTTTCGCCTATCGTCTGATGTGCCGCTCAGGGCCCGCGTCAGGCCCCGGCGAGGCGCTCACGCACCTTCGTCCAATGGCCGCCGGCTTGCCTATCCGGGTTATTCCGGAGACGCGTATGCGTGCCGTCTTGTTGCGGCGCAGCGTCGTCTCCGTTCATGCGTTGCTGCCCTCTCACCCATGCCGAGGCGCGCGAATTGCGCCGCGTTGCACGACGCATCACGCCTTGACATTCCCTCGAGCGAATACGATTATTCGATCATTAGATCATCAAACGAGCAAATGCTCACCACCGCAATGTCCCGCGCACGCGCGCCGTTGCGACCAGCGTCCGCGAAGAACGGCGCGCAGCCCATCAAAGGAAGAGACGACATGACTAGCGAAGCCAACGTGATCCTGCACATCGGCGCCGGGTCTTTTCATCGCGCGCATCAGGCGTGGTACCTGCACCGCCT
Source organism: Caballeronia sp. LZ043 (assembly GCF_031451075.1). NCBI lineage: Bacteria > Pseudomonadati > Pseudomonadota > Betaproteobacteria > Burkholderiales > Burkholderiaceae > Caballeronia > Caballeronia sp. LZ043. The sequence continues at coordinate 573,493 of NZ_JARUXT010000001.1, read as the reverse complement.
TATCGAGACCGGTGATGCGAACGACAGGCGCTGGTCGCTCGCGGTGGGCAACATCCGCGGCGACATGAACGCCGTGCTCGACGCGCTGGCGGCCCAGAACGGTGAATACACGCTCGAGACCGTGACGCCGAAAGGCGAGCGCGAATACGAGCGGATCAAGGCCATCAAAAAGGTTCTGCCGTGGTCGGCGGACCTCGATGCGCTGATCGCCACGGGCGCCGATCCGTCGTGCAAGATCGTGTCGTTCACGGTGACTGAAGGCGGCTATTACCTCGACGATCACGATCGGCTAGATCCTTCGAACCCGGATCTCGCCGCCGACCTGAAAGGCGGCCGGACGACCATCTATGGCGCGATCGCCGCGATTCTCGCCGCGCGCATGAAGAACGGCGCGGGCAAGGTGTCGCTGCAGAATTGCGACAACCTGCGCAGCAACGGCGATCGTTTCAAGAAAGGGATGCTCGAATTCCTGAGCCTGCGCGGCGAGACCGACCTGCGCGACTGGATGCTCGCGAACACGTCGTGCCCGAACTCGATGGTCGACCGCATCACGCCGCGCCCGACGCCCGACGTCGCCGAGCGCGTCAAGGCCGCGACCGGCTTCGATGACCGCGCGCCGGTGATGGGCGAGAAGTTCATCCAGTGGGTGGTCGAGGACGACTTCATCGACGGCCGCCCTGCATGGGAGAAGGTTGGCGCGGAGATGGTCGACTCGGTGCATGCGTACGAGGAAGCGAAGATCCGCGTGCTCAATGCCCCGCACAGCTGCATTGCGTGGGCGGGGACGCTGGTCGGGTTGCAGTACATCCATGAAGGCACGCAGGACCTGGAGATTCGCGCGCTCGCGGAGGCGTATGTCACCGACGACGTGATTCCCTGCCTCACGCCGAGTCCGATCGATCTCGCGAAGTATCGCGACATCGTGCTCGACCGTTTCAGCAATCCGTATATCAAGGACACGAACCAGCGCGTCGCGGCCGACGGTTTCTCGAAGCTGCCGGGCTTCATCGCGCCGACGCTGTCTGAGTGTTTCGCGCGCAACGTCGATCCCGCGTCCACCGCCATCCTCCCCGCGCTCTTCCTGCGCTTTCTCGAACGCTGGCACGAAGGCAAGCTGCCTTATGCCTATCAGGATGGCGTGATGGATCCGGCCGTCGCGCATGGCTATTTCACGTCGCCCGATCCGGTCACGGCCTTCGTCGCGGACAAGCAGCTCTGGGGCAAGATGGCCGGCAGCGAGGGACTCGAACGCGTGATGCGCGACGCCGTCGCCAAGGTCGACGCGTGGCTCGCCAACCGTCCGTGAGACGTTCCATCCGCGCGCGGTTTTTGCGAACGTAATCGCAGCGTCAACTGCGCGCCGCGCCGCTCGGGTAATGTGCCCATGGCGCGGCGCCGCGCGTGGCGTTAAATTAGCGCCTCCCGCTGCGCGGGACTCACACGTCGCTCATTCCTCGTTTTCCGCCGGGCGCGAACCTGGCCACGACCCAAGGGTACGTTCATGTACTTAGGCATCGACCTCGGCACCTCCGAAGTGAAAGTCCTGCTGCTCGCCGCCGACGGCAGCGTGATCGGCACGGCGGGCACGCCCTTCACCGTGTCGCGTCCGAAGCCGCGCTGGTCAGAACAGAATCCGCTCGACTGGTGGGAAGGCACGCGCGCCGCACTGTTCAAGTTGCGCGAGAAATTCCCTGCCGAATTCGCCCAGGTGCGCGGCATCGGGCTCTCGGGTCAGATGCATGGGGCGGTGCTGCTCGATTCGCAAGACCGCGTGCTGCGCCCCGCGATTCTGTGGAACGACATGCGCAGCGACAAGGAGTGCGCCGAGTTGTACGAGCGCGCGCCCAATCTGCATGAAATCGCCGGCAATCTCGCGATGCCCGGCTTCACCGCGCCGAAGCTGCTCTGGGTCGCGCACAACGAACCCGACCTGTTCCGCCAGACCGCGTGCGTGCTGCTGCCGAAGGACTATCTGCGCATGCATCTGACCGGCACCAAGGTGTCCGATCCCTCCGATGCCGCCGGCACGCTCTGGCTCGATGTCGCGCGGCGCGACTGGTCGGACGAACTGCTCGCGGCCTGCGGCATGTCGCGCCAGCAGATGCCCGCGCTGGCCGAAGGCAGCGCGCCGTCCGGCACCCTGCTGCCGGCGCTCGCGCGCGAACTCGGCCTGCCGGAAGGCGTGGTGGTCGCAGCGGGCGGCGGCGACAATGCCGCGAGCGCGGTGGGTATCGGCGCCACCGATCCGGGCGACGGCTTCCTGTCGCTCGGCACCTCGGGCGTGCTGTGCGTGATCGGCGACCGTTTCCGGCCCAATCCGGCGTCCGCCGTGCATGCGTTCTGCCATGCCATTCCGGATCGCTGGCACCAGATGAGCGTGGTGCTGTCGGCGGCGAGCTGCCTGCGCTGGGTCTGCAAGCTGACCTCGACCGACGAGCCCACGCTGCTCGCCGAGATCGAGGCCCTGCCCGTCGACATCCTCTCGTCCGCGCCGCTGTTCCTGCCGTATCTGAGCGGCGAGCGCACGCCGCACAATGATCCCTACGCGCAGGGCGTGTTCTTCGGCATGACGCACGCGACCGATCGTGCGCTGCTCGGCTATTCGGTGCTCGAAGGCGTCACGCTCTCGCTGACCGATGGTCTCGACGCGCTGCAGTCGGCGGGCACGCAGGCGCGCGCATTGTCGATGCTCGGTGGCGGTGCACGCAGCGCGTACTGGGCGCAGATGTTCGCCGACGCCTTCGATACCCCGACCCGCACCCACGGCGGCGGCGAAACCGGTGCGGCGCTGGGCGCGGCGCGGCTCGGCTGGCTCGCGGCGGGCGGCGACCCGGCAACGGTGCTCGCGAAACCCGAGATCAAGCAGGAGTTCACGCCGGATGCACAGCGCCATGCGCTGTTGAGGCAGCGGCTGAAGAGTTTCCGGGAGCTGTACCAGCACGTGCGGCCGCTGTTCGATCCGGCGCGGCCGAGGCTGGCATAACGTCGGCCCCAAGAGCGCTCGTGAGGGCGATCGAGTCAATGGGTGGTTCTGAATTTGGCATCACGTTGTCCAAAATAAGAACTAAAACTTAAGAGCAGACAGCCGCGCAACCACAGTGCCCAAATCCACCGAAAAACTCGACCTCGCCACGCGCGCAGCCTGGCTCTACTACGTCGCCGGCAATACCCAGAACGAGATCGCCGAGAAATTGCAGATCTCGCGCCCGGTGGCGCAACGGCTCGTCGCGTTTGCCGTCGAGAAAAACCTGATCCGCGTGCGGGTCGATCATCGCATCGCCGATTGCCTGTCGCTGGCGCGCGCGCTCAGCGACCGCTACGGCCTCGCGATGTGCGAAGTCGTGCCCGTCGACGGCGACGCGCCCGAGCAGGTCGACCGCAAGCTCGCCGTCGCGGGCGCGCAAGTGATGGAGCGCTATCTGCTCGACGAGAAACCGCTGGTCGTGTCGATCGGCAGCGGGCGCACGTTGAAGGCCTGCGTCGCGCAGATCGGGCAGATCGAGCGGCCGCAGCATCGCTTCGTGTCGATGGTCGGCGCCATCGCGCAGGACGGTTCGTCGAACCGCTATGACGTGGCCCAGCAGCTCTCGGAGAAGACCGGCGGCAAGCACTTCATGCTGCCCGCGCCGCTCATGGCCGACAGCGAATCCGAGCGCGCCCAGTGGGTCAATCACCGGCTGTATCGCATCGTCGATGAACTCGCGCAAGGCGCGGACGTGGCCTTCGTCGGCATCGGCAACGTGGCCGTGAACTGTCCGCTGCATGAAGACGGCTTCATCACGCGCGCGGAAGTGGAGGAGATGATCGAGGCCGGCGCGGTGGCCGAATGGCTCGGGCTGCCGATCGACGCCGCCGGCAAGCGCGTGCAGTCGAGCACCGGCGCGCGCGTGACGAGCCTCAAGCTCGACTCGCCGCCGCGGCGTCCCACGATCGGCTTCGCAGGCGGCCAGCGCAAGCTCGATGCGTTGATCGCAGCGTTGCAGGGGCAATGGCTGTCGGGTCTCGTCACCGACGAACTCTGCGCGAAGGCCGCGCTGGAAGCGTAACGCCTCAGAAGTCGATCTCGGCCTCGACGTCCTGACCCACGTGCAGCGCCATGCCCTCGCCCGCGAGGACAATCGCGTTCTTGCCGAAGGTGAGCTTGCCGCCCATCTGCTCGCTGGCGCGGTAGGCGCTCATCGTGTCGAGCGGCTCGTGCGGCCACGCGGGGTCCGCCGCGCCCGTGTCCTGGTCGATGGTCGGCATCGGGCAACGCGAGCAGAGCTTGACGAGCTTCAGTTGCGCCTCGCCGATCCGCATCTCGCCGACGAAGTCTTCCTCATACGCATCGAGTCCGCCGACCACCAGGTTCGGCCTGAAGCGGTTCGCGGGAATCGCGGGCGCGCCCTTCGCGACGAGACGCGCGTTCAGATCATCGAGCGAGGCCTGGCTCATCACCAGCAGCGGAAAGCCGTCAGCGAAGCGCGTATGCGTGCTGAGCGGCGCGGTCCAGGTTTCATCGACGACGCGGCGCACCTGCGGCGCAAAGCGGGTCAGCCGCGCCGGCATGTCGAGGAACGTGCTGCACCATTGCGCCGTTTCCTCGCCGGTATCGAGCGCATCGAAGGTGTCGCGCCAGACGGTCGTGCGCAGCGGCTTCGGATCGACGAGCGCTTCGGCGCGCAAGGGCGTGCGCAGCGTCGGCATGCCGGGCGCGTCGAGCACGAGTGAATCGTCGGCGAAGGCTGTCCGGATCAGCGCCATGCGCGGATGCGCGCGCTGCGTGAGCATGGCGCCGGACGGCTCGGTGATCATCCAGTGGCGGTCGTATTCGAGACCGGTTTCGAGCAGCGTCGCGCGCTTCAGGGCGATACCCGCGCAGGACTTGACCGGATAGACAAAGAGTTCATTCAGGACGGGCATGGCGATGTCGGTGGGAGCGCGCCGGCCGTCGGACGCGGCCGGTCGTACACGCGATTATCCTACGTCGGCTAAAAAAATACGGCGCCGTTCCTGCGAACGGCGCCATCGTCATGCCCCTGTGCCGCGATGGTGCGACGCTTCAGGCGGCCGTCGCGTGCTCGCGCTGCCAGCCATCCACGACCTTGCGCGTGAACGCCTGCCCTTCCGCGTTGAACAGATGGCAGTGTTCCGGCGCGGCGCCGAGCTTGAGCTTCTCGCCGCGCGCATGCTTTTCTAGCGGCGGAATGCGCGAGATCAGCCCATCTGGCGCGACATCGGTTTCGGCGTAGAGATAGGCCGCGTCGCCGAGCGTCTCGACCGTCATCGCCGAAGCCGACACGCCGTACTCGCCCGCTTCGGTCGAATTAGGCTGCAAGTGCTCGGGGCGGACGCCGACCGTCACGGTATCGCCCGGCTTGGCATTGCCCGGCAGCACGCCGGCCAGTTGCGTCTCGCCCGTCGCGTACTTGACCAGCACGCCGTCGTTCTGCACGGCGGCCACCGTGCCGGACATGAAGTTCATCTTCGGCGAGCCGATGAAGCCCGCGACAAAGCGGTTCGCCGGCGCGTGATACAGCGTGTTCGGCGTGCCCACCTGCTCGATGTTCCCCGCCGACAGCACGACGATCTTGTCGGCGAGCGTCATCGCCTCGACCTGATCGTGCGTCACGTAGATCATCGTCGTCTTGAGGTCGTCGTGCAGGCGCGCGAACTCGAGCCGCATCTTCACGCGCAGCGCGGCGTCCAGGTTCGACAGCGGTTCGTCGAACAGGAACACCTTCGGCTTGCGCGTAATGGCGCGGCCAATCGCGACGCGCTGCCGCTGGCCGCCCGAGAGCGCCTTCGGCTTGCGGTCGAGCAGATGGTCGATGTGCAGGATCTTCGCGGCGTTCTTCACGGCGGCGTCGATGGCGGGCTTCTTCTCGCCCGCCAGCTTGAGGCCGAACGCCATGTTGTCGTACAGCGTCATGTGCGGATAGAGCGCATACGACTGAAACACCATCGCGATGCCGCGCTTGGCGGGCGCGAGTTCGTTGACGCGCGTGTTGTCGATCATCAGCTCGCCGCCGCTGATGTCCTCCAGCCCGGCGATCATGCGCATCAGGGTGGACTTGCCGCAGCCCGACGGACCCACGAACACGACGAACTCGCCGTCGTTGATGTCGAGGTTGATGTTGCGCATCACCTCGGTTTCTTCATAACGCTTGCTGATGTTGCGCAGGGTCAGGCTAGCCATGATGTGTGTCTCCCATGTCGAACGACGCGTCTTGCAGCCAGTGCGCCACGAGCGCCGGCAAGCGCGTCATGTCGTCGAATACCACGTGTGCGCCCGCTTGCTGGAGCGCGCCAAGCTGTCCTTCAGTCGCATGTCCGCCGCCGATGAAACCGAGCACCGGCATGCCCGCCGCGCGCGCCGCCGTCACGCCCGTCACGCTGTCCTCGACCACCAGGCAGCGCAGCGGATCGATGCGCATCGCGCGGGCCGCCGCGAGATACACGTCGGGCGCGGGCTTCGGGTTCTCGACCATGTCCGCGCAGAAGCGCCGCGCGCCGAAGAAGCGCACGAGGCCGGTGCGTTGCAGCACCGCATCGACATAGGTCGAGAAACTGTTGCTCGCGCAGGCCTTCATGAACGGCACGGCCGCGAGCGCCTCGGCGATGCCCGGCACCGCGGGCGCCTGGATCGCCGCCGCCTCGACCGCGCGCCGGATCGTGACCACCTGATCGTGCGTCAGCGTGCGGCCGACCGTGTCGGCGGCGCTCGCGAGCACCGCCTCGATGCGCAGCCCGAGCAGCGGCATCACGACCGGTTCGACATCGACGCCCGGCCACAGCGCCTGCAGCTCGGTGACGAGCATGCGCGCGGCGACGGCCTCGCTGTCGATGAGTACGCCGTCGCAGTCGCAGATCAGCAGGCGATCGTCGAGATTGGCTTCGTTGGAGGGTGTGAGATTCACGAGCGCGCCCTCACTTCACCGCGCCAAACGTGAGACCGCGCACGAGTTGCTTCTGCGACAGCCAGCCGACGATCAGGATCGGCGCGACCGCCAGCAGCGAAGCCGCCGAGAGCTTGGCCCAGAACAGCCCTTCCGGACTCGAATACGACGCGATGAACACCGTGAGCGGCGCCGCGTTCGAGCTCGACAGGTTGATGCTCCAGAACGCCTCGTTCCACGACAGGATGATGAGCAGCAGGCCGGTCGAGGCCAGTCCGGGAAGCGACATCGGCATCAGCAGGAAGACGATTTCCTGCCAGGTCGACGCGCCGTCGATGCGACCCGCTTCGAGAATGTCCTTCGGCACTTCGTTGAAGTACGTGTAGGCCATCCAGACGGCGATCGGCAGGTTGATCAGCGTGTAGACGATGATGAGGCCGGACACCGTGTCCAGCAGGCCCGTGTTCTTCCACAGCAGGTAGATGGGCACGAGCACGCCGACCGACGGCATCATCTTGGTCGAGAGCATCCACAGCAGCACTTTCTGCGTCTTCCTGGTCGGGAAGAAGGCCATCGCGTAGGCGCAGGGCACGGCGAGCAGCAGGCAGATCACCGTGACGCCGACCGAGATCAGCACCGAATTCCACGCGAAGCCGAAGTAATTGCTGCGCGCGAACACTTCGCGGAAGCTGTCCAGCGTCGGCGTGAAGAACAGCGACGACGAATACGCCTGCTGCTCGGTCTTGAACGCCGTGATCGTCATCCAGAAGATCGGGAAGAACAGCAGGATCGACGCGATCCACGCCACGATGCCGGGCACGATGTTCTTCACATGCTCGAGCGCGGACGTGCGCGGCGCGCCGCTCATGGCTTGAGTGCGGACGGGTGTGCTCATGACTCGTACTCCCCCTTGAGGTTCTTCGCGAGCATTCTCACGAGGAAGAACGCAACGATGTTGGCGAGAATGACCGCGAGGATGCCGCCCGCCGAAGCCAGGCCGACGTCGAACTGCTGCAGGCCGAGTGCGTAGATCAGGTAGGACAGGTTGGTCGTCGCGGTGCCGGGGCCGCCGCCCGTGGTCGTGTAGATTTCCGCGAAGATCGACAGCAGGAAAATGGTTTCCATCATCACGACGACCGCAATCGCCCTTTTCAGGTGCGGCAGCGTGATGAAGAAGAACATGGCGAACGGACCCGCGCCGTCGATGCGCGCCGCTTCCTTCTGTTCCTGATCGAGCGACTGGATCGCCGTGAAGAGGATCAGGAACGCGAACGGCAGCCATTGCCACGAGACGATCACGATCACCGCGAAGAGCGGATATTCGGCGAACCAGTCGATCGGCTGCATGCCCAGCGAGCGCATCAGTCCCGCGATCAGGCCGTACACCGGATGCAGGATCATGTTCTTCCAGATGAGCGCCGAAACGGTCGGCATCACGAAGAACGGCGCGATCACCAGCAGGCGCGCAATGCCTTGCCCCCAGAACTTGCGGTCGAACAGCACCGCGAGCAGCACGCCGCCGACCACGGTGATGACGAGCGTCGAGATGATCAGCGTGAGCGTGTGGGCGATGGACGGGCCGAACGCCGGATCGGTGACCAGGAACTCGAAGTTGTCGAGACCGGCGAAGCCCTTGACGTCGGGATTCAGCAGGTTGTAGCGCGAGAACGAAAACCAGATCGTCATCGCGAGGGGGATCGCCATCCACAGGAACAGCAATCCGGTGGACGGCGAGATCAGCCAGCGCACCGACTTCGCGCGCCGCTTGTCGCGCTCGGCGGCGGACTCCTCCAGATGATGATCGGTGATGGGGGGATTCAGTTGACTCATCGTGTCACCTCTCGATGATTGACGCCGGCGGACCGCCCAGTGACGGGACGGCCCGTGTACCGCGATGGATGAAGCGCGTTACCGCATGCAGCGTGCTTCTCTTACTTCTGATACCCGGCCTGCTTCACCGCGCGATCGGCGGCGGCGTTGCCGGCCTTCAGCGCGGCATCGACGCTCGTCTGGCCCGCGACCACGCCTGCAATCGACTGGCCGACCACCGTGCCGAACGACTGGAACTCCGGAATGCCGACGAACTGGATGCCGGTGTAAGGCACCTTGTGCAGCGTGGCGTCGTTCGGATCGGCGGTTTCGATCGCCTTCAGCACGAAGTCGCCGAACGGCGCGGCCTGCTTGTACTCGGGCCGTGCGTAGGTGGACTTGCGCGTGCCCGGCGGCACCGAGGCCCAGCCTTCATCCTTGCCGACCATCTCGATGTATTCCTTCGACGTCGCCCATGCGGCGAACTTCTTGGCGGCGTCCTGCTGCTTCGAGGTCTTCGGAATGGCGAGCGACCACGACCACAGCCAGTGCGAACCCTTCGGCGTGACGGCCACCGGCGCCGCCGCGAAGCCGATCTTGTCCGACACCTGCGACTGCGCCTTGTTGTAGAGCATGCCGGCGGCGACCGTGGCGTCGATCCACATCGCGCACTTGCCCGACGACATCAGCGTGAGGTTCTCGTTGAAGCCGTTCGAGCTGGCTCCGGGAGGGCCGTCGTTCTTCAGCAGGTCCGCGTAGAAGCCGACCGCCTTCTTCCATTCGGGCGTGTCGAGCTGCGCCTGCCACTTCTCGTTGAACCACTCGCCGCCGTAGGTGTTCACCACGGTCGACACATACGCCATGTTCTCGCCCCAGCCCGCCTTGCCGCGCAGGCAGATGCCGTACTGGCCCTTCGACTTGTCGGTGAGCTTGTCGGCGAACTGCTTGATCTGGTCGTAGGTCGGCTGGTCCGGCATCTTGAGGCCGGCGGCCTGGAACAGGTCCTTGCGGTAGTACGTCATCGAGCTTTCGACGTAGAACGGCAGCGCGAACAGCGTGCCGTTGTAGGAGAGGCCGTCGCGGGCCGTCTTCACGACATCGTCGAGATCGTAGTTGGCGGGCAGGTTCGTCATCGGCGAGAGCCAGCCGCGCTTGCCCCACTGCGGCGCCTCGTATGTGCCGATGGTCACCACGTCGAACTGGCCGCTGTTGGTCGTGATGTCGGTCGTGGCGCGCTGGCGCAGCACGTTTTCCTCGAGGATCACCCAGTTCAGCTTGATGTCGGGATTGGCTTTCTCGAACGCCGGCGAGAGCTTCTTCAACTCGATGATGTCCGGATTGTTGAGCGTCGCGATCGTGATGGTCGCGGCATGCGCCGACAGCGGCACGAGCGCGGCGGCAGCCAGCGCCGCCGACAGCGCCCCGCTCGCGAACGGTGCGCGGCGCGCGCGCGGTTGGGTTCGAACGATGCGTTGAGTGCGTTTCATGAGGTTCGTCTCCTTTTTGTTGGCACGGACGCCGTGGAGGGTCCCGCTGCAATGACCGCGGGCGCCGTGGTTGCCGCTGACTGCTTTTGAGGGTGCGCGACCGGAATCGCGCGTTTGTCGTTGCGTTTTTTCGTTGCGTTTTTTCGTTGCGTTTTTTCGTTGCGTTTTTCGTTGCGTGTGCTATCGGGTGTGCAGTTGCGTGTGCCGCGCTTCGTGTCTGCTGTGACGCCGTTTCACTATAGACGGTGCTTCCTGTGCTTCAAGCCGCATGCAGCGCGCCGCGCCGCGTCAACTCATCCAGTTGCCGCCATCGACGTTGAGCGTCTGCGCCGTGATGTAGTCCGCATCCGCCGAGGCCAGGAACAGCGCCGCGCCCGTCAGGTCGGCGGGCAGGCCCATGCGCCCGAGCGGCACTTCTTCGCCGACGAGCCGCTTCTTCTCGCCGATCGGCCGGTTCTCGTAGCGCGCGAACAGCGCGTCGACGTCCTTCCACATCGGGGTATCGACGACGCCCGGCGCGATGCCGTTCACGTTGATGCGCTCTTTTGCGAGCGCGAGCGCCGCCGATTGCGTATAGCTGATCACCGCCGCCTTGGTCGCGCAGTAATGCGACACGAGCGCCTCGCCGCGCCGTCCGGCCTGCGATGACATGTTGATGATCTTGCCGCCCCGGCCCTGTTCGACCATGCGCTGGGCGACGGCCTGCATCAGGAAGAACATGCCCTTGACGTTGACCGCGAAGAGGCGGTCGTAGATGTCCCAGGATTCGTCGAGCAGCGGGCGCATGTCGAACAGCGCCGCGTTGTTGAAGAGAATGTCGATGCCGCCGAAGCGCTCCACCGTGCGCCCGACGATCTGCGCGATGTCCTCGCGGCGCGTGACGTCGGCCTTGAGCGCGAGCACGCGCGTGGCGTCTTCCGTGAAGCGCCGGGCGAGTTCGCTCTCGTCCCGCACGTCGACGACGACGACCCGTGCGCCTTCTTCCAGATAGCGCTGCGCGACCGCCTCGCCGATGCCACCGCCGGCGCCTGTGATGATCGCGACCTTGTCTCTCAGTCTCACCGATGTCTCCGATTTCTTCCGCTTCACTCACGCGGGTGAGCGAACGCTCCACGAGTGAGCAATTGCTCTTAGTTTGATCGAATGATCGGCGCTGCGCGGGATCGTGTCAAGGCATCCGGCACAGGTTTCGATGCTGCGACGCGCAATCAGCCGGTTTGCTCGGGGAAACCCCATCTGGCATGGCGCGAAACGAGCAACGCACGTTCCCGTACGAGCATTTTTCGCTTGCTTGTGCGGGACGGTTCGGTTCAGCCGTTTGTTGATTTGTGACTCTTGAATGCTTCCAAAACAAGATTGATGTCGCTTAGGCTGGTTTGCTTGGATTTGGCCTTAACTCGAACCGACAGCTTAGCTTCCTGTTGGCAGTCATTTGCCAAGACAAGGCAAATGATCTCTTTGATCCGTTAATCAACAGCAGCAACTTCAATCATAAGACCATGACATTATCCAGCAGCATGAAACGAAATATCGGATTAGTGTGCACGACACTCCCATTGGCGCTCCATTCCGTTTTAACTTCCGCATCTTGCGTTCAGGCAACCGACAGTTCATGGAGCATCAACGCGAGTGAAGCAACCGATCCCGGAAAGCGGCTGGTCTGGAAGCGTTGCGCCGTGGGGATGGAATGGGACCAGCGCAGCGGACGTTGCACGGGAAATCCGTTGGGCCTGAGTCATGACGAAGCGAAAAAGGCCGCGAAACGAACCGGACCCGGCTGGCGCCTGCCGACAGCCGAAGAACTGGGCAGTCTGAGACGCAAGACCTGCAGCGGTCCGAAGATCGACGCCAAGGTGTTCCCCGCCGTCGCCGCCTCGGATTTCGGCGAGGGCGCGAATTTCTGGAGCGCCACCGCCGCGGAGATTCCGGGCACGCTCTATTACGTCAATTTCACCGATGGCGCCTACGACTTTCACAGCGCTGGTTTCTCGCTATCGGTTTTCCTCGTCAAGAACTTATAGCTGACCATTTGCAGTCGTTAGCTCGGTCGAATGCATTAGTAGCAGTCAAATCCTGACATACCTTCGTTAAGGCTAATTAACTGCTATTTCCAGCAGTGAATTTGTTTGTCTGAAAACAAAACTTTACGAACGCTTAGCGAGAAATCAGGATTGCCTCGTGATTTAATTTTTACGGACAAGGTGCTTGCCCGTGATTTTCGGCGCAGCAGTTGTTCATCGATATTCAAACAATCGCGGCGGACATCACGCCCCCTTTTTCTTGGCGACCGTTCATGACCTTCTCATTCATCGCGGTACCTCATTCAGGACGCAAGCCTTCACCTTCTCTCGCGAATCTGCAGAGCGAAGGCGAATGCTTCGAAATTGCAGGCTGGCAACTCTGGCTGAAGACCTGGCGCGCCGAGTCGTTTGCGGCGCTCTCGCATGTGGAACGCCACCAGACGCATGTGCTGATCGGAAGCGTCACGAACATCGACGAACTGCGCGTGCTCGCCGCCACGATTACCGCGGAGGCGCTCACCGCGAACGACGCCGCGGTCCTGCACACCCTGCACCAGGTGTACGGAGAAGCCGTCTTCGCCATGGTCGAAGGGCCGTACACGTTCCTGACCTTCGGCTCGCGCGGAACGCTGGCGGTGAAAACCGACGCCCACGGCCTGCAACCGGTGCATGCGGTGAGCGGGCGCAGCGCGTTCTGGCTGACCTCGGAACTGAAGAACGTCGCGCGTTGCCGGCGCGATGAACTGGACTTCCTCCCCGAGGATGACGTGCTCGCCCATGACAACCGGGCAGACACCTTCCTGCCGCTGCGCAACGGCGCACGCCTGCGGCCGGGCTCGGCGTATTCGTTCGGGTCCGATGGCCGCGAACATCCCGTCATGCATTCCGTCAGCTATCTGGGCCATCGGCTGGCCGCGCCGCAGCGCTTGCGCCGCGAGCACGCCCGCGAACTGACCTATTCGCTGCTGTCCGACTCCATCCGGTCGCTGTCGCGCTGTTCCGGGCCGCTGTCCATTCCGCTGTCCGGCGGGCTCGATTCGAGCATGGTCACGGCCATCGCGGCACGCCACCGGGACGACGTCCGAACCCTGGCGATCGGCACCGGGACAAGCAACGAATTTCCGTTTGCCCGCACCGTCTCGCGCCACGTCCGGACCACGCACAGCGAACAAACCTTCACGGACCAGGAAATCCTGCGCGGCGCGCACGAGGCCATCTACTACAACGAGATCTTCGACGGCCTTTCCGCCGAGATCCAGGCCAGCCTGCTGTGCCTCTATCGAACGCTTGAGGGCATCGGCGGACGCGTCATCACCGGCTATGGCTCCGACCTGCTGTTCGGCGGCGTTCTGAAGCCAGGCAGCGCGCCGGCCGACGCGAACCCCGAACTCTGGCGGCAGATCTATCGCACGCGCTGGACCGGCGAGTTCTCGCCGTTCGGGGCGAATCGCTACGGACTGGACGTGCATCACCCGTTCTGGACGCCGCGGCTTGTCGCGTTCGCACTGAACCTCGCGCCCGACATGAAGGTGGCCGCCGATGAAGTCAAGGTGATGTTGCGCGAGTGCGCCGCGGAGCACGCGCTGCTGCCGGACGAGATCGTGTGGCGCAAGAAGATCGGCATTCATGAGGGCTCGTCGGTCAATCAGATCTACGCGTCCCATATCGGCGTCGAGACCGGCGACTACGTCGGCAAGACCCGCTACACCTATCGCCGTTATCGCGCGTTGCTCAGCGGAGAAGACGCGCTTTGAGGCATGCGCCGTGACGCGAGTCACTTCAAGGAAGCTCAAGGAACCGCAAGGAAGCGAAGGAGGACAGGCATGGCAGCAGTTTCCGAAGCAGACGAAGGCAGCATCCGCGTCATCACGTTGCGGCACGCCAATCGCAACAACCCGTTCAGCGCGGAACTCGAAGACAGCGTCAAGGCTGCGCTCGCCCGCGCCGACCGCGACCCGAAGGTCGGCGCGGTCGTCGTGACCGGCGGCCAGGACCGCTCGTTCAGCGCCGGCGGCGACTTCAACGAAGTGCGCCTGCTCAAGGGCGGCACGGATGTCGACGACTGGATCGATCGCGTCACAGAGCTGTACCTCAGCGTGCTGAACGTAGAGAAGCCCACGGTAGCGGCCATCGACGGCTACGCCATCGGCATGGGCTTCCAGTTCGCGCTGATGTTCGACTGGCGTCAGGCCGCGACCACGGCGGAGTTCCGCATGCCCGAACTGCGTCATGGCATCGGCTGCTCGATGGGCGTCGCCATTCTGCGGCATGCCATCGGCCATGCGGCCATGCAGGACATCGTCTTCGCCTGCGAGCCGATTTCCGCCGAACACGCCGTGGACTACCGGATCGTCAACCGCCTCTCGCGGCCCGATGCGCTGCTGCGTGACGCCATCGCCCGCGCGGAAACGCTCGCGAGCTACCCGCAAGTGCCGTATCGCGCGACCAAGGCCACCATCGTCGCCGGCATGCGGGCGGTGCTGGAGCAATCGGCCGAATCGTCCCGGCGCGTGCATCGCGCCGCCTTCGCCGCGCGCAGTCCTCACGCGCACTTTGCCCGCGTACTGGGCGACGAACACGTCGAGGCCGCCAAACGATGAGCCACGCGATGAAACCCGGCGCCTTTCTCTCGCGTCCGCTGGATGCCCGCTCACCCGTTCCGCAAGGCTTCGCGACCTTCGTCGCGAGCGCCGGCATACGGAATCACGCGCGCGACATCGCCGTGGTGCATGCCGATGCGCCGTGCGCCGTGGCCGGCGTCTATACGCGCAGTCACTTTGCCGGCGCGGCCGTGCGGGCGTCCCGCACGCAACTGGCGAAGGGCAGCGCCCGCGCGTTGCTGGTCATCTCCAAGAACGCGAACGTCGCGACCGGCGTCCAGGGCGAGGCGGATCTCGATGTCTTGCTGGAGACGCTGTCGCAGCAGCTTTCCATCTCGCGCGATGACATCCAGACGGCGGCGACCGGCGTGATCGGCAAGCGGCTGCCCGTCGGGCGCATCGCCGCCTGTCTCGCGCAGACGCGGGAACGCCTGTCGCGGCCACCCGACTTCCTGTCCTTCGCCGAAGCGATCATGACCACCGACACCACGCGCAAGGCCGTCGCGATGCGCGTGGGCAAGAGCGTGCTGGTGGGCATCGCGAAGGGTGTCGGCATGATCGAGCCGGACATGGCCACGCTGCTCGTCTACTTCTTCACCGACGCGCGCATCCCCCAGCCCGCCCTCCAGTCGATGCTGACCCAGGTGGCGGACCGCACGTTCAACTGCATCACGATCGACTCCGACACCTCGACGAGCGACAGTTGCGTCGCGTTTTCGAGCGGGCTTGCCGGACCCGTCGAAACGAACGCTTTCGCCGACGCGCTGCTGGACGTCGCCTCGCACCTGGCCATGCTCGTGCTGCGCGACGGCGAAGGTGTCACCAAGGTATTCACCACGATCGTCGAGCATGCCGAGTCGGATGCCGTCGCGCGCGCCGTCGCGAAATCCATCGCCAATTCGCCGCTCGTCAAGACGGCCATCCACGGCGCGGACCCGAACTGGGGCCGCGTCGCGATGGCCATCGGCAAGTGCGACCGGAAGTACCAGATTGATCCGCAGCGCACCCGCATATCGATCTGCGGCACGTGCGTGTATCCCGCCGTCATCGACGAAGCCACGCTCTCGGCGTTGCGCGGGACGATGGCGGCGGCAGAGCACATCGATATCCGCGTCGACCTCGCGGCCGGACACGGCCGCGCCGAGGCATGGGGCTGCGACCTGTCGCCGGCCTATGTCGCACTGAACAGCCACTACACCACCTAGTGCGTCACGACATCCCGTTGTTTGTCATCAGCATGGAGCATTGAATGGATACACGCGTACGGCTTTACGAAAGGGAATCGGTGCTGGCGTCCGGTTTCGGAGCGATCCTCAACCGCGAGGCGTTCCTTGCGGCCGACCCGGAAGACATCAAGTCGATCCTGATGGAGAAGGGCTTCGTGCTCGTCCGCGATCTCGACTTCGAACGACAGGACTTCCTGAACCTGTATGCGCGCTACGGCAACATCGTCGCGTATGTGAACGAGCGGGAAAAGGTCGGCTATGGCTATCGGGACACGCTGGAACTCGACGGCGATCAACGCAAGATCGTCACCGGCCGCGGTCAACTGCCGTTTCATGCGGACGGCGGCCTGCTGCTGAGTCAGGTCGACCTCGTGTTCCTGTACGGCGCGCGCATCGAGAACATGCGGTTTCGCGGCGCCACACTGGTCACGGATCACGTCCTCGCGTGCGAGGAACTGCCGCTCCATCTGCGCAACGTGCTGGAGGAAGAAACGTTTGAAGTGCGGGTGACCGAGCGCGGCTATTACGTCGACGTCTCGCCCGAGGGCTGGTTCAAGGTGCCGGTCTTCACGGATCTCGGCTGGGTCAGGAAGATGCTGCTCTACTTCCCGTTCGACGAGGGACAGCCCGCCAGCTGGGAACCGCGCATCGTCGGCTTCACCCCTCACGAGACTAAGAGGTTCTTCACCGAGCTTTCGCAATTCTTCAAGAACCCGCGCTACACCTATACGCATTTCTGGCGCCGCGGCGACCTGCTCATTACCGACAATCGCCGCAGCATTCATGAGCGCGAGGAATTCAACGACCCCGCCATCGAACGCGTGCTCTGGCGCGGACAGACAGCGGAGACAGGTGCATCCGGCCCGGTGCGCGATATCGGTCTGGGCTGATTTGCACGCTTCTCAGCGTGACTTTTGCCGCACTTCGCGCCATGCCCCGGCCCATCGATGATCGGCCGGCGCGTGGCGCTTTCTGGCTCACCTGTTCAGAGGACGCATGGAAACACTTGGCACAATCGACATGACGCAGCGCCTGGTTCCGCTGGATGACTCGCGTTCGGGCATCGTGCAGTTGACGCTGCACGGCGCGACACCGGCCAATGTTCTCGATACGGCGGTGCGGCGGCGCATCGTCGGGACGCTGGAAGCGGCGGCCACGGACCCGGAGGTAGCCGCATTGATTCTGTCAGGTCCGACGGGCGGCGCATTTTGCGGCGGCGGCGATGGGCAGGAAGTGTCGAACCTGAACAGCGAGTCGGACGTCGATGCCTGGCTCGACAGCATCATGGCGCTGTATCACGCCGTCCTGAGGTTTCCGAAGCCGGTGATCGCCGCCATCGACGGTCAGGTGAAAGGACAAGGCCTGCAACTCGCGCTGCTGTGCGACATCCGCATCGCGGCTTACGGCGCGCGCTTTTCCGAGCCAGAACTCGCGCAGGGCGTGAGTTGTGCTGTCGGCGCGGCGATGTTGCGGCACTTCGTGCCCCATGGCGTGGTGTCGGAAATGGTCTATGGCTGCAAGGAGTTTGGCGCCATCACCGCGCTCGAACACAGTCTGGTCAACTTCGCGGTGCGCGAACACGAACTGATGCCCATGGCCCTGCATTGGGCTCGCCGGCTGGCGGATCATGCACCGGCCGCGTTCGCGCACACCAAGGGCATCATCGCGCACACCCTGCTGCAGGCGCTGACTGCTTGCCTGCCCGCTGCCCGCGCGACCCATCGGCAACTGCTGGTGCGTCCATGCGCATGACACTGCACGCGATCCTGTGCGGCCTGTGTCTCCTCGCGACAGCGACCGCGAACGCGGCGCTTTCGCAGGCAGCGGCTCCCTGCGCATCGGAAGGCAAGTTCCTGCGCTCCGTCGCGACTTGGCCGGACGTCAGAAGCGCCATCGACGCACGCCTTCCGTATGGACCGAACGCGTCGCAGGCATCGCCGACGCCCTCGCCATTCATGGAAAGCACCCGGGCGCTGCTGAGCGAATCCGGCCAGGGCGAAGTGCAGGACGCTTTTCGCTCACTCTCGCAGCTTGCGCGGGACGGTGATCCGGAGGCGGCGTTGCTCGTCGGCTTCATGCATGCCCAGGGCATGGGCACGCCCACCAACTACTGCGCCGCCCAGGCGTGGTTCTGCCGGGCGGGCGACGGCGGTATCGAGGAAATCAAGCACGCGATGCGAAACCGCTGCCCCGAATCTCAATGACGTTTTTCCACTACCGCGCCGAGCGATGTCCGCTCGCCCCACTTGCCTGACCAGAACATGAAATCGCTGTTATCGAGTTTCGGTGCCATCGCCGTCGCTGTCTTCCTGAGCCTTTCGTCGCCGCTGCATGCAACGGCGCCCGGCCGCTGGATCGAATCCTCCAATCCACCCTACGTGGCGCGTGTCTCAGATGGCACGCTGCTGTCGATCCAGCTTCAGCCCATGCGCCTGAAGCTCGACATGAACGCGCACAACTCGGTCCGATCCGAAACCGACGACTTCAAGCCCGCCCGCTATTCGTTCCCGCGCGCACACGTTC
This sequence comes from Caballeronia sp. LZ043, assembly GCF_031451075.1. Lineage (NCBI taxonomy): Bacteria > Pseudomonadati > Pseudomonadota > Betaproteobacteria > Burkholderiales > Burkholderiaceae > Caballeronia > Caballeronia sp. LZ043. Next base: position 554,949 of record NZ_JARUXT010000001.1, on the reverse strand, counting down.
CGCAAGCCGTGCTGCATCGCCTGACGGACATCTATCGCTACGAGCGCCGCAGGGACGTCCCGATCGTCTCCTCCGGCGGCAAATGGGTCATTGCCGAATACTTCCCCGCTCGTTCGCACATTCCGGTCGCGCGCTTCCAGTTGCTGGGCGGGCGCGTGCAGCGTCAGGAACGGCTTGATTCAACCGGCCGCACGACGCAGATCGTCGTCATCGGCTGGGCGCGTGTTGCCGCGTCCGCCGACGAGGAAGCCAGCGATCTCACCGCGCTCGGCGAGCGTCCCGCGTGGATCCGGGTCTTCCGTGTGTCGCCCTCCGGAGCGAAAACCCTGGTGGCGGTCGCCAGGCGCAAGCGCAGTTTCACCGCACCGCCCGACCCCGACCACGTCCCGCAAGACGACGATCTGACGTTCGGCTCGCCGAAGGGCATGCCCGAATGGCGTTCGATGGCCGAGTTCGTCGCCGCCCAGGAAATCGACCTCGACGCCGCCGCCCTGTCCGGGAAGTCCGGCACGGCGCAGCGCGCGGGTTCGCGCGTCTGACGCATGTCTCAGAAGAACGCCATGCGCGCGTCCGGATCGAGACTTCGCTGGCTGGCCGCCGCGCTCGTCCTGCTGGGCGCGGACGCCCGCAGTGCGGACGACGCCGCGCAAGCTCACTACTACATCGGACGCCAGGGCGACGCGTTCGAATACGCCCGGATGTCCGCCGGCGAAGGCGCGGCCGAACGTCGCGTGCTCGTCTGGTATCTGGGCAACCGGACCGGCAGGACGCCGTCGGTCCGCTATCAGGACGGCGCGAGCGGCGGAACCCTGACCTGCTATGACGATTGCCAGTTCGTTCGCGGCGTGACGACCGTCGCGGGAAAAGTCGTGCATGTGGGACGCATCCGTGTGACGAACGACCCGCTCATCTACGCCATCATGCACGACGCACTCGCCGGGCATCTGTCGAAACGTTGAAGGCGGAGGGCCGCGGAGCACGGTCGCTCTTGACCCCGCGTGCATCTTCCGTTGATACGTTATATCATCGCCGGATTGCATTGCGAGCGGCTGGTCCGCTCCGCATTCACCCCTTGCCTGGCTCACGCTCCGCGTGGCCCGAATGTCATGACTGATTCCGTCGAAACCAAGCTCGCGCGCGCCGAGGTGCTGGCCACCGAGCGCGGCGTCGCGCTGACGCCGCTGCGCCGCCACGTGTACGAACTCGTCCTTCAGGCGCACAAGCCGATCGGCGCCTACGATCTCATCGACGCCATGCAGCCTCAGCGCGGCTCGCGCGTGCCGCCCACGACCGTGTACCGGGCGCTTGAATTCCTGGTCGAGAACGGTTTCGTGCATCGCATCGAATCGAAGAACGCGTTTGTCGCCTGCTGCGATGCGGGCAAGCCGCACGAAAGCCAGTTTCTGATCTGCGACGAATGCGGCGCGACGCTCGAAATCCAGGGCCGCGAACTCGCGTCGTCGCTGTCGGCGAGTCCGCCCGCGCATGGCTTCAAGGTGCATCACCAGGTCGTCGAACTGAGCGGCCTGTGCGCCGACTGCCAGAAGAAACATCGGGCGCAGCATCGCCCGCAAGGCGCCTGAAGCGCCCGCCAGCAACGACACCCATCCCGGCTCTGACCGCCACCACACGAGGAAATCGATGAAATTCGCGCACGTCCTGACCTGCTTCGCGCTCGCGCTCGGCTTTTGCAATACCGCTTCCGCGCAGGCGGCGCGCGTGCCGGTCGTCGCGGCAGAAAACTTCTACGGCGACGTGATCCGCCAGCTCGGCGGCGACCACGTGCAAGTGACGAGCATCCTCAGCAATCCGGACGAAGACCCGCACTTGTTCGAGGCCAGCCCGAAAACCGCACGCGCGTTGCAGCATGCGTCGCTCGTCGTGTACAACGGCGCGGACTACGATCCATGGATGGACAAGCTGCTCGCGGCATCGAAGAGCAACGACAAGCGCACGGTGATCGTCGCGGCGCAACTCGTCGGCAAGAAGGCCGGCGACAATCCGCACCTCTGGTATGACCCGGCGACCATGCCGGTCGTCGCGCGCGCGGTGAGCGCCTATCTCGTGAGCGCCGATCCGTCGCACAAGAGCGACTACGACGCCCGTCTCGCGACCTTCCTCGACTCGCTGAAGCCGATCGACGCCAGCGTCGCGCAACTGAAGGCGCACTACAAGGGCGTGCCCGTGACGGCCACGGAACCGGTGTTCGGCTATATGGCCGATGCCATCGGCTTCGAGATGCGTAACCTGCGCTTCCAGATGGCGTCGATGAACGAGACCGAACCGAGCCCCGCCGACATCGCCGCCTTCGAGAAGGACTTGCGCGAACGCCGCGTGCACGTGCTGATCTACAACAGCCAGGCCACCGGCGCGCTGACGAAGCGCCTGCTGGGCGTCGCCAAGGACGCGCACGTGCCGAGCATCAGCGTCACGGAAACGCTGCCGGCGAAAAAGACCTATCAGCAATGGATGCAGTCGCAGCTCGACGCACTCGCGGGCGCGCTGCAAGGATGGCAGCAATGAATGCAGCACGACCCGCGCTCGAAGTCGAACACGTCACGCTGGAACTCGGCGGTCGCGAGATCCTGAACGACGCGAGCTTCACGGTCCACAACGGCGAGTTCATCGGCGTGCTCGGACCGAACGGCGCGGGCAAGACCACGTTGATGCGCGCGCTGCTCGGCCTCGTGCCGTTGAAGAGCGGTGCGATCCGCGTCAACGGCGAGGCCGTGGTGCGCGGCAATGCGTCGATCGGCTATATGCCGCAGATCCGCAGCGGTCTCGCCAACCGCCGCGTGCTGGGCCGCGATTTCGTCGCGATGGCCGCGGACGGGCATCGCTGGGGCCTGCCGCATCGCGATGCGCGCGTGCGTGCCGAAGTCGAGCGCGTGCTCGACCTGGTCGGCGCACGGCAGCTTGCGTCGCGGCCGCTGTCGGAACTGTCGGGCGGCGAGCGGCAGCGCCTGCTGCTCGCGCAATGCCTGCTCGGCAATCCGCGTCTCCTGCTGCTCGACGAACCGCTCATCAGCCTCGATCCACGGCATCAGACCGGCGTGGTGGAACTGGTGCGGCGCGTGCAGCGCGAACTGAACATCACGGTGCTGTTTTCGGCGCACGAACTCAATCCGCTGCTGAACTCGCTCGACCGCGTGCTCTATCTCGGCAGCGGCCGCGCGGCGCTCGGCACCGTCGACGAGGTCATCTCGAAGCCGGTGCTGTCACGGCTGTACGGCTCGCCGATCGACGTGATGCGGGTGAACGGGCGCATCTTCGTGATGTCGGGCGATGTCGAGATCGACAAACTCGATCACGCCCACGAGGAAGACGGCGAACACACGCACGATCATGACCACGGGCACGGGCATGGCCATGCGCATCATCATGAGCACGCCGGCGCTCAGGGCAAGAAGGGAAGCCACACGCACAATGTTTGAATACGACTTCATGGTGAATGCATTCGCGGCGTCGGGAATCGTCGCGGTGCTGGCGGGCATCGTCGGCTATTTTCTGGTGATGCGCGGGCAGACCTTCGCGGGCCACGCGCTCTCGCACGTCGGCTTCACCGGCGCGACCGGCGCGGTGCTGATCGGCATGCCGCCGCTCTGGGGCATGGTCGGCTTCACGCTCGCGGCGGGCATCGGCATGGGCGCGCTCGGCGAAAAGCTCTCGGGCCGCGACGTGGCGATCGGCGTGATTCTCTCGTTGTCGCTGGGCTTCGGCCTGCTGTTCCTGCACTTCTTCACCGCCTATGCCACCCAAGCCACCGCGCTTCTGTTCGGCAACGTGCTAGGCGTCAGCCATGACACGCTGATCGTACTGCTCGGTCTCGCGCTGGTGAGTCTCGCGGCGCTGGCGTTCATCATGCGGCCGCTGATGTTCGCGTCGCTGCAACCGGAACTGGCCGAGGCCAAGGGCGTGTCGCTGCGGCTCGTGTCGGTGCTGTTTCTTGCGATCACCGCGCTCGCAGTGGCAGCGTGTACGCAGATCGTGGGCGTGTTGCTGGTATTCGCGCTGATGGTCGGTCCGGCCGCCGCCGCGCAGAACGTCACGACGCGGCTGTCGTCAGGGCTGTTGCTGGCCGCCGCGTTCGCGCTCGGGCAGGCGTGGCTCGGGCTGACGCTCGCCTACTACACCGACTGGCCGACGAGCTTCTGGATCACCATGCTCGCCGCCGTCGTCTATGGCGCGAGTCTGATCGGACGGCGCGGCGACTGAGTTCTCTCGCCGGCGCCGTCCTGCAAACTCACTTGCACAACACCCGCGCGTGATGCGCGACATGCTCGCCAACGAAGGTCGAGATGAAGAAGTAGCCGTGATCGTAGCCTTCGTGCCGCCGGACGTTCACCGTGTGTCCGGCTTCACGCGCATTGCGCTCGAACACGTCGGGATGCAACTGTTCGGCGAGGAACTGATCCGCCAGCCCCTGATCGATCAGGATGCCGCCCTCGAAGCGCGCGGCCGCATCGCCCTTGATGAGCTCGCTCGCGTCATACTGCTTCCACGCCTCGCGATCGTCGCCGAGGTAGCCGGAAAACGCCTTCACGCCCCACGGACACTGCGACGGCGCCGCGATGGGCGCGAACGCCGACACGCTGCGATAGATGTCCGGATTGCGCAACGCCAGCACGAGCGCGCCGTGCCCGCCCATCGAATGACCGAAGATGCCGATGCGGTCCTCGCGCACCGGCAGTTCCGCGATCACCGTCTTGCGCAATTCCTGCGTCACATACGAGTCCATCCGGTAGTGCTTCGACCATGGCTCGCGCGTCGCATCGACATAGAAGCCCGCTCCCGCGCCGAAGTCCCACGCGTCCTTCTCGCCGGGAATGTCGGCGCCGCGCGGCGACGTATCCGGCGCGATCAGCGCAATGCCGTGCTCCGCGGCGTAACGCTGCGCGCCCGCCTTGATCGGAAAGGTTTCTTCGGTGCAGGTCAGGCCGGCGAGGTAGAACAGCGCCGGCACCTTGCCCGACGCGGCCTGCTTCGGCAGGAAGACCGAGAAGCGCATCGGCAGGCCGATGCTTCGGGCGTCGTGCTTGTAGATGCGCTGCACGCCGTCGAAACAGCGGTGCTCTTCCACGAGTTCCAGCATGAAGGCCTCCGGGTTCAGTAGACCACGACCGAGCGGATCGACTCGCCTTTCTTCATCAGGTCGAAGCCGTCGTTGATCTGCTCGAGCTTGAGATGGTGGGTGATCAGGTCGTCGATATTGATCTTGCCTTCCATGTACCAGTCGACGATCTTCGGCACGTCGGTACGCCCGCGTGCGCCGCCGAACGCCGAACCTTTCCACTCGCGGCCCGTGACCAGCTGGAACGGCCGCGTGCTGATTTCCTGCCCGGCCGCCGCCACGCCGATGATGAACGACTGGCCCCAGCCCTTGTGCGTGCATTCGAGCGCCTGGCGCATCAGCGTCGTGTTGCCGACGCATTCGAACGAATAGTCCGCGCCGCCGTCGGTCAGCTGCACGATGCGATCGACGACGTTCTCCACTTCCTTCGGGTTGATGAAGTGCGTCATGCCGAACTTCTTCGCCAGCTCGATGCGGCCCGGATTGATGTCGACGCCGATGATCTTGTCCGCGCCGACCATCTTCGCGCCCTGGATCACGTTCAGTCCGATGCCGCCCAGCCCGAACACGACGACGTTCGCGCCCGCCTCGACCTTCGCCGAATACACCACCGCGCCGACGCCCGTGGTCACACCGCAGCCGATGTAGCAGATCTTGTCGAACGGCGCGTCTTCACGCACCTTGGCCACCGCGATTTCCGGCACGACGATGTAGTTCGAGAACGTCGACGTGCCCATGTAGTGGAAGAGCGGCTTGCCGTCGAGCGAGAAACGCGAAGTGGCATCCGGCATCAGGCCCTTGCCCTGGGTCGCGCGGATCTTCTGGCAGAGATTGGTCTTGCGCGACAGGCAGAATTTGCACTCACGGCATTCCGGCGTGTAGAGGGGAATGACGTGATCGCCCTTGCGCAGCGTGCCGACGCCCGGTCCGACATCGACGACCACGCCCGCGCCCTCGTGCCCGAGGATCGCCGGGAAAATGCCTTCCGGGTCCGCGCCCGACAGCGTGTAGTAGTCGGTATGGCAGATGCCGGTTGCCTTCACTTCGATCAGCACCTCACCGGCGCGCGGACCTTCGAGATCGACCTCTTCGATCGTCAGCGGCTTGCCTGCTTCCCATGCGATTGCGGCTTTCGTCTTCATCGTTCAGCTCCTCGGTTTTGATTGGCGGATTCAGTTCAGCGCACGACGTTCAAGACTTCGTAGCATGCGCCCATCGTGTGATAGTCGGTCTTGCCGGCGGGACTCTTTTCGTCGCTGTACTGGCGGTTGTCGCGCGTCAGGATGCGATACCACGCGCCCCACTTGTGATCGACGAAATGCTCCCAGGAATAGGCCCACAGGCGGTCGTAGTCGTTCCAGTAGCGCGCGGCGAGCGTCGTGTCGCCCGCGCTGCGCGCGTGCTCCGCGAGCAGCGCCGCCGCCGCGAGCGATTCCGCCTGCACCCAGAAATACTTGTCCTCGTCGTAGAACTGGCCTTCGGGGTCGAAGCCATAGACCATGCCGCCGTGCTCGTGATCCCACGAGCGTTCCAGCGCCCGGTCGAACAGTTCGCGCGCGCGCACGGCATGCCAGGCTTCCGGACGATGCCGGTCGAGGATCAGCAGCAGCTTCGCCCATTCGGTCTGGTGTCCCGGCTGGAAACCCCACGGCCGGAAGATGTTGCTGCGGTCGCCCTTGTTGTAGTCCCAGTCGACGGACCAGTCCGGCTTGTAGTGCTCCCACACGAGCCCGCCCGCGAGCGCCGCCTGACGGTTCACCATGTTGTCGGCGAGCAGCGCGGCGCGGTCGAGATAGCGCGCGGCGCCGGTGGCCTCGAACGCGGCGAGCAGCGCCTCGCAGGTGTGCATGTTGGCGTTCTGGCCGCGATACTCCGACACGTCCCAGTCCGCGCTCGCCTCGTCCTTGTAGAGACCATGCGGCGCGTCCCAGAAGCGGGCTTCCATCAGGTCCCAGGTTTCGTCGAGATAGGCGCGCGCCTCGTCGACGCCGGCTTCGACCGCCTTCGCATACGCGAGCATGACGAACGCCAGTCCGTAGCAATGATTGGTCGCGTCCGTCACCTCACGGCCGTTCAGCGTCCACGCGTAGCCGCCCGTCTGCGGATTGCGGTGAAACTCGCGCAGATAGTCGATGCCATGCACCACGCCGCCGCGATATTCGTCCATGCCCCAATGCTTCCAGGCCATCGCGTAGTTGAAGACGAAGCGCGTGCTCGACACCAGATGCCGCGAGGTGCGGTCGTAGATCGTGCCGTCGTTCTTGTAGTAGTGGAAAAAGCCGCCCGCCGGGTCCATGCAGTGCGGGTGATAGAAGGTCATCGTGCGCAGCACGTGGTCCAGCAGGAAGGCGCGCGAACGGAAGTCAGGATGGGACGGCGAAGGTGCGGGCATGGCGGATTCCGGAGTGAGCTGGACGATAGCGGGCATCATGCGCCGCTCATATGAAGCGTCGCTTCATGATGCGCGGCGCGCGTTGCATCGGCTTCGAGGGTACGCAAGTTTAAGCGCTCTCGCGGCGGACCGTGAACCCGCCGTCGGACCGCGTGTCCGGATCGAGGACGCGCAGGAAGCGTTCGTCGAGCGACAAACCGGCGATGTAAAGCGCATCGATTCCAGGAAAAACCATGGGACGGCGGAGCGAAAAAAGGCCTTAGGGAAAACGCGCAAAACGGGGGTTTACCCCTGCGCCGCGCGACCCGCGTCAAAAATCGACTATACGCACGGGGTAATGCACATCATAACGAGCACCGCAGGAAGTGCGCCTTGCACGACCCGACGAATTTCCCTTGCAATGCGCCAAACCCCTTGTAGCCGGGACCTGCGCACGTTTGCGTCCGCGCCGCCGCGCCCGATCCATATCGGCGGGCGAACGCGACGTATAGCGCCGCGTGGTCTTGTTCATGCATTTTGATGCACTTAACGTGGAGGCCATTCTTGTTAGAAGGCAATAAAGGAGAGAGACATGGCATCAAGTTCGGTGAATCCGTCCGTGCATCCGTGCGACGAGCGGCTACCTGCCGGTCAGTTGCTGACCCTCGGCATCCAGCACGTCCTCGTCATGTACGCCGGCGCGGTCGCGGTGCCGCTGATCCTCGGCGCCGCAATGGGCTTGCCGAAGGACCAGGTCGCGTTCCTCATCAGCGCTGACCTGTTCTCCTGCGGCGTCGCGACGCTGATCCAGACGCTCGGCCTGTGGATCTTCGGCATCCGCCTGCCGGTCATCATGGGCTGCACCTTCGCCGCGGTCGGCCCGATGGTCGCCATCGGCACGAATCCCTCGCTCGGCATTCTCGATGTCTTCGGCTCGACCATCGCGGCCGGCGTGATCGGCATCCTGCTCGCGCCGATGATCGGCAAGCTGCTGCGCTTCTTCCCGCCGGTCGTGGTGGGCACGGTCATCGCGGTGATCGGGCTCTCGCTGATGGGCGTCGGCATCAACTGGGCGGCGGGCGGCGTCGGCAATCCCGACTACGGCAACCCGGTGTTCCTGCTGCTCTCGCTCGTCGTGCTCTCGCTGATCCTGCTCATCAACAAGTTCGCGCGCGGCTTCATCGCCAATATCTCGGTGCTGCTCGGGATCGTCGCGGGCTTCGTCATCGCCGCGCTGCTCGGCCGCGTCAACATGGACGGCGTGGCCCATGCGCCGTGGGTCGGCATCGTGCTGCCGTTCCACTTCGGCCTGCCGCATTTCGATCCGCTCTCCGTCGCGACGATGGTCATCGTCATGTTCGTCACGTTCATCGAGTCGACCGGCATGTTCCTCGCGGTCGGCGATCTGGTCGAACGTCCCGTCGATCAGAAGTCGCTGGTGCGCGGACTGCGCGTCGATGGCCTGGGCACGCTGATCGGCGGCATCTTCAACTCGTTCCCGCATACGTCGTTTTCGCAGAATGTCGGGCTGATCGGCGTGACCGGCGTGAAGAGCCGCTTCGTCTGCGCGACCGGCGGCGTCATCCTGGTCGTGCTCGGCCTGTTCCCGAAGATGGCGCAGGTCGTGGCTTCCGTGCCGCCGTTCGTGCTGGGCGGCGCGGGCATCGTGATGTTCGGCATGGTCGCGGCAAACGGCATCAAGACGCTGTCGCGCGTGGACTTCTCGACCAATCATCACAACCTGTTCATCGTCGCGGTCAGCGTGGGCATGGGCATGGTGCCGGTCGTCGCGCCGAAGTTCTTTACCCAACTGCCGCACGCGCTCGAACCGATCCTCCACAGCGGCATTCTGCTGGCCTCGGTGACGGCGGTGATTCTGAACATCGTGTTCAATGGCGTGCGCAAGGAACGCGAGGCGCGGCGCGAGATCCGCGAAGCCGCGCACGATTTCGATGGCGCGGCGCACGCAGGCGACGCGCATTGATGATGGAGTAGTCCCAGGAAGTGCTTGCGTTGAGCGCCGCGACGAAAGTTGCGGCGTTTTTTTTTGTGTGCTCGCGTGACCCGCAGGCGTAGCGCGGCGTGTAAGCGGCAGGCGCCTCACGACGCCTGCGCCCATCACGAACTCGCGTCCGCCGGACGCGGCGCGTCTCCCGTCTTCTCAATCCACCCGCCGCCGAGCGCCTGATACAAACTCACCAGATTCGCCAGCCGCTGTGTGCGCGCGGAAACGAGCGTCTGCTGCGCGGCATAGAGATCCTGCTGCGCCGTCAGCACGTTCAGATAGCCATCGACACCTTGCCGGAAGCGCAGCGTCGAAAGATCCAGACGACGCTGCTGCGCAGCCGTATCGCGCTCGAGCGCCGCGATCTGCTGATCGAAGGTGCCGCGCGCGGCGAGACCGTCGGCGACGTCGCGGAACGCCGACTGGATGGTTTTCTCGTAGCGCGCCACCTCGATGCGCTTGCTGACGTTCGCCAGGTCCAGGTTCGCGACGTTCTGGCCGCCCGAGAAGATCGGCAGGGTGATGGTCGGCGCAAAGCTCCACGCCGCCGAGCCCGGCTTGAACAGCCCGCCGAGCGACGGACTCAGCGTACCGAAGCTGCCGGTCAGCGAGATGCTCGGAAAGAACGCCGCGCGCGCCGCGCCGATGTTCGCGTTGGCGGCAACCAGGTTCTGCTCCGCCTCCATGATGTCCGGACGTCGCAGCAACAGGTCCGACGGCAGTCCCGCTGGCAGGTCGGTCAGCATGGGCTGGCGAGCGAGCGGCTGGCCTTCCGGGAGATCGTCCGGCACGGGTTCGCCGAGCAGCAGCGCGAGCGCGTTCACCGCCTGGGCCCGCGCGCGTTCCTGCGCCTGCAGATTGGCCGCCGCGGTTTCCATCACGGTTTGCGACTGGCTCAAATCCAGCTCAGACGCCGTGCCGTTGTCGAACTGCAGCTTGACGATGCCGAACGAATCGCCCGCGCTCTTCAGTGTCTCGCGCGTGACGGCGAGGAGATCGTCGGCTTGCAGCACTTGAAGGTATTGCGTCGCCACCTGTCCGACCAGCGAAATCTCGGCCGCCTTGCGTGCATAGGCAGTCGCGAAATAGGTGGCGAGCGCCTGGTCCTTCAGGCTCTGCACGCGGCCGAACAGGTCAATTTCCCACGACGCGTTCAGGCCCACGGAGTAGCTGTTCTGGATCGTCTGGTTGGCGAACGCGAGGTCCCGCGGCGTGCGCTGCTTCGTCTGTCCGCCCTGCGCGCTCACCGACGGCAGCAGCCCGGCGCGGGCGATGCGGTATTGCGCCTGCGCCGCCTGCACGTTCAGCACCGCGACGCGCAGATCGCGGTTGTTGCGCAAGGCGATGTCGATGAGTTGCTGCAAGCGGACATCGATGAAGAAATCGCGCCAGCCGACATCGGCGGCGGGCGTGGCGGACGCGTTTTGTGCAGCCTGCGCCGCATATACGCCATCGGCGGGATAGTCCGCGGGCACCGGCGACGCCGGCTGCGCGTACTTGGGCGCGAGCGTGCAGCCGCCGGCAAGCCACGCGATGGCGGCGGCAATCAAGGTCAGTCTCAGCATGTCAGTGTCCCTCCTTGCCGGCTTCCGCGCGGCGCTTCTGGTCGTAGTGCGCGAGCGCGGCTTGCGGGTCCTCCTTGTCGCCGCCGAAGCGCGAACGCACGACGACGAAGAACATCGGCACCATGAAAATGGCCAGGAAGGTCGCGGTGAGCATGCCGCCGATCACGCCCGTGCCGATCGCGTGCTGGCTGCCCGAGCCCGCGCCGTTGCTGATGGCGAGCGGCAGCGTGCCGAGAATGAAGGCCAGCGAGGTCATCAGGATGGGCCGCAGACGCAGGCGCGCCGCTTCCATCGCTGCTTCGACCGGACCCATCTTCTGGGTGAGCTGCAGGTCGCGCGCGAATTCCACAATCAGGATGGCGTTCTTCGCCGACAGCCCCACCGTGGTCAGCAGGCCGACCTGGAAGAACACGTCGTTTTCCAGGCCGCGCAGCGACACGGCAAACAACGCGCCGATCACGCCGAGCGGCACGACCATGATCACGGCGAACGGCACCGACCAGCTCTCGTACAGCGCCGCGAGACACAGGAACACGACGAGGATCGAGATGCCGTACAGCACGGGCGCCTGCGAGCCCGACTGGATCTGCTGATAGGACAGCCCGGTCCATTCGAAGCCGATGCCCGCCGGCAGCTTCGCCGCGAGCGCTTCCATTGCGGTCATGGCCTGCCCGGTGGATTTGCCGGGCGCGGCAACGCCCTGGATCTCGATCGACGAACGGCCGTTGTAGCGTTCGAGCTTCGGCGAGCCGTAGCTCCAACTGCCGGTTGCGAACGACGAGAACGGCACCATCGCGCCCGACGCATTGCGCACGTACCAGCTGTCGATGTTCTCCGGCGCCATGCGGAACGGCGCATCGCCTTGCAGGTAGACCTTCTTGATGCGGCTGTCGGTATCGAGGAAGTTATTGACGTACTTCGACGCCCACGCAATCGAGAAGGTCTGGTCGATCGCCGACGGATCGACGCCCTGCGAAAGCGCCTTCTGGCGGTCGATGTTGACGCGGAACTGCGCGGTATCGTTGAGGCCGTTCGGACGCACCTGCGCCAGCGACGGATCCTTCGCCGCCATGCCGAGCAACATCGCGCGTGCCTGCATCAGCTTCTCATGACCGAGGCCCGCGCGATCCTGCAACTCGAAGTCGAAGCCCGCCGCCGTGCCGAGTTCCGGAATGGACGGCGGATTCACCGGGAACACCAGCGCATTCTTGTAGCCGGCGAAGTGCCCGAAGGTCCGGCCGACCAGCGCCTGCACCTTCTCCTTCGCGCCGGTGCGCTTGGCGAAGTCCTTCAGGCGCACGAACACGAGGCCCGCATTCTGGCCGCGGCCCGCGAAGCTGTAGCCGTTCACGGTGAAGGCTGATTCGACGATCGCGCCTTCCTGCTTGAGCAGATAGCCCGAGACGTCGTCGAGCGCGCGCTGCGTCAGTTCCTGCGTGGAGCCGGCTGGCGTCGCGACGAGCACGAACATCGTTCCCTGGTCCTCATCGGGCAGGAAGGCTTTCGGCAGCCGCGCGAACAGCAGCGCGACCGCCGCGATGATCACCAGATAGACGATCATGAAGCGGCCCGAGCGGCGGATCACCTGATACACGCCGTCGTGATACTTCTCCTGGCTGCGAGCGAACACGCGGTTGAACCAGCCGAAGAAGCCGGTGGTCTTCGGCCCGTGTCCCGGCGGCAGCGGCTTCAGGAGCGTGGCGCACAGCGCCGGCGTGAGGATCATCGCCGTGAGCACGGAGAGGCCCATGGAGGCCACGATCGTCAGCGAGAACTGCCGGTAGATGGCGCCCACCGAGCCGCCCGAGAACGCCACCGGCACGAACACCGCCGCCAGCACCAGCGCCACGCCGACCAGCGCGCCGGTGATCTGGCTCATCGCGCGGCGCGTGGCCTCCTTCGGTCCGAGACCCTCCTCGGTCATCACCCGCTCGACGTTCTCCACCACGACGATCGCGTCATCCACCAGCAGGCCGATGGCGAGCACCATGCCGAACATCGACAGCGTGTTGATCGAGAAGCCCGCCGCCGACATGATCGCGAAGGTGCCGAGCAGCACCACCGGCACGGCAAGCGTGGGAATCAGCGTGGCGCGCAGGTTCTGCAGGAACAGGTACATCACGAGGAACACCAGCACGATGGCCTCGAACAGCGTCTTCACCACTTCGCTGATGGACTGCCTGACGAACGGCGTCATGTCGTAGGGATACTCGACGACCAGCCCCGGCGGGAAGAACTTCGAGAGCTCGTCGATCTTCGCGCGCACGGCGTTGGCGGTGGCCAGCGCGTTCGCGCCGGTCGCCAACTGGATGCCGAAGCCGGCGGCCGGCTTGCCGTTGTAGCGCGTCTCGAAGATGTAGTTCTCACCGCCCAGGCCCACGCGCGCGACGTCCTTGATGCGCACCTGCGAGCCGTCCTGGTTCACCTTCAGCAGCACGTTGCCGAACTGCTCGGGCGTGCGCAGCAGCGTGGCTTCCGTGATGGTCGCCTGCATCGCCTGGCCGGGCACGGCGGGCGTGCCGCCCAGTTGCCCCGCCGCGACCTGCACGTTCTGCGTCTGCAGCGCGTTCTGCACATCGACCGGCGTGAGGCTGTACTGCGTCAGCTTGTTCGGGTCGAGCCAGATGCGCATCGCGTATTGCGTGCCGAACAGCGTCACCGTGCCGACGCCGTTGAGACGGCTCACCGCGTCCTGCACGTTCGACGCCACGTAGTTCGCGAGGTCCTCGCGGCTCATGCTGCCGTCCTTCGACACGAACGCGAGCACCAGCAGGAAGCTGCTGCTCGACTTCGACACGCTGGTGCCCAGTTGCTGCACGACCTGCGGCAGGTTAGGCGTAGCCAGTTGCAAGCGGTTCTGCACCTGCACCTGTGCGATGTCGGCATTGGTGCCGGCGGCGAAGGTCAGCGTCACGGTGGCGGTGCCGCTGTCGTCGGAGGTGGAGGACAGGTACAGCAGATGGTCGAGACCGCTCATCTGCTGCTCGATCACCTGTGTCACCGTGTTTTCAACGGTCTGGGCCGAGGCGCCCGGATAGGTGGCGGAAATCTGGATGGCGGGCGGTGCGATCGTCGGATACTGCGCGACCGGCAAGGTCGCGACCGACGCCGCGCCCGCCAGCATCAGGATGATGGAGATCACCCACGCGAAAATCGGGCGATCGATGAAGAAATTGGCCATGGCGCGTGTCTCCCGTCCTTACGCACCACCGGCGCCGGAACCGCCGGAAGCGGCAACCGGCGTTGCGGCGGACGCGCCCGGCAGATGCGCCGGCTGCGTCTTCACCGTCATGCCGGGACGCACCTTGTCGATGCCCTCGACGATCACGCGCTCACCCGGCTGCAGCCCGCTGTCGACGATCCAGTTCTGTCCGTAGGTGCCGCCGGTGACGAGCGGACGCAGCGCGACCTTCTCGTCGCGGCCGACGACCAGCGCCTGCGCCCCGCCCTTCTGGTCGTGCGACACGCCCTGCACGGGCACGACCAGCGCGTTCGGATTCACGCCTTCCTCGATGCGCGCGCGCACGAACATGCCCGGCAGCAGCACGCGGTCCTTGTTCTCGAACATCGCGCGCACGGTCACGGAGCCGGTGGACGGGTCCACGGTGACGTCGCTGAATTGCAGCTTGCCCTGCTCGGGGTACACGCGGCCGTCTTCCAGGATCAAGCTCACTTTCGCCGCGTTCGGGCCATGGGTGGCGAGCCGCCCTTCCTGGATCTGCCGGCGCAGCCTGAGACCGTCGATGCTCGACTGAGTCAGGTCCACGTACATGGGGTCGAGCTGCTGGACCGTCACCATCAACGTGGCTTGGGCGGCCTGCACATAGGCGCCCGGCGTGACCTGCGAGATGCCGGCCTGGCCCGTGACGGGCGCGACGACATCGGTATAGCCGAGGTTGATCTGCGCGGCGTCGATCGCGGCCCGTGCCGATGCGACATCCGCCGCGGCCTGCGACTGCGCGGCGACGGCGTTGTCGTAGTCCTGCCGGCTGACCGCGTTCGATGCAACCAGCACCTTGTAGCGCGTGGCCTGCGCGGTGGTCGAGTCGAGATTGGCGCGCGCCTTCGCGAGCGACGCCCGGGCGTTGTTCAACTGCACGATGTATGGCGCCGGATCGATCTTGTACAGACGCTGCCCGGCCTTGACGACGCTGCCTTCGGTGAACTCGCGGCGCAGCACGATGCCGTCGACGCGCGCCCGCACCTGGGCGTCGAGGTAGGCGCTGGTGCGCCCGGTCAGTTCGGTCGAGACGGGCACCGTGACGGGCGCCAGCGTGACGACGCCGACTTCCGGCGTGTGCGGCGTCATCGCGGGACGCTTTTCCCCGCAGGCGGCGGTCAGCATGGCGACCGTCGCGACACCGATGAAGCGATATGGAATCCGTGTGAGACGCATGGAACGCGAACCTCTTTGATGACTGAAATTGAAATGACGCAGGGCACCCAGGGGCACCCGCGGGCACCCGCGAGGACCCGCGCGTGCGCAGCCACGCGCGCCGGACACGATGGCCGTGCGCACGCTGTGCAAGATGCGATGCGAGGGCCGCTCAGGCAGCCCCGATGGTGGGAATCACTGGCACTTCGGACTGGACCTCGCGCTGGAAAGGCGCCGTGCAGAGCGCCGCGCGTCGTGTCGGAAAGCGGATCGGAATATTTCGGGATGACTAATCTTTTTGCTTGCTCGCATCGCGGGATTTCAGCGTTTCGATACAGCCCGCCGCGTTGTTTCGACTGGCGCTCAACACACGCCGGACGACCCCACGGACAGGCCACAGAGACTGACGCAGTAGTTGCTGCGGCAAGCAATTGATTATAGTGAGCGCGCGCGTTCAGTCCGCCCGATCATCGGGCAGATCCGTCAACGTTTGTCGTTGCTTGTTGAATTTCAACAAACGCTGTCATCGCTGGCCCGTTACGGGCGAAAAAAAGCCCGGCGCAAGGCCGGGCTTCATTGCATCGAGCGGAACGGAAGGCGTCAGCCCGCCGGCGCCGAGGCCGGCTGCGGCGCGCTCTGCGAACCGTAGTCCACGGGCGCGTCCGCGGGGCGCGGGGCATCGCCGGAATGCTCGATCCAGCCGCCGCCGAGATACTGATACAGATCGACGAGGTTGGTCAGGCGATTCAAACGCGCCGTAATCAGCAGCTGTTGCGCCGAGTAAAGGTCGGTCTGCGCCGTCAGCACCGTCAAATAGCTGTCCACGCCGTTGCGGTAACGCAGGTCGGACAACTCCAGCCGGCGGCTTTGCGATTGCACGAAACGCTCGAGCGACTTGATCTGCTCGTCGTAGGTGCCGCGCGCGGCCAGACCGTCCGCCACTTCGCGGAAGGCGGTCTGGATCGCCTTTTCGTAGTTCGCGATCTCGACACGCTTCTGGATGTTCGCCAGATCCAGGTTCGCCACGTTCTGACCGCCTTCGAAGATCGGCAGATCGATCGTCGGCGCGAACGACCACGCGGCGGAGCCCGGCTTGAACAGACCGCCGAGGCTCGGCGAGAGCGTGCCGAAACTGCCCGTCAGCGACACCTTCGGGAAGAACGCCGCGCGCGCCGCGCCGATGTTCGCGTTCGCCGCGAGCAGCGACTGCTCGGCGGCCGCGATATCCGGACGACGCGTCAGCAGATCCGACGGCAAGCCCGCCGGGATGTCCGAGAGCAGGTTCTGCGTGTCGAGCGGCATGCCCTTCGGCAGCCCTTCCGGCAGCGGTTCGCCGACCAGCAGCACGAGCGCGTTCTCGGCCTGGGCGCGCAGACGCGCCTGGGCCTGCAGATTCGCCTGCGCCTGCTGCACGACGCCTTCCGACTGGCGCAGGTCGAGTTCCGAACCCGTGCCGTTGTCGAACTGCAGCTTCGTGATGCGATACGACTCCTGCGCCGTCTTCAGCGTGTTCTGCGTGACAACGAGCTGATCGTCGTAGGCGAGCATCGTCAGATACTGGTCCGCCACCGACGACACCAGCGAGATCTCCGCCGCCTTGCGCGATTCCGCCGTCGACAGATACTGCGCCAGTGCCTGGTCCTTCAGGCTCTGTATGCGGCCGAAGAAGTCGATTTCCCACGAGGCGTTCAGACCCACGCTGTAGGTATTCGAGATCGTCTGGTCGAAGAACGACAGGTTTCTCGGCGTGCGCTGCTTGCTTTGCGACGCAGCCGCATCGAGCGTCGGGAACAGGCCCGCGCGCGTGATGCGGTATTGCGCCTGCGCGGCCTGCACGTTCAGCACCGACACGCGCAGGTCACGGTTGTTCTTCAACGCGAGCGCGACAATCTGCTGCAGTCGTGCGTCGGCGAAGAAGTCGCGCCAGCCGATCTCCGGCGCGCTCTGGCCGTTGGCCGTGCGGCCGTTGCTCGCCGTGGAGTTCGCGTCGGGCTGGGTCGCATAGACGCCGCCCTGCGGGAACTCCTGCGTGACCGGCGCGGCCGGGCGCTCGTATTTCGGCGCCATGGTGCAGCCGGCGGCGAACAGCGCCACGGCGGCCGCGATCAAGGAATGTTTAAGCATCTCAATGTCCTTCCTTATTCGATGCATCCGGGCCGTGCGAGTCGCCATGCGGACCATCGAAACCGCCCGAACCCGGCGAGGCCACATCCTTGCTCTTGCTGAACTTCGAGATCACGACGAAGAACATCGGGATCATGAAGATGGCAAGGAAGGTCGCGGTCAGCATCCCGCCGATCACGCCCGTGCCGATCGCGTGCTGGCTCGCCGAACCCGCGCCGTTGCTGATCGCGAGCGGCATCACGCCGAGAATGAACGCGAGCGAGGTCATCAGGATCGGGCGCAGCCGCAGCCGTGCCGCTTCCATCGCCGCTTCCACGGTCGACATGCCCTGCATGCGCAACTCCCGCGCGAATTCCACGATCAGAATCGCGTTCTTCGCCGACAGACCCACCGTCGTCAACAGCCCGACCTGGAAGAACACGTCGTTCTCCAGCCCGCGCAGCGTCGCGGCAAGCAGCGCGCCGAGCACGCCCAGCGGCACCACCATGATGACCGAGAACGGGATCGACCAGCTTTCATACAGCGCCGCGAGACACAGGAACACGACGAGGATCGAGATGCCGTACAGGATCGGCGCCTGCGAACCCGACTGGCGTTCCTGATACGACAGGCCCGTCCACTCGTAGCCGATACCCGCCGGCAGCTTCGCCGCGATCGCTTCCATCGCCGTCATGGCTTGGCCGGTCGACTTGCCCGCCGCGGCCGCGCCCTGGATTTCCATCGCCGAGATACCGTTGTAACGCTCGAGCTTCGGCGAACCGTAGATCCATTCGCCGGTCCCGAATGCGCCGAACGGCACCATGGTTCCGGAGGCATTGCGCACGTACCACTTGTTCAGGTCGTCCGGCGTCATGCGGAACTGGGCATCGCCCTGCACGTAGACCTTCTTGATCCGGTTGTCGACGTCGAGGAAGTTGTTTACGTACTGCGACGCCCAGGCAATCGAGAAAGTCTGGTCGATGTCCGTCACCGCCACGCCCAGCGCGTTCGCCTTCTCCCGGTCGACGTTCACCTTGAACTGCGGCGTGTCGTTCAGGCCGTTCGGACGCACCTGCGCGAGCATCGGGTCCTTCGCCGCCATGCCGAGCAGCATGTTGCGCGCTTCCATCAGCTTCGCGTGCCCCATCCCCGCGCGATCCTGCAGCTCGAAGTCGAAGCCCGCCGCCGTGCCGAGTTCGGGAATCGAAGGCGGATTGACCGGGAAGATCATCGCGTCCTTGTAGGGCGCGAAGTGCATGAACATCCGCCCGACCAGCGCCTGCACCTTCTGGTCGCTGTGCTGGCGGTCCGCGTAGTCCTTCATCCGCACGAACACGAGACCGGAGTTCTGGCCGCGGCCCGCGAACGAGAAGCCGTTCACCGTAAACACCGACTCGACGATCGACTTCTCGTCCTTCAGCAGATAGTCCTGCACGTCCTTCAGCACGTGCGCGGTGTACTCCTGCGTGGAACCGGCCGGCGCCTGCACGAGCACGAACATCGTGCCCTGGTCTTCATCGGGCAGGAACGACTTCGGCAGACGCAGGAACAGCATGCCCACCGCGACGATCACCACGATATAGATGATCAGCCAGCGGCCCGAGCGCCGGATCACGTGCTGCACGCCCTTGTGATACTTGTCCTGGC
Organism: Caballeronia sp. LZ043; assembly: GCF_031451075.1. Taxonomy (NCBI): domain Bacteria; kingdom Pseudomonadati; phylum Pseudomonadota; class Betaproteobacteria; order Burkholderiales; family Burkholderiaceae; genus Caballeronia; species Caballeronia sp. LZ043. The sequence continues at coordinate 535,812 of NZ_JARUXT010000001.1, read as the reverse complement.
TCTTGTTGAAGTTGCGGTTGAACCAGCCGAAGAAACCCTTCTTCTCGCCCGTGTGCCCTTCCGGATGCGGCTTCAGGATCGTCGCGCACAGCGCCGGCGTCAGCACCAGCGCGACCATCACGGACAGCACCATCGCGGCCACGATCGTCAGCGAGAACTGCCGGTAGATCGCGCCCACCGAGCCGCCCGAGAACGCCACCGGCACGAACACCGCCGACAGCACCAGCGCCACGCCGATCAGCGCGCCGGTGATCTGGTCCATCGCCTTGCGGGTGGCCTCGCGTGGAGACAAGTGCTCCTCGGACATCACCCGCTCGACGTTCTCCACGACCACGATCGCATCGTCCACCAGCAGGCCGATGGCAAGCACGAGGCCGAACATCGACAGCACATTGATGGAGAAGCCCACCGCCGACATGATCGCGAAGGTGCCGAGCAGCACCACCGGCACGGCGATGGTCGGGATGATCGTGGCCCGCAGGTTCTGCAGGAACAGATACATCACGAGGAACACCAGCACGATGCCTTCGATCAGCGTCTTGACCACTTCCTCGATCGACAGGCGCACGAACGGCGTCGTGTCATACGGATACTTGACGACGAGACCGTGCGGGAAGTACTTCGACAGCTCGTCGACCTTCGCGCGGACCGCCTTCGCCGTGGCCAGCGCGTTCGCGCCGGTGGCGAGCTGGATACCGAAGCCCGCCGTCGGCTGACCGTTGTACTTGGTGTCGAAGTTGTAGTTTTCGCCGCCGAGCTCGATGTGCGACACGTCCTTCAGGCGCACCTGCGAGCCGTCCTGGTTCACCTTCAGCAGGATGTCGCCGAACTGCTCGGGCGTGCGCAGCAGCGTGGCTTCCGTGATGGTTGCCTGCAACATCTGCCCCGGCACCGACGGCGTGCCGCCGAGCGCGCCCGCCGCCACCTGCACGTTCTGGTTGGTGATGGCGTTCTTCACGTCCACCGGCGTGAGCGAGTAGTTCGTGAGCTTGGTTGCATCGAGCCAGACGCGCATCGCGTACTGCGAGCCGAACAGCGTGGTGGTGCCGACGCCGTCGAGACGCGAGAGCGGATCCGCTATGTTCGACGCCACGTAGTTCGCGAGGTCGTACTTGTTCATGCTGCCGTCTTCGGACACGAAGGCGAGCACCAGCAGGAACGAAGAACTCGACTTCGTGACCTTGGTGCCGAGCTGCTGCACGACCTGCGGCAGGAGCGGCGTCGCGAGCTGCAGCTTGTTCTGCACCTGCACCTGCGCGATGTCGGGGTTGGTGCCCGCCGCGAAGGTCAGCGTGACGGTGGCCGTGCCCGAGTCATCGGAAGTCGACGACAGATACAGCAAGTGGTCGAGGCCGGTCATCTGCTGCTCGATCACCTGCGTCACGGTGTTTTCCACCGTGCTCGCCGATGCGCCCGGATACGACGCGCTGATCTGGATCGCGGGCGGCGCGATGGTCGGGTACTGTGCGACCGGCAGCGTGAAGATCGAGGCCATCCCCGCCAGCATCAGGATGATCGCGATCACCCACGCGAAGATAGGTCGATCGATAAAAAACTTTGCCATGTAACAGGCTCCCTTTTATTGCGCGCCTGACGCAGCGGAGGCGGCCGAGGCCGAAGCCGGCTGTGCGCCGCTGCCGTTTGCCGGAGCCGACGCGCCCTGCGTGCCTTGTGCGCCTTGTGCGCCTTGTGCATCGGACGCCGCCGGCGCCGATGCCGCCTGCGCACCGGATGCCGGATACGGGAACTGGGCGGCGACCGGCTTCACCTGCATGCCCGGCTTGGCCTTCTCGACACCGTTCACGATCACGCGGTCGCCCGGGTTCAGGCCGCTGTCGACCACCCAGTTGTTGCCGCTGGTGCCGCCGGTGACGAGCTGGCGCAGTTCGACCTTGTCGTCCTTGTTGACGACGAGCGCGGTCGGCGTGCCCTTCTGGTCATGCGTGATGCCGATCTGCGGCACGACCAGCGCGTGGTCGTTCATGCCTTCCTGGATGCGCGCGCGCACGAACATGCCCGGCAGCAGCACGCGGTCCTTGTTCTGGAAGATCGCGCGGATCGTGACCGAACCGGTGCTCTGGTCGACGCTCACGTCGGAGAACTGCAGCTTGCCCTGCTCGGTGTAGTTGCGGCCGTCCTCGAGCACCAGCGTGACCTTCGCCGCGTGAATGCCCTCGGTCTGCAGACGCCCTTCCTGGATCTGCCTGCGCAGCTTGAGACCCTCGACGCTCGACTGCGTCAGATCGACGTAGATCGGATCGAGTTGCTGCACGGTCGTGAGCAGCGTCGCGGCGCTCGCCTGCACGTACGCGCCCGGCGTCACCTGCGACAGGCCGGTGCGGCCGGAGATCGGCGAAAGCACGTCGGTGTAGCCGAGGTTGATCTGCGCGGTATCGACGGCCGCCTTGCCCGCCGCGACATCCGCGACGGCCTGGCCCTGGGTCGCCACGGCGTTGTCGTAGTCCTGCTTCGACACCGCGTTGGCCGCGACCAGCACCTTGTAGCGCTGCACCAGCGCGTTCTGCGTCGCGACGTTCGCCTGCGCCTTTGCAAGCGTGGCCTTGGCGTTGTTCAGCGCGGCGATGTAAGGCGCCGGATCGATCTTGTAGAGACGCTGGCCGGCCTTGACGTCGGAGCCTTCGGTGAATTCACGGCGCAGCACGATGCCGTCGACCCGCGCGCGCACTTGCGCGACCAGGAAAGCGCTGGTGCGGCCCGGCAGATCGGCGACGACCGGCACGCTCGTCGGCTGGACGGTGACGATGCCGACTTCCGGCGTCTGCGGAGGAGGGGCTGACTGTTTTTGCCCGCACGCCGCCAGGAACATGGCAGCCGTCGCGGCGGTGATTAAGCGGAGTGGTACCCGTTCGACACGCATGGAGCGACCTCTGTCTAAGACTGAGAGTGAAGTGGGTGCGCGGCGGCCTTCCCCGGGCAATGCCGCGCACGAGCGTCGCAAGACGCTGACCAATAACCAACCAGTGAGACCAGTGAGCGCAACCGCCGGCCAGCGGCCGGGCTTTCACAATTCCGTGCGCGACGCTCGTGGAGCGCCGCCTCGAGGCCATGGACGGCCAGAACGGCAATCGAAATGAAAGCTAGGTTCGGATACTACTCGCGGTCTGCTACTTGGGCTATCGGTCGACGGGTGGTATTGTATATACATTCACGAATGAATGTAAAAAACTGTACGTGTTTCTCCTGATAAGCCGCGAGAGAAATCCGCTCGGGGAATCGATTACGTACGACAAACCTTCGACATCGCCGCGTTTCGTGCGCGGCTTTCATGGCAGCATCTGGAGCACACGGTCCACGGACCGGACGATATGGTCAGACGAACCAAGGAAGAAGCGCAGGCCACGCGCAATCGCGTTCTGGACGCGGCCGAGCGGGTCTTCTACGAAAAAGGCGTGTCGCGTACGACGCTGGCGGACATCGCGCAGGCGGCGGGCGTCACGCGCGGCGCAATCTACTGGCACTTCGCCAACAAGGGCGACCTCTTCAACGCGATGTTCGACCGCAGCCTGCTGCCGCTCGACGAACTCATCGAAGCCACGCTGGACGGCAAGGAAGAAGATCCGCTTGCGCGCCTGCGGGCTTTGTTCGTCTGGTGCATGCACAACATCACGACGGACGCGCAGCGCCGCCGCGTCTTCGACATCCTGTTCATGAAGTGTGAATTCGTCGAGGAGATGGGGCCGGTGCGCGAGCGCCATCAGAACAACATGCGCGACGGCATGGAGCGCATCGAGCGGGCGCTGCGCAATGCCGTCGACAAGCAGCAGTTGCCCGCCCGGCTCGACACCCGCCGCGCCACGACCATGCTGCACTGCCTCTTCACGGGCATCCTGCACGACTCGCTGATGTTGCCCGACCTCGTCGATCCGGAGCGCGATGCCGAAGCGCTCATCGACGCCAGCTTCGACGCTTTGCGCTCCAGCGCGGCCCTGCTGCTGCCGGCCAGCGCCTGAGGTCGCGTTACCTCGCGGCGCGCGCCCGCTGGTTCGACGCGTAGATGTTGTCGCGCGCGGGCGGCTCGCCGCTTTCCAGCGCGGCGAGCCACTCGGCGGTATCGAGCACGGCGGCGAAACGCGACTGCATCACCACCGTGAAGACCCGATGGATCTCCTCCGCGCTCGCCCTTCCCGCGCGGTTTTCGTAGGGCACGGCGCCGGTGGCGTCGGCGAGAAACTCCACGGCAAGGCCTGCATGCACCGCGTGCTTGACGGTGGAATCGTCGCAATTGTGGGTCATGTAGCCCGCGATCACGAGCGTGTCGATCTCACGGGCGCTCAGCCAGTCGGCGAGATCGGTGCCGGCGAATGCGCTCGGCAGCGACTTCTCGACGTAATGCGCGCGCGGCCGCGACGCCACCGTCTCGTGCAGGTCGGCCAGCGCGGAACCGCGCGCGAAGATGGGCGCGCTGGCAGGCGCAAAGTTCTGCACGACGACGACCGGCACGCCGTGCTTTTCGGCGGCATCCATCGCCCGGCCGATGTTGGCGAGCGACACGTTCACATCGGGATATTCGATCGGCAGATTGCCGGTGACGTACTCGTTCTGCACGTCGATGACGATCAGGGCGCGGCGCGGCATGTTCGGCTCCTCGGCGGATAAGCGCGGGTTGGACCGGCGCATTGTCGCCGATGCGTCCGATCGGCGCTCATGCGGCCTGCCTTACTGCAGCCCGACGTACTGCGCCACGAACGCGAACAGCGCGACGCACACGAGCATCGCCGCCCAGGCCCAGGCAGGCAGGCCGAGCGGATGCGGATCATGCGAATGGTCGCGCTCGCGATGCCCGAACGCCTGACCATGCAGACGATGCCGCAGCACGCCGCTCGCGTGCGGGTCCGCGGCGAGGCTGCGTGTCGCGCCGGGGCGTCGCGACAATACCGTCGACATCGCGCCCGGGCGCAGGAACACGTGGCGTCGCGGCGTATCGCCGTCCGCAGCGCGCAGCGACGCAAAGCCGTGCTTCGCCCGCACCACTTCGCAGAATTCAGCGAAGAAATCGTCGGCGCCTTCGCGCAGCGCATTCTCGATCTGCCGCGGCGGCAGGCCCGCGAGCGGACCCGAAATCGTCGCCCAGACCGTGTATTCGATCCAGGTCGAACGGCCCTCGTCCTCCGGATTCAGCGTCACCGCGATCTGTCCGCGCAGCGAGCCCACGCCCTCTCCGCGCGCCTTGAAGCTTAGCGTGCGCGCGTAGCCGGCGCCCGCGTCTTCGTTGCCGCCGGTGGGCGCGCCTTCCTCGTGAGCCGCTTCACGCGTGCGCCCGGCCAGGTGCGCGCGAATCGCGTAACGCGCACGCAACGCGCCAAGCGGCACGATCAGCGTCAGCGCGTACTCGCCGCCCGGAGTGCGCGTGAAGGATTCGCAATTGTCGAGACTGGCGCGGACCAGCGCGAGATCGCCCAGCGCCTCCCGGACGTGATCCGGGTCGAGCGGAACGCGAAACGCATCGGTGACTTCCATGCAAGCCTCCGGGCCGGGAAACGCATGCGTCCGTTATCGCCGAGTGGATGGAAAGCTGTCTGTACGGATGCCCGCCTAGGACGTTTCGTCGATGCGATCGACACGTCCGTGATAGAACGCAAGATAGCCCTTGATCTTCGCTGCGGCGTCGAGCGGCGCCTCGTAACTCCAGGCGGCGTTTTCGACCGGACCGTCTTCTGTCAGCAGATGATAGTGCGTGGCCTCGCCCTTGAACGGGCAATGCGTCACGTGAATCGAGCGCTCCAGCCGCGCCATGTTCACGTCGGCGCGCGGGAAATAATGCACTTTGTCAGTGCCGCCTTCATGGAGCGTGAAAGAAGCGTGCGTATCGGCGTACGTGACGCCCTGATGGATCACGCGACAGCGCCGGCTGTTCGGCGTGATCTCGATGCGATGCGCCGCGTCATGTGCGTCGTTCAGTTCCGTGCCCATCGTGATGCGCCTCCTGCGTGGCGTCCGAAAACGAAAAAGCCACGAGCGCCCGCCTGCTGACCGACGCTCGTGACTTCATTATGGGACAAACTGCCCCGGCCGGGTGGCGCGCGTTTTCGACGGCCTGTCTCCCTCCTGCAGCTATCCCGGGCAGCTGTCCTGATCGCTTACTGAATGCTCCAGTGGAAGGCCGCCTTGGCCTTGCCCGGACCCGCCACGCTGACGGACTGCTTCTTTTCCTGATCCTTGTACTTCGCGTACACCGTATAGCTGCCCGGCGGCAGTTTTACGAGCATGTAAGGGCCCATCGATTCGGTGTTCAGCACCTCGCCGCCCTTCCCGCCGACGATGCGCACACGCACGCCCGAAAGGTAATCGGCGGTCGGTCCGGTGAAGCGCAGCGACAGCGGCCAGTGCGCCTGCTCGCGGATCAACGCGTGCGATTCGTCGAGCCCGACGCCGCCTGACGTGTAGGACACGTCGCCCTGCTGCTGGACTTGCGGCAGGCCGCCGCCGTTGGTATTGCCGGCGCTCGATTGATCGGCCGTGTTGCCGCCCGTGGTTGCGCCCGGGGCTTGCGCCCACGCGCCGCCTGTCATGCCTGCGCCCAAGGCCGCCGTGAGCAGCGCAGCGGTGAGTTTGCCCGTGATTTTGCTAGTCATGTCTTGCTCCTTTTTGTCGATGTCGCGACGCCCGAAGACTGCACTGGTGTCATGGCGACGTCACGCCCGATGCGCCGGTTTCAACCGGTTTCACGCGATAGGGCACCGGGGAACAGGTGAGCATGCATCGTGCCCGCGGCGCGGACACGATGCTGGAGCGCGGGCTCAGCCGAGGTCGACCGGCACGAAGATCTGCGCGTTGTCGCGCTGGATCAGGAGCGCGATGCTGTCGCCGGCGTGCGACACCATGGTCTTCAACTGCTGCACCGACGTCACCGGCTGGCCGTTGACGGCCAGGATCACGTCGCCGGCCTGAATGCCCGCATTGGCCGCCGCGCCGTTCGATTGCTGCACGAGCAGCCCGCGCGAGAGCGAATCGCTCTGCTTTTCGTCCGGCGTGAGCGGCCGCACCGCGACGCCCAGGCGGGCATCCTGCGCACCGGCGTCGTCGTCGCCCTTGGTGTCCGCGCTGGCGGTCTTGGCGTCCTTCAGCGCGCCGATCGTGACGCTCAGGTCCTTCGATCCCTTGTCGCGCCACACCGTGACCTTCGCGGACGTGCCCGGCGCAAGGCCTGCGACCTGCGACGGCAGCGACGTCGAATCCGAGACGGCCACGCCGTTCAGCGCGGTGATCACGTCGCCCGGTTGCAGGCCGCCCTTCGCGGCCGGGCCGCCCGGTTCCACCGAGCTCACCAAGGCGCCTTGCGGCGACTTCATGCCGAACGAGTTGGCCAGGGTCTGGTTCATGCCCTGCACCGTCACGCCGAGCCGGCCGCGATCGACGTGACCCGTCTTGATGAGCGCGTCCTTCACCTTGATGGCTTCGTTGATCGGGATCGCGAACGAAAGGCCCTGGAAGCCGCCGGTCTGCGAGTAGATCATCGAGTTGATGCCGATGACTTCGCCCTGCAAATTGAAGAGCGGTCCGCCCGAGTTGCCCGGATTCACCGGCACGTCGGTCTGGATGAACGGCGTGTAGTTCTCGTTGGGCAACGCGCGCGACTTCGCGCTGATGATGCCCGAGGTCACTGTGTTGTCGAACCCGTACGGCGAGCCGATTGCCACGACCCACTGGCCGACCTTGCTGCCGTTCGGATCGCCGATCTTGACGGTGGGAAGATTCTTCGCGTCGATCTTCAGCACGGCGACATCGGACTGCTTGTCCGCGCCGATGACTTTCGCGCGGTACTCGCGCTTGTCCGTGAGCTTGACGGTGACAATGTTGGCGTTGTCGACGACGTGCGCGTTCGTCAGGATGTAGCCGTCGCTCGACACGATGAAGCCGGATCCCAGTCCTTCGCTCGGACGATCGGCGCCCTGGCCGCCGTCGCCGCCGCCCATGCCGGGCACGCCGCCGAAGCGCTTGAAGAACTGATAGAAAGGATCGTCGGGATCCATCGGCACCTGGTTCATGTTGCGACGATTGGACGTCTGCTTCACGACATGCTTGGCGCTGATGTTCACGACGGCCGGGCCGTAAGTCTCCACGAGACCCGAGAAGTCGGGAATGCCGGTCTTGGCGGCGGCTTCGGCGGGCATCATGGCCGCGGAAGCCGGCGAAATCACCTGCGGAGCAGGCACGTTGTTATGGCCGGCCACATAGCCCGCTGACAAGGCGACGGCAACCGCCGCTGCAACGGCGCTACGGGTGAGGATCTTTGCGTTCATCGTGTGCTCCTGACGAGGGATGCGCTCTTCTGGAGCGCGCTATTTCGATGGAGCAAGATTACGGGGTGTCGCTTAAAGCTTTCTTAAAGTTCATGAGGGGCTGGGCGTGGTTGTGTCCGGCTTGGAATTGCATCAGAAAAGGTTCGGACGGCAGCCCGTCAAGGCTGCCGTCCTTCGCACCGCCGACCGTTTGCTTCGAACTGCTTTACTGTCTGATTACAGCCGACTGTTTCATGCAACGATGCTCAGAACTCATAGCCCACCTGCCCCCGTACGCCGGTGTCGCCGTGCGGTGTGATCGACGCGGCGCCGTTCACGAGCCAGCGATTGTTTTCCGAACGATACGTGCCGCCGAGCCCGACTGCCGTGTAGCCCTTGTAGTTGCCCACGCCCACTGCAACGACGGTCTTGCCTGGCGCGCTCGGCGTCAGGTTCGGCATGGCCATCGCGGCGGCGACGCCGGCGAAAGCCTGACGCGCCACGGTGTTGACGCTGTTCTGCATTGCGCCCAACTGGTTCATGTTGACGGCATCGGTTCCGTTCACGCCCGGCGCCACGTTGGTCACACGGCGTTCCTTGCCCTGTGCGCCGATCGACACGGTGTTGTCCTGATCGGCAACCGAACCGCTGCCCAGTGCGACCGCATTGTTGCCGGAAGCATTGGCGCCGTTGCCGATTGCGGTGGAATCCGTGCCGCTGGCGACAGCGGGTGTGTCGTTGGTCTGCGCGGCGATCACCGTGCCGCTGCCGCCGCCCGCAAAGTTTTGCACTCGCGACGTGATGTCGGCGATTTGCTGGTTCGTCGTCCACAACTGGGAGCCGTTCACGGCCTCGGTGCTGTCGGCGGAAAGCGTGCCTGCCGATACGCCCGTGACCGTGCGCGTGCCTTCGCTACCGGTCACGTCGACGACCGTGCCGTTGGCGTTCTGCGCCACCGTGATCTTGCGCGAAACCGGATCCTGCTGGACAAGACCGACGGTGCCGCTGTTGATCTGAGTGGTGATGTCGGCGATATCGGTCGTGTTTTTCTCGATGGCGGCGGTGTTGTTCGCGACGTTCACCTGCAAGTTTGAAATGTTCGACGTGTTTTGCGACGTGCGGCCGTCGAGGTTGGTGAATGCGGCTTCTACGCCTTGCACGGATTGGCCACTGAGGGTGTAGGCTGGCTGACTGACCGCGCCGTTGGCGTCCACGGAGGAGCCTCCGCCCAGCGCTGCGGCCGTGGAATTCGCGAGACCGTGGAGTTGCGAACCGTTCACGGCTTGCTTGCTCGCGCTGTCCACTGCACCGTTCGCCACGCCCGTCAGCGTGCGCGCCCCGCCCATACCCGTGAAATCGACCACGGTGCCATCGGTGCTTTTCGCCACCGTGATGACGCGCGAGACGGCGTCCTGCTGCACCAGTCCGATCGTTCCGTTGCTGATCTGCGTGTTGATCGTGCTGATGTCCGTGGTGTTTTGCGTCGTGCGTCCGTCGAGGTTCGTGAATGCCGCCTCCACGCCTTGCACGGATTGACCGTTGAGGGTGTAGGTCGGCATCGTGACCAGGCCGTTGGCGTCTACGGATGCGCCGCCGCCCAGCGCGGCTGCGGCCGAATTGGCAGTTGCGAAGAGTTGCGACCCGTTCACGGCTTCCGTGCTTCCGCCATTCACCGAGCCGTTCGCCACGCCCATCAGTGTGCGCGCACCTCCCGATCCACTGAAATCGACCACCGAGCCGTGCGCGTCCTTGCCAACCGTGATCGTGCGCGTTGCCGGGTCTTGTTGAACCAGGCCCACCGTGCCGTTGTTGATCTGATTCGTGATGTTGTTGATCGCGGCCGTGTTGTTCGTGATGTCGCCGGTGTTTTGTATCGTGCGGCCGTCGAGGTTGGTGAATGCTGCCTCTACCCCTTGCACAGGTTGACCGTTAAGGGTGTAGGTCGGCATCGTGACCAGGCCGTTTATGTCTACGGATGACCCGCCGCCCAACGCGGCTGCGGCTGAAGCCGAAGCCGCAAAGAGTTGCGAGCCGTTGACGGCTTCATTGCTTCCACCGTTCACCGCACCGTTCGCCACCCCCATCAGCGTACGCGCGCCCGCCGATCCAGTGAAATCGACCACCGCGCCGTCAGTGTCTTTCGCCACGGTAATGACGCGCGAAGCAACGTCCTGCTGCACCAGTCCGATCGTGCCGTCGCTGATCTGCGTGTTGATCGTGCTGATGTCCGTGGTGTTCTGCGTCGTGCGCCCATCAATGTTGGCGAACGCCGCCTCAACCCCTTGCACGGACTGACCGCCAAGCGAATAAGCCGGCATCGTCACCAGCCCGTTCGCATCCACGGACGAGCCACCACCCAACGCCGCCGCCGCCGAACTTGAAACCGCAAAAAGCTGCGACCCGTTCACTGCTTCCGTGCTTCCGCCGTTCACCGCGCCATCGGCCAATCCCATCAGCGTACGCGCGCCCGCGAGGCCAGTGAAATCAACCGTCGCACCATCGGAGGCGCCTGCAACGGTGATCTTGCGCGTCAGCGGATCCTGCCGCACCAGCCCAATTGCACCGATGTTGATCTGCGCACTGATGTCGCCAATGTCCACCAGGTTCTGGGTCGTGCGTGCGTCGATGTTCGACAGCGCGTCACCGACATTGTTGACCGGCAGACCGCCAACCGTAAACGTAGGCAGCGCGATCGTCCCGTCGATGCCCACCGCCGCGCCGCCGCCCAGCGCCGCCGCAGCCGACCCTGACAGCGCGAACAACTGCGAGCCGTTCACGGCCTGCGTGCTCGCGCCGTTCACCAGGCCGTTGGTCAAGCCCGCCAGCGTGCGGGTGCCCGTGATGCCGGAAATGTCGACCGTCGCGCCGACAGAGTTCTTGGCCACCGTCACGGTGCCCAATACCCCGTCCAGCTGCACCAGTCCCACGCCCCCGTTGTTGAGCTGATTGGTGATATTGGCGACGGAAGTCGTGTTGTTCGCCACGGACGTGTTGAGCGCGCCCAGCGCCGCATCGACCTTGGAGAATCCCGTGCCGATGTCGCCCGCCGCGCCGCTCGTGCCGGCAATCAGGTTAGTGCTGGCGAGCGCATAGGAAGGCCCGGTGACAGCACCCGTCGTTGCATTGAGTGAAGCGCCGCCTCCGAGCGCGGCCACCATCGGACTGAATTGACCGACATTGATGGCGTCCCGTCCGCTCAAGCCCGCCGCAATGCCCGACAGCAAAACGCCGCCGTTCACGCTGTCAGTCATCGTGGCGATATACGTACCTGGCGAGAACGCCAGCTTTTTCTGCGTCGTCGAAGCAACGATTTGCGTGGTGCCGCTGCCCATCGCGTTCCAGATGCCGACGGCAGGCAGGTCGCCGATGATGTCCCCGCTCCCCCATAATCCGCAGTTCGACAGGACGTTCCCTGACGTGTAATTGAAGTTGGCCGATCCACTATTTGCACACATATCCGCCCATGCGCTTCCCGACAGCAAGAACGTGACCGCTCCCGCTCCACACGTGACCCGCCTGATGCGCCCTGGCCTGCCCTCGCCACGCGCCTCGACACATGCCTGCACGGCACGCCGGAAGGTGCCGTCCCACAACGCTCCAAACTTCGAATTCATTTCTTTTCCCAGGAATCTTTTTGTTATGAACACCCCGGCCTCTCCGGGGCGCCTCGACGGCATGAATCGGCGACACGCTCAATGTCGAAACAGAGGGAAGATTCGAAATGAAGCCGGGCAGTCAGACGAGCGCGCGCTCGCCCACGCCGATCACTCGTCGGACGACCTTCTCTGGAACAGACGGGAGTGGTGTCAGGAATTCCGGTGGATCTCGGATGGATCTTTAGGAATCCGTCGATTGCCGCTTTTTTAATTCTAAGAATCGGGATGCCGGCGGCGTATGAGTAAAGTCTCAAAATCGCCGGTGAGATATGAAATTCGTCTTTCTCTGATGGAGGCAGCATTCATGAATGCTGCCAAAAGAAACCATTCAAGCGCTGACGGTCAGAAGATAAAACACGCCAACTGCTGGTCAGCAGCAAGAACCGCTGTCCGGCAGACCCGGTCAATCCAATGCTCAGAACCGGATCGATACCTTCAACCCGCCGGCCTGCGATTCCCCGAGTTCCACACGCGTGCCATGCTGAGCGGCGATCCTGCGCACGATCGCCAGGCCCAGCCCGCTGCCGGCCACATCGGTACGCGCCCGGTCCGCGCCTTCGCCGACGCGATAAAAGCGGTCGAACACCCTTTCTCGTTCTTCTTGAGGGATGCCCGGTCCCGTATCCGAAATCTCGACCAGCGGCCGCCCGTCCCGCACCTTCAGGCAGACATCCACGCGGCCGCCGCGCGGCGTGTATTTGGTCGCGTTGTCGATGAGATTGTTGAACATCACGCGCAGCGCGTCCGGGTTGCCCTCGACGCTCGCCGGCTCGCTCGCCTCGATGCCCAGATCGACGCCGCGCTCCTGCGCCACCAGCACATAACCGCGCACGCAGCCTTCCAGCAGCGCGCACAGGTCGACCGTCACGCCCGCACCCTGGCCATCCGGCTCCGACCGCGCCAGCGCGAGCAGCTGCTCGGCAAGCCGCGTCGCGCGCGCGATGCCTTCGTTGAGGTCCGCGAGCGCCTCGCGCCGCGCGTCATCGTCCTGGGCACGCCCGACCAGCTGCGCCTGGATCTGCACCGCGGCAAGCGGCGTGCGCAACTCGTGCGCGGCGTCGGCGACGAAGGCTTTCTGGGTGTCCAGCGCCGCCGACAGCCGCGACAGCAGCGCATTGAGCGCACGCACGACCGGCCGCACTTCCTGCGGCAGACGCCGGTCGGAGAGCGGATCGAGCGCCTCGGGATGACGCGTGTCGAGCGCATGCGTCACGCGTCGCAGCGGCGCGAGCCCGCGTCCGACGATGACCCAGATCGCGACGCCCAGCAGCGGCAACAGCAGCACCAGCGGCCACAGCGTGCGCCAGGCGACGCCGGCCGCGACGCGGTTGCGGATCGACAGCGGCTGCGCGAGCTGCACCACGTTGTCGCCGACGATCGCGCTATACACGCGCCATTCGCCGCGCGGCGTGGTTTCGGTGGAGAAGCCGAGTTCCGCATGCGGCGCGAGCGGGACGCGCGGATGCGAGTAGTACATCAGCACGCCATTGCGATTCCAGATCTGGATCACGACGCCTTCGTCGCTTTCGCTGCGTGAACTGAGCACCGACGAAAACGGCTCCGACGGCAACGCCGCCGCGATCTGCTGCAGCTGGTAATCGAAGAGTTCGTTGGCTTCGGCGAGCGCCTGCCGGTAGATCAGCCAGCCCGCGAAACCGACGCCGAAAATCACCAGCGCGAGCAGCCAGATGAGCAGCGTGCGGCGGATCGACCGCATCAGGCGTCCTTCGCGACCATGTAGCCCAGGCCGCGCACGTTGCGGATCAGATCGGCGCCGAGCTTCTTGCGCAGCGAGTGGATGTACACCTCGACCGTATTGCTGCCGATCTCCTCGCCCCAGCCGTAGATCTTTTCCTCGAGCTGGCTCTTGGAGAGCACCGCGCCGGGACGCGCCATCAAGGCTTCGAGCAGCGCGAACTCGCGCGCCGACAGCGCCACCGGATTGCCCGCGAGCGTCACCTGGTGCCCGACGGGATCGAGCGCCAGCTCGCCGTGCCGCACGAGCGACTCGCCGCGGCCCGCGTGACGCCGGATCAGCGCGCGCATGCGGGCGCCGAGTTCGTCGAGATCGAACGGCTTGACGAGGTAGTCGTCCGCACCGGCGTCGAGCCCCTTGACGCGGTCCGCGATGGCGTCGCGCGCCGTCACGACCAGCACCGGCAAGCCGTTGCCGCGCGCGCGCAATGTCTTCAGCACGTCGAGGCCGTCGCGCCTGGGCAGGCCGAGGTCGAGCAGCATCAGGTCGTAGGGCTCGCCCGCGACTGCCGTGAGCGCGGCCTCGCCGTCCTGCACCCAGTCGACTGCGAAGCCGTCCGCGCGCAGCGCCTTGCGCACGCCTTCGGCGATCATCCGGTCATCTTCGACAAGCAGGATTCGCATGGCACATGTCTATCGGTGGTTACGTGGAGCGGTCCTCTCGGCCGCGGTTCATTGTAGCCGCGCGGCTCCGGCGCAGGCTTAAGCGGGTCTTAACAGCGTGTCATGCATGCGCTGCGGCCCGGCGCTGCCCCATGTCGCGCGCATGCCGAAACCCTCCGCAACTCAAGCCCATTCGTACGATTTTCGCAAGCCAGCTTGTCTACAATAGCCGCTGCCCGCCAACCCGCTTCGAATCGATCGTTCGTCCATGCCGCTCGCTTTCCGCTCCGTGTACCGCCGTCTTGCCCCGTTCACTCTCGCTGTCATGGCCGGCGCCGTGGCCCTCGGCGCGATGCCCGATGCCTATGCACGCGGCGGCACGAAAGCCGAAGCCCAGGCTCATGCGCCGGAACGGGCGCCCAGGGGCGGCAAAGGCACGAAGGGCGCCGCGTCTTCGAAGCAGGCAGCAAAGGCCGGACGCGCAGCGAAGATCAGCGTGCCCGCCGGCCCGCTGCCCGCCTCGGTCATGACCGCGCTCGCGCGCGCGCATGTGCCGCTGTCGTCGATGAGCGTCGTCGTGCAGCGGGTCGGCGCGCCGGTGCCGCTCGTGGCGATCAACGCGAACGAGCCGATGCTGCCCGCCTCCACGATGAAGCTCGTCACGACCTTTTCGGGCCTGTCGATCCTGGGCCCCGACTACCGCTGGAAGACCACCGCCTACGCCGACGGCGAACTCGATGCGCAAGGCGTGCTGCACGGCAATCTGTATATCCAGGGCACGGGCGATCCGAAGCTCGTGCCCGAGGAACTGATCGATCTCGTCGAGCAGATCCGCAAGAGCGGCATTAACGGCATCGACGGCGCGCTGGTGCTGGACAAGCGTTACTTCGACGTCTCCACGCGCGATCTGCCCGCCTTCGACAACGAGGATTCCGCGCCCTATAACGTCGGCCCGGATCCGCTGCTGTACGCGTTCAAGTCGCTGTCCTTCACGCTCACGCCGGGCACGGACGGACAGGTGGCCATCGACGTGCTGCCGCAGCTCGCGCAACTGCAGATCGACAACGAACTGCGCGTCACGCGCGGCGCCTGCGTCGGCTCGTTGCAGGCGGCTTCGCCTTCGGTGGCGCAGGTCCAGGGCGGCTTCGTGCAGGCGTCATTCGTCGGCGACTATCCGCTGCGCTGCGGCCCGCGCACCGTCAACGTCGCGGCGCTCGATCACTCGACCTTCTTCGCGGGCGGCTTCCTCGCGTTGTGGAAGCAGGCGGGCGGCACCTTCCAGGGCACGACGCGCGAAGGTCCGACGCCGTCGAATGCACGGCTGGTCGGCACGCATCGCAGCCCGGTGCTGTCAGATGTGGTGCGTGACATCAACAAGTTCAGCAACAACGTGATGGCGCGCAACCTGTTCCTGACGATCGGCGCGGCGCAACTCAAGCCGCCCGCGACTACCGCTAAATCCTCCCAGGCCATCCAGGCGTTCCTGCGCCGCAGCGCGCTGCCGATGAACGGTCTCGTGCTCGACAACGGCTCGGGTCTGTCGCGCGACGAGCACATCAGCGCGGCCTCGCTCGCCGACCTGCTGCTGGCCGCGAATGCAAGCCCGGTGGCGCAGGTGTACATCGAATCGCTGCCGATTGCAGGCGTCGACGGCACGATGCGCAACCGCCTCACCAACGCGGGCGCGCTCGGCAATGCCCACATCAAGACCGGCACGCTACGCGACGTGCGCGCCATCGCGGGCTATGTCGGCGCGGAGAATGGCGAGAGCTATGTGGTCGTGAGCTTCATCAACGATCCGCGCGCCGAGGCCGCGCGCGCCGCGCACGATGCGCTGCTCGAATGGGTCTACGAGGGCGCGCGCAAGGCGGGCGTCGAGGACTGAGAGCGGCCGGATATACGGCGCGCGGGTACGTCCTCAGGCACGTCGTCAGGCACGTCCTCAGGCATGTCCTCAGGCACGTCCTCAGGCATGTCCTCAGGCACGTCCTCAGGCATGTCCTCAGGCACGTCCTCAGGCACGGCCAAAGCCCGGGCTACCGAAGATTTCTTCTACGAAGTCGAGTCCGGAACAATGCGTGCGGCGTGTACGCTGTCGGGCACGGCGTTCGGCCGCCTGGGCCGGATCCGCTGCATCACTTAAACTCGCGGTAGCGAGGCGAGGCGAAAGGGCCGGAAAGAAAGCCCGAACGCCGCGATCGAACTATAAACACCAGAAGACGGAGACGAGGTCCATGAAGAAGCAACGCTCGATGCGCGCCGCCCTGACGCGCCTGACCCAGGCCGCGACGGCCTGCGCCGCGATTGCCGCACTCGCCGCATGCGGCGGCGGCGGTGACGACAACAACTCCACGCCCGCGGGCGGCGTCAAGCTGCAGGTGGTGTCGTTCGGCGACAGCCTGTCGGACGTCGGCACCTACGCGCCGGTCGCGGCGGCCAATTTCGGCGGCGGACGCTTCACGACAAATCCGGGCCAGGTCTGGGTCCAGAACGTCGCGCAATACTACGGCGGCACGCTGACCCCGGCCATGACCGGCGGCTTCGGCGTCGCGCCGGTGAATCAGACCGGCCTGGGCTACGCGCAGGGCGGCTCGCGCGTCACGAACGCGATGGGCATCGGCCACGCCACCGACCCGAACAGCTACGCCGGCGCGCTGACCGTGCCGGTCTCGGCACAGGTGCAGAACTACCTGGCCGCGCATGGCAGCTTCAACGCGAACCAGCTCGTCATCGTCAACGGCGGCGCCAACGACATCCTCTATAACCTGCAGGCGCTCAAGGCCGGCGCGATCAGCCAGACCGACGCCTTCGCCGCGATCGGACTGGCCGCGCAGCAGCTGGGCGGCATCGTCGCGTCGATCCTGAGTCACGGCGCGACCCACGTGCTGGTGTCGAACGTGCCGGATATCGGTACGACGCCGCAGGGCGCCTTGAGCGATGCCGTCACGCGCGGCGCGCTCACCGCGGCATCGCAGGGCTTCAACAACGCGCTCGACCTGACGCTGCAAGGGCTGCAGATCAAGTCGAAGGTCATCTATCTGGACGTGCCGCCGAAGCTCGCGCAGATCACCGCGAACTACCAGCAACTCGGCTTCAAGGTGTCGAACACGGGCACCGCGTGCAACCTGCAGGCGATGGCCGCGGCCGCCGCGAAATACGGCGAGCCTGACCCGCAGGACTTCGCGACTTCGCTGTTCTGCTCGCCGCAGGTGCAGACCGAGGCCGGCGCGGACCAGACCTACATGTACGCCGACACCGTGCATCCGACCACGCACCTGCATGCGCTCTATGCGCAACAGGCCGAGCAGACGATCGCGGCATCGGGACTCGGGAAGTAAGCCCGCCGCGAGGCCACGCTCAAAGACAAACCGCCCGGTCGATTTCGACCGGGCGGTTTTGTTTGGATGCTTCGGATGTGGTCAGGCGTCCGCTTCGAAGGCCGCCGCCGCCCGGCCCAGCCGGTCGTTGACCGCAATCCATTCCATCGATTCAGGCAGCTTCTCGATCAGGATACGTTCCACGTTCGCCCGGTCGAGCGCGCGCAGCAGGCCGTACAGATCGCGCGCATAGCTTTGCGGATCCTCGGGCGCGGCGACGAAGTGCACGTTCGGCGCATGGGCCCACTCGCCCGCGCTCGACGCCCGCGCCACCAGTGCGATCTTCCTGCCGCTCGACCGGTCCTGCGCGGCGAGCAAGGGCGCGAGCGCCGCGAACGGCAACAGCGCGAGCGGCGTGCGCGGCGCGTAGTGCGCCTTCAGCGTGCCGGATGCGCGCGGCGCGGTGGCGTCCGAACCGTCGGGCAGGCGCGGCGCCACGCCCAGCACGTCCGCGATCTGTTGCGGACTGACGTGCCCCGGGCGCAACAACGCCGCGAAACCGCGCGACAGATCCAGAATCGTCGATTCGATCCCGACCTCCGCCGCACCGCCGTCGACCACATGCACCGCGCCGCTGAACTCGTCGCGCACGTGCTGCGCGGTGGTCGGGCTGACGTGTCCGAAGCGGTTCGCCGACGGCCCCGCCACGCCGCCCTGCCGCCCGGTGCCGAGACGCCGCCGGTGAAACGCCGACAGCAGCTGCTGCGCCACCGGATGCGACGGACACCGCACGCCCACCGAATCCTGTCCGCCGCTCACCGCAGCCGGAATATGTGCTGCGCGCTTGAGGATCAGCGTCAACGGGCCGGGCCAGAATGCATCGATAAGCTTGCGGGCATCGGCGGGAAGCTCGCGCACCCAGTAGCCGGGATCGGCCTCGGGCGCCAGGTGCACGATCACCGGATGATTCGCCGGGCGGCCCTTCGCCGCATAGATGCGCGCGATGGCGTCCGGATTCTCGGCGTCGCCGCCGAGGCCATAGACCGTTTCGGTCGGGAACGCGACGAGCTCGCCGGCATCGAGCAAGGCGGCTGCCTCGTCGATCTGCGCGGCGCTCGGGAAATGGAGGGTCATGGCCTGCTGCTTCGGTGAGGCTCAGTCGAGCGGAATGTGCAGCATGCGCGCGCAGTCGCGCGCCGCCGTGCGCGCTTCCTCGAGCGTCGCCGCCGTGAAGTTGATGTGCCCCATCTTGCGCCCGCGCCGCGCCTCTTCCTTGCCGTACAGATGCAGCCGCGCCGCCGGCATCGCCGCGACCTCGGTCCAGGCCGGCGGACGCGACTTGTCGCCGTCGAACCAGATGTCGCCGAGCAGGTTCAGCATCGCGGCCGGCGAATGCTGGCGCGTGTCGCCGAGCGGCATGCCGGTCATCGCGCGGACCTGCTGCTCGAACTGGCTCGTCGCGCAGGCATCGACCGTGTAGTGCCCGGAATTGTGCGGACGCGGCGCCATTTCATTGGCGATGAGCGAGCCGTCTTCCAGCACGAAGAACTCCACGCACAGCACGCCCACATAACCGAGCTTCGCCGCGATGGTCAGCGCCGCGTCCTGCGCCTGCGCGACCAGCGCGTCGGACGCATCGGGCGCGGGCACGACCGTCTTTGCGAGAATGCCGTTGACGTGCACGTTCTGCGCGAGCGGGAACACGGCCGATTTGCCGTCGCCGCCGCGCGCGATCAGCACGGACACCTCGTACTTGAGCGGCATGCGCTTTTCCAGCACGCACGGCACGCCCGCCAGCGACGCATGCGCCTCGCGCACTTCCTGCACGTTGCGCACGTTCACCTGCCCCTTGCCGTCGTAGCCGAGACGCGCCGTCTTCAGGATGCCGGGCAGCACGGCGACGAGTTGCTCGTCGGACAGCGCGGCGAGCGCTTCGGTCGATTCGATCACCACGTGCGGCGCTACCGGCACGCCCGCCTGCGCGATGAAGCGCTTTTCCGCCACGCGATCCTGCGCGATCGCCACGCAGCTCGCGGCCGGACTGACGAAGGTGCGGGACGCTAGAAATTCGAGGCTCGCGGACGGCACGTTCTCGAATTCCGTCGAGACCGCCGCGCACAGGCGGCCGAGCTCGGTGAGCGCGTTCGGGTCGTCGTAGGCGGCGCGGATGTGACGGTCCGCGACGGCGCCGGCGGGACTCGTCGCGTCCGGATCGAGGACGGCGACGCGATAGCCCATCGACTGCGCGGCGAAGCAGAACATGCGGCCGAGCTGGCCGCCGCCCACCATGCCGAGCCAGGCGCCCGGCAGGATGGGGGAGATCGGGGAGTTATGTGGGTTCATCGTGGGGCTGGGGGGCTGGCGAGCGGTTCAGGAAAGCGTCGTCGGGATGATAAGTGGGAGCGCGGCCCGTTTTCGACATGCAGGCCGCGCGCACAGTCCTTACAGCGGCGGCAGCGCCATGTCCCGCGCCGCCTGATTCTGCTTCACGCGGAACGCCGCGAGCGCATCGGCGAATTTCGCCTCGGTGGCGCTCAGGAGCGAGACCGCGAACAGCGCCGCGTTCGCCGCGCCCGCCTCGCCGATGGCGAAGGTCGCGACCGGTACGCCCTTGGGCATCTGCACGATCGAGTGCAGCGAGTCCACGCCCTTCAGATACTTGCTCGCCACCGGCACGCCCAGCACCGGCAGCGTGGTCTTGGCGGCCAGCATGCCCGGCAGATGCGCCGCGCCGCCCGCACCCGCGATGATCGCGCGCAGGCCGCGCTCGCGCGCCTGCTCCGCGTAGACGAACATCTCGTCCGGCATGCGGTGCGCGGACACCACCTTCGCCTCGTAAGGCACGCCGAATTCCTGCAGGATTGCCACGGCGTGCTTCATCACGTCCCAGTCGGAACTGGAACCCATCAACACACCGACGAGCGGCGCGTCATGCACATGCGCGCCGGTCTGTACTTCGCTCATTCCGTTTCCCTTGAAATGCATGCGCCGCCGCCTGAGACAGTCCGGCAAGCGGCGCCAGTCAAACTCGACCTGTTCCCGCCGACCTCAGGAGAGCGTCTGGCCGGTCAGGCGCTGCAACGCTTCCTGATACTTCTCGGAGGTCTTCGCGATCACGTCGTCCGGCAGCTTCGGCGCGGGCGGTTCCTTCTTCCACGGCTGGGTTTCGAGCCAGTCGCGCACGAACTGCTTGTCGAAGGACGGCGGATTGGTGCCGACCTGATAGCCGTCGGCGGGCCAGAAGCGCGACGAATCGGCGGTCAGCACTTCGTCCATCAGGAACAGTTCGCCCTTGTTGTCGAGGCCGAACTCGAACTTGGTGTCCGCAATGATGATGCCGCGCGTCGCCGCGTATTCCGCCGCTTCCTGGTACAGCTGGATGGAAATGCGCCGGATGGTCGCCGACAGTTCCGTGCCGATGCGCCGTTCCATCTCGTCGTAGGTGATGTTTTCGTCGTGATGGCCCATTTCGGCCTTGGCTGCCGGCGTAAAGATGGGCTCGGGCAGCTTCTGCGCGTTCTGCAGGCCCGGCGGCAGTTCGACGCCGCACACCGCGCCCGTCGCCTGATAGTCCTTCCAGCCGCTGCCGGCGAGATAGCCGCGCACCACCGCCTCGACGAGAATCGGCTCCAGGCGCTTCACCACGACCGCGCGGCCTTCGAGCTGGGCGGCTTCGTCCGCCGTCACGACCGTCGCGGGGTCGATGCCCGTGTTGTGGTTCGGCACGATGTGGCCGAGCTTGTCGAACCAGAAATCGGCCATCGTGTTCAGCACGCGGCCCTTGTTCGGGATCGGCTCGCCCATCACGACGTCGAATGCGGAAAGGCGGTCGGTCGTGACGATCAGGAGCTTGTCCTGACCGACGGCGTAGTTGTCGCGGACCTTGCCGCGGCCGAGCAGCGGCAGCGATTTGATCGTGGATTCGTATAGCGTGGACATCGTCGTGTACCGAAGAGTGCTGGAAAGGTGGGCTGCCGCCCCGGACCCTGGCGGGCCGGAAGCCGGGACGGCGGGGCAAAGCGAACGGGTCCCGTCGCCGGAACCCGTTGATTTTACTTTACAAAGACCGCGACGCTCAGCGGGCGCTCAATTCGCCGTCATTTGACGATCTGCGCGAGCTCGCCGGACTTGTACTTCTCGGCGATCTTCTCGAGCGGCACCGGCTTGATCCTGCCCGCCATGCCTTCGCAGCCGAACTGCATGTAGCGCTGGCGGACGATTTCCCTGGTCGCCTCGCGGGCCGGCTTCAGGTAGTCGCGCGGGTCGAACTTCGACGGATTTTCGATCAGGAAGCGGCGGATCGCGCCGGTGATCGCGAGACGCAGGTCGGTGTCGATGTTCACCTTGCGCACGCCGTGCTTGATGCCTTCCTGGATTTCCTCGACCGGCACGCCATAGGTTTCCTTCATGTCGCCGCCGAATTCGCGGATCTGCGCGAGCAGTTCCTGCGGCACCGACGACGATCCGTGCATCACCAGGTGCGTGTTCGGGATGCGCTGATGGATTTCCTTGATGCGGTCGATGGCGAGGATATCGCCCGTCGGCTTCTTGGAGAACTTGTACGCGCCGTGCGACGTGCCGATGGCGATCGCCAGTGCATCGCACTGGGTCTGCCTGACGAAGTCGGCGGCCTGCTCGACGTCGGTGAGCAGCTGTTCGCGCGTCATCGTGCCTTCGGCGCCGTGGCCGTCTTCCTTGTCGCCCTTCATGGTCTCGAGCGAGCCCAACACGCCCAGCTCGGCTTCGACGGTGACGCCGATCGCGTGCGAGAAGTCCACGACCTGCTTCGACACCGCGACGTTGTACTCGTAGGACGCGACGCTCTTGCCGTCGGCTTCGAGCGAGCCGTCCATCATGACGCTGGTGAAGCCGGAGCGGATCGCGGCCATGCACACCGCCGGCGACTGGCCGTGATCCTGGTGCATCACGACCGGAATCTGCGGATACGACTCGACGGCCGCTTCGATCAGATGGCGCAGGAAGGCTTCGCCCGCATACTTCCGCGCGCCGGCCGACGCCTGCATGATGACGGGCGCGTTCACTTCGCTGGCGGCGGCCATGATGGCCTGGACCTGCTCCAGATTGTTGACGTTGAACGCCGGGAGTCCGTAGCCGTTTTCGGCTGCGTGATCCAGCAGTTGACGCATTGATACGAGAGGCATTGTGGTGAGACTCCAAAGGTGAAACGAATTCTGTGCGCACGATTCCGCTCTGGGGCGTTTTCGGTTTTTTGAACGACAGACGGAGGCATGAGCCTCCGTCTGTTCTGCGCGTTTATTTCCTGCGCATGCTGCCTAGATGTGATCGCCCACGCGCACGATCTTCAGCGTGTTGGTGCCGCCCGCCGCGCCCATTGGCTCGCCGACCGTCAGCACGACCATGTCGCCGCGCGCCGCATAGCCCTTCGACACCACCACTTCCAGCGCCTGATTGAGCGCGGCGTCGCGGTCCATGTTGGTGTCGACGTGCAGCGAGGTCACGTTGCGGTACAGCGCCATCGTGCGTTCGCTGGACACGCGCGGCGTCAGCGCGAAGATCGGCACGTGGGTCCAGTGACGCGACATCCACAGCGCCGTGGAGCCCGATTCCGTCAGCGCCACGACCGCCTTCGCGCCCAGGTGGAACGCGGTGAACAGCGCGCCCATCGCAATGGACTGGTCGATGCGCGTGAACGTGCGGTCCAGGAAATCGCGGTCCAGCTGTGACTCCTCCGACTTTTCCGCCTCGATACACACGGCCGCCATCGTCTCGATGGTCGTCACCGGATACTTGCCCGCCGCGGTTTCGGCGGACAGCATCACGGCGTCGGTGCCGTCGAGCACGGCGTTCGCCACGTCGGACACTTCGGCGCGCGTCGGCACCGGCGCGTGGATCATCGACTCCATCATCTGCGTGGCGGTGATCACGAGCTTGTTCGACTCGCGCGCCATGCGGATCATGCGCTTCTGCAGCGCCGGCACGGCCGCGTTGCCGACTTCCACCGCCAGATCGCCGCGCGCGACCATGATGCCGTCGGACGCGTCGAGAATGCCCTGCAGCGCCGGAATGGCCTCGGCACGCTCGATCTTCGCGATCATCTTCGGCTTGATGCCGTAGGGCGCGCCCGCGATGTTCGCGAGCTGGCGGGCCATTTCCATGTCGGTCGCGTTCTTCGGGAACGACACCGCGACGAAGTCCGCGCCGAGCGACATCGCCGTCTTGATGTCCTCCATGTCCTTCTCGGTCAGCGCGGGCGCCGTGAGGCCGCCGCCCTGGCGGTTGATGCCCTTGTTGTTGGACAGTTCGCCGCCCACTTTCACGACCGTGTGCACTTCCTCGCCGATCACGCGCGTCACGTCGAGCACGATCAGGCCGTCGTTGAGCAGCAGCGTGTCGCCGGCGCGCAGGTCGCGCGGCAGGTCCTTGTAGTCGAGGCCCACGCGCTCGTTGCTGCCGAGCGGGCAATTGGCGTCGAGGATGAACGGCTCGCCCGCGACGAGCATGGTCTTGCCGTTCTCGAACTTGCCGACGCGGATCTTCGGGCCCTGCAGGTCCGCCATGATCGCGACTTCGCGGCCAACCTGGCGCGCTGCTTCGCGCACGATCTCGGCGCGCTGGCGATGGTCGTCGGCGGTGCCGTGCGAGAAGTTGAAACGAACGACGTCGAGGCCGGCCTGCAGCATTTGCAGGAGGATGTCCGGACTTGTCGAAGCCGGACCGATGGTGGCAACAATCTTGGTGGCGCGATGCATGTCTTTCCTCGTCTCTGTAGGAACGCCTGTGTTGAGGCTGCGAGCACGTTGCGCTTGCGATGAGGTGTTGCTCACCGGTTGCGCGCGCGCGCCGGTTCGTGCCGGCGTCGCTTTGTCGATGTCCTTCAATGCGTGAGCGGGCATGCCGCCGATGATGACCGGCGGCGTCGCGGGAATGACGCCCTCCGCGCCCGGTTCGGCCTGCTCCGGCCGCGCCGCATCGGCGATGACCTGGGCGGCCTCCGCGGCGGCGTCGATGGCGCCGCCCGCCTCCTGTACCTCTGCCTGCGCGCCGCCGGCTTCCTGCGCGCCCTTCCTTGCTGCCTTCGCCGGACTATTGCGGGCCGCCAACGCCTCAGGCTCCGGCGCGCGATTCGAGCACTTCGACCGCCGGCAGCGTCTTGCCTTCCAGGAATTCGAGGAAGGCGCCGCCGCCTGTCGAGATGTAGCTCACCTTGTCGGCGATGTCGTACTTCGCGATGGCCGCGAGCGTGTCGCCGCCGCCCGCGATCGAGAACGCCGACGAACTGGCGATGGCCTGCGCGAGCGTCTTCGTGCCGTTGCCGAACTGGTCGAACTCGAACACGCCGACCGGGCCGTTCCAGACGATCGTGCCCGCCGTTTCCAGCTGGGCCGCGAGCGCCTTGGCCGTGTCCAGACCGATGTCGAGAATCATGTCGTCGTCGGTGACGGCGGCGACTGGCTTGGTTTCGGCCTTCGCGGTGGGCGCGAATTCCTTCGCGGTGACGACGTCGCTCGGAATCGGCACCGAGGCGCCGCGGGTGCGCGCCTGCTCGATGATGTCCTTCGCCTCGCCGACGAGATCCTTCTCCGCGAGCGACTTGCCGATGTTGAGGCCGGACGCGACCATGAACGTGTTGGCGATGCCGCCGCCGACGATCAGCTGGTCCACCTTCTCCGCCAGCGACTTGAGAATCGTGAGCTTGGTCGAGACCTTCGAGCCGGCGACGATCGCCACCAGCGGGCGCTTCGGGTTGCCGAGCGCGCGGCCGAGCGCGTCGAGTTCGGCGGCCAGCAGCGGACCCGCGCACGCCACGGCCGCGTACTTCGCGATGCCGTGCGTGGTGGCTTCGGCGCGGTGCGCGGTGCCGAAGGCGTCGTTGACGTAGATGTCGCAGAGCTTCGCCATCTTCTGCGCGAGGCCGTCGTCGTTCTTTTTCTCGCCCTTGTTGCAGCGGCAGTTTTCCAGCAGCACGACCTGGCCGGGCTGCACCTGCACGCCGTCGACCCAGTCGGCGACCAGCGGCACGTCCGCGCCCAGCAGTTCCGACAGGCGCTGCGCGACCGGCGCCAGCGAATCTTCAGGCTTGAACTGGCCTTCCGTCGGACGGCCGAGGTGCGAGGTGACCATCACGGCCGCGCCGGCGTCGAGCGCCGCGCGGATCGCCGGGACCGACGCACGCACGCGCGTATCTTCGGTGATGTTGCCGGCGTCGTCTTGCGGCACGTTGAGATCCGCGCGGATGAAGACACGCTTGCCGGAGACTTTGCCTTCGGCGATCAGATCGGTGAAACGCAGTACTTTCGTCATGGGAGTCAACGTAGGTAGAGAAGCGGTTCGGGCGAGAAGACCGGTGGGGAAACCGGCCGGTTCGTGGAGTCGCCGCGCACGGGCCGCCGGGCAGGACGGCTCGCGCGCGGATCAGGCTGGCGGCGAGGGCCGCGCGTCGAAACCGGAGGCGCGGACCATGGGCGGGAGGAAGGAGTCGGACAGGGGCATCCGGCGCGGGCCGCCGTCATGCGGACACGGCAGCCGGTGCGGCCAAAGCGTGCGCGACGAGGTGGACAACCGTAGCGGGGTGACTGCCGGACACACTTTCGACCTCGCTCACTCGGAAAAGACGCACATTTTAACCGATCACCCTGAATGCTTTTAGCTGGCAATCGATGATGACCCGTATTTGGCGAGGCCGGTTCGCCTCAGGCGACGAGCCGCAGCAGCGTGAACACGAGCATGCCGACGGCGATCGTGCCCATCATGCCGCGCCGCCACAGGTAGTACGCGAGCGCGGCCACCGACGCCCACAGCGCATGGTTCGACAACGCCAGCGAAATGCCGGTGGACGTTTCCAGCAGATCCGGCACGACCACGCCGGTGAGCGCCGCGGCCGGCGCGTAGCGCAGCGCGCGCTGCACGGCGGGCGGCAGCACCATGCGCTCGCCGCCGATCAGGAACAGCGTGCGCGTCAGCGCGGTGACGATGCACATCGCGATGATCGCCAGCCAGATTTGCAGCGCGCTCATCGGACGGTCCTCGTGGGGTCGGCTTTCGGGGCTTTCGGGGCTTGCGGGGTTTCCGGCGCTTTCGGGCGCGCGCGGGCGGCGATCAGGTCCGCCAGCGTCCCGGCGATCAGCGCGGCGAACACCGCCAGCGGCAGGCCCAGACGGTACGGCAGGTCGAACGACAGCAGCGCCACCACGCTCGCCACGGCCACTGCCGCGAAAGTCGAGCGCGTGGCGATCGCCGAGACGATCAGCGGCAGCAGCGCCAGCGTGCCGGCCAGTTCCAGGCCCCAGTTGTCGGGAATCAGGCTCGCCAGCAGGATGCCGAGCACCGAGGAAATCTGCCAGGAACCCCAGCTGCACGCGACCAGCCCCCAGAAGAACGCTTCCTTGCCGGGCTGCCAGCCGGTCGCGAAGTTTCGCTTCGAGAACATCAGGTAGACGATGTCACCGTTGAAGTAGCCGAGCATCAGGCGGCGCTTCAGCGGCAGATAGGCGAAATGCGGTGCGAGCCCGGCGCTGAAGATCACGAAGCGCAGATTGACCATCCCGGCGGTCAGCAGAATGGTCCAGAGCGGCAGCTTCGCGGCGAAAAGCGGCAGCACGGCCAGTTGCGAGGAGCCCGCGTACACCATCACGGTCATGCCGAGCGCCTGGGGCACCGTCAGGACGGACTTGGTCATCGCGATGCCGGTCACGAGGCCCCAGGAGAGCGTCGCCAGGACGGCGGGAGAGAACGTGCGCACGCCCTCGAAGAAGGCGCGGCGATTGGTGTCGGACAGCCGGTCGAACATGGATCGGGGCAAGGCCTGGAGGAAAAGCCGGACGGCGGGCCTCGAATCCCGAGGCTCGGGTTGCAGGCGCGGGCCCGGACAAGCCGCCGGAGGTTTTCGACCGCGCGGTTCGGCTGCGGCGATCGACGAGGCGGGCAAGCCGCGGCGAAAGGCAAATTATAGCGTCGTGAAAGACGCGCCCAGATCGGTTTCGTTGCGAAAAGACGCTAAAATGACGCTCTTTCGCCGCCTTTGCGCCTCGGGCGCGCGTTCCTCCCGCAGGCATGTCCAACTCTGCGACACAGGAACCGCACGCAAACCCGCGCACGAGCGCCGTCCCACACCCCCGGGCGGCCTGCCCGACCCCACTTGAACGAGAGCTAGGAGAACCGTATGTCAATGGCCGACCGCGACGGCAAGATCTGGATGGATGGCAAGCTGATCGACTGGCGTGATGCCAAGATCCACGTGCTGACCCACACGTTGCACTACGGCATGGGCGTATTCGAAGGCGTGCGCGCGTACAAGACAGCGCAGGGCACCGCCATTTTCCGCCTGAAGGAACACACGAAGCGCCTGCTCAATTCGGCCAAGATCTTCCAGATGGACGTGCCGTTCGACCAGGCCACGCTCGAAGCCGCGCAGCTCGAAGTCGTCAAGGAAAACAACCTGGAGTCGTGCTACCTGCGCCCGATCATCTGGGTCGGTTCGGAAAAACTCGGCGTCTCGGCCAAGGGCAACACCATCCATGTGGCCATCGCGGCGTGGCCGTGGGGCGCGTATCTCGGCGAAGACGGCCTGGCCAAGGGCATTCGCGTGAAGACGTCGTCGTTCACGCGCCATCACGTCAACGTGTCGATGGTGCGCGCCAAGGCCTCCGGCTGGTACGTGAACTCGATCCTCGCCAACCAGGAAGCCGTCACGGACGGTTACGACGAAGCGCTGCTGCTCGACGTCGACGGCTACGTCTCCGAAGGCTCGGGCGAGAACTTCTTCCTCGTGAACAACGGCAAGATCTATACGCCCGACCTGGCCTCGTGCCTGGACGGCATCACGCGCGACACGGTCATCACGCTGGCGCGCGACTTCGGCATTCCGGTGATCGAGAAGCGCATCACGCGCGACGAGGTCTACACCTGCGACGAAGCCTTCTTCACCGGCACGGCCGCCGAAGTGACGCCCATCCGCGAACTGGACAACCGCACCATCGGCGCCGGCAAGCGCGGCCCGATCACCGAGAAGCTGCAAAGCGCCTTCTTCGACGTGGTCGGCGGCAAGAACGAGAAGTACGCGAGCTGGCTCTCGAAGGTCTGAGCGAGGCTTGCACCGAAACGGCGGGCGCGCGTCCGCCGTGTACTTCCGGCTCCGGCCCGCAAACGCACGCAAACGCACGCAAACGCAACGCACGACACCTGACACGAGATAGCAATGAGCGACCTGAAGGAAATGCCGCTGGTGGAACTGACCGCCAAGGACCTGCCCGCTTTCTGCCCGAACCCGAAGATGCAGCGCTGGAGCACGCATCCGCGCGTGTTCATCGACGTGACGCACGGCGAAGCACGCTGCCCCTACTGCGGCACGCGCTACAAGCTGAAAGACGGCGAAGTGATCAAGGGCGGCCACTGACGCCTTCGACAGCCTCCGCGCGGGCACATGCCCGCGCTCCCACGCAATCCACGACACCCGACGACCCGCCCCAAGACGACGGGCCGCGTTTCTTTTTTGAGATCGGATAAAGACAGATGCGCCGCGCGCTGGTTATAGCACCGAACTGGATCGGTGACGCATTGATGGCGCAGCCGCTTTTCACGCTCCTGCGAAAGCTGCATCCACGCATGGCGATCGATGCCGTCGCGCCGACGTGGGTCGCGCCCGTGCTCGAGCGCATGCCCGAGATCCGCGACGTCTACGCCACTGACCTCGCGCACGGCAAGCTGCAGCTGCTGCGCCGCTGGCAGCTGGCGAGCGACCTGCGCGACGTCGGCTATGACGCCGCCTACGTGCTGCCCAACTCCGTGAAGTCCGCGCTGATTCCGTGGATGGCGGGCATCAACCTGCGCATCGGCTACAAGGGCGAGAGCCGCTACGGCTTGCTGAACGTGCGCCACGCGAATCCGCCGAAGACCGAGCGGCCGCCGATGACCGCGCATTACGCCGCGCTCGCCTACGCGCCCGGCGCGAAGCTGCCGTTCGTCGACCGCTTCGCACAGCCCGAGGCCGCCGCCCGCCCCGACGCGCAGACGCTGCCGGTGCCGCGCCTCGAAGCCGATCCGAACGAGGCCGCGCGCGTCTCGGCGCGCTTCAATCTCGATACGCGCACGCCGCTCGTCGTGTTCTGCCCGGGCGCCGAGTACGGCCCGGCCAAGCGCTGGCCGCCCGAGCACTTTGCCTCGCTCGCGCAGTTCATCGCGCAGTCGTTCCCGTATGCCCGCATCGTCGCGCTGGGCTCGAAGAAGGACGCGCCGATCGCGCAGGCCATCGCGGACCGCGCGCCCAACGTGCGCAACCTGTGCGGCCAGACCTCGCTCGGCGAGGCCTGCGCACTGATTTCGCGGGCAAGCGCGGTCGTCACCAACGATTCCGGGCTGATGCACGTCGCGGCGGCGTCGCGACGGCCGCTGGTCGCGGTCTACGGCTCGACCGACCCGCGCCATACGCCGCCCTTGTCCGATCTCGCAAAGGTACAATGGCTGCATCTTGAATGCAGTCCGTGCTTTGCCCGCGAGTGTCCGCTCGGCCATCTGAACTGCCTTCGCGAACTCACCGCCGAACAGGTTTTCGGCGACTTGCGCGGCATGCTGCTCGCGCATCGCTGAAATTCCTCCATAACGGCGGGTTCAGGCGGTTAGCCGCCGTGTGTGTGCGGGCGCGGACACGCGAATGTCTCCGAACGGGGGCATGCTTTGACCAATGACCGATGCAGCGCGCCGCCCTGCCGCTACCCGCGGCAGCACGGCAACACGGACGGCGCCCGCATCGAATGCCAGAGACCCACGAGCCATGCCACGTTTCGCCCGCCTCTTCGAAGCCGCCGCCGATACTCTCAATGCTTACTATCAGGCCGTCGCGGACAACAGCATCGACGCGGTCATGTCGTTGTGGCTCGACGAGGAATTCGCCACGTGCGTCTGCCCGGACGGGACGCACCTGCACGGGCTGGAGAGCATCCGCGCGGGTCTCGGCAAGCAGTTCGAAGCGCAGCCGGTGACCATCGAGCCGCTCGACATCCGCGTGTACGACAGCCTCGGCACGGTCGTGTACGCGATTGCGGAGGCGCATCAGCCGGCGGCGTCGAATGGCGTGCCGCGCATGGTCTACGCGACCTACGTGATGGTTCATGAGCGCGGCGAATGGCGCATCGCGCACATCCACGCGAGCGCCATGCCGATGGAAACAGCGGGACAGTACGCGGCCAGGCTGCGGCACGGTCAGGGACCGCTGCATTAAGAAGAATGAAGCGCTGAACAAGACGTTTGTCGGGGAGGGGCCATGAAGCGCGATCCGTTGTTGACACACGACTCGTCGTTCGTGGACAAGGCGCCTGCGATGGCACTGCGCGATGCCGCACGGGCGCTCACGCCGGGCGCGGCGGACTGGCTCTACAGCGCGCCGCGCTGGCTGCCGACAAGCCATGCGCAAACCATCGTGCCCGCGCTGTTCGGCCGCAAGCCCGCCGTGCAGTACCGGCGCGAACGCTGGGACACGCCGGACGGCGATTTCATCGACCTCGACTTCCTCGCGCACGACCCGGCCTCCGAACCCGCCGCGACCGCCCCGCTCTTCGTGCTGTTCCACGGTCTCGAAGGCAATTCCGACTCCCACTACGCCCGCACGATGATGGCGGCCGCCCAGGCGCGCGGCTGGCACGGTGTGGTGCCGCATTTCCGCAGCTGCAGCGGGCCGTTGAACCTGCTGCCGCGCTTTTATCATCTCGCCGACGGCGCCGAAGCCGACTGGATCCTGCGGCGGCTCGCGCAGCGGCATCGCGGGCCGATCGTCGCGGCGGGGGTCTCGCTCGGCGGCAACGTGCTGCTGCACTGGCTGTGCGAACGCGGCAGCGACGCGTCGATCATCCGTGCGGCGGCTGCCATCTCCGCGCCGCTCGATGTCCACGCGGGCGGCGAAGCGATCTCGAGCGGCTTCGGCATGGTGTACACGCGCAGCTTCCTCAAGTCGCTGAAGAAGAAGGCGCTCGCGAAGCTCGGCCAGTATCCCGGGCTGTACGACCGCGAGGCCGTGCTCGCCGCCCGCACGCTGTACGAGTTCGACAACGTGGTCACGGCGCCGGTGCACGGCTTCCGCGACACCAACCACTACTGGTCGACGGCGACCGTCCGCGCCCATCTGAAGCATGTGGACGTGCCCGCGTTGCTGCTGAACGCGCGCAACGACCCGTTCCTGCCGGAATTCGCGTTGCCGTCGCAGGCGGAAGTGTCGGCGCGCGTCACGCTCGATCAGCCGAATCATGGCGGACACGTCGGCTTCATGACCGGGCCGTTTCCGGGCCGCATCGACTGGCTGTCGCTGCGCGTGTTCGGCTATCTGGAGCAATTCGTTTCGTGACCGATCATGGATGACATCGTCAGGCAGGCGCTCGCCAAATGGCCCAACGTCCCGCATTGCACGGGCTGGCTGATGCTGGACCGGCGCGGCCAGTGGCGCATGCGCGATGACGCGGCGCAAGCTGCCGGAGAACCCGGCACGCCGATCCGCCACGACGCGCTGCTCGGCTTCATCAACCGCAACTACGAATGCGATGCCGACGGCCAGTGGTTCTTCCAGAACGGGCCGCAGCGGGTGTATGTCGAGCTGGGCTATACGCCGTGGATCGTGCGACTGCTGGACGTGGACGGGCGCCTGCGCCTGACCGATCAGGCCGGCGCCGACTTCGAGCCGGCGCGTGCGTGGCTCGACGATGAAGGCAACATCCTGTTCTCGGACGACGCCACGCCCGCGCGTATCGCGGCGCTGCACGATCATGATCTCGAACTCTTCGCGAACCATGCTTCACTCGATGAAGCCGGCGCGAGCGGCGTGTTCCACTGGCGCGAGGGCGCTGATCTCGCCGTCAGCCCGATCGCGCGCGCCCAGGTCGCGGAACGCTTCGGCTTCGCGGCGAGTCCGGCGGCGCGGGCCGCGGCGGCGGGCTGACTAGCCGTTCTTCTCCTGTTCGCGCTCTTCCTTGTAGCGCGCCTCGAAGTCGTGCAGGCGCGCCGAGATCGCGGACAGATCGTAGAAGCTTGCGTTCTTCACGTCGCGCGCCTCCTTCAGCTGACGAATCGCGGACGGCCACGCGCCGTCCAGCGCGAGCTTTTCCGCCATGGCCTGATGCTGTTGCAGCGGGTCGTCGAGCCCCTTGCTCGCCTGGGCGAGATAGAGCCACCAGTCGGGGCGCGTCGGCTCCGCGCGGGTTTCCTGGCGCGCGAGCGTCTGCGCTTCGCCATAGCGGTGCGCGGCCAGCAGCGACTGCAACTGCACATCGAGCGCGGCGTGAGATTCGGGCCAGCGTTTCCTGGCGTTCGCCGCCAGCCGGATGGCATCGTCCAGCCGGCCGGCGCGCCGGGCGATGTCGGCGTCGAGCACGTCGAGGCTGGGCGAACTGCGAACGGCCGCGGGAGCAGCCGGCGTTTTCGCCACGGGCGCGGGACCGCCTTCGATGCGCACCGGCGCCAGCGCGATATCGCCGACGGAGCGCGCCTGAGGCACCGACGCGGCTTTCGGTTGGGCAGGAACGCGGCCGAGGTCAAGCGACGCGTGCGTGCGGTCGAGCGGTGTCGCGGTCGTCAGCGAGTCCGCATTGCGTAGCGATGAGCTCGCATCGGCGGCGGTTGCGGTACGCGGTGGCGGCGTCGCGGGCCTGACGCCCGATGCCGCCGTGCCCGTCCCCTTCGCGTTCTCCTGCCGAACCTGCGCCGACGCCGCCGCGCTGCTCGCTTCCTCTCCCTCGAAGAGCTTGCGCGCGCGGGCGAGCGCTTCGTCGGCGGCGGCGTAATCGCCGGTCAGGGTTTGCGCCAGCGCAATGCCATACCAGTTCGCGGCGGGATTGAGCGCGGTCTGATCGTCGATTTCGGCCTTCAGGCGGCTCGCCACCTCGCGATAGTCGCTCGCGAAATTCACTTGCAGCACCCGGGCGCGGGCGCGCACGAACGCATACTCGGCCGACTGGCGCGGCTGCCGGTACGGCACGCGCCGCGCGCGGCCTTCCATGTCGGCGATACGCTCGGTGGTCAGCGGGTGCGTGCGCACATAGGGCGGCACGCCGTTGTCGGCCATCGTCGAGCGGTCGAGGCGTTCGAAGAACGCGGCCATCGCATACGGATCGTAGCCGGCCGCCGCCAGCATCTGGAAGCCGACGCGATCGGCCTCGTGTTCGGCCGCGCGCGAGAAGCGCAACTGGTTGTCGACTGCCAGCGCCTGGCCGCCCATCGCGAGCCCCATGCCGAGATCGCCGCTGTGCGCGAGCAGGCCCGCGAGCAGTCCGGCCAGCATGCCGGCGAGCGCGGTGTAGCTGTTCTTTTCCTGTGCGCCGAGCATGCGCGCGATGTGCCGCTGGAGCACGTGTCCCATTTCATGACCGATGACCGACGCCAGCTCCGATTCGGTCTGGGTCGCCGCGATCAGCCCCGTATTCACGCCGATGAAACCGCCAGGCATCGAAAACGCGTTGATCTGGGCGTCGCGTACGGCGAACAGGTCGAAGTCGGGCCGATAGCCGCCGAGATACTGCGTCGCGGCCGCCGCGGACAGCTTGGAGGAGACGGAATCGAGGTAGTCGCGGATCAGCCAGTCGTCGAGATAGTCGGGGTCGGCGCGTACTTCGCGCATCGCCCGTTCGCCGACGCGGCGTTCGGCTTGCGGCGTCAGCGAGCCGCCGGAGCCGTCGCCGAGATCGGGCAGCTGCACCGACGAGAGCGGCGCGCGCAGGCCGGACATCGTGCCCGGCCGGTTGGCGAAGCGGCTTTCCGCGCCGCCATAGACGCCGAAGACGCCTTCCGCGACGTTGCCGGGCAGGTCGCCGGGGTTGCTGCCTTCCTGCGCCGAGCGGAGCTGCGACGCGGCCAGCGTCCCGGTGCCGCCGATCGTGTTCGCGGTGTTGGCGGTGTTCGCGCTCCCGACGGGCGCGGCCGATTGCGCCAGCACGGCGGGCGGCGCGGCGAGGGCTACGCACAGCAGGAAGACGAGCACGCGGCTCGGACGTGTCGAAGGCATGAGACGCGAAGGCGATGCGGGACCGGCAACCGGCTGGAAAAAGGGAACGGGCTTATCGTATCAAGTGTAGGGCGCGCGGCGGCCGGATTTGCTGCCTGCTTGCTGCATGAGTCTTGATGCAAACGGGGTCCGCGGGCCGGGAACCGCGCCTCTTCACGCTGTTATGATAGGCGCCCATTTCGAAGGAGACGCCATGTCCGGACTCACCCATTTCGATGCCGCCGGCGAGGCGCACATGGTCGATGTCGGCGCGAAGGACGAGACGCGCCGGGTCGCGGTTGCGCGCGGTTCGATCGTGATGCTCGATGCCACGCTCGCGCTGATTCTCGATGGCCGCGCGAAGAAAGGCGATGTTCTGGGCGTCGCGCGCATCGCCGCGATCCAGGGCGCGAAGCGCACCGCCGATCTGATTCCGCTATGCCATCCGCTCGCGCTCACGCGGGTTGCGGTGGATTTTGCCATCGATGAGACGCTGCCCGGCGTGCATTGCGAAGTACGCGTGGAGACGGTCGGGCGCACTGGGGTCGAGATGGAAGCGTTGACCGCCGTGCAGGTCGGATTGCTGACGATTTATGACATGTGCAAGGCGGTCGATCGCGGCATGACCATCAACAACGTTCGGGTCATGGAGAAGCATGGGGGGAAGTCGGGGGATTGGGTGGCGGCGTGAAGCCGCACGCTCACCGCGACAGCCCGCACACCTGCCCTTCCGAGCATCGCCTCAGCCGCGATGCTCAATCACTGTCTTCATCATCCCCATCCGCCGCAGCCGGCTCGTCCTTCGGCATCCCATACAGCCTGACCAGATCGGCCTTGAACGCGGTGAGCGGCGTGCCCGCCTCATCGATCAATCCATACACCGCCGCCAGTTGCTTCGGCCAGTCGTGCAACTCGGTCGCGAAGATCTTGAGACGGGCCATCGTATCGAGCGCCTCGGTCTTCTGTCCGGCGAGCGCCTGAAGCACCGCATAGCGGCGCAGGACCGTCTCGCCCGGCAACAGCGCGATGGCCTTCCGGTGCGCCGCAAGCTTCGCCTGCACGTTCTGCGCGTTGATGGGCAAGAGCGTCGCCGCCCCGTACTCGCCCCACGCCGTGAACAGGAGCGACGGCGCGTCACGATATTGCTCCGCCGGCCGCGACCCGTAATACAGCACCTCGGCGCGGTTGTAGTCACGCAGTGTCGGATACAGCGCGGCCAGCCCGCCCAGCACCAGCACGACATAAACGCCGTACGACACCGGCCGCGCGACGAGCCGTAGCGGCCGCGTGTCCAGCAGGCCGATGACGAGCATCGCCGGCATCAGGAAGAACATGTACTGCTGCGGATATTCGACGAGCGCATGCATCATCAGCACGCCGAGCAGCGACAGCCCGAAGATACGCGCCGGCGTATGCGGCGCCCGCAGCACGCGAATCAGCCAGAACACGACGCCCGCCACGAGGATCGCCACGCCGAGCACACCGGTCTTCGCGAGCAGGTCGATGAAGATGTCGTGCGCATTGTTGGCAATCTCGACACCGCCGAGCTCGCGGACAATCTCAAACTGATAGCGCGGAAATTCACCCCAGCCGACGCCCAGCAGCGGATGCGTCCTGAACATCGTCCAGCCGTACTTCCACAGCGCAAGACGCGGCGCGATCTGGTTGGCGTCCTGCATGCGTTCCGCCGCCGACTGCGCGAGACCAAAGTCGTAACGGGTATTGGCCCAGCGCACCGCCGCATTGACCGCGAAGAACACGACGGCGAGCAGCAGCGGCACGAGCCACGCGCGCCGGTCGCGCTTGCCCGGCCCGTCGAAGCCGTCCGACGAGCGCGGCCTTCCCTGCACGAACGCCATCCACAAGCCGCCGACGACGATCACCGCCGTCTGCAGCCACGGCCCGCGGGACACGGTCAAGGCCAGTCCGAGCGAATACACCACCGACACCGCGACCCACACCACGAGCGGCAGCCGACGCGTCTGCACGAAGAACAGCGCGCCCGCCATGGCGAACGCAATGACCGTGGCCAGGTGATTCGCCTGCGCCATGTTGCCGAACGGACGCCGCTCGGTCATGACGTTGTAGGCCACCACGAAGGGCGTGAACTTCACCTCGAGATGAAACAGCTGCACGACCTGGCAGAACACCGCGAACAGCCCGCCGAGCATCAGCGCCGCCGCGCCGACGCGCAGCGCCTTCTCTCCAAGCCCCGCGCGCACGAGCCCGAAGCCCGTATGCACGGCGACGAACGACGCCAGCAGATAGGCGCCGCCCAGCCAGTTCATGGAGGGCTGCGCGATCGGCAGCAACACGGTCTGGGCGACCAGCAGCACGCCGAAGGCAAGCGGCATCAACGCGACGACCGGCGAGGCGAACGACACCTTCGGCTCCGCCACGCGCACCAGCAGCGCCACGGTCGCGCCGAGCGCCAGGTAGAGCGCAAGCGCACTGTATTCGGCGTAGAAAGTCGGGATCGGATACGTGTGGTTGACGACGGCGAAAGGGATCGTCAACGCCAGGCACAGGACCGCAAAACAAAGGTAACGCGCGAATTGGGAAGGCATGAGGGACTGGGAACGTCGGGAACCGGCGCACTATACAAAACTTTGTCCCTGCTGTCCGTCGAACCAACGGATTTACGACGAAAACCCCGCCTTTGCCGCAAAAACGACCCGCAAGGCGCGGTGGCCCCGTAAATGCTGCCACCGCGCCTTGATGCTTCACCTCAGCGGTATCCCGCGTCACGACGCTCCACTCATGTGCCCCTCACGCGCGGCACTCCGGTGGCGCAAGATTGGCCGGCAAGGTGGCCGGATCGACCGGCAACGGCCCCGAACCCGGCGCCGGCAGGGACGAAACCGTCTTGGCCGCCGCGAAGCATTCCCACGTGACCGAGCCCGCCTGCACCACGCCGCGACTCAACGTCACGCGTGCGGTGGGCGTCTCGGCGTTGTCCGGCGTGGACGGAACCAGCACGAGCGTGTTCGAGCCCGCCGGCGCGACGCGGGTCGAATACGAGATGGTGATCTGCCCTGTGTCGCTATCGACGTGAATGGATTCGACATTGCGCGTACCCGGCGGCGACGCGTAGCCGCCCGCGAAGTCCGCGCCGCTGGCTGCGTTCTCGGCCACCGCCAGCCGCGCCGATGCCGCCAGCGCGATGCCCTCGCCCACCCGGCTGCGCGCCAGATAATCCTGATACGCAGGAATCGCATAGGCCGCGACCACGCCCACGATTGCCAGCACGATCATCAGCTCGATGAGCGTAAAGCCCCGCACCAGCATGTCCCTTGCCCGTCCCAACCACCACACGCGCGGCTCGCGCGGCGCGTGCATCACACCCAGCACCAACGTTGTCATCTCTGCTCCCGGGAAAACGAAAAAAGCGCCCTGCCGCGCAATGCGGACAGGACGCTTCGATCGTATTCAGTGCACGCCTCAGGCGACAGTCAGCCAGATGGCCTAGGTCCAACAGAGCCTCAGCCTGCCGCTCGCCTTCCCGCTTCGAGCGCACGGCGCTTGAGCAGCCAGCCCAACGCCACCACTAGCACCGCCCCCGCCACTCGCGCCGCGTAGATCGCGAAATCGGTGTTGAGCGCGGGCCAGCGGTCGATGAACGGATCGTCGATGATCAGGCCGCCCGCGATCCAGCCCAGCAGCCCCGCCCCGAGCAGCACGACCATCGGAAACCGGTCGATCAGCTTCAGCACCAGCGTGCTGCCCCACACGATCAGCGGAATGCTGACGACCAGCCCGAAGATCACCAGCGTCAGCCGGTGGCGCGGATCCGCCGCCTCCGCCGCGCCCGCGATGGCGATCACGTTGTCGAGGCTCATCACGGCATCCGCGACGATGATGGTCTTCACCGCGGCCCAGAGACGATCGGATGCGTTAATTTCGTGCTCGTCGTGATCCGGTTGCAGCAGCTTGATACCGATCCACAGCAGCAGCAGCCCGCCCACGAACTTGAGGAAGGGAATGTCCAGCAGCAGCACCGCGAAGGCGATCAGCACGACGCGCAGGATGATGGCGCCGAGCGTGCCGAGCACGATGCCGCGCGTGCGCTGCCGGTCCGGCAGATTGCGGCACGCCAGCGCGATGACGACGGCGTTGTCGCCGCCGAGGAGGATGTCGATCACGATGATCTGGACGACCGCTCCCCAGTGAAGCGTGGAGAAGAATTCGAGCATGGTGCGGAGTGAAAGCGAAAACGGAAGCCGAAAAAAAAGCGAGGAAGCAACGCTCCCTCGCTTGGTATCGGCTCATACGAAAGGAATCAGTAAGAGTACCAAACCCTCGCGTAGTTTGTCCGCATCGGTCTTAGATGACCGACTTCAGCAGACGGCCCATCTCGGACGGGTTCTTCGTGACCTTGATGCCGCACGCGTCCATGATTTCGAGCTTGGCGTCCGCCGTGTCCGCCCCGCCCGAGATCAGCGCGCCTGCGTGGCCCATGCGCTTGCCCGGAGGCGCCGTGACGCCCGCGATGAAGCCGACCACCGGCTTCTTCATGTTGTCCTTGATCCAGTAAGCCGCGTTGGCTTCGTCCGGACCGCCGATCTCGCCGATCATGATGACGGCGTCCGTATCCGGATCGTCGTTGAACATCTTCATCACGTCGATGTGCTTCAGACCGTTGATCGGATCGCCGCCGATACCGACCGCTGACGACTGGCCAAGACCCAGCGCCGTCAGCTGACCGACTGCTTCATACGTCAGCGTGCCCGAGCGCGACACCACGCCGATGCGGCCCTTCTTGTGGATGTGACCCGGCATGATGCCGATTTTCAGCTCGTCCGGCGTGATCGTGCCGGGGCAGTTCGGTCCGAGCAGCAGCGTCTTGCGGTTTTCGCGGCGCATGCGGTCCTTGATTTCGAGCATGTCGCGAACCGGAATGCCTTCCGTGATGCAGATCGCGAGATCGAGATCGGCTTCGACGGCTTCCCAGATCGCCGCGGCAGCGCCCGCGGGCGGCACGTAAATCACCGAAACCGTGGCGCCGGTCTCGGACTTTGCTTCCTTGACGGACGCATAGATGGGAATGCCTTCGAAATCCTCGCCCGCGCGCTTCGGGTTCACACCCGCGACGTAGGCTTCACGGCCATTCGCGTATTCGCGGCAGGCGCGCGTATGGAACTGACCGGTCTTGCCGGTGATGCCCTGCGTGATGACCTTCGTGTCTTTGTTGATCAGAATCGACATGTAGTGACCTCTGTTCGTTTGGCGTCGCCAAGGCTCGAGCCCCGCGCCGCCATTCGTATCTGGTGGAACGCTCTTCTGAGGCAGGCAGCGCGTGCGCTTACTTGCCTTCGGCCGCCGCGACGACCTTCTGCGCAGCTTCTTCCATGCTGTCGGCCGAGATGATCGGCAGGCCCGAGTCCGCCAGCATCTTCTTGCCGAGGTCCTCGTTCGTGCCCTTCATGCGCACGACCAGCGGCACCTTCAGGTCCACCGCCTTCGAAGCCGCCATCACGCCTTCCGCGATCACGTCGCAGCGCATGATGCCGCCGAAGATGTTCACGAGGATCGCCTTCAGGTTCGGGTTCTTCAGCATCAGCTTGAAGGCTTCCGTGACCTTCTCGGTCGTGGCGCCGCCGCCGACGTCGAGGAAGTTCGCCGGCTCGCCGCCGAACAGCTTGATGGTGTCCATCGTGGCCATTGCCAGGCCAGCACCGTTCACCAGACAGCCGATGTTGCCGTCGAGCGAGATGTACGCGAGGTCGAACTTCGACGCTTCGACTTCAGCCGGATCTTCTTCGTCCAGATCGCGGTACGCGACGATTTCCGGATGACGGAAC
The DNA here is from genome assembly GCF_031451075.1 of Caballeronia sp. LZ043. NCBI lineage: Bacteria > Pseudomonadati > Pseudomonadota > Betaproteobacteria > Burkholderiales > Burkholderiaceae > Caballeronia > Caballeronia sp. LZ043. Next base: position 495,504 of record NZ_JARUXT010000001.1, on the reverse strand, counting down.
AGCGCGTTCGCGTCGAAGTTGAACTTGGCGTCCAGTGCGATGACCTTGCCGTCGCCGGTCACGATCAGCGGGTTGATTTCCGCGAGCGATGCGTCGGTTTCGTAGAACGCCTTGTACAGGCCTTGCAGGATCGCGCGCGCTTGCGGGATCGATGCGTCCGGAATGCCGATCTTGCGGGCCAGGTCGTCCGCGTCCTTGTCCTGCAGGCCGGTCGACGGCTCGACGGCGAACTTGTGCAGCAGTTCCGGCGTCTTTTCCGCGACTTCCTCGATGTCCATGCCGCCTTCGCTCGACGCCATCACGACGATCTTCTGCGTCACGCGATCCAGCACGAGGCCGACGTACAGTTCCTTCTTGATGTCCGCGCCTTCTTCGATCAGCAGGCGGTTCACCTTCTGGCCTTCCGGGCCGGTCTGGTGCGTGACGAGCTGCATGCCGAGGATCTGGCTCGCGTACTCGCGGACCTGTTCGATCGACTTCGCGACCTTCACGCCGCCGCCCTTGCCGCGGCCGCCAGCGTGGATCTGCGCCTTCACGACCCAAACCGGGCCGCCCAGCGCTTCCGCGGCCTTGACCGCATCATCCACCGAGAACACGGGTGTGCCGCGCGGGACCGCGACGCCGAATTTCCGCAGGATTTCCTTACCCTGGTACTCGTGAATCTTCATGCGTGATTCCTTCAGTCTGAGAGTTGGAGTGAACTTCTATGTGTTTGAACCGTTGATTCTTTCGATTCTTCTTTTCAGATTGCCGTGCGTCCGCGTGAGCGGGTGTGCTGCACGAGGCGAACTATGTCTCCCGCCTGTCTTTCGGATCTGCTTGCTCGCTGGTTTGCGCGCTTGCGTCATGCGTGGCGACCGTGGGTTCTTTTGCGGCCGGCTCATGGCCGAACCAGCGCGGGTAATGTTCCTTGACCGCGGGACCGTCGAAGCGCAACGCATGACAGCGGCCGAGCTGGAACGGCGGCTCTTCGGGCGCGCTGCTGCCGGGCTGGCCGGCTTCGGACCGCTTGAAGGGATTGCCGCTTTCGATCTTCCAGACGTCGCCCGCGAAGGCTTGGACAGCCGCGGTCGGCAGCACGCCGCACAGTTCCGTGAGATGCGTGCAGCCGACCGTGCCGCGCAGCACCTGATTGGCTTCGCGGCGGAAATTCTGCAGGAGGTTGAGGCCGATGAGCTTGCGATAGGCCGTGTTGGACTCGGCGCACAGACCGCCATAGGGCGCCCAGTCGGACGATGCTTCCGCGCCGACGATGGTGCAATTGCGGTCGATGGTGATGCGCAGCCAGAGTTCATGGATCGGCAGGCCGAGCGGCCGGACGCCCGTCGCGAGTGTGAAGTCGCGCGGCTTCTCGTCGGTTAGACAGGCTTCAATATCCCACAGACTATCTTCGCGCTCGAAGGCTTCCAGCCGAATTGCGCGTCGATGGCGCAAGTGTCGGGGAGCGGGAGGCGAGAGAGGCATGCTGGAAGTGAGCCGGTACGGAGAAAACCGTGCGATTTTAGCATATTGGGTATTTCCGGCCGGACATGCCCCTGAGGATCGGCGCATACCTGTTGCCGTGTGGCGTGATGCAGGTTCGAGCGGCTGTGCTCAGTCGTCGACGATCTCTTCGCTCCAGTCCTCGTCGCCGCCCTTCAGGATCTTGCCGATCGTGCCGCCGGAGAAGCCGCGCGCCGCCAGGAAGCGCGCCTGCCTGGCGCGTTCAGCGGGCGTGTCCGGCAAGGTGCCGTACTTCTTCTCCCATACGGCCCGGGCGCGGTCGGTCTCGGTTTGCGCGAGCTTGTCGGCGGTCTCGCTGATGAGCGACTCGCCGACCGCATGGCGCTTCAGTTCGCTGATGATCCGGCTGCCGCCCATGCGCGCGGCCCGCCGATGCACGACGCTCTCCACGAAGCGTTCGTTCGACAGCCAGCCGTCGCGTTCCAGGTCGTCCAGCACGGTGTCCAGGGAATCGGTTTCGCTGACATACGGACTCAACTTTCGCGACAACTCGGCCCGGCTAAACTCGCGACGCGACAGCGCCGCGAGCGCACGCCCTTTCAACGAGCGCTTCGGACGCCTTGGGTCGCTCGCTTCGGCAACCGAAGTCTTGCGAGTGCGCTGGCTCGTGCGGGTGAACACTGCTTCGTCCGCCGCGGCTGGTGGTGCTTCAGCCGGCGCGCGTTGCTCGAATGGCTCGAAGGGGTCGGCGTCTTCGAAGGGATCTGTGAATGGCGGAGGCGCTGGCCGCGCGCGCCGGGGCGCGGACGTGGACGGGGACTCGACGGACGCCGATGTGCGTTTGGCGCGCTGTGCTGGGGGCTGCTCGGTCGCCTGCTTCAGCAGGGCGCGAGCGTGTGCGAGGCGCGTTGAGCGGGGGTTTGCGTGGCTTAGAGAGGCGTCCGATGCAGCCGCCAGGTCCGATGCCGTATCCGGCTCGTCCGACCGCCCGCCCATGCTTGCCCCGGAAACGCGACGCGCCGACGCGAAAGACCTCTTCGCGTCGGCGAGTTTCTTGTCACTGCGTGGGAATGCGCCTTTGGGCGAGACTCCGCGCCGTTCGCTGCTTCGTTCGTAGCGGTCGACGGATGCACAACCTTCCTCCGTTGCCTCATCAGCCGGACCGGGCTCCGAAGCAGGCTCCGAACCAGCCTCCGGATCAGCCTTCGAATCCGTCTTCGAACCGGGCCGGCGCCTGAGCATCGTCCTTCAGGCTCGACGCTTATTCGTCGTCGGCCACTTCGGCCTTGACGGCAACCACTTCACCCAGCGCAGCCACGCCCAGCGATTCACGGATCTTGTTCTCGATCTCGCGTGCGATGTCCGGATTCTCGCGCAGGAATTCACGCGCGTTGTCCTTGCCCTGACCGATCCGCTCGCCGTTGTAGCTGTACCAGGCGCCGGCCTTGTCGACCAGCTTCGCCTGCACGCCCAGGTCGATGATTTCGCCCTGACGCGAGATGCCTTCACCGTACAGGATGTCGAAGATGGCTTCGCGGAACGGCGGCGCGACCTTGTTCTTCACGACCTTGACGCGCGTTTCATTGCCGATGACTTCGTCGTTCTTCTTGATCGAGCCAATGCGGCGGATATCCAGACGCACAGACGAATAGAACTTGAGCGCATTACCGCCGGTAGTGGTTTCCGGGTTGCCGAACATCACGCCGATCTTCATGCGGATCTGGTTGATGAAGATGACCAGGCAGTTCGTGCGCTTGATGGTGCCAGTCAGCTTGCGCAGCGCCTGCGACATCAGACGCGCCTGCAAACCCGGCAGCGAGTCGCCCATTTCGCCTTCGATTTCCGCCTTCGGCACGAGCGCCGCTACGGAGTCGATGACGATCATGTCGATGGAGCCGGAGCGCACCAGCGCGTCCGCGATTTCGAGTGCCTGCTCGCCCGTGTCCGGCTGCGAGATCAGCAGTTCCGGCACGTTCACGCCGAGCTTGCCTGCGTACTGAACGTCGAGCGCGTGTTCCGCGTCGATGAAGGCCGCCGTGCCGCCAAGCTTCTGCATTTCGGCAACTACCTGCAGCGTGAGCGTGGTCTTGCCCGATGATTCCGGACCGTAGATTTCCACCACACGGCCGCGCGGCAAACCGCCGACGCCGAGTGCGATGTCCAGACCGAGCGAACCGGTGGACACCACCTGAATGTCTTCGACCGCCTCACCTGCGCCGAGCCGCATGATCGACCCTTTGCCGAATTGCTTTTCGATCTGCGAGAGCGCGGCGGCCAGGGCCTTGCTCTTCTCCGCAGTCATTCCAGCCGGGCCTTTCTTGCTTTCTTCCATGAATCGTCCTTTGCTATGATGAACGGCGTCTGAGGCGGTGTTCACGGGCATTTCCGCTGCTCGAACGAGCTTCTCGAAAGGCCTTTTCACACGCACGCAGACACTGTATAAAAAAACAGTAGTTTTTGCAAGCAGGTAAAGGTGCGACGCTGCTTTTTTCCGCGTCGCCCAAGTTGCACGCCCTGCGCAAGAACCGCGATACACCTGGAGACCGCCGCGCCGGGCGACATTCGGTGCCGGCAATGCCGCTGCGCTTCGCCGCGCATGCGGGCGTACCAAGGCGCACACGACGATGCGAATCCTCATTGCCGAAGACGACAGCATACTCGCGGACGGTCTCGTCCGATCACTCCGCCAATCGGGCTATGCCGTCGACCATGTGAAGCATGGCGTCGAGGCCGATACCGCCCTCTCGCTACAGACTTTCGACCTCCTGATCCTCGATCTCGGCCTGCCGCTGATGCCCGGCCTGGAGGTGCTGCGCCGCCTGCGCGCACGCAATTCGCAGATGCCCGTGCTGATCCTCACCGCCGCCGACAGCGTCGACGAGCGCGTGAAGGGACTCGACCTCGGCGCAGATGACTATATGGCCAAGCCCTTCGCGCTCAACGAGCTCGAAGCGCGCGTGCGCGCGCTGACGCGGCGCGGCGCGGGCGGCGGTCCGACGGTCGTGAAGCATGGCGCGCTGAGCTTCGACCAGGTCGGACGCATCGCGACGATCGGCGAGCAGGTCATCGACTTGTCCGCGCGCGAGCTCGGCGTGCTCGAAGTGCTGCTGCAGCGAAGCGGCCGGCTCGTGTCGAAGGAACAGCTCGTCAATCATCTGTGCGAGTGGGGCGAGGAAGTCAGCAATAACGCCATCGAGGTCTACGTGCACCGGCTGCGCAAGAAGATCGAGCCGAGCGGCGCGAAGATCATCACGGTACGCGGACTCGGTTACACGCTGGAGAAAGCGGGCGCGTCGTCGAACGGCGCGGGCCCGCAGCCGCCGGCCGACCCGATGCCCGCCAGCCATCACTACAAGTAGGCGGCATGGCGTCGTCGGCTTCCACCGAATCGCGCGCGCAGAAGCCATCCGCTGAAGCCTCCGCCGACTCCGACACCCAGCGCGACGCGCGCTACGCCAACCCGTTCGCGCCGCCCGACGAGCTCGAGCCCGATGCGCACGCGCATCCGCGCTCGCTCTTCGGTGAAATTCTCGACTGGATGCTGGCGCCGCTGCTGCTGCTCTGGCCGATGAGCATCGCAGTGACCTATCTCGTCGCCAAGTCGATCGCCAACGGGCCCTTCGATCGCGCGCTCGAAGCCGACGCCTACGTGCTGGCGCGGCAGATCCAGCCGGTCAACGGCGTCGCGGAACTGCGCCTCCCCGACGCTACCCGCGACTTCCTGCGCGCCGACAACATCGACAGCGTGTTCTTCCAGGTGCTCGGCACGCGCGGCGAGCTGGTCGGCGGCGACCGCGACATGCCGCTGCCGCACGACGACGACCGGCCGCAGCCCGGCATCGTCGAATTCCGCGACGATGTACTGCGCGGCAACGACATCCGCGTCGCCTACACGACGGTGGATCTGCCCGGACTCGCGCCCGGACGCGATCCGGCCAGCACCCAGCCGGTGCTGGTGCAGGTTGCCGAGACGCTCGACAAACGCAGCCAGCTCGCCAACGACATCATCAAGGGCGTGATCCTGCCGCAGTTCGTGATCCTGCCGCTCGCGATCATCCTGGTGTGGTTCGGACTGTCGCGCGGGCTTGCGCCGCTGCATGCGCTGCAATCGAATATCCGGGCGCGCCGTCCGGACGATCTCTCGCCGCTGGAGGCCGACCGCGCCCCGCCGGAGATCGCGCCGCTGGTCGCCTCGTTCAACGATCTGCTCACGCGGCTCGAACAGAACATGGAGTTCCAGAAACGTTTCATCGCCGATGCCGCGCATCAGATGAAGACGCCGCTCGCCGGCTTGCGCATGCAGGCCGAGTTTGCGATGCGCCAGGAGGTGTCGGCGGAGGTGCAGCGCTCGCTGGAACAGATCGCGACGAGCTCCGAACATGCCGCCCGCCTCGTCACGCAATTGCTGGCGCTGGCGCGCGCCGAGAATCGCGCGGCGGGCGGCATCTTTGCGCGTATCGAGCTGACGGCGCTCGCGCGCCTCGCGGTGCGCGACTGGGTGCAGCCTGCGCTCGCCAAGGGCATGGACCTGGGCTATGAGGAGCCGCCTCATCCGGTGGAGGTGGAAGGCAATGTCGTGATGCTGCGGGAGATGCTCTCGAACCTGATCGACAACGCGATCCGCTACACGCCCGCGGGCGGGCGCATCACCGTGCGCGTGCGGACGGACGAGGACAACCTCGATCTCGTGCATCTCGAAGTAGAAGACTCGGGGCTCGGCATTCCGGCGGCGGAGCGCGAGCGCGTGGTGGAGCGCTTCTACCGGATTCTCGGGCGCGAAGGCGACGGCAGCGGGCTCGGACTTGCGATCGTCAAGGAGATCGCGACGATGCACGGCGGCACGCTCACGATCGAGGATCACGTGTATCAGGACAGCCCCCGGCTGGCCGGAACCCTTGTACGGGTCAGCCTCCAGCGGGTTTATCCTGCCCGGGACAAACCCTGAGCGTCCGGATCGATTTTTCCTCGCTTGGGCGTTCGAAGCCCGACGTTGCCCGAAATTAAACGATCGTTTGCACCACGATCCCGTCAAATCGCTGCGTTCTTCCAGCAAAGGCAGCGCTGAAGGCCTGACGCCGCGCGTCAGAACGCCGTAAGTTTTCGTTCCAATAATCGTAGCACCGGAACCGCCAGGTCGCGGACCGACGTATTCGAAAAATCAGATCAGGACAGGAGGCGGTACATGGCTACGGTTGAGGGGCGCGTTTCGCACGCACCGATGACGGCGGAGGAAAAGAAGGTCATTTTCGCTTCGTCGCTCGGGACGGTGTTCGAGTGGTACGACTTCTATCTGGCGGGCTCGCTCGCCGTCTACATCAGCAAGACCTTCTTCTCGGGCGTGAACCCGACGGCCGGCTTCATCTTCACCCTGCTCGGCTTCGCGGCGGGCTTTGCAGTGCGTCCGTTCGGCGCGATCGTGTTCGGGCGGCTCGGCGACATGGTCGGGCGCAAGTACACGTTCCTCGTGACGATCGTGATCATGGGCCTGTCGACGTTCCTGATCGGCTTCCTGCCAGGTTACGCGACCATCGGCATCGCGGCGCCGGTCATCTTCATCGCGATGCGTCTGTTGCAGGGCCTCGCGCTCGGCGGCGAGTACGGCGGCGCGGCCACCTATGTCGCGGAGCACGCGCCCTCGAACAAGCGCGGCGCGTGGACGGCGTGGATCCAGACCACGGCGACGCTCGGCCTGTTCATCTCGCTGATCGTGATTCTCGCGGTGCGCACGGCGGTCGGCGAGGAACAGTTCGGCGCATGGGCGTGGCGCATCCCGTTCCTCGTGTCGATCCTGCTGCTCGCGGTGTCGGTGTGGATCCGGATGAAGCTGCATGAATCGCCGGTGTTCGAGCGCATCAAGGCCGAAGGCAAGACCTCGAAGGCGCCGCTCACCGAGGCGTTCGGCGAGTGGAAGAACCTGAAGATCGTGCTGCTGGCGCTGTTCGGCCTGACGGCGGGCCAGGCGGTCGTGTGGTACACGGGCCAGTTCTATTCGCTGTTCTTCCTCACGCAGACGCTCAAGGTGGACGGCACCAGCGCGAACATCATGGTCGCCGTGGCGCTGCTGATCGGCACGCCGTTCTTCGTGTTCTTCGGGTCGCTGTCGGACCGCATCGGACGCAAGCCGATCATCATGGCCGGCTGCCTGATCGCCGCGCTCTCGTTCTTCCCGCTGTTCAAGGCACTCGCCCACTACACCAATCCGACGCTCGAGGCCGCGACGCTCAAGTCGCCGATCGTCGTGATCGCGAATCCGGACGAGTGCTCGTTCCAGTTCAATCCGGTGGGCACGTCGAAGTTCACGTCGTCGTGCGATATCGCGAAGGGCGCGCTGTCGAAGGCCGGCCTGAACTATGAGAACGTGGCGGCGCCGGCGGGCACGCTGGCGCAGATCAAGGTGGGCGAAACGGTCGTCAACACCTATGACGGCAAGGGCGCCGACGCCAAGGCCCAGGGCGCCGCGTTCGACAAGACGCTCGCCGGCACGCTGAAGAGCGCGGGCTATCCGGCGAAGGCCGATCCGGCGCTGATCAACTGGCCGATGGCGATCGTGGTGCTGACCATCCTCGTGATCTTCGTGACGATGGTGTACGGGCCAATCGCGGCGATGCTGGTCGAGATGTTCCCGGCGCGGATCCGCTATACGTCGATGTCGCTGCCGTATCACATCGGCAATGGCTGGTTCGGCGGCTTCCTGCCGGCGACGGCCTTCGCGATCGTCGCGGCCAAGGGCGACATCTACTCGGGGCTGTGGTATCCGATCGTGATTGCGCTGGCGACGTTCGTGATCGGCATGCTGTTCGTGAAGGACACGCGCAAGTCGAACGTGTATCACGAGGATTGAGGAGGCCGGGGCGGGCTGTTTTAATAAATCGCAGGGGAAGGCTTGACAGCCCGGACCGCCCTCTGCATAATCTCGTCTTTCGGCGAATTAGCTCAGTCGGTTAGAGCGACGGAATCATAATCCGCAGGTCCGGGGTTCGAATCCCTGATTCGCCACCAGTTGCAAGAAAAAGCCGCTGTTCCACAAGGACAGCGGCTTTTTTGCGTTCTTGCGGCAAAAATCCTCTAAAACGGCGCGTTATGTGTATCCGTTTTAGGTTCTGCCGATTTCCCGCAGACGGGTTGCTACACGGCACTGTTACCTTTCTGGAGACATGTCATGAAGCACCCCTATCTCACCACGCGTCACGGTTCGTCGAACTTTTACTACCGACGGAAGATTCCGCTCGAACTGCAACCCCTCCTCAATCGCAAGGATTTCTGGCGCAGCCTCGAGACGCCTTGCAAGACGACCGCGATAAGCCGCCTGTCTGCCGCGGCACTGGAATACAACCACCTGATTGCACCTGCACGAGCGCAGGCGGCAGCCGAACCCGCGGAGACCTGGTGGCCGCACGGCCTGCGCGCCGTCAGCGAGCCACCGGCGTATCACCCGACCGTACAGCCACACGGAACCACACGCGTCACATCGACTCAGTTTCCCCGGCTGGTTGAGCGTTTCAGGGCGACCGCGCTGGACTGCGACGTCGCATTCCGCAAGGTGCTGCATGAGCCCGCCGATTCGGACCTCTACGACGACGATGGATACGACCCGGACGCCCACAGAAGCCTGCTGCTGGAAGCGCGCACGAGCCTGCGTCGCGCCCGCGCATCGGAGAATTTCTCGGATATCCAGGAATCGGTTGAAGAATTTCTGACCTGGGAGCGCGTCTGGCTGCCTGCAGTGTCGGAAGAATTTGAGACCCTCTTGCGGGTTATGTCAGAAGCGCAACTTGGGGTGGTCGAAGAGGAGTTACGCCGTCTTGACGGAGAGGGTGCCGAAACACCCCACGCCCTTCCTCTGGTCGACCCGGACGACACCTGGGCGGTTGCTATCGAGCGGTGGGTCGAAGACGCGGCGCCGCGACCGAAGACCGCGAGCGAAGTGCGCGCGCAAGTTGCACGATTCGAGCGGCTGGTGGGCGTGATGCCGCTCTCCGCCGTGGCGCCCGAGCATGTCGCGCAATTCAAGTCGGCATGCCTGACCCGGGAGTCAATTGGCAAAAGCCGCGTCAACACGATTTTGTCGCTTCTGTCCGCTGTCGTGAATCATGCCATAGAGAGCCGGACGACTCAGCTCAAAATCAACCCCTTCGGACGTGCGAAGTTCTCCCGGAAGGCCGTTCGCAAAGATACCGCCCCCGAATCGCAGCGCGATGCGTACACGATTGGCGAGCTCAATTTGCTTTACGCATCCCGCGTTTATGTGAGCGGTCATCGTCCAGGAAAAGGCGCCCATGAGGCGGCTTACTGGCTGCCGCTCCTTGGGCCGCATACAGGCGCGCGCCTTGAAGACCTGTGCCGCCTCCGCACGCGGGACGTCGTGCAGCGCGCCGGAGTGTGGTGTCTGCACCTGCACGACACCAAGCGCGAACACCGCACGGGCGAAGCCAGCATCATGCGACACGTACCGCTTCATCAAACACTGCTTAACTTAGGCTGGCTCGACTACGTCGCGACGCAGGACGCGGACGGTCTGATTTTTCCCGACCTGAAGCCGAACCAGTACGGCCAGCTCAGCGCAGTTTTTAGTACCTGGTTCAACGAATACCTAGATGCCGAGGGGCTCGACGACCCGCGCCTCGACTTTCACAGTTTCCGGCATACGTTCAAAGCCTTTGGGTTGCTGTCTGGCATCGACAACGCGGTCATTGAAGAACTGATTGGACATGCGCCAGACAGTCTGTACGGGCGAAACGAAGAAGGAGAAAAACGCTTGCCGTTCGAACTGCTCGTCGATGCGATGCACAAATTGTCCTTTCCAGCACTTCAATTGGGCCATCTGTTGAAACAAACGACGACGTCCGAATCGGCCTGAGCGTGCTGCGCGCCTCCAGCCCCGGCGCGAGCCCGAAACGACGCGGGCGATGACAATCCCGGGGACGCCCGCAGTTCCCCAGCGCAGACGCCCAAGGGAAAAAGCGGGCGAACCGTCGCTGTCCGCAACGGTACCTCTGTCGCCCTCGCGTCCCGTCATTCGCAGCGGGTCAGGATTCATGCTGGAGGCTGGCGACGGTAAGTTCAATGCGTTGACAAAATGCACTATACTTGGTGTCCATGTTTCCGCGGCACACAAGATGAAGTGTTCGCGACCTTTGGTTATTGAGCCCTTGGTCGACACATCGTGCCCTCGGATTCCCCGCAAATGCATTCGCGCACAAGTCCTGCTGCGCGTCAGTAGGACTTGTATGAGCAGCTTATTCGAAGCAGCGAAAAGTGGGGACGCCACACCTTTTGCTGAAGGCCGACTCCAGTTCCGGCCGGTAGACCGCATGTCGAATGCGACGAACCTGGTCGTGCGGGGGCGTGTCCAGATTCAGGTCAGAACGGGCAGCGTCATCGCGGTTGTAAAGCTCCTGACGGACCGGGGCTTCTCAGTCGAATCGGCGTGTGCCTGGCTTGCTCGACAGCTTAGGCTCCCAACGCCCGAAGCTTTCTGGGTCTGGGTTGAGAAAAACCGTCTGACCGATGGCTGGCCATACGGCGACACGCCGTTCAAACGCTGCTTCGCTACGGAATATGTTGCCAACGCTCAACCGGTCCAACTTGACCGGCTGTCCGACCAGGTTCTCGCAACGCACATTAAACTTGATGATGCGCTGCTGGCGCGAATCGCGATGTACGATGCGTTGATTGGCAACGACGACCGACACGACGACAACCTGGTCTGGGCGCCACGCGTTGGCGCGTTACTCATCGACCACGAGAAAGCGATGGGAGGTGAAAATATGAACCTTTTCTCGACGACGCCCCGTCCAGGCCCCAACTATCTGTTGCGCCGATTGAGCGAGCTGCCGCGCGCCCGACGTCACGCCCTGCGTCCGACCGTGAATTCATTCTGCGCGGAGTGCATCAGCGCGGTCGAGCGCATCCCGCTGGAACACGTCGCGTCCACCGCGTTTCTCGCCGAGCAGATGGAGCGCTATCTTGCACTGAGTGTGGACCGTCTTCACGAAGAAGTGTCCCAGGCGCTTGGCTTTTCTGAGCTCTTCAACATCCGGCGTAATGACGTTGGCACTTCACTGCAATGACTATCTTCGAGCAACTGACTTTTCTATCGTCCGGCGACATGTGCACGGGAAGCGCTCGTCTCGTGTATCTCGATATTGAAACGTCGGGCGAGCGGGTTGCAATCGCCGTCCTTGGCCAATTCGAGAGTGGGACACCGTTCGCGCGAGTCGTCACACGCAAGGTCCTGAAGTGCCTGCCTGACGATTTAGGCATCACTATCCATTCTTTCGGTGCACTTATCGTAGCGGATTATCTCGACTGGAGCGTACACAAGGGTCGCCCCTCCCAATGGGTTAGCCCACTGAGCGGTATCCAGATTGGCAAGGCCTTCGATGTCGATGCAGAAGACGAGGAAGGCGTAGTTCAGGCAGCACTGGAGAGATGCTCACTCTTTCATCGCCGGTCGACTATCTCGAGTTTGTCATCGGAAGATGACATACGCGTGGTTCGACCAGCCTTCGAGAACCGGTTCGCTCAATCGGTAAAAAAGGAAGTCCTCATCCGCAAGCCGTCGCTTCACGCCGGCTTTAACCGGACATTCAGTTTGTCGAAATCGTCGACGGGCTTCGCGATTGACTACGTGGGTCAGGCCTATGCGACCTGTTATGCCGCTATCGACCCGAAAAGCAAGAGTGCGGTACGTCTTCGGGCACCGTCGGCAGCGCTGTGGAGACTGGCTCGAGCACGAGACAGCTTTGGATTTATCACACCGGACAAATTTGAGTTGACGGCCTGGGTCCCTTCTGCTGACTTGCCTATTTACTCAGACCGGGAGTATGACCTCGTTTCAGACATGGTCGATGAACTCCGCGAGCAAGCGTCCAAAGAGGACCTCAGCGTCTTCCCAATTCACGATGTACGCGCAGCGTCCAAGCGACTCTTGGGCTACGAATCCTTGTCAGTTGTCGCGTGAGTCCAAGCGCCCGCCATTGAGTGTAGCGGTCGGGGCCAACTCTCCTTGTCATGTGTCAATCGTCACTGCAGACCGACTTTTACCTTTCCGGTCTGAGATTGCGAATGCCTCGGGGTCAACAACTGGGCAACCATGGGCAAAGAAGGGCTCGCGCCCTTCGCACATGACTCCCGGCGGAAGCGGAGCGTCCTCCCGTTTCCCCGGAGGCTCTCGCAATCCATGTCAGGCATTTTTACTAGATTGAAATAGAGCCTCACGCAACAAGCCAAAATAGTCTCTAATTTTCAACAGGTTACGCAACTGGCTCCGACGCATTGCGACGTGAAACCGTTCGCAATTTGACGTGACTGGGTCACCCATGGACACGTCATATTGCAATCGTCAGCTGGAGGCAGCCGACGAGTCCTGTCGGGCAAACATTGTCCAGACACCGGGCAACGCAGCGGGGCTTCGAGATGCCTCCTGTCTCAGACGGGGAAGCTGCGACTGCTCTGGTGGCCAAGGACGCGAGGTTTCTTCCACTCTGGTCAGCGCATGACGCGAAAACTGTATCGCCCCATTCGTCGTGAGTTTCACCGTCCACGCGCTCAGCCCCGCCATTTCCGTGACAGCCTTCTTTAACTCACGCGAGCGGCGCCGGGCAGCGATGGCAGCAGGTGTTTCCGATTCAGGGCGATGCTCGGTCCGCCGGCTCCATGTAGTATGGACTCCCGCATCAGACCAAATATATTTCGCAAGCTTGTCGATGTGGAAAGCCATCGTCATACCGGCACGAATTCGGAGCGACAACGCGCAATGCAACGCCCGCGCGCACTCCGACTTCAAGGAGAGGCGCTCATCAAGGCAGACGACGGAGAAGTGACCGCCGAACAGGACTTCCGTAAGTCTCCAGTTCAGCACCACAGTTACCCCTTTTCCATTCCCGACCTCCCAGTTCAGCAGGCGGCTCTGGAACTCTGTGCCGTCATCGGTCTTCGACCATACCGTCACTTCGCACAGCCGTTTCAGCTCTGCACGTCGCTGCTCGGTTGCGCTGCCGCCGGCACCCCGGCCAAGACGACGACAAAGCTCGTAGAAACTCACCGTGAGCCTGGCCGTGCGAGGCCGCCGTACTTCGCCGGCCTGATACAGGTCCGACTCAATCTGACGTGTCTCATCCACCGGTTCAACCGCTTTCTGCTCTGCCGCGAGCTCGAGCAAGACAAGCAGCAGCGTCTGCTCGGGGATGCCCAGCTGTTCGGGCCCACGCCAACGCCAGCCGATACCGTTAAAATCAAAACGGACGTCCAGTCTCGGGCGGAAACCTTTGAATACCGGCTGAAAAAGGGCCGCCGAAGCGAACGCCGGGTCATAACGCACGACGCGCTCAGCGGACATTGGTTGCTCCGGTGTGCCGTGAGGACGTTCGCCTGGTCTTCGCCACGTCACTCGCGGAAACACGTCGCGTCGTCCCCGATGACCCGGCGACAGCTAGCGCACCGGAGTTTGCGTCCCTTCGGAGGATAAGCGGTTCAAAGCCCTTGGAGCCATAGTTTGCTTTGGCGATGTCGAGGCGGACGAGATTTCGCCGATGCGGCTCAGCGATACCTAGATGACTGGCCGTCGACTCTGCAACGGCGGAGAGATTAGCTTGCCACCGAATACCGTCGGTGAGTGCCGATGAGCCACGCGACGCACTTGCTTGGTCGCCCGCGCCACCAAGCACAGAACTTCGATTCGCGTGATGCGACAGGATTACCGCGGCACCCGACTGCATCGCAATCCGCTCAAACGCTCCGACCACAGTTGTCATATGCGAAGAATCATTTTCCTCACCCGAGTGAAAACGTCTGAGCGGGTCAACTATCAGAAGCCTCGCACTCTTCGCAATCTCGACGACTTTCATGAGCGCGTCCTCGACCACTTCTCCGTCAGCAATCAGCTTGAGTCGCTTCTTACCGGCCAGTGGAAACACCAGAAGGTGTCGACTCAATCGCTCGACGAGCGCATCGCAGGCTCCCGCGTCCTTGAATTCGGCCATCTCCTGAATGCGTTGTAACGCTGCTTGCAGGCGCCAACGCATCACGTCGTGCGACTCTTCAGCCAGCAGAAACACAACCGGCGCGCCCGCGTTCGAGACCATGCCTGGTGTAAGGACACCACCGCCGACGGGTAGGCCGGCCGCAATGTCGCATGCGATTTGCATCAGGAGCATCGTTTTTCCCACGCCCCCAGGTCCAACCAGCGCACCCACCGTTCCAGCCAACAAGCCGGACAACACATGGTCAAGAGGCGGCGGGGGCTCACTCAAAGCCCGGCGAATGTCGAGCCGCTGGTCAAGCAGATTCATTGGCCCCTCCACCGACAACATGCTCCGCAAGCCACGCATCCACGTCGCATTCACGCCAGCGCAACATGCGTGTGCCCGGAATGTGTAAGCGAGGCGGGACCGCCATCGGGTTGCGGCGTATATCTTTGCGAATTGTTTCCGGGCTGCGACCAAGCAGAGCGGCCAAATCTTCGAGTTCAAGTAGTTTCATATCGTTTCGATGAGGGTTTTTTGACCACGAGCGTGCAATAGCGGCCCTGGTGTGCCTGTACGCGACGCTGGTCGACGTATCGGGACATATAGGGCGGCGGTTTTATGTTTTCAGCGCAATTCGCGCGATACCTGAGTGAAAGCGCCGTTTTAGACGCGTAGATGCGACAGCTCGTCGTTTTAGGAGTCGGCTTGCGCTCGTTGAGACCACGGCACTTCCAACTGAGCCGCGTTAGCGCTCGAAGCAATAGTTCGTCCGATTGCATCACCCGCCTCGGCTATCGAGCCATGGACCTGTCCTGCCTATTATCACGCCCTATCCGGGCCCGACACTCGGCGGACAATTGGGTAGAGTCCATTGCTGCGATAGCAGAGTCATCTGCGACGCGACCATCTCCTTTCTTGGGTGTTCAACACCACGGATGGATGCGCAGGCCCTCAAACCCCGCGTTAATTCATTGAATGAGCGCTGTCCAAGCCGACGCGTCCAGTGAAGTCTAAAATGGGGCCGACCGCTGGTTGCCGAAACACCTCCAAGACGTTGAGGATGGCGTCAACGACAGAGCCGTCAGGTCAGCATTCCCTTGCGCCTTGAGCTTCGCCACGCCTCGGCTTTGGGCTTTCCACAGGGCAAGTTTTTCCTTATTCTGCTATTGGCTTCTGTCGTTCGAGCGGGACATCAGCTAATGCACCCCTGTTGTCCGAAGGCGAGCGCTGAACAAGACGTCAACTAAAATGGATAACGTGGCGAGGTCGTCGTGCACATTGAGAAGCTCGAGATAAAGAACCTTAGAACCATCAAGCACACCGTTTTTGTGCTTGATTTTTACAACTGCCTTGTGGGTCCGAACGGGGCTGGCAAGTCGACGCTTCTCCTTGCGCTCAATATCTTTTTCCGAGAATCCGAAGGAGTATCGACAGACGTCCAATATCTCACTGCTGAGGATTTCCACCAGAAAGACACCTCGCAGCCCGTTGAAATCACCGTCACCTTCTGCAACCTGAGTGAAGCGGCCAAGGAGGACTTCAGGGACTATGTTCGCCAAGACAGACTCATTGTGACGGCGAAGGCCACATTTGACCCGGCAATGGGACGCGCCGAAGTCCGTCAGTTTGGAGAGCGTCTTGCAATGACTGAGTTTGCGCCCTACTTCGAGCGGCAGGGCGACAAGGCGAAGATTGATGAACTACGGAGTATCTATGCCAGGCTGCAGGAGCAGTTCGACCTGCCCAAGGCGGCGGCAGGCCCTGCGATGGCCGACGCTCTTCGCACTTTTGAAGCGAATCGCCCGGAACAGTGTGTACTTATCGCGAGCGAAGACCAGTTCTATGGCGTAAGCAAGGGCACGGACCGGCTGCGTAAATATGTGCAATGGGTGTACGTCCCCGCAGTGAAGGACGCGAGCACGGAGCAGTCAGAGACGAAAGCAACGGCGCTGGGAAAACTTCTTGCACGCTCCGTTCGTGCAAAAGTGAACTTCGCTGAACGTCTCACGACTGTCGCACAGGAGGCTCGAAACCAGTATCAAAAACTCCTGGATGAGAGCCAAGGCGCATTAGACGAAATCTCGAACTCTCTGCAAAACCGTTTAATGCAATGGGCTCACCCGAATGCTAGCCTGAAGGTGAGTTGGCAACAGGACCCAGTCAAGTCGGTGAAAATTGAGGAGCCGTTCGCGAGCATCATTGCAGGTGAAGGAACATTCTTTGGTGAGCTAGCTCGATTCGGACATGGCTTTCAACGCTCCTTCCTGCTTGCACTTCTACAAGAGCTCGCTGGTCAAACCGACACAGAAGAACCGCGGCTCATTCTGGGATGTGAAGAGCCTGAACTTTACCAACATCCTCCTCAAGCCCGGCATCTCGCGAGCACATTGACGACCCTTGCCGAAAAAGGCTCTCAGGTGCTTGTAACGACTCATAGCCCGCTATTCGTTTCCGGTAATTCCTTTGAAAGCGTTCGTTTCGTGCGACGTGACTCGACCTCCAATTCATCGTCCGTGATTCAGCCGCTCCCAAAATCAATCAACGACGAACTTGCTCGCGTTACGGGCGAACGTCCACTGGACCACCGGGGCAGCCTGGCGCGAATCGCACCCATCCTTCAACCGGCCTTGACGGAAATCTTCTTCTCGCAAAGGCTCATTCTCGTTGAGGGCATTGAAGATGTCGCGTATTTGACCTCCTGGCTTGCCCTCACGGACCGACTTTACGATTTCCGCAGGTTCGGCTGCCACATCGTCTCCGTTGACGGCAAAAGTAGTCTTTTACGTCCGATAATCATCGCCAGACAACTGCAGATACCGGTCTTCGGTATGTTCGATTGTGACGCTGATTGCCATGAGAATCACAAAGCGAAGCATGAGAAAGATAACCTGTCATTGTTTAGGTTGCTTGCGATGGAGGATGGCGCCCCCTTCCCGACGCACACCGTTTGGGCGAATACGTTTGTAGCGTGGCCTACGAACTTCGGAGACGTGGTCAACCAGGAACTGAAGGAATCTTTAGGCGAGAACGTATACAACGACGTAAAGAATGAAGCCCACGCAAGTTACGGCAACGCCAAGTCGCTTCACAAAAATCCGCTACTCATTGGGGCAAAGCTCGCACTAGCTCTCGACAAAGGAGGCAAGCCCCCTTCACTGGAAAAGCTTTGCGATACGATACTCAACTTTGGTGGACATTGATGCAGCCAGTCGACACTGCACCGACGACAGGCCGCGCATGGCTTCGGGCTGCTCCAACAATGAACGATGCGCGCGGTGTGCGGCATGTAAAGCCCATCCGGTAACCACCTAGCGACTTTTTCAAAATACGAGGTTCGGTTTGGCCAGCGACTATCGCCTTTACTCCCTAGGGTGGAAGGCTTTCCAAGACCTGTGTCTGTCGGTGGCGCAGGAATGCCTTAAACGCCCGGTACAACGATTTCTACCATCGCATGACGGCGGAAGAGATGGCGCTTTTATCGGAACATGGGACGACGGCGAGGGTGCTGGATTCTCAACGATTCAGTGCAAGTTCACATCCATCGCCAATAGCAATCTGGTTCTCTCACACGTGAGCGATGAACTTGCAAAAATTCCTGAGCTTGCGAAGCAGGGGCTTGCCGAGGACTACCTTCTTCTGACCAACCACCCTGTTTCGGGCGTTTCCGCAGCGACTATTGAGGCCGCATTCGTTGCCGCCGGCGCGACCCGCTGCCGCGTGCTCGGAGGAGACTGGATAACCAGCCAAATAGACGAGTCTCCCCGGTTGCGAATGCTTGTTCCTCGTCTGTACGGCATTGGCGACTTGAGCAACATCCTCGACGAGCGTGCTTACGAGCAGGCGAAGATGATTTTGAGCTCGATGGGTGATGACATTAGAAAGCTCGTCGTGACAGATGCCCATCGCAAAAGCGTTGCCGCATTGAACGAGCATGGATTTGTGCTTCTCCTTGGGGTTCCCGCTGCCGGGAAATCGACAATCGGAGCAAGTCTTGCGGTTGGCGCTGCGGATATCTGGGGATGCTTGACTCTAAAACCGACTTCGCCGAACGAGCTTCGCGACCGCATCAATCCGCACGAGAAGCAGTTCTTCTGGGTCGACGACGCATGGGGTGCGACGCAATACCAGAAGTCCGACACCGAAGCCTGGAACCGGGTGTTACCTCACATCGCAAGTGCTATTAAGCAAGGTAGCAAGTTCCTGTTCACTTCGCGGACGTACATATGGGAAGCCGCGAAGAACGGTCTGAAGACGTCCGCGCTGCCTCTACTTACCAAAAGTAGCGTCACAATTCAGGTTGAAAAGCTTAAAGCCGATGAAAAAGCGCAAATTCTCTACAACCATATCAAGGAAGGCGACCAGAGCACCCAATTCAGACGGGAGATAAAGCCCTTCTTACCCGCCGTCGTCGAAAGTCATCACTTCCTTCCGGAATCTGCCCGGAGACTTGGAAATGCAATCTTTACAAGCAGCCTGAGCAGAAGCCAAACCGGACTGATTCAATTTTTCGGTAACCCATCAGAGTTTCTTCTAGAAACGATTCGAACGCTGACGCCCGAGAATCTTGCTGCGTTAGCGCTGCTTTTTGTGAATGCCGGGCGTGTGCCATCGCCAATCGAGGCATCGCCCGAGACAGCACTGGTCGAAAGTGCCTTTGGGGTTGGCTTGGCATCCGTGAGGTCGGCGGCAAAGGACTTGAACGAAACGCTACTCGTCCATGCACAAGGTCAGACTGGACCCTACTGGAGATTCAAACACCCAACCATCGCTGAGGCCATGGGCCGATACATTGCCGAAAACCCCGAACTCGTGGAGCTTTATCTGCGTGGTGCCAAGGTTGAGCGTTTGATGAATGAAGTCGTATGCGCCAATGTTGCTTTGGCAGGCTCGCTCGTCGTTGTTCCCGTGTCGTTTTACGATTTGCTGGTAAAGCGCTTCGCGGACGCATCCAAGTACAACCTTGAGAGCTTTCTCATCACGCGGGCCGATTCAATGTTCACAAAAAAAATGCTCGTACAACGGCCTGACCTCATCGAGCAAAAGATTGTGTTCTATGAGCGGGTAGCCGATGATTTAGACAGCGACTTCTTTGCCAGGCTTCACGAATTTGGCTTGCTTCCCGACCACAAGCGTCAAGAGTTTGCAGACCAAATGATTGAAGCGGTACTCGACCGTGCGGACGGAAGTGTCGTACGCACTGACCGCTTTCTCGACGTGCTCACAACTTCAGAGAGGGAACAGTTGCTGCTCGATATTCAAGAAAAGGTCCTCGACCGGCTGGAAGAGCATGTAGTCCGCACTAGAGAGGACTGGCAGCGAGACAACGACCCTGACAGTTTCTTCGATGACTTATCTGAGGATGTTGTCGCTCTGGTGCGACTATCCGCTCCGATGCGCGAAAAGACGGTAAAAGCTGAATTGGCACAACTAGTTGATTCACATCTCGACCACATGAGAGACGAATATCGTGGCACCGAGACATCAGACGCTCCAATCAGTACAACCGCGTCGTCAGATAGCCCGTCGGCAGCCATTTTCCGAGATATCGATGAGTAGCCGCGTGTTTAGAACATCAATGCAATCCTCGGCGACCTACCCAGCCTCCTTATCTATCCCGGGCGGCAGAACCTGCAAGCGGGCGTTGAAGGCCTTAGTCAGAATGCGCGCCGCTGACGCTCGGAGAAACACGTTAGCTGAACTTTCCCGCGGCAAGGCGCGCGTCGATGAAACTTAGGCAGGAGAGTCGGTTGCAATCTTCTGTCTGTTGACGTCCACGAAAACTGACACGCGACAGGGTCAGTTCTACAGCGGCGCTGTCACCGCGCGATGAACGTACTACGCAAAGATGCCGAAACCAGCAAGCTGCATTAGTCTGCGTCGAGGTACGAAAAAGGCGACGTTCACTGCGCCAAGCGTTCAGTGCGTTTTCCCAGTTCCGAGCATGAGTCGACGTGTACCAGTCCCGGTTCAATGTAATTCTCGGTCAGGTCGCTGCGGTTCCAAATCCATAAAGAGTCGCCGGATTGTCGACAAGAATACAATGTTGAGTCACCGTATCGGGAGCCGATGCAGCCAGCAAATCGAGGAGTTGTGCATCGTCCGGTTTGTTCACCCTTTCGGTAGAATGCGGCCAATCACTGCCCCAAACGACCCGCTCGGGAGCCGCCGCAATGTATGACCGAACCATCTTCGTCTCGTCTTCATAGCTCGGCGGTCCAACCTTTGCAATGAGGTAAGCGGCGGACACCTCCACCCAAGTGCGCCCTTGGTTGAGCATCCCACGGACAACGTTGTATGCATCGCGCCCTGACTCAGTTGTCGGCAAGAGGGCAATGTGGTCGAAGACTACGGACAGGCAAGCTCACGTAAGAAATCGCAGGTCACGTGCGGCGGTCTGTGGACGAGCGATGATATAAGTGACTCCCTCGTCGATTTCTGATTTCACGGCATTGAGCCGATGTTCATCGTGCAATCGGCGAGTCCAATGCAGCCGCCAAGGCGACCGCGTCCTAGGGAGCAGGTTCATCCCACCGCGGGTTCTACTAGAAGTTCTTTGGCATAGGCGAAGACAGCGGGTTCGTGTAGGCCGCGCCTGCCACAGGTGCGCTCGCCACGCCCCGGACCGCTGTCGCCGGATTATTCACCTTTAGGTAGGCTGCAACCATCGTCAGCGGTCCGTTGCCATAGGTGATTGACACGTCCACGGCCTCGTTGCGGCCTATCTTCCTCGGCGCTCGCCGGTTGGCACCACTGTTGTTGATGGCAAGCTCGAAGCTGCTGCGGCAGGTGGGCGCCCCGGCAGGCTGATTACGAACGACGGCGGCCACCCGAAGGCGACGATGCTGTCGAAGCTGACGTCGACTACCACGCTGGCCGACGCTTCGAATGCGTCGATTACGGTCAAAGACATCAATCGTCCGATTTCGGGAACGGTTGTGAACTGCGGCGCGCCCGCCGAGGCGCCGGTGACCACTCCCGCGCACGACTACTCGTGCACCAACTTCGATGACCTCCGGATGGCTACCCGTCTGATGCCGCTGGCGAGCGAGGTGTCGCAGCTACGTTGATGATTGAGGATACGAAAAAGCTTGAACGCCGAGGGATAGCACCCTCTGACTGCTTGCAACGGGGTACTTTGCGCCCCGTCTTATTTTCAACGGGTCATAAATGTCAGCGCGCCCATCGGTGATTTGAGCTGGTGATAGCTACATCGCGAGCGGTGCTCTTAATACGGGCGACGTCGGTCAACAAGAATCGCGTAGGCCGATGCCATATCCTTCGGGTCCGGATTCAACCACTGCTCCACATGCTCCGCCTTGATGACCAAACGCATCGCCGAGCATGAAGTCGCCTTCGGCAAGCTTCCACGGCCGAGCATACTGTCAGCGACCAGGTGCTACGGTATCTCCGGGTTGATAGACCCCAATGCCGATGTCATTGGTGGCCAGATACCCCGCGCACTCGCCCAACTGTTGATGGACGGGGGTGCATCTGCACTCGGCGCGGCACTCACGCCATTGCGACACTTCTTCTTTTAGTCGCTAGAGCTTGCCGGCTCAACCTACGCGTTCCACAGGCCGGGCGCCGCGCACACTCCTTCCGGAGGGACGCCCGCGGTCATTGCTTCCCTTCTATGCTCTCGTCCTCCAAATCCAATCCTGAACCACCGGCAACGGAGCGTCCCGTTGCATAATGCACAGCGCCAAAGGTTCCTTCAAAGCAACGCCCTGCACGCGCAATGCTGTCATCGACAGGGGACCGCACAATACCAACCGGAAAGACCGTCCGAGTCGCTCACTACATGCCGAACGTCGTTGAATATATCGAACCTTTCTCGACGAGCGTCCCGCTCGATTTCAGGCTCACCGCTGGACCGTTCCGAGCACAGTTCTGCGCCGTGACGACACCAGGAACAGCAACACCAGTCACGTCCAAACTGCCGGACCCCGCCACGCTACATGGATACATAGCTTTGCTCGCCGCTGCACTCGACAGCGGATACGGAGCGAATGCGGCACCGATGCCGGCCATGCCTGTTGAGGACCGGGTTTCGCTGTACCAGCATCTGTGGCGCCAGCTAGACTTGGCGCTGTCCTTGATTAAGTCGGGGACAGGGGGAATATCGGTCCTCCAGCCGTTTGCTCCTGAACTGGAGAAGTCCGCGAAATCCGCTCTTTCATACTTGCTAGGCACTTTGTACGCCCGCGTCGCAACAGGTCTTTGGGGGCAAGAAAACAGGTGGGGAAAAGTTGGCGCGTTCTGGCACTACGGCGTGCTCTCCAGTCATGCCGTCAATTTCAAGGTCACGAGCGCGAGCAAGGCACTCAATCCCGACTTTTTAGTACGGTTTGATGGTCGCGTCAGCCATTGGGCCTGCATCGAAACCAAGGGGTCACTCGGAGACCAAAACAATGAAGTCCTGAAATCGGGCTTATACCAAGCGGGCAAGCTTAAAAAATTGCAATGGCTTGATGCAGGCTCACTGACCACTGTCAACGCAGTTCCAGCTGAGCAAGCGTGCGTGATGACTTACTTTGCGCCGCCGGATAACACGTTAGAGGTTCTTTTGATGGACCCGCCCGCGGGTGAGGTGGAAGCCACGCCGTCGGACTTTGACGCACCGTTGCTTTTCAAGGAAGCAGGTGACTTCCTCTGCTGGACTCAGGCGTTAGAACAGTTTGACGGCATCGCAAGCCTGTCCGACGAGATTGAATTCGGCATGTCGGGAAGTAGATTCGACTGGGCACCCGTACCAGGAAGAAAGGACATTTGGGTGGGAGTTTCGATACTCATGCGTCAGAACCATGAAAGGCTAACTTGGGCGATTTCACTGCTCGAGTGGCTGGTGCCTGTGCTTAGCCGCTGGAGAGACAGACCGGACGTCAAGCCTCGGACTATCAATCGACGCTTATCTGATATGGTCCGTTACGCAAGCGAGCGCGCAAATCCCGGCAATAGGATTGACGTCGATGGGAGCGTTGAAATGTGGGCCGCTTTGGCCTCACGTCTCAAGGAGATGAAGCGCGGGAACAAGGAATTCGTCTCGTGGCTGACCCTTCTTGAGAACGTCTGGTCCTGCAAACTCTTCTCGGCTGGCTCAGAACGAATCGAGACGAACCAAAAGGTTCAATCACTGGGCGACCTGTGGAGCGCGGTCGACTCTGCGGTCCGCATTGAGGGCTCCTATTTTGAGCTTTCGAACGTCATCGACTGGGAAACAATGACTACCTTACCGTTCGAACACACAGCCTACGGTTTGATAATTGTCGGCTTTGCGCCAGACCAGTGAC
Source organism: Caballeronia sp. LZ043 (assembly GCF_031451075.1). Taxonomy (NCBI): domain Bacteria; kingdom Pseudomonadati; phylum Pseudomonadota; class Betaproteobacteria; order Burkholderiales; family Burkholderiaceae; genus Caballeronia; species Caballeronia sp. LZ043. The sequence continues at coordinate 471,803 of NZ_JARUXT010000001.1, read as the reverse complement.
GACGCCCAGAAGGTTCCGTGGCGGCTTAACCTGCGTCACGGGTCAAGTCACTTCTGACGTATCAATCGCATTCTCGCAGGGCAGCGCGAGGCGATGGCTGGATTTTTGCCCAAGTTCCTACAAAGCCGGAAGCACATGCGTGTGCAGGCGCCTCCAGCTCCCCTCAGGTTCACTCGGGTCGGCTGCTACTGAGCCGTCCCCGCACCAGAACCAAATGCCTCTTCCTTGATTGCTGCGACGAGAGCGACATCATCTGAAAGCACTTGGTCCAACAAATTGGCGCGTACCGCATTACGACTTGTGCCCGTACATCGAAGCCATGGCACGTAGAGGACTTGGCCACCTCAATGCTTTCCGGCCGGTCCAACATCGGCATCGGAGGGGGTCCTTCCTGGAAAGGTCGTTGCACACGACGTTGGTCTCGCGTGGACGTACGGTGTCTTCATGAACTGGAATGATACGCCCCCGCCTCCTCCCAGTCGCAATCATTGACCCCGGTCGACCAAGGTTGTGCTGCCATGTAGACTGACCCGGCAGGGCGTCTACTGCGCAACGAGCAGCATGTCACCACACACTGAAGCGAGGCATTGTTGGAGAGCAACCTGCTCTTCAAGTACGTCAACGTTTCCACGCTGAAGCGGATAGTTGGGGGGTCCATCCGCCTAACCAGCCTGGGGCGTTCAATGACCCATTCGAGCTGCTGCCTGAGATAATCGTTCGGACTGACCAGACGGAGGAACAAATCAGCTTTTCGTTCGACATTCTCTCTCCCCTCGACGCGAAGCCCCCGCTCGACGCGGTCGTCCAAGTGACGGACGGGCACCAGTATCAAGGGGCCGTCATCGCCTTCAATGCCGACCGCGAGTTCTTTGCCGGTCAAATACCTGTCGAGTACGTAAAGGAGCGGCCGAACAAACACATCGATACCTATGAAGCTGCGCCCGTCCCATTGTCCGAGCTTTGCGCCAAATCCGTTGAGTGGAGGTATGGGCCGGCCCCCGCAAACACCGGACATGCGGCAACGCTTAAATTTTGAGGTAGTCTTCTGCCTATGTTTAAGCCTAGTCACAACGTGGAACCACTAGAAGTTCTGACCCAGCCGGAGCAGCGCCGCCGGCGTTCTGTTGAAGAGAAACTGGCGATAGTTCGCGAGACCTTCGAGCCCGGTGCAACGGTTTCGGGCGTCGCTCGCCGGCATCAAGTAAATGCCAACCAGGTCTTCGGCTGGCGCAAGCTCTATCAAGACGGGAGCCTATCGGCGGTCACTGCCGGCGAGCAGGTTGTGCCGGCATCGGACCTAGCCGAAGCGATGAAGCAGATTCGTGAGTTGCAGCGATTGCTGGGAAAGAAGACGATGGAGGTGGAAATCCTCCGTGAAGCAGTGGAGTATGGTCGAGCAAAAAAATTGACTGCGCGCTCACCATTGCTGCCGGGGGACGACCGTTGAAAACGGTCTGTGAAGTCCTGGGTGTGTCGCGCTCGAATCTGGCAGTCAAATTGAAGCGGTCGGCTGATTGGGTCGACCGCCGCAAGATGCCCGTCCTCGACGACATGGCGCTTGTGGCCGAACTTCACGAGCTGTTAGGCGACGTGCCGACATATGGATACCGACGTGCTTGGGCGCTGCTGAGGCGAAGCCGGGATGCGCAGGCTCAACCACGCGTCAATGCAAAGCGGGTGTATCGCGTGATGCGTCGCCACAGCCTGTTGCTTGAACGTCGCCCTCGTCAAGCCTCGTCTACGCGTCGGCACGATGGCAAGGTCGCGGTGGACAGAAGCAACGTGCGCTGGTGCTCGGATGGCTTCGAGTTCCGCTGCGATGACGGTGCTCCATTGCGTGTCGTCTTCGCACTCGACTGTTGCGACCGCGAAGCCATGAGTTGGGCCGCAAGCACAGGCGGTTACACTGGCGACATGGTGCGTGACGTCATGCTTCAAGCCGTCGAGAACCGCTTCGCCGGCGCGTTGAAGACCGAAACCGAAGTCGAGTGGTTAAGCGACAATGGTTCCTGCTACATTGCCGACGACACATTAAAGTTCTCTCGGAAAATCGGACTGAAGCCGGTCACGACACCCGTCAGAAGCCCGCAAAGCAACGGGATGGCCGAGAGCTTCGTTAAAACGATGAAGCGTGATTACGTTTCGTGGATGCCGAAACCCGACGCCAGGACGGCGTTGCAAAACCTGGCCATCGCGTTCGACCACTATAACGAGTCACACCCGCACAGCGCCCTGAAATACCGCTCGCCTCGTGAGTTTCGTCGGCAAGCAGTTTCTCCAACCTAAGCGTGACCGGGTGTCCGGTTATGCGGGGGCAAGTCCAAGGTACGAGCAGGAGGTCCGCACATCTCCGGAAACCCGTTTTCAACTAAAATGGCCCGCAATTAGGCGTAGGTGTTAACTAACGTTCGATGTCTGTCATCAGGACGCAAACCACAATGAAAAAGAAGTGAAGGCGAGAATATGCAAAAGAAATCGGCCGACATCATTGACCAAATGCAAGAGGGGACGCATTTACGTACCATCCGAAATGCGCTCAAAGAGGGCCGCGCAGCAGTGATGATTGGGTCCGGGTTCAGCCGAAATGCCGACGGAGGCAAGAAGCTCCCTTTGTGGGGGCCGCTAATGGACGGCCTGCTTGCTGACATTTATCCCGAGGGCAAGGCACGGGAGCAGGCAAAGAGTCGCTTTAGCGGGACGAGCGGAATGCTTCGGTTGGCGGAAGAGTACCAAGCGCTTCACAAGCGGGCTCAGCTTGATGCGAGACTTCACGAGTTGCTGCCTGACGCTGGCGTCGTCAATCCGGGGGAATTACACACCAGATTGCTCTCGCTAAACTGGACCGATGTCTTCACGACGAACTATGACACGCTGCTTGAGCGAACGCTCGATGCTGACCGTCGCCGCTTTCCCTTTCCGCGCATCAAATCACGCTATCAGGTGGTTACCGCCGCGAGCGATGTTGCGTATTCTCGCCGGAATGGCAGGCCTCGCATTGTCAAGTTGCACGGAACGCTTCGTTCAGGCACACGATTGATTGTTACCGAGGAGGACTACCGAAATTATCCGCGAGAGTTCGCTCCATTCGTCAACACCGTCCAGCAGTCAATGCTAGAGAATGTCTTTGTTCTGATTGGATTTTCCGGTGACGACTCTAACTTCCTGGCTTGGACCGGATGGGTGCGGGACCATCTCGGAGAAAAGTCACCGTCGCTGTACTACGTGACTCGTGGACCTGTCCCAGAGGGTCAACGATTGATTCTCGAGCAAAGACATATCCACCCCATCAATATTGAACCCCTCGGTCAGCAGGGCAATGGCACGTCGGACTACGGTAAAGCACTTCTTGAACTGGTCACATACTGGCAAGACGACCCGCCAGTGCGTCGCGCAAAATGGCCGTTTCACCGGCCCGCTCACGAATTCAACCATCAAGGCGCTACCGTGGAAGAACTGGTCGGTTGGTTGCTCATCGTGCAAAAAAACCGAGTCGAGTATCCGGGATGGCTTGTTGCCCCTGCTGGCAACCGTGACCGACTATTCGAGCAAGCTTCGCTTGGGCAAGCGATGAAGAAGTTCGACGATTTAAAGGAAAAATTGCCGCAATGGCTACGGGTCGTGTTTCTAAACGAAATCGTTTGGATTATGGATGTGGTCATGAAGCCCTTGCTGCCGTTTTACTGGTCTCTGATGGCAGAAGAGCTTGATACAGACCGGAGCGCCGAGAATGTCAATTTTGTGTTGCCCGACAGTGTGGACAGGTTGAGGGTGTCGGATAGCGAAATTGTACGTATGCGGGCAACGTTGGCACTGGCCATGCTGCGTGACGCACGAGAAGACGATGACGGAAACTCTTTCGAAAAATGGTTACGCTGGGTCAACGCGCTAGGACATGAGCAACTTTCGGCCGAGCAGCACTGCGACCTGCTTCACGAGCAATTGCTTTACCACTTGGAGCATCGACATATTGTTGACGCTCTCGATTTGCTTGAAAAGTTGGTCCCAGTAACACGAGGCGACGTTGACCCGTACTGGCGCATCCGTCTTGGCGCGCTTTTCGGTGAACTAAATATTGTCGCCCGAGGTTTTGAAATTGCCAAAAGTGGCTTGCATGACATCAGAGACGCTATTCAATTTGACGGCGAATCTGCATATTTGCTCTCCCGAGAGCAATGGGGTGAGTGGCTTGTCGAAGCTCTCATGTCATCGAATCGAAGAGACCCTAAGAATCTGTCGGGGACAAATTCGCAGAGTGCTCCGAGTACGAGCGATTTGTGGTCTCCTGAGTCTGGATTGCAATTGCGGATTGCTGAGGCACAGGCAAACACTGAAGTGGAGGAGGTTCAGGAACTGAAGGTCGAACGCAACGAAAACGCGCGAGATAATATGGAACATCCATACGCCATCATGGATGACGCGAGATACGAACTGAACCTCGCTGGAAGCATGCTCGATAGCAGCGTTATCAATTTCGACGTACGTCGCGTCCCGCCAGAAAAGAGGCCTCCGTATCTCCGCAATGAGGCTGCGGTGGCGGCGAACACTTACGTTCGGCTAATTGAGCGGGTCTCACTGCCGCCAGCTATTGGAAACATGGGCTACGGTGCCCGGACGCTGGAAAACTGCTTTCGCATTCTGTCTCTGAAGGGGGCTGCCAACGCGAGCCTTCGCTTGCTTATGCGAGCCAGCGCTGGTGCCGGAATGGGCTCAAGCGCGAATACGCTCGACCTTGCAATCGTGTCCATGCTTGGTCCCGAGCGCGCCAGTACAATTTTCGGCCAGTGCCTCAACGGAATCCAATCGGTAACAGAAGACACCAGATTGGACAGGTCGACTCGTTTTTCACTTTCAGCGATGCTAGACATTGCTTCGAGATTAGCTTTCCGGCTAGAGGTGGAATCAGCGATATCTCTATGCGACCTGGCGATTCATCTCTATGGTCTAAAGCTGTTCCAGTCGGATTATCAAATGCATCGGTCGCTCCGGACCTTATTCGAGCGGACCCTGTCTCTTCTTCCTGCGAATGAAATTGCGAAATTCTATGAGCGATTGTTAGTGCTCTCAACCAGCAAGACGTCTTCGCCCGGTAACCGCTATTCGTGGCCTGACATTGCCAGAATGCTGCCGCGACCAGATGTCGCGTTTCCGAAACACGCATTGTCAACTGTTTCAGACCAGTTACTCGATGAACTTGAGCAGTTGCCCTCTCTAAACCAGTCGAGCGAGGCGACCCAGCATCTCAAGGCGTTGCATTGGATTTTCGCTGCGAAGCAAATGACGGAGCGTCAAGAGGAACGTTTCGGAACATTGGTGTGGCGCGACGTTCCGGAAGGAAGTCTCCCGCGAGCTGAGGGGTTTGTAAGGTCGATAGCTCTGATGTGGCCAGTAGCACCAAATAAACGTGCGAAGGTGACGTCAACATTCAAACACTGGCTTGCCGAGACAGACGTGCCGGACATGGAACGTGACGAGGACATTGGCGGCGAGCGTAGGCGAATTATAGGGATGCCAGATAACACTCTCTTCATCGAACTCGCCAACAGTACAATCTTCAGTCGCGATGTCAAGTGGTTAGAATCTGAGCTTCTGCACTTGTTGGAGAAAATGCGAAACTGGTGGCACCGCGAAGGTGAGCGCTTGTCAATCGAAGCTGAAAGCAAAACCACTGACGACATGCTTCGCACCGGCGTCGCGGGCCGTCTTTTAGCAATCGCTGCTGTCACTCACTACGTCGTTTCCGACGTGGTGACGCGCGAAGCCATCGAATCGCACGGGTATCACGATTGGTTCAAGTCCATTTGGGATGCCGGCATGCGAATCGATTCAGCCCTTTGTCCACTGCTGTTTGCCGGTGCGAGGTGGTGGCCGGAGTTCGAGGACGCAGCGCTCGACTGTTTCATCGCCAATCTTGACAGCAGTCAAGACGAGGCAGTTACCGGATATGCTCTTGATTCAGCATCAGTTTGGCTCGCAAGGCACGAACAACCAACGGCATCGACGCGACGTTGCATTAGCTACCTAATTTCCAATCTGCGTGGGGGTGCTGAATTTCAGGTTGAACGGAAGCTCAACGCACTAACAAAATTGCTTGAGAGCGAGCAAAGAATTCACATCGAGGAAGAGCTCGACGTCCTGATTTCCAAATTATGTGGTTTGATGTCTGACCTCCAAACCGGCCGGCTTTCATATTCTGGCAAAATCAATCTGTACGCGTCGCCACTTTTGAGAGTCGCGGCGGGCAAGACAATAGTTGCCCTAGGAAACGCCTTTGCAAGCTGCAAGAGCGCGCCGACTTGGAATGCGGTTTGGGACTTGGTTCGAACCGACACGTTGCTACTTGTTCGCAAGCAAACGCTGTGAATTTCGGGAAGGTTCGACCCATCCATTGATACGCGACACCGGGGACCACAATGCGCTTCGTTGCCAACGGCCCATCGATACCGGACAACCTTTTGGTCGCCCGCGATGCAGGACAGGTCTTGTTCTTTTGCGGAGCCGGCGTTTCAAGAGCCGAAGCGGGATTGCCCGACTTCGCAACCCTCACCGATAACGTGCTACAGGTCTTAGGTTCTGCGGGAGATAGCGAAGCTAGAACTCTTTTGAGGAACGCCCGAGCCGCAGAGAAAACGTCGGGTGTTCGAGGTTTGTTGGCCTACGACCGAGTGTTCGGGCTGCTTGAACGAGAATTTGAACTGGCCGACATTCGAGAAGCCGTGGTGACCGCGCTTAGACCTGCGCCTAATCATACGCTAGGCCCACACCGGGCTTTGCTAGACCTGTCGCGGACTCGAAGCTCGCTTCCGCGACTTGTTACCACAAATTTTGACCGCCTATTCGAAGAATGCAATCCAAGCATCCCTTCTTTCACTCCGCCGCATCTCCCCGACCCGCAGCGCGAGAACGATTTCCAAGGAATCATCCATCTGCACGGTCGCGTTGATGAGCAATATAAACATGCTGATGGCGACGAGTTTGTACTCTCAAGCGCCGAATTCGGTCATGCGTATCTATCAGATGGGTGGGCTACCAGATACATTCTCGCACTCTTGCAGCGGTTCGCAATCGTGTTTGTCGGATATGCGGCAGACGACCCGCCAGTCCAGTACCTTCTTGAGGCTCTCAATCGATTCAAGCGCCCCGCCCATCCGCTTTTCGCCTTCCATTCAGGCGATGAACTTCGAGCAAAACAACAGTGGGCTCACCGAGGGGTCACGCCGCTTACATTCGATAGTTCAGACAACTACTCGGGCTTGTGGAACACCCTATCGGCGTGGGCAGAAAGGGCCAAAGATACGGACGGCTGGTACCGACGCGTAATCGAATCCGGCCAAGCCGGACCAGCGCAGCTATCGAAACATGAACGTGGAATGGTCGCGCATCTTGCGGCTACTAAAACGGGAGCCGAGGTGCTTGCGAACTCACCGTTGACGTTGCCTGCAGAATGGCTGCGCGTCTTTGACCGGACCGCCCGGTACTCGCTTCCGGGTTTGTACTGGCATTCCGAGACGTATGACAAGAATGACCCATTCGATAACTACGGCATCGACAGCGATGCTCAACCGGAACCACCGAACACGAACAATCGATTGGAAGCACGTCAGGTCCCGAGTGAGGCGTGGGATGCGTTCTTGACCACAGTCGAAGATAGAGACAATCTCCCCGAGTCAGCAGTTTCCGCCGTTCGTTCAAGCCACTTGCAGAGTTCGACGCTGCCGTCCCGGCTCGGACATCTAGGCTGGTGGCTTTGCAGGATTGCACATCAGCCGGCTGCCCTGTGGTGGGCCGCGGACCAGCAGTCGTTGCATCCGTCGATTCAGCGCGACATTGAGCGCTCACTAGTCCACAATTCAGACCGTTATTCACCGGCACTCCGGCAGGGCTGGAGTATTTTGCTTCGATGTTGGCGACAGCCGGAAGTCAATCCCGATAGCGATAGATACACCGTGGAGCGGGCCGCCAGCATAGACGGCTGGTCTAAGGCGACAGTCGCCTTGGCAATGTCAATATATAACCCTCGCCTTGCTGCGTCCCGGCCATTCAACAGTGTGGCCCCCGATGTCAATCAAAACTGCGCGGTTGCTGAACTTGTCAGAGTAAGCGTCGAATATCCCCGACCACACGAGCCTTTTAAGTTCCCGCCGAACATGCTCGCACGAGCCGTCGCCGCGTTGCGGGAGACCATTCGGCAGGCAGTTGACCTAGAAGCGGAAGTGAACGGTCATGACCGATTGCACCTTGATTCAGTGTCCAATGCAGAAGGTCACATCCTCGATACAAACTACAACGGATTGACTGGCCATGTGCGACTATTTGCAACAATGCTGCTGGAACTCGCCAAGATAGATGGAGTCGCGTCGCGAAGCGAGTTGCAACAATGGCCGCGCGACAACGCTGTGTTCGAGAGGCTGCTCATTTGGGCTACGGGGTGCGCGGACCTTACTACGCCGGACGAAGCAGCAACAATCCTGTCGACAGTCACTGATGACACGTTCTGGCTGGGCTCCTGTGAAACCGACCTCTTAATCGCCCTGAAGACTCGATGGAATGACCTAACCGAGAGAGCAATTTGCACGCTTGAGGCTCGGTTAGTCGACGGGCCATTTCCCTATGCAGAAGAACGTTCTGACCATAATGAACTTGCGGCGTACTATCGGCTAAACCGCATTCATTGGCTAGCAGACCACGGCGTCGCGTTTCGTTTTGATACTCCATCTGTTATTGCCTCTCTACGTGCCATTGCGACCAGCTGGACGGAAGAAGCCTTGGACTTCGTGGGTCACCCGTCTGTAGGAGAAGGTACGTCGGTAGTCGTTGACTACGAAAGTGTCGCTCTCAATTCGCTGCCTATTGACCAAGTGCTCGCCGCTGCAGAAGCAAAGCGGCAGTTTCGGATACGTTCGGCGGTTACGTATCGTCCGTTTCGAGGGCTATCAGCGAAGCAGCCGGCTCGCGCGCTTAGCGTGCTCACTCACGAGTCCCGCCGCGGGCGATTCGTCGCTTGGGCGTGGGTCGAGTTCCTCGACGGCAGCTCGTCTGTGAATGTGTCCAGCCAATTCCTGACGGTGGTAGCGGGGCGCATTGCGCGTCTAAGCCCACTAGAGCTGTTGGAGATACAACGTTCTGTCTCCGAGTGGCTTTCAACTAATAGTGAACGACTATGGGTGCACTGCCCACAGGCATTCGAGCTAGTGTGGGAAGCAATGCTTCGTTCATTGACTTTGAACCCTTCCGTGGAAACTAACTATGCCGAGGACCATGATTGGGTGGGCAGGGCTATGAATAGCGTCGCTGGCCAGCTGGTGCAAACTTGGTTCGGCCACCCTGACTACAAGGAGTCAGACTCCTCCTTGGGCATTCGAGATATTTGGCTGGACAGAATCTCAGGCCTTTTGAAACTGCCTGCAGAGCATCAACTACACGTGATTGTCCTCTTGGCCGCCAGATTGAACTGGCTTTTCCACATCAGTCCAGTTTGGACGAAAGACCGATTGTTGCCATATAGCGAAGGAGAATCGGCCGAGCATTGCGCATTTTGGGCTGGCTATCTATGGACAAGCAAGATTCCGCAGGTCGAACTATATCCGCTGCTCAAACCTCAATTTCTTAGACTAGCGGCCCGGCAGGATTCGCGACGGAGCGACGCCACTGCACTAGCAGCAATGGTCCTTGCCGGTTGGGGCCGAAATCGTAAGAATTTGGAATTACAGGAAGTGACTGACAATGAGTTGCGCGAAGTTCTCATTCACGCGAACGACGAGTTGAGAACAATGGTTCTAATTCACTTGAAGCATTGGGCGCAAGACCAGACGTCTCCATTTGCGAAACTCGTTCTCCACTTCCTTGCTTCGGTATGGCCACGGCAGAAAGCGGTTCGCACAGACCAAATGTCAGAGAGGCTTGTGGAGCTATGTCTCGCCCTTCCAAAACAACTTGCTGAACTCGCGCCATTGGTGATTCCCCGCCTGGTCAGACTTCGCCCGCAGTCTATGGCGCTTTACCACAGCGCCGAAGTCGATGAAGCGATATTGACCCATCCGAGAGAGCTGTGTGACCTCCTCTCCGCAGTTTTATCAGAAAATGCGAACAACTGGCCGTATGGTACGCGTGATGTGATAACGAAGTTGTCTGAACACGCTAGCGTGTCAGGCGAAACGAATCTGTCAAAGCTGATGGAACTTGCGAACCGTTTTCACATGCAATGACTTGTGTCCGCAGTGAGTCGCTTCAGAAACATCCCTCTCGACGTAACTATTGCGGCGAACGAATAAACACTGAGACCCTGAAAAAAAGCATGCGACTTTACTACCTGACCGAACTTAAATGGGCCGAAAAAATTCTTCGCGAAGAACGATTCAAGCTTTCAACTATTGCCGAGCTGAATGACCCTTTCGAACTACTGGGGGCGGCTGTGGGAGAAAAGACCGCCCGCCGCGTGTACCAGATGCTGCATTCGCATTGGAGACAAACAATTGGGATGCTTTGCACATCGCGCTCCTGGGAAAGTCCCGTCATGTGGGCCCACTACGGCAACAAACATCAGGGAGTTTGCATCGGGTTCGATTTGGACGCAGCGGACGCGTACGAGGTCACTTACAAGGAAGACCGCATAACAGGGTTGCTCGCTAACATTGGTCACGGAAAGAAACTACTTGAAGACCAGATGCATGCCATCCTCACGACAAAATTCAAAGACTGGTCGTACGAACGAGAGTGGCGTCTGTTTGCACGCCTTGACCAGAGAGCGCCAGAGGACGGGAAGTACTATTTGAACTTCGAGCCGCATATAAAGCTACGAGAAGTCATTTTAGGTGCTCGGTGTAACGCGAGCGTCCAGACCGTCGCCGAGGCAGTTCAGCCGACGCACGCGCGAGTCGAGGTTTTCAAAGCTCGGGCGGCGTTTGATAGTTTTCGAATTGTCCGGCAGAACAATGTAGCTTCGGTATTCATAGAGCCGAGCAACAAGGCCTAGCAAATCACACTCAATCTCGTAAGAGCCGCTGTGCCGCCTGCAAATCTTCACGCTCGGCGTCACGTGTCCATCCTTCAGAGATGCGTCTCATGAGCGCCGCTGCCCGAGGGAACTCGGGCATTGCTTTCGCCCATTCGAGCGACTGCGCCGCCAAAGCACGCTCTTGGGTTCCGCCTTCACCTACGGCTTTGGTATATACGCCACGCATGTTGTAGCGCTCAACCATCAGGCCGTTTTCGAGTTCATCTGATGCAAACAGCTCAATAGCTGACCGCACCGCTTCATGTGGCCAAGCAAAATCAATTTTGCTCGCTGGTGCGTGTGCAAGAAGGTGCCCGATACGGGAGTCGGTAACATCACTTCGCTTCGCCGTTGCCGCTAGGCGACGCACTTCTTCACACCACTTCAAAAGCGCGGTTTCGTCGACATCGTCACCGTTCTGCCCTGGGATTACTTCGATTCCACTGAGTAACTCGTATGAGGCAATAGCGACTTGCTGCTCGTTTTCCGTGAGCTGCGTGGAATCTTCGTCGGATGTCTTATATACAACGCAGATAGCCTCCATATAGAGCATGGGCTGTTCTGTCAGCAGCCGATGCAATACTAGCGGCTTTTTTCTCTGGTCAAGGCATGGGAGATACGCAAACTCGCGCCTGGCTACATCTATTGGCTCAACGTCGTCCCTTGTTTCAAGCTCTTTGAATACCAGCTCTACGACGTACTGAGTCATCGTGTCCACAGTCTTGCCAGACGTGTTGATTTCACGCACACCTGAATCGAGTAATCGAATTAGCGACGCAGTCGGCACATCAGGCAAGCGCCGAGCAACCGCGTGCATAGCTGATATCGCCCGCCCGTTCGCCTCGTAGTTATCGAGTGCCTGAAGCAATACGTCTTTGTCGCCCCTCACCTCGATTGGCTGCTTGCGGGTCCAGTACGATGTATTCGTATCCTCCCCAAAAGTTTCGACCAGAGTCCACGTATCGTCGTTTTCTGGCAATCCCATGAGTATGTTTGCGACGCGCGCGGGTTCGAGCTTCGGATAGTCAACGATTCGCCGTAATGCCGCTAGGAACTCCTCCCCATATCGGGAAAGTCCGTCCACGACCAGCGCGGCTACAACGAAGTCGAGCTGTTCGCTAGACGCCAGTGTCATGCGCACAAGTTCAATTGACAAGTCCTGTGACAAATGCAACGCCTGTATTGCGCCGACGACCTGATGGGGAAGCTTGACTCGATTGAGAAGCGCAACTATCGCGCCGATGCCGCCTTGCTCAACAATTTCCCTGAGAGCGCCAAGGCGCGCTGACTCGATTTCGGCCCAAGGGTCCGACTCTGTCGCAAACGATTTCGCAATCGCAGGTAGCCAGTCGTCAAACAGCCAAGTATTTTCAAGCGATGGGTCATTTGGTCGGTACTCATCCACGAGTGCGTCAACTCGTGACAGCTGAGCGGCACCCAACGCCCATTCGGCATCGGGAAATGCGTGATGGCGGTTGGCTTCTTTTCGCAACGTATCCCAGATGTCATTGCGCACCTCACCAGACGTTTCAGCAAACATTCGGCTTAAATGAATACAAGTTTCCTCGAAAACCTCGGGCTGAAAGTTACCAAAAGCTCTTATTACCGTGCTCCAACGGTCGACATCGTTCCCAACATGCGCAAGAGCAAGTCTGACTACTGCGTTCTGAGCGTCCCAAACCAACCGATACGTGAGCTTCTCCTCAGGGTCCGCCTCAAACTCTCGCAGCTTTGGTCGCGCCGTTTGATTCGATGTGTCGTGAAATTGGGGTAGAAGTTTGGCAAGCAGCGGCCAGGCGATGGCCGGGACCTTCTGGATAATCTGAGTGAGAACCGCGACTCGCGTCTTGCAAGGCGCAGCCGTATGCGGCCTCCATGTTAGGAATATTTCTCGCAAGCTGATAAGGGGGCGATTCGATATGCTTCCACCCGGGTCAATTTCAGCGAGGCGCGCTAAGCAAAGTGCGACACGCGGCAACAGGCCAGCGTCCCAAGCCAAGGTTTCCAGCGCCCAGAGGAGGCCGGTGTGATATGTACGCGGGGTAATAAAGCCCTTCTGCTCGTCGAATATCGGCCGAATCGCCGACGCGTCGCCCTCGAGCAGGCGCTCGAGGGCGTCAAGAAAAGGGATAGGCGCAGCCTCCGCGAGTAGCGCGAGATTGCGCTCGAGGCTGGCAATGAGACGGTGGTCGCTTGAAAGCGCGGGTATCCCCTTAACGATATCGTCCACAAATCGCTGGGGCGTCGACCCTGGAATGGAAAAATCAGCTTGTTCGTGCAGGACAGCCATGTGCAAAAGCATGGTCATCATGCCTTCGCGGAGCCATGAACTATGGCCCAACTGCCGCTCGGATGGAGCTTCGAATAAGTCATCAGCACTCGGCGTCGCTGGTATGAACGAAAAAACGGTTTTCGCTGCCAAAGCAAACTGCTTGAGATGCTCCGGACCAATCAGATGGCCGAGATTTACGAACGCGTCGACAGATGAACGCATCGTCCAGATATCTCCAAGGCGGTCCACCGGCGGGTCCTGGAGTTTGGCAAGCTTGCGTAGCGGTGCCTCTACTGCCTCATATTCCCTATCAAACGCAAGTGTGCGCACAACAGATTGGTCCGAGTTTCGCGTTGCTTCCCAAGCCCCAGCAAACAGTGCCGGCAGCAACGCATCGGCGCTACCCACCCATTCAGGTGTCACCGCGGTGCCGCTAGGTCTCTGACGCGCAAGGATGGCGAGACTTCGACCACAACGCCTTGCAATCGCATAACCTTCCTCTTCTGTAAGGCCCATGGCTACAAACGCCCTCCCGAGTGCCGAACTCGAAGGGCGATTCAAAAGTACATGATTAGTGCGTTTTTCGTCGGCACCCGCGCTGACAATGGTTGGAGCGCTCCGAGCGAGAAAGCCCGCGAGTCCCCGAGCTTGCCCTCGCGGGAGAAAGATAAGGTCGGTTCGACCGTTGAACGAACGGGCTGCATCCTCCGTGTCGACTACTAAGGTTCTTGCCTCAAAGAAAAAGCGCGTCGCTGGTTCGGCTTTCCGGATTGCGGCTATCGCGAATGCCAAGACTTCATCGGGACTGTCAGCACTGTAGGCGGGTCTTTCTACGCCTCCACTAAGTCCTCGCAAGAGTTCCACAGCTTGCTCTTCTCGTCCGGCAAGCAAAACGTCCTCGGCGAGCGTCGGAGCAAACCGAGATGCAAATTCATGCCAAAACTCCTCGGTGCTGCGCACTCCAGTCGGCGGCATAACCTTAAGCACATTTTTGGCCCAACGCGCCGCGACTGCGGGGCACAAGAACAACCAATCTTCAAGCATCGCCCCGTCGATGTACCTTACGTCCTTCCACTGTCCGAGGTCACGCTTCGCAGAAACCCAATGACTTAGTTTCTCCTTCGGGTTGTCCCACACGCGTGGCGAGGCAAAGACAAATGTGGTCAGCTTGCGCGTCGCTTCATCGACTTGCAGAGTACGTTTTTCATAGTCGCTGGTCGCCTTGGAACTCGACGCATCGGTGACCCCAAATTCCCAAATCGATTTTTCATCCGGGATATAAGGCGCAACGCCGAGTGCGTCCAATTCCCCGTCGAAACCTCTGACCTGTCCTTTGTCGCCATTGGGAAACCGGAAGTCAGCGATGCTGGTCACAGTCGCTCTAATCAAATCGGCGACAAGTTTAGGAAAGGCCGTTCTCGCCTGGATAGTATCGGCCCATTGGTGTAAGTTCAATGCTGTAATCCAACGCATGCCGATACTCTTTCAAGGGTTATTTTAAAATTAGCTGCAACTGCAAGTGTACATTCACAAATGGGACGCAACCAGCGCCTGAGCCGACTTCTACGGCCGCAGCGATTCGCACCGCGACGGCGCTATCCTGTTGGGAATCCGTAGCGACACTTCTGGTCTGCGGACCTGGATAGCATCCCGGTGAACAACTCACCACGTTCGCATCGGCGGCGCACTTGCTCTTTGTAGCCCACACGGGACACCATCATGACGACCATGAGACGGTAATCGACGGCTTAACATATCCAGCCCCCTTTCCGTTCGACCCGGTTCGAGCGGATGACACGTGACTGGGAATTGAACGCCCGAAATCATTCTGGGGCGGCGCCACGTGCGTCGGAGCGGGCTTACTCGTCTTTCGGGGCAATACGATTGATTTGCGGTGGGTCATCAGACGGCCCGCAGTCAGCAGAACCCGCTACTGTTCGAAGCGCACCAGCATGCGGCGACCAAGGTATCGCCCATTTGCGCCGACCTCCAGACGCACCGACCGAAGCTGTGAGTAGCTTTGCGCGTACCGCCCAAAAGCCCTTTGCCGAAGAAGGCCAACTTCCCGAGCATGGCCCGCCTCGAAAGTTAGGTTCGTCTTCTCAGCCACACTCGCTTGACGCAGACGCGATGCTAGGAATGCAGAAGTACGGGACGACACCAACAATGGTGAGTCGAATGCGATTGTCGTTGCCCGCGCCCGCATTGCCAAGCGAACTACTTCTCGCAGTTGCGAAGCTAGCCACTGGGCGTCACGGGGCCTGAATTGAGTGCGAGGAAGATGTACGCGTATCGTTCGTCCGTACACGGAGGTCATCAAGAGCGATTTTTCTCTACGCACCCGAACAAACATGCTCAGCACGGCAAGACCGGCAATCGCTAGCAGAACCACGCTGATAAGGCTGGACGGAAAGACGTGCTCTAGGGCCGCTGAAGCGCCTACCGATGCGACAGCAACGAATGGCGCATTCAGACGTGCAAAGCCGACGAACAGAACCCGTTGGTACCGGCTTGCCAAGACGGCAAAGATGGCGGCATTCAATCGTTTCATGGCGTCCCGCACGAAATCTCGAACAACTTCGGACGCCGCCGTAGCTGTTATAGCAGGTGATTCCGCTTCTGGTTCGCGCGTGTGGGAATCCATCTGGGCCGCTTGTTTGATTTGAGACCACTCGCCAAAGATGTCGGTGCGCCGCCAAATGGCGAGCACCGACATCGACCATCGCCGCGTTGTGTCGGGTCGGAAAGCCTATCAAAAGGATTGAAGGCTATTTCACTCGAATCGGAATCCGATATCCACCTTTGTACGATACGGTCTCATCGACACGGATACAGGGCACCGAGCGCCCGTCGCCGAGCCGGCACGACGTAACGTCGAGTCGCCCGCCCCTGCTATCAAGATATGCGACCCGCTGTTCGAGGTCCGTCTTCTGCTGCTCAAGACGGGAAACGGACCATGCGGTCACTCCATACCATGTAGCCATCGCCGCCAGACTTACCAGTAACACGGGCGCGCAGATGCGTAGTACCGAAAAGGTCGCGGCACGGTCAAGCGCCTTCATTGCCCTATCTGCTGCCAAGTTCGCCGATTCGACCCGAGAAGTGAGCGTCTTTGCTGCGGCCTCGATTGTTGTATCGAGTTGACTTTTGACATCGGCGACGATTGCTGCGGGCATAGACCGGCTCTGCTGCTCAATGGCTGCGGTCAAGGATTTCATCGCTCTTACAGCATCGGCCGTCGACTTCTGGTCACGCATTGCTGCCTCAAGCAACGTTCCCAGCGCGTCATAGGCGTACTTCATGCCGTGGACTTCACCATTCATAATCAAAACCTCGGTCTATGCTTTTTTTTTAAAGACAGTTGGCGGCTTCTTACTGCATGCCCGCGTTCTAACTCCATAGATTGCTGTTGCACTCTCCCGAAGTACGCCTCGCGGACCAGACTATGGTCCAGGAGCAGGTCCCTTATGTCTGGGACGAGCACGTAGCGGAGCCCCTGTTCCCGACTTAAATTTATGAGCAATCCGCCGGATGAACCTTGGAGGCCACCGTGCGAGACAGACACCAACGCTAGATAGGCCTCGTATGAGGCACGCGTCGCTTCGTCAATCACCTTCGAGACAGCATCCTTGGCGACCGATGACGTGAAGCGTTCTATTGTGGTGGCGGGAACAGTCTCATCCACGAAGTCGATATACGGCACCGCCCTGGAAACGAAGGCACCTTCCTCTTCCGACGTCTCGATGTACCAATGAATCTCCCGAGATATGGCTAGCATGTGCTGGCCTGCGCCAAGTGCGCGGGATAGGACTTCGCGCTTTGTTTCTTCCTTGATTGAGTCGTTTTTCTTGCGCTTGAACTCAAGCAGTCTCGTCACGCCCGTGTTTGAGACCATCAGGTCACCCAGACTTTCGTCTAGCGGTGTTTGCTGCATTAAGTTTACGCACATTGGCCGGACTGACCCGTGGCTTTCCTGCCCGACGGTAAGCCCAAGGCTGTATAAGAAATTGCCTATGACGATGTTCTCGTACGGTTCCATATTCCTTTACTTTCACCGCTCCCAAAGCACTGTGGAGAATTCAACTTGCGCAAGACTCGCACATTGAAACACGCGTGCAGTTTTGCTCCGCCGAATTGCTTGCTGACTGAGTAAACGGCTCGAATCGAGGCATTCTTTAGACAAATAGGATGTCTCTCACACGAACCCTCGCATCTGAGGGAGGTCGCATCTCTGGCCGCGGTCCCTACCGAGTGCATTGAAGGACGTTGATGACATCGTTAAGCCGCGGCACAAGCGAGCATGAATCCGGGCGGCAATGTGCAAGTACATCAAATTGGAGACTAGAGGCTGCAGATTCTGACGCCAGTTGCATGCGGCAAACCGGGCCATGCACCGGGTCTTGCGAACGGTCATTCCGTGGAAGCAATAAAACCGGGGGTCTGTTTGCGGGCAACGACGACATCGTGCCGCGGATGTGAGCGGCGGTGGAATCACATGCAAGGGAGTGGCCGGAAGACTCCCGGCCCGGGGGCGGTGGAGCGGCGGCGGCTGGAGTTAGCAGGGGGAAGCTACTTTACTACTTACCATCCGTTGGTCTGGCGTTTCCTCGATTGCCCGCCAGATTTGGCGCCGGTGGTGCATGGCTAGGTGCCGCCGGTGAAACCGGTCGGCAGCCGGCCACGCCCGGGACTTCCAAGCTTTGGAAGCACCATCCGCGGCGCGGCTGTAAGCGTCATTCTGCGGCCGCATGGACAGAGCTGAAGCCGGTGTTCAAAGTAATGTCCGTTACTTCAAGTGATGGGGACTACTTTGGACACACGGAATGCGCGATCATCGAACCGCAAAGGCAGACCGAATTACACACCAGAGTACCGGCGGCAAGTTGCCGTCGCGGCGT
>NZ_JARUXT010000001.1:72409-453543 GCF_031451075.1 Caballeronia sp. LZ043 | reverse complement strand
CAGCTTCGATCCCGCCGCCTTCGATCTCGTGCTAACGAATCAGCGGCTCTCAGAGGTCAAGTTCTGATCGTCAAGACGGCCTCAGATTGACGCTTACGCGCGGCTGCCCGCTGGATGCCCAGCAACGTGAGTGCTCACTAGCACCCGGGACACTTGAGTCGGAGGAAGAGCCGTATCGCGTCAGCTACGCCGCCAACTGCCGCCAAACAACCGAGCTAGACTGTCAAAGCGCAGGCTCGGGTTGGTGGGATGGAGGCGAAAAGTATGTCTGGGAACCGGGAATCCTGTCACGGTTGAAGGAGACGCTGGAATGCTGTTCGTTTCCCGCGCTCATGTCGGGGAGCTCATTGGCGAGGGGAAGTCGGCGCGAATGCTGGCATGCTTACAAAGTCCGAAGTGCTCGAATACGAGTCGAAACAGCGGGCCGCAACAAAGGTCTTCCTTTCCGGCCAGACCGAGGATTACTGGTCACCTGATGGCGTGCCAACAAGCGGGCGCGAGCCGCGCAAAAGCTGATAGCCGCCCTCCATCCATTGTTCAGCCGTATAGAGCACTCCCTTACACGGCGGATGACCTCGCTACCTGTCAATGATAGCGCCGGGCACCCGCCCGACTCGGCCCGGCGCTACGCCAGTGGCACCTACTAGACCTTTTGTTAGCAGACGCCGCGAACGACGTCGAGCTCGTCTCGCGAGAGCTTGGCCTGCGAGAAGCGATGCGCGAACGCCTGCGACGGGAACTCGGCACGATGGCCTGCGTGCAAAGCGTCTCGGAATCAACGGGGACAGACGACTCAGCGACAAATACCGACGCGGTGGACGCAGAGTTGCGGATACGGGAGGCGGTGGGATTCTGGCAAAAGGGTGGCCGGAGGACTATCCGACCGGGGCGGTGGGTTATCCGGCCGGGACGGTGGGTTATCCGGCCGGGACGCCATCTTGCTCTCAAGTTAATTGCCCGACTGCGGTAACGGCCAGTAAGGCAAATTCTTGAGGCAGTTGAGAATCACAGCCCCACTAACCTAGCTTGCGCCCAGAAATCTGTCCACTCGCCGTCAGAGGGTCGAAATCCCACTCGTCAGCAGCGAAGTGCGAGGAATCGCGAACGCCAAAAGCACCGATTTCCCATCCATCCAGTTCGACACGACGGAGCTTAAATCCATCTGCACGAGCCATCACGCTGTAAAACTTCGGCTCGTCTTTGTAGTCCTCAAAGAGCTTGGCAATTGTCGTAACGATAGCTACATCGCATCGCAGCCCAAAATGAACGGCACGGAGTCGGAACGGCCGGTCGTCGACACCACTCTTTTGCGACACAGCGCGCCACTCCCGTTCATAGCGCCATTGAGGCGCCTTCGCGAAGAAGTACTGCTCGAAAATTTTGCGCTCAGCCGCTGCCGAGCGTTTCAACAGCCACTGGTGCAAGTCGCTGATGTGGATGAAACGGCTGGAACGATAATTGACCGGCCTGAGGTCTTTGCAGCGGTGGTCATCGGTCTCATATTCAATACAGATTCCCCGATGCTCATCGGCGTAATGACTCCACATGAGCGGATTGTCCCAGTTCGACGCCAAGGATAGAACACCAAAGTCGTTGAATCGCTCTTTCAGGTATGCGTTGATGTCCCGAACCAAATAGTTGAGATAGGTCGCGGTTCCATCTTCGTCGTCGTCATGCGTCCCGCCATTTTCCGTCGAATTGTATCGGTACGACTGCAGAGCTTGTGCTGCGCGGTCGCGAGCCATGCTCCGCAACATCACAGTTTTCCACAGACGCTCCACTTCGCGCCACTCCACATCGACGTGCACTTCAGGGTTGCAGTCAAACGGGTCGTTAAAGGTGGCGGGCTTCGCAAAGAAAACCTCCGCTTGACTGAACATGCGCAGGGTTGTCGTGTTGAATGCGCGGTACTTGTAAAGTTTGGTTGGAAGAGTTTTTGCGACCATAGATGGGCGTGAAGTTGAAAACGAGAACGTACCGGTTCAGGAGACGGTCTGCCCGACCGCCCGTCAGTTCGTATTGTGAAGCAGGTGTTCAACTTAGAGCGCGCGCATCTTCGCTCCCGTCTTTGCTTGATTTTTGCATCCATTTTACATAGCTGGTCTCACGCCAGCATAGGTCCGGTCTATCCGCGGCGCCCAGGTGAGCATAGTACCGAGCCTCGAGGGCAGCGCATTAAACGACTGCGCTACACGTCCGATGGAATCTCGCACGAAAAACTCGGACGCAGCTCGGCTGGTTGGCTGCAATGACCGCTTGCGCGCAGAAATCGCGGAGCTGTTGGCGGAGTTGCTGGCCGACATCGTTATTGATGTGGAGGTCGTCGCTCGGGAGTTGAACCTGCGGGATGCGATGCGTGAGCGACTGCGGAGGGCGCTCGACCGCCTTGATTGTGCGCAGGCTGTTTCCAGCTCAATGAGGGCAATGGCTGCGGGAATCGAGGAAGAAGAGGCCGTCCGGGAGGCGGCGCACACCGTGCAAATGCTCGCAGCGGAGTGGCCGGGAGACTATCCGGAGGAGGCAGCAGCCGAGTGGCGCTGCGCGGACCGAGAAATGAGAACGGCGTGAAACCGCTTCCCCCCGAAGCGTTCCTGACGACAAAACGACAAAAAACTTGACCGCAGGGAGGGGTCGAGACCCCTCCGGATTCGGAAAAATACGGCTAATATGGAGAAGCGTTCCTGCCTTTGCTGGCAAGCGTTGGCGGCTTTTTGACCCCCTGCTAGGAACGCTCCTGGACTGGCATCAGGAACGCTTTTATTGTCGGCGAACAAAAAGATTGGAGCAACGCTTGCCGCTCACGCCACCGTCACCGACTTCGCCAGATTTCGCGGGTTGTCCACTCAACCCGCGCGGAAGGGCAGCGAAAGAATCGATGTTCTAGGCTGCAAAGATGCCGGGCGTCGAGAACGACGAAAAAGGCGCGCCTATGCCGCCGTTGGTCGCCCGTTCGCGCAATTAGTCACTGCATCGTCCCCACGGCACTGCCCCGCTTAGCGAACCCGACGCTCGGCGCCTCAATCCAAAGCGTCAGCCAATACTTCTATGTACTCGCTCATTCGTCGCTGACCTTTGTCATAGACTTGGCGGCTCTAGGTCTTCAGCAAGGCGCGCCGCACGTCTTCGCTCGCTACGTCGTCGATGCTGCGAAATGCTGGTGCGATTGTCTGGATGTCCTTTCCGTCAACACCCGATGCGTCATAGTGGCGCCGCCAATCCTGTACGACACCCCAGACCTCCAAAATCGCTTCTGCAGCGTCTTGCTCGGACAGGCCAAACGCGAAATGTTCAGTTAGCGCATTATCTATCGTCGCGAGACGACCTTGCGCACCCACACCTAAATGAAGATATCGCTCACTGGAGACGCTGGGTCGCGGGACAACGTCGTATAGCGGACTCAGCCGCCACCCACAAATCATTTCGTCCCACGTGAAGCCGTGATTGCGGAGATGGTCGTCATCACACGTTGTGAATACGTTGAAAACCATCCTCCGGTACAACTCACGCATGTCGCTTCGGACGATGTCGGGATGGCAGTAGAGAAGCATCATCGCCGCCAAGTCGGAATACTTCACGTTTCGAGATTCAGACTCATCGCATCCGATGAGCGTGAGCGCGCTGATAAACGGTGTCCGGTGCTCTACCAGGTCTGCGCCTGGAAAGCTCGACATCCGCTCGACTTCATCGAGTCCCGCGGTTCCCGGAATTTTCCAAAATCGGTCAAATCGTCGGATAAGCATAACGTCGCGCTCGCCTACACGCACAGTAGTAACGTCAGGCACTCGGAGACCTGCTTTCGCTGCCATCCGCAGAGTTGCGCATTCAACAGCGGGTATTGCGAACCGGTCTCCCAGACTTGAGAATTTCGCGAGCCAGAGGACTCCTTCTTCGTCGCGAATAGACACTTTGGGTCGCGCACCGCCCAGACCGACGCCCTGTGCAAAGATGTCCCGCTGTTTGTCGGCGATGGGCGACCCTTGCTCTATGAGTCCTGCAGACTGAGCGAGATTCTCCAGATTCGACGAATCGTCACGTTGCTCTAACGGTGGGTCATCAAAAGTTCGTCGGACATCAATCATCCCCACACGGTCGCTGCTCGCATGCAGCATGTACTGCGACTCTCGAAGACCGTTTAGCGGTGCGTCAAGCTTGGCTTCAATTACGCGCCGTCCCCACGAGTCCGGTGTTGCATCGCGTAAAGCGCCGAAGTACGGCAATCCGTTTTTCGGTGCCAACAACGTATTCGGCGTGTAAGGCGGGCCTGAGATGAAGAGGTCGAGAGGGTCAAGCGATATGGAACGTTCG
The DNA here is from genome assembly GCF_031451075.1 of Caballeronia sp. LZ043. Lineage (NCBI taxonomy): Bacteria > Pseudomonadati > Pseudomonadota > Betaproteobacteria > Burkholderiales > Burkholderiaceae > Caballeronia > Caballeronia sp. LZ043. Next base: position 449,238 of record NZ_JARUXT010000001.1, on the reverse strand, counting down.
CCGCTGCTATAAGATTCGTTGAATTCGAACAGTGAGGTGCAGAGTTCATCGCGCTCTTCTCTTAGAATGAGTTGACCGCAACTCTCCCATTGGCCGTCGATATGTGCGAACACCGCTAGCTCAGAGTTGTTCGTGGTCATGTTGTCTTTCACCCCGTTATAGAGTTTTTTCTCTCAGCTCAGACGAGGTAAGCCTCCTCAGCCTTTCTGCCCTCTCGCCAGAGAGGTCTATTTCAGTCCAGCCACTGGTCACTTCTTCGTAGGCACCTCGCCAGTCGCCAAGTTTGCTTTACGATTCACCTTCGCAATCAGCGTGAACAGCGCGTCGGCGACATCGACTACAGTCGGCTGCTTCGTCGTCAACTTCATCTCGTGAGCGCTGTCAGCGCCATTGCTGGCGTACACCGTCATCCTGAGAAATTGCCCTTGCACGTGACATACAAATCCCGCCTCAGGCACAGTTCCACCTTGGCCAGCCATCGCGCGCTCGACAACTATGACTACTTCCCGCGGCGCCAGGGGAGCATCGACAGGTTGCGTATAGCCGGGTAAGCGAATTGCATTCAGCGCACGCCGCCACATGGGGCGGCGTGGGTCGATTGCCGCTACGCAGGTATAGATTGGCTTCGCACTTGATAGGTTCTCAACTGCGTTAGCGTCCCACACGACGACCGACGTACGAGAGAAACCTGCAGCCCATGCCTCTGCAAAAGCCCGAAGTTGTTTGTAGTCCCGGTCGTCATCCAGCATGTCCAGAGGAATCCGGTCCGCAAGCGCAGCGCATGGCTGCGTCAAGAAGTCCAGCCGCATTGCGGGCGAAGCCGGCGCGATAATCCTTGAGATTTTCCAGAGTCGGTCAAGGCGCAAACCGGAACTGCCGAGAATCGCTGGGAAGAGTTTCACCCCGTCCACGTCGACGGCAAAGATGCGACCATCAGCCACCATCACCGCCAGCTTCGTTTTGCTCACACCCAATTGTTTGCGAAGGACCTTCTCGGAAAGCAACGCGTCGACTCTCACCATATCCTGTTCGTCCATAGCTTCGAATTCGAGCGCTCTATCTCATTCATCGTCGCCAGAACTACTCGACTTCGACAATGTTCTCAGGTAGAGCTCCGCTGCGCTCGGTGCTGCGTAGTCTGGCTCGAGTCCGTTCGCTTCCAAGAACCGCCGCACTGCCGTTGAATGCTCGCTCGGCAGAAGCACCCACTCAGCGCGCAACCTGGTAGCGATTCTGTCTAGCGTTGCACCGCTGACATCATGCTCATCTGCCAGCAGCTCAGTCAGTTCGGGCAGCGTCATGCCCGCGAGGTGGCTGAAGGCTTCCATTGAGATGCCACGCTGGAAGAGAAGCTCCTTGATTTGCGGAAAGAATGACGTCGACATAGTTGCAGCTCATGAAAATATTGTCGGTGCGCAGAACTGAAAGCGGGTGCCTGTCGGCCGCTATACAGGCTCAAACTTCATTCGGTCTAGTCTTCCGCTAGCAATCGGGAAAGGACGCTACGCGACAGCGTTACAACATCATCACCTATCTTGAAGGAAACGCGTACTGGCGAGTTGGTGGCGTGGGGCGCCCGTATTAACGCGCTAAGGAGCTGATGCTCACACGACACGTCAATGATGCGCTTCGTTAATACGCTAACACTGGCACTTCCGTCTCCAGCAACTTCGTTGACCACAATGAAGAAGCGATTTGCAACAGAGTAGGGGCCGCGCGGCGACGGATGCGAAAGTGCATCCCGAGCACGGAGCCAGATTGACCCTGATTGTTGGGTACACAACCCATCGCAGACCACGTCGAAGCTCGGACCACTACCGTCTCCGAGATAGACTGCGACCGCAGTATGTATTTCAACCGAATCTGCGCCTCCGCCCGCACTCTTCGCCATCCTCAGTCCTCGGTCACGCCTGTCGTCCGTGTCAACTGCGCCGTTGGCTTCCTTGCATCTCGCTCATAGAGCAACCTCTTGCTTCCAACCTGTATCCGCCGGCTGATACGACGTTTCCCCGTATTCACAATCGGAAGCATAGGAATCTGAGTGCTCAGCCCTGCGTTGTATTCGGCTGCGAGACTTCCATGCGTTACTGCAATCCCGAGCTTCCGAAGAGTCTCGGCCGCAACCGTCTCAAACGAAGCGGCCGGCGTGCGCTTCGCAGTGAAGCGATTGACCTTGGTCTTCGTGTACACGCCAAGGCTGACCCGCACCAACACACCGCGACGCACGAGATTTGCGAGTACGCGCGTGAGTTGCGAGCGACTACCGAGCGCGTTCAGCTCTGAGCGCAGAACCACCACACCGCGGCGACGCGCGACTGACCGCATTACACGTGTCTCCAGTTTCACGTCGTCGCGTCGCTAGATGGCGAACGCTTCAATCGCCGCGCTCTTCAACCGACCGGTGTTCATCCTGGTCACGCTACACGAGTTCATACAACGAGACGACCACAGGTGAGCTTCAAAGTCATTGCGTATTCCTTCGTCGCATACGTGTCATCAAGTCGTCGACGACAGCGTGGTGTTGGATGCTGGATAGGTGCATCAATACAGCAAGACAAACTTCGCTTATCGATTGAGAAGGGTCAACACGCACGCCAGCAACGCGCAAGGTTCGCTGATTCGTCGCCACCGCTTCGCCGCTAATGCGCCCTTTCGCATCAACAGCGACCGTGAAGCGCCCGGCCGCGTCCTGCACTCGGTCGCACGCCCTCTCGACGAAACAGGTGACATGCATATCACGCTTCCGTTTTGAGGACGCTGGCGTTGGCGATGGCGTGAGCGGCGCATCGGCGTCCACACCACCAATCAACTCGGCGCTTTCGTAGCGCTGCAATGCGTGGTACGCGTCGGCCCATATGTCGCGCGAACCGCCATGGTGAATGCAAGGACCGAGCAGTTCTTGGAAGCAACTCATGTTGTAGCCGAACTGGCCGGAATACACGCCGATGACCAAGTCCTCGCGTTCTCGAAACTCAGCGTGGTCGACTACATAGACTGCCATTGCTACTGCTCCTATACATCTTTAAGCTGATTGACCATTCGCGGCTGGAATTCAAAGTTCGTGTGGCAGCCAATGTCCAGTGACCTGCGCAGCCCCGGAAAAGTGCAGTCCGGCTGACCATCTTCATCCCAGACTTCTGACGGTAGGAAGCCACGCAACATTCCAAGCCGCCCGCCGACAACGGTTGGTCATTGGAGGCCGCCAGCGTTGACCAGCGAACGGCTCAGGGGATACGCGACAGTCTAAAACGATAATCATGAACTGTATAGTGTTCCACTTTATAAAGTGGAAATTTAAATAGGGTAGATTCATCGCTGCCGATAGTGAATGCTCCTGTCGATGGATGAAATCACGACACCCGAGCAAACGGCTGCACGCCTTCGACTTGCGACCAATCTAAAATTGTTGCGCGGCAAGGTGGGCATGTCGCAAGAAGCCCTCGCCGCGAAGGCGGGCATGCACCGGAATCAGGTGGGTCTCATTGAGCGAGGCCTGGCTAACGTGACCTTGGACAACCTAGTGTCCCTTGCGAAGGCGCTCGGCGTTGAAGAGTCACTTCTGCTGACAGAACCGACGGAAGAACCGACGCCAATCAAGACCGGCCGGAGAAAGAAGGCTGTTGACACAACTTCTAAAACGTAGGCGGCAGTCAGCGGTCACCCGCCTCCGAATGCGGACGAACCATCATCCGTTATGACAACGTGGACCGCGATGGTAGTACCCGAGGGTGGTGTTGTACTAGACCGGCATATTTTCAGTCGATGATTTCCCCCCGCTTTAGGAATATCCGTTCGCTTTGCAGCACTCTATTCCGCAACGCTATCCCTGGGCATCGAAGCTACTGAGCCATCCAACGAATCTCACGAATTAGCTCACTCGACGGACCCGCCTCATTCGTTGAAACGGCTGTGCAGCGGCTTCCATCTAAAACGTAGTAACAATCGCCTCGCTATACGCTGGGAGAAGCGCGGACTTGTGCGTCGAAGTTGACGTCACGAGCTTCGTTTGTTTCTGCTCCGCGCAGGACACGCCAAGGTCATAACGGCAGTTGTCCCGCATTTTGCGAACCAAATCCGCATTACCTCCGCACGGTTCGACGTCGCGGCAGCCTGTTCCGCATCCTCCAACCACCGCCCTAGCTGTTCGCAAACCACGCCCCTGATAGGTAAGTCGCTACATGACGGCTCCGGACTATTGCTTTGCAGCGCTTCGCGCAAGCGCATTTAAGCGGCATCTCTATATAGCAAACCATCAACCACGCATCATCGGTCCCGCCAAAGACGTAACGGACGGCTGGGCATCTGCCTGGGGGGCAAATGTCTGGAGGTCCTATGGCTAGTTCACGTGAAATCAAGCACTTGGAATATCTTCGTTATCGTCTGCGTCTTTGCCATAACGAAGGCCCATCTCAATCTTGGCGGCTCGTCGGTGCCCTTGAAGACTCCTCGATGTCCATAACCTACAATGAAGTAATCGCCGCAAGAAAACGTGACCTCGTCACGCCTGCAGAAGTAGCCGTCTCAACCGCAACGCAGATTCTTCGTAACCACTTATCGACGCTGCACTCGTATTTGGCTTTTTCAGGAAAGACCGAAGACGCAAACGTCGGACGCGAATTTCTCACCGGATTCGACGAAGGGTTGCAGTCATACCTTGACTCCCTAGATGTCAAGGCGCGAACGAAAAGCGACCGACGCAGCCATCTTCGCGCTTGGCACAGCGTCGTTTGCTCATTGCGAAGCCCATCCGTCCGTATGCCAGTGGGCTCACCTACGGTCGAAAATCAAAGTCCGTTTCACAAACTGCTTCGACACACAATCGCATCGACAGGCTTGGCGGCAAAAACACTCGCCAGGCGCGCTGGTGCTTCGACGTCCGCCATCCAACGCTGGCTCAAGGGCGGCTACCCTGATAGACGGACATTTGCGTCTGTTCACAGAATAGAGGTCGAGTTGGGGCTGGAACGAGATGCACTACTGGCCCTAATTCCACCGAAAACCAGTCCCAACGCGCAGTCGTCCCACCAATCAATTCCCTTTCGCGAACGCCACCGCCTGAACACAAAGAAAAAATATCGCTTGTCATACGCTGACATGTCGGAGGAGTTTCTCCGAGAGTGGTTTGACTTCTTCGACTACAAGACATCGAAAAGTCCGCAGCTTGAGCGGTCCGACGAGGGTTCGTGGCGGGTGCTGCCGTTCGACAAGATTGGGCGCAACCTTTCGCCACATGCGCGTCGGGCAAACAGGGGCTGCCCCACTGCCGATATCGCCTTGAACCGTCTGCGCAGCTTCATCGGCTTCCTAACGCTTCCTATAGAATGCGGCGGGTTTGGCGTGCCCGCAGACGCGGCCCAATCGCTTGCATGGCTCGCCGTGCCGTCTGCAATTGAGGGCTACCTCGAATTCATGAGCGACCGTTCTGATGGAACGGTCCATGCCGGTCACGCGGGCTTTTGCGCATTGGGGGCAAGTTTGACGAATGCCAAAACCGGTTACCTAGTGCAGCAGCCGTCATTCGCGTCCCGAGTTCCGGCACACTACGCTAGGCGTTCGTGGGCTGACGCTTGTTCCGAAGCCTATCAGCTCTACAGGCGATGGGCACGCGACGCCAAAGAACAATCTCGTAAGCCTTACGAACCGATTCAAGGATTACTCAATCTGTCCGAACCGCTCGCGCCGTTGTTTCGTGCTGTCGAGGCTCTTGACGAGTTGGCTGCACAAGCCGCGCCGGCAAGCATCCAAGAAAGTGTGTACAAACGCGATGCATTACTGCTATCCGTACTGTTGGCTAATCCATTGAGAGCGCGCAACTGCATGCTCATGACTTGGCGCGAAAACGGTACCGGCTCACTCTATCAAAGGGAAGACGGGCAGTGGCGCTTGCGATTTGGTGCTCGAGATTTTAAGAATGACCGGCACGCCGCACAGACCGACTACGACGCGCCACTCCCACGCTCGATGAATCATCGTATCGAGGAATATCTTTGCGAGCACCGCCCGCGGCTTCTGAAGAGCAATCCGAGTGGCGCTTGGGTATTCCCGGGAAAGACTGGGAAGAAGTGGCAAAACCTGAACAAGCAAGTGGCACGTCGCACCCGTAAGCTCATCCCCGAAACGCCAGGCTTCGCGCCCCATGCTATTCGGCATCTCGTCGCAACGGATTGGCTGCGCAAGCACCCCGGCGACTACCTTACCGCGGCGGAGTTGCTGCACGACAAGCTCAGAACCGTCCTTGAGAACTATTCCCACCTGCGCCAGGATGATTCATTCAATCGTTACGAAGAGCATTTGAACGCTGTTGGAGCGGCAATGAAAAAATAACGCGCCTGCACGTCAACCGCGGAGAGGCATCGTCCCAGTCGGGATGCTACTTTCCCCAGGCACCTTGGCAAGACGGATGGCTTGGGGTGCCTCGGCACGGAAGCGAAACGAAACGAAAGACCTTTACCGGCTTCAAATCTCGCGAATCTCGCCGCGCCGTTCCGCGCAAACCCAAAAGGAAAAGGCCGATTCACTCGTTACTGGAAGGCGTTGAAACGACAGTCTGTTCCCGCAGAAGGCACTTGCTGACGTAACTGCTGTTGAAACCTCGCTCTTGAACTGTTACCCCGACCTGCTATCCTAACATCGTGTAGCAGCCGCAAAGCAAGGCGGAACAGGGTTCTGACAGCGAACGTCGCGAATCCCTGATTCGCCACCAGCTTCAAGAAAAAGCCGCTGTTCCGAAAGGAACAGCGGCTTTTTTGCGTTCCGGCTGCGGAGATCCTCTGGTAGGGCGCGTTGTGGCGTCCGTCTCAGGTGCCGGCAATTCCCGAAGACAGATTGCTACACGGCACCGCTACCCTTCCCGATAACACGTCCTGAACCACCCAAGCCGGTGCCCGCGCTATCTGTTCGGCTCGTTCTCCAGAGGTTCAAGCGTGCCGTCCGACGTCACTTCAAATGCATAGAGACTGCGCTGCGGCGTCTCGCCCAAGTTCACAAGCTCGCTAAGAATTTTCTCATCCCACCAGACCACGGTCCAAGCGGGCAGCGCCTGCTTGATAGCGCGCGCAATCGCGACTCCCTCCGCACTGAATTTGGTCCAGTCCAACCGGTTCCGACGCTCCTCCGGCGGATTGAAATCATCGTTGATGTTGTACCAGTCAGCCCACTGCTCAAGCCGCGCCTTCAGATCATCTGACACCGGAAGTTCTTCCGGATCCATGTGCATGCCATCGAATGCCATATGCCGTTCGACGTGTACTCCGGCATGACCCGGACGTAATCAGGGTTCTCGACAATCTCAAACTCGTCTTCTTCGTGCCTTGACATGTTTTGAAGCTCGGTGTCAGTCGTTCCAATTGGCGGACATCAATGCCGCGCTCGATTCTCGCACGCTGATACGAGCCAACGAATGACGGGCTCGCAAAGGTCCCACGACGTTTGCTTACAAATGTCACACCTCGTGCGTCCACCGCGCGCGCGGCATCGCGTTTATGGCAGACAGGCACCCGCGCTTCGCATGCCGACAACCGGAGTCACCGCCATGAACGCCCTTCCCCAGATCCAGTCCGACGTCCCGACGAAAGCGTCGCGCATTCATCCGCTGGTCGCGGCTGCGGCCGTGTCGGTGATCCTTGCGTGCGGCACCGGCATCGCGGCGATGACCGGGCTGCTGCCGTCGTCGAAAGCGACCGCGACCACCGTCACGGCCTCACCGCTCGTCGATGCGCAAGTTGCGGGAACCGCACCGTCGCAGCCAGCAAGCCAGAAGAACACCCCCCTGCCGCGCGCAGTACGCGGACATCACGTGAATCCCGCGCGCGCCGTCGAGCCGGTTCGCGAGACCGTCCAGCCTGCACAGAATCCCGTCCCCGCCTACGATCCCTACGCCGGCCAGGTGACCGCCGTCAACGCCGTGCAGACCGCGCAGCCGTCGACGGGCATCGGCGCGATCGGCGGCGCGGTGGTCGGCGGCCTCGCGGGCACGCAGATCGGCAATGGCCGCGGCCGCACGGCGGCGACGATTCTCGGCGCGATCGGCGGAGGCCTCGCGGGCAACCAGATCGAGCACGTCGTTCACAAGACGACCACCTATCAGGTGCAGGTCCGCATGAACGACGGCAATGTGCGCAGCTTCAACTACGACGCCGCGCCGGGCGTGGCCGTCGGCCAGAAGGTGCGCGTGTCGGGCGAGACCTTGACGCCCGCCTGAAACAAAAGACTCAACGCTTAAGACAAGCCTAATTTTCCGGTGCGAAGATGCATTCATGTCGAATGCATCCGCGCAACCCGCGTCCCGGCGTCGCGCAACGCGCCGGCCTACGCGAGAAACTCTATCGGGAGTGCTTCTGTGAAGAAGAAATCGACCAGCATGAAATCCGGCCGTCCGGCCATGTCGCCGTTGCTCCGCTCGCTGACGTACAGCCGCGCGGCGCGCGAGCCGATGATCGACGGCATGCTGTTGCAGTGTTACGCCGCACTCGATGCATTCGATCGCGGCCACGGCTCGCAGACGCTCTTCATGACGCTGTGCCGTCACCTTCTGGTTGCCGAGGAACTGTGTCAGCTGGGCCACGCAGCCGATTGCGCCGACGCCATCACGGTCGCACACGAAGCGCTCGTCGCACTCGATACGCATCACTCAGCCGAAGGCGCGTGGATCCTCGATGCCGACGCCCACGCTCAACTCTGCACGGCGCTCGCGCTCTTCGGTCAGCAACTGGAGGAAGCGACGCTCGAGCATATCGCGCAGGCGGAAGCCCGGATGGTCACGCAATCGCTGCTCGCCGCGAGCATGCGCTCGGGCCTCAAGCGCGCTCAACCTGCGTGATGGAAAAAGAACGGTGGCGTGTTCGCAACACATGACATCCGTACTTTCCCGGAAAACATGCAGCAACCGGAACAAATGTTTGCGACCGAACAGTCAGACGAATGAACGCTCACGATACTTGTCCTTAGCGCACGGGGGGAAGCAGTACGGCGCGCTGAGAGACCGAGAAACAGGATGGGCGGCACTCGAACGGTTCGTTGATGGAAGCAAAGCGCACAAGCCGGATCACAACACAACACGCGCATGCTTTTGACAACGGCCCTGTGAGTCGCAGGCAAACAAGCCGACGCTCCGACAACACGATGTTCAAAAGCCGGCTCACGCCGGCTTTTTCTTTTGCTGTCACGCTGAAGTCAACGCTGAACAACCAAACAAATTCAGCGATACCGCGAAAACACCCGCCGCGCGCATTCCGTGCACCAGACACGCGGCGCAAGCTCCGCCCGGGCGCTCCAGACATGACCGAACGCGCACTGCCATTGAAGCGGCGTGGCGTCGTCGACATAGCACGGTGAAAGCAGCACGCCGCCGCGTGCCTGCGCCATGTCGCGCAGGCGCCGCGTGGCCGCATCGCGACGCTGCAATGCGCAGTTCATGCACCGCACGTTCTGCGCCGATTCGGGCGATGCATCCCACGCATGTCCGCACGTACACGTCCACAGCACGGAGGCATCCGGGTTCGCTCCACTCGCCGCGCGTTCCCGATAACGCGCCGCTGCCGCCATCGGCTGACGATACGCGTTGCGCTTGTCCAGGCGTGCCATGGGATGCAAGGCAGCGGTCAGTGCTGACCGCCGCGGATCGACTCGGAGCGCGAGGTCGTCACCACCGTGCCGTCCGGACCGAAGTGCGCATTGAACATCGCGTCCTGGTTCACGCCGTCCTCCAGCCAGTGCCAGCTCCACACGCGCTCCTTCTTGAGCGGATATTCGGCGATGGTCGTCGGCTTGCCCAGCAGCCTGCGGGCTTCGTCCATGGTCATGCCGGGACGAACCTTCGCGAAGTTCGCGGCCGTCAGGACCTGAGTGACGGACACGAAGCGGCCGTTGGCATCGAGGTCGACCATATAGGTATTCGTGCCGGCGGGACCGCGCGGATATTCGAGGCGCTTGCTGCCGTCGGTGAAATTCCGCTCGGTCTCGGGCTCGCCCATCTGGTCGCGGATCTGCGCCTCGGTCGTGACGCCCGGCTGCAGGTTCTTGAGCAGCAGCGTGTCCGGCTTCACCGCATTGAAGAACGCCTTGAGCTTGTTCACTGCATCCTCGCCAGATTGCTGATCGCAGCCCGACAGCAGCACCGCAGCCGATACCGCGACCAACACGCTGCACACGATCTTTCTCATCTCCGCTCCCCTCGCCCGCGTGTCCACGCGCGGAATCAGCCGCCGGCCGAGCCCAGCAGCGGCATCGGATCGATGGCGGCGCCCGCCTTTCTCACTTCGAAGTGCAGCGCCGGCGTGCCGCTCGGGCCGGTACCCATGTCGGCGATGGTCGCGCCCTGCTTGACGGTATCGCCTTCCTTCACGAGCAGCTTTTCGTTGTAGGCGTAGGCGGTGAGATAGTCGCTGCCGTGCTTGACGATGATCATGCTGCCATACGAGCGCAAGCCGCTGCCCGCATACACGACCTTGCCGGCCGCCGCGGCCTTGACCGGCTGGCCGACCTTGCCTTCGATGTCGATACCCTTGTTGCCGCTCGCCCCGAACTTGCGGACGACGTCACCGTGCGCAGGCCACGCGAAAGTGCCCTTGCCTACGGGGGCGCTGCTGGTGCTCGCATGTTCAGTGGCCGGGGCAGGGGACTGGGCAGGCTTCGCGGCCGCTGACTTGTCGGGCGTCGACAGGAGCGGCGGCTGCGCCGACTTCACCGTCGATGAAGACGCAGTTGCCGAAGCAACGCCTGTCGAGCCCGGCGGCATGACCCGCAACACCTGTCCGATGTTGACCTGCTTGCTCTCGGGCAGATGGTTCCACGTGATCAGATCGGCGGGTTGCTGCTTGAAAGTGCGCGAGATGCCATAGAGCGTGTCGCCCGGCTTGACCCGATAGAAGCCCGCTTCGACCGGCGCTGTCGGCGCAAGCGGCGCAACGACAGGCGCCGCGAGCGGCACGGCTGGCGCGGTCGTCACGCCCGCAGACGGGCTCTGCACGACCGGCGGCGCACTGCTCACCGAACTTTCGACGATCGGCGCCGGCGTGCGCGGCGTCGACGAACACGCGGCCAGACCGGCCGCCATCCCCGCTGCAAGCAGCGTTCTCATGATCGAACGATGCGTGTTCGATCCCCGCGCCGCCTGCATTCCGAACGCTTCCATGTGCATCACCACCTGCTTTCTCATGCTTTTAGTCTTGAACTTTTCTGACTTGCGACCGCGTCGGCACGCGGCTGCCTGCCGCGCGCCGCTCATGCCACCTGCGCCGCGCGGATCCCGATTGCTGGAACAGCACAAACTTCGCCAGCATAGAACATTGGCGGAGCGAATTCGTTCAAATGCGCCAAACGACACGCATCGTCCGGCTCCGTGAGCGCGTGCCGGGCCCTCAGGCCTTGGAGTTGCGCCGCCGGCTCATTTTCCACAATGCGCCGAGCAATACCGGCACGATCGCCGCGCCGATCCCCACCAGCACGATCACATTCAGATACTGCTTGATGAACGGAATGTTGCCGAAGAAGTAGCCGAGCAGTACGAGCAGCAGCACCCAGAACAGCGCGCCCAGCACGTTGAACAACTGGAAGCGCGCGTGGCTCATGCCGGACACGCCCGCGACGAACGGCGCAAACGTCCGGACCACCGGCACGAAACGCGCAATGACGATGGTCTTGCCGCCATGACGCTCGTAGAAGTTGTGCGTCTTCTGCAGCGCGGCGCGGTCGAGGAAGCGTTCGAGCACGGGGATGTTGGTGTCGAAGACCTTCGGCCCGATGGCGCGGCCGATCCAGTAGTTCAGCGTGTTGCCGGTGACGGCGGCGATCAGCAGCAGCGCGATCAGCGCCAGCAGATTCATCTCGTGGGACGCGGCGAACGCGCCGCCGATGAACAGCAGCGAATCGCCCGGCAGGAACGGGAACACAACAAGCCCGGTCTCGCAGAATACGATCAGGAACAACACCGCGTAGACCCAGGCGCCGTAGCTCTGGATGAAGACCCCCAGCGACTTGTCGATGTGCAGGATGAGTCCCAGGAATTGCAGCAGCGTGTCCAAAAGCGTTCCTCGAAAGAAGTCCAGTGGCCGCGGCGAGCGGCGCATCCGGGGGTCGGAAAAGGGAGTCGCGCCATGATACCGAAGTGCCGCGTCGCGTCAGTTAAAAAGCACGCAGTGGGGCACGCGTTCAGGCGTCTGGGCGAAACGGCCGACGTCGGAGCGGCTACGGGCGAATCGCTATAATTTCGCCATGGCCGACCTCAACGAACCCTCCGCCGCCGCTTTGACCGCGGATGCCCCGCGCCGTTCGCGCGGCATCGCGCCGCTGCCCGACCAGCTCATCAGCCAGATCGCCGCGGGCGAAGTGGTGGAACGGCCGGCGTCGGTGGTCAAGGAACTGCTCGAAAATGCCCTCGATGCCGGCGCCCGGACGCTGCGCATCACGCTCGACGAAGGCGGCGTCAAGCGCATCGTCGTCGCCGATGACGGCTGCGGCATGCCACCCGGCGAACTGCCGCTCGCGCTGCTGCGCCATGCGACCAGCAAGATCCGCTCGCTTGCCGACCTCGAAGCGGTTGCCACGCTCGGGTTTCGCGGCGAAGCGATTGCGTCGATTGCCTCGGTGGCCGAGTTGTTCATCACGAGCCGCACCGACGCCTGCCCGCACGCCACCCGCATCGATGCCCAGACCGGCGTGCTGTCGCCCGCGGCGGGCACGACCGGCACGACCATGGAAGTGCGCGAGCTGTATTTCAACACGCCTGCGCGCCGCAAGTTTCTGAAAAGCGAACAGACCGAACTGGGCCATTGCCTGGACGTGATACGCCGCACGGCGCTGGCGCGCCCGGACGTGGCGATCTCGGTGATGCACAACGGCCGTGCCGTCGAACACTGGAACGCCACCGATCCGCAAACGCGCGTCGCGAAGATCCTGGGCGAGGTCTTCGAAACCGCGCACCTGCCGCTCGACGAACGCGCCGGGCCGCTCGCCGTCTACGGCTGCGCGGGCCTGCCCACCGCCAGCCGCGGCCGCGCCGACCAGCAATACTTCTTCGTCAACGGCCGCTTCGTGCGCGACAAGCTGCTGACCCACGCGGTGCGCGCCGCCTACGAAGACGTGCTGCACGGCAATCGTTACCCCGCCTACGTGCTGTTTCTGGATCTGCCGCCCGAATCCGTCGATGTGAACGTGCATCCCTCGAAGATCGAGGTGCGCTTCCGCGATTCACGCTCGATTCACCAGTACGTGTTCCATGCCGTGCAGCGGGCGCTGGCACGGCACGCGGGCGCATCGCCGGAAACGACTTCGGGCGGACACGCGGCGCAATTGCAGACAACCGGTCCGGCGTCGTTCAGCGCGAAGCCGTTCGCAGGCAACGATCCGCTCGCCACGCGGGGTACGGGGAGCACGAGCGAGAACGGCACGAACTGGCTGCGCCAGTCGCGCATGACGCAGGGCGCGCTGCCGGTCGCGCAGCCGCTGGCGCTGTACGACGCGCTGTTCGGGCGCAAGGACGCGGGCACCTCGAGCGCAACGACGCCGCCGGAGAACCGTGACACGCCCTACCCGACCTCCGCGCAAGCGCCCGTATGGGCCAGCGACAGCGCTACGCCTGCCTACGGACCCGCCGCTTCCACGCAGGCCGACGACCAGCCGCTCGGCTTCGCGGTCGGGCAGATCCATGGCATCTATGTGCTGGCGCAGAACGCGCGCGGGCTTGTCCTCGTCGACATGCACGCGGCCCACGAACGCATTCTCTACGAACAGTTCAAGCATGCCCTCGCCGATCACACCGTCGCGGTGCAGCCGCTGCTGATTCCGGTGTCGATGACGGCGGAACCGGTGGAAATCGGCATCGTCGAGGAAGAGAAAGAGACGCTCGATGCGCTCGGCTTCGATCTTGCGGTGCTCTCGCCGACTTCCATCGCGATCCGCGCCGTGCCCGCGTTGCTGAAGGACGCCGATCTGCAGGCGCTCGCGCACGCCGTGCTCGCCGACCTGCATGCCTACGGCGGCTCGCGCGTGCTGACCGAACGCCAGCACGAACTGCTCGGCACGCTCGCGTGCCACAACGCGGTGCGGGCGAACCGCCGCCTGACGCTCGACGAAATGAACGCGCTGCTGCGCCAGATGGAAGCGACAGAGCGCGCGGATCAGTGCAATCACGGGCGGCCGACCTGGTTCCAGCTGACGCTTGCGGATCTCGACCGCCTCTTCATGCGCGGACAATGAGCGCTGCCGCCCTGCCCGTAGCCTGTCTGCTCGGACCGACGGCGTCCGGCAAGACTGCCGCCGCGCTCGCGTTCGCGGCGCGGCATCCGGTCGAGATCATCAGTGTGGATTCGGCGCTGGTGTATCGCGAGATGGATGTCGGTACGGCGAAGCCGAGCGTCGAAGAGCGCGTGGCGGCGCCGCATCATCTGATCGACATCATCGATCCGGCCGAGTCCTACTCCGCCGCGCAGTTTCGCGCCGATACGCTGCGGCTGGTCGAGGAAATCGTCGCGCGCGGCCGGCTGCCGTTGCTGGTCGGCGGCACGATGCTCTACTTCAAGGCGCTGACGCAGGGCCTCAACGATCTGCCGGGCGCCGATCCCGCGGTGCGCGCCGCCCTCGATGCCGACGCCGAACGCGACGGCTGGCCTGCGCTGCACGCACGTCTCGCGGCGCTCGATCCGGACACGGCAGCACGGCTCGCGCCGAACGATTCACAGCGCATCCAGCGCGCGCTCGAAATTCACATGCTGACCGGCCAGCCGATGTCCGCGCTGTTCGCCGCGCCGCGCGTCGTCGAGCGGGACATGCGCTGGCGCTTCGTGCCGGTGGCGCTGGAGCCGTCGGACCGGGCGGTGCTGCACGCGCGCATCGAGGCGCGCTTCGATGCGATGCTGGCGCACGGTTTCATCGACGAAGTGAAGCGCCTGCGCGCGCGCGGCGATCTCGATCTGTCGATGCCGTCGATGCGCTGCGTCGGGTATCGGCAGGCGTGGGAATACCTCAATGGCGCGACGCCCTACGACGAGATGCGCGACAAGGGCGTGTTCGCGACGCGTCAATTGTGCAAGCGGCAGTTGACCTGGCTGCGCGGGATGCCGGAGCGGGCCGTGGTGGATTGTTGCGCGGCGGATGCGCCGGAAAGGGCGATGGAGGCGCTGGAGCGGGCGGCGGCACTCTGATCCGCTTGACTTGGTCTTGAGGCGCCGCGCGCACATCGACAGGACATTCTGCGCATCGTCACGACGAATCACGCCGCCAATGCTCGCGTATTCGGCTCGGTACTGCACGGCGACGACAGCGACGAAAGCGATCTCGACCTTCTCGTCGATGCGCTGCCAGGCGCCACATTGCTTGATCTCGGCGCCATTCAGGTTGAGCTGGAGGACTTGCTCGGCGTGTCGATAGACGTTGTGACGCCCCTGGACTTGCCGCCGAAATTCCGCCGCGACGTGCTCGACGAGGCGCTGTCTTTATGAACGCGAAACAGCGGCAATTGCGTCTCTCGAACGGCGCGCGAGTACATCGCGCGCATCGACAAGGCCGAGTTCATGGAAACGCGCATGATCCAGCAAGCCGTCATTTTGAATCTCATCGTGATCGGAGAGGCGGCGGTTCAGATCGAAACAGAATTCCCGGCGTTCGCGCAGGCCAATGCCGCGGTTCCGTGGAAGAAGCTGCGCGGTATGCGGAACCGCATGACCCATGGGTACTTCGACACTAACCTGGACATCGTCTGGGAAACGGTACAGACAGCCTTGCCCGATCTGGAGCGCCGCTTGGCTCAGCCGCTCGAATAGTGCGAGGTATCTGAAACGGCAACGCACAAACAAAAAACCCTCGCAAAGCGCGAGGGTTTCTCTCATTCAGACTGATCAGCCCACCAGCCTCAAACCACCACCGTCTGCGCCTCGCCCGCCTGACTTTCGCGCACGACGCCGATCTTCCAGACCTGCTCGCCCGCGCCCGACAACAGACCGATGGCCGCTTCCGCATCTTCCGCCGCGACGATCACCGCCATGCCGATACCGCAGTTGAACACCCGATGCATCTCCGCATCCGCGACGCCGCCATGCTTCTGCAGCCACGCGAACAGCGGCGGCAACGGCCAGGCGCGGTGATCCAGTTCCGCCGTCAGCCCGTCGCGCAGCACGCGCGGAATGTTCTCCACCAGCCCGCCGCCGGTGATGTGCGCCATGCCCTTCACCGTGATGCTCTGCATCGCCTGCAACAGCGGCTTCACGTAGATGCGCGTGGGCGCCATCAGCGCGTCGGCGAGCGTGCGGCCGTCGAAGTCGGCGTTCAGGTCCGGATTCGCGCGCTCGATGATCTTGCGCACCAGCGAATAGCCGTTCGAATGGATGCCGCTCGACGCCAGCCCCAGAACCACGTCGCCCGGCTTGATCGTGCTGCCGTCGATGATCTTGCTCTTCTCCACCGCGCCCACCGCGAAACCCGCGAGGTCGTATTCGCCGTCGGGATACATGCCTGGCATTTCCGCCGTCTCGCCACCGATCAGCGCGCAGCCCGCCAGTTCGCAACCCCGCGCGATGCCCTTCACGACGTCCGCTGCCGTGTCCACGTCCAGCTTGCCGCAGGCGAAGTAATCGAGGAAGAACAACGGCTCGGCGCCCTGCACGAGGATGTCGTTGACGCTCATCGCGACGAGATCCTGGCCCACGGTGTCGTGGCGGTTCAGCGTGAACGCGAGACGCAGCTTGGTGCCGACGCCGTCCGTGCCCGACACGAGCACCGGCTCCTTGTACTTCTTCGGCACCTCGAACAGCGCGCCGAATCCGCCGATGCCGCCCAGCACGCCATCACGCAACGTCTTCTTGGCAAAGGGCTTGATGCGATCGACGAGCGCGTCGCCGGCGTCGATGTCCACGCCCGCGTCGCGGTAAGACAAACCTTGGGTTTCCGGGGTGGATTTCGGCTGATTCATGGGGGAGGTGCGAGAAGGTCGGTAAAATGCGATTTTACCCGATGATGACCCGCCGACCGATTCTCACGCTGTTGCCACGCGCGAGCATCGCTGCGGCAACGGCGCCCCGGACTCCGGCGCGGCCGCGCGTCGCGCCCGTTACGGCGCGCGCACGGCCGGCGGCGGTTATCCTGCACCACCGCGTCGCTCATCCGCGCCGCCTGCCCGCGTCGCGCACCCGCGCGGCCTGGCCGCACGTTTCGAAACCTGCCCGACCCCAGGCCCGACGACTCCGATTCCCGTGCAACGCCAACTGACGCTCGATCTCGGCACGCCGCCGCCCGCCACCTTCGCCAACTTCTTCGCCACCGGCAATCACGAACTGATTTCGCGGCTGCGCGACCTCGAAGGCGCGCTCGCGGCCGGGCCGGTCGCCGACCGCACGTTCTATATCTGGGGCGAGCCGGGCAGCGGCCGCAGTCACCTGCTGCAGGCGCTGATCCACGAAGCCAGCGGCCACGCGCGCTATATGAGCCCGCAAAGCGCCCTCAACGCGTTCAACTTCGATCCGCGCGTGACGCTCTATGCCGTCGACGATTGCGATGTCCTTTCACCCGCCCAGCAGATCGCCCTCTTCAACCTGTTCAATGAAGTGCGCGCGCATCCGCTGAGCGCGCTGGTCGCAACCGGCAACGACGCGCCGCTCGCGCTCACGGTGCGCGAAGACCTGCGCACGCGGCTCGGCTGGGGTCTCGTGTTCCATCTCCAGCCGCTCTCCGACGACGCCAAGGCCGCCGTGCTGAAGCACGCGGCGCGCGAGCGCGGCATCGTGCTGGCGGACGACGTGCCGGGCTACCTGCTCACGCATTTTCGCCGCGACATGCCGAGCCTGATGGCGCTGCTCGACGAACTCGACCGCTTCTCGCTCGAACAGAAACGCGCGGTGACGCGCCCGCTGCTGCGCGCCATGCTGCAACAGGGCGGACGCGGCGCGCCGGCCGACCTGCCCGGCGAGCCGTCCGGTCCGGATGCGCCGCCCGCCGCCCCGGACAACGATCCGACCCGCTTCAAGTAAAATGCGCACCCATGAACCTCGCCCTCTTTGATCTCGACCACACGCTCATCCCCACCGACAGCGACCACGAATGGGGCCGCTTCATGGTGAAGCTGGGCATCGTCGACGCGGATTCCTTCGCGCGCCAGAACGATGCCTTCTACGCCGACTACAAGGCGGGCGTGCTCGACATCAACGCCTATCTGCATGCCATGCTCGCGCCGCTCGCGAAATATTCGCGCGCGCAGCTCACCGACTGGCACGCGCAGTTCATGCAGGAAGTGATCAACCCGCGCATCGTGCCGTCCGCCGTCACGCTGGTGCGCGAGCATCAGGACAACGGCGACCTCTGCTGTCTCGTCACCGCGACCAACGCGTTCATCACCGCGCCGATCGCCGAGGCCTTCGGCATCGAAACGCTGATCGCCTGCGAAGTCGAAACCGTCGACGATCATCCGCACGGCGCGCTCACCGGCAAGCCGACCGGCACGCCGAGCTATCGCGAGGGCAAGATCGTGCGCGTGGAGCAGTGGCTCGCCACGCTCGGCAAGACGCTCGACGACTTCAAGCACAGCTTCTTCTACAGCGACTCGCATAACGACATCCCGCTCCTCGAGCGCGTCACCGACCCCGTCGCCACCAATCCCGACGACACCCTGCGCGCGCATGCGCAAGCCCGAGGCTGGCGCATTCTGAATCTCTTCGACACACGTGATTAAAAAACTCATCCGCAAGCTGTTCGGGCAAGAAAGCGCCGAATCCATCGGGACCGCGCCCAACGACACGCCGACAGCTTCGCCCGACGCCCGCCCTGCCCGCCCCGCCAGCAGAAGCCCGCGCAAGAAAGCCGCCGCGCCGCCCCGGCGCGACCCGAGCGTGCCGGTCATCCTGTCGTCGGAGATCCACGGCATCGATCCGTCGCTGATCTCGAAGAACGCCGTGCGCGTCACCGACGGCCTGCAGCATGCGGGGCATCGCGCGTTCATCGTCGGCGGCGCGGTGCGCGACCTGTTGCTCGGCGTCGCGCCCAAGGACTTCGACGTCGCCACCGACGCGACCCCCGACCAGGTGCAGAAGCTGTTCCGCCGCGCGCGCATCATCGGCCGGCGCTTTCAGATCGTGCACGTGCAGTTCGGACAGGACATCATCGAGACCTCGACCTTCCGCGCGCTGATGGACGCGCCGCCGGAACCCGCCGCCGAGCCGCCGCGCCGGCTGAAGCGCGGTGAACTCGACAGCCGCACCCACGCCGTGGATGCGAGCGGCCGCGTGCTGCGCGACAACGTCTGGGGCGAGCAGCACGAGGACGCCACGCGCCGCGACTTCACCATCAACGCGATGTACTACGATCCGGCCACGCAGACCGTGCTGGACTATCACGACGGCATGGCCGACATCCGCGCGCGCCTGCTGCGCATGATCGGCGACCCGGCCACGCGTTATCGCGAGGACCCGGTGCGCATGCTGCGCGTGGTGCGCTTCGCGGCGAAACTCGGTTTCGAGATCGACGAAGCCACGCGCGCGCCGATCAAGGAACTCGCCGACCTGATGAACAACGTGCCGGCCGCGCGTCTGTTCGATGAAATGCTCAAGCTGCTGCTGTCCGGCCACGCGCTCGCGTGTCTCACGCGGCTGCGTCAGGAAGGTCTGCATCATGGCGTGCTGCCCTTGCTCGACGTAGTGCTCGAACAGCCGCACGGCGAGAAGTTCGTCACGCTCGCGCTCACCAGCACCGACGAACGCGTGCGCGCGGGCAAGCCGGTGTCGCCGGGCTTCCTGTTCGCCACGCTGTTGTGGCACGACGTGCAGACCCGCTGGCAGCAATACACGGCGAACGGCGAGTATCCGGTGCCGGCGCTGCATCGCGCGATGGACGACGTGCTCGACATGCAGACCGAGAAGCTCGCGATCCACAAGCGCTTCTCGTCCGACATGCGCGAGATCTGGGGTCTTCAGCACCGGCTGGAAAAACGCGGCCGCAGTGCGCTGAAGCTGCTCGAACACCCGCGCTTCCGGGCGGGGTATGATTTCCTGCTGCTGCGTTGCGAATCGGGCGAACTCGATGCGGAGATCGGTCAATGGTGGAGCGACTTCATCGAGAGCGATCACGTCGCACGTGAAGGCCTGCTCACGCAAGGCGGCAAGGAAAGCAGCGGCCCGAAGAAGCGGCGCCGCCGCAGCAATGCCAAGCGCCGTTCGGGCGATGCCGCCGCAGCCGGTCCGCAAACCGAAATGAATTCAGGCAGTGTTGACGGCCCCGCACCGGACAACGCAAGCAGGCGCGAAGACGCGGACAACGCATGACGCAGGTTTTGGTTAAAGTAGCGCAGAGCGACATCGCCTGAGTGTGTCGCTTGTCCGCTTCCGCTTTTGCTGAGACCCACGCGTAGGACTTCTGCCATGACGATTGCTTATCTGGGCCTGGGAGCGAATCTCGGCGATGCGCGCCAGACCCTGAAAGACGCCGTCGTGTGTCTCGCCCAGCAGCACACGATCACCGTGCTCGCGAAGTCGAGCCTCTACCGGACTGCGCCCATCGACGCCACCGGCGACGACTACTTCAACTGCGTCGTCAAGCTAGAGACCAGCCTGCCCGCCCGCGCGCTGCTGCGTCTGTGCCACGGCATCGAAGAGCAGTTCGGACGCGAGCGGCCGTATCGCAACGCGCCGCGCACGCTCGATCTCGACATCCTGCTGTACGGCGCATCGAGCATCGACGAACCGGATCTCGTCGTGCCGCATCCGCGCATGACCGAGCGCGCTTTCGTGCTGGTGCCGCTCATCGAACTCGAACCCGATCTCATCCTGCCCCAGCGCGGCCGCGCGGATGCCTTCATGGCGGCCGTCGTCGAGCAGCGCATCGAGAAAGTCGCCGCCTGCCAGTGCATGGCCGGCTCACCCGCACGCGGCGCGAATCCCGCCGCCTCCAACAAGACCGATTGCCGATGAGCGTCCCGCCTCTGACCGTCACCGCGCCGCAACTCAAGCCGCCGCATCGCTACATTGCGATCGAAGGGCCGATCGGCGTCGGCAAGACCACGCTCGCCACGCTGCTCGCCGAACGCTGGTCGATGCGCACGCTGTTCGAGCGTCCGCAGGACAACCCGTTTCTCGAACGCTTCTATCGCGACACGACGCGTCACGCGCTCGCCACGCAACTGAGCTTTGCGTTGCAGCGCACGGCGCAGGCAGCGGAGGCCGCCGGCATCGTCGCGAGCGGCACGCCGCTGATGGCCGACTTCGTCACGCAGAAGAGCGAACTGTTCGCGCGCCTCACGCTGAGCGACGATGAGTTCCAGTTGTACAAGGACATCGCGGGCCGTCTGCACGCCAGCGGTCCCGCGCCCGATCTCGTCATCTATTTGCAGGCCAGTCCCGAAGTGCTGTTCTCGCGCATTCAAAAGCGCGCGCTGCCGATGGAACTGCAGATCTCCGACGCCTATCTGCGCGCGCTGTGCGACGCCTACAACGAGTTCTTCTATCACTACGACGCGACGCCGCTGCTCACCGTGAACGCGGAACATCTGAATCCGCTCGCGTCGGATGAAGATCTCGCCTTGCTTCTGGAGCGCATCGACAGCATGCGCGGGCGCAAGGAATTCTTTGTCAAGGGCGTGTCGGCGTGAGCGCATGACGGCGTAGTGATGCAACGGCGCCCTTTCTCCTCTCCAGTGAAACCATCATGACGTACCTGCAGGAAACGAATCGCTCGACGATCACCGTCCCCAAGCTCCAGGCCATGCGCGAGGCAGGCGAACGCATCGCGATGCTGACCTGCTACGACGCGAGCTTCGCCGCGCTGCTCGACCGCGCGGGCGTCGATGTGCTGCTGATCGGCGACTCGCTCGGCAACGTGCTGCAAGGTCACGGCACGACGCTGCCGGTGACGGTGGACGACATCGCCTATCACACGGCCTCGGTGACGCGCGGCAACAAGAGCGCGCTGATCGTCGCCGACATGCCGTTCGGCACGCTCGGCTCGAAGGAAGAAGCCTACGGTCACGCCGTCAAGCTGATGCGCGCGGGCGCGCAGATGGTGAAGATCGAAGGCGGCGAGTGGCTAGCGGAAACGGTGCGCTTTCTCGTCGAACGGTCGATTCCGGTGTGCGGGCATGTCGGCCTGACGCCGCAATCGGTGCATGCGTTCGGCGGCTTCAAGGTGCAGGGCAAATCGGACGCCGCGGCCGAACGCATGAAGCGCGACGCCCTCGCGCTCCAGGAAGCGGGCGCGCAACTGCTCGTGATCGAAGCCGTGCCCACTCTGCTCGCCCGTGACGTGACGCAGGGCCTCGCCATTCCGACGATCGGCATCGGCGCGGGTATCGACTGTTCCGGACAGGTGCTCGTGCTGCACGACATGCTCGGCATCTTTCATGGCAAGCGTCCGCGCTTCGTGAAGGATTTCATGCAGGGTCAGCCGAACATCTTCGCCGGCGTCGAGGCCTATGTCCGCGCGGTCAAGGACGGCAGCTTCCCCGGTCCGGAACACACCTTCTGACGCGCTGCGGGCCGCACGCTCCGGCCCTGCATATCCTGCCCACGAATTGCGTTTTCTCGTACATACTGGCGAGCTTCTTGCGGCTATGCTCGACAACAGTCACTAAAAAACAGCGAGAACGATCATGTGGCAAGTTCTTCCCGACGAGTACGTTCGGGCCCAGCTGGCAGTCGGTTCACTCGTCGCGCTCGGGGTGGCGCGCGTGGTGGCGGCGGGCATGGGCGCCCAGCGCGGATGGCGCATCACGCGGGTGACGCGCTGTTTCATCGGCGCGGCGGCGGTGTTCTGCCTGCCGCAACTGCTCGAAGTCATCTTTTATAGCGACTCGCACCTGGCCTTCGTCGAATTGCAGGGGAAGGTCATTGGCTGCGCGGTGGCACTGTTCTGTGCGCCGATCGTCAGTCACCGGCTCGGGTACGAATAGGCGGAGAGTCGAACAGGCGCAGCCAGCCGCTCAACCCGCGAGCGACGCGCCCGGCACGCTGCGAGACAACACGGCCGCGGCGACGAACACGCCGGCCATCAGCAATGCTTCGAGGCGCAGAACGTTGATGACCGTGTGCGCATCCGCTGTCGCCGCGCTGCGTTGCAAACGCGGCAATCCCGACCAGCGGTTCAGCGCGCCGAGCAGCAGCGCCGCCGCGATCAAGCCAAGCTTGACGAGCAGTGCATGACCCCATGCGCTCGACATGAGCACGCCCGGCGAGCCGCCGGTGCCGCGCCACGCGTTGAACGCGCCCGTCGCGATGACCAGCGCCACCGCGACCATCGCCGCGCGCGACATGCGCGCCGTCAGGCGGATCAGCGTTGCGCGCGCCGTCGATGTATCCAGCGCCGGCAACACCCACGCGCCCGCGATGACCACGCCGCCCCATCCAGCCGTTGCAAGCAGATGCAACGCCTGCACGGCTTCGGCCGCGGAGAACGCTCCGGCGTCGGCCGCATGTCCGACCGCCGACTTGCCCGCTGCCACGATCAGCACCGCGCACGCAGCCAGTCCCGTCCGCGCTGCCGATGCCGGCCGGTCCGACACGGCGGCAAGCCACAACAGCACGCTGCCCGCCAGACTGACCGATCCGCCGATACCCGCATGCGTGCCCGTGGCCACGAGCCACAGCGAGGCGCCGGCCTTGATGACGGGCGCGCCGCTCATCGCCGCTGCTTCCAGCCAGAGCGACGCAAAGCTGCACAGCACGAGCACGCTCGCGGCGCCGGCCCCGATGCGCGCGGCCCGTCGCCAGCCGGCCAGCGCTGGCGAAAGCGGCGCAAAGGCCTGTTCCCGGGACAGCCACACTCTGAACATCAAGGCGCCAAGCGCGCAGGCGAAAGCGATATCCGCGGCCGCCGCGAAAGCGGTCTGCGCGAACCAGAGAAAATCGTCACTCATCGTGCAAGGTGTACGGCAAGAGCAAAGGGAAGGCGCATGGCCAGGAGGATGATCCTGGAGAGAAACCGGAGCGAGTCTAAACCAGGCCGGAGAAGTCGATCGGACAGGTCACGGTGCGGCACAGCATCGATTGCCTGCAAAACGCCTTGCAATTTGCCCATGCACTTCCGAAACTGCATGGATCGTAAGAGCTGAAGCGTGCTTCCGAGTCGAGTCTTTGTCGAATGACAAGGCCTGGCTTTTGAACCGTTCGCTGCTGCGCGGCAAATTGTCGCGAATGCGCTGCAACCGGACTCACGGCGCGATTGTGTCAAATAGTCATCATCATGCATCGATGATAGAATGCCGCGTCGCATCAGAGGCTCGTCGAGCCGCTGTGGCCGTGGTCCGCCACCTGTCGCCACTGTCAGTCCCCTGCGTGGCCGTGGTTCGCCACCTTCGCACCGAGCCGCACGAAGCTCGGCAGGTCCCCGAATTTCATGGAGTGTCGCGTGTTTTCAAGACGCATCTTCCGTCCGCTGCTTGCCTTGGCTCTGATCAGCAGCGCCGGCGTTTTCGGCGCACAAGCGCAAGCCCAGACGGCCAATCAGCCGGCGACCGACAGCATGGCCGCGCGCGTGCAAGGCTGCACCGCGTGCCACGGCGTTCACGGCGAAGGCACGGACAACGACTACTTCCCGCGTCTGGCCGGCAAGCCTGCCGACTATCTGTACAACCAGCTCCAGAATTTCCGCGAAGGCCGGCGCAAGTATCCGCCGATGAACTACCTCGTCACGTACCTCTCGGACGACTACCTTCATCAGATCGCCACGTACTTCTCGAACCAGCGTCCCCCGTATCCGCCGCCTGCCAAGTCGAACGTGTCGAGCAGCACGCTCGCGCGCGGCCAGCAGATCGTGCTGAACGGCGATCCCTCGAAGAACATTCCCGCTTGCGCGGCCTGCCACGGCAAGGGTCTCACCGGCATGCAGCCGGCCATTCCGGGGCTCGTCGGCCTGCATTCGGACTACATCAGCGCGCAGGTCGGCGCATGGAAGTCGGGCACGCGTCACGCGAAGGCTCCTGACTGCATGCAGCAGATCGCCTCGCGCCTGACGGACGACGACGTCACTGCCGTCGCCGCCTGGCTCTCCACGCAACAAGCACCCGCCAACCCGGTGCCCGCGCCCGCTGGCTCGTTGAAGATGCCGCTCACCTGCGGCAGCGAACCGCAATAAGGCGTCTGGAGCGACAACACAATGAAACGCAAGTCCCTGTTCGCACTTTCCTCGGCTGTCGTGGTGGCAGCCGTCGCAGCCGGCGCCGTCCTCTGGTCGGGCGGCGACAACCTGCATTCGGGCGGCGCCGTCGCGGCGACGCCGGCCGACAAGGCCGCCCTCATCAAGCAAGGCGAGTATCTGGCCCGCGCCGGCGACTGTATCGCGTGCCATACGGTGCGCGGCGGCAAGCAGTTCGGCGGCGGCCTGCCGATGGCCACGCCGTTCGGCACCATGTTCACGCCGAACATCACGCCGGACGATCAATACGGCATCGGCAAGTGGACGTCGGACGACTTCTACCGCGCGATGCACACGGGCCGATCGAAGGACGGCAGCCTGCTTTACCCGGGCTTCCCGTTCACGAGCTACACGAAGGTCACGCGCGCCGATTCGGATGCAATCTACGCGTACCTGCGCTCGGTCGCGCCGGTCAATGAGCCGAGCCGTCCGCACGAACTGCGCTTCCCGTTCAACAACCGCAACCTGCTGATCGGCTGGCGCACGCTGTTCTTCTCGGAAGGCGAGTACAAGCCGGATCCCACCAAGTCGGTCGAATGGAACCGCGGCGCGTACCTGGTCGAAGGCCTCGGCCATTGCGGCATGTGCCATACGTCGATCAACGCGATGGGCGGCCCGGTCAGCTCGGCGGCCTTTGCCGGCGGCCTGATCCCGCTGCAGAACTGGTATGCGCCGTCGCTGACGTCGAACAAGGAAGCCGGCCTCGGCGACTGGGACCTGAAGGACATCAACGACCTGCTGAAGACCGGCGTGTCGCAGCGCGGCGCGGTGTTCGGTCCGATGGCCGAAGTGGTCCACAACAGCCTGCAGTACATGACCGACGCGGACATCAACGCGATCTCGACGTATCTCAAGTCGATCCCGCAGAAGAAGGAAGCGCCGGAAGTCATGCAGCTCGAAACCTCTGAGAAGTTCGGCGGCGAACTGCTGACGCTGGGCAAGAAGGTGTACACCGAGAACTGCGCGAAGTGCCACGCGGAGAACGGTCTCGGCAAGCCGCCGGCTTACCCGCCGCTCGCCAACAACCAGTCCATCCAGATGCCGTCGGCCGTCAACCCGATCCGCATGACGCTCAACGGCGGTTATCCGCCGAGTACGGAAGGCAACCCGATGCCGCACGGCATGCCGCCGTTCGCACAGGCGCTGTCGGATACGGAAGTGGCTTCGGTCGTGACGTACATCCGTATGTCCTGGGGCAACCACGGTACGCCGGTGTCGCCGCAACAGGTCAGCAACCTGCGTTCGGCGCCGCTGGACTGATGTTCGACTGACATGTCCGGCGGTCATCCGCCTAGACAGCGTACAATACGCCATGGGGCGCAGCCTTCGTTAGTTGGGGCCGCGCCCCTTGTCTTTTGGCTGGGCCGTTTTGTGATTGCCGCGTGTGCGGCCCTGTCGCGTGGATTTCCTATGCATGTCGGTGAGCGTTTCAACAGCATCAGTCATCTGATAGGCGCCTTGCTGTCGGTGGCGGGCCTGGCGACGCTCGTCACGCTCGGCGCGCTCGAAGGCGATGCCTACAAGGTCGTGAGCTTTGCGATATACGGTGCGATGCTCTGCGCGCTGTACGTGATCTCCACGCTGTATCACTGGGCGCGCACACCGCGCGTCAAGGCCATACTCCAGAAGTGCGATCACTCGGCGATCTACCTGCTGATCGCCGGCAGCTATACGCCCTATACGCTGGTCACCTTGCGTGGGCCGTGGGGCTGGTCGCTGTTTGGCGTGAGCTGGGGCCTCGCGGTGTTCGGCATCACGCAGGAACTGACGCTCGGGCGCCGAACCCGCAGTGTCTCGATGGTGCTCTATGTGCTGATGGGCTGGCTCGCGCTCGTAGCCGTTCATCCGCTCGTGACGGCGCTGCCGCCCGCGGGACTCGCGTGGCTGGTGGCGGGCGGTCTGGTCTACACCGCCGGCATCTGGTTTTTCATCAACGACGAGCGCATCCGGCACGGACATGGCATCTGGCATCTGTTCGTGCTGGCAGGCAGCCTGTGCCAGTTCGTGAGCGTCGCGCGCTATGTCGCGTGAGCTCCGGCGGGACGGATGCCGCGGCATCGCACTATCGTCGATGCAACTTAGCGCCAGATGACGTGTCTTGATAGCACGTCGACCCTTGCGGTATTGCCGGGCGGTCATTGACCGCCAATCGGCCCGCCGCCCGATTTCTCCGAGCGTCACGCATGCGCTCTGCTGGCCGGACTCCGGTTCGCCGCAGCCCCGATTCGCATGCGCGCCGTTCGACATAACGAAGTGAATGTCCATCTATGTCTTTTGATTCACTCGGCCTGTCCGAACCCCTGCTTCGCGCCGTCAACGAACTCGGCTACTCCATCCCCACCCCCATTCAGCTCCAGGCGATTCCCGCCGTCCTGAAGGGCGGCGACCTGCTCGCGGGCGCCCAGACCGGCACGGGCAAGACCGCCGGCTTCACGCTGCCGATCCTGCAACGTCTGTCCCAGCTCGCGCCGGCCGCGGGCGGCGCCAAGCGCCCGGTGCGCGCACTGATTCTCACGCCGACGCGCGAACTCGCGGCGCAGGTCGAAGAAAGCGTGCGTGCCTACGGCAAATATCTGAAACTGCGCTCGACCGTGATGTTCGGCGGCGTCGGCATCAATCCGCAGATCGACGCGCTGCGCCGCGGCGTGGACATCGTCGTCGCGACGCCGGGACGGCTGCTCGATCACATGCAGCAGAAGACGATCGACGTGTCGCAGCTCGAGATCCTCGTGCTCGACGAAGCCGATCGCATGCTCGACATGGGTTTCATCCACGACATCAAGCGCGTGCTGGCGCGTCTGCCGGCGAAGCGGCAGAACCTGCTGTTCTCGGCCACCTTCTCCGACGAGATCAAGGCCCTCGCCGACAGTCTGCTCGCGTCGCCCGCGCTCATCGAAGTAGCGCGCCGCAATACGACGGCTGAAACGGTCGAGCAGAAGATCCATCCGGTCGATCGCGATCGCAAGCGCGAGATGCTCACGCACCTCATCCGCACGCACAACTGGTTCCAGGTGCTGGTGTTCACGCGCACGAAGCACGGCGCCAACCGGCTTGCCGAGCAACTCGGCAAGGACGGCATCAGCGCGCTCGCCATTCACGGCAACAAGAGCCAGTCGGCCCGCACGCGCGCGCTCGCGGAATTCAAGGACCAGACGCTGCAGGTGCTGGTCGCGACCGATATCGCGGCGCGCGGCATCGATATCGATCAACTGCCGCACGTCGTCAATTTCGATCTGCCGAACGTGCCGGAAGACTATGTGCACCGCATCGGCCGCACCGGACGCGCGGGCGCGGATGGCGAGGCGGTGTCGCTGGTGTGTGTCGACGAGCATCAGCTCCTGCGCGATATCGAACGCCTCATCAAGCGGCCTATTCCGCAGGAAGTGATCCCCGGCTTCGAGCCGGATCCGAATGCGAAACCCGAGCCGATCCAGCGTCGCAGCCAGGGCGGCGGGCGCGGTCAGGGACAAGGTCAGGGTCAGGGCCGGCAGGGGCAGGCGCCGCGTGGTGACGCTCGTCCAAAGAGCGAAGCACGGCGCAGTCCGGCCGAGCAGCCTCGTCGCGACGGCGGCCGCCCAAGCGGTGAAGCGCCGCGTGCGGCGCGGCCGGCCAATGGCGCCAACGGCGGCCAACCCGCGCGCGACGGACGCAGTCACGGCAACGGCAAGCCCGCTTCCAAGCCGAACACGGGCAATGGTTCGGCGCCGCGTCGTGCCGAATCGGCAACGGCAGCAGCCGGCCACGCCGACAACCGGCGCAAGCCCGGCGGCAATCCGGGCGCGTTGCTCGGCGGCCGCCGCGATCCGCAGCGTTCGGGCGATCGCAGCCGCTAAGGCTTCTGCTGGCCCGGGCTCCCGGGTCAGCCCTTCTTCACGCGGCGGCGCTCGCCGCCCGCTTCAGCCACTCGATCTGCTCGCGCCAGCGCGCGAGCACCGTTGCCTCTTCCTCGAGTTCGAATGCAATGCCATGCGTGAGTCGCGCATAGGGTACGCGCTGCGTTTCGCCGCTCTCGATCGTCCCGACGAAGCACGCGAGCGGCACGTCGTCGAGCGGCACGTGCCGCACTTCCAGATGAACCTGATGGAACGCTTCGTCGAACACGAAGGTAAGCGTCGCGCGTCCGCCGCCGGCGATGGCCCGCGCCGTGCGCGACGACGGCCATAGCGCGAAGGCAAGCGTGCGCTCGTCGGGGGCGAACAGTTCGCCGGTGCTGAGGAGCGCGGTCCGCACGCAGCGGGCATCGGCATCCGCGACGCACAACGACGCCGTGAGACGGTCGGCCGCCGTGACATGCGTGCCGTCGAAGCACGCGCGCAGAGTCGGCGACCAGGCGTCGAACACGGCATGCGCCGACAGGGCGGGTTTCGATGAGGTGGATGACATAAGAAAATGCCGGCTTGGAGCCGGCATCATGGGTTGCGTTGCGATCTAGCGGAAGAATAACTGCGTCATCTTGGAAAGCGGATAGTGAACGCCGGGCTGGATGCGCGCGGGCAAGTCCAATGGCTTGAGCAGCATCTTGATGGCCTGATCCGCCGACAGGTTGCGCCTCACCAGCGCATTCACGCGCGCGGAGAGTTCCCGGTTGTAGTTCGAATCCTGTGCGTGCTCCGGATAGCGGACGGCGAAGACGTGTCGCAGCGCGATTTCGGAATCCTCGCTTTTCAGTTCGGCGACGCGCCGGATCAACGCACCGAGCACCGCGATACGGCCATTACCCTCGATCTTGTTCCACTTCTTGAAGAAGCGGAAAAAGTGCTTGTAGTGGCGGACTTCGTCAGTGCGGATGTTGTCGGTGATTTCCTTCAGCACCGGTTCGTCCGAGCAATCGTTGATGGCACGATAAAGCGTGGCCGTGCCGGTTTCGACGACACAGCGCGCCACCATTTCCAGCGCGCGCTTCTTCTCGAAAGCTTCGTAAGAGCAGGTCAGCGAATATTCATCGAAGAAGCTCTTGAACGCCGTGTCCCAGTCGAATTCCGGCCAGACGTAATTGATGTAGGTCCTGAGCGCCCTGCCATGCTGCATCTCCTCGGGCTCCCATTCGGTGTTGAGCCAGGCGGAAATTTCAGGATCGTCGTGAAAGTACTTGCTGAGGTTGCTCGTGTAGAGATCCGTGCCGCTCTCGATAAACGAGCAGGCGCACAGCAGCAAGAGAAGATGCTCGTTGGATTGCGCCTTTTGAAGGTCGATCCGGGACAGATCGATGTCTTCGATGCGCCACGGCATGACGTGGCTCGTTTCAGTGTGCATGTATCGCGCTCCTGGCTGGACTGAACGCGCCTTCGGCCAACAAGAGACGGCCGAGGTTTTCAGGCGACACCATGACCGGATTCGTCATGGCATCTTCAACTTCATGTGTTAGCAGCTTGTTTTTGCATCTTAGCCGCCCTGCCGCGAGTTTGCAGGCATGGGGGACAGACTCGCGCGTGGCGGCATCGGTTCCATATGTGCAGAATTTCCACGACTCAAATGCCGACGCGCGTCGCTGCTATGCAGCATGAAACGTGCCGGGACGGGTGATGGAAATGTCGCTGAAGGGCGCGTGTCTGGAGGTTGGCGGCCGTGAGCCCGCGCACAGCCATGCGGAGCTTGGCGCGCAGGACCGTCGCCGCAGGAAAGCGGCGTTCCGCCATATACGGAAACCGCAACGACGCGGCTTCCTTACTGCTCAGAAACCGGCGGCGAGCCCGTCACGACGGCTGTCGCTAGCCGCAACATAACCGCGTTCCGGATCATTCCGATCGAGCTTCCAGATGTATTGCCCAGAACCGAAATCCATGTACGGATCGTCCACCGACTTGATGCGGTGCCCAAGCCCTTCGAGGGCGCGCGCCGTGCCGACGTCCAGCGTGGACTCGATGTCGATCGTGAAGTCGTGATTGACCTTCCAGCGCGGCGCATCGCACGCGGCCTGCGGCTGCTGGCCGTAGTCGAGCATGCGTACGACGGATTGCAGATGCCCTTGCGGCTGCATGTCGCCGCCCATGACGCCGAAGCTCATGACGGCTTCCTGCCGGCCTTCGACCTGCTGCGTGAGGAACGCAGGGATGATCGTATGGAACGGGCGCTTGCCGCCGGCGACGACATTCGCCGACTTCGGGTCCATCGAGAAACCGCAGCCACGGTTCTGCAGCGAGATGCCCATGCCGGGCACCACGACGCCCGACCCGAAGCCCATGTAATTGGACTGTATGAAGCTGACCATCATGCCGCGTTCATCGGCCACGGACATGTAGATGGTCCCGCCTGACTTGGGCATGCCGGCGTCGAAATGCGTTGCGCGTGACGGATCGATGAGTTTGGCGCGCTCGGTGAGATAGGCGTCGTCGAGCATCTGTTCCGGCGTCACTTCCATCGCCCGCGGGTCCGCGACGTAGCGATAGACGTCCGCGAACGCCAGCTTCATCGCCTCGATCTGCAAGTGCTGCGACTCGATGCCGTCGACGCCCAATGCGCCGACATCGAACTTGTCGAGGATCCCGAGTGCAATCAGCGCCGCGATCCCCTGTCCGTTCGGCGGGATCTCGTGGACCGTGTAGCCGCGATAGTCCTTGCTGATCGGCTCGACCCAGTCCGCCCGATAGTTGCGGAGATCCTCCATGGTCAGCGCCGCTTCACCTTCGCGGGCGAACGCGGCGATGCGCTCGGCGATCTCGCCTTCGTAGTACGCACGCGGGCCTTGTTCGGCAAGCATGCGCAGCGTCTTCGCGTGACCGGGGAAGCGCACGAGTTCGCTCACTTCCGGGGCGCGGCCATGTGGCATGAAGACATCCGCGAAGCCGGGTTGATTCCTGAGTTCAGGCACGGCCGCCGCCCACTTGTAGGCCACGACGCTCGCCACGGCGTGGCCGCGTTCAGCGATCTCGATGGCAGGCTCCATCAAGTCTGCAAACGGCAACGTGCCGAACTTCGCATGCAGCGCCTCCCATCCGGCGATGACGCCCGGCACCGTGACCGCGTCCCAGCCGCGCTTCGGTTGCCGCGCCAGGCCATTGTCCTCGCCGTACTTGCGGCGGAAATAGTCGAGATTCCAGGCCGCCGGTGAAACGCCCGACGCATTGAGGCCGTGCAGCTTTCCGCCGTCCCAGACCAGTGCGAACGCGTCTCCGCCTAGGCCGCACGACACGGGCTCCACCACCGTGATGGCCGCCGCCGCAGCGATGGCGGCATCGACTGCGTTACCGCCCTTCCACAACATGCGCAGGCCGGCCTGCGCGGCAAGCGGATGCGAGGTGGACACGATATTGCGGGCGAACACCGGCAGACGCGGTGTGGGATAAGGGTTTTGCCAGTTGAAGCGAGTCATTGAGTCGAGTCCGAAATACTTGCGCTTATGGTGATGACCGAAAGACGCGTGGAGAGTCATATGGGGGAAGTTTGCATTGCGCACTTAATCCCTAGCAAATTCGTTTGCCGTTTTGATTCATGATTTCGATTCATGAAACAAACGAAGCTTTATTGCCTGTTCAGATTAGCCTCTACCCTTACCCAATGGTGCAGTGCGACAAGCACTTCAAGTAGATTCTTCAAATTCCCTTCGGCAAAGGACCGCTTCCGACGAGAAGAAAAGTCAAAGCCAAAATTTTTCACTGTGAGTTTGGCACTCGTCTGACACTTGCCTACAATCCCAATTCCCGGAGCCCGCGGCACAACCACAGCGCGTCCCGGCGCTTGTTCAGTTTCCCCGTACAACGTTTCGAAGCAAAAAGATCCGGCTTACAAGGCCGGCTGCTTATGCCGTTCGGTCGTCATGGAGAACACAATGCTGAGTCCGCACGAATTTGCCACGCTGCTACTGGTTCAGGAAGCACCCAATCAGGTGGACATGGAGCGTCAGGAACTCGACGCCCTGCTTGAACGCCAACTCGTTCAACTCGAAAGCCTCGCCTCAGGACGTCAACAATGGCGTCTTACGGCAACCGGCGACTCCACCGTCAAGGCATTCAAGCGCTATTCGTAGGACGCGTAGCACGCGCGGCAGGACTCCGGACGTGGCCTTCAGCCGCGTCCGTTACAAGTTTCCCTTTAAGGAATCTCCGATACCTCCGGCGCGTCATCCGGCGCGCAAGGTTGGATCGACCGCGGCGCGCCAGCTCAAGGCGCGAGCGCGCTGATCCAGGAAGAACGTTGCCCACGCACTTTGCGATTCCGGCCCGGGATCGGCCTTCCACGCGCGATACCGTTCTCCAATCTCCGCCTGGAACGCGCAGAAGCGCTCTCTGGACAGCCCGCCACGACGCTCGGCCACATAGGCGTCGAAGAACGCCGAATACACTGAAGGAGCGTCCGCGCCATAGTCACCCGGCGCAGCGCCGCACATGTCCTGCAGCGCGCTGAAGGACGGCGCACCCAGCGATCCGTCGAGACTGGGCGTGCTCACGCACCCCGCCAGCAGCACCACACCCAGCACACCTGAAGCAAACCGCACTCGCATTGCCCTCACCCCTTTCCGATTGAGTGACGCCAGTATCGGTCCAAGCGCACCGGCGCGCCACTCGGCCAAATGGCCTAGGCATCGCGCCGTTTCCGACTTTCTCTCCGCAATGTCCGCGCGTCCTATGCCGTTCGGCCGAGTTGTCCGCGCGGGCCGGCTCCGTTAGATTGGCCCGGACGACATTCAAGGCACGATGTACGCCCGAACCCGGAGATCACCATGCAGGATCAGACCATTCTCGCGCTCGACCAGGGGACCACCAGTTCGCGCGCCATGCTGTTCGACCGCCGCGGCAACATCGTCGCGGTCGCGCAGAAGGAATTTCAGCAGATTTATCCGCAGTCGGGCTGGGTGGAGCATGACCCGCGCGAAATCTGGTCCACGCAGGCCGGCGTGGCCGCTGAAGCCGTCACGCGCGCGGGAGTGAGCGCGTCATCGATTGCCGCCGTGGGCATCACGAACCAGCGCGAGACCACCATCGTCTGGGATCGCGAGACCGGTACGCCGCTTTATAACGCAATCGTCTGGCAGGACCGGCGCACGGCGGCGTTCTGCGACGAACTCAAGAGCCGTGGTCTCGAGGCCATGGTGCGCGCCAAGACCGGCCTGCCCATCGATTCGTACTTCTCGGCCACCAAGATCCGCTGGATCCTGGACAACGTAGAGGGCGCGCAAGACAAGGCGCGCCAGGGGCGCCTCGCCTTCGGCACCGTGGACAGCTGGCTGATGTGGAACTTCACGCGCGGCGGCTTGCATGTCACCGACATCACGAATGCCTCGCGCACGATGCTCTTCAACATTCACGAACGGCGCTGGGACGACGAACTGCTCGACGTGCTCGAGATCCCGCGCAGCATGTTGCCCGAGGTTCGCGGTTCATCGGAGGTGTACGGCACCACGCGCGGCACCGTGTTCGCGCAGGATCTGCCACTTGCGTCGATGGCCGGCGACCAGCATGCCGCACTGTTCGGCCAGATGTGTACAGAGTCGGGCATGGTCAAGAACACTTACGGCACAGGCTGCTTTCTCGTCATGAACACCGGCGAACAGCCAATCGAATCGCGCAACAACCTCGTCACCACCATTGCATGGCAGATCGGCGACCAGGTCAACTACGCGCTCGAAGGCAGCATCTTCATTGCCGGCGCGGTCGTGCAATGGCTGCGCGACGGCCTGGGCCTGATCCGGCATGCACGCGAGATCGAGCCGCTCGCCCGTCAGGTGCCGCACAGCGACGGCGTGTATCTCGTGCCGGCGTTCGCCGGGCTCGGTGCGCCGCACTGGACCCCGCGCGCACGCGGCACGCTCTTCGGCGTGACGCGAGGCACGTCCGCGAGCCACGTTGCACGCGCGGCGCTCGACTCCATCGCCTATCAATCCGTCGACGTTCTGAAAGCCATGGAAGCGGACTCGGGCCTGCGCATCGCGGAGCTGCGTGTCGATGGCGGCGCGTGCGCCAATGATCTGCTGATGCAGTTCCAGGCTGATCTGCTCGGCGTGGAGGTCGCGCGGCCGCGCATCGTCGAAACCACGGCCCTTGGCGCGGGGTATCTCGCTGGACTGGCTGTCGGGTACTGGAAGGATGTCAACGAACTCAAGGCGCAATGGCAGCTCGAACGGCGCTTCACGCCCTCCATGCCGGCGGAGGAAGTCACCTCGCGTCTCGCGGGCTGGCAACGGGCGGTCGGGGCGGCCAAGGCCTGGGCGGACGGGTGAGTTCAACCCGCGGAGGAGATGCTGGAGTTTCACGCGCCATGCGTGGTGAAGCGTCGCGACGTGCGATGGCTTGTGGTGCCGCTAGCGGCACCGCGCTCGCCGCCGCGCCGCCCCGCCCGGCCAACGCGAAAACTAACCAATTACGAAAGCACGTCCCCAAAATCCCCACGCACCCCGGCGGCAACCAGCGCGGGCAATTC
Organism: Caballeronia sp. LZ043; assembly: GCF_031451075.1. Classification (NCBI taxonomy): domain Bacteria; kingdom Pseudomonadati; phylum Pseudomonadota; class Betaproteobacteria; order Burkholderiales; family Burkholderiaceae; genus Caballeronia; species Caballeronia sp. LZ043. The sequence continues at coordinate 413,790 of NZ_JARUXT010000001.1, read as the reverse complement.
GTCCATATGCTCCATGATCCGCGTGATGCCTGTCTCGCGCAGCACTTGCGCATACCCGGAAGGAATATGACTCGCGCCCACGAACGCAATGGTCTTCATGCCCGCCGCGCGTGCCGCCGTCAGACCGGCCACGCTGTCCTCCACGACGAGACAGCGCGCCGAATCGACATCGAGCGTCCGTGCCGCCAGCAGATAGACATCCGGATAGGGCTTCGGCCGCTCGACCTGCTGGGCGCTGAACACCCGAGCCCCGACGATCTCCTCCAGCCCCGCGCGCCGCACGGAAGCGCGCACGCGCTCAAGACGGCTGTTCGACACCACCGCGACCGGCAGCCCGCAGCCTTCGAGCGCCGCGCGCACGCCGGCGATAGGACCGACCGATCGTGCGAGTTCCACGGCCACGCGCGCCTCGATCGTATCGACGAAACCGGCCGGCATCAGGATGCCGAACCGACTTTCGAGCTGCGCCAGGAATCGGGAAGTCTGCTGGCCGAAGGCCGTCTTGACGACCGGTTTGAAGTCGATGCCGGGAAACGTCTCGGTGAGCACGTCCAGCATCACGCGATCCGCGATGATTTCGCTGTCGACGAGCACGCCGTCGCAATCGCAGATGAGATGATCGATCATGTTGGCTCGAATTACGTTGAGCCAACATGATAAGCGTTCAGCAGGCGTCGGCAGCGTTTATGTCAGAACGATCGGAACGTTCGGCAGCACGCCGCGGCGCATCCAGACGCGCCGCGAACCACGTGACCCCGAGCGCGGCGAGCGCGACCACGGCGGCGGCCCACGGCAGCGCATCGAGACCGTGGCCATGCGTCAGCACCGCGCCGCCCAGCCACGCGCCGCCGGCATTGCCCACATTGAACGCGCCGATGTTCAGCGTCGAGGCCAGGTTCGGTGCGTCCTTCGCCTTCTCCACGACGCGCGTCTGCAATGGCGGCACCGTCGCGAACGCCGCGATGCCCCACACGAAGATCGTCAGGATCGCGCCCGCCTGGCTATGACTCGTCTTCGCGAACACCGCCATCACGATGGCCAGCGCGAACAGAATGCCCATCAGCGAGCGCATCAGCGCGCGGTCGGCAAGCCGGCCGCCGATCGTATTGCCGATCGTCAAACCCACGCCGAACAGCACCAGGATCAGCGTGACCGCGCGCGGCGAGAAGCCGCCCACCTGTTCGAGAATCGGCGCGATATAGGTGAACACGATGAACACGCCGCCGAAGCCGAGCACCGTCATCGTCAGCGCGAGCCACACTTGCGGGTCGCGCAGCACGCGCACTTCACGGCCCAGGCCGCTCGGCGCGGCGTCGTGACGGTTCGGCACCAGCAGCGTCACGCCCAGCGCGGCCAGCACGCCCAGCCCCGCGACAATCCAGAACGTCGCGCGCCAGCCCAGTTCCTGGCCGACGAAGGTGCCGAACGGCACGCCCAGCACGTTGGCGAGCGTGAGGCCGGTGAACATCAGCGCAATCGCGCTCGCGCGCTTCTCGGCCGGCACCAGCGATGCCGCCACCACCGCTCCGATTCCGAAGAACGAGCCGTGCGCGAACGAGGTGACGACGCGCGCGACCATCAGCAGGCCGTAACCTGGCGCGACCGCGCACAACACGTTGCCGACGATGAACACGGCCATCAGCAATTGCAAGGCGAGCTTGCGCGGCATGCGCGCCGTCAGCACGGCCAGCAGCGGCGCACCGACCGCGACGCCCAGCGCGTAGCCGGTGACGAGCAGGCCGGCCGATGGAATCGATACAGAGAGATCGTGCGCGACGTTGGGCAGCAGGCCCATGATGACGAATTCCGTCGTGCCGATGGCGAAAGCGCTGATGGCCAGCGCAAGAAGAGGCAGGGGCATGATGGCTCCGGTTCAGGATTGGGTGGTCACGAATTCCACGACGACGGCCGGCGCAAGTTGCACAAACAGCTGGCGCTCGCCGGACAGCGGAACGTCGGCAAGCTGATAGGCATAGCCGTGACAGTCCAGGCGCTGGAGAAGCGAGCGCCACTCGTCGGCGTCATCGATCCGCAAAGCAACGTGGTCGATGCGCGCCGTGCCCGGCCGCTGCGCCGGCGCATCGATGCCCGCCGCGACCAGATGCACCACCGGCCGCCCGCCGAGATACAGCCAGTAACCGCCGACGCCGAACGGCGGCCGCGCTCCGACCTCCATTCCGGCGATATCGACAAAGAAGCGCATCAACGCGTCGCAATGCGGCGCGACGATCGTGACGTGATCCAGTTGCATGATCCGAACCTCCGTGACCACCGAAAGGCGCATTCTCCGGTTCGCGCATGCGTTTGAGAATTGGGCTAGTCTTTGAATCATTCTCAAACGGAATTTGAAAATGGCGATGGATCGGCTGGGCGACATGCGCCTGTTCATGGAAACGGCGATGGCCGGAAGCCTGTCCGCGGCAGGTCGCAAGCTCGGGCTTTCGCCGGCGGCGGCGAGCGCGCGGTTGATCAAGCTGGAGAAGGCCTTGCAGGCGCGGCTGTTCGAGCGCACCACGCGCCAGCTGCGCCTCACCGACGAAGGGCGCGTCTATCTGCAACATTGCCGGATCGCGTTGCAGGCTATCGACGACGGCGAAGCCGCCTTGCAGGCCGGTCAGAACGTCGTGCGCGGCAAGGTGCGCATCTCGGCGACATCGGATTTCGGGCGCAACATGCTGCGCGGCTGGCTCGACGCATTCCGCGCGCTGCACCCCGAGGTCAGCTTCGCGTTGACGCTGTCGGATTCGGTGTCGAACCTGCTGCACGAGGACATCGACCTCGCGATCCGCTTCGGCGCCCCGCCCGACAGCGGTCTTGCGGCCCGCGTGCTGGCGCCGAACCGCCGCGTGCTGTGCGCCGCGCCGGAGTATCTGGCGCGGCGCGGCACGCCGCTCACGCCGGCCGGACTGGTCGGTCACGAGTTCGTGGTGGTCGTCACGTCGAACGGGCCGCTCAGCGAACTCGAGTTCACGCGCGGCGAGGAACGCTACACGTTCTCAATGCCGGTCGCCGATTCCTGGGAAGCCAACGACGGCGCACTGGTCCACGCTTGGGCGCTGACGGGACATGGCATCGCGCACAAGTCTATCTGGGATATCGCCGCCGACGTCCGCGCCGGCCGGCTGCGCATGGTGCTGCCCGACTGGTGCACGCACGAGGCGCCGGTGCACGCGCTGTTTCACGCGAACCGCTACATGGCGCCGCGCGTGCGGGCGGTGCTGGATTTTCTGGTGGCGCGCTTCGACGAAACCACCGCCGCGCTGCTCGGCGATCTCGCCTTTCCGCCACGTCGGCCCGTGGAAGGCCGGGATGGGCCCGCGGCGCTATAATATCGCCCTCAAATGCGGTAAAAAGCGGGCAGATCGGAACAGAAAAGCCACGCGAACAAACACCATCCGCGAAGTCCCCTTTCAACTCCTAACCAGCGCCCCCAGATCAACCACTGTGACCGGCGACGATTCATGACCAAGAAAGTTTATGTAAAGACCTTTGGCTGCCAGATGAACGAGTACGACTCCGACAAGATGGTCGACGTGCTCGGCGCAGCGGAAGGACTCGTCAAGACGGACACGCCCGAAGATGCGGACGTCATTCTGTTCAACACCTGCTCGGTGCGCGAAAAGGCCCAGGAGAAAGTCTTCTCCGATCTCGGCCGCGTCCGCGAGCTTAAGGAAGCCAATCCCAACCTGCTGATCGGCGTCGGCGGCTGTGTCGCGAGCCAGGAAGGCGCGTCGATCGTCGCGCGCGCACCGTACGTCGATCTCGTGTTCGGCCCGCAGACGCTGCACCGCCTGCCCGCCATGATCGACCAGCGCCGCGCCACCGGCCGCGCCCAGGTCGACATCACGTTCCCGGAAATCGAGAAGTTCGACCATCTGCCGCCCGCGCGCGTCGACGGACCGAGCGCGTTCGTGTCGATCATGGAAGGCTGCTCGAAATACTGCAGCTACTGCGTCGTGCCGTACACGCGCGGCGAGGAAGTCTCCCGCCCGCTCGACGACGTCCTCACCGAAGTCGCCGGCCTGGCCGACCAGGGCGTGCGTGAAGTCACGCTGCTCGGCCAGAACGTGAACGCCTACCGCGGCGCGCTGACGCTCGGCTCGGAGGAGATCGCCGACTTCGCGACGCTGATCGAGTACGTGGCCGACGTGCCCGGCATCGAACGCATTCGCTACACCACGTCGCATCCGAAGGAATTCACGCAGCGCCTCATCGACACCTACGCGAAGGTGCCGAAGCTCGTCTCGCACCTGCATCTGCCCGTGCAGCACGGCTCGGACCGCATCCTGATGGCGATGAAACGCGGCTACACCGTGCTCGAATACAAGTCGGTCATCCGCAAGCTGCGCGCGATCCGTCCGGACCTGTCGCTGTCCACCGACTTCATCGTCGGCTTCCCCGGCGAGACCGAGGACGACTTCGACAGGATGATGGCGCTCGTCGACGAGATGCGCTACGACACGAGCTTCTCGTTCATCTATAGCCCGCGTCCCGGCACGCCCGCCGCGAACCTGCACGACGACACGCCGCGCGAGGTCAAGCTCAAACGCCTGCAACATCTGCAGGCGACCATCGAGGAAAACGTGCAGCGCATCAGCGCGTCGATGATCGGCAAGATCGAGCGGATTCTCGTCGAACGCCCGGCGCGCAAGGATCCGAACGAACTCGCGGGCCGCACCGAGAACAATCGCGTCGTCAACTTCCCGGCGCCGATGGAGACGCATGCACGGCTGATCGGCCAGATGATCGACGTGAAGATCGTGCACGCGTACCCGCACTCGTTGCGCGGCGAACTGGTGATGGTGGCGGACGCGCCCGCGCTGGCTCACGGGATGGCTTAATAAAGGACACCTGGTTCACTTTGAAGAACGCTCCCACGCAGCATCTGGAATTCACTGCCCCGCGCGAGGACAACGCGCGGCTCGCCAACCTCTGCGGCCCGCTCGACGAGAACCTGCGGCAGATCGAGCAGGCGCTCGACGTCACGCTGTCCCGCCGCGGCCACAAGATTTCGATTCGCGGACGCGGCGCCAAGGTCGCGCTCGCGGCGCTCGAAAATTTCTACAACCGCGCGCGCGATCCGATTTCCGTCGATGACATCCAGCTCGCGCTGGTCGAGGCGCGTCACGCCACGCGGCGCGCGAAGGACGCGCGCACGGCCGGCGGCGAGGAAGGCGAAGCGGATCCGCGTTTTCGCGGCGACCTGGATCATCCGTTCGACGAACCCAGCGCGACGCTCGATCTCGGCGACGACGAAGACCACGGCCCGAAGCTCTACACGCGCCGCGCCGACCTGCGCGGCCGCACGCCCGCGCAGCGCGACTATCTGAAGCAGATCCTGTCGCACGACGTGACCTTCGGCATCGGTCCGGCGGGCACCGGCAAAACCTATCTCGCGGTGGCCTGCGCGGTCGACGCGCTCGAACGCGATCAGGTCAAGCGCATCGTGCTGACGCGGCCGGCGGTCGAGGCGGGCGAGCGGCTCGGCTTCCTGCCGGGCGATCTCGCGCAAAAGGTGGATCCGTATCTGCGCCCGCTGTATGACGCGCTCTACGACCTGCTCGGCTTCGACAAGACCGCGAAGATGTTCGAGCGCCAGATGATCGAGATCGCGCCGCTCGCGTACATGCGCGGCCGCACGCTGAATCACGCGTTCATCATTCTCGACGAGGCGCAGAACACCACGCCCGAACAGATGAAGATGTTCCTGACGCGGATCGGCTTCGGCTCGAAGGCGGTCGTCACCGGCGACACCACCCAGGTCGATCTTCCGCGCGGCCACAAGAGCGGGCTGATCGAGGCGCAGCATGTGCTCTCGGAAGTGCGCGGCATCGCCATCACGCATTTCACGTCGGCGGACGTGGTGCGGCATCCGCTGGTCGCGCGCATCGTCGAGGCGTACGACGCGCAGTCGCAGAAGGACGCCGCGCTCGCCGAAGCGGCCCGTCAGGCACAACACGCGAACCGGCCTGAATGAATCCGCGCCTCACCCTGTCGATGCAGTTTCCCGCCGCCAAGGCGTATCCGTCGCACAAGGCCGTGCTGCCGCGTGCGACGGTCGCGCGCTGGATCAAGGCCGCGTTGTTCGCGGACGCCGAACTCACCGTGCGCTTCGTCGGTGAAGAAGAAGGACGCGAGCTCAATCGCACGTACCGGCAAAAGGACTACGCCACCAACGTGCTGACCTTCGCCTACGCGGAATCGGAAGACGATCCGGTGACGGGCGATCTGATCCTGTGCTGTCCGGTCGTCGAGCGCGAGGCCGCCGAACAGGGCAAGCCGCTCGCCTCGCACTACGCGCATCTGATCGTCCACGGCACGCTGCATGCGCAGGGCTACGACCACGAGGACGAAAGCGAGGCGCAGGAGATGGAATCGATCGAGACAGATATCATGCAGTCTCTGGGTTTTCCCGATCCTTACGTGCCGCTGACCTGAAGCCGGTCCGATGCCCTCTCACGCAACGTGAACGACAAGACACCCGATCCCGCGCAGTTCCCGCCTGCCACGCCCGTCGTCGCCGCTGACGCTGACGCTAACTATCCGCCCATGCTCGGAGACTCCGCGCTCTGGACCGATGCGCAACTCGCCGCGTCGCGCGAAGCGGCGCTCGCGGGCTGGGACGGACGTTCCGACCTGTGGCTGTTCGGCTATGGCTCGCTGATCTGGAACCCCGGCCTGCCGACGCTCGAAGCGGTGCGCGCCCGCGTGCACGGCTACCATCGCGGGCTGTATCTGTGGTCGCGCGTGAACCGCGGCACGCCGGAGCAGCCGGGCCTCGTGCTCGCGCTCGACCGCGGTGGATCGTGCTCCGGCATGGCGTTCCGGCTCGCGGGCGGCGACGCCGCCGAGCACCTCGAAGTCCTGTGGCGCCGCGAAATGGCGATGGGCTCGTACCGGCCGGCGTGGCTGCCCTGCACCTTTGCCGACGGACGGCGCGTCGAGGCTCTCGCCTTCGTGATGCGGCGCGAGGCCAGCTCCTACACCGGCAAGCTTCCCGATCCCGTGGTGCGCACCGTGCTCGGCTGCGCCAGCGGGCGCTACGGCACGACGCTCGACTACGTGAGCCGGACCGTAGAGGCGCTGCGGGAAAGCGGCATGCCGGACCGCGCGCTCGAAGCCTTGCTGAAACGCTGCCGCTCGCAACAGGGCGCCGGATGACATCCGCGTTGCTTACGGTTTTACGTATGAAGGTCACTTTTCGCGTGCCATTCGGCCAGCGCCGGACACCGGACACACTCGTCGCATATTTTTCCGCTAGCATGGTTTCCATTGCACACGCCGCGCCGCCCGGCCGGCGTTTTACCTTGGTGTATGCTTAACTTTCCGCTAAATTGCGCCCGGGAACGCCTGGGCGCTTCACTATGAACGAACCCTATCCCAGTCGACGCCATTCCGACAAACCGCCGGAAAAGCGCTCGCTGCTCGAACGCCTGACCGATTTCATCTCGCACGAACCCGAGTCGCGCGACGAACTTCTCGAAGTGCTGCAGGACGCGCACGAGCGCAACCTGCTCGACGCCGATTCGCTCTCGATGATCGAGGGCGTCTTCCAGGTCTCCGATCTCTGCGCGCGCGACATCATGATTCCGCGTGCGCAGATGGACGCCATCAACATCGCGGACACGCCCGCCGAATTCATTCCCTTCGTGCTCGAAAAAGCGCACTCGCGCTATCCGGTCTACGAAGGCAATCGCGACAACGTCATCGGCGTGCTGCTCGCGAAAGACCTGCTGCGCTATTACGCCGAAGAGGAATTCGACGTGCGCGGCATGCTGCGCCCCGCCGTCTTCATCCCGGAATCGAAACGCCTCAACGTGCTGCTGCACGACTTCCGCGTGAACCGCAATCACATCGCGCTTGTCGTCGACGAGTACGGCGGCGTCGCGGGCCTCATCACCATCGAGGACGTGCTGGAGCAGATCGTCGGCGACATCGAGGACGAATACGACTTCGACGAGGAAGCCGGCAACATCATCGCCACGCCCGACGGCCGCCATCGCGTGCGCGCGCTCACCGGCATCGAGCAGTTCAACGAGGCCTTCGGCTCCGATTTCTCCGACGACGAAGTCGACACCATCGGCGGTCTCGTCACGCATCGTTTCGGACGCGTGCCGCATCGTGGCGAAAAGGTGCGCATCGACGATTTCGCCTTCGAGATCCTGCGCGGCGACGCGCGGCAGATTCACGTCCTGCTCGTGCGGCGCGTGCCGAATCTCACGCAGCAGCATCATCACGCGGGCGACGACGAAGACGAACTGCGCGACTGATCGCCGCGATCGCCGCGCGGGCGGCGGGGCATCGCAGTACGCCACGCCGCGCCTGTCCTCATCCGTGACCCCGCCTCCGTTTCATCTCGACCGTCATCAATGGCCGATTCATCGTCCCGCCTCCTGTTCCGCAAGCGCACCGCATCCGTGACCCCGGCAGCCGCCGAAGCGCCGCGCGCCCTGCCCTTCTGGCATTACCTCGCCGCCGCCGTGCTCGGCGCGGCGAACACGCTCTCGTTCGCGCCGACGCCGCACGGCGGCTGGCTCGAACTCGTCATCTTCGCGCTGTTCTTCGCGTGGCTCACGCGCACCCGCGGCTGGCGCAGCGCCGCCATGACCGGCTGGGCCTTCGGCTTCGGCAACTTCGTCACGGGCGTGTGGTGGCTCTATGTCAGCATGCACGTCTATGGCGGCATGGCCGCGCCGCTCGCCGCGGCGGCGGTCGCGCTGTTCTCGCTGTATCTCGCCGTGTATCCGGCGCTGTCGAGCGTGGTCTGGTCGCTGGTCGCGGGCCGCGCCCGCTTCGGCGATGAAGACGCCGCCACCGCGCGCGACATCGACGCCTCGCCCCGCCATGCGCCGACCTGGCACGGCGCGTTCGCCTTTGCGAGCGCCTGGGCGCTGGGCGAATGGCTGCGCGGCCTCGTGTTCACCGGCTTCCCGTGGCTCGCGAGCGGCTATGCGCAGGTCGATGGTCCGTTGAAGGGCTTCGGCTCGGTCGTCGGCGTGTATGGCGTCGGATGGGTGCTCGCGCTGTTCGCCGCGCTCGCCGTGCAGGCCATTCATCACTGGCGCCGCATGGGTCTGGGCGCGCGTGCGCTGATCCCGGCGGCCGTGGCCGTCGCGCTGCTGGCGGCGGGCATGCTGCTGTCGCTCGTGCAATGGACCACGCCCGCCAACGCGCCGCTCACCGTGCGCCTGCTGCAAGGCAACGTGAAGCAGGAAATGAAGTTCGAGCAGGCCGGCGTCGATGAATCGCTCGCGCTCTACAAGCGTCTCATCACCGAGAAGCCCGCCGATCTGATCGTCACGCCGGAAACCGCGCTGCCGGTGCTCTCGGTGCAGATCCCGCAGGACTTCGCCGTGGCCATCCGCAACTTCGCCGACACCACCAACTCGTCGATCCTGTTCGGCGCGATCGGCGTCACGATCCTGCCCGACGGCCGCGCGACCGACTACACCAACAGCCTGTTCGGCGTCACGCCGCGCGTGAACGGCGTCTATCGCTACGACAAGCATCACCTCGTGCCCTTCGGCGAATTCGTGCCCTACGGCTTCCACTGGTTCGTGCGCCTGATGGGCATCCCGCTCGGCGATCTCGCGCGCGGCCCGATCGCGCAGAAGGCGTTCATCGTGCACAACCAGCCGGTCGCCGTCGATATCTGCTACGAGGACATCTTCGGCGAGGAAATCGCGCGCACGATCCGCGAGCAGGAAACGCCCGCGGGCATTCTCGTCAACTCGACGAACCTCGCGTGGTTCGGCAACACCATCGCGCTCGACCAGCATTTGCAGATTGCCCGCATGCGCTCGATCGAAACCGGCCGGCCGATGCTGCGCGCCACCAACACCGGCATGACGGCGGCGATCGCGGCCAATGGCGATGTCGTGTCGAAGCTCCCGGTCTTCACCACCGGCGTGCTCGAAGCGACCGTGCAGGGCACCTCCGGCAGCACGCCCTACGTGACGAGCGGCAACATGACGGTGATCGCCGTCTCGCTGATCCTGCTCGCATTCGGCTTCGCGTTCGCGCCGAGCCGCAGGCGTCCTTAGCGCCCCCCCGAACGCGCCCGCCCGAAGGCCGCATCGCGCGGCCGGCACACTTGCTTCCCCGGGACACGGGCCGGCCAAAAAGCCGCACCCGTTCCCCGTTCGGATAAAATTCAATGTTTTAGCGCTTCGGCCGGTTCACTGAATCGCGTCTTCACGACGATGGCCGCGCCCCGCACAAGGCAATCATGCTCACTTTCCAGCAAATCATTCTGACGCTGCAGTCCTACTGGAACGAGAAGGGTTGCGCGCTGCTCCAGCCGATCGACATGGAAGTCGGCGCGGGCACCTCGCACGTCCACACGTTCCTGCGCGCGATCGGTCCCGAACCATGGCGCGCGGCCTATGTCCAGCCCTCGCGCCGCCCGAAGGACGGCCGCTATGGCGAGAACCCCAATCGCCTGCAGCACTACTACCAGTATCAGGTGGTGCTCAAGCCGGCGCCGGAAGACATCCTCGACCTGTACCTCGGCTCGCTCGAAGCGCTCGGCTTCGACCTGAAGCAGAACGACGTGCGCTTCGTCGAGGATGACTGGGAGAACCCGACGCTCGGCGCGTGGGGCCTCGGCTGGGAAGTGTGGCTGAACGGCATGGAAGTGACGCAGTTCACCTATTTCCAGCAGGCGGGCGGCATCGACTGCAAGCCGGTGCTGGGCGAGATCACCTATGGTCTCGAACGTCTCGCGATGTATCTGCAGAAGGTCGAGAACGTGTACGACCTGGTCTGGACCGAGTGGGAAGAAGACGGCCCGAGCGGCAAGGTGCTGCGCCGCCTGACTTACGGCGACGTGTATCACCAGAACGAAGTCGAACAGTCCACCTATAACTTCGAGCACGCGAACGTCGATCTGCTCTTCACCTTCTTCAAGAGCTACGAGGAAGAAGCGAAGAAGATGATCGCGGCGAAGCTTGCGCTGCCGGCGTATGAACTCGTGCTGAAGGCCGGCCACACCTTCAATCTGCTCGACGCGCGCGGCGCGATCTCCGTGACGGAACGCGCGGCGTACATTGGCCGGATTCGCGCGCTGTCGCGTCTCGTCGCCCAGGCTTACTACGAGTCGCGCGAGGCGCTCGGCTTCCCGATGCTCGGCAATCCGGTGAAGGGCGACCGCGACCTCGTCACCGACGAACAGGAAGCGCAGCGTCCCGCCTGGACGCCGCCGCTCAAGCCCGAAAGCACGCCGCCGGGCGAACGCAGCAACAACGAACAGGTTTGACGAGGCTCGACAGAACAATGACGCAATCCAATCACGCTTCCCTGCTCGTCGAATTGCTGACCGAGGAACTTCCGCCGAAAGCGCTCGCGCGTCTCGGTACTGCTTTCGCCGATGGCATCGTGGAGCGTCTCGCTGCGCGCGATCTGATCGACGGCACGCCTGAGTTCGAGAAATACGCGACGCCGCGCCGTCTCGCGGTGCTGATCCGCAACGTGCGCGATGTCGCGCCGGAAAAGCAGGTGCGCGAGAAAGTGCTGCCGGTGACGGTGGCGCTCGACAAGGAAGGCAATCCCACGCCGCCGCTCGCGAAGAAGCTCGCGGCGCTCGGCTTTCCCGACTTCCCGCTCGCCGATCTCGAACGCGCGCAGGACGGCAAGGCCGAAGCCTTTTTCCTGCGTTATGCCGCGCCGGGCGCGACCCTGAGCGAAGGCCTGCAGGCCGCGCTCGACGAAACCCTCGGCAAGCTGCCGATTCCGAAACTCATGACCTACCAGCGCCCGGACGGCACCAGCGTGCAGTTCGTGCGTCCGGTGCAGCGCCTGATCGCGCTGCACGGCCGCGAGGTGGTGGCGGTCAGCGCGCTCGGCATCGATGCCGGCGACACGACCCTCGGACATCGCTTCATGTCGGAAGGCCTGGTTGCCATCACGCACGCCGACGACTACGCCGAGACACTGCGCACGAAGAGCCGCGTGGTCGCGAACTTCGACGACCGCCGCGAATCCATCCGCACGCAGTTGCAGGCGTTCGCGGGTGAAGACCGCGTCGTGATGCCCGAAGCGCTGCTCGACGAAGTGAACGCGCTGGTCGAATGGCCGGTGGTCTACGAATGCCGCTTCGATGAGGAGTTCCTGCAGGTGCCGCAGGAATGCCTGATCCTCACGATGCAGACGAACCAGAAATACTTCGCGCTCACCGACCAGAACGGCCGCCTGCGCTCGCGCTTCCTGATCGTGTCGAACATCGATACGAAGACGCCGGGTGAGATCGTCGAAGGGAACGAGCGCGTCGTGCGTCCGCGTCTCGCCGACGCGAAGTTCTTCTTCACGCAGGACAAGAAGAAGCGTCTCGAAGACCGCGTGCCGCTGCTGGCGAACGTCGTCTATCACAACAAGCTCGGTTCCACCTTGCAACGCGTCGAGCGCCTCGAATCGCTGGCCGGCGAGATCGCGCCGATGGTCGGCGTCGATGCCGCACTGACGCGCCGTGCCGCGCGACTTGCGAAGGCCGACCTGCTGACCGACATGGTCGGCGAGTTCCCCGAACTGCAGGGCACGATGGGCACGTACTACGCGCGCCACGACGGCGAGCCGGAAGAAGTCGCGCTCGCGTGCTCCGAGCACTATCAGCCGCGCTTCTCCGGCGACGATACGCCGTCCACCGGCGTCGGCGCCGCGGTCGCGCTCGCGGACAAGCTGGAGACGATCGTCGGCATCTGGGGCATCGGCCTCGCGCCGACCGGCGAGAAGGATCCGTTCGCGTTGCGCCGTCACGCGCTGGGCGTGCTGCGCATCCTGCTCGAGAAGAAGCTGCCCGTCGACCTGCGCGAGCTCGTCGCCGCCGCGCAGCGCCAGTTCGCGAACGTGCCGCACGTCGCGGATTCGCAGGAAGCGGTGTACGCGTTCTTCCTCGACCGGCTGCGCGGCCTGCTGCGCGAACGCGGTTTCGAAGCCAACGACATCGAAGCGGTGCTGAGCCTGAACCCGACGCGTCTCGACGACATCGTCGCGCGCCTCGACGCCGTACGCGAGTTCGCCGCGCTGCCGGAAGCCGCAGCGCTTGCCGCGGCCAACAAACGCATCTCGAACATCCTGAAGAAGTCGGAACAGGGCGCGCCCGGCGCGGTGAACCCGGCGCTGCTGATCGAAGCGGCGGAAAAGAATCTGGACGCGCAAATCGAGCAGGTGACGCCGCGCGTTCAGAGCACGCTCGCCGCGCGCAACTACACCGAAGCGCTGACGGCGCTCGCCGCGCTGCGCGAAGCGGTGGACACCTTCTTCAACGACGTCATGGTGAACGCGGAAGATCCGGCCTTGCGCAACAACCGTCTGGCGTTGCTCCATGCGCTGCATCAGCAGATGAACTGCGTCGCGGACATCTCCAAGCTCGCGGCCTGAAGAGAGTAAAAGGACGCACCATGGGCGTGAACAAGAAACTGGTGGTGCTGGATCGCGACGGCGTCATCAACGTCGATTCCGACGCGTACATCAAGTCGCCGGACGAATGGGTCGCCATTCCCGGCAGTCTTGAAGCCATCGCGCGGCTGAACCAGGCGGGGTATCGCGTGGCCATCGCGTCCAATCAGTCGGGCATCGGACGTGGCCTGTTCGACATGGCCGCGCTCAACGCGATGCATCAGAAGATGAACCGCGCGGCCGCCGCCGTGGGTGGCCGGATCGATGCCGTGTTCTTCTGCCCGCATACCGCCGAAGATCAATGCGACTGCCGCAAGCCGAAGCCCGGCATGCTGCAGCAGATCATCGACCGGTTCGAGATCGATCCGGAAGACACGCCGCTCGTCGGCGACTCGCTGCGTGATCTCCAGGCCGGCGAGACACTCGGCTTTCCCGTGCATCTCGTGCTGACCGGCAAGGGCGAAAAAACCCTCAAGGAAGGCAACCTGCCGGAAGGCACCGTCGTTCACAAGGACCTGCGCGCGTTCGCGCTCGACCTGATTGCACGGCATCACGACTGACCCGCCGTTCGTATTGCAGAGACTCCATGCGCTTCATCCGTTCGTTGTTGCTGTTGATCTATTTCATCGTGTACACGGTGCCGTACGCGACCGCCTGCTTCATCGCGTTTCCGTTCATGCGCGCCGACCGCCGCTACTGGATGGCCGCCGGATGGTGCAAGTCGACCATCGTCGTGCTGCGTCATCTGATCGGGATCCGCTATACGATCGAAGGCATGGAGAATCTGCCGGCCGGTCCGGCCGTGCTGCTCTCGAAGCATCAGTCCGCGTGGGAGACGCTCGCGTTCCCCGCGCTGATGCCGCGTCCGCTCTGCTACGTCTTCAAGCGCGAACTGCTCTACGTGCCGTTCTTCGGCTGGGCGCTGGGCCTGTTGAAGATGGTGCATATCGACCGCAAGCAGGGCCGCGATGCGTTCACGTCCGTGACGCGCCAGGGCCGCGCGCGCATGGACGAAGGCGCGTGGGTCATCATGTTTCCCGAAGGCACGCGCATACGCACGGGCAGCCAGGGCAAGTACAAGACCGGCGGCGCGCGCTTCGCGGTCGCGACGGGCGCACCGGTCGTGCCGATCGCGCATAACGCCGGGCGGGTCTGGCCGCGCCATTCGTTCATCAAATATCCGGGTATAGTCACGGTGTCGATTGGCAAGCCGATCGACACCGCCGGTCTCACGCCCGAAGAAGTCAACGTGCGTGTCGAAAGCTGGATCGAAACTGAAATGCGCCGCATCGATCCGCACGCCTACACCGCGCCGTACGCACCGCCGGGTCGAGCCGGCGCCGCGGGCGCGGGCCGCTGAGCGGCCGGGCATCAAGTCGAGCCGCGGCGTGCCATATTCGTTCTTCTCGTCATTCCTGCGCCGCGAGCGCAAAGCCGAACCGATGCAGAAGCCCCCATCGCGGCAGCGTCCCGCCGTCGCGCTCGATACCCTGCAACTCGATCTGCCGTTCGAGCATGCGCCTGCCTATTCCGGCGCGCCGCCCGCAGGCGGTCCCGCGCCGCTGCGCGGCGACATTCCGCATGCCGAACCCGCGCCCGTCCTCACGCCCACCGCACCGCCCGCACCGCTGCCCGAAGGCGTGCGGCTGCGCCGCATCACGCTGAAGGCAGGCACGCTCGATTACCGGCTGAAGCGCTCGTCGCGCCGCACGATCGGCTTCTGCATCGACGGCACCGGTCTCGCCATCACGGCGCCGCGCTGGGTGACGATCGCCGATATCGAAACTGCGATCCTCGACAAGCAGACCTGGATCGTCAACAAGCTCACCGAATGGCAGACGCGGGTCGAGCAGCGCGCGTTGCCGCGTATCGAATGGAAGGACGGCGCGCAGTTTCCCTATCTCGGCAAGACCATTCGCGTGGCGCTCGGCGCGGCCGCGTCCTTGTCCTTCGATGACGCGACGAGCCTGCTCTCGCTGCCGCTGCCCGCGAACGCGGATGCGCAGCAGATCAAGGACCGCGTGCAGGGCTGGCTGCAATCGGAAGCGAAGCGCATCTTCGGGGAACGGCTCGTGGTGTATGCGGCGAAGCTCGGCGTCGAGTATCGCGCGTATGCGCTGTCCTCGGCGGCGACGCGCTGGGGCAGTTGTTCGAGCGACGGCAAGATCCGCCTCAACTGGCGGCTGATCCATTTTCCGCTGTCGATCATCGACTACGTGGTCGCGCACGAACTCGCGCATCTGCGCGAGATGAACCATAGCCCGCGTTTCTGGCAGACGGTCGAATCGATCTTCCCGGAGTTCCGCGAGGCGCGGCATACGCTCAAGCATCATCCGCCGGACCTGCTGCCGGCGCTCTGAGAGCTCCGGCACGGCCGCGGCGCCGACGGTACAATTTCATCCGCATCCCCGCCGCAGGCGCACCGGGCCCCGCCCGGACACAATCGCTACCATCGCGCCGCGCGGGCATCTCCCCCACAACAGGAACCCCATCATGCGACTCCTTCACACGATGCTGCGCGTCGGCGACCTGCAGCGTTCGATCGATTTCTACACGCGCATTCTCGGCATGCACGTGCTGCGTCAAAGCGAAAACACCGAGTACAAGTACACGCTCGCCTTCGTCGGCTACGGTCCCGAAAGCGAACACAGCGTGCTCGAACTGACCTACAACTGGGGCACCGAGAAGTACGACATGGGCACGGCGTATGGCCATATCGCGCTCGAAGTCGACAGCGCCGCCGATGCCTGCGAACGCATCCGTCAGGCAGGCGGCAAGGTCACGCGCGAAGCCGGTCCCGTGAAGGGCGGCACGACCGTGATTGCGTTCGTCGAAGATCCGGACGGCTACAAGGTCGAACTGATCGAAAAGCATTCCTGATGCAGGCATGACCCCACGCGCCGCACGTTCGCTGCGGCGCCCCTTCCGCGCCCAATCTCCACGGGCACGTCCCGGCCTTTCCGTTGTCTGGCCCGTTCGCTGGCACAATCGACGCTCCAAATCAGTGCATGACCGATGCGCGTTTCGCGCCGGCCGTATGCACCACCGTCAACGAACCCGCCGATGAGCACCCCTTCCTTCACCGCGCGTCGCCCGCTGGACGCCACCGCCGTCATCACGATGATCGCGCTGTGCGGCGCGTGGGGTTTCCAGCAAGTCGCGATCAAGGAAGCGAACGCGTCGATTCCACCGCTGTTGCAGGCCGGCATCCGTTCGCTGATCGGCACCCTGCTGTTGTGGATCTGGACCCGCACGCGCGGGGTGCCGCTGTTCACGCGAGATGACACCCTGACCGCCGGCCTGCTCGCCGGGCTGTTGTTCGGCGGCGAGTTCGTCTGCATCTTCTTCGGCCTGAGCCTCACCAATGCCACGCGCATGGCCGTGTTCCTGTACACCGCGCCGTGCTTCACCGCGCTCGGCCTGCACTGGTTCGTTGCGGGCGAAAAGCTTGCGCGCGCGCAGTGGAGCGGCATCGTCCTGGCGTTTTGCGGCATCGCGCTCGCGTTCGCGGACGGCTTCCTGCACGGTCATCCGCAGGGCGAGTCCGTCATGCAAGGCGTCGCGGGCGATGCGCTCGGCGTGCTCGGCGGCATCCTGTGGGCCGCGACGACCGTGCTGATTCGCGCGTCCTCGCTGTCGCATGCGAGCGCGAGCAAGACGCTGTTCTATCAGCTGGCGGTGTCGGCGGTGCTGTTGCTTGGGCTGGCGGTGAGCGCGGGACAGACGCAGGTGAATGAGGTGTCGCCGCTCGCCCTCGCGAGTCTCGCGTACCAGGCGGTGATCGTCTCGTTCATCAGCTATCTGACATGGTTCTGGCTGCTGACACGCTATCTGGCGTCGCGCTTGTCCGTGTTCTCTTTTCTCACGCCGATCTTCGGCGTCGGCTTCGCCGTGCTGCTGCTGGGCGAGCATGTCAGCGTGCGGTTCATGACCGCCGCCGCGATGGTGCTCGCCGGCATCGCGCTGGTGAACCGGCCGCCGCGGCGGCGTACCTGACGAAGCGCAGGTTCACTCCGGCGCGGTCGCGCGGATCGTCACCATGTCGTGATCGATATCGTCGCGATCGGCGGGCAGGTGCAGATGCTCGGCCGGGATCGGCTCGACCGGATAGCCGTGTTTCTCCCACGCGTCCAGCCCGCCCTTCAAGGGCCGCACATGCCGGAAGCCCTTGTCGCGCAACTGCCGGGCGATGATCTTCGCCGTCGCCTCGTTCGGACACACGCAGTACACCACCACCTCGTGCTCGGCATAGAGCTGACCGATGCGATCCGGTGAATCCAGGTCCAGCGCGACGGCCCCGGCGATCCGGTACGGTTCCTTGCGGCGCACTTCCGGCGGACGTGCGTCGTAGATCACGGGCGGCATCGCGGAGCGCATCATCTCGTCGAGCTGGCCGGGCGTGATGTGATACTTCTCGAGCCACTGACGGAACTGCACGCGCCGGATCCAGCGATACAGCAGAAAGCCGAGCGCGAGCATCGCCAGGATGTCGATGACCGTCGTGCCGTTGGCGCGCACCAGCACAATGAGCCGGCCAATCTGCTCCTGCAGCGCCGCGCCGCCGAGCATCCAGAAACTCGCCCACGCAGTCGCGCCGATCAGATCCCACAGCACGAACACCCGGATCTCGATCTGCGTGGTGCCGAGCAGCGGCGCGGACACGAGCCCGAGCCCCGGCACGAACTTCGACAGCGCGAGCAGCGGCACGCCGAAGCGCTCGAACCAGCGGCGCGCGGTGCGCAGCGTCGAGTCGATCGACAGGGAGAAGCGCACGAGCGAGTTGAGGAAGCGCCGGCCATACAGACGGCCGGCGGCGAACCACAGGGAATCGGCGATCAGCACCGCGAGCACCGCGGCCAGCAGCATTTGCCAGAACGACGCCGCGCCGGAGGCGACGAGCGTGCCAGCCAGGATGAGCATCGGCGCGGCGGGGACCGGCACGCCGAGTTGCGTCGCGAGGACGCTGACGAAGACGGCCCACGCGCCCCACGACGTTGCAAGCGAGGTCGGGACGTGCGGCATTTGGTTTCTCGAAGAAGCTTCTGCTTGCGCTAGGAGTGACGCGACACGTGACGCGATGAGCGGCGCCGGCGCAAAGGGTTACACTTTATCCCGATCCCGGCAAACCCGCCCAGTGGGTCTGTCCAGCATCGGCAGAACCGTATACATGCGGGCAATGAGACGGCAGGCAAGGGAACAGGGAGCATCATCGTGCAACCGATCATTCACCCCTTCCACGACGACGCCACAGGCACCTTGACCTATGTGGTGTTCGAGCGGCCCGGTTCCGCGGCGGCGATCATCGATTCCGTGCTCGACTACGATCCGAAGGCCGCCCGCACCTCGACGCGCTCGGCCGATGCCGTCATCGCATTCGTGCGCGCGCAGCGGCTTGCCGTCGAGTGGATTCTCGAAACCCATGCGCACGCGGATCATCTGTCGGCGGCGCCGTATCTGAAGCGGCGGCTCGGCGGAAAGATCGGCATCGGCGAGTCGATCCGGACCGTGCAGCACGTGTTCAGGAAGATCTTCGATCTCGAGCCGGCCTTCCGGCTCGACGGCTCCCAGTTCGACCATCTCTTCAGCGACGGCGAGCGCTTTGCCATCGGCGAGCTGGCCGCCGATGCGCTCTTCGTGCCTGGCCACACGCCCGCCGACATGGCGTACCGGATCGGCGATGCGGTGTTCGTCGGCGATACGCTTTTCATGCCGGACGCCGGCACGGCGCGCTGCGACTTTCCGGGCGGCGACGCGCGCACGCTGTATGGCTCGATCGGACGCCTGCTGGCGCTGCCGCCCGACACGCCGCTATTCGTCTGCCACGACTATCCGCCCGAATCACGCGCCGCCCATTGGCAGGCGACCGTGCGCGAGCAGCGCGAACGCAACATTCATGTGGGCGGCGGCAAGAGCGAGGCGGAGTTCATCGCCATGCGCGAGGCCCGCGACGCGACGCTCGGCATGCCGACGCTCTTCATTCCCGCGATTCAGGTCAACATTCGCGCTGGCCGATTCCCCGATCCTTCGGGCAACGGCACGACCTATCTCAAGCTTCCGCTCAACACCTTCTGAGCGCGCCTCAGGCCTCGATCCGCCCGCGCGTCATGCCGAGCAGATCCGCCATCGCGCGGCGGGCGGCGGCGGCATCGCGGGCGACGATGGCATCGAACACAGCGGTATGTTCCGCGAGCGACGCGTTGTACACGTCAGCCCGTTTCGCATTGAGCCGCAGCTGACCTTCGAGAGTCCGCTCGATCAGCGCACCCAGCGGAATCAGCAACTCGTTGCTGCATGCCGCCAGCACGCACAGGTGAAACTCGAGGTCGGCACGGACCCATTCGTCCACGTTCTGCGCGTCGGCCATGGCCTGGTGCGCCCGCGCGAGACACGCGAGGGTGTCGCTGTCGTGATTGTCGGCGGCGAGCGCGGCCGCGTACGGCTCGATCATCTCGCGCATTTCCTGCAGCTTGAGGGCGAACTGGAGCGGCGGCGCCACGCGCGAATACCAGTCGAGCATGTCCGTATCGAGCAGGTTCCAAGCATGTCTTGCGCGCACGCGCGTGCCGACCTTGGGCCGCGACTCGACCAGCCCTTTCGATGTCAGCGTGCGCAAGGCCTCGCGCAGCACGGTACGGCTGACGTCGAAGCGCTCCATCAATTCCGCCTCGCGCGGCAAGGCTGCCCCGGGCGCGATATCGCCGCGCAGAATCGCCAACCCCAGTTCATGGGCGACGCGGCCATGCAGATCTCGGTGAATGATGGCCTCCGATTGAGTTCTGGCAGGATTATCCGGTATTTGTCTGATGTGCCAACAGATTTGCACTGCCTCTGAATAATACTATTAATATGCTCACTGACGCGCTTTTTGCTACCATGCGGAATCCCTCTGGAGACGCTCTATGAAAATCACGAAACTCGAGACCTTCATCGTTCCGCCGCGCTGGTGCTTCCTCAAGATCGAAACCGACGAAGGCATCACCGGCTGGGGTGAACCCGTCGTCGAAGGCCGCGCGCATACGGTGGCCGCCGCCGTCGACGAACTGTCGGACTACCTGGTCGGCAAGGATCCGCGTCATATCGAAGACCTGTGGCAGGTGATGTACCGCTCGGGCTTCTATCGCGGCGGGCCGATCGGCATGAGCGCGATCGCGGGCGTCGATCAGGCGCTGTGGGACATCCTGGGCAAGTTTCACGGCGTGCCGGTGCATGCGCTGCTTGGCGGCCAGGTGCGTGACCGGATCAAGGTGTATTCGTGGATCGGCGGCGACCGTCCGAGCGATGTCGCGAACAACGCGCGCGCCGTGGTCGAACGCGGCTTCAAGGCCGTGAAGATGAACGGCTCGGAAGAGTTGCAGATCATCGACACCTTCGACAAGGTGCAGGGCGTGATCGACAACGTGCGCGCGGTGCGTGAGGCGGTGGGTCCGAACGTGGGCATCGGCGTGGACTTCCACGGCCGCGTGCACAAGCCGATGGCCAAGGTGCTCGCGAAGGAACTCGACCCGTACAAGCTGATGTTCATCGAGGAGCCGGTGCTGTCGGAGAACGTTGAGGCGCTGCGCGACATCGTCAGCCAGACCAGCACGCCGATCGCGCTCGGCGAGCGGCTCTATTCGCGCTGGGACTTCAAGCACATCCTGGCCGGCGGTTACGTGGACATCATCCAGCCGGACGCGTCGCACGCGGGCGGTCTCAGCGAATGCCGCAAGATCGCGACCATGGCCGAAGCCTACGATGTCGCGCTCGCGCTTCATTGTCCGCTCGGGCCGATCGCGCTTGCGACCTGTCTGCAGATCGACGCCGTCAGCTACAACGCGTTCATCCAGGAACAGAGCCTCGGCATTCACTACAACAAGGGCAACGACCTGCTCGACTACATCAAGAATCCTGAAGTCTTCAAGTATGAAGACGGCATGGTGTCGATTCCGCAGGGACCGGGCCTCGGGATCGAAGTGAACGAGGAGAAGGTGCGCGAGATGGCGAAGGTTGGCCATCGCTGGCGCAACCCGGTGTGGCGTCATGCGGATGGCAGCGTGGCCGAGTGGTGATCTCCCTGGTGTGACGGGGCGGCGTCAGTGTTTCAGCGTCGCCTCTAACGCGCCGCGCAGCGCGTTACTTACGAGCAAGGCTTCGGCGCGGTCCAGGTCCGCCGGCTTCAGCGTGCGTTCAGCCGCGCCAAGTTCTTCCATCAACACCGCGCGCATCACGCCCGGCAGTACGCCCGCATGGATGGGCGGCGTCCACCACTCGCCATCGAAACGCGCGAATACGCTGGTCCGGCCGCCTTCGGTCAGCTCGCCGCGTTCGTTGCAGAACAGCATGTCGAACGCACCTTCCGCTTCGGCGGCCTTCCACGCGCGGTCGTAGTCGGCCCGGTGCGTGGTCTTGTGGCGCAACAGCGGATCAGCCGATGCGCGCGGCGCAAAGCCACGCTCCGACGCGAGCAGCACGGCGACGCCGGGTTCAGGAAGACTGCCGAGCGGCGCGCTCGTAAGCGCGAACTGCCCGCTCTTGTCGAGTGCGATCCGCAAGCGATACGGCGTGTCCTCATCGAAGCCGGCGCAGTACTGCGCGACGTGCGCGGTCAGCGCGGCCTGATCGAACGGGAAGCCCAGGCTGGCCGCACTGCGTTTCAAGCGCGCGATGTGCCGGGCGTAGTGGCGTATGCCTTCGGCGCGCGTCGCATACGTGGTTTCGAAGAGTTCGAAACCCGGATCGGCGCCGGTCAGGAAGTGGGCTTTCAACAAACACTCCCGGTGTTCGTCGGCGGCGACGCTGTCGAGCACGATGCCCGCGCCGATGCCCAGTTGGCCGCGCCGCTGCGCGGCATCGACGACGAGCGTACGGATCGCGACCGACAGACGGCAGTCGCCGTTCGCATCGAGCCAGCCGATCGCGCCGGTGTAGAGGCCGCGCGGCGACGTCTCGATCTCGTCGATCAACTGCATCGTCCGATACTTCGGCGCGCCGGTGATCGAGCCGCACGGGAACAGCGCACGTATCAGGTCGGCGAAGGTCGTGCCGGGGATCGCGCAGGCCTCGATGGTCGAGGTCATCTGCCACAGGGCCCCGTAGGGCTCGACGGAAAACAGCGCCGGCACGTGCACCGAACCCGTGACCGCGACGCGCGACATGTCGTTGCGCAGCAAGTCGACGATCATCACGTTTTCGGCACGGTTCTTCGGGTCGCTGCTGAGCGCTTCCGGAGGGGTGTCGCGCGGCGCGGTGCCTTTCATCGGCCGCGTGCGCAGCTGGTCACCCTGTTTCTCGAAGAACAATTCCGGCGAACACGACAGCACCGATCTGCCGTCCGGCAGCGCGATCAACGCGCCGTAGTGCACGGCCTGGCGCTCCCGCAGACGCCGGTATAGCGCGAGCGGCGAGCCGAACACGTCGAAATTCAGGCGAAACGTGTAGTTGATCTGGTAGGACTCGCCTTCCCGCAACGCCTGCTGCACGGCGGCGACGGCGGTATCGAACTCGGCGCGCGTGACGCTCGGCTCGATGTCCGCGACACCCGCCACCGAAGGCTGCGCGCTCCCGGTGTCCTGCGACGCGAGCCACGCGCTCGCTTCATCGCGCGAAAGAGGCTGGCAGGCGCGGAACATCAACACCCGCAAGGCGTGATCTCCGCCACCTTCGCGGCGCTCGCTGCATTTCAATTGCAGATCGCGACCGAACTCGTAATCCGCAACGACCACCGCATGCAGTCCCGCTTGCAGATCCCGTTCGATTTCGCCGCACACCGTGTCAAGCGCATCCGGGTCCACACACGTGCGTTCGTGCGCCAGATTCGTGTATAAACGGCTCGACCGCCGTTGGGCGGTCGAGTCGTGATCATCGAGCAGCGCGAATACCGCGCTGCGCTCCTCAGTCTTCATGACAGTGCTCGCGCGTCCGTCGATCGCATCAGTCAAAGAAGCTCTTCACGCGGTCGAACCAGCTCTTGCTTTGCGGACTATGCCGCGCGCCGCCTTCCACCAGCGACTTCTCGAACTGCCGCAGCAGATCGCGCTGCTGGTCGGTGAGCTTGACCGGCGTTTCCACCTGCACGTGCACGTAGAGATCGCCCGCGATGCTCGAACGCAAACCCTTGATGCCCTTGCCGCGCAGACGGAACGTCTTGCCCGACTGCGTGCCTTCCGGCACCGTGAAGCTGGCGCGTCCCGCAAGCGTCGGCACTTCGATCTCGCCGCCCAATGCCGCCGTGGTGAACGGAATGGGCATCTGGCAATGGAGGTCGTCGCCGTCGCGCTCGAACACCGAGTGCTGCTTGATATGGATTTCCACATACAGGTCGCCGCTCGGCCCGCCGTTGATGCCCGGCTCGCCGTTGCCCGCCGAACGGATGCGCATGCCGTCGTCGATGCCCGCCGGAATCTTCACTTCCAGCGTCTTGGTTTCCTTCACCTTGCCCTGGCCGTGACAGTTCGTGCACGGCTCGGGAACGTACGTGCCGGTGCCGTGGCACTTCGGGCACGTCTGCTGGATGCTGAAAAAGCCTTGCGACATGCGCACCTGGCCCTGGCCATGACAGGTCGGGCAGGTTTCGGGCTTGGTGCCCGGCTTCGCGCCCGAGCCGTGGCAGACGTTGCAGTTCGCCCAGCTCGGCACGCGGATCTGCGTGTCGTAGCCGTGCGCCGCCTGTTCCAGCGTGATTTCCATGCTGTAGCGCAAGTCCGCGCCGCGATACACCTGTGGTCCGCCGCGCCCACGGGCGCCGCCTGCGCCGCCGCCCGCGGCCTGACCGAAGATGTCGCCGAAGATGTCGCCGAAGGCGTCCGCGAAACCGCCGAAACCTTGCGCACCCGCGCCCGCCATGTTCGGGTCCACGCCCGCATGGCCGTACTGGTCATAGGCGGCGCGCTTCTGCTGGTCGGAGAGCATTTCGTAGGCCTCTTTGACCTCCTTGAAACTCTCTTCCGACTTCTTGTTGTCCGGATTGCGGTCAGGGTGATACTTCATCGCGAGCTTGCGATATGCCTTCTTGATCTCGTCGTCGCTCGCGTTTTTCGCGACGCCCAGAACCTCGTAGTAATCCCGTTTCGCCATATCGGTTCAATGCCGCCGCGCTGAAGCGGCAGTTCCTGTCAGATGCCCGGACCGCCAGGCCCGCGCTTTGAAACTTTCGCGCCGTGCCCGAACGCGCCGAATGAGGCCTCGAGCATGACACGCTGAAAAAACAACGTGCCCGGGGAGCCGCAAGGCCCGCCAGGCGCGTTACACGTCAGACGCGTCCCGCGTCCCGGTCAAACCGACGCGGGCGCGGGACGTTGCCATCCACGCGCCCTTGCGGCTTAGTCCTTCTTGACTTCCTTGAAGTCGGCGTCGACGACGTCATCGTGCTGCTGGCTCGCGCCAGCCTCCGCCGACGCGCCCGCTGCACCCGCCGCTCCCGCTGCCGCACCTGCGGCGCCTTGCTGCGCCTGCATGTCGGCGTACATCTTTTCGCCGAGCTTCTGCGATGCCGTAGCCAGCGCCTCGACCTTCGCCTCGAGCGCGGCCTTGTCGCTTGCGCTGTCCTTCAGCGCATCTTCAAGGTCCTTCAACGCGGCTTCGATCTTTTCCTTCTCCGACGCGTCCACCTTGTCGCCGTATTCGGCAACGGCCTTCTTCGTGCTGTGGACCAGCGCGTCGCCCTGGTTGCGAACGTCGGCAAGTTCACGCAGCTTGCGGTCTTCGTCGGCGTTGGCTTCGGCGTCCTTCACCATCTTGTCGATTTCGGCGTCCGTCAAGCCCGAGTTCGCCTTGATGGTGATCTTGTTTTCCTTGCCGGTTGCCTTGTCCTTCGCACCGACGTGCAAGATGCCGTTTGCGTCGATGTCGAAGGTCACTTCGATCTGCGGCGTGCCGCGCGGCGCCGGCGGGATGCCTTCAAGATTGAATTCGCCGAGCAGCTTGTTGCCCGCGGCCATTTCACGCTCGCCCTGGAACACCTTGATGGTCACGGCGCCCTGGTTGTCATCCGCCGTCGAATACACTTGCGCGTGCTTCGTCGGGATCGTGGTGTTCTTGTTGATCATCTTCGTCATGACGCCGCCGAGCGTTTCGATGCCCAGCGAAAGCGGCGTGACGTCGAGCAGCAGCACGTCCTTGCGGTCGCCCGACAGCACCTGGCCTTGAATCGCAGCGCCAACCGCCACGGCTTCATCCGGGTTCACGTCACGGCGCGGATCCTTGCCGAAGAACTCCTTCACCTTTTCCTGCACCTTCGGCATGCGCGTCATGCCGCCGACCAGGATCACGTCGTCGATTTCGCCGACCTTCACGCCCGCATCCTTGATGGCGATGCGGCACGGTTCAATCGTGCGCTCGATCAGCTCTTCGACGAGCGCTTCGAGCTTCGCGCGGGTGAACTTGAGGTTCAAGTGCTTCGGACCCGACGCGTCTGCCGTGATGTACGGCAGATTGATGTCGGTCTGCGCCGTGGACGACAGTTCGATCTTGGCCTTTTCAGCCGCTTCCTTCAGGCGCTGCAGCGCGAGCACGTCCTTCGAGAGGTCGACGCCCTGCTCTTTCTTGAACTCGCCGATGATGTAGTCGATGATGCGCTGGTCGAAGTCTTCACCGCCGAGGAACGTGTCGCCGTTGGTGGAGAGCACTTCGAACTGCTTCTCGCCATCCACGTCCGCGATTTCGATGATCGAGATGTCGAACGTGCCGCCGCCCAGGTCGAACACGGCGATCTTGCGGTCGCCCTTTTCGGCCTTGTCGAGACCGAAGGCGAGCGCGGCTGCCGTCGGTTCGTTGATGATGCGCTTGACTTCCAGGCCGGCGATGCGGCCCGCGTCCTTGGTAGCCTGACGCTGGCTGTCGTTGAAGTACGCCGGAACCGTGATGACGGCTTCCGTCACCGGCTCGCCGAGGTAGTCTTCAGCGGTCTTCTTC
This sequence comes from Caballeronia sp. LZ043, assembly GCF_031451075.1. Taxonomy (NCBI): domain Bacteria; kingdom Pseudomonadati; phylum Pseudomonadota; class Betaproteobacteria; order Burkholderiales; family Burkholderiaceae; genus Caballeronia; species Caballeronia sp. LZ043. Next base: position 387,510 of record NZ_JARUXT010000001.1, on the reverse strand, counting down.
ATCTTGCGCAGCACTTCCGCGGACACCTGCGACGGCGCGAGGTTCTTGCCGTGCGCCTCGACCCATGCGTCGCCGTTGTCGTGCTTGACAATCTTGTAGGGCATCAGGTTGATGTCCTTCTGCACTTCCTTCTCTTCGAAACGGCGTCCGATCAGGCGCTTGACCGCGTACAGCGTGTTGCGCGGGTTGGTGACCGACTGACGCTTCGCCGGCGCGCCGACGAGAATTTCGTTGTCGTCGAGATACGCGATGATCGACGGCGTGGTGCGCGCGCCTTCCGAGTTCTCGATGACCTTGACCTGATTGCCTTCCATCAGCGCCACGCACGAATTCGTGGTGCCGAGGTCGATACCGATGATTTTGCCCATTTTTTATCCTCTCCTAGCTTTGATCGCAGTGGCGTTGCGGCGGCGAGTTGGATCGCCCGATGCCGGCGGATCCGCCGACTCATTCGCCGATTTACCGGGCCGAACACCCAAAATTCATACCTGTACGCAAGATAAGTGCGCCAGTTTCGATTTCAAGACCCTGAAACCGATGCGGTCTATAGTTTTTTTGCGAAGCGGCCGGCTACGCACCGGCTGGTTCGCTCGAGCGCCTTACTTCGGAGCTGCGACAGTCACGAGCGCCGGACGCAACACGCGGTCGGCAATGACGTAGCCTTTCTGCAGCACCGAAACGACCGTGTTGGCATCCTGCTCGGCGGGCACCATCGAAATGGCCTGATGACGATGCGGATCGAACTTCTCGCCCACTGGGTTCAACGCCACGACACGGCCCTTTTCGAGGGCGCCCGTGAGCTGCTTGAGCGTCAGTTCGACGCCCTCGCGCACCTTGGCGAGGTCGCTCGACTGGTCGGCCAGCGCGGCTTCCAGGCTGTCCAGCACCGGGAGCAGGTTCTCCGCGAAGCTTTCGATCGCGAATTTATGCGCCTTCGACACATCTTCCTGGCTGCGGCGGCGGACGTTTTCCGTCTCTGCCTTCGCGCGCAGAAAGTCTTCTTTCAGCGCGACGATGGTGGCCTGCGCCTCGGCGAGCGCGGCATCGGCCGCGTCCGGCGCGGCAGACGCTGCGTTGGGCTGCGCGGACTGCGCCGTTTCGGCTGCGGCCTGGCCAGGAGTGGCATCGGCGGCCTGGCGCGCGGTTTCGTCGGCGGGCGTGGGGTTCTGGCTCGCTGAATTCTCTTGCGTGTTTTCCATGTCGCTGAATGTGTATTGCTGTGAGTTGAATCGGATGAGAAAACAGGGCATTGGCGCTGTTTTCCGCACTAGCTGCGGAAGTTGGGGCATCACGGACATTTTCAAGCCGTGACGGCGAACTTTTCGGACGATTTTCAGCGTGCAGACGAAGCGCTGACGCCTGAAACGAGCGGTAACGCGCGTTTTGCCGCACCGCGCAGAATGAGATTGAGGGAAAGCCCCCGGTCTCCTACACTCCAGAGAAGCACCCGCAGGACGCACGTTAACCCTAATCCTCCGAATGCTTCAAACCCGCTTCAGCCTTTGCCCGTTTCCTGACCCTGCCCCGTAGCGCCCGCATGCACCTGCATGCGCCTCGTGGCCGGGGAAACCCATTACCGGGGGTACCATGAAACTGACCTTTGCTATCGCGGTGGTCGCCCTGGTACTCGTCGCGGGCACCACCACCATCTGCATGTCAGGCGCGGTCACCGACCGCACCACCGAATACGGCGGCGTTCACGCCACCATGGAACGCTACTTCAATCCGAACCAGAAAGTTTGTCGATGACGCGCCGGTCGCGCTTCGTCGGCCTGCCCTGCAGCTGCGCGGCCGGCTCGCGGAAGGTCCGGCGCCGTTCGGCTTCGGCCATGCGTTGCGCGCGTCCGTCCTCCGTCTCGGCATAGAGCGTCTGCGCCACGCTGGCCGGCCCGCGCACGTCGCACACGCCCAGCACCTCGACCCGCCAGACAATGCGCTCGATATCGATCTCGACGAGATCGCCCACGCGCACTTCCTTCGAAGGCTTCACGCCCGCGCCGCCGATCTTCACGCGGCCCTTCTCCACCGCGTCGCTCGCGAGCGAACGCGTCTTGAAGAAGCGCGCCGCCCACAGCCATTTGTCGATGCGCAGGCGCCCGCCGCGATCCGTCGAAATCTTGTAGTTCATCGCTGCATGCTGGTTGAAGCCGGATTCACGCGACCGCGCTGAGCGGCTGCGGCGCCTGCACGGGCCACCCTTGCAGATGCTGCGCCGCGATTTCGCCGATGCCCTTGATCCACGCAGGCGACGCGTTCAGGCAGGGAATCCGGTGAAAGTGCTTGCCGCCGGCCTTCAGGAACTCGTCGCGCACCTCGATGCCGATTTCCTCGATGGTCTCCAGACAATCCGCCGTGAAACCGGGGCAAAACACGTCGACGCGCGTCACGCCGCCCGCGCCCAGTTCCGCGAGCGTGGGCGCGGTGTAGGGCTGCAGCCACTCCGCGCGGCCGAAGCGCGACTGGAAGGTCACGCGGCACTCGACCGGCGTGAGCCCAAGCGCGGCGGTGAGCAGCGAGCCGGTCTGCTGGCACTGGTCGTGATACGGATCGCCGAGATCCATGGTGCGCTTGGGCACGCCGTGGAAGCTCAGCACCAGTTTGTCGCCGGCCGCGAAATCCGGCGCGCCGTGATGCCGCCAGTAGTCGCGCACCTGCTCGGCGAGCGCGGCGATATACGCGGGATGATCCGCGTAATGGCGCACCGTGCGGATCTCGGGCTGATTGCGCACGCGCTTCAGGGCGGTAAAGGCGTCGTCGAAGGCGGTGGCCGTGGTGGAGGACGAATACTGCGGATACATGGGCAGCAGCAGGATGCGCTCCGCGCCTTCGAGCTTGAGCTGATTCAGCATGGCGCCGATGCCGGGTGTGCCGTAGCGCATGGCATAGTCCACGATCACGCGATAGTCGTTCGCCGCGAACAGCCGCCGCAATCCTTCCACCTGCTTCTCGGTATGCACCCGCAGTGGCGAACCTTCCGGCATCCACACCTGCGCATATTTGCGGGCCGAGGCGCGCCCGCGCAGCGGCAGGATCAATAGCCGCAGGATGAATTGCCAGACCAGCGACGGAATCTCCACCACGCGCGGGTCCGACAGGAACTGCGCCAGATACTTGCGCACGGCCCGCGGCGTGGGCGCGTCCGGCGTGCCGAGATTGATCAGCAGCACCGCGACGCGATGAGAAGCGCTGGGCTGCGAGGGCAACTCGAGGTCGAAACGCATAGGGCAGGCGGGCCGGAGGCGGTGGCTGAAAGGTGAGGACCATTATAGCGGCGCGCTTTCGGCCGCATCATCGGCCGAATGGCCGAGTAGCGCCGCCCGTCGACACCCGTCAAGATGAGCGCAACGAGGACGTCACTGATGACTGAGCGACATCGAGAGCAGCCGCGCGGTGATATCCACGATCGGAATCACACGGTTGTAGGCCATGCGCGTCGGGCCAATCACGCCGAGCGTGCCCACGATCTTCCCGTTCACTTCGTACGGCGCGGTAACCACGCTCATTTCCTCGATGGGCACCAGGTTCGACTCGCCGCCAATGAAGATCTGCACGCCCTGCGCGTGGCTGGACACATCGAGCAGTTGCAGCAGCGAGGTCTTCTGGTCGAACAGGTCGAAGAGCTTGCGCAGCCGCGCCATGTCGGAGGAGAGGTCGGCCACTTCCAGCAGGTTGCGCTCGCCGGAAATGAGCACGGTGTCCATCGGGTCCGTCTCGGTGGTGGTCGCCACCACGGCGGCCTGCATCAGCGTGGTCATGTCGCCGCGCAGCTGGTCGATTTCCTCGCGCAGGCGGCGGCGCACCTCGTCGAAGGACAGGCCCGCGAAATGCGCGTTGATGTAGTTGGAGGCTTCCGTGAGCTGGGACGGCGAGTAATCGCGCTGGGTCGCCATCATGCGATTCTGCACGTCGCCCTCAGGCGTGACGATGATGAGCAGAATGCGTTTGTCCGACAGCCGCATGAACTCGATCTGCTTGAACATGTGGCTGCGGCGCGGCGTCAGTACGACACCCGCGAACGAAGACAGGCTGGACAGCACGCTCGCCGCGGCCGCGACGATCTTCTGCGGTTCCTCGCCCTGCAAGCGGGTCTTCACCGCGGTTGTCATCGCTTCGTCTTGCGGCGCTTCCACAGTCAGCATCGTGTCGACGAACAGGCGGTAGCCGCGCGGTGTCGGAATGCGTCCCGCCGAGGTATGCGGACTCGCCACGAGGCCCAGGTCCTCGAGGTCGGACATCACATTGCGGATTGTTGCGGGGCTCAGCTCCAGGCCGGAGTGCCGTGATAACGTGCGCGAACCGACCGGCTGACCTTCGGCGATGTAGCGCTCGATCAGCGTCTTGAGGAGGGTTTGTGCACGTGGGTCTAGCATGGCCGGATTTTAGCTCAATGGGGCAGGTGGCGGCGCGCCGCGGCTCATGGGTAGAGTTGGGGTGGGTCTGGCGTTCCACGATTCTCACGCTGCGTCACGTTGCCTCGCGTTGCAGCGCGCCGCATCGCGTTCAACGTCCGCTCCATTCTAGCGAGAAACAATGGGCATGCCGGCGCGCGTTTCGCCCCGACGTGTGCGAGCGCTTGCGGCGCGGGACCCACGGTTCTTTTCGCTCACTGACTATGGTGTAATGCCGGCATGGAAATCGGTCAATTCAAGACGGTCGCCCTCGTCGGGCGCCCCAATACGCCAGGCATCGAGCCGCCGCTGCGAGCGCTCGCCGATGTCCTCGCGCAGCAAGGCTTCGAGGTCGTGTTCGAGGCGGGCACCGCGAAGGAGGTCGGCGTGACGGAATTCCCGGCGCTCTCCATCGCCGAGATGGGCGCCCGCGCGGACGTCGCCATCGTGCTCGGCGGCGACGGCACCATGCTTGGCATCGGCCGGCAGCTCGCGCCGTACAGGACGCCGCTCATCGGCGTGAATCACGGACGCCTCGGCTTCATCACGGACATTCCGCTCAAGGAAATGAGCGAGATCATCCCGCAAATGCTGGCCGGGCAGTTCGAGCGCGAGGAACGCACCCTGCTCGAAGCGCGCATCGTACGCAACGAGAAACCCATCTATCACGCGCTCGCCTTCAATGACGTCGTGGTGAATCGCAGCGGCTTCTCCGGCATGGCCGAATTGCGCGTCTCGGTGGACGGGCACTTCATGTACAACCAGCGTTCGGACGGCCTGATCGTCGCCACGCCCACCGGCTCGACCGCCTACGCGCTGTCGTCGGCGGGGCCGATCCTGCATCCGCAGCTGCAAGGCTTCGTGCTCGTGCCGATCGCGCCGCACTCGCTGTCGAATCGTCCGATCGTGCTGCCCGACGACTCCAAGGTCACCATCCAGATCATCGGCGGCCGGGACGTGAACGTGAATTTCGACATGCAGTCCTTCACCGCCGTCGAGCTCAACGACGCCATCGAGGTCCGCCGCTCGAAGCATACGGTGCCGGTGCTGCATCCGGTCGGCTACAGCACCTACGCGACGCTGCGCAAGAAGCTGCACTGGAACGAGCATCCGTCGCAGGACACCTCCACTCTCTGATCCGATTCGCCAGACCCTCTTCCGCGAAGCATCCATGCTCCGACACCTCTCCATTCGAGACTTCGTCATCGTCGCCGCGCTCGACATCGAGTTCGACTCCGGCTTCACGGTCTTTTCGGGCGAAACCGGCGCCGGCAAATCCATCCTGATCGACGCCCTCGCGCTCACGCTCGGCGCGCGCGGCGACGCGGGCGTCGTGCGCACCGGCCAGCCGCGCGCCGACATCACCGCCGAATTCTCCACGCATGCGCTGGTCTTGGCCTGGCTGGAGGAGCACGCGCTTGGCGAAGCAGGCGCCGACACCGTGATGTTGCGACGGGTGATCGACTCGAACGGCCGCTCGCGCGCGTTCATCAACGGCACGCCGGCGACGCTCGCGCAGCTGCGCGAAGTGGGCGAGATGCTGGTCGATATCCATGGCCAGCACGCGCATCAATTGCTGATGCGTCCCGACGCGCAGCGCGAACTCTTCGACACCCACGCGCAGTTGCTGGACACCGCCGGCGCGGTGAATCGCGCGTGGCGCGCCTGGCGCGACGCCCAGCAGGCGCTGGAAAGCGCGCAGAGCCGCGATCGCGAGCTGCAACTGGAACGCGAACGCCTCGCATGGCAGTTGAGTGAATTCGACAAGCTCGCGCCGCAGCCGGGCGAATGGGAGGAAGTGAGCGCGGAGCAGCATCGGCTGTCGCATTCTGCGAGTCTCATCGACGGCGTGCAGGGCGCGCTCGGCGCGCTGTCCGAGTCCGACGAGGCGATGATCTCGCAGCTCGGCGCCATCACGTCGAAGCTGCGCGGCCTCGCGGATATCGATCCGGCATTGAACGACGTGCTCGCGTCGCTCGAACCGGCCGAGATCCAGTTGCAGGAAGCGGCGTATTCCCTGTCGCACTACGCGCAGCGACTCGAACTCGATCCCGAGCGGCTGGCGCAAGTGGACCGGCGCATGGATCAGCTGCACTCCACCGCACGCAAGTTCCGTCTTCAGCCGGAGAACCTGCCTGAAGAGCACGAGGCACGCCGCCGCCAGCTGGCCGAACTCGACGCCGCAGGCGATCTCGACGCGCTCGCCGCCGCTGCCGAAAAGGCACGCGGCGTCTATCTCGAACAGGCGAAGGGCTTGTCGAAGGCGCGCGGAAAGGCGGCGAAGAACCTGTCGAAGGCGGTCACCGAAGGCATGCAGGAACTGTCGATGGCAGGCGGCAGCTTCGACGTCACGCTTGTTCCGCTCGCGGAAGGCGGCGCCAACGGTCTGGAGCAGATCGAGTTTCGCGTCGCGGGTCATGCGGGCGTCGCGCTCAGGCCGCTCGCAAAGGTCGCGTCCGGCGGCGAACTGGCGCGTATCAGCCTCGCGCTGGCCGTCATCGCCAGCACGGCGAGCCCGACGCCCACGCTGATCTTCGACGAAGTGGACACCGGCATCGGCGGCGGCGTGGCGGAAGTGGTCGGGCGTCTGCTGCATCAGCTCGGACAGCATCGTCAGGTGCTGTGCGTCACGCATTTGCCGCAAGTCGCGGCACGCGGCGACCAGCATTTCCAGGTGGCCAAGGCCTCCGACGACGCCGGCGGCACTGTCAGCACGGTCACGCCGCTGGACAAGCCGAAGCGCATCGAGGAAGTGGCGCGCATGCTCGGCGGCCTGGAGATCACCGCGACCACCCGCAAGCACGCCAAGGAAATGCTCGCAGCCTGAGCGAACGGCGCGGCTCCGGAGCCGCGCCTTCAGAACCTTGACTCAGGAAGCCACGGCAAACACCCGCTTCCATAACGCCGTCACCGCCTCGCGCTCGCCCTGCACTTCGTCCGGCGCCACGCGCGCCTTTTCCATGCCGTCGAGCCGCATCCGGTGCTGCAGCTTGCGATAGTGCCGGTAGATGGCGCCGATCGTGTCCGCTTCATCGGCTGAAATCAGGCCGCTCTGCGCGGCAATCCTGAGCAGCGAGATGTTCCCCGCGTTGCGCACGAACTCGCGATGCTCGCGCGCATGCAGCAACACCCAGTACTGCACGACGAACTCGATATCCACCATGCCGCCGCGATCGTGCTTCAGGTCGAACAGTGCGCTTCGGTTCGGATGTCCGTCGGCGACGCGCTGACGCATCGACGCAATCTCGCGCGCCAGCGCCGCCGCATCGCGCTCCGTCACCATCACGTCCGCACGGATCGCCTCGAACTGCGCGCCGATGCCCGCATCGCCCGCGCTGAAACGCGCGCGCGACAGCGCCTGATGCTCCCATACCCACGCCGTGTTGGCGGCGTCGCCCTCGCGGATCTGATAGCGGCGGAAGGTGTCCAGATCGGTCACGAGCAGCCCGGATTCGCCGTTCGGACGCAGCCGCAGATCGACATCGAACAGCGTGCCCGCGCCGGTCGCCGACGTGAGCCAGGTGATCAGGCGGCGCGTGAACATCGCGTAGATCTCGGACGCGGCGTCATGCGGATCGTCATACAGGAAGATGAGATCCAGGTCCGACGCATAGCCCAGTTCCTTGCCGCCGAGCTTGCCGTAGGCGATGACCGAGAACAGCGGCGTCTCGCGATGCCGCTTCGGGAACTGCTGCCAGACGGTCTGCACGGTGACGTCGAGCACGGCGTCGGCAAGCTCGGACAGACGGTCGCTCACGTGCTCCACCGTCAGACGCCCCGCGAGGTCGATCAGCAGGATCCGGAACACTTCGGCCTGATGCGCGTGGCGCAGCAGATCCATCTGATGCTCGGCGTCCTCGGCGGCCTGCAGCCGGGCCGTCAGCGAGCGCTTGAACTGCGTCCAGTCGAACGGGCTCGCGATGGCCTCGTCGTCGAGCAGTTCATCGAGCAGTTGCGGATGGCGGATCAGATAGCCCGCCGCCCAGCGCGAGCCCGACAGCACCGACAGCACGCGCTCCAGCGCCGCCGGATACTCGGTCAGCAGCGCCAGATAGGCGCCGCGCCGCCCGATGCCTTCGAGCAGGTCGAACAGGCGCGCGATGGTATCGGCGCGACGGGTTGCATCGATCGACTGCACGGCTTCGAGCGCCCGCTGCGCGACGATGTCGAAACGCTCGCGGCTCTGCGGCGGCAGGCTGGCGTAGCGCGTCGAATTCCATACGGCGGTCAGGCGCGACAGCACGGGCGCCGGATCCGCGAAGCCAAGTTCGACGAGCCGCGCACCCAGTTCTTCCTGCGCGGAATCGTCGGCGAGCGCGCTGCTCCAGATCCAAGACGCCGCCGAATCGTCCGACACGCCGCAGCCGCCCTCGCCGCTCACCTTGTCGGCGAAGATCGCGTCGAACTGCTGTTCGACGAACTCGCGATGCGCGTCGAGCTTGTCCATCAACGCCGCGTAGTCCGCAAAGCCGAGCGAAGCCGCGAGGCGCGCGCGTTCGTCATCGTCGACGGGCATCGCGTGCGTCTGCGCATCGTTGCGATACTGCAGCCGATGCTCGACCGTGCGCAGAAACAGATACGCATCCGACAGCGCCTCACACACGGCCGGCGCAAGCAGGCCGTGCGCCTCGGCGCGTTCGAGCACGGCCAGCGTCGGACGAATGCGGAAATCCGCTGCCTGCCCGCCGCGAATCAACTGGAACACCTGCGCACTGAACTCGATCTCGCGAATGCCGCCACGCCCGAGCTTGATGTCGTCGGCCTTGTCGGGACGCATCGAGGCGCGGCGCCGCGCTTCCTGACGGATCTGCTGATGCAGCGCGCGGATCGCCGCGATCACGCCGTAGTCGAGATAGCGGCGATAGATGAACGGCGTCGCGATGGCTTCGAGCTGCCTGACGAGGCGCTGTCCCGATTCGCTCTGCGTCTCCGAGACGAGCCGCCCCTTGATCCACGCATAGCGTTCCCATTCGCGGCCCTGCACGTAGAAATATTCCTCGAGCATGCCGAGGCTGCACACGAGCGGTCCGGAGTCGCCGTTGGGACGCAGCCGCATGTCCACGCGGAACACATAGCCGTCCGCGGTGATTTCCGCGAGCGCGCCGATCAGCCGCCGGCCGAGCCGTGTGAAGAATTCCTGGGTAGTGAGCGCCGCGCGCGTGCCGCCGGCGGTCTCGCCGTCTTCCTCGTAGACGAAGATCAGATCGATGTCCGACGACGCATTCAGTTCGCGCCCGCCGAGCTTGCCCATGCCGACCACGCCGAGCGTCAGCCGCTCGCCCTCTGGTCCGCGCGGCTCGCCGAACAGCGCTTCGAGATCCGCCGAGAGCACGGCGAGCGCGCGCTGCACCGTCACTTCGGCGAGATCGGTCATGGCGCCGGTGACTTCGGCGACATTCGCCGCGCCCGCGAGATCGCGTTCCATCACCGTGCAGAACACTTCTGTCCGCACGCGCCGCAGCGCGGTCTTGAGCGCGGCTTCATCGAGCGTGCCGTGTGCGGCGCCGGGCGCGCAATGCGCATCGAGCCGTGCTTCGATCCATTGCCGCGTGACGGGCGCCTGCTTCCACTCCGCCACGCTGGACGCCAGTTCGGGACGCGCAGCATAGGCGCGCGCTGCATAGTTGGAATAGTCGGAACTGAGGAGAGTGGCGTCGGTCATGAAAGGTTGGGTTCGCTCATTGCTTCTGCTCTTAACTTTCTGAAATGTCACGGACCCCGCACACTGCCGTCCGAGTCTTGCCGGGCGCGGCTCTGCGCGCTTTCACGAGCGCACGGACGGCGGCGGTCAACACCATGCCCGTGTTACATTTCAGCGTCAAACACGCAAAACTACCATATCGCCGATTAGCCGCAGCATGTCCGACAGCAGACGATCCGTCGACCCGAACGAAGTTGGACAAGCCCAGCCCAGCGGCAACGCCGAGCGCGTGCTTTCGCGCGTCTTCAGAATCGTTCTGGTCATCGCGGCGGTCCTCTATTTCGCGGTGGCGGCGCTCTATATCGGCTTGCGATACATCGTGCTGCCGCAGGTCGATTCGTTCCGCCCGCGCATCGAGCAGATGGTCTCGTCGAAGATCCACGCGCAGCTGCATATCGGGCGCATTTCCGCGCGCTGGTCAGGGCTCTCGCCGACACTCGATATCGACAACCTGCGCATCGACGCCGCCGACGGTTCGCCCGGACTCGCCGTGCCGCACGCCAGCGCGAGCATCGCGTGGAGTTCGCTGGTGCGGCTGCGGCCCAAGCTCGCGGACCTGATCGTCGACGGACCGGACGTGATCATCGCGCGCAACCCGGACGGCGCGCTGAGCGTCGCTGGGGTGCCGCTTCCCACGCACCGTACCGGCTCGAACGCGTTCACGACCTGGCTGCTCGGCCAGGACCGCATTCTTCTGCGCGACGGCACGCTGCGCTGGCGCGATGCGCAGCGCGCGGCGCCCGAGATCGCGTTCAAGCGCCTGCAAGTCGTGATCCTCAACCAGGGCACGCGCCATCGCGCCGCGCTCCAGGCGCCCGCCGACGGCGACGTGCTGCACGGGCCGCTCGACCTGCGCGCCGACTTCCGCCATCAGCCGTTCTCCGCGATGGGCGCGCCCGCGAACTGGACTGGCCGGCTGTACGCGTCCACCGGGCCGGTCGATCTGCCGATGCTCGCGCGCTACGTGAAACTGCCCTTCCAGATGTTCGACGGCCAGGTCAACAACGAAATCTGGCTCAACTTCGCGGGCGGTCAGTTGCAGAACGCGACCGGCGAACTGACCGGCTCGAACATCAGCCTGCGGGTGCACCCGACACAGCCGCGCCTCGACCTGCCGATCGCGCGTTTCGGCTGGACGGTCGCCAAGGACGACACCGCCTACACGCTCGAACTGCGCAACCTGCACGCCGAACTCGGCCAGTTGCCGCTCGACGACAACACGCCGGTGTCGCGCCTGCTGGTGTCGCGTCTGCTCACGGCCACCTTCCGGCCGCCGAGCGTCGGCAAGGGACAGCTGTTGCGGCTGACGGGCGATACCGTCGACATCGGCATCCTCGCGGAATTCGTGCGCGCGCTGCCCGTGCCGGCGAAGGTCCTCAACGAGCTGGTGCGCTTCAATCCGCGCGGCCAGGTGTCGAACTACACGATCTACACGGAACGGACCGCGCCCAAAACCGAAGAGGAAGCGGCCCAGCAGCACAAGAAGGGCGACGCCCCGCTGCTGCACTACGCCTTCAAGGGCGATCTCCAGGGACTCAGCGTGCAGGCCCAGGAACCGCCCCCCGGTCTCACCGTGAACAACCATCCGCGCGCGGGCATTCCGGGTGTCGAGAACCTGTGGGGCACGGTCGACGCCAACGAGAAGGAAGGCCGCATCACCCTCGACACGAAGAACGCGGCGATCATCATTCCCGGCGCCTTCGACGACCCGCGCCTCACCTTCGACACGCTGCAGGGCAAGGCGAACTGGAGCGTCGCCGACGCCATCGCGCCCGGCGAGCAGCGCCGCGCCTTCAAGATTCATGTCGATACGCTGCGCATCCGCAACGCCGACGCCGAAGCCGAAGCCACCGCCGACTACTGGAACCAGGGACACGGGCGCGGCAACCTCGATCTGAAGGCGAAGGTCGCGCACCTGAAGGTCACGCGGCTGGTGCGCTATCTGCCGACCAGCCTCAACGAGCGCGTGCGCGTGTATCTCGGCCACGCGCTGCAGGCGGGCACCGCGAAGAACGGCACGATCGAAATACATGGCGACCTCACGCGCTTCCCGTATGCCAAGTTTCCGAACGACGGCGTGTTCCGCATCAACGCGCCCTTCACCGGCGGCAAGTTCGATCCCACTCCGTTCCCGCCGCGCACGATGGCCAACGGCTTGCCGAACTTCTGGCCGGCGTTCGAGGGCATCGACGGCACCTTCACGCTCGCGCAGAACAGGCTTGGCTTCGACATCGATCGCGGCCATTACCGTGGGGTGAAGGTGTCGAAGGTGGTCGGACGTATCGACGACACCGGCAATCGCGAGACCAAATTGTGGATCGACGGGAAAGCGCGCGGCCCGCTCGCCGACATGCTCCAGTACGTGGACGACAGCTCGCTCGGCCTGATGGCGAAGCACCGCACGCGCAATATCGCCGCAAAGGGCGACGCCGTGCTCGACCTGACGCTCGGCATTCCGCGCTACCGTCCGCCCGCGCCGCAGCCGCCGCTCAAGACCGACTACAAGGGCTCGCTTACCTTCGCCGACAACGAAGTGGCCTACGGCAAACTGCCGTCGCTCACGCATCTGCGCGGGCGTGCCGACTTCGGCGCGAAGACCGTCACGCTCAATGGACTGACCGCGCAACTGCTCGGCGGCGACGTGCGCGCGAAAGGCGGCGTGCAGCCGGACGGCAGTTATGCGATCGACGTGAACGGCCGTCTCGGCGCGGACGCGGCGCAACGGCTGAACACCCACATCAGCCCGCAGGTGGTGCAGTTCATGAAGCGCATCAACGGCAGCGCGCCCTACGAAATGCACGTGCGCGGCACGAAGAACGCGCTGCCGAACGTGCAGGCGAGTTCGGATCTCGCGGGCCTCTCGATCGATCTGCCGGCGCCGTTCGGCAAGGCGCAAGGCACGCCGATGCCGTTCTCGTTCAGTTTCGAGCCTGCGCCCGGCGGTCCGTCCGACCTGCACGACGCGGAACTCACCCTCGGGCCGGTGCACGCGCACTACGTGCTGCAGCAGATCGGCCGCGCACAGGTGAAGATCGATCCGCAGAACGCCGCCGAACCGATGAACATGCGCGCACAGCTGAAGGTTGCGCGCGGCGCGATCGCCGTGAACAAGCCTGCCGATCTGCCGGCCGAGGGCGTGAGCGCCGTCGTGGAGCTCGACGAACTCGACGCCGACGCCTGGCGCAAGACCTTTGCCGAAATCAGCGCGGCGACGCCGGCAAGCGCCGCCGCCGCCAGTGCGGAACCCGACGCGCCGCGTCCACCCTTGAGCGAGAACGTGCGGCAGTTCATTCCGACGCGTGCCGCCATCCATTTCACGACGCTCAGGCTGCTCGACCGGAAATGGGAAAACGTCGTGATCGGCGCGAGCGAGACGGATCGCAAGTGGCAGGCGAACGTCGCGTCGAACCAGGTGTCGGGTTATCTTGCCTGGACGCCTGGCGCGACAAAAGCGAGCCCCGGCACCTTGCAGGCGCGCTTCGCCAAGGTCGTGATTCCGGAGAAGACCGAGAACGATCTCGTCGGCCGGGTGATCCGCAAGCCGCCGCGCAACATGCCGACGATCGATCTCATCGTCAACGAACTGGTGTTCCGCGGGCACAGCCTCGGGCGGCTCGAAGTGGATGCGCACAACGAAGTCGTGGCCGACGAACCGATCTGGACGCTCGACAAGCTCGAGCTCGACAACCCGGACGCCACCCTCACCGCACGCGCGACCTGGCGCACGCTGCCGGGCGCCATGACACCGACCGCACAGGCCGTGCCGCCCGACACCCTGCCCTACGACACCGACGACGGCCTCGCGCGCCGCACATCGCTCGACTTCCGTCTCGACGTCAGGAACGGCGGCCAGCTGATCGACCGCTTCGGCGCGCCGCATGTGGTGAACGCGGGCAACGGCACGGTGTCCGGCGAGGCGGCCTGGAACGGCGGCCCGACCACGCCCGATCCGAATACGCTCGAAGGCAAGCTCGCCGTGGATCTGCATCACGGCCAGATCCTGCGCGCGCCGGGCGCGGCGAAGTGGCTCGGCATCTTCAGCCTGCGCAGCCTCGCGAACCTGCTGACGCTGCATTTCGAGGACGTCGTCGGCAAGGGGCTGCCGTTCGAGAAGATCACGGGCAACGCGCGCATCGCCGACGGCATCGGCCGCACGGACGACTTCCTGATGGTCACGTCGCCCGCGCGCGTGCAGATGCAAGGTCTGGTCGATCTGCCGAAGCAGACGCAAGACCTGCACGTGAAGGTGATTCCCACCGTCGGCGCAGGCGTCGCCGCGATTCCCGCCGCGGTCATCAACCCGCTGCTGGGCCTCGGCGTGCTGGCGGCGGACATCGCGCTGTCGGCGTCGATCCGCAAGGCCTTCGCCGTCGACTACGCCATCACCGGTTCCTGGACGAAACCGGTCGTCCAGCGACTCAAGGGCGATCAGGGTAAGATCGAAACACCCGCGGCCGCCGTCGCGCCGGGCGCCGTCCAGTAAAAATACGGACGTGCGCCTTTCACGGCGGCGCTTGATTCGTCCTTTCAACTCGTCCCTTTTTCTCCTTCAGCGCACCCAAGGACATGAGCGAAACATCGAGCGAAGGCGCGGCCCCGTTCCAGGTCGCCGCGCTGCAGATGGTCAGCACGCCGGACCGCGAGCGCAATCTGGCCGCCGCCGGACAACTCATCGCAGAAGCCGCCCGCCGTGGCGCGCAACTGGTTCTGCTGCCCGAGTACTTCTGCTTCATGGGCTTCAAGGACACGGACAAGCTCGCCATCCGCGAGCAACCCGGCAGCGGTCCCATCCAGCAGTTTCTGGCCGACTCGGCGCGCGAGCATCGCGTGTGGATCATCGGCGGGACGTTGCCGCTGCAATCGCCGGAAACGGAACGCGTGCTCAACACGACACTCGTCTTCGATCCGCACGGCAAGCAGGTCGCGCGCTATGACAAGATTCATCTGTTCAATTTCGAGAAGGGCGAGGAATCGTTCGACGAAGCGCGCACCATCTGTCCCGGCAGCGAGGTGCGCACGTTCGAGGCGCCGTTCGGACGCGTCGGCTTGTCGGTGTGCTACGACCTGCGTTTTCCGGAGCTGTACCGGGAACTCGGCGACTGCGCGCTGATGGTCGTGCCCTCGGCCTTCACCTGGACCACCGGCAAGGCACACTGGGAAACGCTGCTGAAGGCGCGCGCCGTCGAAAATCAATGCTACGTGCTGGCCGCGGCGCAAGGCGGCACGCACGAGAACGGCCGCCGCACCTGGGGTCACAGCATGCTGATCGACCCGTGGGGCGAGATCGTCGACGTGAAGGATGAAGGACCCGGCGTCGTGCTTGGCGGCATCGACGCGCAGCGCATCGCTGCCGTGCGGCAGAGTCTGCCGGCGTACCGGCACCGCGTGCTCGCGTAGAAGACTTGAAGATGCGGGTTTCTCCCCGCACATGAATTGACGGAATCAGACCTTAGAATAGTCTTGGATTCGTCTGAATTATCACCGAACGCGTCGCGACCGACGCAACAGGCACCGAACAGGCACCGCATGAACATCATCGAACCCGGCATTCGCAACCTGGTCACGGCAAAAGACGTTTTGCTCACGCCGTACGGCCTCGACGAAGGGCTGATCACCCGCACGCTCGCGGAAATCTTCGAGCATCGCATCGATTACGCCGACCTCTATTTCCAGTCCACGCGCAGCGAAGCGTGGAGCCTGGAGGAAGGCATTGTCAAATCCGGCAGTTTCAGCATCGATCAGGGCGTCGGCGTGCGCGCCGTCTCCGGTGAACGCACCGCCTTCGCCTACTCCGACGATCTCTCGGCCGACTCCATCCGCCAGGCGGCCATCGCGACCCGCGCGATCGCGAAAGCCGGCGGCGGCAAGCACAAGATCAAGTCGGCCAGCGCGCTGACGGGCGTCTCCGGCCGCGATCTGTACCTGCCCGCCGATCCGCTGCACTCGCTCGAGGCGCATGCCAAGGTCAAGCTGCTGGAGCGCGTCGAGCAGATGGCGCGCAGCAAGGACCCGCGCATCACGCAGGTGATGGCGGGCATGGCCGGGGAATACGATGTCGTGCTGGTCGCGCGCAGCGACGGCGCGCTCGCCGCCGACGTGCGCCCGCTGGTGCGTGTCTCGGTGACGGTGATCGCCGAACAGAACGGCCGCCGCGAGATCGGCACGGGCGGCGGCGGCGGACGCTTCGACTACGGCTATTTCACGGACGCCGTGCTGCAAAAATACGTCGATGACGCCGTGCATGCCGCGCTCGTGAACCTGGAAGCGCGCCCCGCTCCGGCCGGCGCGATGACCGTCGTGCTCGGACCGGGCTGGCCGGGCGTACTGCTGCACGAGGCGATCGGCCATGGCCTGGAAGGCGACTTCAACCGCAAGGGCTCGTCGGCGTTTGCGGGACGGATCGGCGAACAGGTTGCGGCGAAGGGCGTCACCGTGGTCGACGACGGCACGCTGCCGAACCGGCGCGGCTCGCTCAACATCGACGACGAAGGCAATCCGACCCAGTGCACGACGCTGATCGAGGACGGCATCCTCAAGGGCTACATTCAGGACTCGCTCAACGCGCGCCTGATGAAGATGCCCGTGACCGGCAACGCGCGCCGCGAATCCTACGCCGCGCTGCCGATGCCGCGCATGACCAACACCTACATGCTCAACGGCGACAAGGATCCGCAGGAGATCATCGGGTCCGTGAAGAACGGGCTGTACGCGGTGAATTTCGGCGGCGGCCAGGTCGACATCACCAACGGCAAGTTCGTGTTCTCGGCCTCCGAGGCGTACATGATCGAGAACGGCAAGGTCACGTATCCGGTGAAGGGCGCGACGCTGATCGGCAGCGGCCCGGAATCGCTCAAGTACGTGACGATGATCGGCAACGACATGTCGCTCGACAGCGGCGTCGGCGTGTGCGGCAAGGAAGGCCAGAGCGTGCCGGTGGGCGTCGGCCAGCCGACGCTGCGCATCGAGAAGATGACCGTCGGCGGCACCGTCTGATTTTGCGAAGAACGTGCGGGAATTCCGCTTAGGTCAAGCTCGAAACATGCGCTCCGACTGATAATGATGCGGATTTTCCGCGTTCTTCCGCATTCAGGCTTGCCAGCTTCGCGTCTCAGAGGTTATAAACGCAGACACCACACTTTCGCCCGTCCTGATTCCGCCATGTCCGCCAAGTTTTATTTTTATTTCTTTTGGCATCTCAAGCCGCTGGCGGATGGAGAGGGGTGAGTACCGGTTGAACAAACCAAATTCCCGAAAAACCGCCAGCGAGTCTGGCGGTTTTTTTTTCGCCTTGCCGCCTTGCCGAATAGCGCTGGAACTGTCCTGTTGGAGAAACGAAATGCCCCCGCACAATACCGATGACGTCCGCATCCGTGAATTGAAAGAGCTGACCCCGCCCGCGCATCTGATCCGCGAATTCCCCTGCGCCGAACCGGTTTCCGAACTCATCTACAACGCGCGGCAGTCGATGCACCGCATTCTCCACGGCATGGATGACCGGTTGATCGTCATCATCGGGCCGTGCTCCATTCATGATCCGAAGGCGGCGATCGAGTACGCCGGACGCCTCATCGAGCAGCGCAAGCGCTTCGCGGGCGAACTGGAAATCGTCATGCGCGTGTATTTTGAGAAACCGCGCACGACGGTGGGCTGGAAGGGGCTCATCAACGACCCGTACATGGACAACAGCTTCAAGATCAACGACGGCCTGCGCGCCGCGCGCGAGCTGCTGATGCACATCAACGAGCTCGGGCTGCCCGCCGGCACGGAATACCTCGACATGATCAGCCCGCAGTACATCGCGGACCTGATTTCCTGGGGCGCGATCGGCGCGCGGACCACGGAATCGCAAGTGCATCGCGAGCTGGCTTCGGGGCTGTCCTGCCCGGTGGGCTTCAAGAACGGCACGGACGGCAATGTGAAGATCGCCGTCGATGCAATCAAGGCGGCGTCGCAGCCGCACCATTTCCTGTCGGTGACGAAGGGCGGTCATTCGGCGATCGTCTCCACCGCCGGCAACGAGGACTGCCACATCATCCTGCGCGGCGGCAAGACGCCAAACTACGACGCGGCGAGCGTCGATGCCGCCTGCAGCGACATCGGCAAGGCCGGTCTGGCGGCGCGTCTGATGGTCGATGCGAGCCACGCGAACAGCTCGAAGAAGCATGAGAACCAGATTCCGGTGTGCGCGGACATCGGGCGTCAGCTGGCAGCGGGCGATGAACGGATCGTCGGCGTGATGGTGGAATCGCATCTGGTCGCCGGGCGGCAGGATCTGAAGGAAGGGTGCGAGCTGACTTACGGGCAGAGCGTCACCGATGCGTGCATCGGGTGGGACGAGAGTGTTGGGGTGCTTGAGGGGCTGGCGGAATCGGTCAAGCTGCGTCGGGTGGCTCGGGGTGGGGGGAATTAAGGGCGGAGGGTTTAGCGTTTATCGCGGACCTGGTCGAGCTCGCGCGCAGCCGCAGCGGCATACTGCTCGTCCTCGCCCGCGAGTTCGCCCTTCGAGCGCAATCCCTCGAAGATGTCCTGGCTCCGGCGCAGCCAGACCGCCCGCTGCTCCGCCGTCTGCCCGGTGATCGTACCGAGCCGCAAAAGTGTGATGGCGAGGTCGGTGCGCCATTCGGCATTGGTCGGATCGCTTCGAAGCAGTGCCTCTGAGCCGTGCATCGAATCGGTCAACGACCCCTGTGCGAGTGCGCTGTTACCGTTCGCTTCGTGTGCGAATCCTACTTTTCTCTGACTGAGCGCGGCTGCGCGTTTCCATTCGAGATTCGATTCATCCTGCTTGACGAGTTCAAGCGAGATGGCGAGCGCCTCCTGATAACTCGATAGTGCACTCTTGAACTCCCGGTTGCCGAACTGGAGATTGCCCATGCGCATGCAGGTGTACGCGAGGTCGTCCTTCCATTCGAGATTCTTCGGGTCCTGCGCGACGAGCGCCCGGCGAATCGTCAACGCCTGAGCATAGTTTTCCTGCGCCTCGACACGCTTTCTTTGCCCAATCTGAGCGTTGCCCATCCGCTGCAGAATCTTGGCTTCGTTGCTGCTCCAGAGTGGCCTGTCGGCGTCGGACGGAGGAAGTGCGACCCGCCGCGCCTGCTCGAATGCCGTCAGCGCTTTTTCATGGTTGAGTTGCTGAACGTACGCGTCGCCAATCTTTTGCCAGGTCGACGACAAACCGAGTGCGATGACCGCATCCGTCGGCCGGCCTTTGAGCAGCCGCTCCCTGACTTCGACCGAATTCTGATATTCACGCAGCGCCTTGGCCCATTCCCGTCTCAGAACGTACAGGTCACCCACGCGTTGATACAGCGCCGCGCGGGCGCGCAACATCCCGGTCATGTCGGCGCCGGCATCGGCATACGGACTCGAAACATCCAGTCCTTCCCGATAACGGACAAGCGCTGCATCGGGCTTTCCAAGTACGACGAGCGCATCGCCGGAGCGCAGCAAGCTCGCCGCCATCGCATGTTCGTAGCCGCCTGGACGGCCCCTCAACGCACGCTGCTGTCCGGCGAGTGTTCGCGCCTTCTCGAACGTGGCCAGCGCCTCCTGGGTATGGCCGGAGATCATCAGCAGATCGCCGAGCCTGAACAGATTCCACGGATTGTCGGGTTCGTAGCGCACCGCGCGCTCGTAGGCCGCGATCGCCGTCTGGGTGTCCGACAGCGACGCCAGCGCGCCCTGATCGATAGCCAGTGTCGCCGCGCGCTCCCGCTGCGCCGCGCTGTTGGCGCCGTCGAGCTCCGCCGCCTTCAACGCGGCAAACTCCTGCTGGCGCAGCAACGCCTGAGCCGGTCCGGTATCGCCGATGGCGAGCAGATCGGCCGCATCGCGACTGGCCTTGTCGGCGGCCGGTTGACGCGCGGCCGCGACCACAGCGGCGACGGCCTGCCGGACGTCGTCGACCTGCCGTCCGAGTTCGGCGATGGCTTCGTCCTGGCCGCGCTGCCGTTTCCTGGTCTGCGCACTGGATGTCACCAGGCGCGCGACGATCACTCTCACTTGCGGATCGGCGGGATTGATGGTGACGATGTTGCGGTCGCCGAGAATGTTCAGGG
Organism: Caballeronia sp. LZ043; assembly: GCF_031451075.1. NCBI lineage: Bacteria > Pseudomonadati > Pseudomonadota > Betaproteobacteria > Burkholderiales > Burkholderiaceae > Caballeronia > Caballeronia sp. LZ043. The sequence continues at coordinate 367,360 of NZ_JARUXT010000001.1, read as the reverse complement.
CCACGCCCCCGGGCCCCGCACGGGCGACCTGCCCGGGCGAAGTCTGCTCTTCCGCGGCCCGGGCGTCTTCCGCAAGTCCTGCGAACAATCCGAGGCAGCCCACCGCGAGCCATGACCCGATCGGCTTCATGGCCGTGTGCCGCCTATCGTGACCTGATTGCCCGTTCCCAGAACATTGGCCGCAACGCCGCCGCTTCCCGCCATCGCGTTCTGACTCGGCGCCGCCTGACTTTCGGATGAAGTGTGCTGAACGGGCGCTGCGGGAGCAGCGGCCGCAGGAGCGTCGTTGCGGCCCGACGCATGATCGTTGCGCCCGATGAACCCCGCGCTGGCAAGCAGCGCAATCGCTGCGGCAACTCCGGCGCCGAGAAAGCGCAGGGTCTTCTGATTGCCCGGCAGGCCGAGCCAGGTCCAGACGCGACCCCAAAGTGACGCCGAGCGCGGCGGCTGCACGGCATTCCCCTTTTTGGAACCCATGTCGCCTCCCCCGCCGAACCCTACGAAGCTTTCAATATAGGTCGCATTTGGCCGGAGGAACCGCCAAATTCAGCGTCCAGACAGTCTGGATTAAGGCGGCGACGGGCTAGTCGCGTGGATTGTGCTCCCTCTTCCACAACACATCCGTCCCACCATCCACCCGATTCATCACCCTCGCCAGCACGAACAACAAATCCGACAACCGGTTCACATACCGTCTCGGCGCGTCATTCACCCCCGCGCTTTCCACCCGCCCCAACGCGACGATCGCCCGTTCCGCCCGCCGGCACACGGTCCGCGCGACATGCGCCACCGCCGCCGCCCGCGACCCGCCCGGCAAAATGAATTCCTTCAACGGCGGCAGCGTGGCGTTGTACTCGGCGAGCCACCCATCGAGTTGCGCCAGATGCGCCTCCTCGATCATCGCGTGCCCCGGAATGGACAGCTCGCCTCCAAGATCGAACAAATCGTTCTGGATCCGCGTCAGCGCATCGCGCACGTCGGTGGGCATCGGCTCGCACAGCAGAACGCCGAGCGTCGAATTCAGTTCGTCGATGTCGCCGATCGCCGCAATGCGCGCATCGTCCTTCGACACACGGCGGCCATCGCCCAGACCCGTGGTGCCGTCGTCACCGGTGCGCGTCGCGATCTTGCTCAAACGATTTCCCATCATCTGCTCCTGAAGCCCCGAAAACCTGCCGGCCCATTATAGGCACGCAAGGGCGCGCTCCCGGACCTCCAGCCCGCCCCGTCGAGCCGCGCCCCAAAAGCGTAAAATGAAACAAACAGGGCGCATGGCCGCACCGAATAGCACGGCCATCCGCGCAGAGCCCTGCCGGCCGCATCGGACCGTCGAGCGAAAAAAGCGAAAAACGCAACGTCCGTACCCAGCGCGCCGGAGACACACCGAACCTACCGCACGACAACGCACGCCGCCCGGAGACCCCGCCCGTGAACCATCCCAACGAACCCCACGTCTTCCAGAAGCGCCCCTTCCCCGCCGCGCTGCTCGACGCCCTGCAACAGCAATTCGCCGAACGCGTCTCCATCGCCCAGGCCGTGCGCGAACATCACGGCCGCGACGAATCGCCGTTCGATCCGCAACTCCCCGACGCCGTCGTCTTCGCGCGCAGCACCGAGGAAGTTCAGTCCATCGTCAAACTCTGCGCGCAGCACGACGTGCCGGTCATCCCCTACGGCAACGGCTCGTCGCTCGAAGGCCATTTGCTCGCGGTCCAGGGCGGCGTCAGCATCGACCTGTCCGAGATGAACCAGGTCGTCTCCATCAACGCCGAAGACCTCACCGTCACGGTCCAGCCCGGCATCTCGCGCAAGCAGTTGAACGAAGCATTGCGCGACACCGGCCTGTTCTTTCCGATCGATCCCGGCGCGGACGCCAGCATCGGCGGCATGACCGCGACGCGCGCCTCCGGCACCAACGCCGTCCGCTACGGCACGATGCGCGAGAACGTCCTCGGCCTCACGGTCGTCACCGCGGACGGCCGCGTCGTCAAGACCGGCACGCGCGCCCGCAAATCGTCTGCTGGATACGACCTCACGCGACTTTTCGTCGGCTCCGAAGGCACGCTCGGCGTGATCACCGAAATCACCGTGCGGCTCTATCCGCAGCCCGAAGCCATCTCGGCCGCCGTGTGCGCGTTTCCGTCGATCGGCAATGCCGTGCGCGCCGTCATCGAGACCATCCAGATGGGCGTGCCGATTGCCCGCGTCGAATTCGTCGACACGCTCGCCGTGCGCGCCATCAACCGTCACTCGAACCTGACCTTGCGCGAAGCCCCGATGCTGTTCTTCGAGTTCCACGGCACCGAATCCGGCGTGCAGGAACAGGCGCGCACCGTGCAGGACATCGTCGCGGAACATGGCGGCGAAGACTTCGAATGGGCAACGCGCCCCGAGGACCGCAGCCGGCTCTGGAACGCCCGCCACAGCGCCTACTTCGCGATGCTGCAACTCAAGCCGGGCTGCCGCGCCGTCACCACCGACGTCTGCGTGCCCATCTCCCGTCTCGCCGAATGCGTCGACGAAACCGAACAGGACCTGATCGCCTCGACCTTGCCGTGCCCGATCGTCGGCCACGTCGGCGACGGCAACTTCCACGTCGCGATGCTGCTCGACCCGGACAAGCCCGAAGAACTGGAGGAAGCCGAACGCATCAACCACCGGATCGTCGGCCGCGCGCTGAAGATGGGCGGCACCTGCACCGGCGAGCACGGCGTCGGGCTGCACAAGATGGGCTTCATGCTGGAGGAACACGGCGCGGAAGCCATCGGCGTGATGCGTGCGATCAAACAGGCGCTCGATCCCAAAAACCTGATGAATCCGGGGAAAATCTTCACTTTCGAAGGCTGACGAAGTCGCGCAAGATGCACGGATGACCTGAGCGCACGCCAAACGGCGCTCACGAAAGCGCACTCACAGCGCAGGCATCACAAGGAGGAGACATGAACGCCCCCGACGAGCTCAAGCCCGGGCACGTGGCGCCGGATCTGCCGCACGAAGACGCGCCCGAGCTCACCGAAGACCAACTCGCCGCGCGTCAGCGTGAAGTGGTGCAGGCGCTGATGGCCGTGCTCCCCACGCATTGCCTGCTGTTCCGCGACGAGGACACCGCCGCGTACGAATGCGACGGCCTCGCCGCCTACCGGCGCCTGCCGCTCGCCGTCGCGCTGCCAGAAACCGAAGCGCAGGTGCAGCGCGTAGTGCAGATCTGCAACCGCCTCGCCATTCCGATCGTGCCGCGCGGCGCGGGCACCGGCCTCTCCGGCGGCGCCATGCCGATCCGCCACGGCATCGTGCTGTCGCTGGCGCGCTTTCGCAAGATCGTCGAAGTGGATCCGTATGCGCGCACCGCCACGGTCCAGCCGGGCGTGCGCAATCTCGCCATCTCCGAAGCCGCCGCGCCTTACGGGCTCTACTACGCGCCGGATCCGTCGTCGCAGATCGCCTGCACCATCGGCGGCAACGTGTCCGAGAATTCCGGCGGCGTGCATTGCCTGAAATACGGCCTGACCGTGCATAACGTGCTGCGCGTGCGCGCCGTGACCATGGACGGCGATGTCGTCGAGTTCGGCTCGCTCGGGCCGGACGCGCCGGGCCTCGATCTGCTCGCGGTGCTGATCGGCAGCGAAGGCATGTTCGCGATCGTTACCGAGATCACGGTCAAGCTGATTCCGAAGCCGCAGACCGCGCAGGTCATCATGGCCAGCTTCGATGATGTCGTGAAAGGCGGCGATGCGGTCGCGGCGATCATCGCCGCCGGCATCATCCCGGCCGGCCTTGAAATGATGGACAAACCCGCGACGCGCGCCGTCGAGCAGTTCGTCAACGCGGGCTACGACCTCGACGCCGCCGCCATCCTGCTGTGCGAGTCCGACGGCACGCACGACGAAGTCGCCGAGGAAATCGTGCGCATGACGGCCGTGCTGCGCGAACACGGCGCCTCGCGCATCCAGATCTCGCGCTCCGAAGCCGAACGGCTCAAGTTCTGGTCGGGCCGCAAGAACGCGTTCCCGGCCGCGGGCCGCATCTCGCCCGACTACTACTGCATGGACGGCACCGTGCCGCGCCGCTCCATCGGGCCCTTGCTGAGACGCATCGAGGAGATGGAGAAGAAGTACGCGCTGCGCTGCATCAACGTGTTCCACGCCGGCGACGGCAACATGCATCCGCTGATTCTCTTCAACGGCAACGACCTCGACGAATGGCATCGCGCCGAGGCCTTCGGCTCCGACATTCTCGAATGCTGCGTCGAGCTGGGCGGCACGGTGACGGGCGAACATGGCGTGGGCATCGAGAAGATCAATTCGATGTGCGTGCAGTTTTCGCCCGAAGAGCGCGACGCCTTCTTCGCCGTGAAGCGCGCCTTCGACCCGCCCGGCCTGCTCAATCCCGACAAGGGCATCCCGACGCGCACGCGCTGCGCCGAGTACGGCAAGATGCACGTGCGCGGCGGCCTGCTGCCGCATCCCGAACTCGAGCGCTTCTGAAGCGCCGGCATCCACTCTCCCGCGCGCCGCGTGTGCGGCGCGCGTTCCGCTATCCATGTTTCTCCGAGTGCGGCGGCGTTAAGCGGCCGGTACAATCGACCGGACAGCCGTCAGAAGTCAGCACACTGAATCAGACAAGTCGAATCACGACATCGACGCTCAGACGGAACACTCATGGAACAGGACGACATCGTCGCCGGCTGGTCGGAACGGATCGCCCGGGCCACCGCCAATGGCACGCCGCTGCGCATCCGCGGCGGCGGCACGAAGGACTGGTACGGCCAGACGCTCCAGGGAGAGATCCTCGACTCGCGCGCGTATCGCGGCATCATCGCCTACGATCCGGCTGAACTCGTCATCACCGCGCGCGCCGGGACGCCGCTCGTCGAGATCGAAACGGCGCTGCGCGAACACGGCCAGATGCTGCCGTTCGAACCCCCCCACTTCGGCCGCAATGCAACGCTCGGCGGCTGCATCGCCGCGGGACTTGCCGGCCCGCGCCGCGCCTGGACCGGCGCACCGCGCGACTTCGTGCTGGGCGCCGTCGTGATGAACGGCCACGGCCAGGCACTGCGCTTCGGCGGTCAGGTGGTCAAGAACGTCGCGGGCTACGACGTCGCGCGGCTTCTCGCCGGTTCGCTCGGCACGCTCGGCCTGATCCTCGAACTCTCCATCAAGGTATTGCCGCGCCCCGTTGCCGAAGCCACGCTCAAGTTCGACATGCACGCCACCGACGGCGTGCGCAAGCTCAACGAATGGGGCGGCCATGCGCTGCCGATCTGCGGCAGCGCATGGCGCGACGGCACGCTCGCGCTGCGTCTCGCCGGCGCGGAAGCGGCCGTGAAGACCGCCCGCACCGCGCTCGGCGGCGAAGTGGTCGACGCGGTCGAAGCGGACCGCTTCTGGATCGGCATGCGCGAGCAGACGGATCCGTTCTTCGCGGTGATCGAGCCGCGTTCGGCGCTGTGGCGGCTCGCGTTGCCGTCGATCGCGGAGCCGCTGCACCTGCCGGGCGCGCAGCTGATGGAATGGGGCGGCGCGCAGCGCTGGTGGATCACCGACACCGATCCGCAAACCGTGCGCATCAGCGCCAAGCAGGCCGGCGGCCATGCCACGATCTTTCGGGCGGGCTCCGCTTATGACCGCAACGCGGGTGTGTTCACGCCGCTGCCCGCGCCGCTGATGAAGATTCATCGCGGGCTGAAGGCGGCTTTCGATCCGGCGCGCATCTTCAATCGCGCGCGTCTGTATCCCGATTTCTAGACGCATCGCTGGCCGAACCGGAACTGAACGATGCAAACCAATCTCGCCGAATTCATCCGCGGCACCGCTGACGGCGACGAAGCCGACGCCATCCTGCGCAAGTGCGTGCATTGCGGCTTCTGCACGGCGACCTGTCCGACCTATCAAGTGCTCGGCGACGAACTCGACGGACCGCGCGGGCGCATCTATCTGATGAAGCAGATGTTCGAAGGCGCGCCGGTCACGCGCAGCACGCAACTGCATCTGGACCGCTGCCTCACGTGCCGCAACTGCGAAAGCACGTGCCCGTCGGGCGTGCAGTACGGGCGGCTGGTCGAGATTGGCCGCAAGGTGGTGGAGGAGAAAGTCGAGCGGCCCGTTCGGCAGCGCTTGCAACGGCGCCTGCTCGCGAGCTTCCTGCCCAACAGCACGCTGTTCACGCCGGCCATGAAGCTGGGCCAGCAGTTCCGCGGGCTGCTGCCGCGCTCGCTGCGCGCGAAGATTCCGGTGCCCGAGCGGCCGCTCGCCGCGCCCACGCGCAAGCACGAACGCAAGATGCTGATGCTGTCCGGCTGCGTGCAGCCCGCGATGATGCCGAACGTGAACACGGCCACGGCGCGCGTGTTCGATGCACTGGGCATCGAGATCGTGACCGCGCCCAATGCGGGCTGCTGCGGCGCGATTCGCCTGCATCTGGGCTACAACGACGACGCGCTCGACGACGTGCGCAACAACATCGACGCGTGGTGGCCGTACGTGGAAGACGGCGTCGAGGCGATCATCATGAACGCCTCCGGTTGCGGCGCGACGGTGAAGGAATATGCGCACCTGCTGCGCCACGATCCGAAGTACGCGGAGAAGGCGCGGCGCATCGTCGACATGACGCGCGACCTGGCCGAGATCCTGCCGATCTACGAGGAAGAACTCGTCGCGCTGGCGCGGCGGCGCAGCGTGCATACGGTGGCGTTTCATCCGCCTTGCACGTTGCAGCATGGCCAGCAGATCCGCGGGCATGTCGAGCAATTGCTGACCTCGCTCGGGCTCGACGTGCGCCTGCCCGCCGACGCTCATCTGTGCTGCGGATCGGCGGGGACCTACTCGGTGCTGCAGCCGAAGCTCTCCTATACGCTGCGCAACCAGAAGCTCGACCGGCTCGAAAAGCTCGAGCCGCAGCTGATCGTGTCGGCGAATGTCGGCTGCATCGCGCATCTGCAGAGCGGCACGTCCACGCCCGTCACGCACTGGATCCAGCTGGTGGAGCATCTGATCTACGGATGAGCCGTTCGTATAATGACGCGTCGCTCGTCAAGCCCTCTCAAGGCCGTTTTCAAGCATGTCCATCGCTCAACATCTCGAAGAAGTCCGGCAGCGCATCGCCCAGGCCGCGCATGACGCAGCGCGCGATGCCTCGTCGGTCGCGCTGCTCGCCGTCACCAAGACCTTCCCTGCCGCCGACGTGCGCGCCGCCTTCGAAGCCGGCCAGCGCGCCTTCGGCGAGAACTACGTGCAGGAAGGCATCGGCAAGATCGCGGAACTCGCGGATCTGCGCCGCGACATCGAATGGCATTTCATCGGGCCGCTGCAATCGAACAAGACGCGGGTGGTCGCCGAGCAGTTCGACTGGGTGCATTCCGTCGACCGTCTGAAGATTGCCGAGCGCCTCTCCGCGCAACGTCCCGAAGGCACGGCCGCGCTCAATGTCTGCATCCAGGTGAACGTCAGCGGCGAAGCCTCGAAGAGCGGTGTCGAGCCGCACGAGGCCGCCGCGCTCGCGCATGCGGTCGCCGCGCTGCCCGGCCTGCGGCTGCGTGGCCTGATGGCGATTCCCGAAGCCGCCGCAACACTCGACGCGCAACGCCGGCCGCTCGCGCGTTTGCGCGAACTGATGGCCGCCTTGCGCGCCGACGGCCTCGCGCTCGACACGCTCTCGATGGGCATGTCCGCCGATCTCGAAGCCGCCGTGCTCGAAGGCGCGACCATGGTGCGCATCGGCACCGCGATCTTCGGCAGGCGCACCACCCCTCACTGACTCTTTCCTCATCATGAAAATCGCATTCATCGGCGGCGGCAACATGGCCGCGGCGCTCATCGGCGGACTGATCAAGCGCGGCACGGCGCCCGCCGACATCTTTGCCATCGACATCAACGACGAAGCCCGCGCGCGCACCGCGAAGCAGTTTGGCGTGGCGACCGGCGCCGCCATCGACGGGCAGCTCGCCGGCTTCGACGCCATCGTGCTCGCCGTGAAGCCGCAAGTCCTCAAGAGCGTGGGTGAAGCGCTCGCGCCGCATCTGTCGAAGCAAACCGTCATCAGCATCGCCGCAGGCATCCGGGCGACGGACCTGTCGCGCTGGCTCAACGGCTACACGCAGATCGTGCGCACGATGCCGAACACGCCCGCGCTGATCGGCATGGGCGTCACGGGTCTGGCCGCGCTGCCGGGCGTGAGCGAGGCCGCGAAGGCGCTGGCCTCACAAGTGCTCGAAGCGGTCGGCACGGCGGTCTGGTTCGACGACGAAGCGCAGCTCGACGCCGTCACCGCGATCTCGGGCAGCGGCCCGGCCTACGTGTTCTATTTCATCGAAGCGATGCAGGAAGCAGCGCGCCGCCTCGGCCTCGACGATGAACAAGGCCGCACGCTCGCCGTCGCCACCTTCACGGGCGCGGCGCAACTGGCGGCGCAATCAGGGGAATCGGCAAGCGTGCTGCGCGAACGCGTGACCTCGAAGGGCGGCACGACGGCGGCGGCGCTCGCGTCGTTCGACGCGCAGGGCGTGAAGGAAGCGATCGTGCGCGGCGCGCTGGCCGCCGAGGCGCGTGCGAAGGAAATGGGCGACGAACTGGGCGCGGCCTGAGGCTGCACGCTTCAATCCGCCCGATGTGACAACGGCAGCCGAGGCTGCCGTTTTTCATTTACGTCATCGCGTAATGCAGCGCGATGCCCGCGAACAACATCCCGCCGAGCCAGTTGTTGTGCTTGAACGCCGCGAAGCACGCCATGCGCTCGCGGTTGCGGATCAGGCCGTAGTGATAGACGGCGCAGGCCGCCGCCGCCAGCCAGCCGAGCCAGTAGAGCCAGCCGAAGCCGAGCGCCACGCCGATGCCCACATGGATCGCCAGCGTGGCCGCATAGCACAGCATGACCGCGGCCACATCGAAGCGGCCGAAGGTGAGCGCGGAGGTGCGGATGCCGATCTTGATGTCGTCGTCGCGATCGACCATCGCGTATTCGGTGTCGTAGGCCACCGACCAGAACACGTTGGCGGCGAGCATGATCCACGCGAGCATCGGCACGGTGTTCTGCACGGCGGCAAAGGCCATCGGAATGCCGAAGCCGAACGCGATGCCGAGATATGCCTGCGGAATCGCGAAGAACCGCTTGGTGAACGGATAGCTGCCCGCGACGAACAGCGCGAACACCGACAGTTCCTTGGTGAGCGTATTGAGCGGCAGGATTAGCAGGAAGGCGACGAGCGCGAGCGCCGCCGCCAGCGCCACCGCTTCCCACGCCTTGACCTTGCCCGACGTGATTGGACGCTCGGCAGTGCGCTTCACGTGGCGGTCGAAGTCGCGGTCGGCATAGTCGTTGATTGCGCAGCCCGCCGAGCGCATCAGGATCGTACCGACGATGAAGATGACGAGGAGCATCGGCTGCGGCTTGCCGTCCGATGCGATCCACAGCGCGTTGAGCGTCGGCCACAGCAGCAGCAGGCTGCCGATGGGCTTGTCGAGGCGCACGAGGCGCATGAAGAGCGGAAGTCGGGCGAACATGGCGGAAGTCGGGACAGGAGATACGGCAAGCGCGATGCGGCTATTTTAGAGCAGCGCGTTCGAACCCCTCCAAAAGCACAAACCCCGCACGAGAGCGGGGTTTGCGTGATGTCGAAGCGTGCTTCGACGCTCAGGCGAGCATCGCGCGCAGCATCCACGCGGTCTTTTCGTGCGTCTGCATGCGTTGCGTGAGCAGGTCGGCGGTCGGCTCGTCGTTGGCGGCTTCCGTTGCCGGGAAGATCTCGCGCGCCGTGCGCACCACCGCTTCCTGGCCTTCCACCAGCTGGCGGATCATCTCTTCCGCCGCCGGCACGCCATCCGCTTCCGGAATCGACGACAGCTTCGCGAAGTCCTTGTAGCTGCCCGGCGCATGCACGCCCAGCGCACGGATGCGTTCCGCGATCGAATCGACGGCCAGCGCGAGTTCGTTGTATTGCGTTTCGAACATCAGGTGCAGCGTGTTGAACATCGGACCCGTGACGTTCCAGTGGAAGTTATGGGTTTTCAGGTACAGCGTGTAGGTATCGGCCAGCAGACGGGACAGGCCGTCGGCAATCTTCTTGCGGTCCTTGTCGCTGATGCCGATGTTGACGGCAGGTGCAGTGCCTTTCTTCGCCATGATGACTCCGTGAGAGCGTGGTTCGAACGGTGCGGACTCCGGGCATCGGCCTGATTACCCGGCGTCGCGAGCGCTCGACAGTTTAGCGTAGAAATGGGGAGCGCTTCATGACGCGTGATGCGCTTCCCGCCTTCTCATGCTGCGGCAATCCCGCTTGCCACGACGACGCCATACGCCGCCGCGACCATCCCGAACGCCAGCGCGACACGCACGCCGCGCGAGGCGTTCACGCTGACGGCTTCGATGTGATCGACCGCCTGGGCGATGTGGTTCAACGCTTGAGACATGATGAGTTCTCCCGGTATTGCTAACTACCGCTGTCAGACGGCGGCTTCGTCCGTCACATCGAGGGTCTGACCGAGTTGCGCCAGCGCGGCGACGACACCCTCCGCGTATGCCGGATCGATACGGCGGAAATGCTCGATCTGGCGCGTGACGATATCGTTCGGCACGCCATGAATGTGCCGCGCGATGTTGCCGAAGAAGCGTTCGCGCTGCGCGTCATCGAAGAGGGCGAACAGCGCCGCCGGCTGGCTGTAGTAGTCATCGTCCTGCCGATGGTCGTAGCGGTACACCGTGCCGCCCGCGAGCGGCGGCTCGTTCGCCGCGACATCCTGCGCGAATTCGCCATAGCGGTTCGGCTCGTAGTTCACGCGGCCGCCGAGGTTGCCGTCGGTGCGCATCGCGCCATCGCGATGAAACGACTGGCCAACCGGCGCGCGCGGCGCATTCACCGGCACCTGATGATGATTGATGCCGAGGCGATAACGCTGCGCATCGCCGTACGAAAACAGACGCCCCTGCAACAGCCGGTCAGGCGAGAAGCCGATCCCCGGCACCACATTGGCCGGCGTGAAGGCCGCCTGCTCCACGTCCGCGAAGTAGTTCTGCGCGTTGCGGTTCAGCTCGAGCGTGCCGACATCGATCAGCGGATAGTCCTTGTGCGGCCACACCTTGGTGATGTCGAACGGATTCATGCGCGATTCGGCCGCCTGCTTTTCCGTCATCACCTGGATGCGGAAATTCCAGCGCGGGAAACGGCCTTCATCGATGCTCTGCACCAGATCGCGCTGCGCGCTCTCGCGATCCTGCGCGATCACGGCCGCGGCTTGCGCGTCAGTGTAGTTCTCGATCGGCTGCTGCGACTTGAAGTGGAACTTGACGTAGAAGCGCTCGCCGTCCGCGTTGATGAAGGAGAACGTGTGCGACCCGAAGCCATGCATCTGGCGATAGTTCTTCGGAATGCCGCGGTCGCTCATGAGGATCGTCACCTGATGCAGCGACTCCGGATGACGCGACCAGAAGTCCCACGCGGCCACGTTGCTGCGCATGTTGGTGTACGGGTCGCGCTTCTGCGTATGGATGAAGTCGGGGAACTTGAGCGGATCGCGGATGAAGAACACCGGCGTGTTGTTGCCGACCACGTCCCAGTTGCCTTCCTCGGTATAGAACTTGATCGAGAAGCCGCGTACGTCGCGCTCGGCGTCCGCCGCGCCGCGTTCGCCGGCAACCGTCGAGAAGCGCATGAAGACCGGCGTTTCCTTGCCGACATCCGAGAACACTTTCGCCTTCGTATAGCGCGAGATGTCGTGCGTCACGCGGAACGTGCCGAACGCGCCCGAACCCTTCGCATGCACGCGGCGCTCGGGAATCACTTCGCGGTCGAAGTGCGCGAGCTTTTCGACGAGCCAGAAGTCCTGCAGCGTCACCGGACCGCGCGGACCGGCGGTCTGCGCATTCTGGTTGTCGCCGACGGGCGCGCCTGCGGCGGTCGTGAGTCGTTGGGTCGTCATCGTGGTGTTCCTTATCGTGGTTCGAATGGGATCGGTCGGCCGGGCTCTGACTCAGGCAGCGGCGCGGGCGAAGTCGGCGAGTACGCTGACTGCAACGCGGCGCCAGGACTCGAAGCGCGCGTTGAAGGTGAATGTGCGGGGCATCAACTTCCTCCGGTTCGGGCGTCCACCGTTGTTGGGGACCGATGGAAGGAGCTTATCGAATGCTATCGATATTTATAAGTTGATTAATTTTATCTATCTGATAGGCGCAGTTCGGCCGCCCCAATGACAACGCGCCGCGTCCTTTCGGAACGCGGCGCGTCAGAGGCAGCAGGCGTCTGCGGCCTAGTTGACCGCCACCGGCATGTCGAGCTTCCTCACGCCGGGCAGGTCGCACGCCGCGATGGCGTCGGAAATGGCGTCGATGGCCGGCAGCCGCGTAAAGCTCTTGCGCCAGGCCAGCACGACGCGGCGGTCGGGCACGGGTTCGTCGAAGGGTACGTAGCTCAGCAGCCCCGAGTCGATGCCCGGCGCATGCGGCTTGACCTCGCTCACCGACATGCGCGGCAGCACCGTGATGCCCACGCCGCTCGCCACCATATGGCGGATGGTTTCCAGCGAGGATCCCTCGAAGGTCTTCTGGATGCCGTCGGCGTTCTGCGAGAAGCGCATCAGCTCCGGACACACGCCGAGCACGTGATCGCGGAAACAATGGCCGCTGCCCAGCAGCAGCATGGTTTCCTGCTTGAGATCGTCGGCATCGATCTTCGCGCGGTTTTCCCACGCGTGACCCGACGGCATGGCGACCACGAACGGCTCGTCGTACAGCGCGCGCACCATGAGGCCGGTCTCAGGGAACGGCAGCGCCATGATCGCGACATCGATTTCGCCCTGCTTCAGGAGCTCGATCAGCTTGAGCGTGTAGTTTTCCTGGAGCATCAGCGGCATTTGCGGAACCGCCTTGATCATCTGCTTGACCAGCGTCGGCAACAGATACGGCCCGATGGTGTAGATCACGCCCAGGCGCAGCGGCCCGACCAGCGGATCCTTGCCCTGCTTGGCGATTTCCTTGATGGCGAGCGTCTGTTCGAGCACGCGCTGCGCCTGCGTCACGATCTGCTCGCCGATGGGCGTCACGCTGACTTCGCTCGTGCCGCGCTCGAAGATCTGCACATTCAGTTCGTCTTCGAGCTTCTTGATTGCCACCGACAGCGTCGGCTGGCTGACGAAGCACGCCTCTGCCGCGCGGCCAAAATGCCGTTCGCGCGCGACCGCGACGATGTACTTCAGTTCAGTGAGCGTCATTGGGGGCCAATGGAAGACATTGATTCAATAGGTTTGAGTTATACACCTGCCGGCGCCGATTCGACAACCTTTGCTGGTTCGCCGCTCAGATGCGGCTAAATAGGGACCGACATGGCGCCGGCGAGTTCACGTTCATGTCTTAAAAATCACGCCTTCAGATACTGTTCGCGCACGCCGAGCCAGCGGGCGAGATGGCGCGTGACGGCATCGGGGAAGGTCGCGAGCATCGCGTCGGCGGCCTCACGGGCGGGTTCGATCAGCCAGCCGTCGTTCTCCAGGCTCGCGAAACGCAGCATCGCCTCGCCCGACTGCCGCGCGCCGAGGAACTCACCCGGCCCGCGAATCTCAAGGTCGCGCCGCGCGATCTCGAAGCCGTCGGTGGTTTCGCGCATCGTCGCGAGGCGCGCGCGGGCGGTCTGCGAGAGCGGATTGGCGTACATCAGCACGCACACGGACGCGGTGCTGCCCCGGCCGACGCGCCCGCGCAGCTGATGCAACTGCGCCAGCCCGAAGCGCTCCGCGTGCTCGATCACCATCAGCGACGCATTCGGCACGTCGACGCCCACTTCGATCACCGTCGTCGCGACCAGCAACTGCACTTCATTGCGCGCGAACGCGTCCATCACCGCCGCTTTCTCGGCGGGCGCGAGCCGGCCATGCACAAGTCCCACGCGCAGTTCCGGCAGCGCGGCCACCAGCGTCTCGAAGGTTTCGACGGCGGTCTGCAACTGCAAGGTCTCGCTTTCCTCGATCAGCGGACAGACCCAGTACACCTGCCGTCCGGTCAGCGCCGCTTCGCGCACCCGGCCGATGATCTCGTCGCGACGGCTATCGGACACGATCCTGGTCAGGATCGGCGTGCGGCCGGGCGGCAGTTCGTCGATGGTGGAGACGTCGAGGTCCGCGTAATAGGTCATCGCGAGCGTGCGCGGGATCGGCGTGGCGGACATCATCAGCTGGTGCGGCTGGAAGTCGCGCGCGCCGTCGGCCGCGTTCTGCGCCTTGGCGCGCAATGCGAGCCGCTGCGCCACGCCGAAGCGATGCTGTTCGTCGACGATCACGAGCCCGAGCCGCGCGAATTCCACCGCGTCCTGGATGATCGCGTGCGTGCCGATCACCAGTTGCGCCGTGCCGAGCGCCGCCGCTTCGAGTGCCGCGCGTTTGTCCTTCGCCTTGAGACTGCCAGCGAGCCACGCGACCGACACGCCGAGTGGCTCCAGCCAGCCGCGCAGCTTGCGCGCGTGCTGCTCCGCGAGGATTTCGGTGGGCGCCATGAGCGCGGCCTGATAACCGGCGTCGATGGCCTGCGCCGCCGCGAGCGCCGCGACGATCGTCTTGCCGCTGCCGACATCGCCCTGCAGGAGACGCTGCATCGGATGCGGCAGGGTCAGCTCCGTGGCGATTTCCGCGACCACGCGCTGCTGCGCGCCGGTCAGCGCAAACGGCAGCGCCTGCAACAGGCGCGTGACGAGCGACGCTGCGTCGGCGGGCGCGCGGCGCGGCATGGCGGGCGCGGAGCGGCGGCGGCGTTCCTCGTGCGCGCGCTTGAGCGACAGTTGCTGCGCGAGCAGTTCCTCGAACTTGATGCGGGTCCAGGCGGGATGGGTGCCGTCGATCAGCGCGGTCTCGTCGGAATCCGCGCGCGGGTGATGCAGCGTCTTCACGGCATCGAGCAGGCCGGGCACGTTGAGCGGCGCGAGATGCGCGCGCGCAATCGGCTCCGGCAGCAGTTCCGGCAGCGACACGCGCCCGAGCGCGGAATCGATGGCCTTGCGCAAATAGCCCTGCGAGATGCCCGCCGTCGACGGATACACCGGCGTCAGCGCCTGCGGCAGCGGCGTGTCTTCATCCACCGGGCGCACCGTGGGATGCACCATCTCCATGCCGAAGAAGCCGCCGCGCACGTCGCCACGCACCCGCAGACGCACGCCGATGGCCATCTGCTTGACCTGCGAGCCGTAGAAGTTGAGGAAGCGCAGCGTGAGTTCGTCGCCGGCGTCGTCGTGGATTTTCACGAGCAACTGGCGGCGCGGACGGTAGGCGATCTCGTTGTCGAACACGACGCCTTCGGTCTGCGCGTTGTCGCCGGGAATCAGTTCGCCGACGGGCGTGAGCGAGGTTTCGTCCTCGTAGCGCATCGGCAGGTGCAGCACGAGGTCGATGTCGGACTTCAGGCCGAGCTTGGCGAGCTTGTCCGCGGTCTTGACGACGGTCTTCGGCTTCTCGTCGGCCTTGGCCTTCGGCTCCGCCTTGGCCCGCTTGCGCGCCGGCGCGACGGCGTGCGGCGCCTCGCCGTCCTCCACGGACAGCGGATCGGTCGAGGTGACGCGGCGGTCGGACAAGGGCATCTAATCTCTTCGCAAGTACAATATGAGGTTTGTTCGGCGCGCTTTTGCCGCGTTCGTGCCTTTCTTCACGCCCATGTTCACGCTTTCCGATTTCGATTTTAATCTGCCGCCCGAGCTGATCGCGCAGAGCGCGCTCACCGAGCGCAGTGCGAGCCGTCTGCTCGAGGTGGACAACCACGCCGCGCCCGCCCGTTTCACCGACCGCCGTTTCGCCGAACTGCCGGCCCTGCTCGACGCCGGCGACCTGCTCGTCTTCAACGATACCAAAGTGCTCAAGGCGCGCTTCTTCGGCCAGAAGGCCAGCGGCGGCCGCGTCGAGGTGCTGGTGGAACGGCTGACGGGCGCAACCACCGCGCTGGCGCAGATCCGCGCCAGCAAGAGCCCGCCGGAAGGCGGCACGATCCGTCTGGCGGACGCGTTCGACGTCACCGTGGGCGAGCGTGTCGAGCCGTTCTACACGCTGCATTTCCCCGCCGATTGCCTGACGCTCATCGAGCAATACGGCCGTCTGCCGCTGCCGCCGTATATCGAGCACGACGCCGACGCCTACGACGAAACCCGCTACCAGACCGTCTACGCGGCCAATCCGGGCGCCGTGGCCGCGCCGACCGCGGGCCTGCACTTCGACGAAGCGCTGTTCGCCGAGCTGGACGCACGCGGCGTCGAGCGCGCGACGCTCACGCTGCACGTCGGCGCGGGCACGTTTCAGCCGGTGCGCGTGGAAAATATCGCCGAGCACACGATGCACAGCGAGTGGTACGACCTGCCGCAGACGCTCGTGGACCGGATCGCCGCCGTCAAGGCGCGCGGCAACCGCGTGATCGCGGTCGGCACGACGTCCATGCGCGCGCTCGAAGCCGCCGCCCGCGACGCCGCCGAGGCCGGCCGCCCGCTCGCGGCCACCCAGGCCGAAACGGATATCTTCATCACGCCGGGCTACGCCTTCCGCGTGGTCGACCGGCTCGTGACCAACTTCCACCTGCCGAAGTCGACGCTGATGATGCTCGTCTCGGCTTTTGCCGGAATGGACACGATCCGCGACGCGTACCGTCACGCGATCGAGCAGCGCTACCGCTTCTTCAGCTACGGCGACGCGATGCTGCTGACGCGGCAAGACTGAATTCCTCAACCACACTTTTGCGCCGGACTGTTCTCCGGTTGCAGCGGAGTCTCATCGATGACCGAAGGTCACGCCACCCCGCCCGAGAACGGGCTCAAGTTCGAATTGCTCACCACCGACGGCCAGGCGCGCCGCGGCCGTCTCACGCTGAATCACGGCGTGGTCGAAACGCCGATCTTCATGCCGGTTGGCACCTACGGCACCGTCAAGGCCATTCAGCCGCGCGAACTCGAAGAGATTCGCGCGCAGATCATCCTCGGCAACACCTTTCACCTCTGGCTGCGGCCGGGGCTGGAGGTGATCGGCGCGCACGGCGGCCTGCACCGCTTCATGGGCTGGAATCGCCCGATCCTGACGGACTCCGGCGGCTTCCAGGTGTTCTCGCTCGGCGACCTGCGCAAGATCACCGAGGACGGCGTCACCTTCGCGTCGCCGATCAACGGCGACAAGCTGTTCCTCTCGCCCGAAGTGTCGATGCAGATCCAGAAGGTGCTGAACTCGGACATCGTCATGCAGTTCGACGAATGCACGCCCTACGCCACCCAGGGCGTGCCGACCTCGCACCAGGACGCCGCCGATTCCATGCGCATGTCGATGCGCTGGGCCAAACGCTCGATCGACGAATTCAACCGGCTCGGCAATCCGAATGCGCTGTTCGGCATCGTGCAGGGCGGCATGTTCGAGGATCTGCGCGACGAGTCGCTCGCGGGACTGTCGGAGATCGGCTTCCACGGGCTTGCCATTGGCGGGCTTTCCGTGGGCGAGCCGAAGGAAGACATGATGCGCGTGCTGAACCATATCGGCCCGAAGCTGCCTGCGGAGAAGCCGCACTACCTGATGGGCGTCGGCACGCCGGAAGACCTGGTGGCGGGCGTGGCGGCCGGCGTCGACATGTTCGACTGCGTGATGCCCACCCGCAACGCGCGCAACGGCTGGCTGTTCACCCGTTTTGGCGATCTCAAGATCAAGAACGCGAGTCACAAGAACTCGATGAAACCGCTCGACGAAAGCTGCGGCTGCTACACCTGCCGCAATTTCACGCGCGGCTATCTGCATCACCTGCATCGCGTGGGCGAGATTCTCGGCGCGCAGCTCAACACGATCCACAACCTGCACTACTACCTTGAATTGATGGGCGAAGTGCGCGAATCCATCGAAAATCACTCGTTCGAGGCGTTCCGCAAGACTTTCGCGGAGAATCGCGCGCGCGGCGTGGACTGACGCGGACCGGAAACGCGCGCCCAAGCATTACAATCTGCTTTCTATTGCTTTCGGCTCATGCCGCGAAGGCCACGGAATTCGCCGCTTCACAGCTTCTTCATAAGCCTGATAACACCCGGATAACAGCTTGAAGACAAAGCGCATTCCTAAAGTCTCGCGACAAGTGCGGGTGGTAGAATAGCCGGCTAATTTCATTCGAGATTATCGAACGTATTCATCGAACGCTTTTTTTGCGTCATAACGGAGAGACCAACGTGTCGTTCATTTCCAATGCCTTTGCACAAGGCACCACCGCGAGCAGCGCGGAATCGAGCCTGATGAGCTTCCTGCCGCTCATCCTGATGTTCGCGGTGCTGTACTTCATCATGATCCGCCCGCAGATGAAGCGTCAGAAGGAGCATCGCAACATGCTCGCCGCCATGGCCAAGGGCGATGAAGTGGTGACGAACGGCGGCATCGTCGGCAAGATCACGAAGGTGACGGACGCGTACGTGGGCGTGGAAATCGCCGAAGGCACGGAAATCACCATCCAGAAGGCATCCGTGACCACCATCCTCCCGAAGGGCACGATCAAGTCGCTGTAAGGCCACCTGTTCCGCCGCGTCCGGCGCGGCCTCGCCGCCGGGCGTCGGATTCCCCCGACGCCCTTCCGCGCACACCGCCGGACGCCCTCTCCCCGAAGCCAACTTGACGGTCGGCCATCCCCATGAATCGTTATCCCCTCTGGAAGTATGTCGTGATGCTGATGGCGCTCGTCATCGGCCTCGTGTACACGCTCCCCAACTTCTTCGGCGAAGCGCCGGCCGTGCAGGTATCCAGCGGCAAGGCTACGGTCAAGCTCGACTCCGCCACGCTCGCGAACGTCGAGAGCGCGCTCGCCGCGAACCACGTCACCGCCGATGAAGTCACGTTCGACAACTCCCAGCTGAACGCGAACATTCGCGTGCGCCTGAAGGACACCGACACGCAATTGCGCGTGAAGGACCTGCTGAGCCACGCGCTCAACAGCGACCCGAGCGATCCTCAGTACATCGTCGCGCTGAACCTGCAGAGCGCCTCGCCGCGCTGGCTGACGGCCCTGCACGCATTGCCGATGTATCTCGGTCTCGACCTGCGCGGCGGCGTCCACTTCCTGCTGCAAGTGGACATGGCCGGCGCGCTCAACAAGAAGCTCGATTCCGACGCCGCCGATGCCCGCACCTACCTGCGCGACCGCAACGTCCGCGACGGCGGCGTGAACCGCGTCGGGCAATCGGTCGTCGTGAATTTCTCGGACCAGAGCGCCGCGGACAACGCGCGCACCCTGCTCCAGACCGGCGTCAACGAACTGCAATGGAGCACGCGCCAGGGCGGCGACGGCTATCAGGTCGTCGGCACGTTCTCGGCGGCGACGCAGCGAACCGTCGAGGACGGCGCGCTCAAGCAGAACATCACGACGCTGCATAACCGCGTCAACGAACTGGGCGTCGCCGAGCCGGTGATCCAGCAGCAGGGCTCGGACCGTATCGTGGTCGAACTGCCGGGCGTGCAGGACACGGCGAAGGCGAAGGACATCATCGGCCGCACGGCGACGCTCGAAGCGCGCCTCGCCGACCCGGTCAATACCTACATCGGCCTGAACGATCCGGTCCCGCCCGGCGACGAAGCCTTCAAGCAGGGCGACCGCAACGTGCTGCTGCGCAAGCAGGTGATCTTCACCGGCGACCGCATCATCGACGCGTCCGCGGGCTTCGACGAACATCAGCGCCCGTCCGTCAATATCCGTCTGGATTCGGCCGGCGGCCGCGCGGTGTCGGCGGTGTCGCGCGACAACATCGGCAAGCCGATGGCCATGGTGCTGTTCGAGAAGGGCAAGGGCGAAGTGCTGACGGTCGCGACCATCCAGTCGGAACTGGGCGACCGCTTCCAGATCACCGGCCAGCCCACGCCGCAAGCCGCCGCCGACCTCGCGCTGCTGCTGCGCGCGGGCTCGCTCGCGGCGCCGATGGACATCATCGAGGAACGCACCGTCGGCCCGAGCCTCGGCGCGGACAACATCAAGAAGGGCTTCGACTCGGTGCAGTACGGTTTCGCCGCGATCGCCGTCTTCATGATCGCGTACTACCTGCTGTTCGGCCTGTTCTCGATGCTGTCGCTGTCGGTCAACCTGCTGCTGCTGGTGGCCATCCTGTCGCTGCTGCAAGCCACGCTGACCTTGCCGGGCATCGCGGCTATCGCGCTGGCGCTCGGTATGGCGATCGACGCGAACGTGCTCATCAACGAGCGTATCCGCGAAGAACTGCGCAACGGCGCGCCGCCGCAGACCGCAATCCAGGAAGGCTTCAGGCACGCCTGGGCGACGATTCTCGACTCGAACGTCACCACGCTGATCGCCGGCCTGGCGCTGCTCGCGTTCGGTTCGGGTCCGGTGCGCGGCTTCGCGGTCGT
Source organism: Caballeronia sp. LZ043 (assembly GCF_031451075.1). Classification (NCBI taxonomy): domain Bacteria; kingdom Pseudomonadati; phylum Pseudomonadota; class Betaproteobacteria; order Burkholderiales; family Burkholderiaceae; genus Caballeronia; species Caballeronia sp. LZ043. The sequence goes on along the minus strand of NZ_JARUXT010000001.1, from coordinate 347,048 downwards.
GCACTGTATCGGCATTCTGACGTCGATGTTCTCGGCCGTGTTCTTCTCGCGCGGCCTCGTGAACCTGTGGTACGGCGGCAAGAAGAAGCTGAAGTCGCTGGCGATCGGCCAGGTGTGGCGTCCGGACGGCGGCAACGCCGAAGCCGCCGCGGCGGCCTATCTGGCGGCCCAGCGCGGCGACGACTCGCCGGTGGATGAAATCGTGAAAACCGCGAAGGGCAAGACCAAGACCGCCGCGCCGCGCGCGCCGGCCCAGGCGCCCGTCCAGACGCAGGCACGCAGCGGCAAGCCGACGGTGCGCCGCCGTTCCGGGCCGGGCGTCGATCAACAGAAACCGGGCCAGTCCCGCTGAACCCGGAGAGCTAGATCATGGAATTCTTCCGCATCCGCCGCGACATTCCGTTCATGGAGCGCGCGTTGATCTTCAACGTGATTTCGCTCGTGACCTTCCTCGCGGCCGTGTTTTTCCTCGTGCATCGCGGGCTGCATCTGTCGGTGGAGTTCACCGGCGGAACGGTCGTCGAGGTGCAGTATCCGCAGGCCGTATCGCCCGAACCCGTGCGCGCGACCATGACCAAGCTCGGCTACGCCGACGCCCAGGTGCAGAACTTCGGCACCTCGCGCGACGTGCTGATCCGCCTGCCGATCAAGCAGGGCCTCACCTCGGCGCAGCAGAGCGACCAGGTGATGGGGGCGCTCAAGGCCGACAACCCGCAGGTGAGCCTGCAGCGCGTCGAGTTCGTCGGTCCGCAGGTGGGCAAGGAACTCGTGACCAACGGCCTGCTCGCGCTGGCGTGCGTGGTGGTCGGCATCGTGATCTACCTGTCGTTCCGCTTCGAGTGGAAGTACGCAGTGGCGGGCGTCATCGCCAACCTGCACGACGTGGTGATCATCCTCGGCTTCTTTGCGTTCTTCCAGTGGGAGTTCTCGCTCTCGGTGCTGGCGGCGATTCTCGCGGTGCTCGGCTATTCGGTGAACGAATCCGTGGTCATCTTCGACCGGATCCGCGAAACCTTCCGCAAGCAGCGCAAGATGACCGTCATGGAAGTGATCGACCACGCGATCACCAGCACCATGTCGCGAACCATCATCACCCACGGCTGTACGGAAATGATGGTGCTGTCGATGTTCTTCTTCGGCGGCCCGACACTGCATTACTTCGCGCTGGCGCTGACCGTGGGTATCCTGTTCGGTATCTATTCGTCGGTGTTCGTGGCCGCGGCGCTTGCCATGTGGTTCGGCGTGAAGCGTGAAGACCTCGTGAAGGACAAGAAGGACAAGTTCGATCCGAACGACCCGAACGCGGGCGCTCAGGTCTGAAGCTTCAGGCATTCCAGGACGTAAAAAAGCGGCCGGTCTTCACAGACCGGCCGCTTTGTTTTGGAGCGCTGAAACGCTTACTGCTTCACGCCTTCCGCCTGGATATGCAGCACCGTCTTCAGGCTGAAGCCATACGACTTGCCGTAGTCCATGCCGAAGTCGCCGCGATCGAACGTCGCCGTCGCTTCCACGCCGCACACTTCCTTCTTCATCATCGGGTTCACGAAGCACTTGAAGTGCTCGATCTTCAGGTTCAGCGGCTTGGTGACGCCGTGCATCGTCAGCGTGCCCATCACTTCGCTCGGCGCATCGCCGTCGAACTTCATCGACGTGCCCTTGTACTCGGCCGTCGGATACTTCGACGCGTCGAAGAACTCCGCCTTCTGCAGATGCTCGTTGAGCTTGTCGTTGCCGGTGTCGACCGAAGCGATGTCGATCGTCACGTTCACCGTGCCGGTCTTCGCCGCGCGGTCGAGCGTCACTTCGCCGCTGCTCTTGTTGAACTTGCCGCGCCACGTCGACACGCCGCCGAAGTGGTCGGCCTCGAAGCTCGGATAGGTGTGATTCGGGTCGAGCTTGTAGGTGTCGGCGGCCAGCGCGCCGAAGGACATGCCGAGCGTGCCGAGTGCGAGCGCGCCCGCAGCGATGATCGAAAGCTTTTTCAAGTTCTTCTCCTGACTAGATACACAAAGCGTGTGCAAAAAGGTTGACGCGCCGCTTACTTCTTCGCGGCGACGATATGAAACTTGATGACGACGTCGTCCGCCACGATCGACGTATCCTTCCACTCACCCGTGCCGATATCGAACTGGGTGCGCTTGATCGGCAGCGCGCCGTCGAAGGTTTCGGTCGCGCCCTGCTGCGTGACCGTGACCGGGACGGTGACCGTCTGCGACTTGCCCTTGATCGTGATCTTGCCGGTCACGTTGTACTTGTTGCCGCCGGCCGGCGCGATCGCGCTCGACACGAAGGTCGCGGTCGGATACTTGCCGGCGTCGAACCATTCGGCGCCGCGCACCTGCTTGTTGTAGTCGTCGTCGCCGAGGTCGTAGCTGCCGGTGTCGATCGTGATGTTCGCGGTGCCCGCCGTGGGCTTCGCCGGATCGAAGGCGATCTGCGCGCTGAACTTGTTGAACTTGCCGTCGGTGGGCACGTTCATCTGCTTCGACGTCGCCACCACCGAACTCTTGCCCAGGTCGACCTGCGCATGCGCCGCCGCGACCAGCGCGAACGCGGCGCCCGTTGCCATCATCCAGCGATTCAGTTTCACTTTCATGTGTGCCCTGTTCAGACGGTACGAACCTGAACCATCCTTGCGAACGACGGTTCCGGAACAAAACCGGTATTGGAAATCAAAAGACCGCGTTAACAATCAGCCGCCGGGAAACGCCCTGCCAACGACGAGGAAACAATGCGCGCTCAGCGCAGGAACGGCAGCATCCGGCCGAGCAGGCCGTCGCGATCGACGAAATGATGCTTCAGCGCTGCCAGCACATGCATGACGACGAAGAACAGCAGCGTGTAGTTCAGCGCGATGTGCACGAGGCGCAGCGTGGCCTTCAGCGCCTTGTCCGGACCGATGATGGTCGGCAGCGGCAGCACGCCGAGATACACCACCTGCAGGCCCGCCGCCGAGCTGTACAGATAGCCGGAAGCCGGGATCACGAGCATCAGCACATACAGCGCGAGGTGGCCGAGATGCGCCGCGCCCTTCTGCCAGCGCGGCATGCCGCCCGGCAGCGGCGGCGCCGGATGCGTCACGCGCCACAGCAAACGCAGCACGGCGAGCGCGAACACCGTCACGCCGATCCACTTGTGCCACGAGAAATACTTGAGCTTGGTCGGCGTGAAGCCGGGGATATCCGTCATGATCCAGCCGAGGTAGAAACCGCCCACGATCAGCAACGCAATGATCCAGTGCAGGCCGATCGCCGTGGCGCTGTAACGCGGTTGCGGCGCGGCTGCCGCGACGTGTGCGGTACTTTCCATAGTGCTTTCATCCAGAGAGTGCTGTGTGTAACGGCATGACGGGGTGACGTCCCGCCTTCATGCACGGACATGCAATGAGGGGGACGCAAGGCCGCCATGCTACCGCAACGTAGCTTAACCGCCAGCGCCTGCCAAAAGTCCATGCAGGATAGCCGAAAGTCATATTCGATGCGGGTTTGCGGCCGGTCGAGGGCTGCTTTGACAAGGCTCGCTTCACCGGTGCAACGAACTATTCCATGCATGCAACGGTCGATGTCTGCGCAACCTCGCGGCATCGACCGCAGCGCATTCCGGGCGCGATGTCGCTTGGAAGACTTAACGGATGAACGGGCCATTTCATTCCCCGATGTGAAGAAGCGTACTGCTTCATCCGTCATCGAGGCGCCATTTGATACCATGCTGATTGCGTTTGCGCTGGCCCGCTGCTTGCTGTGCTCCACCGGAGCCGGTCCCCGCGGTCCCCGCAACGCCCGCCAATTCCGCTCGACACGGCTCGGGCTTCGACCATGAATGCCAATCAACCGGACGACCTGATCGCGTGTCACGAATGCGACGCGCTCTCCCGAAAATGTGACCTGCCCCAGCATGCGTCGGCGAAATGTCCGCGCTGTGGCTCGCTGCTTTATCGCAGCATTTCGTCGAACCTCGACAAGGTCTGCGCGATGACGCTCGCGGCCCTCGTCACGTTCCTGATCGCGCAGGGCTTTCCGATCGTCGAACTGGAGGCCAACGGGCTCACGTCGGAGACCACGCTGATCGGCGCGATCGTCGCGCTGTGGAGCGAGCAGATGGAGATCATGGCGGTGCTGGTCTTCTGCTCCACCGTGCTGTTCCCGCTGTGCGAACTGCTCGCGCTCCTCTATGTGCTGCTGCCGCTGCGCTCGGGGTATATTCCGCCGGGCTTCAACACGGTGCTGCGCGGCATTCAGTTCGTGCGGCCGTGGGGCATGATCGAAGTGTTCATGCTCGGCGTGCTCGTCACGCTCGTGAAAATGGTGAGCATCGCGCGCGTGATTCCCGAGGCTGCGCTGTTCGCTTTCGGCGCGCTGACACTGATGTTCGCCGTCGTGGTGAGCTTCGACCCGCGCGCGCTGTGGGCCATCGCGAGCCGCCTCGAACCGCGCCCGGCCAGGCGCCGGCGTCAAGCCAGGCCCGAGCCCACCAAAAGGCAGAAATCATGAGCGACGCCATCGAGCAGGCAGCCGAGCAACCTGATCCGCCCGCCATCCACTACACCACGGCATCGCGCGCGCAGGTCGTGGCGTGCCACGCCTGCGGACTCGTGCAGCCGCTCGCGCACACCATCGAGAAACAGCGCTGCACCCGCTGCGACGCCGTCGTGCACCGGCGTCATCCGGACAGCATCGCGCGGACGTGGGCGCTGCTCATCAGCGCCGCGATCCTCTATATTCCGGCGAACCTGTTTCCGATCATGCACACGTCATCGATACTCGGCTCGCAGGACGACACCATCATGAGCGGCGTCGCGCTCTTCTGGAACGACGGCGACTATCCGCTCGCGGCGGTGATCTTCATCGCCAGCATTCTCGTGCCGATGCTCAAGCTCGCGACCCTCAGCTTCCTCGTCATCAGCGTACAGCGCCGTTCTACCTGGCGGCCGCGGCAGCGCACCACCCTGTTCCGCATCGTCGAAGGCATCGGGCGCTGGTCGATGCTCGACGTCTTCGTCATCACCCTCACCATCGCGCTGGTGCGCTTCAAGTCGCTCGCCGTCATCACGCCGGGACCGGGCGCGCTCGCGTTCGCGTCGGTCGTCGTGCTGACGATGATCGCGTCCATGCAATTCGACCCGCGCCTCATGTGGGACAACATCGAACCGTCAGGAAAGAAACATGACTAGTGCCCAAGGTCCGAACGACCCGAAGCAGCCCGCGCCGCCCGCCGACACCGGCGCCGGTGCAGGTGCCGATAAAGGCGGCGGCCTGCCGCCGAACCTTCCGGAGCCCGTGATCGAACCGCGCAGCCGCTGGCTGCCCTCGCTCGTCTGGGTGATTCCGCTCGTCGCGGCGCTGATCGGCGTGATCCTGGTCGTGAAGACGGTGTCGAGCCGCGGACCGACGGTCACCATCAGCTTCGCCAGCGCCGAAGGCCTAGAAACCGGCAAGACCAAGGTGAAGTTCAAGGACGTGGATATCGGCACGGTTAAAGGCATCACGTTGTCGAAGGATCATTCGCGCGTGCTCGTCGACGTGCAGCTCACCAAGGAAGCCACCGATTTCGCCGTCAAGGACACGCGCTTCTGGATCGTGCGCCCGCGCGTGGCCGCAAGCGGCGTGACCGGCTTGTCCACCTTGCTGTCCGGTGCGTTCATCGGCGTCGATGCGGGCAAGTCCACTGAAGACCAGAGCTATTTCGTCGGGCTGGAGACGCCGCCCGCCATCACCGGCGACCAGAAGGGCCACACCTTCACGCTGCACGGCGAATCGCTCGGCTCGCTCGACATCGGCTCCCCGGTCTATTACCGGCGCGTGCAGGTGGGTCAGGTCGCGGCCTTCTCGCTCGACAAGGACGGCACCGGCGTCACCTTGCAGGTGTTCGTCAACGCGCCGTACGACCAGTATGTCGGCACGAATTCGCGCTGGTGGCATGCGAGCGGCGTGGATCTGCGCCTCGATTCGAGCGGCTTCACGCTCAACACGCAGTCGCTCGCGACGGTCGTGCTCGGCGGCATTGCGTTCCAGACGCCGCCCAACCAGCAATCCGGGCCGCAGGCGCAGAACAACGCCACCTTCCGCCTCGCTTCCGACCAGTCCGACGCCATGCGCGATCCGGACGGGCAGGCCGTGCATGTCGTGATGAACTTCAACCAGTCGCTGCGCGGCCTGGCCGTGGGCGCGCCGGTCGATTTCCGCGGCATCGTGCTGGGCCAAGTTACCGGCATCGGCGTGCAGTACGATCAGAAAACGCATTCGTTCATGATGCCGGTCACCATCGACCTGTACCCCGACCGGCTCGGCAAACGCGCCAGGCAGGCGCTGCCGGAACAGGGATCGTCGGCGAGCCAGGACATGCTGCAACTGCTCGTGAAACGCGGCTTGCGCGGCCAGTTGCGTACCGGCAACCTGCTGACGAGCCAGTTGTATGTGGCGCTCGACTTCTTCCCGAAGGCGCCGCCGGCGCAGGTGTCCGCCAGCAACGATCCGATCGAGCTGCCGACCGTGCCGAACACGCTGGACGAACTGCAACTGCAGATTGCCGACATCGCGCGCAAGATCGACAAGATTCCGTTCGACCAGATCGGCAACAATCTGAACGGCTCGCTGAAGAACGCCAACGCGCTGTTCGACAAGCTCGACAAGGAAGTCCTGCCGGACATGCGCGGCACGCTCGACGAAGCGAAGAAGACCTTCAGCGCGGCGCAGGCCACGCTGCAATCCGATTCGCCAATTCAGTCGGACACGCGCCAGGCCATGCAGGAACTCACGCGCACGCTTCAATCGCTCAATGCGCTCGCGGATTATCTGGAACGCCATCCGGAATCGCTGTTGCGCGGTAAATCGGGAGACAAACCATGAAGTTCGGCCCGTTGATGTTGACTCTGGCCGCAGCCGGCATGCTCGCCGCCTGCGCCTCGCCGACGAGCCGTTTCTATACGCTCGCCGGCGGCGAGGCGCGGCCCGTGCCTTCGTCGCCCGCCGCGTTCTATTTCGAGCTCGCGCCCGTCGACATGCCGCAGCAGGTCACGCGCAACCAGCTGGTCGTGCAGACGAGCCCGGCGCAGGTCCAGGTGCTGGAGCAGGACCGCTGGTCCTCGCTGCCGTCCGATGAAGTGCGCCGTGCGCTGTCCGCCGATCTCACCCAGCAGCTCGGCGCCATCGATGTCTACAACACGCCGCATCCGGAGTCGGTGCCGGTGTATCGCGTGAAGGTCAACGTGCAGCGCTTCGAATCGTGGCCCGGCGAGCGCGCCGTGCTCGACGCGGTCTGGAGCGTGCGCGCCGCGGGGTCGTCGAACGTGCTGACGTGCCGGACCGTCGCGCAGGAACCCGTGGGCTCAGGCTACGACGCGCTGGTGGACGGGCATCGCAAGGCCGTCGACGAACTGGCTTCGGCCATCTCGGCCGGCATGCGCAGCGTGGCTTCGCTGCCGCCGGAAGCGCCGGCTGCTACGGCTGCATCAGCGGCATCGGGCGTTGCGGCGAAAGGCAAGTCCGCTGTCGTCGCCCGGCCCGCGAAGGCGCCGCTGTTGCCCTGTCCTTCGTCGGGCGCGCCGGCCACGGCCAGCGCGTCGTGAGCCCCGGCGCGCCGTGTTGTCGACAGACGACACGCGCGCCGAATCTGGCATGGGGCGCGGGGTCGCCCGGTTAAGATCATCGACGCCCGAACACGCAGCCACGCGAAGACAAGATGATGAAACTAATCGGTTCGCACACCAGCCCGTTCGTCCGCAAGGTACGGATCGTCATGGCAGAGAAAAAGATCGATTGCGAACTGGTTCTCGAAGATGTCTGGGCCGCCGGCACGAAAATCCACGACTTCAATCCGCTCGGCAAAGTGCCCTGCCTGCTTCTCGACGACGGCGATGCCGTGTTCGATTCGCGTGTGATCTGCGAATTCGTCGACACCCTGACGCCCGTCGGCAAACTGCTCCCGCAGGAACGGCGCGAGCGCACCGAAGTGCGTTGCTGGGAAGCCCTCGCCGACGGCATGCTCGACGCCACCGTTCTCATCCGCCTCGAAGGCGTGTTGCGCGAGGAAGAACATCGCAGCGAAGCGTGGATCGCGCGTCAGCGGCACAAGGTGGACGACGGACTGCGCGCGATGTCGCGCGGTCTGGGTTCCAAACAGTGGTGTTCGGCGAACCGCTTCACGCTGGCGGATATCGCGTGCGGCTGCGCCCTCGGCTATCTCGACCTGCGCCTGCCCGATCTGAACTGGCGTGATGCCCATCCGAGTCTCGACAAGTACTACGCGCGTTTGTCGCAACGGCAATCGTTCATTGACACGGTGCCGGCCTGACCCGTTCACCTCTGCCCGCATGAAGATGCAGCGCGGGGGCGTTTCAATTTGAATCTACTACTAGATAGACGTAAGCTTCTTCACGCCGACATGTGAGACGAACCGTCGACGTTTCGACATGCGGAATGGCGATAAATCTCGTGCGAAACGCCTCAGGCAGTTTCCGAACACCGCCTTCGTGTTCCGCCCCCGCCAAAATCTATCTACCCAAAGATAGACAGTCAGCGCCCGATTCCTGTGTTTTTCACAGGGTTATCCACAGGCTTATCTACCGCCGTACTGAATCGGCGATTTCTTCGAGCCGCGCTCGCACCTGAAACAGACGGCTTGCCAGCAAGCCTCCCTGGAACGCGGCATAGAGTGTCCGCGCGGCGGCCTCGGGTTTTCCACCGGCATCGAGCGTGTCCTGCGCTTCGCCTTCGGCCAGCACTTTCGCCAGCCAGTTCTCGTTCGCCTTGAAGTACGCCTGCACCGCCTGCCGCACCTTGTCCGGCAGCGATTCGATATCCGCCGCCAGCATGCCGCACAGGCAAACCTGGTTGCCGCCGCCAAGAATCCGCCCGAACACCTTGGCATAGCGATCGAGCTTCTTGTCGGCGGGCGCGGAACTGTCGATGGCGTACACGGACGACATCAGGTCCGCGCTGTAAGCGTTCACCGCTTCGAGCGCCAGATCCTCCTTCGCCGGAAAGTAATAGTGAATGCTCGACGTCTTCACGCCGACCAATTCGGCCAGATCGCGATAACTGAACGCGTTATAGCCGCGCGTCATCAGCAGAGTCTGAGCGTGTTCCAGAAGCGCTTCGCGTACGGTGCTCTTGTCCATTTGAGATTCGGCCTGGCCAGCGATCCGTTTAACTTATCTATCGCTAGATAGACAGTCAAGCACTTGTATCAAAAAAAGTTTTTTCTGAAACGTAACGCCGTAAAGTGTCAATTTTTGAAATAACAAGGCCCTGACCGTAGTCAGGGCTTGCGGTCACAACCCAGCCGGATCGCCTAACGCGCACTCGTGGCAACGGCAGCCGACTGCGATGCTTCATGCCCCATCGATGCCTGTTCGATAATGCCGCCGCCCAGGCAGACGTCGTCCTGATAGAGCACGGCCGACTGGCCCGGCGTGACGGCCCATTGCGCGTCGTCGAAACGGAGCTCAAAGCGTCCGTCGTCGGCGCGCGAGAAATGACATGCGGCGTCCTGCTGCCGATAGCGCGTCTTGGCGCCGCACGCCACGCCTTCGTCCGGCGCGAAGCCGGCAACCCAGCTCGTGTTGCCCGCAACCAGCGCCGGCGACAGCAGCCACGGATGATCGTGGCCCTGCACGACGTACAGCGTATTGCTCGCCACATCCTTGCCGGCGACGAACCACGGCTCGCCGCTGCCGTCCTTCGCGCCGCCGATGCCGATGCCCTTGCGCTGACCAAGCGTATAGAACGCGAGCCCGATATGTTCGCCGACGAGCTTGCCTTCGGCCGTCTTCATCGGGCCCGGTTTGGTCGGCAGGTAGCGGTTCAGGAAGTCGCGGAACGGCCGTTCGCCGATGAAGCAGATGCCGGTCGAATCCTTCTTCTTCGCGTTCGGCAGACCGATCCGGGCCGCGATCTCGCGCACCTGGGTCTTCGGGATCTCGCCGAGCGGAAACAGCGTCTTTGACAGCTGCGCCTGATTCAGCCGATGCAGGAAGTACGACTGGTCTTTGGTGGAATCCGCGGCCTTGAGCAGCTGGAACAAGCCGTCGCGTTCGCGCACGCGCGCGTAATGGCCGGTCGCGATGGACTCCGCGCCGAGCGACATCGCGTGGTCGAGGAACGCCTTGAACTTGATCTCGGCGTTGCACAGCACGTCGGGATTGGGCGTGCGGCCCGCCGAATACTCGCGCAGGAACTCCGCGAACACGCGGTCCTTGTACTCGGCGGCGAAGTTGACCGCTTCCACGTCGATGCCGATCAGATCCGCGACCGAGACCACGTCGATCCAGTCCTGCCGCGTCGAACAGTATTCGCCGTCGTCGTCGTCTTCCCAGTTCTTCATGAACAGGCCGACCACCTCGTAGCCTTGTTCCTTCAACAGCCACGCCGTCACCGACGAATCCACGCCGCCCGACATGCCCACCACGACTCTTTGCTTGCTCATAGGGATACCGCGTTGACCCGCACAGCGCCGAAAACGTGCGGGAAGTGCACCGCCCGGGGCGGTCTGAATCTGGCGCCGCTGCGAAAGGCGTCAAGCCCGCAGCGCCGGCGCGACCGAATGCGTATGAATGAAATCGAGCGGCACGCGCCGCCCGGACAGGTAATCCTCGAGACACGCCAGGACGATCGGCGTGCGATGCCGCCCGGCGGACGCCCGCAACTCGTCGGCGGTGAGCCACAGGGCGCGCACGATGCCGTCGTCCAGCGCGCGTCCGGCTTCTTCGCCCGCCGACTTGCCGCAGAACGTGAAGCGCAGATAGGTGACGTCGCCGTCGGGCCGCTGGAAATGCGTCATGTACGCGCCGACCAGCGCCTCGGGTTCGAAGCGATGCGCGGTTTCCTCGAAGGTTTCGCGGATGACCGCCTGAACGAGCGTTTCGCCCGCTTCGAGATGACCGGCCGGTTGGTTGATTCGCAGCCCTGCCGACGTGTGCTCCTCGATGACGAGAAAGCGTCCGTCGCGCTCGACGATCGCCGCCACCGTCACGTGAGGCGCCCAAGTGTCTGATTTCATGGTCCGTCATTTTACCGTCACGCGATCGATTACGCCTGCTGCGCCGGGCAGACGGCCCCGAACGCCTAAGGGTAAGCGCTATGACCATAATCAGTAACAAGTGCCGGATCGGATTTTTGCGCGGGCTTTCTTCGGTTACAGTGGCGAGAGCCGTTCATTCCAGCATTTGAAACAAGACTCGGCCTTGGTCGTTCGAGCCCTGCCCAAGGGAAAAAAACGACACAAAGACAGGAGGATTCGAAGATGCATATCGGAGTACCCGCTGAAACGCGGGCGAACGAGGCGCGCGTCGCCGCCACGCCCGAAACGGTCAAGAAGCTCGTCACGCAGGGGCACCGGATCTCGGTGCAGAGCGGCGCAGGCTTGCAGGCGAGCTATATCGACGACGCCTTCGCCCAGGCAGGCGCCGACCTCGTCGATGCCGCAGCCGCCTTTTCCGCCGAGATCGTCCTCAAGGTTCAGTCGCCGTCCGAAAGCGAACTGGCGATGCTGAAACCGGGCGCCGTGCTCATCGGAATGCTCGATCCCTTCAATACCGACAACACCGCGCGGCTCGCGTCGGCGGGCGTAACGGCGTTCGCGCTCGAAGCCGCGCCGCGCACGACGCGCGCGCAGAGTCTCGACGTGCTGTCGTCGCAGGCGAACATCGCCGGGTACAAGGCCGTGCTGATGGCCTGCCAGTACTACCAGCGCTTCATGCCGATGCTGATGACCGCCGCCGGCACCGTGAAAGCCGCGCGCGTGCTCGTGCTGGGCGCGGGCGTCGCGGGCCTGCAGGCCATCGCGACGGCCAAGCGGCTGGGCGCGGTCGTCGAGGCGTCGGACGTGCGGCCGGCCGTGAAGGAACAGATCGAATCGCTGGGCGCGAAGTTCGTCGACGTGCCGTTCGAAACCGATGAGGAACGCGAGGCGGCGGTCGGCGTCGGCGGCTATGCGCGGCCGATGCCGCCGAGCTGGCTTGCGCGGCAGTCGGCGCAGGTGCACGAGCGCGCGAAGGCGGCGGACATCGTCATCTCGACGGCGCTGATCCCGGGCCGTCCCGCGCCCACGTTGCTCTCTGTCGAAACGGTCAAGCACATGAAGCCGGGTTCGGTGATCGTCGATCTCGCCGCCGGACGCGGCCCCGAGTTCGAAGGCCGCAAAGGCGGCAACTGCCCGCTCACCGAAGTCGATCAGGTGGTGATGAAACACGGCGTGCATATCGTCGGCCATACGAACCTGGCGTCGATGGTCGCCGCCGATGCCTCCGCGCTCTACGCCCGCAATCTTCTCGACTTCCTGAAGCTGATCCTGACCAAGGAAGGCACGCTCAACATCGACCTCGCGGACGACATCGTCGCGGCCACGCTCCAGTGCCGCGATGGTCAGCCCGCCCGCGCCCCGGCCTGACACGGAGACGAACATGGACGTCATCAATCACACGGTGATCAATCTCATCATCTTCGTGCTGGCCATCTACGTGGGCTACCACGTGGTGTGGAACGTCACGCCGGCGCTGCATACGCCGCTGATGGCCGTGACCAACGCGATCTCGGCGATCGTCATTGTCGGCGCGATGCTCGCGGTGGGCCTGACCGTCGGCGCGGCCGGCAAGTTCTTCGGCACGCTCGCGGTGCTGCTCGCGGCGGTGAACGTGTTCGGCGGCTTCCTCGTCACGCGGCGAATGCTCGAAATGTTCAAGAAGAAGGAGCCGAAGAAGATCACGCACAAGGAGGGCGCGTAAATGAGCATGAACGTCGTCACCCTCCTGTATCTCGTCGCCTCGGTGTGCTTCATCCAGGCGCTGAAAGGCTTGTCCAATCCGAAGACCGCGCGCATCGGCAACACGTTCGGCATGGCGGGCATGGCGATCGCCATTCTCACGACGCTCGCGCTGATCGTGAAACAGGCCGCCTTCCTCGAAGCGAATCTCGCGCTGGGCCTGTCGCTGCTGTTCGTCGCGCTGATCGTGGGCGGCGGCGCGGGCGCGTACATCGCGGCGAAGGTCGAGATGACGAAGATGCCCGAACTCGTCGCGGCCATGCACTCGCTGATCGGTCTGGCGGCGGTGTGCATTGCCTACGGCGTCGTCGCCGAGCCCGCCGCGTTCGGCCTCGCGCCGCTCGGCGAGCCGATTCCGTATGGCAATCGCGTCGAATTGTTCATTGGCACGTTCGTGGGCGCGATCACGTTCTCGGGTTCGGTCATCGCGTTCGGCAAGCTCTCGGGCAAGTACAAGTTCCGGCTGTTCCAGGGCGCGCCGGTGGTGTACTCGGGCCAGCATCTGATCAACCTGTTGCTGGCCATCGCGATGGTCGGCTTCGGCGTGATCTTCATGCTCACCGAATCGTGGCTGCCGTTCATCATCATGACGCTCATCGCGTTCGCGCTGGGCGTGCTGATCATCATCCCGATCGGCGGCGCGGACATGCCAGTGGTGGTGTCGATGCTCAACTCATATTCGGGCTGGGCGGCGGCGGGCATCGGCTTCTCGCTGAACAATCCGATGCTGATCATCGCGGGCTCGCTGGTGGGATCGTCGGGCGCGATCCTGTCGTACATCATGTGCCGCGCGATGAACCGCTCGTTCTTCAACGTGATCCTGGGCGGCTTCGGCGGCGAGGCGGGCGGGGCCACGGTGGGCGGGGCGCAGGAGCAGCGGCCGGTGAAATCCGGTTCCGCCGATGACGCCGCGTTCATGCTCGGCAACGCGGAGAGCGTGGTGATCGTGCCGGGCTACGGTCTGGCGGTGGCGCGCGCGCAGCATGCGCTGAAGGAACTGACGGACAAGCTGGTCGAGAAAGGCATCGACGTGCGCTATGCGATTCATCCGGTGGCCGGACGCATGCCGGGGCACATGAACGTGCTGCTGGCCGAAGCCGAGGTGCCTTACGAGATGGTCCACGAGATGGAGGACATCAACAGCGAGTTTGGTCAGACGGACGTGGTGCTCGTGCTCGGGGCCAACGACGTGGTGAACCCCGCCGCGAAGACCGATCCGAAATCCGTGATTGCAGGGATGCCGATTCTGGAAGCGTACAAGGCGCGGACGATCATCGTGAACAAGCGCTCGATGGCGGCGGGTTATGCCGGCCTCGATAACGAGCTGTTCTATATGGACAAGACGATGATGGTATTCGGCGACGCGAAGAAGGTGGTGGAAGACATGATGAAGGCGGTGGAGTGATGTCTGCTGCCGGATGAGGATGCATGCCGGAGTCGTGACGGGGGGCCCGCGGAAATGCGGGCCCTTTTTGTTGGAGCGGGGCGGACGAGCAATCAGGATGCGGGCTTGCAGGTACCTCCGATTCGCTGCTGCCTGCCCAGGCGATACGAATATTCCTCGACCAGATCCTTCCTGAAGAACCACTCGGCGACGGCGCGCCTCGACCATTGGAACGCGCCCTTGTGCAGCGAGCGAAGCAATGTACAGATCGTCGTGAGGTACACCATCACGGAGTAGATCGAGACCATGAGAAGCGAGCCATTGATCATGTACCTCAACATGATGTCGAATGCGCGCCTGCGGTAATCGACGACAAACCCCTTGAGCGCTTCGTCCTCAACGTCCAACTGCTGCTCGAGGCCGGTTCTCATTGCGCTGAACAGTGGGGGATTGGCTCGAATCCGGATCTCCAGATACAGAAACGGGATCAACGAAAACGCCTCGGTAGACCGCAGGTAGCCGTTGGCGAGTCGGCGCAGCCGCGCGTACAGCGGACTGTTCAGGTCCCAGCCGCGCAGCAAGTACGTTTCGCGCAGTTCGTCGCGCAAGTCGAAAAGCTGGTCCCGGTAATGATCGAGAATGCTTCTCCGCAACGCGTAGTGCCACACGCTCATGAACAGCAGCAAGCCCAATCCAAGCAGGAACATTTGCATCGTCATCACCTTTCTATCGGATGGGCGTCTCGCCCGTTGCAGTCAACCCGCTGCTTGAGTGGCAGGGATCATCACACTCCAGTTGCCGCCGACTCTCGCCAAGCTTGCGGATTGCTCGTTTCTTGCCGGTGCGTTCGAAAAACCAGCCAACTCCGGTCATGGCAGCAACCAGATAACCCATCAGGCTCCCGAGATGCATGTGTTCCACGACGCGAGCAAGCGCCTTCAGCGACTCGGGATTGGCCGTGGAAATGTTCTCGATCCCGGCGAACATCAGGCGCGCGCACCAAATCAGGCCGATCACGGTGATGATATGTCTCGCCAAACCTAACCACTCCCGGAGGTTCACTGAACTGAGCGTGAGCCGCTGGAGTTCGAGTTCATGCTTGTTCAAGTGGACGTCCCTCTCAACGGCAAACAAGCTGACTGCTTCAATGTAGAAACTGACATTGAGCGTGGTTCAATTCGGGTTGACTGCTGTCTTCGCATGGCTACTCTCTTCGGTTGAGTTTGCAAATCCCCGCCCCCAAGCGATCCCGACAATATCCCTCCGCGCACCCGCCCCACAAGTCACTTAGTCCGAATTGCAAGACGGCCAGCGTACAATGCGCGGTTTGAATGATCGATACCGCTGCCCTCATGTCCTCCCCTCTCTTCGACTGGTTCGTCCCCTGCCCGCGCGGTCTTGAAGCACCGCTTGCCGCCGAGCTCACGGAGATCGGGGAACGGCATGTTTCCGCTGCGCCGCTCTCGGGCGGCGGCGAGTTGACCGTCGGCGCTCAGGTGCCGGGCGGTGTGCACTTTCGCGGCGGCTGGGTTGCCGGCATGGCCGCGAACCTCCATTCGCGCATAGCCAGCCGCGTGCTGCTGAAGGTCGCACAAGGCCCGTATCGCAACGAACACGACATCTACGAGCTGACGCACCGGCAGCGCTGGGAGAACTGGTTCACGCCGAGCCAGACCATGCGTGTGGATCTCACCGCCATCAAGTCGCCGGTGAAGAGCCTCGAATTCACCACGCTGCGCGTGAAGGACGCCGTCTGCGACCGCCTGCGCGACGTGGCGGGCGCGCGCCCCAGCATCGATACCGCGCAGCCGGACGTGCGCGTGTTCGCGTTCCTCACGCTGAACGAATGCACGCTGTATCTCGACACCTCGGGCGAGCCGCTCTTCAAACGCGGCTGGCGGCTCGACAAGGGCGCGGCGCCGCTGCGTGAAAACCTCGCGGCGGGCATCCTGCGCCTGACCGGCTGGACGCCGGGCACGCCGCTCTTCGATCCGATGTGCGGCAGCGGCACGTTCCTCGCCGAAGCGGCGCAAACCGCGCTCGGCATTGCGCCGGGCAGCGAGCGGCGCTTCGGCTTCGAGAAGCTCAAGCCCTTCCACCCGGGCATGTGGCAGAAGCTCAAGCAGGCCGCGACCGAACAACGCCGCGCCGCGCGCGCCTCACAAAGCGAGCTGACCATCTTCGGCAGCGACATTTCCGGCGACATGCTCGAGAAGGCGCGCGCCAACCTGAGCCGCGCGGGCGTCTCCAACCTGTCGCTCAAGCAGGTGGATGCCCGCAACATGGTGCCGCCGACCGATGCGCCCGGCATTCTGCTCGCCAACCCGCCGTACGGCGAGCGTATCGAAGTGCGCGGCCGCGGTCCGCGCGGCGAGATTCGCGAGACGCCGCGCAACCGCCGCGACGAGGAAGACACGTTCGCACGCGCCCAGCCGGATCCCGCGGACACCGAGTTCTTCATCAACTTCGGCAACGCGCTCAAGCAGCGCTTTCCCGGCTGGCGCGCCTACGTGCTCACGTCCGACCGCAAGCTGCCCGGCCTGCTGCGCCTGCGCGAATCGACCAAGACGCCGCTCTTCAACGGCGCGCTCGAATGCCGCCTGTTCCGGTTCGACCTGATTGCCGGAAGCGTGCGCAACCGTCCCGCTGACGAGTAAGCATGCCCTGCCGCTTCGCGACGGCGCAATAGGCCGAATGGCCGAGTCACGCCGGCGCGAAGCCGGCGCTACAATCGGCGCATGAACTCACTCACCGAACTCGTCCAGCCCATTGCCGTCGGCGTGTATCGCGCCCGTCGCGAGCGCGTGCTTGCCGCGTTGCGCGCGCAAGGCGGCGGCGTCGCCATCCTGCCCACGGCGCCGGAAGTCATGCGCAATCGCGACACGGACTACCCGTTCCGTCACGACAGCTACTTCTACTATCTGACCGGCTTCAACGAACCCGAGGCAGTCCTCGTGCTCGACGCGGACGCGCAGGACGGCGAGCCCGCATCCATCCTGTTCTGCCGCGAAAAAAACGCCGAGCGGGAAACCTGGGAAGGCTTCCGCTTCGGCCCCGAAGGCGCGCTTGACGCGTTCGGTCTGGACGCCGCGCTGCCGGTCGCCGCACTGGACGACGAGATGCCGCGCCTGATCGCGGACTCCCCCGCGCTGCATTACGCGCTCGGCACCTCGGCGGAACTGGACGCGCAAGTGCGCGGCTGGCTCGCGGCAGTCCGCGTGCAGGGCCGCAGCGGCGTGCGCGCCCCGGCAACCGTGCACCATCTGCTGCCGCTGCTCGACGAAATGCGCCTCGTCAAGGACGAGCATGAAATCGGCATCATGCGTCGCGCCGCGTCCATCTCCGCTGAAGCGCATCGCCGAGCCATGCAAGCGTGCCGTCCCGGCATGCGTGAATTCGAGATCGAGGCCGAACTGCTCTACACGTTCCGCCGCCGTGGCGCACAGGCGCCGGCGTATGGCTCGATCGTCGCGGCGGGTGCGAACGCCTGCGTGCTGCATTACCCTGCGGGCAACGCCATTGCGCGCGAGGGCGATCTCATCCTGATCGACGCAGCCTGCGAACTCGACGGCTACGCATCCGACATCACGCGCACCTTTCCCGCCGGCGGCCGCTTCACGCCGGCGCAGCGTGAGCTCTACGACATCGTGCTCGCCGCGCAAGCCGCCGCCGTCGAGGCCACGCGTCCCGGCGTGAGTTTCGACGCACCGCACCAGGCCGCGCTCAAAGTCCTGTCGCAAGGGCTGCTCGACACCGGCATTCTCGACAAGACGAAGGTCGGCACGCTCGACGACGTCCTCGCCCAACGCGCCTATGCGCCCTTCTACATGCATCGCACGGGGCACTGGATCGGCATGGACGTGCATGACGCGGGCGAGTATCGCGAGGCCGGCGGTCCGCTAGACGAGCAAGGCGCGCGGCCCTGGCGCACGCTGTTGCCCGGCATGGCGCTCACGATCGAGCCGGGACTCTACGTGCGCGCGTCCGCCGACGTGCCCGAGCGCTACTGGGACATCGGCATCCGCATCGAGGACGACGCCATCCTGACGGACACCGGCTGCGAGCTGATCACGCGCGATGTGCCGGTCGCCGCCGATGAAATCGAAGCGCTGATGCGCGCATCCTGACCCGAATCGGCCATGAGCGATATTCAAGCCGTCACACCGCATTTCGACTACGACATCGCCATCGTCGGCGCGGGGCCGGTCGGGCTCGCGCTCGCGGGCTGGCTCGCGCGACGCAGCGCAACCTCACGGCTGTCGATCGCGCTGATCGACGCCCGCACGCCCGAAGCCGCCGTCCAGGATCCGCGCTCGCTCGCGCTGTCGCACGGCAGCCGCGTCATGCTCCAGCCGCTCGGCTTCCCCGGCGACGCCACGCCCATCCGCCGTATTCATGTGTCGCAGCGCGGGCATTTCGGCCGCACGCTGATCGAGCATGACGAGCACGAACTCCCCGAACTCGGTTACGTGGTGCGCTACGGTTCGCTGGTCAGCGCGCTGGCGGCCGCGGTGCGCGCCACGCCCGTCCACTGGCTCACCGACACCGCCGCGCTCGCGCCGCTTCAGGACAACGACGGCATCACCCTGCCGCTGCAAACGGCCGACGGCGAACGCAAGATCCGCGTGAAAGTGCTGGTCAACGCCGAAGGCGGGCTTTATCAAAAGAACGAGAAGACGAGCGAAATCAGCACGCCCGGCGAGCGTCGCGCGCGCGACTATGGCCAGACGGCCATCGTCGGGACGGTGAGCGTGTCGGATCCGCGCCCGAACGTCGCGTGGGAACGCTTCACCAACGAAGGCCCCATCGCGTTGCTGCCGTGTGGCGGCCCGCGCCACGCAGACTACTCGCTGGTCTGGTGCTGCGCGCCGGAGGAAGCCGCGCGCCGCATGCAACTCGACGAAGCCAGCTTCCTCACGGAACTCGGCGCGGCCTTCGGTACGCGCATGGGCCGGTTCACGCGCATCGCGAGCCGTGCCGCGTTTCCGCTCGGACTGTCGGCGCTGGAGGTGCTGGTCGATCAGCGCACCGTCGCCATCGGCAATGCGGCGCAGACGCTGCATCCGGTCGCGGGGCAAGGGCTGAATCTTGGTCTGCGCGACGCGCTCGCGCTCACCGACGCGCTCTCCGCCGACGGCCCGCGCCCGCTCGCCCTCGCCCGCTTCGCCCAGCGCCGCGCGCTCGACCGGCGTCTGACCATCGGCGCCACCGACACCCTCGCGCGCCTCTTCACGTCCGACTTCGCGCCGCTTGCGGCCATGCGCGGGCTCGCGCTCACCGCGCTCGAATTTCTGCCGCCGGTAAAAACTGCGCTCGCCCGCCAGATGATGTTTGGTCAGCGCCGCTAGCCTGTCCGAAGGCAATCGCTTGCGTCATGCGATCAACTTATCCTCTATGAACGCGCGATCTTTCATAGAAGATTTAATGACTTGCACGCGATTGCCCTTAATTTCAGCACGCGCTTCGCGTTAAAATACGCGTTTCCCTTCTGTGACATTGCCTCCGCCAGACGCGTTTGCGGCCGCCATCGGCCGGACTCTGCCATGCGGATGCCCGAGCCTTCATGCCCACCATCGGTTCACACGTTCTGCGCAACAACCTGTTCGTCGCCCCGATGGCAGGCGTCACCGACCGCCCGTTCCGCCAGCTCTGCAAGCGCATGGGGGCGGGCTATGCGGTGTCGGAGATGGTCGCGTCGAACGCGCAGTTGTGGAAAAGCGAAAAGACCATGCGCCGCGCCAACCACGCGGGCGAGGTCGAACCCATCTCCGTACAGATCGCCGGCGCTGATCCCCAGATGCTCGCCGAGGCCGCGCGACACAATGTCGCGAACGGCGCGCAGATCATCGACATCAACATGGGCTGCCCGGCCAAGAAGGTTTGCAACGTGGCCGCGGGCTCCGCGCTGCTGCAGAACGAACCGCTGGTCGCGCGCATCGTGGAAGCCGTCGTGCAGGCGGTCGGCGTGGGGCCCGGCGCCGTGCCCGTCACGCTCAAGATCCGCACCGGCTGGAATCGCGACAACAAGAACGCGCTGACCATTGCGCGGATCGCGCAGGACGCGGGCATCGCCATGCTCACCGTGCACGGCCGCACCCGCGCCGATCTGTACAAGGGCGATGCGGAATATGAAACCATCGCCGCCGTGAAGGCCGCGGTGAGGATCCCGGTGGTCGCCAACGGCGACATCGCCACGCCCGAGAAAGCCCGCCACGTGCTTGCCGTGACCGGCGCCGACGCCATCATGATCGGTCGCGCCGCGCAAGGCCGCCCGTGGCTGTTTCGCGAAATCGAACATTTCCTGAAGACCGGCGAGCACATGCCGCCGCCGCGCATCGTCGAGATCCAGCAGGTGATGAACGAGCACCTCGAAGATCACTACGCCTTTTATGGGGAATTCACGGGCGTTCGGACGGCGCGCAAGCATATCGGCTGGTACACTCGCGGCCTTTCCGGCGCCAACACCTTCCGGCACCGGATGAATACGCTGGACACGACCAAAGAACAATTGCTCGCAGTCAACGAATTCTTCGACGCGCAAAAGGCGTTGTCCGACCGTCTCGTCTATGTGGACGAGGCCGGGGAAGCGGACGGCGCAGCCGAAGAAGAATCGTGCGGCGGGCTCAACAACACGACAGACCGACTGATTGCCGCATGAGCAGACATAACATCGAACAATGCGTCCGCCAGAGCCTCGACAACTATTTTCAGGACCTGGACGGCTCCAATCCGCACGACGTCTACGACATGGTGATCTCGTGCGTGGAAAAACCGATGCTGGAAGTGGTGCTCGAGCAGGCCGGGGGAAACCAGTCGCTGGCGGCTGAGTATCTCGGCATCAACCGCAACACGCTCCGCAAGAAGCTGCAACAGCACGGATTGATTTGATTCTTCGTACCGAGGCGCCGCCTCGGTCCGGCCTGGTTCTTTTTTCTCGGTTTCAGTGTTCATCATGATCAAGCAAGCGCTCCTTTCCGTCTCCGACAAATCCGGCATCGTCGATTTCGCGAAATCGCTGTCGGCGCTCGGAGTCAAGCTCCTCTCGACCGGCGGCACGGCGAAACTGCTCGCCGACGCGGGCCTGCCCGTCACCGAGGTCGCCGACTACACCGGTTTCCCGGAAATGCTCGACGGACGCGTGAAGACGCTGCATCCGAAAGTGCATGGCGGCATCCTCGCCCGCCGCGATCTGCCCGAGCACATGGCCGCGCTGGAGCAGCACGAGATCCCGACTATCGATCTGCTGGTCGTGAACCTGTATCCGTTCGTGCAGACGGTCTCGAAGGAAGAGTGCTCGCTGGAAGACGCGATCGAGAACATCGACATCGGCGGGCCGACCATGCTGCGCTCGGCGGCGAAGAATCATCGCGACGTGACGGTCGTCGTCGATCCGGCCGACTACGCCACCGTGCTCGAGGAAATGCGCGCGAACGGCAACAGCGTCGGCTACACGACCAACTTCCGTCTCGCCACCAAGGTGTTCGCGCATACCGCGCAGTATGACGGCGCCATCACGAACTACCTGACGAGCCTGACCGAAGAGCTGAAGCATTCGAGCCGCAACACGTACCCGGCCACCTTCAACCTCGCATTCGAGAAGGTGCAGGACCTGCGCTACGGCGAGAACCCGCACCAGAGCGCCGCGTTCTACCGCGATCTGTCGGTTCCAGCCGGTGCGCTCGCCAACTACACGCAGTTGCAGGGCAAGGAACTGTCGTACAACAACATCGCGGATTCGGACGCGGCGTGGGAATGCGTGAAGACCTTCGACGCGCCTGCCTGCGTGATCATCAAGCACGCGAACCCGTGCGGCGTGGCGCTCGGCGCGGACGCGAACGAAGCGTATGCAAAGGCGTTCCAGACGGATCCGACCTCGGCGTTCGGCGGCATCATCGCGTTCAATCGCGAAGTCGACGAAGCGGCAGCCCAGGCGGTCGCGAAGCAGTTCGTCGAAGTGCTGATCGCGCCGTCGTTCAGCGACGCGGCGCGCGCCGTGTTCGCCGCGAAACAGAACGTGCGCCTGTTGCAGATCGCGCTCGGCGACGGTCACAACACGTTCGATCTGAAGCGTGTTGGCGGCGGTCTGCTGGTGCAGTCGCTGGACGCGAAGAACGTGCAGCCGCATGAACTGCGCGTGGTGACGAAGCGCCACCCGACGCCGAAGGAAATGGACGACCTGATGTTTGCGTGGCGCGTCGCGAAGTTCGTCAAGTCGAACGCCATCGTGTTTTGCGCGAACGGCATGACCATGGGCGTCGGCGCGGGCCAGATGAGCCGCGTGGACTCGGCGCGCATCGCGGGCATCAAGGCGCAGAACGCCGGCCTGACGCTGAACGGCTCGGCCGTGGCGTCGGATGCGTTCTTCCCGTTCCGCGACGGCCTCGACGTGGTCGTGAATGCGGGCGCAACCTGCGTGATCCAGCCGGGCGGCTCGATGCGCGATGACGAAGTGATCGCCGCCGCCGACGAGCACAACATTGCGATGATCCTCACCGGCACGCGTCATTTCCGTCATTAAATCCGGACGCTTCCATTAAGATGGGCCTGTTTGCGCAACACACGGCGCAAACAGGCCTTTTTGATATCGACTACCCGGTCGACGACCCGCATCGCGAACGAATGAGAATCCTAGGCATCGACCCCGGCTTGCGCGTGACCGGCTTCGGCATCATCGAGAAGCACGGACATACGCTCAGCTACGTGACGAGCGGCGTCATCAAGACCGCCGATGCCGACCTGCCCTCGCGCCTGAACACCATTTTCAGCGGCATCTCGACGCTCATCGCGCAGCACAATCCGGATCAGGCGGCCGTCGAGAAGGTCTTCGTCAACGTCAATCCGCAATCCACGCTGCTGCTGGGCCAGGCGCGCGGCGCCGCGATCTGCGGACTGGTGGCGGGCGGCGTGCCAGTCGCCGAATACACGGCGCTGCAACTGAAACAGGCCGTGGTCGGCTACGGCCGCGCGACCAAGGAACAAATGCAGCAGATGGTCGTGCGCCTGCTGAGCCTCTCCGGCATGCCGGGCACCGATGCCGCCGACGCGCTCGGCATGGCCATCTGCCACGCGCACGGCGGCGGCGGGCTCGCGACGCTGGGCGAGATTGCGCCGGGGCTCGCGAAAAAAGGCCTCCGTGTCCGTCGCGGGCGGCTCATTGGCTAGAACACTTCACACGCATATAAATCCATGATCGGTCGCATCGCCGGCGTTCTGCTGGAAAAAAATCCGCCGCATTTGCTCGTCGACTGCAATGGCGTCGGCTATGAAATCGACGTGCCGATGAGCACGTTCTACAACCTGCCGAACACCGGCGAAAAGGTCGTGTTGCTCACGCAAATGATCGTCCGCGAAGACGCGCATCTGCTGTACGGCTTTCTCACGGCGCAGGAGCGCTCGACCTTCCGTGAATTGCTGAAGATCAGCGGCATTGGCGCACGCATGGCGCTGGCTGTGCTGTCCGGCATGAGCGTGCACGAGCTCTCGCAGACCGTGACGACCCAGGACGCCGCGCGCCTGACGCGCGTGCCGGGCATCGGCAAGAAAACTGCCGAGCGCCTGCTGCTCGAACTGAAAGGCAAGCTCGGCGCCGATCTCGGCGCGATGGCGAGCGCCGCTTCGCAGTCGGATCACGCGTCGGACATTCTCAATGCGCTGCTCGCGCTCGGTTATTCCGAGAAGGAAGCGCTCGCCGCCATCAAGAACGTGCCGGCCGGAACGGGTGTGTCGGAAGGCATCAAGCTGGCGTTGAAGGCGCTGTCGAAGGCGTAAGAGCGGGATTCTTCCTAGGCCATCCGGCCAGCTTCGCCGCGCAAAAGCTCGCTGTACAATCGGACCATGATCGAAACCGACAAACTCGCCGCCGAACGCGTCATCTCGGCCTCGCCCGTCTCGCCCAACGAGGAAGCGTTCGAGCGCGCTCTGCGCCCGCACAAGCTGGACGAATACATCGGGCAGGAAAAGGCGCGCGGGCAGCTCGAAATCTTCATCGAAGCCGCCAAACGGCGTTCCGAAGCGCTCGATCACGTGCTGTTGTTCGGGCCGCCGGGCCTCGGGAAGACCACGCTTGCGCACATCATCGCGCGGGAAATGGGCGTGAATCTGCGGCAGACCTCGGGGCCGGTGCTGGAGCGCGCGGGCGACCTCGCGGCGCTGCTCACGAATCTCGAAGCCAATGACGTGCTGTTCATCGACGAAATTCACCGGCTGTCGCCGGTCGTCGAGGAAATCCTGTATCCGGCGCTGGAGGATTACCAGATCGACATCATGATCGGCGAAGGTCCGGCGGCGCGCAGCGTGAAGCTGGACTTGCAGCCGTTCACGCTGGTCGGCGCAACCACGCGCGCGGGCATGTTGACGAATCCGTTGCGCGACCGGTTCGGCATTGTGTCGCGGCTGGAGTTTTATAACGCGAACGAGTTGGCGCACATCGTCGCGCGCTCGGCGTCGCTGTTGAAGGCGGATATCGTCAATGAAGGCGCGTTCGAAATCGCCAAGCGCTCGCGCGGCACGCCGCGGATTGCCAACCGCCTGCTGCGGCGCGTGCGAGATTACGCGGAAGTGAAAGCGGACGGCATGATCACCGCCGACGTCGCCGACAAAGCCCTGAAGATGCTCGACGTCGATCCGGTCGGCTTCGACCTGATGGACCGCAAGCTGCTCGAAGCGATCCTGCACAAGTTCGACGGCGGTCCGGTCGGGGTGGACAATCTGGCGGCGGCCATCGGCGAAGAGCGTGACACCATCGAGGACGTGCTGGAGCCTTATTTGATCCAGCAAGGCTTCCTGCAGCGTACGCCGCGCGGACGCGTCGCCACGATGCTCACGTATCGCCACTTCGGGCTCGTCGCGCCCGACGCCGGTCCGGTGCGCGACATGTGGGACGCCAATAACGGCTAGGCGCGTTTGCGGAGGTTGTCGTCGTCGGTATCGGTGGAAAGGTGCGCGACGTCACCCCACGAGACCACGGTAGCGCCGTCCGCGCCGTAGTCCACGATGTTGATGCTGCAATTGAGCAGCGGCCAGTTGCGCGGCTCCTGCAACGGCAATTTCATCGCGAACCGGTAGATGCAGTCCAGCACGCCGCCGTGCGCGACCACCGCAATCCGGCCGCCCGCGTGCGCAGCGACGATCGGCTCCATCGCATGCACCACGCGGTGATAGAACACGCGCTGCGATTCGCCGTCGCCGGGCGGCGAGAAGCCCGGATCGCGCGTCTGCCATTCGATATATTCGGCGGGGAATTTCTCGTTGATCTCGTCGCTGTCGTGCGCCTGGAACGCGCCGAAGAAACGCTCGCGCAGTCCTTCCGACAAACGTATTTCGAGTCCAAGCGCATCGGCGAAAGGATGCGCGGTCTGGCGCGCGCGTTGCAGATCGCTCGAATAGACGGCATCGAGTCGCCCTTCACGGGCAAGCCGCGCGCCCAGTTGCTCCGCCTGCTGCACACCATGCGCCGACAGCGGAATATCGACGTGTCCCTGAATGCGTTTGAGGCGATTCCAATCGGTTTCGCCGTGTCGAATGAAGAGGACCTGCGTCGTCATAGGCTTCCTGATATCAGGGCCGCACTTGCAGCCAGAAGGTGACCGGACCGTCGTTGACGAGCGACACCTGCATCTCTGCGCCGAATTCGCCCGTCTCGACGATCGGATGCTTCGCGCGCGCCTGCGCCACGAAGTAGTCGAAGAGCCGCTTGCCTTCGTCCGGAGGGGCGGCCGGCGTGAAGCTCGGGCGCAGGCCGCTCGAAGTATCGGCGGCCAGCGTGAATTGCGATACCAGCAACACGCCGCCCGCACGCCCCGCGCCATCCATGTTGGACACCGGCAGATTCATCTTGCCGGCGGCATCGCTGAACACGCGATATGCCAGCATCTTCGCGAGGAGTTTGTCCGCGGCGGCCTCGTCGTCGCCGCGCTCGGCGCAGACCAGCGCGAGCAGGCCCGCTTCGATCGCGCCCGTCACGCGTTCGTTCACGCGCACGTCGGCGCGCCGGACCCGCTGGATCAGCGCGATCATCGGCTCAGGCGGTCAGCGTGACGCGCGCAAAGCGGCGCTTGCCCACCTGCACGATGAACTCGCCCGCTTCGATCTTCACGGCCTTGTCGGAGACGGTCGTACCGTCGATCTTCACGCCGCCCTGCTCGATATTGCGCAGGGCTTCGCTGGTCGACGGCACGAGGCCCGCCTGCTTGAGCAGCTGACCAATGGCAAGCGGCGCGCCCGCGAGCGTGATGCTCGGAATGTCGTCCGGCACGCCGCCCTTCGCGCGATGATTGAAGTCGTCGAGCGCACGCTCGGCATCCGCCTGCGAATGAAAGCGCGCGACGATTTCCTGCGCCAGCATCACCTTGAAGTCGCGCGGATTGCGGCCGCCTTCGGCTTCGCGCTTGTAGCCTTCGATCTCGTTCATCGGCCGGAACGACAGCAGCTCGAAGTAACGCCACATCAGCACGTCCGAGATGCTCATCAGCTTGCCGAACATGTCGGTGGGCTTCTCGCTGATGCCGATGTAGTTGTTCTTCGATTTCGACATCTTCTCGACGCCGTCGAGACCTTCGAGCAGCGGCATCGTCAGGATGCACTGCTGTTCCTGGCCATACTGCTTTTGCAGTTCACGGCCGACGAGCAAGTTGAACTTCTGGTCCGTGCCGCCGAGTTCGAGATCCGCGTTCAGCGCGACGGAGTCGTAGCCCTGCATCAGCGGGTAGAGGAATTCGTGGATCGAGATGGGCACGCCGCTCTGGAAACGCCTGGTGAAGTCTTCGCGCTCCAGGATGCGTGCGACCGTGTAGCGCGAGGCCAGCTTGATCATGCCGTCGGCGCCGAGCGGCATCGACCATTCGCTGTTGTAGCGGATCTCGGTCTTGTCGCGGTCCAGGACGAGCGCCGCCTGTTCGAAATAGGTTTTCGCGTTGGTCTCGATCTGTTCGCGCGTGAGCGGCGGACGCGTGGCATTGCGGCCGGACGGATCGCCGATCAGCGAAGTGAAGTCGCCGATCAGGAAGATCACCTGATGGCCGAGATCCTGCAGCTGGCGCATCTTGTTCAGTACGACCGTATGGCCGATGTGGATGTCCGGCGCTGTCGGGTCGAGGCCCAGCTTGATGCGCAGCGGCTTGCCCGTCGCGGCGCTCCTCGCGAGCTTCTGCGCGAATTCGTCTTCGATCAGCAGTTCGTCGCAGCCACGCTTCGCGATGGCGAGCGCGCTCTTCACTTCGTCGGTAATCGGAAAGCGCTGGGCGGCAGGCGCGGAGGAAGCGTTGGAGTCTGTGGTCATGCTTGCGGCTTGTGAAGTCAAAAGGTTCGATGGCTGGCGTCGGCGGCGTCTCGTGCGCGCCTTGGCCGCGGTCCGGGCTGGCCGGATGGGTCGCCGCGTCGGATCGCGGCGCGCGCGGCGAATGACGGAATCGCGCGCATTGAATGCTTCAAGCCGGCAATTTTACGCGATCAGGCGGCTATTCGTGCCGTTTCGGATGGATTTGCACCGTTCAAGGGCGGCCTGCCGCACTTCCAGACGCGGCCCGCATGTGCCGCACGAGACAGATCGTTTCAGACGCATCTTAACGATTCGGTCCTTAACCCGGATAATCGCCGCTGGATCGAGGAATCCGGCGGCATCGCATCGACGAGGAGAACAGCGTGGGAAAGAAAGCCGAAGCAATCGAAACCGGCAAGGCGGATGGCGTGTACTTCGGCTTGATGTCCGGCACCAGCATGGATGGCGTTGACGGCGTGGCCGTGCAGTTCGCCATCGGCAAGCCGCCGGTCGTGCTCGGCGAGGCGCACGTGTCGTTTTCGAAAGGCTTGCGGGACGCACTCTTCGCGTTACAAGCGCCCGGCGAGAACGAGATCGAACGCGAAGCCCTCGCCGCCAACGCGCTCGCGACACGCTATGCCGTGTGCTGCCATGAACTGCAGAGCATGAGCGGGTTCTCGGCCGCGAAGGTGCGCGCCATTGGGGTGCATGGGCAGACGGTGCGGCATCGGCCGGAGAAGGGTTACACGCGGCAGATCAACAACCCGGCGCTGCTGGCGGAGATGACCAGCATCGATGTCGTCGCGGATTTTCGCAGCCGCGATGTCGCCGCCGGCGGTCAGGGCGCGCCGCTCGTGCCGGCCTTTCACGCGACGGTGTTCGGCGCGAGGAACGAGACGCGGGTGGTATGCAACCTGGGCGGCATCAGCAATATCACGATCCTCGCGGCCAGCGGCGAAGTGCGCGGCTTCGACTGCGGGCCGGCGAATGCGCTGATCGACGAATGGACGCTGCGTCACTTGAAAAAGCCCTACGACGAGGGCGGGCAATTCGCGGCACAGGGGCAGGTGAACGCGGCATTGCTGAACGCCTTGCTCGACGAACCGTTCTTCGATCTTCCGCCGCCCAAGAGCACCGGGCGCGATCTGTTCAATCCCGCGTGGATCGACGCGAAGCTCGGCGCGTTCGCGCAACTCGCGCCCGCCGATGTCCAGGCGACCCTCACTGCGCTCACCGCAACGACGGTTGCCCGCGAGATTGCCCGGCATGCATCGGACAGCCGCGCGGTTTATGTCTGCGGCGGCGGCGCGCGCAATCCGGTCTTGCTGAAGATGCTCCAGCAGGCGCTGGAGGACGGTGGCGTGAACGGCGTGCCCGTGATGACGACCGATGCGCTTGGCGTGCCGCCGCAGCAGGTGGAGGCGCTGGCCTTCGCCTGGCTTGCGATGCGCTGCGTCGCGCGTGAGCCGGGCAATCTTCCGGCGGTGACGGGTGCGGCGGGTGAGCGGGTGCTCGGCGCGATCTATCCGCACTGACGGCGGCGCCGAAACAAAAAAACGGAGCCCGCAGGCTCCGTTTTTCATGCAAGTTTCTGTGCGCTCAGACCGAGAACGACGATCCGCAACCGCAGGTGGTCGAGGCGTTCGGGTTCTTGATGACGAACTGCGCGCCGTTGATATCGTCCTTGTAGTCGATCTCCGCGCCGACCAGATACTGATAGCTCATCGAGTCGATCAGCAACTGCACGCCGCCCTTTTCCGTCACGGTGTCGTCTTCGTTCACGGTTTCATCGAACGTGAAACCGTACTGGAAACCGGAGCATCCGCCGCCCTGCACGAACACGCGCAGTTTCAGGTCCGGATTGCCTTCTTCGTCGATCAATTGCCTGACCTTGTCCGCCGCTGCGTCGGTGAAGACGAATGGCAACGGCATTTCGGTCGTGGGGGTGTCGCTGACAGCGCTCATTCGAACTCTCCAATTAAGCTTCTAACCGCTATTGTAGGGCTGATCTCGATATCGTGCCGAAAGCCCATGAAATCAATGGGCTGGTTGAAATTTCGACAGCCTGCCCCGACGTGCGCCGAAAAAAGAAAAAGCCGCCGGCACAGCAGTGCGGGCGGCCTTTGCAGCAGCTTCGCAGCAAGGCCGAAAATCGGCCCCCGATGCGAAACCCCGAGCGCTTAACGCTTCGAGAATTGCTTCCGGCGACGTGCCTTGTGGAAACCGACCTTCTTACGTTCCACTTCACGTGCGTCACGGGTGACGAAGCCAGCGTTCGACAGTTGCGACTTGAGCGTTGCGTCGTAGTCCATCAGCGCGCGGGTGATGCCGTGGCGAACCGCACCGGCTTGACCCGTCTCACCGCCGCCGTTCACGTTGACCTTGATGTCGAACGTGGTGCCGTGGTTCGTGAGTTCGAGCGGCTGACGCACGATCATCAGCGACGTTTCACGCGAGAAGTAGTCGGCGATGGGCTTGCCATTGACGATGATCTCGCCCTTGCCCGACTTGATGAAGACGCGAGCGACGGCGCTCTTGCGGCGGCCCGTACCGTAGTTCCAGTTACCGATCATGTGGGCTCCCCTTAGATCTCGAGCGCTTTAGGCTGTTGAGCCGTATGCGGATGCGTTGCTTCGGCGTAGACCTTCAGCTTCTTGATCATCGCGTAGCCGAGCGGACCCTTCGGAAGCATGCCCTTGACGGCCTTCTCGAGCGCACGGCCCGGGAAGCGCTCTTGCATCTTGCCGAACGTCGTTTCGTAGATGCCGCCCGGGTAGCCCGAGTGACGATAGTACTTCTTGTCCGTGGTCTTGTTGCCGGTGACCTTCAGCTTGCCGGCATTGACGATGATGATGAAATCACCAGTGTCGACGTGCGGGGTGAACTCAGGCTTATGCTTGCCGCGAAGACGGCGTGCCACTTCGCTGGCGACACGGCCGAGAACCTTATCCGTCGCGTCAATCACGTACCATTCGCGCGTCACCTCTTCGGCTTTTGCGGAAAACGTCTTCATGATCGATCCAAAAATTGAATTGCCCTTGAACTTTGCGTTGTTCGGCCCTGCTTATTGGGTGCGTTTGCGGGACGTTGATGCCCTCCCACGACGCGTGCAGGCTCTCACAAGCCTCTCTCCGCGGGCGTGTGGCGAAGAGAACTTTGGATTATATAGGGAAATCAGGCGTCGCGTCAAAGAGGCGGTCTTAACAAGCGCGCGTCGCGCGCAGAAGGCCGAAGAAACGGAGGTGCCGCGAAACCGAGGGACGAAAAAAAGCCCGGGCAACTGAGGCTCGGGCTTAATCCACCAAAGGAGGAGGTGGAGGAGACAGGAACGAGTATAGGCACGGCCATGCTGCAAAGCAAGAAGATTTGCATCATGAGATTTCATTTCATTATTTGAAATGAATAGCAGAATTGCATCAAGTCAGATTTCTCTCTCTACATCAACAACTTGACAGTGTCTCCGGCCCCGAAGAACGTGAAATTTCGCGCCTAGATCTTATCCTCGACTTGTTTTTTGCATCAGCATATCGCGTTCAACAGCGCCCTTTCCCGCCCGTCAACCCGGAAATGTGCGTAAGCCCCCCGCAGGCCGACCGCTGTGACCCGCTACAATGATTCCCTCTGTAACGAAGTGTTGAGCAGTTGGAGCCTGAGCATGGAATGCAAAGTGAGCTGGATGGGACAAGACGGCATGGCCTTCGCCGCCGAAACGGGCAGCGGCCACCTCGTGAACATGGACGGCGCGCCGGAAGGCGGCGGCCGCAATCTCGCGCCGCGGCCCATGGAAATGGTGCTGCTCGGCACCGGCGGCTGCACCGCCTATGACGTGGTGATGATCCTCAAAAAGAGCCGCCAAGAAATCCAGGACTGCTCGGTCACCCTCAAGGCCGACCGTGCCAGCGAAGATCCGAAGGTCTTCACGAAGATCCACTTCCACTTCACCGTGACCGGCAAGAACCTGAACCCGGCGACGGTCGAGCGTGCCATCAACCTGTCGCACGACAAGTACTGCTCGGCGTCGATCATGCTGGCGAAGAGCGGCACGGAACTGACGCATTCGTTCGACATCGTCGAAGCGTAGACTTAGCCGGATCTGCAAGCGCAAACAAAAAGAGCCGACGTCGCGAGACGCCGGCTCTTTCCTTTTGAATGACGACAAAGCGGGCCGATAAGCCGGATTCTGTGCATGCACCGGCCGAAACCGGCGCACGTGGCAATCATTCCTCTAGACGCGCCATTGCTGACGCGCTCAAGCTTCCTACCCGCAGACGAACGGGGGCCCCGTCCTGCATCGCGAAGATGCCTGCCTGCCTATTTGGAATTGCTCCGGGTGGAGGTTACCGTGCCGGAACGCCTCGCGACGTCCGCGGTGCGCTCTTACCGCACCGTTTCACCCTTACCTGATCTCCGGACTCGCGTCCGAAGCCATCGGCGGTTTGCTTTCTGTTGCCCTGTTCCGCGTGTTGCCACGGATGGCCGTTAGCCATCACCCTGCCCTGTGGAGTCCGGACTTTCCTCGCCCTCTTCGACCGAAACCGTCGAGGCCGCGATTGCCTGGCCCGCTTTGCGGCACCGATTCTAACATCCGGCTAGCGCCGGATCGTCCGGCGTCCCGGCCGGAACACCGTGGAATCGTCGTAGAACGCGGCGTCCGCATTCGCCTCGCACCAACCCGGCACACCCAGCACCGGCAGCGGCGCAAAGGCGCGGCTATCGAACGGCCCGGCGGCGATGCGCGCCGCAACGCTTTCGTCGATGAACGCGCGGCGGCCGTCATCGTCGAGGGAGAAATAGCGCGCCGGCACCTCGACGATCCACGCATGCCCCGTACACGCCTTGTACGGCGCGACGAGCTTCTCCAGCAACGCATGGCCGAAAATGCGCGCCTCGCAACGCGTGCCCCACGCCGCGCGCCCGGCGACGAACAGCGCGCGCCAGTCGAAGCCGCGCAGGGCATCGGTGAGCGCGGCATCGGCGGAGATGAAGAACACAGCGTTTTCGTCGAAGAGCGTCAGCGCATCCCGCACGGCGCCGCGCGTGGGCCCGATGCCGAGCGCCGCGATCTGCTCTGCCTGGCGCGCGTTGAGCGCCGCCTTGATGCGCGGATACGCGAACCACATCGACGCGTTGAAGAAATCGTGGAGGTTGTGGCGCGTGGGCACACAGCCGGTCTCGGCAATGTGACCTTCGTAGGACGCACCGGCCGGCAACGCGTCCTGCGCGATAAACGCGAGCCGTGCGCCGCGTCCCGTTACGTGCGTGGCATCGAATGCGTCCGCGTTCAGCACCGCGAGATAGTCGGCATGACCGGCAAGCGCCGCGGCCTGCCAGCGCCTGCCGCGCGCTTCGATGGACGCAAGCCATGGCCGCGTCCAGTCGATGTCAGCGAAACCGGCGCTCACACCCGACGCTTCAGCTTGCGTCCGCGAAGCGCCAGCCGATGGTTTCGCCGCCGCGCAACGGCACGATGGTCGCGTCGCCGGCGGTGAATTCCGCGGGCAGCGTCCACGTGCCGCGTTCCAGCGTCACGGTTTCCTTGCTGCGCGGCAGGCCGTAGAAGTCCGCGCCGTGGAAGCTCGCAAAGCCTTCGAGCTTATCGAGCGCGCCGGCCTTGTCGAAGCTCTCGGCATACAGTTCCAGCGCATGCAGCGCCGTGTAGCAGCCCGCGCAGCCGCAGGCATGCTCCTTCAGTCCCTTCGGATGCGGCGCGCTGTCCGTGCCGAGGAAGAAGCGCGGATTGCCCGACGTCGCCGCCTCGACCAGCGCGACGCGATGCGTCTCGCGCTTGAGCACCGGCAGGCAGAAGTAATGCGGCCGCATCCCGCCGACCAGCATGATATTGCGGTTGTACAGCAGGTGATGCGCAGTAATGGTTGCTCCGATGGGCCCCTCGGCCTCGCGCACATAGTCCGCCGCGTCCTTCGTCGTGATGTGCTCGAACACGACCTTGAGCGCGGGGAAATCGCGGCGCAGCGGCGTCATCACCCGGTCGATGAACACCTTCTCGCGGTCGAACACGTCGATGTCCCCATCGGTGACTTCGCCGTGAATCAGCAGCGGCATGCCGGTTTCCTGCATCGCCTCGATCGTCTTCGCGCACTTCGCGAGACTCGTGACGCCCGCGTCGGAGTTCGTGGTCGCGCCCGCCGGATACAGCTTCACGCCATGCACGAAGCCGCTCGCCTTCGCGCGGCGGATTTCATCGGGCGGTGTGTTGTCGGTGAGATAGAGCGTCATCAGCGGCTCGAAACGCGCACCGGCGCCTTCTTTCGGCAGCGCCGCAAGAATGCGTTCGCGGTACGCGCTCGCCAGTTCGGTCGTGGTGACCGGCGGCTTCAGGTTCGGCATGATGATCGCGCGGCCGAACTGCCTTGCCGTGTGCGGCAGCACGGCTGCGAGGGTGGCGCCGTCGCGCACGTGCAGGTGCCAGTCGTCGGGGCGCGCGAGGGTGAGCGACTGAGGCGAGGAAGAGGTAGCGGACATGGCGAGATGACGGGGAACGTTGGAATGGCGCAAGCCACCCGAGCACAGGAAAAATCCGCCGTGGAAATTGCACAACGCGCGCGGTTATGAGCGGTTGGGCGATTTTTTCGCGCTTGCCTCGGTGATATGCTTGTCGGACGTATTGTAACAACCCGTTCAGGGCGACCGCCCGCCTGCCTCAGCGACATGTGCCAACTTCTCGGAATGAATTGCGCCGAACCCACGGACGTGACGTTCTCGTTCACCGGGTTTGCAGCGCGCGGCGGCGTAACCGATCATCACGCCGACGGCTGGGGCATCGCATTCTTCGAGGACAAGGCCTGCCGGCTGTTCATCGACCATCAGTCATCGGCCAGTTCGCCTCTGGCGGACATGGTCAAGCGCTATCCGATCAAGTCGAAGAACACCATCGCCCACATCCGCAAGGCGACGCAAGGGCACATCCTGCTGGAGAACTGCCATCCGTTCATGCGCGAACTGTGGGGCCGCCACTGGATCTTCGCGCACAACGGCGACCTGAAAGGCCATGCGCCGGAACTGACCGGCGTCTATCAGCCGGTCGGCACCACGGATAGCGAACTCGCTTTCTGCGCGCTGCTGCAGGGCCTGCGCCGCCAATTCCCCTGCTCGCAGCCGCCGCTCGACGAGCTGTTCGACGCCCTCGCCGAACTCACGCGCGACATCACGCAATACGGCGTGTTCAACTTCCTGATGTCGAACGGCCAGGCGCTGTTCTCGCACTGCTCCACCCATTTGTACTATCTGGTGCGCAGCTGGCCGTTCTCGACGGCGCATCTGATCGATGCCGACATGTCCATCGACTTCGCCAAATACACGACGCCGGAAGATCGCGTGGCGGTGATCGCCACCTCGCCGCTCACCGACGACGAAATCTGGACCCGCTTCGCCCCCGGCGATCTCGCGATGTTCCAGTGCGGCGCGCTGGCGCGCACGGTGAACGTGCCGGTGCCGGAGGCGGTCGCGAAGAAGGCCGCCGAGCCGCTTGCGAAAGCCTGCGTCGGCTCGGCGCTGCAGATCGAGGAGATGCGCAGCACGGCCACGGTCGAATCGGAACTCGGGATCGAGTGAGATAAAAAACGGCGCTTCGAGAGCGCCGTTTTCATCATTACGCGGTCAAGCTCAATGCAGGATCTTCGCGAGGAAGTCTTTCGCGCGGTCCGACTTCGGATTCGCGAAGAACGCTTCCTTCTGGTCGTCCTCGACGATCAACCCGCGATCCATGAAGATCACGCGGTTCGCCACCTTCTTCGCAAAGCCCATTTCGTGCGTCACGCACATCATGGTCATGCCTTCCTGCGCGAGTTCGACCATCACGTCCAGCACTTCGTTGATCATCTCCGGATCGAGCGCGGAGGTGGGTTCGTCGAAGAGCATCGCAATCGGGTCCATCGACAGCGCGCGTGCAATCGCCACGCGCTGCTGCTGACCGCCCGACAACTGGCCCGGAAACTTGTCCGCATGCGCCCGCAGACCCACGCGGTCCAGCAGCTTCAGCCCCTTCTGCGTCGCTTCCTCGTTCGAGCGGCCGAGCACCTTGACCTGCGCAAGCGTCAGGTTCTGCGTGATGGTCAGGTGCGGGAACAGCTCGAAATGCTGGAACACCATGCCGACCTTCGAGCGCAGCTTCGACAGATTGGTCTTCTTGTCGGTGAGCGACTGGCCGTTGATCGTGATCTCGCCCTTCTGGAACGGTTCGAGACCGTTGACCGTCTTGATGAGCGTCGACTTGCCCGAGCCCGACGGACCGCACACCACGACCACTTCGCCCTTCTTCACTTCGGTCGTGCAGTCCGTCAGCACCTGAAACTGCCCGTACCACTTGGAAACATTCTTGATAGAGATCATCTTGCGACCTTTTTCTGAAGACTTTTGACGAGGGCCGACGCCACCACGCAAATCACGAAGTAGCAGGCGCCCGCGAACAGGATCATTTCGACGGACGTGCCGTCGCGGTCCCCGATGTTCGTGGCCGTGCGGAAGAAGTCCGCGAGGCTGATGACGTACACGAGCGACGTATCCTGGAACAGGACGATGGCCTGGGTAAGCAGCAGCGGGACCATCGCGCGGAAGGCCTGCGGCAGCACCACCAGCTTCATGGCCTGGCCGTAGGTCATGCCGAGCGCGAACGCGGCGTTCACCTGGCCGCGCGGCACCGCCTGGATGCCGGCGCGAATGATTTCCGAATAGTACGCGGCTTCGAACAGCGAGAACGCGACCATCGCCGAGGCGAGGCGGATGTCGATATCCGCCGACAACCCGAGCACGTTCTGCAGCAACTGCGGCACGATCAGGAAGAACCACAGCAGCACCATCACGAGCGGGATCGAGCGGAACAGCGTGACGTACGCGCTCGCGAACCATTGCAGCGGTTTCACGCCCGAGAGCCGGAACAGCGCGAGCACCGTGCCCCAGATGATCCCGATCACGATCGCCAGCACCGTGATCTGCAGCGTGATCTTCGCGCCGGTCATCAGCGTCGGCCAGGACGCGAGGATGTCACTCCAGTTGTAATGCATTACTTGCCTCCGATGTAGCCGGGCAGGCGCGTTCTGGCTTCGAGCCAGCGCATCAGCTGCATCACGATCAGGTTGATGAGCATGTAGGCGATCGTCACCGCGATGAACGACTCATACGTCTGCGCCGTGTAGTCGACGAGCTGGCGCGCCTGCGCGGAGAGATCGAGCAGACCGATGGTCGAGGCCACCGCCGAGTTCTTGAACACGTTGAGGAACTCCGACGTGAGCGGCGGCACGATGATGCGGTACGCGACCGGCATCAGTACGTAGCGGTAGGTCTGCCATTCGGTGAAGCCCATCGCGAGGCCTGCGTTGCGCTGGCCGCGCGGCAACGCGTTGATGCCCGAGCGCACCTGTTCGCACACGCGCGCGCCGGTGAAGAGCCCGAGACAGATGATCGACGATGAAAAGAACTGCGCCGACGGCGGCAGTTGCTTGAACCAGTTGCCCCAGGACACGGGCAGCAACTCCGGAATCACGAGATACCAGACGAAGAACTGCACGATCAGCGGGATATTGCGGAAGATCGCGACATAAACAGTGCCGATGGCCGCCAGCGTGCGGTTCGGGACCGTGCGCAGAATGCCGAACAGCGAGCCGACCACCAGCGCGATCACCCAGGCGGCGAGCGACACGGTAATCGTCACCCAGAAGCCGGAGATCAGCCAGCCGAGATAGGTCGTGGGCTCGCCGGTCGAAACGGGGCTCAGCAGTACGCCCCAGTTCCAGTGATAAGACATGGACTCACTCCAAAAAGAAACGGAAGAAGCAAGCTCCTTCCGTCTCGTTCGCTCAAAACTCGAACCGTTTAGTCAATTGCCTTGTCATTCGGGCTCTTGTAGAGAGCCTTGATGTCATCACTTTCCGGGAAGTTCAGGTTGAGGCCCTTCGGCGGGATCGGGCTTTCGAACCACTTCTTGTAGATCTTGTCGGCGTCGCCCGAGGTTTCGACCTTGGCGATGGCGTCGTCCACGACCTTCTTGAACTCCGGATCGTTCTTGCGGATCATGCAGCCGTACGCTTCATGCGATTGCGGCGCACCGACGATCACGAAATCGCCCGGGTTGTTCGACTTGGCGCGTTCGCCGGCGAGCAGCGCATCGTCCATCATGAAGGCCACCGCGCGGCCGGTCGACAGCGTCAGGAACGACTCGCCGTGATCCTTCGCGCTGATGATGTTCATGCCCATGTTCTTGTCCTGGTTCATCTTGCGAAGCAGGCGTTCGGACGTGGTGCCGGCGGTCGTCACGACAGTCTTGCCCTTCAGGTCGGCCCAGTCCTTCACGCCCGAATCCTTCTTGGTCATGAGACGCGTGCCGATCACGAAGATCGTGTTCGAGAAGGCCACTTGCTGCTGGCGTTCGGCGTTGTTCGTGGTCGAGCCGCACTCGATGTCCACCGTGCCGTTCTGCACGAGCGGAATGCGGTTCTGCGAGGTGATCGGCGTCAGCTTGACCTTCAGCTCGGACATGCCGAGCTTCGTCTTGACGGCTTCGACCACCTTGAGGGCGAATTCGTGGGAATAGCCGACGACTTGCTGCTTGTCGTCGTAGTACGAGAACGGAATGGACGATTCGCGATGCCCCAACGAGATGACACCCGTGTCCTTGATCTTCTTCAGCGTGCCGGCATCTTGCGCGTAGGCGCCCGTTGCGATGAAACCGAGCGCGGCAACCAGCAGCGCAGCCTTTTTAATCTTCATGTGTTCGATCTCCTGTGGCGAAAAACCGGGCCAAGTTTAGCAGGGTAATTATTCTGAAAGAATGATTGTTAACCCACTCCGTCTTATTTTTAAGACGGATGGCCGCCCGATTGCGACGGCGCATGTTACTGGCGTTTTTTGACTAACGCATGGCGTGTTACATCTGCCGCGCCCGCCTGTAGTTTTCATGCAAATGCGTGCGGCATTCTGTCGAATGCCGCACGCATGAATCAGTGAGCGCAACGCGGGTCCGCCTCCTGCAGACCGCTCACCCGTGGACCGCGTAGCAGATCAGGGATACAGGCCGCGCATCTCGCGCGCCTGGAGGATCCGCGAGCACGCGACGATGAACGCCGCCGTGCGCACCGACACCTGATGCTCGCTCGCCACCTGCCACACGCCGGCGAAGGCTTCGCGCATCACGCGCTCCAGACGCTGGTTGATCTCGTCCTCGGTCCAGAAGAAGCTCGAGAAGTCCTGCACCCACTCGAAGTACGACACAGTCACGCCGCCCGCGTTGGCGATCACGTCGGGGATCACGAGGATGCCCTTGTCGGTCAGGATGTCGTCCGCCGCGGTGGTCGTCGGGCCGTTCGCGCCTTCCACGACGATCTTCGTGCGGATCTTGCCGGCGTTCTTCTCGGTGATCTGGTTCTCGAGCGCCGCCGGGATCAGGATGTCGCTCTCGATCATCCAGAATTCGTCGGCCTGCACCGGGTCCGCGCCTGCGAAGCCGCCTACGCCGCCGTTCTGCGCGACGTGCTCGAGCAGCGCGACGGTATCGATGCCCTTCGAGTTATGCAGCGTGCCGGTGTGATCCTGCACGGCGATCACGCGCGCGCCCGCTTCCTGGAACAGCTTGGCCGCGATGCCGCCGACATTGCCGAAGCCCTGCACCGCGATGCGCGCGCCTTCGATCTCCATGCCGATGCGCCGCGCCGCTTCGCTGCCGACCACGAACACGCCGCGTCCGGTGGCTTCCCGGCGGCCGAGCGAGCCGCCGAGTGAGATCGGCTTGCCGGTGACGACGCCGGTGGCCGTCTGCCCCTGGTTCATGGAGTAGGTGTCCATCATCCACGCCATGATCTGCTCGTTGGTGTTCACGTCGGGCGCGGGGATGTCCGTGTTCGGCCCGATGATGATGCCGATCTCGCTGGTATAGCGGCGCGTCAGCCGTTCGAGTTCGCCGCGCGACAGCGTGCGCGGATCCACGCGGATGCCGCCCTTCGCGCCGCCGTACGGCACGTTCACGGCAGCGTTCTTCACCGACATCCACGCGGACAGCGCCATGACTTCCGAGAGCGTCAC
Organism: Caballeronia sp. LZ043; assembly: GCF_031451075.1. NCBI lineage: Bacteria > Pseudomonadati > Pseudomonadota > Betaproteobacteria > Burkholderiales > Burkholderiaceae > Caballeronia > Caballeronia sp. LZ043. The sequence goes on along the minus strand of NZ_JARUXT010000001.1, from coordinate 307,623 downwards.
GTCCTGGTGGTAACGCACGCCGCCCTTGCCGGGACCGCGCGACGTGTTGTGTTGCACACGATAGCCTTCGAAGTGCGCGACGGTGCCGTTATCGAGTTCGATCGGGCAGTCGACGACGAGGATGCGCTTGGGACGCTTGAGGGTTTCGAGCCAGCGGGAGAGAGAACCGAGATAGGGAGCGACGCGATCAACCTGCTTCAGATAGTTTCCCCAAGGACCGAGATCATCGGCATTGAGGTACGACGGGATGGCATGTTTGGCGTCCGGCGTTTGCGCGTTCGACGAAGACATTGATGCTCCAGCGGTGAAGGAATGCAGCCATTGTCGAAAAACGGCCTCTGCAAATCCAATGCCGGATTTTTATCCCGTCATGCGTTTTGTGCATAACGTTCGAAAGCCTTACGTGGCGGCGGTTTCAGCCGCCTTGAGCAGCTCCTCGTTGACCGCGTCCCATAGCGCACGCATCAATGCCTGGCGCGGTTCCTCGCCCATCGATGCCAGCTTGTCGCGATACAGCCGGATGTCCATGGTCAGCGTGAACTGGCCGGCCGGCATGCCGCGCGTGCCCCGGTCGAGACGGATGAGGCGGCCCTCCTCCACCGCATCCTCCACGGCGCTGTGTGGCAGGAAGGCAATGCCGTGGCCCGCGATCGCCATCGCCTTCAGTCCTTCGGCCATGTCGGTTTCATAGACCTTGTCGAGATAGAGGCGTACCGGCGAGGTCGCGATGATCGTCTCGGTCATGCGGCCGAGGTACGCGTTCGGCGTGTACGACAGATACGGCACCGGCGATTCGGCGGACGCCGGCAGCGTGAAGCGCGCGCGGCCACCTTTCGTCACCGCGGAGAACGGGCTGATCGGTTCGGTGCCGAGCGTGAGCATGTCGTAACGCGCGGGATCGAGCGCGACCGGATGGCTGGGATGGTGATAGCCCATCACCAGATCGCAGCCGCCTTCCACCAGGGACAGCACCGCGTCGTGCACGTTGAGCGCGCGCAGGCGGGTGCGGATCCGCCCGAGACGCGCTTCGATATGCTCCAGCCAGCGCGGAAAGTAGGTCAGCGACAAGGTATGCGGCACGGCGAACTCGATGGTCGCCGCCGGCACGCCGCCCTGCCCGCGCAACAGCGTGCGCGCCTCGTGGAACTGCGAGAGCATCGCGAGCGCCTGCTCGTAGAAGACCTGGCCGGCCTGCGTGAGGCGCGTCGGATAGACGGACCGATCGATCAGTTCGGTGCCGAGCCACGCTTCGAGCGCCTGGATGCGGCGTGAGAAGGCGGGTTGCGTGATATGCCGTAATTCAGCGGAGCGGCTGAAGCTGCGCGTCTCCGCGAGCGAAACGAAGTCTTCGAGCCATTTGAGTTCCATGCTTCGTCGTGCGCGCAATGCGCCTGTGGCGGCAAAACACGCATTTTATCGACACACGGGCGACGCAGGCCCGCTGCTCAGCGCGATCTTCAAACCCTCGCCGCATCGCGCTGATCCGCCGCCGCTTCTCCGGTCTTCTGCTGCTGCAACGCCCACATCTGCGCGAACAGACCACCCGCATCGAGCAACTCGGCGAACGTGCCGCGTTCCACGATGCGCCCATGATCCATCACGATGATCTGCTGAGCATGCACCACCGTCGACAGCCGATGCGCAATGATCAGCGTGGTCCGCTCCCGCGCAATCGAATCCAGTTCGCGCTGGATGGCGCGCTCGGACTTCGAATCGAGCGCCGACGTGGCTTCATCGAAAATCAGGATCGGCGGGTTCTTGAGCAGCGTGCGCGCAATGGCGACACGCTGCTTCTCGCCGCCCGAGAGCTTCAGCCCGCGTTCGCCGACCGGCGTGTCATAACCCGCCGGCAAGGCCTCGATGAAATCGTGGATATGCGCCGCGCGCGCCGCCGCGATCACTTCGTCGCGGCTCGCGGAAGGACGGCCGTACGCGATGTTGTAATAGATCGAATCGTTGAACAGCACCGTGTCCTGCGGCACGATGCCGATCGCCGCGCGCAGCGAGTCCTGTGTGACGTCGCGAATGTCCTGTCCGTCGATGCGGATGGCGCCGCCCTGCTCGCGCTCGAGATCGTAAAAGCGGAACAGCAGGCGTCCGAGCGTCGACTTCCCCGAGCCGCTGTGCCCGACCACCGCGGTCGTGGTGCCGGCGGCAATCGTGAAATCGACGTCATGCAGGATGGTCCGCGCGCGTTCATAGGCGAAGCTCACGTGCTCGAAGCGCACTTCGCCGCCGCGCACCGCGAGCGCTTGCGCATCCGGCGCGTCGGGCACTTCCCGGCCCGCGCCGAGCAGCGTGAACATGCGGTCCATGTCGGTCAGCGCCTGCTTGAGCTCGCGATACACGACACCCAGGAAATTGAGCGGTATATACAGCTGCAACATGAAGGTGTTGATCAGCACGAGATCGCCGAGCGTCAGGCGGCCGGCCATTACGCCCTGCGTCGCGCGCCACAGGATGAACACGAGCCCGACGCCGATGATCGTCTGCTGGCCGAAGTTGAGCATCGACAGCGAGCGCTGCGACTTGATCGCAGCCGCGCGATAGCGCTGCAGATTCTCGTCGTAGCGGCGCGTTTCCCATTCTTCGTTGCCGAAGTACTTGACGGTCTCGTAGTTGAGCAGCGAATCGATCGCGCGCGAATTCGCCTTCGAATCGAGATCGTTCATCGTGCGGCGGTAATGCGTGCGCCACTCCGTCACCTTCACGGTGAAGACGATGTACGTCACCAGCGCGATCCCCGTGACGATCGCGTAATACGCTTCGTACTTGGTCACGAAGAACGCCAGCACGAGGCCGACTTCGACGAGCGTCGGCAGGATGCTGTACAGCGAATAGGAAACGAGTTGCTGGATGCCGCGCGTGCCGCGCTCGATGTCGCGCGACATGCCGCCCGTCTGCCGCTCCAGGTGAAAGCGCAGCGACAGCGAATGCAGATGCCGGAACACGCGCAGCGCGAGTTGCCGCACGGCGCTTTCGGTGACCTTGGCGAACAGCAGTTCGCGCAGTTCGGTGAACAGCGAGGTGGAGAGCCGCGCGGCCGCATAGGCGACCACCAGCAGCCCGATGCCGCCGATCAGCACGATCCCCGGCGCATCCGTCGCGCGGCCGAGCGCGGTCAGATGCTGCACGGAAGACAGGCCATCGACGATCTTCTTCATCACGATCGGCACGCCCAGGTTCGCGACCTTCGCGCCGATCAGGCAGGTCAGCGCGAACGCGACGCGCCATTTGTACGTGGTGAGATAAGGCAGCAGCGAACGGATCGTCTGCCAGTCGTTGCGCGGGCCCTGGGGCACGGGCCCGGGCTCTCGGTTGGACGTGCGGCGCATGAGTATCGTGGGGCAAGCGCGCCGCTTCCAGCCGGAATGCGGCGCCGGGTAACGCATCGGTCGGCGGGGCGGGAGCCGGTCTCGCGCAGGCTTTCCCGTACAATTTATGGCAAGCGCCCGGCGCCGCTGCAAGTTGCCGCGCGGCCGGAAGCGCATCCGTCTAACGGCATTGTCGCAGAAGGCCCAAGGGGCCGCTTGCGCCGGCCGCCCGCTCCTCCCTCGCCAACCGGAAACCTGCCATGACCGAGCAATCCAATCTTCCCCAGAAGCAGGTCGCGCTGCGCGTCGTGCCGCAACCCGCCGACGCCAACGTCCACGGCGACGTCTTCGGCGGCTGGATCATGGCGCAGGTGGACATCGCCGGCTCCATTCCCGCGAGCCGCCGCGCCAACGGACGCGTCGCGACCGTGGCGGTGAATTCGTTCCTCTTCAAGCATCCGGTATTCGTCGGCGACCTGCTTAGCTTCTATGCCGACATCGTGAAGACCGGCAACACGTCGGTCACCGTATCGGTCGAGGTCTATGCGCAGCGCATGAGCCTCGCCGAAGAGGTCGTCAAGGTAACGGAGGCGACGCTCACCTACGTCGCAACCGACCGCGACCGCCGTCCGCGCGTCCTGCCGCCGCTCGACTGACGCGCCTCAGTTCGGCAGCACGCCCTGTTGCAAGAGGCCCGGAATCGCTTCGTGCGGCATCGGGCGCGAGAAGAAGAAGCCCTGCATTTCGTCGCAGTCGCGGGCGCGCAGGAACTCGTGTTGCGCGGAGGTTTCGACGCCTTCCGCGATCACCTGCAACTCCAGCGAATGCGCGAGCGCGATGATCGCCGAGGTGATGGTTTCGTCGTCGCTCGACGCGCCGATGTCCGCGACGAACGAGCGGTCGATCTTCAGCCGGTGCACCGGGAAGCGCTTCAGATAGGACAGGCTCGAATAGCCGGTGCCGAAGTCGTCGATGGCAATGCCGATCCCGAGCGCGGATAGCTCGGACAGCATCGTGATCGCTTCCTCGGCGTTGCGCATGATCGCGCTTTCGGTGAGTTCGAGTTCGAGATAGCGCGGTTCCAGTCCGGTTTCATCCAGCACGGACGTGACCAGCCGCGCGATGTCGCGTTGCTGGAAATGGCGCGCCGACAGATTCACCGACACGCGCGCGGCCGGCAGGCCGGCGTCCTGCCAGGCCTTGTTCTGGCGGCACGCCTCGCGCAGCACCCACTCCGACAGCGGCCCGATCAAGCCGCTCTCTTCCGCGACCGGAATGAACGACGCCGGCGACACGAGCCCCTGTTCCGGGTCGTGCCAGCGCACGAGCGCCTCGATGCCGACAATCTGGCGCGTCGTCATGTCCACCTGCGGCTGATAGTGCAGCAGGAACTCGCCGTCGCGCAGCGCACGCCGCAGACGGCGTTCGAGATTCATGCGCGCGCCGACGCTCGCGTTCATCTCCGGCTGATAGAACTGATAGGTGTTGCGGCCCATGTCCTTCGCGCGGTACATCGCGAGGTCGGCCTTCTTCATCACGGTCTCGGCGTCGTCGCCGTCCTGCGGATAGAGACTCGCACCCATGCTGCAACCCACGTACAGCTCGGTGTCGTCGATCCACACCGGCTCCGAGATGGCCGCGCGCGTACGCTCCATCCACGCAATCAGGCCGGCTTCGTCGGTCAGGTCGGGCAGCACGATCACGAACTCGTCGCCGCCATGGCGCGCCACCGTGTCGCTGGTGCGCGCCGTGCGGGCGAGCCGTTCCGCGATCACCGCGAGCAGGCGGTCGCCGACGCTGTGGCCCAGGCTGTCGTTGACGTTCTTGAAGCCGTCGAGGTCCATGAACACGACTGCGATCTTGGTCTCGCGCCGCCGCGCCGCTTCGATCGCGTGCTGCAGGCGGTCCTTCAGCAAATTGCGGTTCGGCAGGCGCGTGAGCGTGTCGTAGTTCGCCTGGTATTCGAGCTCTTCCTGATAGCGCATCAGGTCGGTCACGTCGTTGATGATGCCGATGTGATGCGTCGTCAGTCCCTGCGCATTCGGCACGGGCGCGACGAACAGCTGGTTCCAGAACAGCGCGCCGTCCTTGCGATAGTTGCGCACCACGACGCTCGCTTCGAGGTTGACATCGAGCGCGCGGCGGATCGCGGTGAGGCCGTCCTGCTCGCCGTCCGGTCCATGCAGGAAACGGCAGTCCTGGCCGATGACCTCGCTCGGGTCATAGCCGGTGATGCGCTTGAACGCCGGATTCGCGTACTCGATGACGTTCGCGCCGTCCACCACGCCCGTGATCAGGATGGCGTTGACGCTGGCGTCGAGCGCGCGGCTTTGCAGGCGCAGCGCCAGTTCGGCGCGCTTGTGGTCGGTGACGTCGTGATACGAGCCGAGCACGCCGATGGTCTGCCCTTCGCCGTCGAGCAGCGGCAGCTTGCTGGTGACGAGCGTGCGCAGTTGCTCGCCGATCACGATGTCGCGCTCGAAGTGCATCTTGGGCACGGTCGTGACGATGACTTCTTCATCGTCGGCGCGCACGACATCCGCAAGCGCGCCCCACGGCAATTCGTAATCCGTCTTGCCGATGACCTGCTCGTTGTACGCCAGGCCCGCGTCGCGCGCGAAGGCGTTGTTGCAGCCGAGATAGCGCAGGTCGCGATCCTTCCAGAACACGCGCTGCGGAATGTTGTCGATGACGGCTTCGAGCATCTCGTTCGAACGGCGCGCCTCGGCTTCCGCGTTGATGCGGTCGGTCACGTCGTTGGCCAGCATGAAGATGCCGGGCCGGTTCGAATATACGAGCGAGTGATGCGAGACATCGGCGGCGACGATCGAACCGTCCTTGCGCCGATAGCGCCATACGCCCGCCGAGGCCTGTCCCGCATTCGCCCGCTCGCCGGTCTCGCCCGCACTGCGCGCGAGCCGGGCGGCGAAGCTGTCGAAGTCGTCGGCGTGATGCAGGTCGCGCAGCGTCATGCCGAGAAACGCGGGTTCATCGAAGCCGAAGTGGGCGAGCGCCGCCGGATTGACCGCGATGAAACGCATGGTCTCGCGATCGACGATCCACATCGGCACCGGATGCGCCTCGAACAGGCTGCGGAAGCGCTCGTTGCTGCGCTGCCGCGCCCGCTCGATGCCGAGCTTCTCGCTCGACTGGCGCTCGTTGCTGGCGAACAGATAGATGAGCACCGCGCTGCCGGCGAGCATCGTGAAGATCAGCAGCAGCATCGCGCCGCTGGAGGCCTGCGCGGATTCGTCGAGCGCCGCAATGGTCGCGTTGTCGATTCTCGTGCGCACCGCCGACAGTTCTTCATCCACCGCCTGCTGGTCTTCGCCGAGCGTCACGAAGGCGGCGTCGGCCCAGGCGCGGGAAGCGTCGGGCGGTGCATGACGGGCGTGTTCGAACGCCTGATTGGCGTCGCGCCGCAACATGGAGGCGCGCGTGGCGAGCGCCTCGAATGCGCCGCTCATGCCGGGCTCGATCGAGAGCTGCGCGCGCAGGCCGCTTTCGAGCGCATCGAGGTGAGCTTCGCGCTCCAGGTGCCGCGCTTCGGTCTCGGCCACGCCGGTGGCCTCGAAGCGGCTGAGCTCGGGCAGCGCCTCGCCTAGCGTGCTGCGGTAGGCGCCCAGATCGCGCATGAGGCTCATCGAGCGCAGGGTGCGCGCATCGCTTTCGCGCAGTCCGCCAATGCGCTCGCAGGCGACGAAAGCGTTTGCGCCGAGCGCGGCCAGCACCACGGCGATGTTGACGAGCAAACCCCTGGAGAGGAAACGAGTCATGCGGCGGGCGTATCCCTTTGGTGCGCGTCGGACGCGGCTCGAAGAGACGCGCCCACGCGGTTGCGCGTTGTGAGAAACGCTCACATCGCGACTATTGGATAACGCCCAATATCGGCAGCAACAGCGCCGTATTTAGGGCTTGTTGCCGAATAATATGATCAATGCGTCAGCAAAACGTTTGCGAGCACTGCTCGTCATTCCAGGAGGCCGAACTCGCGCATGGCCGGCAGGAAGTCGTGATTGACCTTGTCCGTGTTGCGCGAGAGTTTCGCGAGCGCGTAGCGCTGGAAACGGTCGAGTTTGCCCCAGTGGGAAAGACTCGGCGCGCTCACGCCGCACAGGCTGCTTTGACGGATGACGGTCTCGGGCACGGCATCGGCGTGAGCCCAGACCGGATCCGGATCGCGCTCGATCTTCTCGGGTGCGGTGTTCGCATGCGTCTTCATCATCTCTTCGAGCGCGAGGTCGAAGTGCTTCTCGACTTCGGCTTCGTCTTCGATGGGAAAGCGCGCAAGCAATACGCGATCGTCATACGGAAGCTGCTGCCACTCGTCGAGCGTGATGCGCATGCCGAAGCGATCGAGATTGAAGCGCACGGCAAGCGGAATGAAGCGCAGATTCTCTGAAGATTCGACTTCGAATCCAAAGAGTCGCGCGGCGTCATAAAGTCCCATAACAAGCCTCGTTGGATTGAGGGCGTGCGCGACGCGCAGTGCCGCCTTAAGTTATTGTAGGGCCTTGGATCTGGCTGGAACCGTTGCAAACGAGCCGCTGGGCACATGTTTAAAACGCGCGCACAGCACAATGAAGCAGCAAGTCGCATACCCGACTTTACTCGAAGAAGTGGTCAGGAGCAGTAAAAGTGAGTCAACTCGAAACCGACGATCAACCTGGCTTCGTCAAGCGTCCGGTGCGCAGGCATCGCGCGGGCGCAAGCTCGGTGGCGGCCGATCAGGTCGGCCAGGAATGGCCGGTCGCGCTGGTGTACAACGGCATCTCGCACGCGGTCATGATGTGTACCCCGCGCGATCTCGAAGCGTTCGCCGTGGGATTCTCGCTGACCGAGGGCATCATCGAACGCGGCAGCGACATCCACGACATCGAAGTCACGTTTCACGATCACGGCGACGTGCTGCCGCATGCCGAAGTGCAGCTGCAAGTAGTGCAGCAGTCGTTCATGGCGCTGAAGGACAAGCGCCGCGCCATGGCCGGCCGGACCGGCTGCGGCGTGTGCGGGATCGAAAGCATCGAGTTGCTGGATCTGCAGCCCGAACGCGTGCCGGACACTGGTTTTCTCGCGCGTCTCGCGCCGGATGCCATCGAACGCGCGGCGCGCGACCTGTCCGCGCATCAGGTGCTGTCGAAGCTGACGGGCGGCCTGCACGCCGCCGCGTGGTGCGATGAAACGGGCGCGATCCGCTGCGCGTTCGAGGACGTCGGCCGTCACAACGCGCTCGACAAGCTCATCGGCCATCTGGTCCTGCAACGGCAGGACACGACGCAAGGCTTCGTGTTCCTGTCGAGCCGCGCGAGCTACGAGCTCGTGCGCAAGTCGGCGCGCGTCGGCGTGCCGATGATCGCGACCATCTCCGCGCCAACGTCACTGGCCATCGCCATCGCGAAACAGGCGGGCTTGCGGCTCGTCAGCTTCGCGCGCGAGAACAGCTTCGTCGAATACGACGTCGAGTGAAACGGCTCACTCGAACTTGCTGAAGTCCGGCTTGCGCTTCTCGAAGAACGCCTGGAAGGCCTCGCGTGCCTCGGGCGCAGCCAGCATGCGGGCGAAGTGCGCGGCCTCGTCCGCCATGCGCGCGGTCACTTCGCCGGACTGCGCACCCTTCATCAGCGACTTGGTCACACGCAGCGACGACGCCGGCAGCAACGCGAGCCGCCGAGCCTTTTCGAAGGCGTAGGAATCGAGTTGAGCGGCATCGAGCGCGCCGTTCACGAAGCCCATGGCGATCGCCTCGTTCACGTCGAACGCCTCGCCCAGCAGCAGCTTTTCCGCCGCGCGCTGATAACCCGCCACACGTGGCAACAGCAGGCTCGACGCCGCTTCCGGACACAAGCCGAGCTGCGCGAACGGCAGCGAGAACTTCGCGTCCGGACTGGCGTAGACGAGATCGCAATGCAGCAGCATCGTCGTGCCGATGCCCACCGCCGTGCCGCCCACCGCCGCAACCAGCGGCTTGGGAAAGCCGCTCAGACGCCGCAGGAACTGGAACACGGGCGCGTCGAGGCCCTTGGGCGGATCGTTCAGGAAGTCGTCGAGATCGTTGCCCGCGCTGAAGACGCCGCCGTTCGCGCGAATCAGCGCCGCGCGCACGGTCGGGTCCATCTCGGCTTCGTACAGGCCGTCGGCCATTTCCTGATACATCGGCGCGGTGATCGCGTTCTTCTTGTCCGGACGATTGAGCACGATGCTCAGCACGCCGTCCGCGCGTTCGATCTGAATCTCCATGCGCTGCCTCCTTGTACCGGCGCGCGAGCCGTTGCAGAACGCCGGCTCGCGCACCGTTCGCGTCAAAGCCGTTCGATGATCCCCGCCGCGCCCATGCCGGTGCCGACGCACATCGTCACCATGCCGTACTTCAGGTTGCGCCGGCGCAGGCCGTGCACGACGGTCGCCGCGCGAATTGCGCCGGTCGCGCCGAGCGGATGGCCCAGCGCGATCGCGCCGCCGAGCGGATTGACTTTCGCGGTATCGAGACCGAGATCGCCGATCACCGCGAGCGCCTGCGCCGCGAAGGCCTCGTTCAGTTCGATCCAGTCGAGATCGTCCTGCTTCAGGCCCGCGGCCTTCAGCGCGGCCGGAATCGCTTCCTTCGGCCCGATGCCCATGATCTCCGGCGGCACGCCGCGCACGGCGAAGCTGACGAAGCGCGCCAGCGGCGTCAGGTTGAACTGCTTCAGGATCTTCTCCGACACGACGATCAACGCGCCCGCGCCGTCCGACGTCTGCGAACTGTTGCCGGCCGTGACCGAGCCTTTATTGGCGAACACGGGACGCAGCTTGCCGAGTCCTTCCACCGAGGTCTCGGCACGCGGACCTTCGTCGAGGGCGATCTCGCGCGTGTTGGTGCGCACCTGACCCGAGGCGAGATCCGGAAAGCGCTCGTTGAGCGTATAGGCGGCGATCTCGTCGGCGAATTCGCCTGCCTGCTGCGCGGCCAGCGCGCGCCGATGCGACTCCGCCGCGAACGCGTCCTGCGCCTCGCGGCTCACCTTCCAGCGCTCCGCGACCTTCTCCGCCGTCAGGCCCATGCCGTACGCGATGCCGACGTCCTCATTGCGCTCGAAGATATGCGGCGACAGCGAAGGCTTGTTGCCCATCATCGGCACCATGCTCATCGATTCGCAACCGCCCGCGATCATCGCATCGGCCTCGCCGACACGAATGCGGTCGGCTGCCATCGCGAGCGCCGTCAGGCCCGACGCGCAGAAGCGGTTCACCGTGACGCCGCCGACCGTATTCGGCAGGCCCGCCAGCAACGCGCCCATGCGCGCCACGTTGAGGCCCTGCTCGGCCTCGGGAATCGCGCAACCGATGATGGCGTCCTCGATCACGCTGGTGTCGAGTCCGGGCGCTTGCGCGACGGCGTTCCTGATCGCGTGGACCAGCAACTCGTCCGGGCGCGTGTTCCTGAACACGCCGCGCGGCGCCTTGCCGATCGGCGTGCGGCTCGCGGCGACGATGTATGCGTCTTGCAGTTGTTTGCTCATTGTGTGCAGCTCCTGTATGTCGCTATGTCGCGCGGGTCAGTTGCGGACCGGCTTGCCGGTCTGCAACATGCCCATGATCCGCTCCTGCGTCTTCTGCGTGCCGAGCAGCTCGACGAAGGCGCGGCGCTCCAGCGCGAGGAGCCATTCCTCGTCGACGAGACTGCCCGCCTCCACTTCCCCGCCGCACACCGCTTCCGCGATGCGGCTCGCGATCAGATAGTCGTGGTCGCTGATGAAGCGGCCGTCGCGCATGTTGACGAGCGACGCCTTGATCGTCGCGATCGCCGAGCGGCCCGCCACCGGCACCTGCTTCACGCGCAGCGGCGGCCGGTAGCCGGCATCGCTCAACGCGCGCGCTTCCTTCTTCGCGATGTCGAGCAGTTCGTGGACGTTGAAGACGATGGTGTCGGTGGACTTCAGGTAGCCCATCGCGCGGGCATCGAAGGCGGAGGACGAGACTTTCGCCATCGCCGCGTTCTCGAACGGCTTCTGCAGGAACTTGAGCAGGTCGCTGGTGGCATTGACGGCGGCCGCTGCCTCCGCCGCGCGCAACGCCGCTTCCTTCAGGCCGCCGCCCGCCGGCACCAGGCCGACGCCCACTTCAACCAGCCCGATATAGCTTTCGACGTGCGCCACGCGCTTCGCCGACTGCAACAGCAGCTCGCAGCCGCCGCCCAGCGCGAGACCGGACACGGCCGACACGACCGGCACGTTCGCGTACTTCACGCGCAGCATCCCTTGCTGGAACTTCGCGACGAATGGCTCGATGCCCTTGGCGCCGCCCATCATGAACGCGGGCATCGCCTCTTCGAGATTCGCGCCCGCCGAGAACGGGCCGCCCGGCGTGCCGAGTTGCAGCGAGGTCGGCTGCCAGATCACCACGCCGCGATACTCCTTCTCGGCGAGTTCGATGGCCTGCGTGAGGCCGTCGATCACACCCGGCCCGATCGTGTTCATCTTCGTCTTGAACGAGACGATCACGATGTCGCCCTGCTCGCTGTCGAGCCATGCGCGCACGCTCTCGGTCTCGAACAGCGTCTTGCCGGAGGTCTTCGAATCCGCGCCGGTCTCGCCGACCAGCGGCGCGCGGAACACCTGCTTGCCGTAGACCGGCAGCGTCGAGCGCGGCACGAAGCGGCGTTCAGCAGGCGACCACGATCCTTCGTCCGAATGCACGCCCTTTTCCGCGACGGGACCGTCGAGCACCCATGCCGGCAGCGGCGCGTTCGAGAGCGCCTTGCCCGCGTCGATGTCTTCCTGCACCCAGCGCGCGACCTGTTGCCAGCCCGCTGCCTGCCAGCTTTCGAACGGCCCCTGGTTCCAGCCGAAGCCCCAGCGGATGGCGAGATCGACGTCGCGCGCGTTGTCCGCGATCGATTCCAGATGCACCGCGATGTAGTGGAACACGTCGCGGAAGATCGCCCACAGGAATTGCGCCTGTTTGTTGTCGGTCTCGCGCAGCAGCTTGAAGCGCTCGGCGGGCGGACGCTTGAGAATGCGGCCGATCAGTTCGTCGGCCTTTGCGCCGCCCTCGACGTATTGCGCCGTCTTCGGATCGAGCACCTTGATCGACTTGCCTTCCTTGCGATAGAAACCCGCGCCCGTCTTCTGGCCCAGCGCGCCGTTCTTGACCAGCGCTTCCAGCACGGGCGGCGTCTTGTAGACGGAGAAGAACGGGTCGTCCGGCAGGTTGTCCTGCATCGTCTTGATGACGTGCGCCATGGTGTCGAGCCCGACGACATCCGCCGTGCGGAAGGTCGCCGACTTGGCGCGGCCCAGACGCGCGCCGGTGAGATCGTCGACTTCGTCGAAACGCAGGCCGAACTTCTCCGCTTCCGCGATTACCGCGAGAATCGAAAACACGCCGACGCGGTTCGCAATGAAATTGGGCGTGTCCTTCGCGCGGACCACGCCCTTGCCGATCACGCTCGTCAGGAAGGTTTCGAGCTGGTCGAGAATGACGGGTTGCGTCGCCGCGGTCGGGATCAGTTCGACCAGATGCATGTAGCGCGGCGGATTGAAGAAATGCACGCCGCAGAAGCGTGCCTTCAGCTCGTCCGAAAAGCCCTCCGACAGTGCCGTGATCGACAGGCCCGAGGTGTTGCTCGCGAAGATCGCGTGCGGCGCGATGTGCGGCGACACCTTCTTGTAGAGATCGTGCTTCCAGTCCATGCGCTCGGCAATCGCCTCGATCACGAGATCGCATTCGGCGAGCTTGGCGATGTCGTCGTCGTAATTCGCCGGCTCGATGTAGTGCGCGTCTTCCTTGATGCCGAACGGCGCCGGCGACAGCTTCTTCAGGTTCTCGATGGCCTTCAGTGCAATGCCGTTCTTCGGGCCTTCCTTCGCGGGAAGATCGAAGAGCAGGACGGGCACGCGCGCGTTGATCAGGTGCGCGGCAATCTGCGCGCCCATCACGCCCGCGCCGAGCACGGCGACTTTGCGAATGTTGAGGGTGCTCACGGGTAAGCCTCCGGGATTACGGGTTTGCTTCGAAATGAAAGGCGTGGCGCACGCCGCGTTCCATCATGGATCTCGCAGCGTGCGTGAGACTCGCTCAGAACAGCGCTTCGTCGTAGTCCATCATCGGCTTGGCGCCGGCGCGCGCGGCGCGGATGGTCGAAGCCGTTTCCGGCAGGAGCTTGGCGAAATAGAAGCGCGCAGTGGCGAGCTTGGCCTTGTAGAAGGCATCGCCTGATGCGGCGTTGTCCAGCGCGACGCGCGCCATGCGCGCCCAGAAGTACGAGAACACCAGATGGCCGACCGTGCGCAGATACGGCACCGCGGCCGCGCCCACTTCGTCGGGGTTCTGCATCGCCTTCATGCCGATTTCCATCGTCAGCTTCTGCACCTTCTCGCCGATATCCGCGAGCGGATTGATGAACTCCTGCATCTCCGGCTTCACGCCTTCCTGCTCGACGAAGTCCGCCACCAGCTTGCCGAAGCGCTTGAGCTTCGCGCCCATGTCGCCCAAGATCTTGCGCCCCAGCAGGTCCAGCGCCTGGATCGAATTCGTGCCCTCGTAGATCATGTTGATGCGCGCGTCTCGCACGTATTGCTCCATGCCCCACTCGGAAATGAAGCCGTGGCCGCCGTAGATCTGCATGCCCATGTTCGTGCCTTCGAAGGCGTTGTCGGTCAGGAAGGCCTTGATGACCGGCGTCAGCAGCGCGACGAAATCCGCGGCCTCGCGGCGCACGGCTTCGTCCGAATGGGAGAGCTCCTTGTCGATGTTCAGCGCCGCCCAGTAGCTGAACGCGCGGCCCGCTTCGGCATAGGCCTTTTGCGTGAGCAGCATGCGGCGCACGTCGGGATGCACGATGATCGGATCGGCGGGCTTGTCCGGCGCCTTCGGCCCGGTCAGCGAGCGCATCTGCAGACGCTCCCTCGCGTACACGAGCGAGTTCTGATACGCGACTTCGGTGAGACCGAGCCCCTGCATGCCGACACCCAGACGCGCGGCGTTCATCATCACGAACATCGCGTTCAAGCCTTTGTTTGCTTCTCCGACGAGCCAGCCCTGCGCGCCGTCGAGATTCATCACGCAGGTCGCGTTGCCGTGAATGCCCATCTTGTGCTCGATCGAGCCGCACTTGATGCCGTTGCGTGCGCCCGGCGCGCCGTGCGCATCCGGCACGAACTTCGGCACAATGAAGAGGGAGATGCCCTTGGTGCCCGCCGGCGCGCCCGGCAGACGCGCCAGCACCAGATGGACGATGTTCTCGGCCATGTCGTGCTCGCCGCTCGAAATGAAGATCTTCGTGCCGGTGAGGGCGTAGGAGCCGTCGGCGTTCGGCTCGGCCTTCGTGCGCAGAATGCCGAGGTCCGTTCCGCATTGCGGTTCGGTCAGGCACATCGTGCCGGTCCACACGCCCGAGACGAGCTTCGCCAGATACACCGATTTCTGCTCCGGCGTGCCGTGCGCGTGCAGGCATTCATACGCGCCGTGCGACAGGCCTGGGTACATCGTCCAGGCCTGATTCGCGGAGTTGAGCATCTCGTAGAGCGCGTTATTGACGAACGCGGGCAGGCCCTGGCCGCCGTACTCGGGATCGCAGCCCAGTGCCGGCCAGCCGGCCTCCACATACTGCCGGTAAGCTTCCTTGAAGCCGGACGGCGTCTTCACGACGCCGTCGCCCTCGTAGGTGCAGCCTTCGCGATCGCCGCTCTGGTTGAGCGGAAACACCACTTCCGAGCAGAACTTGCCGGCTTCCTCGAGCACCTGGTTGATGGTGTCGGCGTCGAGGTCCGCATGGCTGGGCATGCTTTTCAGTTCGGCTTCGACGTTCAGCACCTCGTGCAGGACGAATTGCATGTCGCGAAGGGGGGCGGCGTACTGTCCCATGAGTCTCTCCAGGTTTCCAGGCTTCTCGTTGCGCGCCGCCTGACCGCTCCAGCCTGTGACTTTTGGGCGGCGCCGCTAACGCGTGTCGGTATGTTGCGAAGTCAGATTGACCGTCCCATTCGCGACCGGCGACACGCCGGTTTCGACGGCCGTACGCGGCAACTGATACGAGACGATCGTCTTTTCCAGCGCGTCCCGCGTCAGTTGCACGGCTTCCGGAAGATGCAGGAAGCGCGCGTCGTGATGCAGGCCGAGCGTAAAGCTGTACAGCTCGAAAAGCATCAGCTGCGGATCAGTCTCCGCTTTCAGATGCCCCTCGTCCTTCGACTGGCGGATCGCGCGCAGCAACGCCTCGCGCCACATGCTCACGCTGTGCACCAGCTGCTCGCGCACCGCGCTTGCGGCGCGGTCGTCGTACTCGACCGCCCCGCTGATATAGATACAACCCGTGGTCACTTCCTGGATGCGCTTCTCCATCCAGCGATTCATCATCGCGCGCAAGCGCGGCAGGCCGCGTGCTTCGCGCAGGCTCGGAAAGAACACCTCGTCCTCGAAGCGCCGGTGGTACTCGCGCACCACCTCCACCTGCAAATCCTCGCGCGACCCGAAATGCGCAAACACACCGCTCTTGCTCATCTGCATCCGCTCGGCCAGAAGGCCGATGGTCAGCCCTTCCAGACCGTCCCGACTTGCCAAGTCCAGCGCTGCGTCGAGAATCGCGGCCCGCGTCTGTTCGCCTTTTCGCATGATGTCCCTACCGTTCTTATGTGACCCGTGAAATCGAACGGCCGTTCTATTATTATGGCCGGACCAAGGTGAAACAAGCAATTTTTTAGAAACGCGTATCTAAAAATAGTCGAACAATGTCTTTAGGATAAGTCTCAACATTGCCCGCGCACATTGTCGCGTTTTAGTTACGGACTGCCTGTAAGTGACTGCCCGACTTCCCAGTTCGTGGGAGCCACGTGCGCGTTTCTAAAATGGTTATTCTTGCGCAATCGTTGCGAAATGACAGATTAATCGTACTGCCCAATGGTGATGACCTTCATCATCAGACGATACGTGTTATACGCAAACCAATTAAGCACCCGCTCCGTAACGGGACGCGCCACATAATGCTTTTCATCGATGCGCCGGCCTTCATCGAAGGCTTTCAGAATGGCATCGTGCAATCCGGCAATTTCAGGATGATTGACGAGCACCATGTTGGCCTCGTTGTTGAGCACGAGCGAGAGCGCATCGAGATTGGATGAGCCGATGGTCGCCCAGTCCGCATCGACCACGGCCACCTTGCCATGGAGCATGGTCTTCTCGTATTCGGCGATCCGCACGCCGTGCTTCAGCAGATTGCCGTAGAGAAACGGCGTTGCGTAGTCCAGCGCGACGAATTCCTTGCGCCCGATCACCAGCGACACGCGCACGCCGCGCCTGGCCGCATACACGAGCGCGCGGCGCAGCCGGCGGCCCGGCATGAAATAAGGATTCGCAAGCAACACTTCGCGTTCGGCATGGGCGATGGCGCGCAGATAAGCCTTTTCGATGGCGCGCCGGTTCAGCAGGTTGTCGCGCGCGACGAACGCCACGCATGGCCGGTCCACCGCGTGGATTTCGCCGAGACGCGCCCGCCGGCGCGCCACCATCGCGCGCTTCGCGCTCCAGCGGGTCGGCTGCGCCTCGGGTTCGCAGCCCGGCGGCGTTTCCTTTTGCGGCGGCTTCACGCCGAGCCGGATACGCTGCCATTGCGTCTCGAAGGCCTCGCGCACGTCCTTCACCACCGGCCCTTGCGCTTCCATCGCGAAGTCCCAGCGCGGACGTTCCAGTTGCGTGCCGTTCTGGTCGTAATCGTCGACGATGTTGATGCCGCCGCAATACGCGTAGGTGTCGTCGATCAGCGCGAGCTTGCGATGGGTACGCGACCAGCCCTGCGGCCCGAACAGCAGATGCGGGTTGTAGATGCGATGCTCGACGCTCCGTTCCTGCCACAGCGTGAACATCGGCAGCTTGCTTCCGGTGCCGATGCCGTCCGTGATCACGCGCACCTTGACGCCGCGGTCCGCGGCGCGGATGAGCGCGTCGGACACGGCGCGGCCCATGTCGTCGTTGGCGAAGATGTAGGTTTCGAGCGAGACCGACTGGCGCGCCGCATCGATCCGTTCGATCAGCGCCGGAAAGAACTGCACGCCGCCCTTGAAGATGCGCACGTGGTTGCCGGCGGTGAAGCAGAAGCGCGGCGGACGACGGCCGGAGAACATGGCCTGGCGCAGCCGTTTGAAACTGCGCGTGGGACGCATGCCGATCATCGGTTATGCGCCGCGAGGCGTTCGGGCAATTGCAGGATCGCTTCCCGGTTCGACCACGAGAAGCAGGCGTCGGCGGCCTCGCGCAATGGCAGCCAGCGGTGCGCGGTGTGTTCGCGCGGGGCGAGGATCACTTCGAGACAATGCGGCACGAGCAGGCTGAACTGATGCTCGGTGTTGCGCACGACACCGTCCGCATAGCGATGCCGCCACTGCGGATAGATGTCGTACTGGATGCTGTGATGCCAGTCGAGCAGCGCCTGCTCCGGCACGAGACTTCCACCGATCACGATGCCCGTCTCTTCCGCCACTTCGCGCGCGGCGGTCTCCGCGATCGGTTCGTCGATGCGGTCCTTCGAGCCCGTCACCGATTGCCAGAAACCCTTGTGATCCGCGCGCTCGATGACGAGCACATCGAGCTCCGGTGTATGAATGACGACCAACACGGATTCGGGGATTTTGGGCGGCTTCTGCATGTCGGTGTGAACGCGTGTTGCTCTGTTTTGTCTTTGGCCCAAAGACTGTAACGCAAAAAGCGAAAAAGGCGCATTGAGCGCCTTTTTCATCACACCGACAAGCCGATGTGCTTAGTGCGTCTTCTGCTCCGGCTGACGCAGACGGATGTGCAACTCGCGCAGCTGGCGCTCGTCGACTTCGCTCGGCGCCTGCGTGAGCAGATCCTGCGCGCGCTGCGTCTTCGGGAAGGCGATGGTGTCGCGGATCGAATCGGCGCCGGACATCAGCGTGACCACACGATCCAGACCGAACGCGATACCGCCATGCGGCGGCGCGCCGTACTGCAGCGCGTCGAGCAGGAAGCCGAACTTCAGGCGCGCTTCTTCAGCGCTGATCTTCAGCGCGCGGAACACCTTGCTCTGCACGTCTTCCTGGAAGATCCGCACCGAACCGCCGCCGATTTCCCAGCCGTTCAGCACCATGTCGTAGGCCTTCGCAAGGCAGCGGCCCGGATCCGTTTCCAGATACTCGAGATGCTCGTCCTTCGGGCTCGTGAACGGGTGATGCGCGGCCACGTAGCGGTTCTCTTCCTCGTCGTATTCGAACATCGGGAAGTCGATGACCCACAGCGGCTTCCAGCCGGTTTCGAGCAGGCCCGTCGTGCGGCCGAATTCCGAATGACCGATCTTCAGGCGCAGCGCGCCGAGGCTGTCGTTCACGACCTTCGCGCGATCCGCCGCGAAGAAAATGATGTCGCCGTCCTGCGCGCCCGTGCGCTCCATGATGGCGGCCAGCGCCGCGTCATGCAGGTTCTTGACGATCGGGCTTTGCAGGCCGTCGCGGCCACGCGTCGTGTCGTTGACCTTGATCCACGCGAGACCCTTCGCGCCGTAGATGCGCACGAACTCCGTATAACCGTCGATATCGCCACGCGACAGCTCGCCGCCCTTCGGCACGCGCAGCGCCGCGACGCGGCCGTCCTTCGAGTTGGCCGGCATGCTGAACACCTTGAAATCCACGTCCTTCACGGCATCCGTGAGGTCCGCGAATTCGAGCTTCACACGCAGGTCGGGCTTGTCCGAGCCGAAGCGGCGCATCGCTTCCGAGTACAGCATGACCGGGAACTGCTCCGGCAGCGCGACGTCCATCGTCTCCTTGAAGACGTGGCGGATCATGTTCTCGAACAGATCGCGGATTTCCTGTTCCGAAAGGAACGACGTTTCGCAATCGATCTGCGTGAATTCCGGCTGACGGTCGGCGCGCAGGTCTTCGTCGCGGAAGCACTTGGTGATCTGGTAGTAACGGTCGAAGTTGGCGACCATCAGCAACTGCTTGAACAGCTGCGGCGACTGCGGCAGCGCGAAGAACTGGCCCGCGTTCACGCGCGACGGCACCAGGTAGTCGCGTGCGCCTTCCGGCGTGCTCTTGGTGAGCATCGGCGTTTCGATGTCGATGAAGCCTTGCTCGTCGAGATACTTGCGCACTTCCATCGCGACGCGATAGCGCAGGCGCAGGTTCTTCTGCATCTGCGGACGGCGCAGGTCGAGCACGCGATGCGTGAGGCGCGTGGTTTCCGACAAATTGTCGTCATCAAGCTGGAACGGCGGCGTCACCGACGCGTTCAGCACCGTCAGCTCATGACACAGCACTTCGATCTTGCCGCTCGTCAGGTTCGCGTTGACCGTGCCCTCGGGACGGTTGCGCACGACGCCCTTGACCTGCACGCAGAACTCGTTGCGCACGCCTTCGGCGACCTTGAACATGTCGGCGCGGTCCGGGTCGCAGACGACCTGGACGAGCCCTTCGCGATCGCGCAAGTCGATGAAGATAACGCCGCCGTGATCGCGACGGCGATGCACCCAGCCGCACAGCGAGACGGTTTGACCCAGACGGGCCTCGGTCACCAGACCGCAGTATTCAGATCGCATCGACATGATGTTGTGTCTTTCGTTGTTCGTTGATCAACGGCTCGCGCGTTCGGGTCTCGCTCTTTCGCTCGGCGGACTCACGGGGCGCGCGCGCCGGCATTACATCGGCGGCTCGGTGGGGCGGCGGGCTGGCGCTACCTGCGCCGACGCGCTCGGCGCGGGGGCCACCACGCCCATCGAGACGATGTACTTCAGTGCGGCGTCGACAGTCATGTCCAGTTCGACGACCTCGCTTTTCCGCATCATCAGGAAGAAGCCGGATGTCGGGTTCGGCGTGGTCGGGACATAGACGCTCACGTGTTCTTCATCGAGATGATTCAGCACGTCGCCGCCCGGAATCCCGGTAAGAAAACCGATGGTGTACGAGCCCTTGCGCGGATACTCGATCAGCAGCGCCTTGCGGAACGCATTGCCGCTCGACGACAGCAGCGTGTCCGACACCTGCTTCACGCTGGTGTACAGCGGGCCGACCACGGGAATGTGCCGCAGGACCGCGTCCCACCATCCGACGAGCTTCTGCCCGACGAAGTTCTGCGTCAGCAGCCCGACGATGAAGATGAAGGCCAGCGTCAGCACCGCGCCCACGCCCGGCAGATGGAACCCGACGATGCGCTCCGGCTGCCAGGCCTGCGGCAGCAGCAACAGCGTCTGGTCCATGGTGCCGATGACGAGGCCCAGCACCCAGAGCGTAATGGCGAGCGGGACCAGCACCAGGAGGCCGGTGAGGAACACGGATTTCAGCGTAGTCTTTTTCGTCGTCATTTACACGGGGCGAAGGCTGCGCCGGCTCTCGAAAACAGGGGAGATTCGGCTTGGCGGGCGAGCCGCGCCCGATGGAGCGCGCTCGGCGAGGTCACTGCAAGGCCCATCAGGTTCGGGCCGTTCGGGCCGCTCGGGCGGTGCAGACGGCGTTCTCAGGTAGCGTTATCAGGTAGCGTTATCAGGTAGCGTTCTCAGGCGGCGCTGCCCGAAGAAGCGGACGTGCCCGCCGCAGGCTTGGCCGCTTCCGATGCCGGAGCGGCGCTCGCCGGAGCCGTCGTGCCGCCGCCGGATACCGTGCCGCCTTCCGCTTTCGACGCCGCAGCATCCGATCCGTTCGCACCCGCAGCGTTCGATTCAGCGTTGCCGGCCTTGCCGTTATTGCCATTGCCGTTGCTGTTTCCGCCGCGGAAATCGGTGACGTACCAGCCCGAGCCCTTCAGCTGGAAACCGGCGGCAGTCACTTGCTTCGAAAACGATTCCTTTCCGCACGCGGGACATTGCGTGAGCGGCGGATCGCTCAGTTTGCGCAACACATCTTTTTCGTGGCCGCAGTCTGCGCAGCGGTAGGCGTAAATCGGCATGGCACTGTTCCTACAATGATCTTTCGACGCTTGCAAAGCCTTGAATTATAGCCGCAAACCAATATTGCCCCGCGATTTTCAGGAACCCGGGACGCGACGTGAACTGGCTTATAGGTCTGGGCCGTTACGGTGAATTCAAGGGGCGAGGATCAGGAACGCCGCCAGGTCATCCAGCGTTCGCGGCCCGCGAATACGGGAATCGAGTCGCTGACCTCGCGCTCCTCGATCAGCTCGAAGTGCGGCGAGAGCAGCGCATCCAGATCGCCGCGCTCGATGCCGAACGGCGGCCCTTTCGGCGTCGCGCCAATGAAGAAGAAGCCGGCGAGCAGCGCACCGGGCGTCAGCAGCGTTGCCATCCGTTCGGCGTAATCCCGCCAGCGATCGCGCGGCAAGGCACAGAGAAAGGCGCGCTCGTACATCCAGTCGATGGCAAATGGCGGCTGATACGCGAAGAAGTCCGCCTGTTCCACCACCGCCGCGTGCGCGCCAAGTTGCTTGCGCGCGGCGTCGACCGCGCCCGGTGCGAAATCGATCGCCCGGACCGGCCAGCCGCGTTCCGCGAGGTACAGCACTTCATACGCGCTGCCGCAGCCCGGAATCAGCACGTTCTGCGCATCGCGCGCCGCGACGAAAGTCTTGAACGCCTCAGGGACGCCGGACTGGTCCCACGGCATGAAGCGCTCGGCGAAACGCTCGTCCCAGAAACCGGGCGAATTCGGATCGCGGTTGTCGAAGTCCGGGACGGCGGGCTGGGTCGGATCGCTCATGATGGGGGCTCGCTGAAAAGGGTGCGCCGGAGAATCGATCAGGGATGGCCGAGCCACAACATTTGCGCGATCACGATGCCCGCACCCGCAATCGCGATCAGTCCAACGCCCAGAAGCGTCATCAGCAGACGATTGGTGCGCTTCTGCTCGGCCAGCAGCTGGCGCATCGTTTCTTCATTGCCGCCCTTGGGCGCGTCGTGATGTTCCGCCAGCAGATGATGGATCAGGCGGGGCAGTTGCGGAATCGTCTTGCTCCACTGCGGCGCCTCCATCTGCAGGCGCTCGTACCAGCCGCGCCAGCCGATCTGCTCGTTCATCCAGCGTTCCAGATACGGCTTGGCGGTTTTCCACAGGTCGAGTTCCGGGTCGAGCGAACGCCCGAGCCCTTCGACATTCAGCATCGTCTTTTGCAGCAGCACGAGCTGCGGCTGGATTTCGACGTTGAAGCGGCGCGAGGTGGAGAACAGCCGCATCAGCACCTGGCCGAGCGAGATGTCCTTCAGCGCGCGATCGAAATACGGTTCGCAGACGGCGCGGATCGCGCTCTCCAGCTCCTCGACGCGCGTGCTCGGCGGCACCCACCCGGACTCGAGGTGCAGCGTGGCGACGCGGTGGTAATCGCGCTTGAAGAACGCGAGGAAGTTCTGCGCGAGGTAATTCTTGTCGAAGTCCGACAGCGCCCCGACGATGCCAAAATCCAGCGCGATATAGCGGCCGAACGTTGCCGGATCGAGGCTCACCTGGATGTTGCCCGGATGCATGTCGGCGTGAAAAAAGCCGTCACGGAACACCTGCGTGAAAAAGATCTCGACGCCTTCGCGCGCCAGCTTCGGAATGTCCACGCCCGCCGCGCGCAGCGTCTCGACCTGGCTGATCGGCACGCCGACCATGCGCTCCATGACCAGCACGGTCGGCGCGGACAGGTCCCAGTACATTTCCGGCACCAGCAGCAGATCGAGGCCCTGGAAATTGCGGCGCAACTGGCTGCCGTTGGCGGCCTCGCGCATCAGGTCGAGCTCGTCGTGCAGGTATTTGTCGAACTCGGCCACCACCTCGCGCGGCTTCAGGCGCCGGCCGTCCGGCCACAGCCGTTCGGCCCAGATCGCGACGTCACGCAGCAACGCGAGGTCCGAATCGATCACCGGCAACATGCCCGGGCGCAGCACCTTCACCGCCACCGCCTTGCCCGCGTGCTCGCCATTTTTGATCTTGGCAAAATGAACCTGCGCAATCGACGCGCTCGCCACCGGCACGCGCTCGAAATCGTCGAACAACGCGTCGATGGGCGCGCCGAGCGATTTCTCGATGATCGCCACCGCGAGCGCCGAATCGAACGGCGGCACCTGATCCTGGAGCTTGGCGAGTTCGTCGGCAACATCGACGGGCAGCAGATCGCGGCGCGTCGAGAGCACCTGGCCGAACTTCACGAAAATCGGCCCGAGACTTTCCAGCGCGAGACGCAGGCGGATGCCGCGTTCGATATCGAAACGGCGGCCGAACGTCGTGATGCGCATCAGGTAGCGCACGCGACGATCGTTGATGCCACTCATGACGAGCTCGTCGAGCCCGAAGCGGACGATCGTGAAAAATATCTTGAGAAAACGCAGAAAACGCATGGTTCGGATTCGCTTCAGCTCGTTATTCGTGCGAGTCGCGCACTGACTCGCCGCCGGGTCGCGCTGAAGCGCCGCTTGCCGGATGCTTGGGTTCGCCTGCGTTCACGCCGGCACGTTCGATTCTTTCGATGCGCTTCTCCACACGCGCCAGCGCATCGCGCGCTTTCGACAACTCGGCGTCGAAGGCCGCGAGCGCGCTGCGACGCACGAGCTGCGGACGTTCGTCGAGGAAAAATTCGCTGAAGGTGTCCAGCAGGTTGCGCCCGGTGCGCTGCGCCTGCTCCTGCACCGACCGCGCGACGATGCCCAGCCGATGCGCGGGCGCGTCGCCGATCACGCGCGCCAGGTCTTCCTCCGGATCCCAGCGCAGATGTTCGGCAAGTTTCGCCAGCGTGGTGGCGAATTCGGCGTCGCCCTCGATCCGCACATGCTTCATCACGGCCGCCTGGCCGCCCTGCACGAAGGCCGGCAGCGCGTCGAGCGGCACGGCGATGGTGACGTCGAACTGGGCGGCTTCGGCTTCGGTGGTCGCGGCGAAGAGGCCGTCCGGTTGCACCAAGAGGGCGATGGAAACCGGCGCGCACGACAGTTTCACGCGTTTGGCGGCATAGGGTTTCAGGCGCTCGAGCGCCCACGGCTCGCGCACGAGCAGATGATTCACGGCGGCCGCGAATGCGCCGGAGGCGGTCTTCAAGGCAGGGTTTGCTGCGGGACGGGCGAATTCGTCTGCGTTCGTCATCGGCTGTGAGATGAAAAAACCCGCGCGAGACGCTTCTCGCGCGGGTTCATATTCTACCGCCGCCACCGGCGATCACACTGACGCTTGCCGGTTTCCGGCGGGTGCGCCGGCGCCGCGACGCGCTGGACGCGTCCGGCGCGCGGTGGCGCTCAGCTGACCTGCTGGATGCCGGCCAGCAGCCAGCCTTCGTTGCCGGACTTCTGCTTGGACAGGTTCCACACCTCGACAAATGGCTCGGCCGCCGATCCTTCCGACTCGCGAATCAGACCATGGAAGCGCACGCTCGCCAGATATTCCTGCGGGCGGTCTTCCACGCCGAGGACGTCGGCGTTGAGCTGCACGACATCGGTACGATTCGGCGCACTGCCGCGCGCTTCGACGTCGAGCTTCACTTCCGCGAACATTTCGGGCGTGGTGAATTCGCGGATGTCGTTCGTGTTGCCACGATCCCAGGCGTCCTGCAGGCGCACGAAGTAGACCTTTGCGTTACGCACGAACGCTTCGGTATCGAAGCCCGCCGGCACGTTCGGATTGACCGCTTGCTGCTGCGGCGCCGATTCGATGTACGTCGCGCCGTAACCGCGCGATTGCTGCGGCACTTGCGCCGGCGCCGGGTCCAGACCCGTGCGCGCGCTTGCGCCGTACGGCGAACCCGAGGACGAGCCTGCACCGGCGTAAGCCGGCGTGTTGCCGCCCTGGGCGCCCTGACGCTTGCGCATGATGAAGCGGAACAGCATGACCGCGGCCAGCACGATGAGCGCGATGATGATCATGTTCGCCATGGCGCCGGCGAAGGCTTCGCCCAGGCCGAAATGCGACAGGAGCGCCGCGATGCCGAGACCCGCCGCCAGACCGGCGATGGGTCCGAGCCAGCGGTTGCGCGCCGGTTGCGCGGCGGCGGCCGGCGTGGCGGGCGCGGGTTGCGCCCGTTGTGCCTGCGCGGCCTGGCCCTGCTGCATGGATTGCGACGGCGGCGTCGCCTGATGTTGCTGCGTGGCGGTGGCCGACTGACGGCCCATGCTGCGGCCGCCGCCCATGCGCTTGGCGTCCGCCGTTTCCGCGAAGAGTGCGCCGGCCGCAATAACGCCAGCGAGCGCCAGTATTCCGGCCTTCCTGAAGAAGACGTTCAGGAAACCCCGGGGTTGGGGTATGCGCGAATCGGACATTTCGAATCCTTTGAAGAGTGGAACACTAAAATTTGGTCCCGACGTGTAACGCTACCACGCCACCTGACAAATTGTAATATTCGACTCGATCCAGGCCCGCTTGTTCCATCATTGTTTTCAAAGTTTCCTGGTCGGGATGCATCCGGATGGACTCTGCCAGGTACCGATAGCTCTCCGCGTCCTTGGCGACTTTCTCGCCCAGCCACGGCAAAATCTTGAAACTGTATAGATCGTACGGCTTTTTGAGCGGATCCCACACCTTCGAGAATTCCAGCACCAGCAAGCGCCCGCCCGGCTTCAGCACGCGCGTCATCTCGGCGAGCGCGCGGTCCTTGTGGGTCATGTTACGAAGACCGAAGGCAACCGTAATGATGTTGAAATAATTGTCCGGGAACGGAATCTTCTCGGCATCGCACAACAGCGTCGGCGTCATGACGCCCTTGTCCACCAGGCGATCCCGGCCCACACGCAGCATCGATTCGTTGATGTCGGTGTGCCAGACTTCACCTGTTTCGCCGGCTTGTCGGGCAAACGCCATTGCCAGGTCGCCGGTCCCGCCCGCGATGTCCAGCACCTTGTAGCCCGGCCGCACCTTCGCCTGCCCGATCGTGAAATGCTTCCAGATCCGATGCAGTCCGCCGGACATCAGGTCGTTCATCAAGTCGTAGTTGCTCGCGACAGAGTGAAACACGCCCGCCACTTTCTTCGCCTTGTCCTGCTCGTCGACCGTTTCGTATCCGAAGTGGGTCTTGCTCATCGCGCTCTTTCCTCACCTGTTGTTCTTTCCAAGCCGCGCAATTGCCGCGCCGGGTGCGCGGCGATATGCCGCAGCTGCATATCGACTGATTTCAGTGGCAATGGCCGCCACCGGAGATCTTGACGGCCATCGGCGTGTCGCGGTCGACGCCCGCCGCCTCCAGTCTCGCCAGATAGTCGCGCCAGTGTTCGTCCTGGCGCGTCGCGAGATCATGAAGGATGTCCCAGGAGTAGATACCCGTGTTGTGGCCGTCTGAAAAATTGAGTTGCAGCGCGTAGTGCCCAACCGGATCGATGCCGATGATCGTCACCTCGCGCTTGCCAGTCTGCAGCGTTTCCTGTCCCGGCCCGTGGCCCTGCACTTCCGCCGATGGCGAATACACGCGCAGCAGCTCGAACGGCACACGATACGACGCGTCGCCGTATTGCAGTTCCAGCACGTGTGATTTCGAATGCACGACGACGCCGGTGGGAATCGGCGTCGTTGAAGTGAGTCCGCTCATGATCTCGTCTTATGGATGACCAAACTGCTGGTTCAGTTCGTTGCGTACCTGCTCGCGCAGGAGCGTTGCCTGGGCGCGCCGCTTCGACAGCTGCGATTCGGACACGGTGCGCTGGCGCGGCGCCCAGATCGGCAGCGGAAAGCGGGAGTCGTTGGAGAAGCGCGGGATGACGTGCCAGTGAACATGCGGCACCTGGTTGCCGAGGCTCGCGAGATTGATCTTCTCGGGCACCAGCACGCGGCGCATCACGCGCTCGACGCCATTCACGGCGGCCATCACGCGCACGCGATCCGGGTCCGGCAAATCCGACATCTCGGCGACATGCGCCCCCCAGATCACGCGGCACAGGCCGGGCCAGTCGGGCTCATCGGCAAGGACGACGCGCAACGCGCCGTCCTGCCACAGTACTTCGCCGCCGTCTTCACGGCAAAACACACAGTCCATCTCGAACCTCTGGCGAATCGTCCTCGATGTCGCTATTACACCAGCACGCGCTCGATACCGCCATTGTTCGCGCGTTCGACGTACTGTTCCATCCAGTTCTCGCCGAGCACCTTGCGCGCGATTTCCACGACGATATAGTCCGCCTCGACGTTGGCGTCCTCGTTGTAGCGCGACAAGCCTTGCAGGCACGACGGGCAGCTCGTCAGGATCTTGACGTCCTGCGGCACGGCGCCGTTGACCGGCTGCGGGCCGTCGCCGGCCTTGAGCACGGAGCCGGGCTGCGCGCCCGCTGCACCCGCCGACGCATTCGCGATGTTGATCGCGTTCGCGCCCGCTTCCGCGACGAGCGGAATGCCGCGCAGCTTGGCCGCGCCCTTGCGGATCTCTTCTTCCTTGCGGAAGCGCACCTGCGTGGAGACGTCCGGCCGCGTCACCGCGAGCGTGCCCGACTCGCCGCAGCAGCGGTCATTCTTCTCGATCTTGTAGCCGTCCTTCTCCGAACCCATCAGCTGGTTGACCAGCTTGACCGGATCCATGGTCTTGATCGGCGAGTGACACGGGTCGTGATACATGTAGCGCGTGCCGCTCACGCCGTCGAGCTTGATGTTCTTCTCGAGCAGGAACTCGTGAATGTCGATGATCCGGCAGCCCGGGAAGATCTTCTCGAATTCATAGCCCGCGAGCTGGTCGTAGCAGGTGCCGCACGATACCACCACGGTCTTGATGTCGAGATAGTTCAGCGTATTCGCGACGCGGTGGAACAGGACGCGATTGTCGGTGACGATCTTCTCGGCCTTGTCGAACTGGCCGGAACCGCGTTGCGGATAGCCGCAGCACAGATAGCCCGGCGGCAGCACGGTCTGTACGCCCGCTTCCCACAGCATGGCCTGCGTGGCGAGGCCGACCTGCGAGAACAGCCGCTCCGAGCCGCAGCCCGGGAAGTAGAACACCGCTTCGGAATCGACCGTGGTTGTCTGCGGATTGCGGATGATCGGGACGATCTTGTTGTCCTCAATATCCAGCAGCGCGCGCGCCGTTTTTTTCGGCAGATTGCCCGGCATCTTCTTGTTGACGAAGTGGATCACCTGCGTGACGACCGGCGGCTTGCCGACGGTTGCGGGCGGCTTCGCCGTCTGCTTCCGGACGAACTTCTTCAGCACGTCGTTGCCGAGGCGCTGCGCCTTGTAGCCGACGCCCATCATCGCGGTGCGCGCGAGATTGATGGTCTGCGGATTGGTCGCGTTCAGGAAGAACATGCCCGCCGCATTGCCCGCGTTGAACTTCTTCTTGCCCATCTTGCGCAGCAGGTTGCGCATGTTCATCGTGACGTCGCCGAAGTCGATCTTCACTGGGCACGGCGTCACGCACTTGTGACAGACGGTGCAGTGGTCGGCGACGTCGTTGAACTCGTCCCAGTGCTTGATCGACACGCCGCGACGTGTCTGCTCTTCGTACAGGAACGCCTCGACCAGCAGCGACGTGGCGAGAATCTTGTTGCGCGGGCTGTAGAGCAGGTTCGCGCGCGGCACGTGGGTCGCGCAGACCGGCTTGCACTTGCCGCAGCGCAGGCAGTCCTTGATGGACTCGGAAATCGCGCCGATATCCGACTGCTGCATGATGAGCGACTCGTAGCCCATCAGCCCGAAGGACGGCGTATAGGCGTTGCGCAAATCGGCGCCGTCGAACAGCTTGCCCTTGTTGAAGCGGCCGTGCGGATCGACGCGCTGCTTGTAGGCGCGGAAATCGCCGATTTCCTCTTCCGTCAGAAACTCCAGCTTCGTAATGCCGATGCCGTGCTCGCCCGAGATCACGCCGTCGAGCGAACGCGCCAGCTTCATGATGCGCGCCACCGCGTGATGCGCGTCCTGCAGCATCGCGTAGTTGTCGGAGTTGACGGGGATGTTGGTGTGCACGTTGCCGTCGCCGGCATGCATGTGCAGCGCGACGAACACACGGCCGCGCAGCACTTGCTTGTGGATGGCTTGCGCTTCGTCGAGGATCGGCTTGAATTCGCCGCCGTTGAAGATCTGGCGCAACTCGGCGCGGATCTCCTGCTTCCACGAGATGCGCACCGTGCGGTCCTGCGCGACGTGAAACACGTTGGCATCCGGTTGCACGTCGACGCGGTCCGCGAACTTCTCCGCGAGCGCTTCGTAGCCAAGCTGAAGCAACTGGTGCTGGGCCTCGCGCAGCGGCATGTCGAGGTGCTCGCCGACGAAAGTCCAGCGCTCGCGCACGCGCTTCAGCAGATCCAGCGCCTGTTGCACGCGGTCTTCGAGCAGCTCGGCGCTGGGGATTTCATTGGCGTCGTCGGTCTTGCCGAGCGGCAGCTTGCCGGTGCGGAAGAACGCTTCGAGCGCATTGACGAGTTCCAGCTTGTTCTTGATCGACAGCTCGATATTGATGCGCTCGATGCCGTCCGTGTATTCGCCCATGCGATTGAGCGGAATCACGACGTCTTCGTTGATCTTGAACGCGTTCGTATGCTTGGCGATGGCGGCCGTGCGCGAGCGGTCGAGCCAGAAGCGCTTGCGCGCCTCGGCGTTGACCGCGACGAAGCCTTCGCCGCTCTTGCCGTTCGCCATGCGCACGACTTCGGACGTGGCGGCGGCAACGGCATCGGCGTCGTCGCCGACGATGTCGCCGATCAGCACCATCTTCGGGAACGCGTTGCGCTTGCTCTTGGTGGCATAGCCGACCGCGCGCAGGTAGCGTTCGTCCAGGTGCTCGAGGCCGGCGAGGATCGCGCCGCCCTGCTTCGACGTTTCGAACAGATAGTCCTTGATCTCGACGATGCTCGGAATCGCATCGCGCGCCTGGCCGAAGAATTCGAGGCAGACGGTGCGCGTGTGCGCGGGCATCTTGTGCAGGATCCAGCGCGCCGACGTGATGAGGCCGTCGCAGCCTTCCTTCTGCACGCCGGGCAGGCCGGCGAGGAATTTGTCGGTGACGTCCTTGCCGAGTCCTTCCTTGCGGAACGTGCTGCCGGCAATGTCGAGATTCTCGGTGCGGATCAGCTTCTCGCCCGGCGCACGATTGCCGTCGAACCAGTCGAGCCGGAAACGCGCCACTTCGATGTCGTGGATCTTGCCGCAGTTGTGATCCAGGCGCGTGACTTCGAGCCAGTTGCCTTCCGGATCGACCATGCGCCACCACGCGAGATTGTCCAGCGCCGTGCCCCACAGCACCGCCTTCTTGCCGCCCGCGTTCATCGCCACATTGCCGCCGACGCAGGACGCGTCCAGCGAAGTGGGATCGACTGCGAACACGAAGCCCGCCTGTTCCGCCGCTTCGGTCACGCGCCGCGTGACGACGCCCGCGCCCGAGAAAATGGTCGCGACCTTGTGCTCGACGCCCGGCAGGCTGGTCATCTCGACCGGCCCCAGCTGTTCGAGCTTTTCCGTGTTGATGACGGCCGAGAACGGCGTCAGCGGAATCGCGCCGCCGGTGTAGCCGGTGCCGCCGCCGCGCGGAATCACCGTGAGCCCGAGTTCGAAGCACGCCTTGATGAGACCGGCGATCTCGGCTTCGGTGTCCGGCGTGAGCACGACGAACGGATACTCGACGCGCCAGTCGGTGGCGTCGGTGACGTGCGCGACGCGCGACAGGCCGTCGAACTTGATGTTGTCCTTCTGCGTCTGCCGGCCGAGCACGCGCGACGCGCGGCGGCGCAGGTCGGCCATGCGGGCGAATTCGGCGGCGAAGTCGTCGACGGCGCGGCGCGCTGCGGCCACCAGCAACTGCACGCGCCCGGCGCGTTCCTGGCTGCCGGCTTCGTCATGGTGAGCGGACAGGTCCGCGCTGCGGCGCTTCTCGATTTCGGCGAGACGGTGATTCAGCGCGTCGACCAGCATGCCGCGGCGCTTCGGGTTGTCGAGCAGGTCGTCCTGGAGATACGGATTGCGGCGCACGACCCAGATGTCGCCGAGCACTTCGTACAGCATGCGCGCCGAGCGGCCGGTGCGGCGCTCGTTGCGGAGTTCGTCGAGGACGGCCCAGGCTTCGTCGCCGAGGAGCCGCATCACGATTTCACGATCGGAAAACGACGTGTAGTTATAGGGAATTTCGCGCAGACGGGGTTCAATATCGAGCGCCAAGGCGGCATGGGCGCCGTTCGGATCGAAGGCTTGAGGTGCGTTCATGTTCGACGGTTCGGTGTGCCGGCGGGCGCTCTGCTAAGCGAAACGCCGGCGATGCGCGTGGGGGCGCAAATTTTCGAGTGAGACTTATCTTGGCGAAGGCCGCCGGAACCGCCCTGCGCAACGTGCTGCGAGGCGGACGTCATCAAGACGCCTTCGGTGTGCCCGGGATCAACGCCACGATCGCGCGTGACGCGCATGCCGCTCGGCCGCCGCGTGCGACGCGCGGGGGACATGCGCCAGAAAATCGATCCGAAGCTGCCGGTGCATCTGCCGATCCTGATTGCTGATACGTAAAAGGAAATTCTAACCCAGGATCATGACGCGCGTTGCCGGGCGCTAGCAGGCGGAAGGGCTTTTTGCTAGTACATTCGCGACGCGTTCATGGCATTTTCGACGCTTTTTTGCACGACCGTCCGGACGGTCGGAACATATGGGGGTGCGGCGACGAGCGCGACAGGCGCTATCATGGATGCTTTCGCCCTCAAAACCCGCACGCATGCGTGCCGCGTGACGATTTTCCGCATGACACATCCCGACTACCTGAAGAAAGTGCTGACCGCGCGTGTGTACGACGTCGCGCGGGAAAGCGAGCTCGAACCCGCGAACAATCTGTCGGCGCGCCTGCGCAATGCCGTGCTCCTGAAGCGCGAGGACAACCAGCCGGTGTTCTCCTTCAAGATTCGCGGCGCCTATAACAAGATGGCGAACCTCTCCGCCGACGAACTCGCGCGCGGCGTGATTACGGCCTCGGCGGGCAATCATGCGCAGGGCGTGGCGCTGTCGGCGGCGCGGCTCGGCTGCCGCGCGGTGATCGCGGTGCCGACCACCACGCCGCAGGTCAAGATCGACGCGATCCGCACGCATGGCGGCCCGACGGTCGAAATCGTGCTGGCGGGCGAATCCTATAGCGACGCCTACACGCGCGCCGTGCAGCTTCAGGAAGAACGCGGCCTGACCTTCGTGCATCCGTTCGACGATCCCGACGTGATCGCCGGGCAAGGCACCGTCGCGATGGAAATCCTGCGCCAGCATCAGGGCCCGATCCACGCGATCTTCTGCCCGATCGGCGGCGGCGGTCTGGCGGCGGGCGTGGCGGCCTACATCAAGGCGGTGCGTCCGGAGATCAAGGTGATCGGCGTGCAGACCGAGGATTCCTGCGCGATGGCGAAGTCGGTCAAGGCGGGCGAGCGCATCACGTTGAGCGAGGTCGGCCTGTTCTCGGACGGCACCGCGGTGAAGCTGGTCGGCGAGGAAACCTTCCGCCTGTGCCGGGAACTGCTCGATGACATCATCACCGTCGACACCGACGCCCTCTGCGCCGCCATCAAGGACGTGTTCCAGGACACGCGCTCGGTGCTCGAACCGGCGGGCTCGCTCGCGGTGGCGGGCGCGAAGCTGTATGCGGAGCGCGAAGGCATCGAGGGCAAGACGCTGATCGCGGTGACCTCGGGCGCGAACATGAACTTCGACCGCATGCGCTTCGTCGCCGAACGCGCCGAAGTGGGCGAGGCGCGCGAGGCGGTGTTCGCCGTGACGATTCCCGAGGAGCGCGGCAGTTTCAGGCGCTTCTGCGAACTGGTCGGCACCCGGAGTGTGACCGAGTTCAACTATCGCATCGCGGACGAAAAAGCCGCGCACATCTTCGTCGGCGTGCAGATCAAGTCGCGCAAGGAAACGGCGCAGATGATGACGGCCTTCGTCGAACATGGTTTCGCGACCGTGGATCTGTCGCACGATGAACTCTCGAAGCAGCACATCCGCTACATGGTGGGCGGCCGCTCGCCGCTCGCGCGCGACGAACGCCTGTTGCGCTTCGAATTCCCGGAGCGGCCGGGCGCGCTGATGAAGTTCCTGTCGTCGATGGCGCCGGACTGGAACATCAGCCTGTTCCATTACCGTAATCAGGGCGCGGACTATAGCTCGATTCTGGTCGGCATCCAGGTGCCGCAGACGGACAACGCGGAGTTCGAGCGTTTCCTCGCGACGCTCGGCTATCCGTGGTGGGACGAAGGCGCGAATCCGGTGTACCGCCTGTTCCTCGGCTGACCAAGATGTCTTTCACGCTCGAAGACAAGCTCGTCGTCGCGATTTCGTCGCGTGCGCTGTTCGATTTCGAAGAAGAGAACGGCGTCTTCGAAACCGGTGATCTCGCGCGTTACGAGGCCTTGCAGCGCTCGCGGCTCGATACGCCCGCGAAACCCGGCGTGGCATTCAGCCTGATCCGCAAGCTGCTTGCGCTGAACACACAGGAACAGCGTGTCGAGGTGGTGATCCTGTCGCGCAGCGATCCCATCAGCGGCCTGCGCGCGTTTCGCTCGTGCAAGGAGCATGGCCTGGCGATCGAGCGCGGCGTCTTCACGCGCGGGCGCTCGCCGTTCCGCTATCTGCGGCCGCTGCGCGCTTCGCTGTTTCTGTCGGCGAATCCGGAGGATGTGCGTGCGGCGCTCGACGCCGGCTTCCCCGCCGCCAGCGTTCTGCCCGAAACGGTCGTCGCGGCGAGCCATTACGCCCATGAGATTCGCATCGCCTTCGACGGCGACGCCGTGATCTTTTCCGACGAAGCCGAGCGCGTCTTTCAGGAGAGCGGCCTGCCGGCGTTCATTGGCCACGAACTCGACAAGAAGGATTCGCCCTTGCCGGGCGGACCGCTCAAACCGCTGCTCGCCGCCCTTCACAAGCTCCAGCGCATTGCCGCGCAAGGCGAGCGCGAAGGAACGACGCCCGCGAACGGCAGCCCGCCGATGCACATCCGCACCGCACTGGTCACCGCCCGCTCCGCGCCTGCACACGAGCGTGCGATCCGGACGCTGATGGCCTGGAACATCGAGATCGACGAAGCGATGTTCCTCGGCGGCCTCGACAAGGGCGACTTCCTGCGAGAATTCGAGCCCGACTTTTTCTTCGACGATCAAATTCGCCATTGCGAATCGGCCCGCGACGTCACGGTCACGGGACACGTTCTCAGCGGCATAGCGAACGCCACATGACACCCGATCAATCTCCGCTCGGCAAGCCCGTCCACTACACCGAACAGTACGATGCGTCGCTGCTGTTCGCAATCGACCGCAAGCGCGCGCGCGATGCGATCGGCGTCCCTGCGCGGCTGCCGTTCTTCGGCACCGACATCTGGAATGCCTACGAACTCTCTTGGCTGAACCGTAACGGCAAGCCGCAGATTGCAGTCGCCACGTTCTTCGTGCCGGCGGATGCGCCGAACATCGTGGAGTCGAAGTCGTTCAAGCTGTATCTGGGATCGTTCGCGCAGACGCCGTTCGATTCCATCGACGACGTGCGCGCCGCCATCAAGCGCGACGTGTCGGCGATCTGCGGGGCGACGGTGTCCGTGCAGCTCAGCGCGCCCGCGGATTTCGGCAAGCTCGTGATGGAAGAGTTCGATGGCCTGTCGCTCGACCGGCTCGACCTCGATTGCAACGTGTATTCGCCCGATCCGTCATTGCTGAGCGCGGCGCACGGTGAGACGCCCGTCGACGAGACGCTGTTCTCGAACCTGTTGAAATCGAACTGTCCAGTGACGGGCCAGCCGGACTGGGGCAGCGTGCAGATCCGCTACTATGGCTCGCAGATCGATCACGCGGGATTGCTGCGTTACATCGTGTCCTATCGCGGACACACGGGGTTTCATGAGCAATGCGTCGAGCGCATCTTCATGGACATCATGCGGGAGTGCAAGCCGGAACGGCTCGCGGTGTATGCGCGTTATACGCGGCGCGGCGGGCTGGATATCAACCCGTTCCGCACCAACTTCAATCTGCCGATGCCGGATAATGCGCGGCTGGCGCGGCAGTGATAAAGAATTTTCTCAACGAAAACCGATGAAGCTTTCTTACTGAGCTGAAGCCGCACATCTCAAGCAGCAAGGCGACCCGAAATAAATCAGAGAAATCCGATTTATTTCGGGTTTTTATTTTCACATTCTACATGGTCATTGATTAGCAAACCGTATAAGATTTTAAAGTATCGCCGCTGCAAAGAAAGTTGAGCATGAACAAGATATTTCAAGTGGGAGACGAACACCACTCGATTGAGGAACTCTGGGAAAGAGTTATCTGGGATATAAGATCGGAGTATCTATCTCCTGCACAAGATTTTCCTTGGATCATTGGATTCTCTGGCGGTAAGGATTCGACCTTGGTTGCGCACCTTGCGTTCGAAGCGCTTCTGACAATTCCTCCATCGCAAAGAACCAGGCCTGTACACGTAGTCTCAAACGATACTCTGGTTGAAAGTCCGTTCGTCATGCTGCATCTGAATAAGGTATGCAAAAAAATTGCAGCTTCGGCAAATGACTTGGGGTTACCCGTTGTCGTGGCACGCACGCAACCACCGCTGGACAAGACATTTTGGACGCTGCTCATTGGAAAGGGATATCCGAGTCCCAATCAGAGTATGCGCTGGTGCACGGACAGACTAAAAATCATGCCTACTAGCGCGTACATAAAAAACAACATCTCGGAATTCGGCGCAGCAATCGTCGTATTGGGAGTAAGACGTCTGGAAAGCAGCACGCGTCAACGTGTCGTCGACGGCTATAAAAATCAAGCAAACTCGCGTCTGCACGAACACAGCGAACTCAAGGGGGCCTACATCTACCGCCCGATCGTCGATCTATCGACGGACGAGGTATGGGAAGCCCTCGGCACATTTGACGCCCCGTGGGGAGGTTCGCATTCGGACCTCTTTACGCTTTACCGTGAAGCGGAAGGCGGTGAGTGTCCTGTCGTCCTGAGTAGTGAGGAGGCTCCCGGTTGTGGCACACCAAATAGCCGCTTCGGCTGCTGGACATGCACGGTCGTCGAAAAGGACAAAAGCCTGCAAGGCTATGTCGACTCTGGACATCACCGCTACCTTCCGTTGATTCGCTTTCGCGACTGGCTTCGCACGAACAGGAATGATCCCGCCAAGCGGCAGGTGCTTCGACGCAATGGAAGGCTCACTTTCGGCACAGACGGGAGACATATCCCCGGCCCTTTCACTGTCAAGGCGCGCATGGAGATTCTGGAGCGTCTGCTTGAGACCCAGCGAGTGTTCGGAGAAACGCTGATCTCGATGGACGAGATTGACCTCATCCACCAGATATGGGCCGAAGAACTAAGACAACAACGAGGAGTAGCCGATGGAACGCACTGAAATGGAACGCCATTTGTCCGACCTCCCGCTGTGGGCCGACGAGGACGCAATGCAGGTACTAAGCGAGGTCGGAAGCAAGTATGGGATCGAAACTGATGTGCTTGCAGAACTGGTCGTCCTGCAACGAGAGCGCCAGCATCAAGAGCGTGCTCACGGCATTAACGCGCGCATCGAAGAAATCCTCGGTCGGGTTACGGAGGCTTAGAGCGACAGAGTATGTGGATATCAAATATCGAGCTCACCAACTTCAAGTCCTACCGACGCGAAACCTTTGAGTTTCCGAGCCCCTCTGAGGATCGCAATCTTGTGCTCATTGGCGGTCTCAACGGCTTTGGCAAGACAACCATTCTGGAAGCTTTGTATCTTTGTCTTTACGGCAAGGATGCTTTGGTGCATCTTGCGCGCGCGGGCCTCAAAGCCGACGATAGTTTCGGCTACCCAACCTTTCTCGAACGGGCCTTCAACGGAGAGGCGCGTCATGCTGGCGCGGGCTTCATGTCCGTGAGAGTAAGAATCCATCGCACAAAATTGCAAGCACTGGATGTAACGCGAAAGTGGTTCTTCAAACCTAACGGAAGCTGGGCCGAAGACGAGGCACTCGCTCGTTTGGTCACTCGCGACATTCCAGGTTCGCCACGTATAGACGGGCAAAACAACTTCAGCCTTACCGAGTTGCTGGACGAGTTTTTCCTTCCTGCTCATATTGCGCCGTTTTTCTTCTTCGATGGGGAGGAGGTTAAGAAGCTCGCGGATCAGTCTCGTGTGGAACAAGTCAAACAAGGGCTTGAGGGCCTGCTCGGCGTAGTGCTGCTGCGAGCGCTCTCCGACCGCCTCAAGAATTTTGAGTCGATAAAGCGCAGCGGGGTCATTAATGTCGACCAAGACAAACTGGAACTCGCTCGAATTGAACTGACTCGCTTGGAAACAGAACTTGAGGAAGCTCAAGTCGAGCTGAAGTCGATGCAGTCTGAAGCCGACAGGATTCGAAATGAGCGCGAAGATCTGATCAGCCGCATGACGGCGCTTGGCGCAGGAAGCGCGGACGTCTCATCGCTGGGCAGTCTCATCGAAGAAAGACAGCAATTCCGAAACGAACTAGGTAAATGTCATCAGAAGCTTGAGGCCGTGCTCGCTGGCAAGCTCCCGTTTCATCTTACCGGTCCCGATCTGCTTTCCGAGTATCGAACCCAGATCCACGGGGAAGCGCGTTGGTATGAGTGGGAAGCAGACAGGAGAGCTTTGGAGCCGCGAATCGCCGCATTCGAGGAAGCATTCTTCAGTTCCACTGCAACGGTAATTCGGCCTCCGCTCACCGCGTCTCAATGCGCCGAAGTACGCGAGGGCATCACTCGCGCCTGGACAAGCTTGTTCCATCCGCCACCGCCAGACGCCGCGTCGGAAATTGAGCATAAGTATCTGAGAAAGGAAGCCCGACAGGAAACACTGCAGTTCCTGGATTCGCTCGACCTTAGTCGAAGAGATATAGACGAACTCTTGCAAGAGCAGGAGTCGCTGCAGCGACGCATTGAGGACCTTGAGCGCCAGATAAATCGCCTCGAGGGCCTTGACCGTGATGGAACCTTGGCGGCACTGAAGCGGAGCATTGATGATTTGAGCCTGCCTTGGGAAAGACTGCAAGAGGCCATGCGTGCAAGCGAACGCAGGCAGGGAGCCTTGGATCATCAAATCCGTTCACTGCGCCCGACCTATCAACGTGAACGACAGAACTCGGACAAGTCAAACCCGGCGCGTTCGCTCATTGAGAAATCAGAACGGGTTCGTCGAGTCATCAACGAGGTGATACCAAAGCTGTTTCCTCTCAAAGTGCAAGAATTGGCCCGGGAGATGACAAAAATCTATAAGGCACTCGCGCATAAAGACATCGTCGACCGAATCGATATCCACGATGACGGCAGAACTCGACTACTGGATGGCTCAGGAAAAGAAATCATGGCTGACCGTTCGGCCGGCGAGAATCAGATCTTCGCCACCGCCTTGATAGCGGGTCTAGCGCGAGTGTCACGTATCGCGGCGCCCCTTGTCGTTGATACGCCCTTGGGTCGTCTTGACAGCAAACACCGGGAGAACATATTGAGGTTTTGGACCAGTGATCCCAGACGTCAGGTCATCCTGCTTTCACAAGACGAAGAAATCGATCCTGAGTTTTTCAAGCGACTAGAGGGTCGCGTGTGCAAGTCCTACTTGCTTGAACATGTGAACGTTGGCCACGGCATTGGACGGACCAGCGCGAAAGAAGATTCCTATTTCTCAGGAGCTCGCGATGACGAACATAGTCATTGAGCATGCATTGAGTTCCAGATATCGCACAAGCGCTCAGGCCGACCGGCACAATACGGTGATTATGGAGGCGCTTGAGCTTTCGACGCGCGCAGCGGCAGCCCGGTTAGCCATTGGAAGATCTCTGTCGATTCCGAACAGTGAAATCAGCGACGATCACAAATCTTCGATCGATGCGAAAGGTGTTGAAGTTCAAGGTCAGACCTTGTTCAACGTCCACGACATCGCTGCATGGATCGGATTGGTTGTGACGCATGCACGCCTGTACGGCAAAGTTATAGAAGATCTTGATGCATTCAAGGCTGCTGTGCGTTTTCACTGGCACAGAGGTGCACAGTTGCTAATGGCAGACTGGCACGACTGTGAACAGAACTACGACCGATTCGTACAAGTTCTGATCATGCGCAGAGCTTCATTGACCGAGCGACCTGCGTCTTGTGCGCCCCCTCACCGTAACGATAATCTCGGCGCACCGCCTATTGCCGGCTCAGATCAAATCGATCTCGTACAAGCTCTTTCAGAGATAGGCATTTCCGCAGAAGCTCGGGGCATTTTCGTTGGTCCCCGCCTGACGCGTCATGAAATCGGCTTACTCGACGTGAGTCAGTTTGATCGGCTCAGGAAAAGCCTCAACCAACTTGCTCTCAGCCTGGGGCTAAGAGATTCCGTTCCGTGCATGTCACCCGGCCGGGAAGCGAAAAGCGTGTTGATCGACATTGCCAGACCACGCGATCAGTGGACGCAAATCGGATTTTCAGAACTGAAGCATTGGAGCGATAACCGCTTGGGCTCTGGATCGCTACCGGTTTTCGTCGGACTTGATCTTGACGGCGCGAACGTCTCGTTCGATCTGCGCACTGCACCCCATCTGCTAGTTGGTGGGGCAACGGGGATGGGCAAAAGCGTGTGTCTGCACACGCTTGTCCTCTCGCTTCTGCTCGGTCGATCCGCAGAGACGTTGCAACTGGCACTCATCGACCCGAAGCAGGTCGAGTTTGCACCCTATTCCGGTCTCGACAACCTCTTTGGCGGGGAAGTTGTGCCGGACGTTGCAGGAGCTCTGAAGCTCCTGCAACGTCTCGTGGTTGAAATGGACACGCGCTACGCTACATTCGCAGGCTTGGGAGTTTCCGATATTGCTCAGGCTTTAAAAAAAGGCGCAGAGCTTCCGTACGTCGTTGTCGTGGTTGAGGAACTCGCGGACCTCGTTCTGCAGAGCAAGAAGATCGAGCCTCTTATCATAAGACTCGCTCAGAAGGCTCGGGCAGCAGGAATTCATCTGATTCTCGCAACACAACGCCCGGATGCGAAGACTTTTTCCGGTCTGATTCGCAGCAATGTTCCAGCGCGAATCGCTCTCACAGTTCAGAAAACGTCGGAATCGATCATCGTCATCGACGAGGCTGGCGCGGAATCGTTGACGGGAGCAGGAGACATGCTAGTCAAACTTCCTGGAAAAGCGCTTGTTCGAGCGCACGGACCGATGATCTCACCCCAGGACATCAACGCAGTCGTGCAGGGCCGGTTGCCTTGAACTGATCGGCCTCGCGGAAAGCACTCGAACTTGAAGTGGCGAGCTGCTCGACTCGTCACTTCAGATTCGTATGAGGCCGCACT
Organism: Caballeronia sp. LZ043; assembly: GCF_031451075.1. Taxonomy (NCBI): domain Bacteria; kingdom Pseudomonadati; phylum Pseudomonadota; class Betaproteobacteria; order Burkholderiales; family Burkholderiaceae; genus Caballeronia; species Caballeronia sp. LZ043. Next base: position 267,245 of record NZ_JARUXT010000001.1, on the reverse strand, counting down.
TCTCCGCGTAAGTGACCGACCAATGGGCTCAACTCACGCAGCCGCCTTCTTATAAGCCACGCAATCCACCTCGACCTTGCAGTCGATCACCATCGACGACACCACGCACGCCCGTGCCGGCGGGTTCGCGCCGAAATACTCCTTGAACACCTTGTTGAACGACGCGAAGTCGCGCGGATCGTCCAGCCACACGCCGCAACGCACCACGTGCTCCGTGCCGTAGCCCGCTTCCTGCAGGATCGCGAGCACGTTCTGAATCGCCTTGTGCGATTGCTCGACGATGCCGCCGTTGATCACCTCGCCGTTTTCCATCGGCGTCTGGCCCGACACGAACAGCCAGCCATCGGCCTCCACCGCGCGTGCGAACGGCATATGCGCGCCGCCTTGTCCCTTGCCGCCTTCCACGCCATAACGCTTCATCGCTTCACTCCTTGATTCAAATACAGGTTTAGAACGCACCGCGCGCATCGAGCTTCGATGCCGCGCCGCGCGCAACGAAATGTCCCGCGCGCGCACCGGTCATGGCCCGCTCGCGATACGTCAGCACCCCATTCACCCACACCGCGTCGATGCCGTCCGCCGCCTGCTGCGGCTGCGCAAACGTCGCGGCATCGCGCACGCGTTCAGGATCGAACACCACCAGATCCGCGTGATGGCCCACCTTCACCTCACCGCGCTCCGTCAAACCGAAGCGCCGCGCTGTCAGACCCGTCATCTTGCGCACCGCTTCCTCGAGCGGCATCAGCGACGTGTCGCGCGCATAGTGCCCGAGCACGCGCGGAAACGCGCCCCACAGACGCGGATGCGGCAACGGATCGTTCGGCAAACCGTCCGAGCCGACCATCGTCGCGGGATGCGAGAGGATGCGCCGCACGTCGTCTTCCGACATGTTGTGATACACCGCGCCCGCCGGCTGCAAGCGCTTCGCGGCTTCCTGCTGCGTCACCTGCCACGCGTCGGCCACTTCGCGGATCAGCTTGCCCGCCATCTCCGGATGCGGCGTCGACCAGGTGATCGTGATGTCGATGTCGCCCGTGACCTGCTTGAGATCGAGCGTCGACGAACTGCGGTTGTACGGATAACAGTCGCACGCGACCGGCTGCCCTGCGCGCGTGGTGTCGATCGACTTCAGCACTTCCGTGCTGCGCCCCCAGTTCGACGGCCCCGCGCACTTCAGATGCGAGATCACCACCGGCACGCGCGCATGGCGGCCGACGCGATAGGCCTCGTCCATTGCATCGAGGATCGCGTCGAACTCGGTGCGCATGTGCGTCGTGTAGAGCGCGCCCGCCTGCGCCAGCGGTTCGGCGAGCGCCTGCACTTCCTCGGGCGGCGCGCTGAACGCCGAGCCATAGGCGAGACCGCTCGACAAACCGAGCGCGCCATGCGCCAGCGCCTCTTCGAGCTGCGCGCGCATGCCGGCGATTTCGTCGCCGGTGGCGGCGCGGTCGAGCCTGTCCATGTGATTGCTGCGCAGCGCCGTGTGGCCGATCAGCGCGCCGACGTTCACCGCCGGGCGCGCGCCGTTCACTGCATCGACATAGGCAGCAAAGGTCGGATACTGGAACGCGGCGGCATCGCCGAGCAGGTTCATCGGGTCGGGCGGCGCGCCTTTCAGCGTCACCGGCGACGCGCTGATCCCGCAATTGCCGACGATCACCGTCGTCACGCCCTGGGTGATCTTCGGCATCATCTGCGGCACGCGGATCACGTGGGTGTCGTCGTGCGTATGAACGTCGATGAAGCCCGGCGCGAGCACCTTGCCCTCGGCATCGAAGGTGTCGCCGGCGCGCCAGGCGGACAAGCCGCCGGGCGCCGTGATCGCGACGATGCGTCCGTCGCGCACCGCGACATCGCGCGCCACGGCGGGCGCACCCGTGCCGTCGATCACCCGCGCGCCGACGATCAGCGTATCGGCCAGTTCCATCATCAGTCTCCCAAGGGTTGACGCTCGCCGCCGCCGCGATGCGCGTCGAGCGCATGCTTCATGCGGCGCAGCAGTTCGCGGCTGGTGTCGGCCTGCTTGACGGCGAGTTCGGTGACGAGCAGGTCGAGCGCCATCATCATCGCGTAGCGCGACGACGACGGCTTGTAGATGAAGTCGCTTTCCATTGCGATGACCGGGATCAGCCAGTCGGCCAGCACGCCCAGCGGCGACGCCGGCGCGGTCAGCGCAATCACGCGCGCGCCGTACTGCTTCGCGAGCCGGCAGCTTTCGACCATCTCCGGCGTCTGCCCGGTCACCGAGAGCGCGACCACGACGTGTTCCTTCGACAAGGTCGACGCCACCATCCGTTGCAGCAGGCCGTCCTGATACGACGCCACCGGCCGGCCGAGCCGCACGAGGCGAAAGCGCATTTCATCGGCGAGCGCGGTCGAGCCGCCGCCCATCCCGAACACGTAGATCATCGCGGCGGCGGCAAGCGCGTCGGCGGCCTCGGCCACCGGCGCTGCCGCGAGCGCGCCCTGGTTCTGCGCCAGCGTGCCCTGCACTTCCTCGAAGATGCGCGCCGCCAGCGAAGCCGGCACGGCGTCGGCATCGCGCGTCAGGAAGCGCTGGCCGACACCCGCCGCCTGCGCAAGCCGCAGCTTCAATTCGCGCACGTCCTCGCAGCCGACCGCCTTCGCGAAACGCGTGACCGTCGCGACGCTCACCGCCGCCTTGTCCGCCAGCGCGCCAATGCTCGCGCGCGACGCGGCCACGATGTCGTCGAGGATCAGCGCCGCCACCTTGCGTTCCGCGTCGCGCAGTTCGGGCGCGCGCTCCGCAATGCGTGCGACGATGTCGATACCGATGGAATGAGACGGGCCGTTCATGAGGTGCGCGGTTGACTCGCGATGATGTTACTAAATAACATTTCCATCCCGGATGCTACTTTGGTTACTATCGTAGCGTCAACATCGGAGCACGTGAGACGGCGCCCGAATCTATTTAAATGGACGATGGAGCAGCAGCGCATGAAAGTTACAAACTATCAAAGCCCCGCGATCGACCCGTTCGGCAAGGGCCTCGGCATGGTGCCGGGCACGGGCATCCAGTTGCAGGACGCGGCGCGCCTGCAATGGAACCTGCTCAAGGAAGATGTCAGCCTGCCCGCCGCCGTGCTGTACGCGGACCGCATCGAGCACAACCTGAAGTGGATGCAGGCATTCGTCGGCGAATACGGCGTGAAGCTCGCGCCGCATGGCAAGACTACGATGGCGCCGCAACTCTTCCGCCGTCAGTTGGAAACCGGTGCGTGGGGCATCACGCTGGCCACCGCGCATCAGGTGCGCGCGGCGTATCGCGGCGGCGTGCATCGCGTGCTGATGGCGAACCAGCTGGTCGGCAAGCGCAACATGGGCATGATCGCCGAGTTGCTCACCGATCCGTATTTCGAATTCTTCTGCCTGGTGGATTCAGCCGACGGCGTCGATCAGCTCGGTGAATTCTTCAGCTCGGTGCGCAAGAAGCTCAATGTGCTGATCGAACTCGGCGTGCCGGGCGGGCGCACCGGCGTGCGTGACGACGCCCAGCGCGACGCCGTGCTCGCCGCCATCGCGCGCTGGCCGGGCACGATCGAACTGGCAGGCATCGAGTTGTATGAAGGCGTGCTGCAGGACGAAGCGCGGGTGCGCGAGTTCCTGAAAAGCGCCGTCGATGTCACGCGCGCGCTGATCGCCGACGGCAAGATCAAACGCCAGCCGGCGATCCTCTCCGGCGCGGGCTCCGCGTGGTACGACGTGGTCGCCGACGAATTCGCCAAGGCCCATAGCGACGCCATCGAAGTCGTGCTGCGTCCGGGCTGCTATCTGACGCACGATGTCGGCATCTACAAGAAGGCCCAGAACGAGATCTTCGCGCGCAATCCGATCGCGAAGAAAATGGGCCAGGGACTGAAACCGGCGCTGCAACTGTGGGCGTACGTGCAGTCGATTCCGGAGCCGGACCGCGCGATCATCGGGCTCGGCAAGCGCGATTCGGCCTTCGACGCCGGCATGCCGGAACCGGCGAAGCACTATCGTCCGGGCAACGACGCGCCACGCGACATCGCGGCTGAAGAAGGCTGGGAAATTTTTGGTTTGATGGATCAGCACGCGTATCTGCGCATCCGTCCGGGCGACGATCTGAAAGTGGGCGACATGATCGCGTTCGACATCTCGCACCCCTGCCTGACCTTCGACAAGTGGCGTCAGATTCTCGTCGTCGATCCGAAGTATCGCGTCACCGAAGTGATCGAGACGTTCTTTTAAATCTTCGCCTCGAGCGCGGCCGCCTGCGATGCATTGGCGGCCGCCACGTCCTGGATGCGTCCCTCGAACATGTGCAAAGCGCTCGACAGCGCCTCGATGGCCTCGTCGGGCAGCGACGCCATCGTGTCATGCAGGAACGCATTGCGGCGCGGCAGGCCTTCCTGCGCGATCGCCCGGCCTTGCGCCGTCAGCGCGACATTCGACACGCGATTGTCGCGCGCATCCACGCTGCGCATGATCCAGCCGAGTCCTTCGAGCGTCTTCAGCTGTCGCGTCAGCGCGCCGGGATCGACCTTCAAGTGCTCGACGAGCTTCTTCTGCGACAGCACGCCCGCATGCTCGTGCAGCGCGAGCAGGATGCGCCAGCGGGGCATCGGCTGACCGACGGCCGTCTCGAACGCCGACATGAACGCCCGATAGGTGCGTCCGAACTGCTGGATGACGGCGATACGGTCTTGTTCGTTCATGCTGTGTTTCCCGTGCTCATTCGGCGAGGATGACCGGTTCCTGCGGCCCTTTCAGGCGCACCGGAGGAACACGCCGCGACTGCCATACCGATACCACCGCGATCAGCGCCGCCAGCGCCAGCCCGATGTGGATCGCCGCCACCAGCGACTCGCGCGCGGACTCGAGCAGCATCGCGCCGTCGTGGCCCGCGGCGCTCAGTTGCGCGAGCAGCGCCTGTTGCCCGTCCTGATTGATGAGGATCTGCGGATCCGAGAGATCGCCGGCCCAGCGCAGCGCATGCGCCTTGTCGAGCGCGAGGTTCACGCCGCTCGCGTACAGCTGGCTCACGAGCGTACCGGTGAGCGCCGTGCCGATCATCCCGCCGATCATGCGCAGCGATTGCAGCAGCGCGGTTGCGATGCCGAGATGCGCGCGACCGGCCGTCTGCTGGGCGAACACGGTGAGGTTCGGCATCACGAAGCCGAGGCCCAGGCCGCCGAGCAGCATGACCACCAGCAACAGCGAGCGCGGCATGTTGTGCGTGGCCACGACGACACCCAGGCACGACAGCGCCAGCAGGGAGAAGCCGGCATACAGCATCAGGTTGGCGTTCTTCAGGCGCGTCACGATGCGTCCGTTCACGATGCTGCCTATCGTGATGAACACCACGAGCGGCGTGATCATCACGCCCGCGTCCTTCGGCGACATGCCGAAGCCGCCCTGGAACAGCAGCGGCGCGTAGAACAGCAGCGAGAACATCGTGAAGCCGCCGAGGATCGCCAGCGTGAAGAGCGCGGCGAGCGCCGGGTTGCGGAACATGTCGATCGGCAGGATCGCGTAATCGCAGCGCTTTTCCCAGCGCCACAAGCCAAAGCCCGCCGCGATGGCGATGACCAGCAGGCCCGCCGTTGCCACGCCGAAGCCGTGCTTGGGCAACATCTCGACGAACAGTTGCAGCGCGCCCAGCGACGCCGCGATCAGCAGCGCACCGGGCCAGTCGAGCCGCATCTTGCCCTGGTGGACGACGTGACGCAGATGCGGCAGAAAGCGCCACACGAAGAACAGCGAGATCACGCCCACCGGCAGGTTGACGTAGAACACCGAGCGCCAGCCGTAGTACTGCGTCAGGAAGCCGCCGAGCGACGGCCCGACCGCATTGGCGATGCCGAACGCCGAACTCATCAGCACTTGCCAGCGCAGGCGCACGACGTTGTCCGGAAACAGATCCGCGATGCAGGCGAACGCGGTGCCCACCAGCATGCCGCCGCCGATCCCCTGCAGGCCGCGCGCGAGCACCAGGAACATCATGCTGTTGGCGAGCCCGCACAGCACCGAGGCGACCGTGAACACCACGATCGATGCAATCACGAACGGCTTGCGCCCGTAATAGTCACCGAGCCGCCCGAAGATCGGCACCGTGATGACGGAGGTCAGCAAGTAGGAGGTGGCGACCCAGGCGTAGAGGTCGAAGCCCTTGAGTTCAGCGACGATGGTCGGCAGCGCGGTGCCCACCACGGTTTGATCGAGCGCCACCAGCATGGTGACGAAAGAGACGCCCAGCATCGCCATGAGCGATTCGCGGAAAGGCAGAACCTGTCCGCTGGAATGATGCGCGGCGGTATGTACGGCCATCTTTGTAAGCGCAACGATTGACTAGTCAACGGAACGGGAATCATAGCATGCTGTGATCATCCAATCCGCGTGGCACTCTAATGCTTACGCTACGTAACGAACATATCCCAATGGAACCGACGCCGATCATCACCTCCCCGCTTTCCACCGACGATTTCGCCGCTCTGTCCCACGCCAAGGAGCTGCTGGAGAGTCCGTCACTCACCATGAAACTGGCGAGCGTCGTCGGCGCGCCGATCGAGAAGCTGCTCGGACGCTTGCCGGGGGCCGCGCAGGAGAAAGTCGACGAAGCGACGCAGCTCGCGCTCCGGAAGTGCCTGCAACTCGCATTGCGGACGATCGGCAAGAGCACGCCCTCTGGTTCGCTGCTCGCGCCGCCGCCCGACAAGCCGCACAATCTGATGCACAAGCTCGCCGTCGCGACGACCGGCGCCGCGGGCGGTGCGTTCGGCCTGTTCGCGCTGCCCGTGGAACTGCCCGTCACGACGACGCTGATGTTCCGCTCGATCTGCGACATCGCGCGCAGCGAGGGCGAGGACCTGCAGCGTGTCGAGACGCAGCTGCAATGCTTGATGGTGCTCGGCATGGGCGGCACGAAAGCCAGCGACGACAACGCCGATCTCGGCTACTTCATCGTGCGCGGCGCACTGGCGCAGTCGGTCTCGCGCGCGACCAGCGAGATCGCGGCGAAGGGCCTGGGCAGCCACGGCTCCACGGCGCTCCTCAAGTTCCTGCAGACCATCGCGTCGCGCTTCTCTGTGCAGGTCAGCGAGCAAGTGGCCGCCAAGTCGATCCCGGCGATCGGCGCGGTACTCGGCGCCATGGTCAATACCGTGTTCATCGATCACTTCCAGCAGATGGCGCACGGACACTTCACCGTGCGCAGACTGGAACGCCGTTATGGCGGCGCGGCCGTCGAGCGCGCGTATCAGACCATCGAGGTGATGGGCGGCCGGTGAGCTTCGCGTGAAGCCGTTGCCTGTTCGATGAACGCCGCCGCGCGGGCCAGCGCCTCGCTGGCCTCCGGCATGAACGGCGCCCAGATCTGGAAGATGTGCGGCACGCTGCGCCAGACATCCAGCTGCACCGCGACGCCTGCGGCGCGCGCCCGCCCGGCGACGCGCGTCGAGTCGTCCAGCAGCAGTTCCGTGTCGCCGACCTGAATCAGCAGCGGCGGCAGGCCGGCAAATTCGCCGAACAGCGGCGACGCATACGGATGGCGCACATCGGCGCCGCCGAGATACTGCGCGGCGACGCGCGGAAACACTGCGGCGTGATACATCGGATCGCGGCCTTCGTTCGTCCGCATCGACGCGCCGCCGCAGGTCAGGTCCGTCCACGGAGAAAACAGGACCGCCGCTGCCGGCAGCGGCGTGCCGGCGTCACGCAACGCGAGCAAGGTTGCGAGCGCCAGGCCGCCGCCCGCCGAGTCGCCGGCAAGGACGATCGACTGCGCGGGCGTACCTTCGTCGAGCAAGCGCCGATATGCCGCGACGCTATCGTCGATCGCAGCGGGAAAGCGATGTTCGGGCGCCAGCCGGTAATCGAGCGACAGCACGTTGGCGCGCGCCTGCGACGCGAGCCTGAAGGTAATCGCACGATGACTGCGCGGCGAGCAGAAGTAATAGCCGCCGCCGTGCAGATACAGAATCGTCCGCGGCGTGTGCGTCTCCTTCGTGAGCCATTCGTCACCGGATGCGCTGACTGTGAGCCGCCAGCCCTTCGGCACGCGCGGCGTCCACACTCGACGCGACGCATAGGACCGGGCCAGTTCGACGTCGAGTTCAGGCCGCGCGGTATGCGGCCGGATCCGCGTGCGCAACGCCCAGCAGGCTAGCGCGCGTTGCCAGCTCATCGGCGTGCGCTCAGTTCGACGGCATGACCTGACCGCGTATCTCACCGGTCGGGTTCTCTTGCGTGTGAATGTTGAAGTACCACTGTCCGGACATCAAGTCCGCGACCTGTTGTTCGTTGAGCGTCGCCTGGCCCTTCATGGGACTGGCAAGCGATTTCTTGTCGACCGGCACCTGCACCTTGGCGTTCTGCCCGACCGGCGCCGGGCCATGAAAATGCGCCATCGTCGCCGGACCTGACAGCTCTGCGTAGGTCGCGGTCCAGGCAAGGACGTGAGTGTCGGTGTCGAAGGTCGCGTCGAGCGTGCCATGGCCCTTGCTCACGCGCGGCGGAACTTCGCTCGAGGGTTGCAGGTTGGCTTTCAGCGCGACGGCATCGGCATGAGCCGCGCCCGATGCAAGCAACAGCAAAACCCATGCAGCGGTCCAGCGGACAGCGGATCGGCATGTCGAAATCATGTTTGCGCTCCTGGTGGCGGCCCGTGAGGCGCATCGATGATCTTCGCTCCTGCGCCCGGTGCACGCCATGGTAGTGCAATTCGGCTTGACGGCGCAGGTGGCCACGCGGCGCGATGCCAGGCAAGACAAAAACAAAAGGCACCGCGAGGTGCCTTTTGACAATGCGCCGCGCTCGCGGCGCGCCGCGTTACTTCGCGCGGATATCAGAAGCGATGACGGATGCCCGTGTTCACGAGCACCTGACGGCTGCTCGACGACGCGCCGAACGAATTGTTGTAGTTGGCGATTGCCGCGGTCGGGTAGAAGCCTTCCGCACCGCCCGAGCCGATCTGCGCCACGCCTTCCACGTGGAAGTCTGTGCGCTTCGACAGCGCGTAGTCAAGCTGCACGCCGAACTGATGGTACTTGACCGTGTCCGTGCTCTTGCCGTAGCCGCTGGCCTTGGCCGTCGAGAACGTATAGGCCGCGCCGAGCGCGAGCGCCGGGGTCAGCAGATAGCGGCCGTTCACTTCGTAGTTGTTGATGACGAGCGAACCGCTTTCCAGCGCCGTGTTGTCAAGACGGCTTTGCGTCCACACGCCGCCGAACGTCATGGCTTCGATCGAATGCGCAGCGCCCGCGCCGAACGTGCGCTGACGCTGACCCGTGGCCGGACCGAAGCCGAACGTGTTGGTGAACTGCTCGCCGGTCACGGCGCCATTGGTCGTGGAGTTCACGCCGTTGGCCTGCATGTAGGCCGCGCCGAGCTTCAGCGGACCATTGGTGTAGCCGGCGCCGAAGCTGTAGGCCCGGTTGTCAGCAAAGCCGTTCGCGTTGTTCGAGAAGCCATAGAGGCCGCTGAACGTCAGGCCGGCGTAGTTCAGGCTCTGGTACTTGATGGAGTTGGCGATGCTGAAGTCGCTGTTCAGGTTGTCGTTGCCGCCGACGTGACCGAAATACGTACCGCCCCACGTGCCTGCCGCGCTCAGCGGGCCGAGATAGTCGACGACGGAGTCGAACTGCTTGCCGAGCGTGATGGTGCCGAAGCCCGACTGCATCCCGACCCATGCCTGGCGGCCGAAGGTCGCGCCGCTGTCGTTCGACTGGCCGTTGTTGACGCTGAAGCCGCTTTCCACCGTGAAGATGGCCTTCATGCCGCCGCCCAGATCTTCAGAGCCGCGCAAACCCCAACGGCTTTCCTGCAGGTTGCCGCTGGTGAGACCGCGGAAGCTGCCCTTCTGCGGCTGGCCGGCAGGCGCGCCGGTGGCGACGTTGTTCACGAAGGTCATGCCCACGTCGAGCACACCGTACAGCGTAACGCTGCTTTGCGCGCTCGCCGCCGTCGCAAAAGATGCAGCGATGGCCGCCACGGCCGCTCCGATGAGATTCTTTTTCATGCGTATTCCTTTGTGTGAGTCCTGCGGACCCGATGGGTTGCTTCGGTTGAACGCTTGTCGAGCGGATCAACACATTGCTCGTTTAGCCTCTGTCCGAAATTCGGCACGGCAAAGTTTATGGCCCGGTTTTTTTGAGAAGCCGGCAAAGGAATCGCAAAAGGCTTTTCGAATAATTCGAAAAGCCCATTTTCGATATGGGAAAACCCTTGGGTTGCGCGCACTTATCCAAGGCGTTGTCTGAAGCGCCACGACACTTTGGTGTCTTGAAGTTGCGCGCATGCGACAGTGGTCGGGCTTTCGCTGCGCAGTGGTCATAAGGACACACCGCCATAGCTTCGGATTGATCCGATTGCGTCGCGCTGAATCACGCTCATAACATCGCGCACGCTTATCACGCCGGTAAGCGCGGAACCGAATCAATCAGCGCGCTGGTTTCTCGTTGATTCGACACTCGTTCCGCGTTCGACCGCTTGCTCTTCCTGTCATGAATCTTCTCCACGCCATGCGCGTTTTCTCGAAGGTCGCGGAAACCGAATCGTTCGGACGCGCCGCCGCCGCGCTGGATCTCTCCAATGCCGTGGTCACCCGTTATGTTTCATTACTGGAAACGCATCTGAATACGCGCCTGTTGAACCGGACCACGCGCAGCGTGTCCTTGACCGAGGCTGGCCGTCTCTACGCGGAAGGATGCCGCGCGGTCATCGAACAGGTGGAAGGCGTCGAGGCTTCGGTAACGAACAGTTCCGCCGATCTGTCGGGCACGCTGAAGCTCGTGGCATCGGCCTCGTTCGCCCTGCTCGGTCTCACACCGATGCTCGGACATTTTCACGACCGCTTTCCGGGCGTGAAGCTTCGGCTCACCCTGCTGCATCGTCCGGTGGATCTCGTCGCCGAAGGTTTCGATGTCGGCATCGTGACCGCGCACCAGGTCAATAGCGGCATGCTGATCAACCGGCCGTTGTTCAGGATCGGCGCAACGCTGGTGGCTTCGCCGGCTTATCTGAGCAGGAGCGGCGTTCCGGACCGGCCAGCCGCGTTGAGCCGGCACGCGTTCCTTGCGCCGTCCGCGGACATTCACGGCTCGACCTGGTCGTTTTCCGGCCCTTCGGGCGCAGTGGAAAATGTCGCGCTCGATCCTACCTACACGGTGAACAGCATGACCATGCTGCGACAAGCGGCGCTGTTCGGCATGGGCATCGCCGTGCTGCCGGAGAGCCATGTCAAACAGGACATGCGCGACGGTTCGCTGCTGCGCCTGTTGCCGGACTACGCAATCAGGGAAGCCGACAAGGAAGTGTCGATTGTTTATCCCGGGCGTCGTCACGTTTCGGCCAAGACACGTTCTTTCGTCGATTTCGCGCTGGACTACTTTCGCAGCCATGAAGCATCGGGTGAAAAGCGCGACGAGGTGTTGCCGTCCGGTCCCTGAGCATCAGCGCCTGTTGCGGACCGGAACCGTCAGATCAGCGCTGCGCCCTGCGTATGAATGCGCTCGACGAGTTGCTCGCATCGTTCGATCAATGCAAGGCCTTCCCGTTGACGAATTTCGGCCGACTGCGCAGGCAGGTCGCGACGGAACACTTCGAGCGCATCGAGCAGCGGCCGATACTGCAATACGCTGGCGGCGCCGACAACCCGATGATGCCAGTCGCGCAGTTCATCCACCGTGCCGTGAAACAGCAGCTTGCGCAGCGCGAGCAGATCTTCGCGGAATGAGGAAGCGAATGCATCGAGCAGCGCTCGTACGGTGACTTCGCTGCCCCATACCTGCGCCATGGCGGCAAGATCCAGTTCATCCTTGTCTTCCAGCGGGACGCCGCGGCTCGGTGGCGCGAGCGTCTGTGTCTCGGTGATCACGGTGCCCGACACGCGCCAGCGATTCAGATGCTCACGCAGCGTGGCCAGCCGCGTGGGCTTCACGAGGCAGTCGTCCATGCCGGCTTCACGACAGCGTCGCAACTCGTCGGGCGCGGTGCTCGCCGTGATGCCGAGGATAGGCAGGCGATAAGCCGTCTCGCGCTCTGCCGACCGAACCCGTCGCGCCAGTTCGTAGCCCGTCATGTTCGGCATGTGGCAATCCGTGATGAGGAAGCCATAGCGCGTGTCCGCGAGCGCCGCAAAGGCTTCCACCCCGTCATGCACGACGTCGCAGGCGAAACCCAGCAACGCCAGTTGATGCCGGATCAATTCCTGGTTGACCGGATGATCTTCGGCCACGAGCACGAGCTTGCCGCTGCGCAGCGCATCCGCGCGGTCCGGGGCCGCCATCTTCGACACGCCGCCGAACACGGCGTGAGCGGCATGCGCCTGGGCGCGCACGGCGACTTGCGGCATGCCCGTGAAGGCCGCCACACAAGCCGCGCCGAGCCCGTGCCAGGAGATGGGGTTCACGCTCACGCGAATGTCGTCGTCGAGAATGCGGTAGCCGGTGGGCTTGGGCTTCTCGGTGAGGTGGATCACGCAGGCGCCCAGGGGCATGGCCGTTCTGTGCGCGTCGCTGAGGAAGACGATGTCCGTGTTCCTGCACGCCTCGAACCCGGACGCCACGAGTTCCGCCGGCGCGCGCCGTTGCAACTGCAGGCCGAGCGCCTGGCCATAGTTGAGGAGCGCCTGTGCCAGCCGGTCGTCGTCGATGGACACGATCCCGCGCTTGCCGCGCAGCCCTCCTACCTGATACTGCCGGGTGTCGACCGGCATGGCGAGGCGCACCGTCATGGCCGTGCCCACGCCGACCGCGCTCTTGAGCGTCATCGTGCCGCCCATGAGTTCGACCAGCCGGTTACAGATGGTGAGCCCGAGCCCGGTTCCGCCGAAACGCCGCGTGGTGGAAGTCTCGGCCTGCACGAACGGCTCGAACAGGCTTTCCTGCGCTTCGGCTGCAATGCCGATGCCGGTGTCCTTCACGCACAACTCGATCACCTGCTCCGTCTCGCGCTGCTCGACCGTGTACACATGCAGCGAGACATCGCCCTTGATCGTGAACTTGATGGCGTTGCTCATCAGGTTGAAGAGAATCTGCCGCAGACGCACGCTGTCGCCGCGGACGATGGCCGCCACCTCCGGCGCGACGTCCACGCGTACCCGCAAGCCTTTCTCATGCGCACGGGTGGCAAGCAGGCCGACCGCGCTGTCCACGAGCTCGCGCAGGTCGATGGGCGTGGATTCGATCGACAGGCGTCCCGCTTCGATCTTCGAGTAGTCGAGCAGGTCGTCGAGAATGTGCAGGAGCGCGCTCGCCGAGTCCTGGATCATGCCGAGCATCTGCGACTGGTCCGAATTCATCGGCGTGTTTTCCAGCACCTCGACGAGCCCCAGCACGCCGTTCATCGGCGTGCGGATTTCGTGGCTCATCATGGCCAGGAAGTCGTCCTTCGCACGCGAGGCCGCTTCGGCAATATCACGCGCCCGCGCGAGCTCCTCGGCCCGTGCATGCTCCACGCTGGCATCGGCCCAATAGCCGCTCCACACCACCGCGCCGTCTTCCTCGCGGTGCGCGACGAGGTCGGCGCGAATCCAGCGCGTGACGCCCTGCACGGTGGACCGGAACTCGGTATGCAGCGGTTCGAGCGTACGCGCCGACATCTCGATTTCCTCGAGCAGGCGCGCACTGTCTTCCGCATGCACGTGGGTCAGTGCGTGAATGGGCTCGTCGGCCAGCACCGCGACGTCTAGACCGAGCAGTTGCCGCGTGTCGCCGTCGATATACGGAAGACTGTATTTGCCCCGGCTCGCGCGCCGCAGCTGGAACACGACGGCCGGCAGCGAACGCGTGACGTCATGCAGGCGCCGCTCGGTCTGCCGCGCGCGCGTTTCGGCGTTGCGGATGTCCGTGATGTCGATCATGGTGCCGATCACGCCGGCCCATTCGCCGTTCGACGCCGCGAAGGCGCCCGCCCAGAACAGGCCGCAGCGCGGATTCTTCAGGTTGTCGCAAAACTGGGCCTCAAGTTCCTGACGCTGGCCCGTGGCGAGCGTGGTGCTGGTGAGTTCATGCAGCACCTTGCTTTGTTCATGTCCCCACGCCGCGACTTCCAGGCTGGTGTGACCGAGAATGTCTCCGCGCCGCACGCCCAGGGCCTGCTCGAAAGCGCGGTTCACCGCGATGTAGCGGTTCTCCATGTCCTTCACGACGAGCGGGTACGGCACGACTTCCATCATGGTTTGCTGGAAGCTGAGCTGGGTGCCGAGCCGCTGCTCGGTTTCGATTCGCTTCGCCATTTCCCGTTGCAGGAGGATGAGCGCGCGCAATGTCACGAAAAACACCGCCACGACGCTGATGAGCATGGGCAACAGACGCAGGTCGGTGATGCTCAGGCCGGCGTCCGCGGCATGGCTGGCCAGCGGCATCAATGAACACAGGAGCACCAAACAACGGGCAAACGACACTGACGGCACTCTCAATTCGATCCTCTCTCAAACAGGCCGGCTGGTTCACGCCACGGCCAGGCACTTTTCCCGCCGATGCTCGATGTTGGCGCGGCGTCGGAACAATGCCCTTCTAGTCTGACGGCTATTCGCCATGCACCGAATCAGAACCCTCCCAAATGATGTGCGGCCTGCGCCGCGCATGCATTGTTCAAGGATTCAGACCAGTCCCACCTGACGGAGAAACGCGGTGAGGTCCGCTTCGGATTCCAGCCCGAGCTTGCGCATGCCGCTGCGTTTCTGAGTCGCGATGGTTTTGCGGCTGCGTCCGGAATGTGCGGCGATTTCGTGTACCAGCAGCCCGCGCGCAACCAGCTGGAAGACCTCCCATTCGCGGCAACTCAGCACGCCCGCGCGGGCGGGCGCGGCGACCGGCACGCCGCGCAGCGCGGCTTCGATGCCCGGCGACAGAAAGCGCTTTCCCGTCGCGGCCGTCGCGATGGCCAGACTCAGGCACGGCAGCCCGTCCCGTTTGTCGACCACGCCGTCCACGCCGAGATGGAGGAGTCCTGCCAGCATGCGTGGTTGCGAAATCATGGTCATCACGATGACCTTCGGCCGTGCTTTCTGCCAGAAGAGATGTTTCAGGAAGCCGATGGCATTGCTCTCCCCCGCGATCCCGCGCATGCCGAGGTCCGAGAGCACGTAGTCGCATGGCGTTGCGTCCAGCCGCTCCGCCAGCTCCTGCGTGTCATGTGCGGTCGCGACGACTTCGAATCGCCCATCCCGTTCGAGAAATGCCTGAACGCCCTTCACGACGACCGGATGGTCGTCCGCAACGATCGCTCGGATCGGCGTGGTGATTCCCATAGTTTCCAGCGATATTTTGAGGACCTCCGGCGCACGCCTTGAGGACGAATGCCTGTCCCGGCGCGCGTCACTCAGGCGCGCCGGACTTCAGATCAGGCCGCTGTCCGCGATGAAGCGGAACAGCGCGGCGTCGGAAGACAGATCCAGTTTGCGCATGGCCGCGCATTTCTGCGCACTGATCGTCTTCACGCTGCGCTCCAGATCTCTCGCGATCTCGGTGATGTTCGCGCCGCGCGCATAGCGCTCGATCACGTCGAGCTCGCGGTTCGTCAGGCGCTGCCGGATGAAGCGCGCCTGCTTCCCGGTATCGGCGAGCGTCAGCATGCGACGGATCGTGGGCCCGAGATAGGTCTCGTTGGCCAGGACCGACACGATGGCCAGGTAGATGAGGTCGAGCCGGTCTTCCTTGCTGAGGAAGGCGTGCGCGCCGGCCTCGAGCGCCTGCTTGACGAGCGCCGCGTCGCCGTTGCGCGACAGGACGACGAGATGCACCGCCGGATAGCGCTGCGCCAGATGCCGGATCATTTCGACGCCCTCGCCAAAGCGTCCCCCTGGCATGTAGAAGTCGACGATCGCCACGTCGCAGCAGGTGCGTGCGAGCGACTCGTCGAGCTGGGTGGAATTCGCGTTGCGGCTCATCACCTCCACGTTGGGGAATTGCCCGGCAAGCCGCTCGACCGCGAGAATGACGAGCGGATGGTCGTCTGCAATCGCGAGACGGATGCGGCCGCCCTGCGCGAACACCTGCGCTTCTTCCGCGAAATGCTTCGCGACCGACGTCCTTGCATCGCGCAGGTCCGCCTCCGCTGCACGCGCCGGGATTCCTGCATCAGATGCCGGAGCATTGTGATAGGAGTAGTGCATCTGAACCTCCAGGGGGAGAGCCGAACAGAAAGGCCGAACGGGAAGGCCGAACGGAAAAGCCGCGCGGTCAGTTCAAACCGCGTGCGCGCACGAAGGCGAACAGGCCGGGATCATTGCGCACGCCGAGCTTGTTCATGGCGTCGCGCTTCTGCCGGCTGATCGTGCGGACGTCGCGGTCGAGTTCCCGGGCGATCTCGGTGATCGAATGACCTTGCGCGAACAGGCGCACGACTTCGATTTCCCGCGGCGAAAGCGGCAAGGTTTCGGAAGGAAAGTCCGTCTCGGCTCCCGCTTCCGCAAGCGACGCCGCAAACGAGGCGCTCACATAGCGCCGTTCGACGCTTGCATGACGCACGGCGCTCGCCACGTATTCGATAGGCTCGGCCTTGTTCACGAGGCCCATCGCGCCGGCGTTCAGGATGGAACGCAGAATGGCGACGTTCGTGACGCTCGTCAGCACGACGACATTGACTTGCGGAAAGTCGTCCCGCACGGTGCGGATGAGACGAAGCCCGTCCTTGGCATCCGCGCCGTGTTCCGGCATGGCGAAGTCGGTGACGAGCACGTCGCACGCGACACGCTTGAGTTCAGCCAATAAGGTGCTCGCGTTATTCGCCTGACCGACGACTTCGATTGCCTCGTCTGAATCAAGCAACGCTTTCATCCCGACAAGGACGAAGGGATGATCGTCGGCCAGCATTACGCGAAGTTTCAAAGGGCCCTCATACTGTTTATCTGATTAACGGCTCATGTCTGAACGAGCTTTTGAATTGCATCAAAGTCAATGCCTTACCTGATTTTCGGAATCAATCCGAAGTCATTGCCTGTTAAAAAAACTATTAGCCACGGCTCTTCATGCAAACAGCGCTGAATAGCCGCATTGAGAGCATGCATGTCTATTTCTTCGGTTCTTTCAGCGTGTCAGCTTTCAAGATAGAGTGCGGATATCCCAACGACCATCAGATTATTCCGATTGACCGCATTTACTTTCCGCTATTGGCGCAATGTGTGTCGCGTGATCGTCGACGAGTTACAGATTAATACGGCCCGATAAAAAAAGGGAGAAGTCAGGCCTAAATTCAGAAGACGGCGCAAAAATACAAAAAGCCGCGCCCTGGCGACTTGCCATTTCTCAAGCGAATGACTTGCCATTTCTCAAGCGAATTCGTCAGGTAACGGCCATACCGCGTGTATCCGCGGCGCATTGCGGCTTGCGCGAAGCGGCGTTTAAAAAAAGAAAACCCCGCACCAGGCGGGGTTTGTTTTTGCAGATGGGCGACGCGATGTCAGAAGGGGATGTCGTCGTCCATGTCGTCGAAGCCGCCGCCGGCCGGCGCACCCGAACGGCCCGCGCCACCGCCACCGGCGCCGCCCGCGCGGCCGCCCGCAGGCGCACGTCCGCCGCCACCACCACCACCACCGGAGCGTTCTGCCGGCGCGCTGCGGCTGTAGCCGCCGTCGTCACCGCCACCCGCGCCGCCGCGTCCGCCGAGCATCTGCATCTGGTCGGCGACGATCTCGGTCGAATAGCGCTCCTGGCCCGCCTGATCGGTCCACTTGCGCGTGCGGATGCGCCCTTCGATATACACCGATGAGCCCTTCTTCAGATACTCGTTGACGATTTCCGCCAGCCGGCCGAAGAACGCGACGCGGTGCCATTCCGTCAATTCCTTGAACTCGCCGGATGTCTTGTCCTTGTAGCGATCCGTCGTGGCGAGACGGATGTTGGCCACGGCGTCGCCGCTCGGGAGGTAGCGGGTTTCGGGGTCGGCGCCCAGATTGCCTACGAGAATGACCTTGTTGACTGATGCCATGATTTCTCCGGTAGATACCTTGCTTGCTGTCGGCCGCGCACTGCACCGGGCAATTCCGCTTCAGGCGGATCCGGTTGCCGCGCGCCGGCCAGATTCGATGATTCTTCGATACGTTACTGCGCTCAGGCCGCCTGCTGGTTCCGGCGCGGCGGCGGCTTCATCCAGGCCGCCACCAGCAGCCAGGCGCACACCAGCGCGGAACACGCGAAGAACACCGCGCTCGGCCCGTCCAGCTTCAGCAGCCAGCCGCCGATGACGCCGCCCAGCGCGAGCCCGATGGACTGCGTGGTGTTGTACACGCCCGCCGCCGCGCCTTTCCTCGTGCCCGGCGCGAGCTTCGACACCAGCGATGGCTGCGAGGCCTCCAGCACGTTGAAGCCGAGGAAGTACACGAACAGAATGGCGGCCACTGACCACAGCGTATGCGGAGCCACGCCCAATAACAATTGGCCGATCAGGATAAGACTGATCGCGCTCAGCATGACGGCTTTCATTTTTCCACGTTTCTCGGCGACGATGATCGCGGGCACCATCATGACGAAGGCGAGCCCCATCACCGGCAGGTAGATTTTCCAGTGCGACGCGACCGGCAGCCCGCCTGCTTCGAGAATGCGCGGCACCACCAGGAACAGCGCGGTCTGCGTGGCGTGCAGCACCAGCACGCCGAAGTTGAGGCGCAGCAGTTCGACGTTGTGCAGCACTTCCGCGAACGGCGCCTTGACGTGGACGGGGTGCGCGGGCGGATCGGGCACGATCCACAGCACCACGCCGACCGCGACGATCGACAGCGCGCCGATCACCGTGAACAACCCGCTCATGCCGACCCACTGGAACACGATCGGCGCGCCGACGATCGCCACCGCGAACGACACGCCGATGCTGCCGCCGACCATCGCCATGGCCTTGGTGCGGTTCTCTTCATGCGTGAGGTCCGCAATGAAGGCGATCACCGCCGACGACACCGCGCCCATCCCCTGGATCACCCGTCCCGCGATGATCCAGGCCATCGAATGCCCCACCGCCGCGACGAAGCTGCCGAGCGCGAACACCAGCAGCCCGAAGGCGATGACCGGCTTGCGGCCGAGCTTGTCGGAGACCCAGCCGTAGAAGATGTAGAGCATCGACTGGGTGACGCCGTAGGCGCCGAGCGCAATGCCGACGAGCAGCACGTTGTCGCCGCCGGGGATGGTTTTCGCGTAGATCGAAAACACCGGCATGATCATGAAGAGTCCGAGCATGCGCAGCGCGAAGATGGCGGCGAGCGACACGGTCGCGCGCAGCTCCGGCGCGGAGAGACGTGTGGACGTGGCAGACGGATTGGACATCAGGAACGGAAAGGTGAGGAGTCGGGTCTGGCCTGGCCCGGGGCGCGGCCACGCATGGCCGCCTTGTTCTTGCTTGAAACGGCACTATATGGAATGCATTGCTTGCTTTGCTTGCCGTCGCGGGCGCTGAACAGCGCTGCAGTCCGGCAGATCCCCGCGCCGGCCTGCTTGGTCTGCCTGGCCTGCTGGCGGGCTTCCGGCGGGGGCTTTTCCCCGAGTTTCCCACTCCGGGAGCCCGGGCCGCGCCCGTCAAAAGTCGTTATAGTAGCAGGTTTGGCCCCCCTCTCTTTCCGCTCGGCGCCGCCTGCACAGCTTGTCCTCCAGGGCTTGCCCGCATGCCTGCCCCGGGCCGCCGGAGAACGCTGAACCCGCTGCTGGACCACTCGAAGAACCCCGGAACATACTCGTGGAAGAAATTCGCATTCGTGGGGCCCGCACCCACAATTTGAAGAATGTCAGTCTCGACTTGCCGCGCCACAAGCTGATCGTGATCACCGGGCTGTCCGGGTCCGGCAAGTCGTCGCTGGCGTTCGACACGCTCTACGCGGAAGGCCAGCGGCGTTACGTGGAAAGCCTGTCGGCCTACGCCCGGCAATTCCTGCAACTGATGGAAAAGCCGGACGTCGATCTGATCGAAGGTCTGTCACCCGCCATTTCCATCGAACAGAAGGCAACGTCGCACAATCCCCGCTCCACGGTCGGCACGGTCACGGAAATCCACGATTACCTGCGTCTGCTGTACGCGCGGGTCGGCACGCCGTATTGCCCGGATCACCTGATTCCGCTCGAAGCGCAAAGCGTCTCGCAAATGGTCGACGCCGCGCTCGCGCTGCCCGAGGAAACCAAGCTGATGATCCTCGCGCCCGTCGTGGCGGACCGCAAGGGCGAGCACGTCGAGCTGTTCGCGGAAATGCAGGCGCAGGGCTTCATCCGCTTCCGGATCCGCTCCGGCGGCGGCACCGCGAACGAAGGCGTTGCGAAGATCTATGAAGTCGATTCGCTGCCGAAGCTCAAGAAGACCGACAAGCACACCATCGACGTCGTCATCGACCGCCTGAAGGTGCGGCCGGACATGAAGCAGCGGCTCGCGGAGTCGTTCGAAACGGCGCTGCGCCTGGCCGATGGCCGCGCCATCGCGCTCGAAATGGACACCGAGAAGGAGAAACTCTTCAGCTCGAAATTCGCGTGCCCGATCTGCTCGTACTCGCTGCCGGAACTCGAACCGCGCCTCTTCTCCTTCAACAACCCGATGGGCGCGTGCCCCGAATGCGACGGCCTCGGCCAGATCACCTTCTTCGATCCGAAGCGGGTGGTCGCGCATCCGTCGCTGTCGCTGGCGGCGGGGGCCGTGAAGGGCTGGGACCGGCGCAACCAGTTCTACTTCCAGATGCTGCAGAGTCTCGCGGCGTTCTATGAGTTCGACATCGACGCGCCCTTCGAGGATCTGCCCGAGAAAGTGCGCAAGATCCTGCTGTACGGGTCGGGCAAGCAGTCGATTCCGTTCTCGTACATCAACGAACGCGGGCGCGCCTCGGTGCGCGAGCATGCGTTCGAGGGCATCATCCCGAACCTCGAGCGGCGTTACCGCGAGACGGATTCGGCCGCCGTGCGCGAGGAGCTCGCCAAGTACCAGAACAACCAGCCCTGCCCGGCCTGCGACGGCACCCGGCTGCGCCGCGAGGCGCGCTTCGTCAAGGTCGGCGCCGACGATCAGGCGCGCGGCATCTACGAAATCAGCGGCTGGCCGCTGCGCGACACGCTCGGCTATTTCCAGACACTGCGCCTCGAAGGCGCAAAGGGCGAGATCGCGGACAAGGTGGTCAAGGAGATCGTCGCGCGGCTTTCGTTCCTGAACAACGTCGGGCTGGATTACCTGTCGCTGGAGCGCAGCGCGGAAACGCTGTCCGGCGGCGAAGCCCAGCGCATCCGGCTGGCCTCGCAGATCGGCTCGGGACTGACCGGCGTGATGTACGTGCTCGATGAGCCGTCCATCGGGCTGCATCAGCGCGACAACGACCGCCTCATCCATACGCTCAAGCATCTGCGCGACATCGGTAATTCGGTGATCGTCGTCGAGCACGACGAGGACATGATCCGCATGGCGGACTACGTCGTCGACATGGGACCGGGCGCCGGCGTGCACGGCGGCGTGGTGGTCGCGCAGGGCACGCCCGTCCAGGTGCAGAAGGATCCGAACTCGATCACCGGCCAGTATCTCTCCGGCAAACGGACGATCGGCTATCCGGCCGAGCGCGCCGTGCCGGACGAACGGCGGCTGCGCATCGTCGAGGCGCATGGCAACAATCTGAAACGCGTGACGCTGGATCTGCCCGTGGGTCTTTTGACCTGCGTGACCGGCGTGTCGGGCTCGGGCAAGTCCACGCTCATCAACGACACGCTCCAGCATGCGGTGGCGCAGCATCTGTACGGTTCGGCGACGGAGCCGGCGCCGTACGAATCGATCGAAGGTCTCGAGCATTTCGACAAGGTGATCGCCGTCGATCAATCCCCGATCGGCCGCACGCCGCGTTCGAATCCCGCCACCTACACGGGCCTGTTCACGCCGATCCGCGAACTGTTCGCGAGCGTGCCGGCGGCCAAGGAGCGCGGCTACGATCCCGGCCGTTTCTCGTTCAACGTCAAGGGCGGACGCTGCGAAGCCTGCCAGGGCGACGGCGTGCTGAAGGTGGAAATGCACTTCCTGCCCGATGTCTACGTACCTTGCGACGTCTGCCACGGCAAGCGCTACAACCGCGAGACGCTGGAAGTCCAGTACAAGGGCAAGAACATCCACGAGGTGCTGGACCTGACCGTGGAAGCGGCGCACGAGTTCTTCAAGGCGGTGCCGGTGGTCGCGCGCAAGCTGAAGACGCTGCTCGATGTCGGTCTCGGCTATATCCGGCTGGGCCAGTCGGCGACCACGCTGTCGGGCGGCGAGGCCCAGCGCGTCAAGCTTTCGCTGGAACTGAGCAAGCGCGACACCGGTCGGACGCTGTATATCCTCGACGAACCCACGACGGGATTGCACTTTCATGACATCGCGCTGCTGCTCGAAGTGATCCACCGCTTGCGAGATCAGGGCAACACGGTGGTCATCATCGAGCATAATCTCGACGTGATCAAAACCGCCGACTGGGTCATCGACCTCGGTCCGGAAGGCGGCGCGGGCGGCGGGCAGATCATCGCCCAGGGGACGCCCGAGCAGGTCGCGAAGTCGAAGGCGAGTTTTACCGGCAGGTACCTGGCACCTTTGCTGCAACGGCCCAGATCGGCGGCGTGAGTTTCGCCCCCGGGCCACGGCGCCGGAGGCCGCGCCGCTCGCGCAACAGGCCGTCGAATCAGCCGCGCACGCCGCGGCGCGGACAACCGTCGTAAGCAGCAGGGGATAAGGAACGCAGTCATGGCGAAGCGCAACGAAGCGGCCAACGAGGAAGCGCGGGTCCGGGACCTGCCCACGCGCCACGTCAGGCTGACGAGCGACATGAGTTTGCCGAAGCTGTCGGCGGTCGAAATCGGCAGCTATCTGCTGGCGCTCGCGGCACTGTTTTTTACACTCAAGCTGCAACTGCTCGGCGGGCTGCTCGCGGGCATGCTGGTGTTCCAGCTGGTTCACATGATCGCGCCGGTGATCGAGCGTCATGTCGTGAGCCGCGGCGCGCGCCTGATCGCGGTCGGTCTGATCTCGGCGATCATCGTCGGCGCGCTGACCGGCGCGACCATGGCCACCATCCAGCATATCGAGCACGATTTCCCGAGCCTGCAAAAATTGCTCGACCAGTTGATGAGCATCACGTCGAGCGCGCGTCTTTCGGTGCCGGACTGGCTCGCGAACTACCTTCCGGTCGATGCCGGGCAGATGAAGGACAAGGCCACCGAGCTGATGCACAAGCACGCCGAAATGCTCCAGCAGGGCGGCAAGGAAATGGCGCGCGGCTTCGGGCATATCGTGATCGGCATGATCGTCGGGGCGATCATCGCGGTCAGCGCGCCGCGCACCACGCACCATCGGCTGCCGCTGTCCACCGCGCTCGTCGCACGCGTGTCGCGCTTCTCCGACGCCTTCCGCCGCATCGTCTTCGCCCAGATCAAGATCTCGGCGATCAACGCCGTCTTCACCGCGTTGTACCTGCTGGTCGCGTTGCCGCTGTTCCACGAACGGCTGCCGCTGTCCAAAACCCTCGTCCTGCTCACCTTCATCGTCGGCCTGCTGCCGGTGATCGGCAATCTGATCTCGAACACGATCATCGTCGGTATTTCGCTGTCGGTGTCGTTCGGCACGGCGGTGGCGTCGCTCGCGTTCCTGATCCTGATCCACAAGCTCGAATACTTCCTGAATGCGCGCATCATCGGCGGCCAGATCGAGGCGCGCGCGTGGGAACTGCTGCTTGCCATGCTCGCGATGGAAGCCGCCTTCGGTATTCCAGGCGTGATCGCCGCGCCGATCTTCTACGGCTACATCAAGCGCGAACTGATCTACCTGCGGCTCGTGTAATACCCGAGCCTGAAAGAGACAACGCCCGCAAGACTTGACTCTTGCGGGCGTTGTGCTTTCTGAGGCTGAGGACGAATCAGCGGAACACGACCGTCTTGTGTCCGTTGAGCAGGATGCGATGCTCCGCATGCCACTTCACCGCGCGCGCGAGCGTCACGCATTCGACGTCGCGGCCGATCGCCGTCAGTTGCTCCGGCGTCATGTTGTGGTCCACGCGCTCCACTTCCTGCTCGATGATCGGGCCTTCGTCGAGATCCGACGTCACGTAGTGCGCGGTCGCGCCAATCAGCTTCACGCCGCGGTCGAACGCCTGGTAATACGGCTTCGCGCCCTTGAAGCTCGGCAGGAACGAGTGATGGATGTTGATCGCGCGGCCGGCGAGCTGGTCGCACAGTTCGGGCGAAAGAATCTGCATGTAGCGCGCGAGCACGACGAGATCGGTGTTGTGCTGCTCGACAATTTCCAGCACGCGCTTTTCCTGCGCGGCCTTGCCTTCGGGCGTCGATTTCAGCAGCGGCAGATGATGGAACGGAATGTCGTAGCTCGCCGCGAGCTGATAGAAATCCTTGTGATTGGACACGATCGCCGGAATCTCGATCTGCAACTGGCCGGTGCGATAGCGGAACAGCAGGTCATTCAGGCAGTGGCCGATCTTCGACACCATGATGACCACGCGCGGCTTCACCGACGCGTCATGCAGCTCCCAGCGCATGCCGAACTCGTCGGCAAGCGTGCTGAAGGAGGTGCGCAGCGCGTCGATGCCCGGATCGCCGCCGACTTCCTGGAAATGCACGCGCATGAAGAATTCGCCGGTGCGGCTGTCGCCGAACTGCGCGGAGTCGAGGATATTGGCGCCGAGATTGAACAGGAAGCCTGACACGGCATGGACGATTCCCGGACGATCCGGGCACGACAGTTTCAGATAAAAGCTATGTTCGGTCGACATGACCTGTCCTCGTTCATTGGATTCTTGATGTTCACTGCGCGCGGTCTGCGGCGGGCGGCGCGAACAGCGCGGCGATGCCCTCGCACGCGTCCTCGTCGATCCACTGGCGGCGCAGCATGCAATCCAGCGTGGCGAGACTGGCATCGACCGTGAACGCGCCCTCTTCTATCCAGCGCGCGACTTCGCCGATGCGCGCGAGCCGGTGTTCGCCGACTTCGCCGTCCTGGTTGCGCGGCGCGAAATCGGGCGGCAGCAAGAGGTCGTAGACGAAGATCTGTTCGGCCTGCGTGCCCTCGGGCAGGGATTGCAGCACGTGCAGCGTGCGGCCGGGCTCGGCCGTCTGGGCGAGTTCCGCGCTCATGCCGGCTTCTTCCCAGCATTCCTTCACGAGCGTCGGCATCAGACCGAGCCCCCAGCCGATGCCGCCCGCGACGACGTTATCGAGCATGCCGGGATCGGTCGCCTTGGTGTCGCTGCGGCGCGCGATCCACAGTTCCGGCGCGCGGTCCGCGCATTTTACGATGCCGTTCAGATGCACCGCGTAGGTCATCGTGCCGAAGAAGCGCGACGCCGCGCGTTCGATGAACGCGAGCGGCGCGGCGTCGAAGTCATTGCGGATCGCGTAGGTTTCGTCGCGCCATCCGGGAATCTTGCCTTCGGCGTACAGCGCGCCGATCACCGCGCCGAGCGCCGCGCTGCGTGAATTCACATCGGCGAGCGTGGGTTGCAGGCGTACCGAGGCGGCGTCGAACTGGAAGACTTCGGGCCAGCGGCGCAGCGCGGCGACATCGGCATGGCGGATCCAGCCGACTCGTTCAGCGCCGATAAGGAATGGAGCGTGCGCGGCGGCGTCGAAACGGCGCGCCGCGTGGATGGCGGGCAGGGTCATGAGCGAGAAATAAGCGGGTCAGTCGCGCAGCGCGACGCGAATGCCGAGCGCGATGAAGGTCACGCCGGCGAGGCGGTCGAGCCACACGCCGACGCGCGGCCGGCGCGCCAGCCACGCGCCGATCAGGCCCGCGCCGATGCCGAACAGCGAGAACACGACCACCGTCTGCAGCATGAACACGCCGCCGAGTTCGAACATTTGCAGCATCACGCTTTGCGCGCCGTGCGGATCGACGAACTGCGGCAGGAACACGATGAAGAACAGCGTGACCTTCGGATTCAGCAGATTGCCGATCACGCTCTGGCGGAAGACCGTTGCAAGCGGCTGGCGCGGACGTGCATGCGCGTTGGCGAGACCATGGCTGCGCAACGCCTTGATGCCGATCCACACCAGATACGCCGCGCCCGCGAGCTTGACGGCCTGGAACGCGAGCGGCGACGAGCGCAGCAGCGCGGCGACGCCGAGCGCCGCGAGCGTCGTGTGGAACAGCACGCCGCAGGCGAAGCCCAGCGCGGCGACCACTCCGGCGAGCCGTCCCTGCGAGATGCCGCGCGCGAGCACTTGCAGGTTGTCCGGTCCCGGCGCAACGGTGATCGCCACCGAGGCCGCGAGAAACAGCAGGAAGTGGGGCATGTCAGTGTCCCCCGAACTCGCACACGGTGTAGAGCGGCACGCCGTTGTCGCGCAGGAGCTTCGAGCCGCCCAAGTCCGGCAGATCGATGATCGCTGCCGCCTCGACCACTTCGGCGCCGAGCCGTTCGAGCAGGATCTTGCCGGCCATCATCGTGCCGCCGGTGGCAACCAGATCGTCCACGATCACGACGCGGTCGCCCGGCTTGCAGGCGTCCTCGTGGATCTCGACGGTCGCGCGGCCATACTCGAGCTCGTACGACTGCGACAGCGTCCGGTACGGCAGCTTGCCTTGCTTGCGGATCGGCACGAAGCCGAGGCTCAGC
This sequence comes from Caballeronia sp. LZ043, assembly GCF_031451075.1. Classification (NCBI taxonomy): domain Bacteria; kingdom Pseudomonadati; phylum Pseudomonadota; class Betaproteobacteria; order Burkholderiales; family Burkholderiaceae; genus Caballeronia; species Caballeronia sp. LZ043. The sequence goes on along the minus strand of NZ_JARUXT010000001.1, from coordinate 240,724 downwards.
TCGTACGCCAGGATTGGCCCGATGATGAAACCGCGCGCGTCCATGCCGGCAATGACATTGATGTCCTCGTCGATATAGCGCTGCACGAACAGGTCGATCAGCGTACGCAGCGCGCGGCGGTCCTGCAGCACGGGCGTGATGTCGCGGAACTGCACGCCGGCCTGCGGCCAGTTCTCGACAGTGCGCACGCGCTCCTTGATGAAACGCGCGGCGTCGCGCTCGGCGTTCGAAGAGGAAATGGACATGGTTTCTCCGGTGTTCGCGCCGTGAGGCCGCGCTCGCCCGTGACAGAAAGGAACAACAAAAGGAAATTACGCCGCCCGGCGATGTCGCGAGAGCCGTTCCTCGGCCTGTGCCAGCTTTTCGGGCAGGCCGCGCAGCACGACGATGTCATTGGCGCGCAACTTGGTTTCGGGATCGGGCGCGACACCCCGGATGCCGTGGCGCCGGATCGCGGTCACCTCGACCCCACGGCCGACCAGCCCCAGATCGTCGAGCGAATGGCCGACCGCCTCCGAGTTCGCGTCGATCGGTACGGATTGTAGCCGGACCTGCTCGTGGCCATCGTCGTCGTCGGCATCGTCGGCGCCGTGAAAGTAGCCGCGCAGCAGGCTGTAGCGCGCGTCGCGCATTTCCTCGACGCGCCGCACCACGCGCCGCATCGGCACGCCCATCAGCACCAGCGTGTGCGACGCCAGCATCAGGCTGCCCTCCACGATCTCCGGAATCACCTCAGTCGCGCCCGCGGCCGTGAGCTTCTCGAGATCGGCGTCGTCGACGGTGCGCACGATCACCGGCAAGGTCGGCGCGAGCTCATGGATGTTGTGCAGCACGCGCATCGCCGACGGCGTGTTCGCATACGTGATCGCCACCGTCGCAGCACGATGCAGACCCGCCGCCAGCAGCGACTCGCGCCGCCCGGCGTCGCCGAACACGACCGATTCGCCCGCCGCCGCGGCCGCCGCCACACGGTCCGGATCCAGGTCCAGCGCCACGTACGAGATGCCTTCCTGCTCCAGCATGCGCGCGAGGTTCTGCCCGGCCCGGCCGTAGCCGCAGATGATCACGTGGCCGCTCTGCTTGAGGCTCTGCGTCGCGATCTTGGTCATCTGCAACGATTGCAGCATCCACTCCGTCGATGACAGCCGCAGCACGATGCGGTCGGCGTTCTGGATGATGAACGGCGCGGCGAGCATGGACAGCAGCATCGCGACGAGGATCGCCTGGAGGATGGTGGAGTCGACCAGATGCGAATCCAGGATCAGGTTCAGCAGAACGAAGCCGAATTCGCCCGCCTGCGCCAGACCGAGACCCGTGCGCATCGCGACGCCCTGCGGCGCGCCGAACGCGCGCGACAGCGCAGTGATCATCACGGCCTTGAGCAGGATCGGCACGACGAAGAAGCCGAGCACCAGGAACGGATGCTCCCAGATCACGCGCGGGTTCAGCAGCATGCCGGTGGTCACGAAGAACAGGCCCAGCAGCACGTCGCGGAACGGCTTGATGTCTTCTTCCACCTGATGCCGGTACGGCGTCTCGGCGATCAGCATCCCGGCGATGAACGCGCCCAGCGCGAGCGACAGCCCGAACTTGTCGGTGATGAAGGCCGCGCCGAGCGTCACCAGCAACAGGTTCAGCATGAACAGCTCTTGCGAGCGGCGCCGCGCGACCAGGTCGAACCAGCGCGTCATGAACTTCTGGCCGATGAACAGCAGCACGGTCAGCGCAACGACGATCTTCACCGCCGCGATGCCCAGCCACATCGCCAGCTGGGACGAGTTGCCGTTGCCGAGCGCCGCGATGATGATGAGCAGCGGCACCACGGCCAGATCCTGGAACAGCAGCACGCCGAAGATGTTGCGGCCGTGCTCCGATTCGAGTTCGAGCCGCTCGGCGAGCAGCTTGCTGACGATCGCCGTGGACGACATCGACAGCGCGCCGCCCAGCGCGAAGCTGGCCTGCCACGACATCTCGATCCAGAAATGCGCGATCCAGCCGAAGATCATGGCCAGCGCGATGGTGGCCCCGACCTGGCTCGCGCCGAGGCCGAACACGATGCGCCGCATCGAGCGCAATTTCGACAATGAAAACTCGAGCCCGATGGAGAACATCAGGAACACGACGCCGAATTCGGCGAGGTGCTGCGCGCGGTCCGTATCCGGCGCGATACCCGCCGCGTGCGGGCCCACGATGATGCCGACCGTCAGATAGCCGAGCATCGGCGGCAGGTTGAAATAGCGAAATACCACGACGCCCGCCACTGAACACAGCAGCAGCAGCAACGTCATTTCGAGCGGAGAAATCATCCGTCTAGCGTCCTCGTTCGGCAGTGTGCGGCAGCGCGTGCGACCTTGCGCTGCGGCGTCTTGGAAGAGCCCGGGACGGCCGGACTCGCGGGGGCGGATAGGCGGCGGCGCGCGGCGCGCCGGGCGGCGCGGCAGAGAATCGCCTTTGCTATACTCCGCGCATGATAGCGAAAATCAATGGCGACCGGGCGCTGGCGCTGGCTCGCGATGTAATTCAGATCGAAGCCGACGCCGTTCGCGGCCTCTCTCCTCTCCTCGACGAAAACTTCATCAACGCGGTGGAAGTCCTGCTCGGCTGCCGCGGCCGCGTGGTCGTGTCGGGCATCGGCAAGTCGGGCCATGTCGCGCGCAAGTTCGCCGCGACGCTCGCCAGCACCGGCACCCCCGCCTTCTTCGTGCATCCGGCCGAAGCCAGCCACGGCGACCTCGGCATGGTCACCGCCGACGACATCTTCATCGCGCTGTCGAACTCCGGCGAAACGGAAGAACTCGTTGCCATTCTGCCGCTCATCAAGCGTCTTGGCGCAAAACTGATCGCCATCACCGGCCGTCCCGAATCGAGTCTCGCGCAACTGGCGGACATGCATCTCAACGCACGCGTCGACAAGGAAGCGTGCCCGATGAATCTCGCGCCCACCGCCAGCACCACCGCCGCGATGGCGCTCGGCGACGCGCTCGCCGTCGCCGTGCTCGACGCGCGCGGCTTCGGTCCCGAGGACTTCGCGCGCTCGCATCCGGGCGGCGCACTCGGCCGGCGGCTGCTGACCTATGTGCGCGACGTCATGCGCACCGGCGACGAAGTGCCCCGGGTCTCGCTCGATGCAACCGTTTCGGACGCGCTGTTCCAGATCACGGACAAGCGCATGGGCATGACCGCCGTGATCGACGGCGCGCAGCGCGTGCACGGCATCTTCACGGACGGCGACCTGCGCCGCATCCTGCAACGCGACGGCGATTTCCGTTCGCTGCGCATCGCCGATGTCATGACCCGTAACCCGCAGACCATCGCGCCGGATCATCTCGCGGTCGAGGCCGTGGAACTGATGGAGCGTTATCGCATCAATCAGATGCTGGTCGTCGACGCCGATGCGACGCTGATCGGCGCACTGAACATGCACGACCTCTTTTCCAAGAAGGTGATCTGATGGCGCAGCAGCCGTCTTCCATGCCGTCGGCCGGCGCAAGCGCCGCCGAGCGCGCCAGCCGCCTCCGTCTGATGGTATTCGACGTCGACGGCGTCTTCACTGACGGCAGTCTTTACTTCACCGCCGAGGGCGACGCGATGAAGTCGTTCAATTCGCTCGACGGCCACGGCGTGAAGATGCTGCAGTCGGTCGGCGTGCAGACGGCGATCATCACGGGACGCCAGTCCGGCATCGTCGCGGCGCGTGCGAAGGAACTGGGCATCACGCATCTGTATCAGGGCGTGGCGGACAAGACGGTCGCGCTGGCTGAACTGCTCGAGAAGACCGGCATCCCGGCGGGCGACTGCGGCTACATGGGCGACGACTGGCCGGATCTCGCGGTGATGCGCCGCTGCGGCTTCGCAGCCGCGCCGGCGAACGCGCATCCGGACGTGATCCAGCGCGTGCATTGGGTTGCGCAGTCGCGCGGCGGCCATGGCGCGGTGCGCGAAGTCTGCGATGCCATCCTGCGCGCGCAACACCGCTACGACGACCTGCTCGCCGCGGCGCTCGGGGGCTGACGTCATGCAGCGCCCAGGAAAACTCGCCTCGCTGCTGCCGCTCCTCGCGATGGCCGCGCTCGCGGGTGTCACGTACTGGCTGTTGCAGGCCACGCTGCCGCCGGCGGCGCAAGCGCCGGAACAGCCGAAGCGCCATACACCCGATTATTTCGCGAACAACTTCTCGGTCTCCGAACTCGACGCCACCGGCTCGACGCAATATCGTCTGACGGCGAAGTCGATGGTTCACTATGAAGACGACGAAATCAGCGACCTGACGCTGCCCGCGCTGCGCATGTTCCAGCCGCAGAAGCCGACGGTCACGGCCACCGCGCAGCGCGGCACGGTGAACGGCGACGTCTCGGTCGTCAATCTCTATGACAATGCCCGCATCCTGCGCGCCGCTGGTTACGGAGATCCGCAGATGCAGGCGGATTCGCAGCATTTTCGCGTGCTGGTGAACGACGATGTCATCGAAACGGAAAAACCGGTTAGACTTCAGCGCGGCCCGTCCGTAATGACGGCCGATGGCATGAACTACAACAACGTGACCCGGGAAATGAAGCTCTTCGGCAACGTGCGCGGCTCGATCGCCGCCTCGGACATCAAGGGCGGCGCTTCCAAGTGACCCGGCACTCCCATCCGAATTGTGACTGCATGAACGAAAGGTTCCCCCGTCCTGATGGCGGCCCCGCGCGCGCCACGCACGCGCGCAGCATCGTGCGCCCCTTCTCGCGTTTCCCGCGACTCCCGGGCGCCGTGCTGAGCGCCGCCCTCGCGTCCTTGATCGCGTTGACGGCAGCGCCCGCGCACGCGGAAAAGGCCGACCAGGACAAGCCGCTCAACATCGAAGCGGACAACATGTCGTATGACGACCTCAACCAGAAGAACATCTTCACCGGCCACGTCGTCGCGACCAAAGGGACGATCGTCATCAAGGCCGACCGCGTCGAGGTCACGCAGGATCCGCAGGGGTATCAGTACGCCACCGGCACCTCCACCGGCAACAATCTTTCGTACTTCCGCCAGAAGCGCGACGGCGTGAACGAGTACATCGACGGCAACGCGGTGCGCATCGATTACGACGGCAAGAACGATTTCACGAAACTCACGACGCGCGCCACCGTGCGCCGCCTGCAAGGCCTGACGAACGTACAGGACGAGGTGCACGGCAGCGTCATCACCTATGACGGCCAGAAGGACTTCTACACGGCGAGCGCCGGCAAGGACGTCGCGGGACCCGGCAATCCGAGCGGCCGCGTGCGCGCCATGCTCGCGCCGCGCTCCGGCGGCGCCGCGCCGCTGAACGGCCCGCCGGCCACGCTGACGCCGTCGAACACCATTCAAGGAACGCCGCAGCAGTGAACGCGCCCGCCATGCCCCACCGTCAGCCGGAAGGCCAGTCGAGTTCGCTCGTCGTCCGCAATCTGAAGAAGCGCTACGGCTCGCGCACCGTCGTCAAGGACGTGTCACTCGACGTCAAGAGCGGCGAAGTGGTCGGCCTGCTCGGGCCGAACGGCGCGGGCAAGACGACTTCGTTCTATATGATCGTCGGCCTGGTGCCGCTCGACGCCGGCGAAATCGACCTCGACGGCAACTCGATCAGCCTGCTGCCCATTCACCAGCGCGCCCATCTTGGCCTGTCGTATCTGCCTCAGGAAGCATCGGTGTTCCGCAAGCTCACGGTCGAGCAGAACATTCGTGCGGTGCTCGAGCTGCAGACCGACGAGTCCGGCAAGCGCCTGTCCAAGGACGCCATCTCGCAGCGCGCCGAAGCCCTGCTCGACGAACTGCAGATCGCGCATTTGCGCGAGAACCCGGCGCTGTCGCTGTCGGGCGGCGAACGCCGGCGCGTGGAAATTGCGCGCGCACTTGCGACCAATCCGAGCTTCATTCTGCTCGACGAGCCGTTCGCGGGCGTCGATCCGATCGCCGTGCTGGAAATCCAGAAGATCGTGAAGTTCCTGAAGCAGCGCAACATCGGCGTGCTGATTACGGACCACAACGTCCGCGAAACGCTCGGCATCTGCGATCACGCGTATATCATCAGCGACGGCAGCGTGCTCGCGGCCGGTGCGCCGAGCGAGATCATCGAGAACGAGAACGTGCGGCGCGTGTACCTCGGCGAACACTTCCGCATGTGACCGCATCACGTGCGCAGCATGAAGCGCAAGCAGCAAAACTTACGTGCCGCCCTCGGGGCGGCACGCGTCATTCTGGATTCGCCGCGAGGTTTCGCGCGCGTGGCAAACTCTCTACAATGAAGAAAACCTTGCCATGAAAGCCAGCCTCCAACTCCGCCTCTCGCAGCATCTTGCGCTGACACCGCAACTGCAGCAGTCGATCCGGCTGCTGCAGTTGTCCACGCTCGAATTGCAGCAGGAGGTCGCCATGGCGATCTCCCAGAACCCGCTCCTCGAGAACGAAGACGACTGGATCGCCAGCCCGCTGCGGGTGGCGGCGGACGGTTCGCTGATCGCAGCGCCCGCGGCGTCCAGCGCGCCCGGCGACTCGATGATGAGCAACGGCTCGTCCTCCAGCACGTCCAGTTCCGAACGCTCGGAAAACAGCGAGCCTCAGGGTGTCGACGAGTACAACGGCATGGGCTCGGACGGCGGTACGGATACGAGTTCGTGGAACCTGGAAGACTACGGCCGCGCGAGCAACGCCTCGGACGACGACGATCTTCCGCCGCTGCAGATCCATGAATCCACCACCACGCTGCGCGACCACCTGACCGCGCAGTTGCGCATGACTTCGGCGAATCAGCGGGATCGCGCGTTGATCACGTTCCTGATCGAGTCGCTCGATGAAGACGGCTATCTGACTTCATCGCTCGACGAAATCCAGGCCGACCTGCCCGAAGAACTCGAAGTCGAAGTCGACGAACTGAGCGCGGCACTCGCGTTGCTGCAGAGTTTCGATCCGTCGGGCGTCGGTGGAAGGTCGGCGTCGGAATGTCTGAAGCTGCAATTGCTGCGGCTCGAAGCGTCACCTACGCGGACGCTGGCGCTGGACATCGTCACGAACCATCTCGAATTGCTCGCCGCGCGCGACTTCACGCGGCTGCGCAAGCAGCTCAAGGCCAGCGACGACGCCCTGCGCGACGCGCACGTGCTGATCAAGTCGCTGGAGCCGTTTCCGGGCGCGGCGTATGGCAAGAGCGAAGCGGACTACGTGGTGCCGGACATCCTGGTCAGGAAGACCACCGGCGGCTGGACGGCCGAGCTGAATCCGGAGATCGTGCCGAAGCTGCGCATCAATCATTTGTACGCGAATATCCTGCGCAACAACCGGGGCGATCCGGGCAGCGGATCGCTGCGGCAACAGCTTCAGGAAGCGCGCTGGCTGATCAAGAATATTCAGCAAAGATTCGAGACGATCCTGCGTGTTGCGCAGGCTATTGTCGAGCGTCAGAAGAACTTTTTTGCACATGGCGAAATCGCCATGCGCCCCTTGGTTTTGCGGGAGATTGCTGATACGCTGGGTTTACACGAGTCGACGGTTTCTCGTGTGACCACCGGGAAGTACATGCTCACCCCGTTCGGGACGCTCGAGTTCAAATACTTCTTCGGTTCACACGTCTCGACTGACACAGGAGGCGCGGCATCGTCCACGGCGATCCGGGCCCTCATCAAGCAACTGATAGGAGCGGAAGAACCCAAAACTCCTCTTTCAGACAGCCGCATCGCCGAATTGCTGGCGGAACAAGGTTTTGTCGTTGCGCGGCGCACCGTAGCGAAATACCGCGAAGCGCTCCGAATTCCGGCAGTGAATCTGCGCAAGTCTCTATGACCCGTCTCTGTAGTCCATTGCATATTGCGATGGACGTTGACCGGCCGTCCCGCGAACGCGCGCACGAGCCGGCCGATGCGACCCGTTTTTCAAGCGCATTCTGTTGAAGCGCTGAGGGATCGCACCGCGACCGGCATCGGACGAGCTTCGTGGCATACGGCCACTAGCTTGGAGAGCAACTATGAATCTGAAGATCAGCGGACATCACCTCGAATTGACGCCTGCGTTGCGCGAGTACGTGATCACGAAGCTGGACAGGGTGCTCCGTCATTTCGATCAAGTTATCGACGGCAACGTTGTCCTCTCGGTCGACAATCATAGGGAAAAGGACAAGCGCCAAAAGGCGGAAATCAACCTGCACCTCAAGGGCAAGGACATTTTCATCGAGAGTTGTGACGCTGATATGTATGCGGCAATCGACCTGATGGTCGACAAGCTCGACCGCCAGGTCATCAAGCACAAGGACAAGATCCAGGGCCACGCGCATGAATCAGTGAAGTACCACGCGGAGCCGCAGAGCATCGAGGCGCCGTCGCCGTAAGACTGACCGATGCACCGCAGGCCCGCCGCCCGAACGACGGCGGGTGCATTTGGAGGAAAACCTCGAATCTGCTGACACGCGCCTGACGGAGTTGCATCGAACAGAAGCCGCCTTGCCTGGCGGCTTTTTTGTTGCATTTTGGCTGTGATTCGCCCAAGCCATTGATTTTCAGTGTTTTGTACTGCACATTGGATCGCCAACCGTACGTTTGCGCGGCGCACCATCGCGGTAAGGCCTGTTCTATAATGGTCCGGTAATTTTTCGGGGCCACACGACAGGCACGCTGCAGGGAACCGCCGTCAGCGCACTTTTTGTTTCACATCGCCGTGAGCGCTTTCAGACAGCAGCCACGATGAGGAGCTTTCAGGCCACGCATCAGCCTGCCAACATGAATCGTTTAGCCAAATTTCTTCCCATCGAGAACGTCGTTCTCGGACTGTCCGTTACCAGCAAGAAACGTGTATTCGAGCAAGCGGGCCTGATCTTCGAAAATCAGAACGGTATCGCCCGCAGTATCGTCACCGACAACCTCTTCGCTCGTGAAAGACTCGGCTCGACCGGCCTCGGCGAAGGCGTCGCCATTCCTCATGGCCGCATCAAGGGACTCAAGCAGCCGCTCGCCGCGTTCGTGCGCCTGTCCGAACCCGTCGCGTTCGAATCCCCCGACGGCCAGCCGGTCTCCCTCCTGATCTTCCTGCTCGTGCCCGAACAGGCCACCCAGCAGCATCTGGAAATTCTCTCGGAGATCGCGCAACTGCTCTCCGACAGCGAGGCGCGCGAGCGTCTGCACAAGGAAGAAAATCGTGAAGCGCTCTATCAAGTGCTCACGCAGTGGCAACCGTAATAGCCGCACGACCCGGGCGGATCCGCGTCCAGAGCGTGTCCGTCCTGTTCGCGTCCGTCCCGCTCCTGCATTGGACGCGCCTCGCTTACGTCAGGCTTCTGGGGCACAATCGGTCAAAAGCAGCGCCATGCGGCGTATCGAAGCAACCCGCTTCGTCGTCAAGCGAAGGCTGCTCCCGGCTTCCAACGGAGTTCCGGCCTCATGGATACGTCCAGCATCAACGCCCAAAGCATTTTCGACGACAACGCCGCCACTCTGAAGCTCAGTTGGCTCACGGGGCATGAAGGCTGGGAGCGCGGTTTCTCGAGCGAAACCGTAGCGAACGCGACGTCGAGCGCCGACCTCGTCGGCCATTTGAACCTGATCCACCCGAACCGCATCCAGGTGCTCGGCGACGCCGAGATCAACTACTACCAGCGCCAATCCGACGAAGACCGTTCGCGCCACATGGCCGAACTGATCGCGCTCGAACCGCCGTTCCTGGTCGTCGCGGGCGAAGTCGGCGCGCCGCCCGAACTGGTCCTGCGCTGCACGCGCTCGTCGACGCCGCTATTCACGACGCGCATGTCGGCGGCGGCGGTCATCGACAGCCTGCGCGCCTACATGTCGCGCATCCTCGCGCCGCGCGCGACCTTGCACGGCGTGTTCATCGACATCCTCGGGATGGGCGTGCTGCTCACCGGCGACTCCGGTCTCGGCAAGAGTGAACTGGGCCTGGAGCTCATCAGCCGCGGTCACGGCCTGGTGGCGGACGACGCCGTCGATTTCGTGCGGCTCGGCCCGGACTTCGTCGAAGGCCGCTGCCCGCCGCTGTTGCAGAACCTGCTCGAAGTGCGCGGTCTGGGCCTGCTCGACATCAAGACCATCTTCGGCGAGACCGCCGTGCGCCGGAAGATGAAACTGAAGCTGATCGTGCAGCTGGTACGCCGTCCCGACGGTGAATTCCAGCGCCTGCCGCTGGAGAGCCAGACCGTCGACGTCCTCGGCCTGCCGATCAGCAAGGTGACCATCCAGGTGGCAGCAGGCCGCAACCTTGCGGTGCTGGTGGAAGCCGCGGTGCGCAACACGATCCTGCAACTGCGCGGCATCGATACCTTGCGCGACTTCATGGATCGTCAGCGGCTCGCCATGCAGGATCCGGACAGCCAGTTTCCCGGCAAGCTGATCTGAGGCAGTCGCGTAACGTAGATTGCAGCGAGCGCAGCGATCATTTCGCGCCCGGATTCGAATCAAGAGCAGGTGCTAAGATTAAGCGAACGAGCCGATTCCCATGCGTATCATCCTGATTACCGGCATCTCCGGTTCCGGCAAGTCCGTTGCCTTGAACGCGCTGGAAGACGGCGGCTACTACTGCGTCGACAACCTGCCGCCCCGTTTTCTGCCCGAACTTGCCGCCCATCTCGCGAAGGAAGGACAGACCCGCCTGGCCGTCGCCATCGACGCGCGCTCCAGCCTTTCGCTCGATGAAGTCCCCAGCATCATCCACACGCTCTCGGCAGAATACGACCTGCGCGTGCTGTTCCTGAACGCGAGCACGCAGTCGCTCATCCAGCGCTTTTCCGAAACACGCCGGCGTCATCCGCTGTCCGGTCCGCCGATGCGCGAAGCCGACGTCGGCTTGCTGAATTCGCTGGCCGAGGCGATCGAACGCGAACGCGAACTGGTCGCCGGCCTCGCGGAGTACGGGCATCAGATCGACACCAGCAATCTGCGCGCGAACGTGCTGCGCGCATGGGTCAAGCGCTTCGTCGAAACCGACGCGGCCGATCTCACGCTGATGTTCGAATCGTTCGGCTTCAAGCGCGGCGTGCCGCTCGACGCCGATCTCGTGTTCGACGTCCGCACCCTGCCCAATCCCTACTACGACCGCGAGCTGCGCCCCTTCACCGGCCGCGACAAGCCCATCATCGACTTTCTCTCGGCGCAGCCGCTGGTCGGCGAGATGATCGAGGACATCGGCGCGTTCGTCGGCAAATGGCTGCCACGTTTTCGCGATGACAACCGCAGCTATCTGACCGTTGCGGTCGGATGCACGGGCGGACAGCATCGTTCGGTGTTCATCGCGGAGGCGCTTGCCGCGCGTTTTCGCGACCAGGCCAATGTGATCGTGCGGCATCGTGACGCGCCCATCCCGGTGGATGGCGAAGCGGTTCACGCGCGAACCTGATCGCCACGCCGGCGATCCACCCTGGAGGGACGCGATGTCTTCGATTCCCGCGAATCCGGTTCTGGACGATGTGCCGCTGTTTCCGCTTCACACCGTGCTGTTTCCCGGCGGGCTGCTGCCGCTCAAGATCTTCGAGGCGCGTTACCTGGACATGGCGCGCGGTTGTCTGCGCGAGCAATCGCCGTTCGGCGTCTGCCTGCTGAAAAGCGGGCATGAAGTTGCCTCGCCGGGCGATCCGTCGGTGCCGGAGCCGATCGGCTGCCTTGCCGAGATCGCCGAATGCGATGTCGATACTTTCGGCCTGCTGCTCGTGCAGGCGCGCGGCACGGCGCGTTTCAAGCTGATCGATCATCGCGTCGAGCCGAGCAACCTGCTGGTCGGCACCGCGCAGCTGCTGGGCGACGACCAGCCCTTGCAGGGCTCGGAAACGCTGGCCAAGTTCGGCGCATGCGCGGAAGTGCTGGAGCGCATCATCGATACGATCCGGGAGCGCGAACCGCAGAATCTGCCGTTCGTCGAACCCTTTCTGTTCGACGATCCCACCTGGGTGTCCAACCGCCTCTCCGAAATCCTGCCGATCCCGATGCGCGCCCGCCAGAAGCTGATGGAACTGATGGACGCCGGCGCGCGCATCGATGTCGTGCATCACTACATGCAGCACCATCAGCTGCTCTGACGCTGAGTGACGCCTTAAATCAGCGAACCGCTCAGCGCGTCGAGCAGCTTGCGCACGGGCGAGGGCACGCCGTAGGCATCGATGCGCGCAAGCGGCGCCCACACGGTTTCGACGTTCATCGCCTCGAGCGGCGCACCACGCGCCACGCCGATACGCGGCTCGATATCGAGCTTGAAGTGAGTGAACGTGTGGGTCAGCGGTGCGAGCCGCTGCAAGGACTCATCGCCGCCGAAGCGCTGCGCAAGCGTCGCGAGCGCCGTCTCGTCGGCCGCTTCGGGCAGGCTCCACAGGCCGCCCCAGATACCCGTGGGCGGGCGCTTTTCCAGCAGCACGGAATCGCCGTCCTTCAGCACCAGCATCCAGGTCTTGCGCGTCGGCACGGTCTTCTTCGGCCGGGCGGCGGGCAACTCGCGCTGCCGCCCTTCGACCTTCGCGACGCAATCCGCCATGAACGGACAACGCGCGCAGTCGGGCTTGCCGCGCACGCAGAGCGTCGCGCCGAGATCCATCAGACCTTGCGTGTACGCGGTGACTTCATCCGGTTTCGCCGCATCCGGCAACAGCGATTCGGCCAGCGTCCAAAGCGCGTTTTCCACGCGCTTTTCGCCCGTGAAGCCTTCGACACCGAATACCCGCGCCAGCACGCGCTTCACGTTGCCGTCGAGAATCGTCGCGCGCGCACTGAACGCGAACGACGCAATGGCCGCCGCCGTCGAACGGCCGATGCCAGGCAGTTCCGCCAGTTCGTCCACGGTCTGGGGAAAGGCGCCGCCGTGCTCGTACGCGACGACCTGCGCGCAACGATGCAGGTTGCGCGCCCGCGAGTAGTAGCCGAGACCGGCCCAGAGCGCCATGACATCGTCGAGCGGGGCATCGGCGAGCGCCGTCACCGAAGGAAACCGTTCGAGAAAGCGCGCGTAATACGGGATGACGGTGGACACCTGCGTCTGCTGCAACATGATCTCCGACAGCCAGATGCGATACGCGTCGCGCGTGTTTTGCCACGGCAGGTCGTGGCGGCCGTGAATGCGTTGCCACGCGATCAGGCGCGTGGAGAAATCGGTGAGGGCGAGCATCGGAATCAGCGTTGGCAGCGCGGGCAGAAGTAGGTGGAGCGTTGCCCCTGGACGATCTGTCTGATCGGCGTGCCGCAGACGTGACACGGCAGGCCCGCGCGATCATAGACGAAGTAGTCGAGCTGGAAATAGCCCGATTCGCCATTGCTGCCGACGAAATCGCGCAAGGTGCTGCCGCCCTTTTCAATGGCGGCGGCGAGCGTCACGCGCACCGCGTCGGCGAGCAGATCGTAGCGCACGAGCGAGATGCGTCCCGCGGCGGTCGTCGGGCGGATGCCGGCGCGAAACAGGCTTTCCGATGCGTAAATGTTGCCCACCCCCACGACGATCCCGCCCGCCAGCAGCGCCTGCTTCACCGACACCTTGCGTCCGCGCGTCTCCCGGAACAGCAGCGCGCCCGAAAACTCCGGCGAGAACGGCTCGACGCCGAGACTCGCGAGCAGCGGATGATCGAAGACGTCGCCATCGGCGCGGGGATGCCAGAGAATCGCGCCGAAACGGCGCGGATCGCGAAAGCGCAGGATGAAATCGTCGAACACGATATCGACGTGATCATGCTTCGCGGCGTCAGGCGGACGCGGCGTGTGACGCAGGACGCGCAGCGTGCCGGTCATGCCGAGATGAACAATCAGCCAGCCCTCCACGGTCTCGAACAACAGGTACTTGCCGCGCCGCTCGACCCGCTCGATCTTCAGACGATCGAGCGTCTTCGGCAGGTGCGCCGGAATCGGCCAGCGCAAGGCCGGCGTGCGGACATCGACATGCTCGACGCGCCTTCCGGCGACATACGGTTCGATTCCCCGGCGGGTGACTTCGACTTCTGGCAGTTCGGGCATTTGTGTGGAGTGAGACTTGCTGGGGCGTTGTGCCGGTATTTTAGCGACCGCGTTACAATCGACCGAAACATCGTCTGGAATTCCATGAACCCGTTCGTCATGAAGCTGTTTGCGAAGCGTCAGGCCGGCTTGGCGCATTCGTTCGCCATGCCCATGTCGCGCATCGCCGGCGCCGTCGCGCTTGCGATGTCGGCGCTTGCGTTCACGCCCGTACACGCTCAGGAACCCAATGCTTCACCCGTTCCAGGCGCAACCTCCGCTCCAAGCAGCGACGACCAGGCCGACGCGCAGAACGCCGCCGAACTGCTCACCGCGCCGGTCAGCGGCAGTGAAACGCAGGACCTGCCGAACGTATCGATGTCCAGCCAGATCGTCTTCCAGGTTCTGGCCGCGGAAGTCGCCCTGCAGCGCGGTCAGCCCGCGCCCGCATTCCAGACCTATCTCGCGCTGGCCCGCGACACGCACGATCCGCGTTTCGCGCAGCGCGCGACCGAGATCGCCATCGCCGCCCAGAGCCCGAACGACGCGCTCACATCGGCACAACTCTGGCAGCAGTTCGCGCCGCATTCGGAGCGCGCGTCGCAACTGAGCGCGTCGCTGCAGATCGTCGCCGGCAAGCCGGAAGACGCGAAGCCCACGCTCGAGCGCGAACTCGCGAAAGTGGCGCCCGCGCAGCGCGGCGAAGCGCTGTTGTCGTTGCAGGCGCTGCTGGCGCGCGGGCCGAATCGGGTGGGCGGTTTGAATGTCCTGAAGGACCTGACCGCCAACGACCAGGACCGGCCCGAAGCGCAACTCGCGCTTGCACGCCAGCAACTGCTCGCCGACGATCAGCCGGGCGCGAAGGCGTCGCTCGAAAAAGCGCTGCAGCTCAAGCCGGACTATCTGCCGGCCGCGCTGACGCTGGCGCGCATGGGTCCGCAGGAACGTCAGGAAGGGATCGCGTCGTTCGAGAAGTACGTCGACAAGAACCCGAAGTCGCATGATGCACGGCTTGCGCTGGCGCAGCTGTATCTGTCGGCCGACCGGCTCGACGACGCGCAGAAGCAGTTCGAGATCATGCGCAAGAACGACGCGAAGGATCTGACGCCGCTGATGGCGCTCGCGCTGATCAACATCCAGAAGAAGCAGTTCGACAAGGCGCAGGATTACCTGAACCAGTACGCGAAGGCCGCGGAGAACACGCCCGGCGCGGACCCGGGACAGGCGTACATCTACCTGGCGCAGATGGCGCTGGAACAGAAGAACGACGACGTCGCGAGCCAGTGGCTCGACCGCATTCCGCGCACGAGCCAGCAATACCTGCCCGCGCAGATCACGCGCGCGCAGATCCTCGCGAAGCAGGGCAAGGTCGATGAAGCGCGTGCGCTGCTCGGCAACCTCCAGAGCTCCGACCCGCGCGACCTCGCGTTGCTCGCGCGCACGGACTCGGCCATTCTGTTCGAGGCGCATCGCTATCCGGAAGCGGAAGATAACCTCGCGAAGGCTGTCGCGGCCTTTCCCGATGATCCCGATCTCATCTACGACTACGCAATGGCCGCCGAGAAGAACGGCCACTACGACGTGATGGAAACGCAGTTGCGCACGCTGATGCGCACGCAGCCGAACAATCCGCAGGCCTACAACGCGCTCGGTTATTCGCTGGTCGATCGCAACCAGCGGCTCGACGAAGCCGTGAAGCTGATCGAGAAAGCGGTCGCGCTCGCGCCGAACGACGCCTTCATCATGGACAGCCTCGGCTGGGCGCGCTTCCGTCAGGGCAATGCGGCGGAAGCGGAAAAGATCCTGTCGAGCGCGTACAAGATTCAGCCGAACGCGGAGATCGGCGCGCATCTGGGCGAAGTCCAGTGGAAGTCCGGGCAGCAGGACGAGGCGCGCGCCACGTGGCGCCAGGCGCAAAAACTCGAACCGGACAACGACACGCTCGTCAAAACGCTCAAACGACTCCAGGTAAACGATCTTTGATGGCATTCGACTTTCTCGCCGGCGCATCCCTTCGACGCGGTGCGCTCGGCCTCGCAACCGTACTCGCGATGTCCGGTTGCGCGCTCCAGCCGCGGCTTCCCACGACCTCCAACGCCAGCACGTCCCTCTCGACGCAGACGAGCCGTGAGTACCACGGCCGCTTCTCGGTGCAGTACAACGACCAGAACGGCGTGCAGCGCAACGCGTATGGCAACTTCGACTGGCAGGAAACCGGCGACACCGTCACGCTGCAACTGCGCAATCCGCTCGGCCAGACGATGGCGATCGTGACGTCGTCACCGTCGCTCGCCACGCTCGAACTGCCGAACCGGCAGCCCGCCAGCGCCGACAACGTGTCGCAGCTCATGCAGAACACGCTTGGCTTCGCGCTGCCGGTGGAAGGTCTGCGCTACTGGCTGCAGCCGTCGGCCGCGCCCACTTCCCGCGCGCAGACC
The DNA here is from genome assembly GCF_031451075.1 of Caballeronia sp. LZ043. Classification (NCBI taxonomy): domain Bacteria; kingdom Pseudomonadati; phylum Pseudomonadota; class Betaproteobacteria; order Burkholderiales; family Burkholderiaceae; genus Caballeronia; species Caballeronia sp. LZ043. Next base: position 224,382 of record NZ_JARUXT010000001.1, on the reverse strand, counting down.
ACGCTGGATCCCGAGGCGAACAACGGCCGTCCGAAGGAGATCAAGCAGGACGGCTGGACGATCGACTATCTGGCCTATGCCGACGCGCCCGCCACCGGCGTCAAGCGCGTGAATCTCTCGCGCAGCGAACCGCCGCTCGACATCAAGCTGGTGCTCGACCAGTAACGTTTCCGCACCTTGTTTGAATACACCGCATGTCCGTAACCCACGATTCGCTCCGTGACTGTCTCGCGCCGGCAAAGCTGAACCTCTTCCTGCACATCACGGGACGCCGTCCGGACGGCTATCACTCGTTGCAGACGGTTTTCCAGCTGCTCGACTGGGGCGATCGCCTGCACTTCACGCGGCGCGATGACGGCGTCATCCGCCGCAAGACGGACGTGCCGGGAGTCGCGGAATCCGACGACCTCGTGGTGCGCGCCGCCCGCCTGCTCCAGCAGCACACAGGCGTGCAGCATGGCGTGGACATCGAGATCGACAAGCGACTGCCGATGGGCGCGGGCCTCGGCGGAGGCAGTTCCGACGCGGCCACGACTCTTTTGGCGTTAAATCGTCTCTGGGGTGTTGATCTTTCGCGTGAGATTCTGCAGAATCTCGGCCTGCAACTCGGCGCGGACGTGCCGTTTTTTGTCTTCGGGCAAAATGCTTTCGCAGAAGGAGTGGGCGAAGCGCTGCAAGCAGTAAAACTGCCGCAACGTTTCTTCCTGGTGGTGAATCCTGCTGTCCACGTCCCAACCGCGGCGATTTTCTCCGAAAAAAGCTTGACACGGGATACGAAAGTCGCCACAATGATGGACTTTCTTGCACAGCAAAGGTCAGACACTAACTGGCCAGACAGCTTCGGTCGAAATGACATGCAGGCTGTAGTTGCAGAAAAGTACGCGGAAGTTGCGCAAGTGCTCGAGTGGTTTTCCAGTCTCGCGCCAGCGCGAATGACCGGATCTGGAGCAAGCGTTTTTGCCGCTTTCCCCAGCCGAGCCGAAGCAGAAATGGCGCAAGTCAAACTGCCGGCAAGCTGGAAGAGTGTGGTAACGGCAAGTCTGGATTCTCATCCTCTCTTCGCTTTCGCGTCATAAGGTTTTGTTTTGCCGGGCATGTCCTACACTTCTCGGCGAAACTCAAAGTTAGTGTAGGGGAGTCGCCAAGTTGGTCAAGGCACCGGATTTTGATTCCGGCATGCGAGGGTTCGAGTCCTTCCTCCCCTGCCATTCTTTTTCTCGCGTTTTTCCTCTCGCCCCCAGCCGCAGACAGGTGCACGATGAGCAGTGACGGCCTGATGGTTTTTACTGGCAACGCCAATCCCGCGCTTGCACAGGAAGTCGTCAAAATCCTTGGAATCCCACTTGGCAAAGCGATGGTCAGCCGTTTCTCCGACGGCGAGATCATGGTCGAGATTCAGGAAAACGTTCGGGGCAAGGACGTGTTCGTGCTGCAGTCCACCTGCGCTCCCACGAACGACAATCTGATGGAACTGATGATCATGGTCGATGCGCTCAAGCGCGCATCCGCCGGCCGGATCACCGCAGCCATCCCCTACTTCGGCTATGCACGCCAGGACCGCCGTCCGCGTTCGGCGCGCGTGGCCATCTCGGCAAAGGTCGTCGCGAACATGCTGGAAATTGCCGGCGTCGATCGCGTGATCACCATGGACCTTCACGCCGACCAGATTCAAGGTTTCTTCGACATCCCCGTCGACAACATCTACGCCACGCCCGTACTGCTCGGCGACCTGCGCAAGCAGAATCATGACCATCTGCTGGTCGTGTCGCCGGACGTCGGCGGTGTGGTGCGCGCGCGTGCGCTCGCGAAGCAGTTGAACACGGATCTGGCGATCATCGACAAACGTCGTCCGAAAGCGAATGTCGCCGAAGTGATGAACATCATCGGTGAAGTCGAAGGCCGTACCTGCGTCATCATGGACGACATGGTCGACACCGCCGGCACGCTGTGCAAGGCCGCGCAAGTGCTGAAGCAGCGCGGCGCCAAGCAGGTGTTCGCCTACGCCACCCACCCGGTCCTGTCGGGCGGCGCGGCGGCGCGCATCACGGCGTCGGAACTGGATGAACTCGTCGTGACGGATACCATTCCGCTCTCGGCCGAATCCCTGGCGTGCGCGAAGATCCGCCCGCTGTCGAGCGCAGGCCTGCTCGCGGAGACGTTCTCCCGCATCCGGCGCGGCGACTCGGTGATCTCGCTGTTCGCCGAAGGTTAAGCAGAATTGGCGAAAAGACGCGAAACCCTCAGGCTTCGCGTCTTTTTGCATGATCGATGCGAACGTACGAAGGTTCGCATCGCTTGTTGTGGGATCACACCTTTTCGATGATCCCGGTTTCCCTGCTTGGTCGCGGGCAGATAGAGGAGTCAAACATGAAAGTCGTCGCTTTCGAGCGTAGCAAGCAAGGTACGGGTGCGAGCCGCCGCCTGCGCAACTCGGGCAAGACCCCGGGTATCGTGTACGGTGGTGCTGCGGACGTTCAACTGGTCGAACTCGATCACAACGCCCTGTGGCATGCCCTGAAGAAAGAAGTGTTCCATTCGTCGATCCTGGAACTGGAAGTGGCCGGCAAGTCGCAACAGGTTCTCCTGCGCGACGTGCAATACCACCCGTTCAAGCAGTACGTGCTGCACGTGGACTTCCAACGCGTTGATGCGAACAAGAAGTTGCACACCAAGGTGCCGCTGCACTTCATGAACCAGGAAACCAACCCGGCCGTGAAGCTGTCGGGCGCGGTGATCAGCCACGTCGTGACGGAACTGGAAGTGGAATGCCTGCCGGCAGACCTGCCTGAGTTCCTGGAAATCGATCTGGCCAAGATCGAAGCCGGCCAGACGATGCACGCCAAGGACATCGCGCTGCCGAAGGGCGTGAGCCTGACGATCGCCGTCGACGCAGAAAACCCGGTGGTGGCTTCGGCGACCATTCCGGCTGCCGTCGTGTCGGAAGAGTCTGGCGAAGCAGCTCAAGGCGAAACGCCGGCTGCCGAATAAGCGTCTTTATCGCTATCCTCTCGATCCGTCCGCAAGGGCGGTCGACGTGACCCGCCGGTGCGCAAGCCCGGCGGGTTTTTTTTGGCTTCTGACCGAGCGGGCCTTCGGGCTTGCGCTGATTCGACATGATCAAGCTGATCGTCGGCCTGGGCAATCCAGGCGCCGAATACACCGCGACGCGGCATAACGCGGGCTTCTGGTTCGTCGACCAACTGGCACGCGACGCCGGCGCCACGCTGCGCGACGAACGCCGCTTCCACGGTTTCTACGGCAAGGGACGCCTGCACGGCCACGAAGTGCATCTGCTGGAACCGCAGACCTTCATGAACCGCTCGGGGCAATCGGTGGTCGCGCTCGCGCAGTTCTTCAAGATCCTGCCCGATGACATCCTCGTCGCGCACGACGAACTCGACCTGCCGCCCGGCACCGTCAAGATGAAGCTCGGCGGCGGCAGCGGCGGCCACAACGGCCTCAAGGACATCTCCGCGCATCTGTCGTCGCAGCAGTACTGGCGCTTGCGGATCGGCATCGGGCATCCGCGCGATCTGATTCCCGAAGGCGCGCGCGCGGGCGCGAAGCCCGATGTCGCGAACTTCGTGCTGAAGCCGCCGCGACGCGAAGAGCAGGACGTGATCGATCAGTCGATCGAGCGCGCGCTCGCCGTGATGCCTTTCGTCGTCGCCGGGGAAGCCGGGCGCGCGATGATGAACCTGCACCGTAACCCCTGACTGGAGCCGACCGTGAGCCGTTTCTGGAGCGACATCGTTCATCGACTGACGCCGTATGTGCCGGGCGAACAGCCCGCGCTGGCGCATCCCGTCAAGCTGAATACCAACGAGAATCCCTATCCGCCGTCGCCGCGCGTGCTTGAGGCGATTCGCCGCGAACTCGGCGAGGACGGCGCGTCGTTGCGCAAGTATCCCGATCCGACCGCGCGCGCGCTGCGTGAAACCGTCGCGCGGCATCATGGTCTGCGCGTCGAGCAGGTGTTCGTCGGCAATGGTTCGGACGAAGTGCTGGCGCATGCGTTCCAGGCGCTGTTGAAGCATGAGCGGCCGATCGCCTTCCCCGATATCACCTACAGCTTCTATCCGGTGTATGCGCAGCTGTACGGCGTCGAGTACCGGACGGTTCCGCTGAACGCGGACTTCGCCATCGACGTGGACGATTACCGTGCGCCGAGCGGCGGCGTGCTGCTGCCGAATCCGAACGCCCCGACCGGCCGCGCCTTGCCGCTGTCCGAGATCGAGGTGCTGCTGAAGGCGAATCCGGACGCACCGGTGATCGTCGATGAAGCGTATGTGGATTTCGGCGCGGAATCGGCCGTGAGCCTGATCGACGCCTATCCGAACCTGCTGGTCGTGCAGACGACGTCGAAGGCGCGCTCGCTGGCCGGCATGCGCGTGGGCTTTGCATTCGGCGATGCGGCGTTGATCGAAGCGCTGACGCGCGTGAAGGACAGCTTCAACTCGTATCCGCTCGACCGGCTTGCACAAGTCGCGGCGCAGGCCTCCTACGAGGATCCGTCGTGGTTCGAACAATGTTGCGCGAAGGTCGTGGCGAGCCGTGAAACGCTCGTGGCTCAGCTACAGGAACTGGGTTTCGGCGTGCTGCCGTCGGCTGCGAATTTCGTGTTCGCGAAGCATCCCGCGCACGACGCCGCAACGCTCGCCGCCGCGCTCAAGACTCGCGAGATCTTCGTGCGTCACTTCAGGCTGCCGCGCATCGACCAGCATCTGCGGATCTCGATCGGCACGCCGGCTGAATGCGCTGCGCTCGTCGCGGCCTTGAACGAAGTGATGGGCTGAACGTGGAGGAAGGGCTTATTCGCCCTTCGCCGCCATCAACGCGCGGTATTTGACGAGCAACTGTTCCGGCGTTTCCACATGCGCCGGATCGCGCGGAATGCATTCGACGGGACAGACCTGCTGGCACTGCGGCTCGTCATAGTGGCCGACGCACTCCGTGCATTTGTTCGGGTCGATCACGTAGATCTCGGGACCCATCGAAATGGCGTCGTTCGGGCACTCGGGCTCGCAAACGTCGCAGTTGATGCACTCGTCGGTGATGATCAAAGACATGCTTCACTCTCTTGCGCCGGTTCTCGCACCGGCATGAAACCCGCGCGCCCGGTCATCCGGGTGGCGGGTCCGGCGCTTCAGGGCGCCGCGGAATCCTTCTGAGACAGGATAACCACTTTATCGGTCAGCCGCTTTTCCACGGACGGGAACACGAACTTGCTGACATCGCCGCCCAGCTGCGCAATCTCGCGCACGATCGTCCCCGAGATGAACTGGTACTGATCCGACGGCGTCATGAACATCGTCTCGACATCGGGCAGCAGGTAGCGGTTCATGCCGGCCATCTGGAATTCGTATTCGAAGTCCGACACGGCGCGCAGGCCGCGCACGATGACGCGCGCGTTGTTCTTGCGCACGAAGTCCTTCAGCAAGCCGGTGAAGCTGCTCACCTGCACGTTGGGATAGTGACCGAGCACGTCGTGCGCGATATCCAGCCTTTCCTGCAGCGAGAAAAACGGCTTCTTCGCCCGGCTGTCCGCCACGCCCACGACGAGCTGATCAAAGATGCTCGATGCGCGCCGGACGATGTCCTCATGCCCGCGAGTCAGCGGGTCGAACGTTCCCGGATACACGGCGACAACCATGGGCTTCTCCTCTTCCAATTGACCTTGGGCCGCGTCTTTGCGACGACCTGTTCTGCTTCACGTCCCGCATCACCGGCTGCGCCAGTCTGGGGAACGCGCATTATTCCTCATTTTGGCGGCGCAGCAAATGATAGCGGACCGCACCCGCCTTGCCGTCACGCACCACCGACCAGCCGGCCAGCGCTTCGATCTGCGACACGTCCAGCAGATCGCCGCATTCGACGTAAAGCGCGCCATCGGCATTGACGAGCGGCGCCGCCAGTTCGAGCGCGCGCAAGAGCAGCGCCTGATCGCCGAATGGCGGATCCAGGAAGACGACGTCGAAGCTGCCGGGCGCGAGGCTCGCGGCCAGGCGCAGCGCATCGGCTTCGGCGATCTCGATGTTGCGTGCGCCGAGTTTCGCCTGGTTCGCGCGCATTTGGGCAGCGGCCTTGGCGTTGCGCTCGACCATCAGCACGCGCGCGGCGCCGCGCGACGCCGCTTCGAAGCCGAGCGCGCCGCTGCCGGCAAACAGATCGAGACAGTGCTGTCCGCTCATGTCCTGGCCGAGCCAGTTGAAGAGCGTCTCGCGCACGCGATCGGGCGTGGGACGCAGGCCGTCGAGATCGAGCACCGGCAGCGGCGTGCGCTTCCAGTCGCCGCCGATGATGCGGATGGTGTGAGGTTTGCCACCGCGCGAGGGCGTATGGCTGGGCAGAACGGAGCGGGTAGCTGGGGAGCGAGGCATGAGGCAACGGGATTCGATTCCGGGCGCGCAGTTTTCGTCTGGATTGCGATTGTTCGCGATTGGTTTTCGTGCGCATCGAGCGCCCACGTTACCACAGCGGCCCGCAGTGCCGCGAACCGTGCGCTTGCGCCCCGGAAAGGGCTCCGCGCGCCTGATAAAATACGCGGCTTCCATTCCTTCGCGCGGGCTTGCCGGCGAGGCGCCCGGCGGGCGCACGCGACAGGCCGACGGATGACGCGCGCATCATCGCCACACACCCATGTTCAGCTTCTTCAAGAAATTCAAAAAGCCGGCTGACGAGCCGCTCGACACGCCCGAGGACTTGTCGCCCGAGGCGTCCGGCGAGGAAGAAGTGTCTGACGCCGAGCTCGAACGGCAAGCGCTCGCGGCGGAAGAAGCGGCACAGGATGAGCCTGCTGCGGCACCAGCGCCTGTTACTGCGCCCGCGCCTGCGCCTGCACCTACGCCCGCACCTGCACCTGTCCCGTCAGCGCACGCCGAAGACGCAAAACCCTACTGGCAAGGCCGCACGCAGTCGCAATGGTCGCGCGGCCCGGAAACGGATCAGGCGAGCGAGGAAATCGTCCCGCCGCCCGATGCCGACCCCGCCGCGAAGAAGTCCTGGCTCTCGCGCCTGCGTCACGGCCTGTCGAAGACGAGCTCCAACCTGACGGGCATCTTCGTCAGCGCGAAGATCGACGAGGATCTGTACGAAGAACTCGAGACCGCGCTGCTGATGTCCGATGCCGGCATCGACGCCACCGAATTCCTGCTCGAATCCCTGCGCGAGAAAGTGCGCTCGGAACGTCTGACCGAGGCGTCGCAGGTCAAGGCTGCCCTGCGCGAATTGCTGATCGATCTGCTGCGTCCGCTCGAAAAATCGCTGATGCTCGGCCGCGCACAGCCGCTGGTGATGATGATCGCGGGCGTGAACGGCGTCGGCAAGACGACGAGTATCGGCAAGCTGGCGAAGCATCTGCAGCGCTTCAACCAGTCCGTGCTGCTGGCCGCCGGCGACACCTTCCGCGCCGCCGCGCGCGAGCAGCTGATGGTCTGGGGCGAACGCAACAACGTGACCGTGATCGCGCAGGAAAGCGGCGATGCCGCCGCGGTGATCTTCGACGCGGTCGGTGCGGCGCGCGCCCGCAAGATCGACGTCATGATGGCCGACACCGCCGGACGCCTGCCCACGCAATTGCACTTGATGGAAGAGCTGCGCAAGGTGCGCCGCGTGATCGCGAAGGCCATGCCCGATGCGCCGCACGAAGTGCTGCTCGTGATCGATGCCAACACCGGCCAGAACGCGCTCGCGCAAGTGAAGGCGTTCGACGACGCGCTCGGCCTCACCGGCCTGATCGTCACGAAACTGGATGGCACGGCGAAGGGCGGCATCATCGCGGCCATCGCGCGGCAGCGGCCCATTCCGGTTTATTTCATCGGCGTGGGCGAGAAGGTCGAGGATCTGCAGCCGTTCAGCGCGGAGGAATTCGCGGACGCATTGCTGGGTTGAATCCGGGGTCTGCGGAAAGAACTAGGGCGTTCGATGCGAACGCCCTTTTTTCATCGGGCGATTCATCGTGCGAGAAGCAGCGACGCCGCGATCCACCACATTACACAGCCCACGATCACGTCCAGCACGCGCCAAGAGACGTCCTTCTCGAACCATGGCTCCAGCAAGCGCGCGCCATAGCCGAGCGCGGTGAACCAGACAATCGACGAACACATGGCGCCCGCCGCGAACCATGCATTGCCGGGCCAGCCGCGCTGCGCGCCGATGCCGCCCAGCAGCACGACGGTGTCGAGATAAACGTGTGGATTGAGCAGCGACAGCGCGAGCACCGTCGACGCCGCGCCGAGCGCCGTCTGCGTTTCGCCGTCCGCGGCATGCAGATGTCCGGGCCCGCGCCAGGCCGCGAGGAACGCGCGCACGCCGTACAGGAACACGAAGATCGCGCCCGCCCAGCGGATCACGTCGAGCAGCACGGGCGCCCGCGAAATGAGCGCGCCCATGCCGCCGACGCCCAGCGCGATCAGCAGCACATCGATCGCCGCGCAGATCGTCACGACGACGCCGACATGCCTGCGCTTCAGCCCTTGCCACAGCACGAAGGCATTCTGAGCGCCGATCGCCATGATGAGGCTCGCGCCGAGTCCCGCGCCCGACAGGAATCCTGGCAACGCCCCGGCCGAAACCGCCGCCGTCATTCGGCGTCTGGCTGCTGCGCCGGCGCGGCCCGGGCGAAGGCATCCAGCGTGCCCGCGTGATCCGCGATGCGCTCGATGGTCGGATAACGGCTCACGTCGATCCCGAAACGCCGCGCATTGAACACCTGCGGCACGAGGCAGAGATCGGCAACGGTGGGCGTGTCGCCGAAGGTCAGCGCGCCGACGCGCCGGTCCGCAGCGAGGCGCTGTTCCAACGATGCGAAGCCGGTTTCCACCCAGTGCCTGTACCACGCATCCTTCGATTCGTCGGGCACCTTGACCTGGTGTTTCAGGTACTTGAGCACGCGCAGATTGTCGAGCGGATGGATTTCGCACGCGACCTGCAGCGCCACTGAACGCACGAACGCGCGATCGGCGGGATGCTTCGGCAGCAGCGGCGGCTCCGGATGCGTCTCCTCCAGATATTCGATGATCGCGAGCGATTGCGTGAGCGTGTCGTCGCCATCGACCAGCGCCGGCACGATGCCGTCCGGATTCACCGCGCGATAGTCGGCCTTGAGCTGTTCGCCGCCGTCGCGCAGCAGATGGATGGCGGCGTACTCGTAGTCGAGCCCCTTGAGGTTCAGCGCGATGCGCACGCGATACGCCGCCGAACTGCGGAAATAGCTGTAGAGCTTCATGGCCGCGGGCTCAGACCACACGCACCGAAAATTCACCGATGCCGTCCACGCCGCCCTTCATCAAGTCGCCCTTCACGACCGCGCCGACGCCCTCGGGCGTGCCGGTGAAGATGAGATCGCCGGGGAACAGTTCGAACAGGGTCGACAGGTAGGCCACCGTCTCGCCCACCGACCAGATCAGTTGAGAGATATCCGAGCGCTGCTTTTCCTCGCCGTTGACGGTCAGCCAGATCGCGCTCTTTTCGAGGTGCCCGACCTTCGACACCGGGTGAATGGGGCCGATCGGCGCGGAGTGGTCGAAGCCCTTCGCGGTGTCCCACGGACGGCCGAGCTTCTTGGCTTCGGCCTGCAGGTCGCGGCGCGTCATGTCGAGGCCGAGCGCGTAGCCGTAGACGTAATCGAGCCCGCGTTCGGCGGGAATGTCCTTGCCCTGCTTGCCGATCGCCGCGACCAGTTCCATCTCGAAATGCAGGTTCCTGGTCTGTGACGGATAGGGCAACTCGCCGGTAGCGCCGGGCGCGACATTCAGCACGGCGTCGGCCGGCTTGCTGAAGAAGAACGGCGGCTCGCGATCCGGGTCGTGACCCATTTCACGCGCATGGGCCTCGTAGTTGCGTCCGACGCAGTAGATGCGGCGCACGGGAAACTGCTCGTTCGAACCGTCGACGGGCACGGCCGCGGCCGACGCCGGAGGAAACACATAAGTCATCCCGCTCTCCTGGTGCTGATTCTGGATTGGCAAAGCTTGAACGCGCGGTTCGGCCGCACGCTGCGTGAGAAGAAGGAGTTTAACGTGCCCGCGCAACTCGTGGCGAGGCCGGTGCGCCTTGTGCGGCGCGGCTTTCAGAGCTTTCGGCGCGCTGGCGCGACGCGTGCCGGATCAGGATGGCGGCAAGCCGTCAGACGAATGGCACGTCTGACAGAAGGCTGGCGCAACTTGCGTACGCCCGCCAAATGCGGTACTGAATGTTATTCCTGCACCCTGAAAATGCGCGGCGGCATCGCTCACAAAGACGCATCCGAACACCCACGTGAGCGCCCGGCCCGCGCCCCTCTCCAATGACCGACTCTGCTCTTCCCGTCTTCCCCTGCGCACGCTATATCAAGGAAATCGGCCGTGGACCGAACGGCGCGCGCGCCCTCTCGCACGACGACACCTACGCACTCTACGAAGCCATGCTCGACGAGCGCGTGCCCGAGCTCGAACTCGGCGCCGTGCTGCTCGCGTATCGCGTGAAAGGCGAAACGTCCGCCGAACTGAATGCCATGCTGGCGGCCGCGCATCGGTCGTTCGAGCCCTTGCACGTCCAGGATGGCCGCGAACACGCGCGGCCGGTTTCCATCCCGAGCTACAACGGCGCGCGCAAGACCCCGAATCTCGTGCCGCTGCTGTCGCACTTGCTGGCGCGCGAGGGCGTGCCCGTACTGGTGCACGGCGTCAGCGACGATCCTGGCCGCATCACCAGCGCCGAAATCTTTGCTGAACTGGGCATCGCGCATGCCGCTTCGCACGACGAAATCGAAGACAGTCTCGCCTCGCGCCGCCTGGCGTTCGCGCCCATTAACGTGCTCGCGCCGAAGCTCGCGCGGCTGCTGGCGCTGCGGCGCCGGATGGGCGTGCGCAATTCGACCCATACGCTCGTCAAGATTCTCCAGCCGTTCGCGGAACCGGGGCTGAGACTCGTCAACTACACGCATCCGGAATATCGCGACAGCCTTACCGGCCTGTTCACCGCGCATCCGGAAGCCGCGGCGGGCGGTGCGCTGCTGGCGCGCGGCACGGAAGGCGAGGCGGTCGCGGACACGCGCCGTCAGGTCCAGGTGGACTGGTTCCACGACGGCCGCGTCGAAACGCTGCTCTCCCCGGAGCATTCGCAGGCGCACGCGCCGCATGTGGATCTGCCCGAAGCGCTGGACGCGGCGACCACCGCGCGCTGGACCGAATGCGTGCTGCGCGGCGATATTCCGGTGCCGCCGGCGGTCGCTCGGCAGGTGGAAGTGATCAGCGACGTGGTGCGCCGGACCGCCTGAGCGGCCAGGCTTCATCGGGATCGCCATTTGACACGGTATTCAACGGTGGTTTAAAGTCGAGCGCATGAGCTTCACCCCGAACACCTCCCTCCGAATTATTTCGGGCCGCCTAGCGCGGCCCCTATCGCTACGTCTAGCGTAAGTCGCCAGACGTAGCGCCGTGCGTCGCAAGGCGCCCGGTCCTCCGCCCGTTTTTCGCCGTTCCCGCAGTTCCTTTGTCACCACCTGTAGTCGTCAGTGTTTCGTTCGCGCATCCCGCGAAACGGAAACGCGAGGGTCACATGCACGCTGCTTCGCGCACGTTCACGTTGGTCGCAAGCGTCACCATCGCTGGTGATCCACGCGAACGCGCGCGCCGCCCGGTTTCTCGTGCATCCCGCCGTGCCCGGCCAGCCGCCGGTGCCGGCCGCTCTCGCAGGCGCTACGCAAACCGTCCGAAAAGAGGTCGACGATCATGATGCCGAGCCCCGCCGAGAAATACCGCCCGTTCCCGCAAGTCCGCCTCAATGGCCGCCGCTGGCCCAATCGCACGATCGAACGCGCGCCCATCTGGATGAGCACCGACCTGCGCGACGGCAACCAGTCGCTGATCGAGCCGATGAGCATCGCCGCCAAGCTCGAATTCTTCGAGATGCTGGTGAAGATCGGGTTCAAGGAAATCGAAGTGGGGTTCCCTTCGGCATCGCAGACGGATTTCGATTTCGTCCGCAAGCTGATCGACGAAAAACGCATTCCGGACGACGTCACCATCGAAGTGCTCGTGCAGTCGCGGCGTGAACTCATCGAACGGACGTTCGAGGCGGTCGAAGGCGCGAGCAAGGTGATCGTGCATCTCTATAACGCGATCGCGCCGTCGTTCCGCAAGATCGTGTTCAACCAGTCGAAGGACGAGGTGAAGGCGCTGGCGGTCGAAGGCACGCGCATGATCAAGGAATGCGCGGCCACCCGGCCGGGCACGCACTGGACCTATCAGTACTCGCCCGAAACCTTCAGCATGACCGAGCTGCCGTTCGCGCGCGAGGTGTGCGACGCCGTCGCGCAGATGTGGCGGCCGACGCCCGATCACAAGATGATCGTGAACCTGCCTGCCACGGTCGAAGCCGCCTCGCCCAACGTCTTCGCCGACCAGATCGAATGGATGGACCGCAACATGGGCTTCCGCGACAGCATCGTGTTGTCGGTGCATCCGCACAACGATCGCGGCACGGCGGTCGCCGCCGCGGAACTTGCGGTGCTGGCGGGCGCGGACCGCGTCGAAGGCTGCCTGTTCGGCAACGGCGAGCGAACCGGCAACGTCGATCTCGTGACGCTCGCGCTCAATCTCTACACGCAAGGAATCGATCCGGGCCTCGATTTCTCGGACATCGACGCCGTGCGCCGGCTGATCGAACGCTGCAACCAGATTCCGGTGCATCCGCGTCATCCGTATGCCGGCGACCTCGTGTTCACCGCGTTTTCGGGTTCGCATCAGGACGCCATCCGCAAGGGCTTCGCGCAGCGCGAGCCGGGCACCGTCTGGGAAATTCCCTATCTGCCGATCGATCCCGCCGATCTCGGCCGCAGCTACGACGCCGTGATTCGCGTCAACAGCCAGTCCGGCAAGGGCGGCGCGACCTATCTGCTCGAACGCGGCCTCGGTTTTACGCCGCCGCGCCGCGTGCAGATCGAATTCAGCCACGCCGTGCAGCAGGTCACCGATGCCTCGGGCGCGGAAATCGGCGGCGAGGCGATCTGCGAACTCTTCAAGCGCGAGTATTTCGACGCGGGCGGGCCGGTGTCGCGCGTGGACGCAGCGACGTTGTCGGTGTTCGGCAAGCGCGTCACGGTGCCGGGCGCGGCGAGCGCCTCGAATGCGGCGAGCGGCGATGCATGGGCGCGGACGGTCGCGTCGGTGCTGGGCATCGAGGCCAGCGTCAACTGGCTTGAAACGGCCGTGACGGCGGGCGGCGATACGGCGGCGTTCGTCGGCTGCCGGGTCGGCGACGGGCAGACGCGCTTCGGCGTCGCGGTGCATGCGAATCCGGCGCTGGCGGTCGCCGATGCGGTCGTGAGCGCGGTGAACCGCTCGAAGCGCGTCGGACAGGTGGAACGGCAGGACGAGACGGTGGAGACGGCGTAACGCCGGGTGGAGGGGGCGGCGCGCAGCTATTCGAGTGCAACGCGCGTTGCCTGCAGCGCCAGCAGCTGCCACTGCCCTTCGCTCTGGACGTGGACCGCGGTGTAGGCGATGGGAAACAGCAGCGCGCCGTTCTTCGATTCCATTTCGATCAGCGCCCGCCCCGACACCAGGCAGGTGTCGCGGCCTGCTGCGAAGACGTCCTGCGACTGGATCTCGATCTGCCGATACCGCCGCCGGCCCGCGGTGATCGCGTCGATGAACTGGCGCTTGGTTTCGCGCTTGCCGTTGGTGTGGACATAGCAGACGTTCTCGGCCAGCAGCGCGTCGAGCGCCGGGCCGTCGCCTTCGACCATGGCCCGGAAGCGGTCGCGCTCGAGGCCGCGGATGGCCTCAATGGTTTTCGCCGGCATCTGTCGGTCCTCTTGAGTCGAGGAACCGCTGCGCCGGCGCCTCGTCAGAAGTTGTATTGCAGATAGAGCTGGCTGAAATTTATACCAGGATTCGGCTCTTTGATACTGGCGTTCGAGAGATGCTGGAAGCGGAAGCCCGCCTGATAGTTCTGCTTCTCGCCGAAGATCATGCCGACGCCGACCATGTCGGCGAACTGGAACGCGGTGGACACCGTGAAGTCCTGCGTGATCCGCGTGTGCGACAGCAGCCGCACGCCCACGCCCGCCTCGATGAACGGCCGGAAATAGCCCGAGCTCTTCACGAAACGCAGCACCGGCGTCAGACCGAATTCCCAGATGTTCGGGTGCACGGCATTGTCTTCAGTGGTATGCCAGTACGACACGTGGCCCTCCCCGACGACCGTAAAATGGAAGCCGCCGATTTCCCACCAGGTGAGGCCGGGATCCCAGACCAGGCCGAGATCGGCTTTTTTGATGTCGCGATCCGCGACGCCGCCGGCAAACTGCACGCCGAACCGGTCAGCATGCGCGGCAGCCGAGGCCAGGCCGAATGCGGCGCAGACTGCCAGACGGGACAGCGGACTCAGCCAGGAACTCTTTTTTTTATGCATGGGCACCCCATATGCTCCGATGACAGGCGGGTTCACGAGACGACAGTCGTCTGGCGGATTCTAGAGACCTTTTAAAACAATTGCAGGATTTGCTGCTGCCTTACACTTTTCGTTGAATTATCTTTCGTCTGCCAGGTTCAAACTGGAAATACATTCGACACTGCCCCCCATATCGGTAAGTCTGACCTTGTACGCCGCAACAGTCTGTCCTATTAAACCCGCAACTCTGATAGCATTTGTGGGAACTCCCGCATATCCCTCCCCTCTAACACTTAGCACTCGTTGAACCGGAGTGCTAATATCGTGCTTGACTTGTCGCGGCTGGATTCAACAGAAGGCCAAGGCAACCAGCAATTGTTGATTAAGGAGCTTATGAGCGTGTCCAATGCGATGACCCTTCCGAATGTACTGAGCTCGGCACCTGCCAAGGCATCTTCGGCAGGCGCGCTGACGTACGCACAGTCGTCGATGTTGACCGGCCAGATCGGCAACATCGATTCCTACATACAAGCAGTGAACCGTATTCCGATGCTGTCGCAAGCAGAGGAACGTCAGTACGCCACTGAATTCCGCGAACAGGGCAACCTGAACGCCGCGCGCCAGTTGGTGCTTTCGCACTTGCGGCTGGTCGTGTCGATCGCCCGCAACTATCTTGGCTACGGCCTGCCGCACGCGGACCTGATCCAGGAAGGCAACATCGGTCTGATGAAAGCCGTGAAGCGTTTCGACCCGGAGCAAAACGTGCGCCTGGTGTCGTACGCCATGCACTGGATCAAGGCCGAGATCCACGAATACATTCTGCGCAACTGGCGCATGGTCAAGGTCGCAACCACGAAGGCCCAGCGCAAGCTGTTCTTCAATCTTCGCAGCCACAAGACCAGCCATGCGGCATTCACGCCGGACGAGATCGAAGGCCTCGCGAGCGAACTGAACGTGAAGCGCGAGGAAGTTGCGGAGATGGAAACGCGTCTGTCGGGCGGCGACATTGCGCTCGAAGGCCAGGTGGAAGACGGCGAGGAAGCGTTCGCGCCCATCGCCTATCTGGCTGACTCGCACAACGAGCCGACCAACGTGATCGCCGCGCGCCAGTTCGACAAGCTGCAAAGCGACGGCCTGGCCGACGCGCTGGAGTCGCTCGACGAGCGCAGCCGCCGCATCATCGAGGCGCGCTGGCTCGACGTGCAGGACGACGGCTCGGGCGGCAAGACGCTGCACGAACTGGCCGATGAATTCGGCGTCTCGGCGGAGCGCATTCGCCAGATCGAGGCCAGCGCCATGAAGAAGATGCGTTCCGCGCTGCACGACTACGCGTAACGCCTGACTATGCCTTAAGCAGAAACTGCAAGGCCGGCCGTCGCAAGACGGCCGGCCTTTTCTTTTTTCTTGCTCCGAATGCAGCATAAGTAACGGCGCCCGCAGGCGCCGTTACGTTACGACAGCTCCATCACCGCATCACGCCGGCAGGGGCGCCGCGCCGCCGCCATTGTTCGACAGACGCGTCGACATCTGCGCGGCATAACGCTGCGCCGCCGCGCCCACGACAATGTGGAACGTATCCGCCGACACCCACGCCACATCCAGCGCCGACAGCCGCTGCCGATCCACCGACGAAGGATCGCGCACGACCACACGCAGGCGCGTCGCCGCGACGGCATCGAGCGAGGCCACATTGGTCGCGCCGCCGAACACCGCGAGCCAGCGCAGCGGATCGGGATCGAGCGGGCCGGCGGTTTGATCGCCGGAAGTCGCGGTAGCCGTAGCCGTGGCCGATGCCGCAACAGCCGCCGCCGGTTGCGCCGGCGCCGACGATGCCGGCGTCGCGCCGCGCTCCGACGAATGCTCCAGTTCACCGCGGATTTCATCGGCGATGAGATCCGCTTCCGGCCCGATGATGACCTGTACGTTGGTCGCGCCGCGCTTGAGCACGCCACGCGCGCCAATCGTCTTCAACTGCGCTTCCGAGACCTTCTCCGAGTTCACGACCGAGAGACGCAGGCGCGTCGTGCAGGCATCGACGAGCGTCAGGTTCGACGCACCGCCCAGCGCGGCAATGTACTTCGCGGCACGCGAGCTCGCGGCCGACGCGGCCACCGTGCCCGGCAGCGGCGGAATCAGGCCGCCTTCCACCGTTTGCGTGGCATCGGTTTCAGCGTCGGTCGTGGCCGGCTCACGGCCCGGCGTCGCCATGTTGAAGCGGCGGATGAAGAAGCGGAACAGCCCGTAGTAGATGACGAAATAGATCACGCCGATCACGAGCGCCAGCCAGCCGCGCTGCGACAGCCCGTAGTTCAGCACGTAGTCGATCGCGCCCGCCGAGAACGTGAAGCCCAGATGGATGCCGAGCGCGGAGCAGATCGCAAGCGACAGCCCCGTCAGCACGGCGTGGATGCCGTACAGCACCGGCGCCAGAAACATGAAGCTGTATTCAATCGGCTCGGTCACGCCGGTCAGGAACGCGGTCAGGGCCATCGAGAACAACAGGCCGCCCACCACCGCGCGGCGCTCCTTCGGCGCTTCGTGGAACATCGCGAGGCACGCGGCCGGCAGGCCGAACATCATGATCGGGAAGAAGCCGGTCATGAAGCCGCCCGCGGTCTTGTCGCCGGCGAAGAAACGATGCAGGTCGCCATGCACGATCGCCCCGCCGTCGGGCGGGGTGAACGAACCGAACACGAACCAGGCCAGCGAATTGATGATGTGATGCAGGCCCGTGACGAGCAGGATCCGGTTCAGCACGCCGAACACGAAGGTGCCGAGCGCGCCGGCCGTCGTGAGCCAGTTGCCCGCGCTGTCGATGGCCGCCTGCACCGGCTGCCAGACATAGCCGAACACGATGCCGAGTATCAGGCAGGCGACGCCCGTGACAATCGGCACGAAGCGCTTGCCGCCGAAGAACGCCAGGTACTCGGGGAGCTTGATGTCCTTGTACTTGTTATACAGATAGCCGGCCACCATCCCGGCGATGATCCCCGACAGCACGCCCATGTTGAGCTTGTCGTTGATGTCCTTCATCACGGCGATCTCGATCAGATAGCCGATCGCACCGGCCAGGCCCGCCGTGCCGTTGTTGTCCTTCGCGAAACCCACCGCCACGCCGATGGCGAACAGCAGCGGCAGATTCGTGAAGATGGCGTCACCGGCGTCGGCGATCATCTTGATGTTGAAGACATCGGGCTGGCCGAGCCGCAGAAGCAGGCCGGCCACCGGTAGCACGGCGATCGGCAGCATCAGCGCGCGACCTAGTCGCTGCATTTTCGCAAACGGGTTGGCGTCCATCGGGTTCTCCAAAAATATAGGTCTTGTCGTTACTGCTTCGGGGATGGCCAAAAATGGCTTGCGCGCGACGGACCGCGGGGGACGATCAGTCCTGCGGCCAGATCTCGCGGCTTGCCGCTCTTACTGCCTGTGCCGATTCGAGCGCGAGGCAATCCTCGGCGCGCTGACGGCAAAGCTGATAGTCGAGATTGCGCACCCGCGCCTTGATGCCGGGCACCGACACCGGATCGACCGACAGTTCGGTCACGCCGAGGCCGACGAGCAAGGGCGCCGCAACCGGATCGCCGCCGAGCGCACCGCACACGCCGACCCACTTGCCGTGCTTCTCCGCGCCCTGCACCGCCGTCTTGATGAGGCGCAGGACAGCCGGATGCAGACCGTCCGACTGCGCGGCGAGATCGGGCTGGCAGCGGTCCATCGCGAGCGTGTACTGGGTCAGATCGTTGGTGCCGATGGAGAGGAAGTCCGCGTATTTCGCGAGCTGGTCGGCGAGCAGCGCCGCCGACGGCACCTCGATCATCACGCCCACTTCCACCGGCTCCGTGCGTCCCGCTTCGCGCGCCAGTTCGTCGATGCGCGCGCGTAGGCGCTGAAGCTCGCCGGAATCGGTGACCATCGGCAGGAGAATGCGCACCGCGCTCGCCGGCTTGACGGCCAGCAGGCCGCGCAGCTGGTCGTCGAGCAGATCGGGGCGCACTTGTGCGAGCCGGATGCCGCGCAGGCCCAGCGCCGGATTTTCCTCAGGCGGCAGCGTCAGGTAGTCGACTTCCTTGTCCGCGCCTACGTCCAGCGTGCGGATGATGGCCGTGCGGCCCTGCAAGGCGTCGACGATTCCTTGGTAGCTCTCCGCGTGCTCAGTGGCGGTGGGCGCCGACTGGCGATGGATGAACAGCAGTTCGGTGCGCAGCAGGCCGACGGCGTCGGCGCCGTTCTCGACGGCGGCCTTCGCGTCGTCGAGCGTCGCGATGTTGGCGGCGACTTCGATCGCCCGGCCGTCCTTCGTCGAGGCCGCTTCTTGCGACAGCTTGCGGTTCGCTTCGCGCACGCCGGCCAGACGATCGCGCTCGGCGCGGGCGCGTTCGACATCGACGTCGGTGGGCGCATGCTCGAGGCGGCCCGCCGAGGCATCGACGACGACCTGCGTGCCTTCCGGAATGGCGTGCAGCGCATCGCCGATGGCGACCAGCGCCGGGATGCCGATCTGCCGCGCGATGATCGCCGCGTGCGAAGTTGCGCCGCCGCGCGACATCACGAGCGCCGTGACGCGCGTGCGGTCGAGCGAGGCCAGGTCGGACGGGGTGAATTCGGTCGCCGCGAGCACGGCTTCCGGCGGCAGTTCCGCTGCCGCCGTATTGGTCAGCCCGAGCGCGCGCAGCACGCGCTTGGCGATGTCGCGCAGATCGGCGGCGCGCTCGGCGAGGAGATCGTCCTGCACGTTCGAGAGCAACGCGATCTGCGTCTGGATCGCTTCGCGCCACGCAAAGCCCGCGCTCTTGCCGAGGCTGATCAGATCGCGCGCGGCGTCAACCAAAGTCGGGTCTTCCAGCAGCACGCGATGCACCGCGAAAATCCCCGCCTCACCCACCGCGCCGCGCTGCGAGGCAGTGCGCACGGTCTCGCCGAGTTCGGCATCGACCTGGGCGATGGCGCGATCGAGCGCACGGCTTTCCGCCGCCGACGAACCGCTCGCCTGCTCCGGCGGCACGATGTCCTGGTCGTCCCATCGCACCAGCTTTCCGACCGCGATGCCCGGCGCGGCGCACACGCCCGCGAGCGTGTTGGGCGGCAGCGGCTGGCCCGCGTCGGCCGTCCGCGCAGCCGACGCGACAGGCGCCGGCGAACGCGTCTGCGCCCGCGATTCCTCGACTTCGCCATGCGCCTCGCGCAGCAATTCGGCGGCGACCGCGTCCACGGCCTGCTGCGCCTGCGCGCCGATGCCGACCAGTTCGACCGTCACGCCTTCGCCCGCACCGAGGCTGAGCAAGCCGACCACGCTCTCCACCGGCGCTTTCTTGCCTTCGTAACGCACTTCCACCTTGGCGTCGAAACCGCGCGCGGCCTCGCGCGCCCGCGCCGCCGGCCGCGCATGCAGACCGCCCGCGCTCGCCAGCGTCAGGCGACGGCGCGCCTCTTCCATGACGAGCGCACCCGAGCGCGCCGTCTCGGCCCGCTCGCCGGCTTTCGCACGGAGAACCAGCAAGCGCGCACCGGACTTCAGCACGCCGCGCCCGGCGCGCTCGATGACATCGAACGCGTCGCCGTTGGCGATCGCGATCACGGAAACGAGGCTCGGCGCGTGTTGCGCGACAAAATCTGCGTTGAATTCGATCAGCGGCTGGCCGGCGCGCACCTCGGCGCCCTGCTCGACCATCGGCGCGAAGCCCTCGCCGCCCAGCTCGACCGTGTCGATGCCGATATGCACGAGAATTTCCGCGCCCTCCTTCGTGCGCAGCGTCACCGCGTGATGGGTGCGCGCGAGATGGGTCACGGTGCCGTCGCAGGGCGCGGCCAGCACGTTGTCGAGCGGATCGATGCCGATGCCGTCGCCGAACATGCCCTGCGCAAACACCGGGTCCGGCACGTCGGCGAGCGGGACGATCGGGCCGGTGAACGGCGCGAGCAGCACGACATCGCTCGGGTTATCGGTGGAATGATTCAACAGGGACTCCTCGGCACGGCGCATCGGCTTTCTCACTCAATGGGTTTCGGTGACCTTGTTCAGGTGGCGCGGCGCGTCGGGATTGCGCCCGCGCGCGGCGGCCAGACCCGCGGCCATCACGTAGAACGAAAGGATCGCGGCAATCGGATCCAGCGCCGGATGATCCGTGGCGACGAGCGGCAGCTCCGCGTCCGCGACGTCCTCCGGCGCGGCGAGCAGCACGCGCGCGCCGCGTGCGCGCATGTCGGCGGCAAGCTGGATCAGACCTGCCTGCTCCGGTCCGCGCGGCGCGAACACGAGCAGCGGATAGTCGCGATCGATGATTTCCATCGGACCATGACGCACTTCGGCGCTGGAGAACGCCTCGGCCTGGATGCCCGAGGTCTCCTTGAGCTTGAGCGCGGCTTCCTGGGCGATCGCGAGACCGAGACCCCGTCCGATCACGATCATCCGGTCGATGTTCGTCAGCTCCGTCACCGCGCGCGTCCAGTCGAGCCGGCCCGCGGCGCGCAGTGCGTCCGGCAGGGATTCGAGCGCCTTCAGCAGTTCGGCGTCGCGTTGCACGTGAGCGACCACGATGGCCGAGAGCGAGAGCATCGCGATGTAGCTCTTGGTCGCGGCCACCGAGAGTTCCGGACCCGCGAGCAAGGGCAGGAAGTATTCGCAGGCGCTTTCGAGCGACGAGCCTTCGACATTGACGGCCGCGACCGTGAAGGCGCCGGCGTTGCGCAACGCCTGCATCGTGCCGACGAGATCCGGGCTCTTGCCCGACTGCGAGAACGCGACGGCCAATTGGCCCGACACGCGCAGCGGCGCCTGTTGCAGCGTGGCGACCGACATCGGCAGCGAAGCGACCGGCACGCCGAGGCGGCTCATGGTCAGGCTTGCGAAATAACTGGCGGCGTGATCCGAGCTGCCGCGCGCCACGGTCAGCGCGACGTGACGCGGCTGCTCCGCCAGTTTTACGGCGAGCGCCTCGACGCGCGAGGTATCGGCGAGCTGGGCCGCGACGACATTCGCGGCTTCCAGCGCTTCGTTAAGCATATTCGACAATGGATTCTCCTTCGACATACGTGGCGGTCAGCGCGTGGTCCCGGTCGAGCACGACGAGATCGGCCCATGCGCCGCGCGCGATGCGGCCGCGATCTTCGAGTCCGAGGTAATCGGCGGGATAGCGCGACAGGCGATTCGAGACGTCCGCGAGCGGAATGCCCAGCGAGACGAGATTGCGCAGCGCCTGGTCCATGGTGAGCGTGCTGCCGGCAAGCGTCCCGTCGGCGAGACGCACGCCGCCCATGCACTTGGTCACATGCTGGCTGCCCAGGCGATATTCGCCGTCGGGCATGCCCGCCGCCGAGGTGCTGTCGGTGACCACATACAGGCGCGGGATCGCACGCAGCGCGGCGCGGATCGCGCCCGGATGCACGTGCAGCAGATCGGGAATGAGCTCGGCGTATTCGGCGTGCGCGAGCGCCGCGCCGACCATGCCCGGATCGCGGTGATGCAGCGGCGACATGGCGTTGAACAAATGCGTGAAACCGCGGGCGCCGTGCTTGAGCGCGTTGACGGCGTCGTCATAGGTGCCGAGCGAATGGCCGAGCTGCACGCGTACGCCGCGCGCCGCCATGTCGGAAATGATGTCGAGATGGCCGGAGATTTCCGGCGCGATCGTCACCACGCGAATCGGCGCGAGTTCGAGGTACTTCAGCACCTCGCTGCGCACCGCGACGGCAGCCGCGTCCGGTTGCGCGCCCAGCTTGCCGGGATTGATGTACGGCCCTTCGAGATGCACGCCGAGCACGCGTGCGCCGCCCGCCGCGCGCCGCTTCGCCTGTTCGCCGAGACCGGCCACGACCTGCATGAGTTCGTCGCGCGGCGCGGTCATGGTCGTGGCGAGCAGGCTCGTCGTGCCGTGTTGCGCGTGCTGGCGCGTCACGGTGTCGGCGGCGTCGCCGCCTTCCATGATGTCGCGCCCGCCGCCGCCATGCACGTGCAGGTCGATGAAGCCCGGCAGGATGTATGGCGCATCGTTCGCGAGCGGATCGACGATATGCCCTTCGAGCGCCGTCACGCGGCCGTTCTCGAAACGCACCGAGCCATGGATCCAGCCGTCGGTCGTGAGTATGTTTCCTTTCAGCATGAAGTTCTCTGGAAGTACGCGATGCTTGAATGAGGTTCAGTGTCGTCCGCGCCCTGCTGCGAGCAGGCTTCCATCGGATGGAAAGGCGAACGGCTTCCTTGGGTCCTCTCGTTCTGTTCTTTGTTGCTGATGCTGCGGGTGTTGCGGGTGTTGCGGGTGTTGCGGGTGTTGCGGGGCTTGCGGGTGATGCGGGGCTTGCTGCTGATTGCGCTACCGGGAATTCATCGGTGCAGTTCCGCGACGAAGTCGTAGTAGTCGTCGCGGCAATAGGTATCCGTCAGTTCGATTGCGCGTTGATCCGCCGAATAGCCGATCCGCGTGATCACGAGCAAGGCGGCGCGCGGCGCGACACCCATCAGCCGGGCGATGTCCACACTCGCATTCACCGCGCGAAAGTGCTGCAACGCGCGCACCACCGACAGTCCACGCTCCTCCAGATAGCGATACAGCGACAGCCCGATTGCGTCCGGGTCCGGTACGACGGCCACCGGCAAGGTTGATTGCTCCACGGCCATCACGATGCCGTCCGCACGGCGCAGACGCTTCAGGCTCGCAACGGCCGCGCCCGGAGACAGACCCAGACGCACCGTTTCCTCCCGATTCGCTGTGCGCAGTCTGCGATCCAGCCAGACCGAATCCGACCTGAAGCCGCGCTGCTCCATTTTCGCGTGAAGCCGGTCAGACGGGACAGCGGATCTTCGGTGCGTGGCGTGATGAAACTGCCGGCACCGCGTGCGCGCCGGATGAGGCCTTGCTCGACCAGCAGCGCCAGTGCCTTGCGCGCCGTGATGCGCGACACGCCCACCGCTTCCGACAACGTGCGCTCCGCCGGCAACGCCTCGCCTGCGCTCCGGGTGCCCGCATGAATGGCGCTGGCAAGACGCGACGCAAGCTGCAGGTAGAGCGGCGTTGCGCTCTGTGCATCCGGCGTCAATGCCTGCCAATCGTCACCCATCTGGGCTCCCGAAAACCTTGAACGGAGCCCATTATATAACCAACATAATACCAGTCAACGCCTGTTCAACGCCCTTGCGATAGCGATATAACCTGTTTAAAATCAATAAGTTATATGATTTTCTTCGCATTTTTTCGAATTTGACGAACATCAGGATTTACCCGTATCGGCATTCCACTTTTACAAGTGGTTTGCAATGTTGAATTCATTCAACTTTCGGGCATTTTCGTATTCGCATGACCAATCCTTCTTGGCACAATGCTGTCGCTAATTCGGATTCAAAACTAAATTCAATCAAAAATTTTTGAGAGACTACGCGATGGGCCATCCAGATCCGAGCCGGGCCGTTGAAGCAGTGCGTCGCTTCAACCGCTTCTATGCGCGCCATACCGGCGCGCTCCATGAGCGGCTTCACAAGAGTTCGCTTTCCCTTACCGAGATTCGCATCCTTCACGAGCTGGCGCAGCACAAAGCCAGCACGGCCGCGGACCTGTCGCGCAATCTTGGACTGGACACCGGCTATCTCAGCCGGTTGATCAGCAACTTCCAGAAGCTCGGACTGATCGCGCGCCGCAAGAACGAGGCGGACGGACGCGCTCATCTGCTGTCAATCACACCCGAGGCGAAGGCCAAGGTCGATGAAATCGACCTGCATGTTTCCGGCGACACCGCGTTGTTGCTGAAGAAGCTCACGTGCGCCGAAATCGAGCAGTTGTGCTCGGCCATGGCGGATGTCGAACGCCTGCTGTCGCCGGCGCGTCCTGATGTCGAGACGCGTCTTCGTGGTCCACGCGGCGGCGACTTCGGCTGGATGATCGAGCGCCATGCACACCTTTCCGTGGCCGGACGGCCGAAGTTGCAGCACGAGGCGTTCGCCGCGAAACTGGTCGCGCGCTTTTTGACGGCCATGCAGGCGAACACACCGCGTATCGCCTGCTGGGTGGCGGAGCAGGACAATTCCACGCGTATCGGCGCAGCCATGCTGACCGAGGCGTCGCACACGCAGGCGAGCATCGACATGTTGTTCGTCGAGCCGGGCGCGCGCCGTCGCGGGCTTGGAGAACGGATGCTGGCCGCCGCCACCAACTTCGCGCACGGCGCCGGCTATGGACAGGTGATCTGCCGTCTCGAGGAGGCTCAGGAGGATCTGTGCGGACTGTTCCTGCATACCGGCTTCACGCCCGTGCAGGACGATTCGACCACCCTGATCTGGCAACGCGAATTGCAGCAGCTGTTTGTCGAATGAAGCGGCGCGGCGTGAAAGGCACAACGGCGTCCCGCAGGACGCCGTTGCTGGCAATGACGGGCGAAGGCGTCGAGCCTTCGAGCGCCCTCAGAACGACGGCACCATCGAGCCCTTGAACTCGCTCTTCAGGAACTGGCGCACGTCGTCGGACTGGTAGGCGGCCACGAGTTTCTTCACCCACGGCTGGTCCTTGTCCTGCGCGCGCACGGCGATCAGGTTCGCGTACGGGCTATGCACGTCTTCGAGCGCAATGGCGTCCTTCGTCGGCTGCAGGCCTGCCGCAAGCGCGAAGTTCGTGTTGATGACGGCAGCGTCGACGTCGGCGAGCGTGCGCGGCAACTGCGCTGCATCGAGTTCGACCAGCTTGATCTTTTTCGGATTCGCCGCCACGTCGAGCGCGGTCGCGTTGTTGCCGTTCGTGCCGGCGCCCGCCTTCAACTTGATCACGCCCTGCGTCTGCAACAGCAGCAGCGCGCGGTTCTCGTTCGACGGATCATTCGGCACCGCCACCTTCGCGCCCTGCGGCAAGTCCTTCAACGACTTGAGCTTCTTCGAATACACGCCGAGCGGCGAGATATAGGTCAGGCCCGCGCTGACGATCTTGTAGCCGCGCTGCTTCACCTGGCTGTCGAGATAAGGCTGGTGCTGGAAACTGTTGGCGTCGAGATCGCCGGCGTCGAGCGCGGCGTTCGGCTGCACGTAGTCGTTGAACTCGATGACCTTCACGTTCAGCCCTTCGCGCTTCGCGACCTTCTGCACGACTTGCCAGATCTGCGCGTCGGGGCCGCTGATGGTGCCGACCTTGATGACCTTGTCATCCGCGTGCGCGGCGGCGCTCGCGAACAAAGCGGCGGACGTGAGGGCGGTGAGGGCGGTAAGGGCTTTGAGCAAATTTCTGCGCTGCATGGTGTTCCTTGTTTCGATGATGCGTGGCTTGCAGGTAGGCGCCGGTGAGTGACGCGCCAGGGTGACGGATGTTCGCACAGCGCTGGTGCAAGTCGAAATACCGTTTGCTCATGTCTTTATCACGTGCATCACGACGCAGCTAGAATCGCGACAGAAGATCACCATTGCGCATTCAAAGGAGGCGAGCCTCGACATGTATCTGATCAACCTGCGCTATACCGGCGCGCTGGCCGAAATCGACGACGCACTCGACGCTCACCGGCTCTTTCTCGAACGCTATTTCGCGGCGGGCGTGTTCGTCATCGCGGGGCCGAAGGTACCGCGCGAGGGCGGCGTGATCCTGGCGTCGAACATCGAACGTGAGCGGCTCGACGCGATCATCGCCGAGGACCCGTTCACGCAGCAAAATCTCGCGCACTACGAGATCACCGAGTTCAAGGCCACGCGGCTTGCGCCCGGGCTGAACCTGCCGGAGCCTTCTTCCGACGCATGAGAAAACGGCCCGTCGAGCGGGCCGTTTGCAGGTTCAGTCGATCAGCAGCTTCAGGTCGTGCACCCAGGGCTCGACGCCCTGGCCGTCGCGCGCGAAGAGACGCAGCTTGCCGTCCTTGTCGAAGACGTAGCTGGCAGCGGTGTGATCCATCGTGTAGTCGTCGGCGGTCTTGCCCGCCGATTTCGCGTAGTACACGCGAAAGTCCTTGGCGACCTGCGCGAGCTGCGCGTCGTTGTCAGGCCTCAGGCCGATGAACGAAGGATTGAAGGCCGCCACGTACTGACCCAGCAATTCAGGCGTATCGCGTGCGGGATCGACGGTCACCATCAGCACCTGCACGTCCTTCGCCTTGTCGCCGAGTTGCTGCAGCGCTTGCGAGAGTTCGGCGAGCGTGGTCGGGCAGACATCGGGGCAATGCGTATAGCCGAAGAACAGCACGACGGCCTTGCCCTTGAAATCGCCGAGCGTGCGGGTCTTGCCGTGCGTGTCGGGCAGCGAGAAGGCGCTGCCGAACTGCTTGTTGCCGGTGATGTCGAGATTCTTGAAATCGGGCGCTTTCTCGCAGGCGGAAAGCAGCGCCGCGATGAACAGCAGCGCGAACAGACGACGCAGACCGGCCATCATGCCCCGATCACCGTGCGCACGTAATGATCGACGAGCAGCGCGCCGAACAGCAGCGACAGATACACGATGGAATAGCGGAAGGTCCTGCGCGCGAGGGCATCGGAATAATCGCGGTACATCTTCCACGCATAGCCGATGAACCCCGCGCCGAGCGCGATCGCACTCGCCAGATACACGACGCCGCTCATGCCGGAGATGTAGGGCATCAGCGTGACGGCGAACAGCACCAGCGTGTACAGGAAGATGTTGAGCAGCGTGTACTTCTCGCCATGCGTGACCGGCAGCATGGGCAGGCCGGCGTTCTCATAGTCCTTGCGGCGATACAGCGCGAGCGCCCAGAAATGCGGCGGCGTCCAGACGAAGATGATCAGCACGAGAATCCACGCGTCGCCGGGCACGGCGCCCGTCACCGCGGCCCAGCCGAGCGCGGGCGGCATGGCGCCGGACGCGCCGCCGATCACGATGTTCTGCGGCGTGTACGGCTTGAGCAGCAGCGTATAGATGACCGCATAGCCGACGAAGGTGGCGAGCGTGAGCCACATCGTGAGCGGATTGGTGAAGCGATAGAGCGTCCACATGCCGATGCCGCCCAGCACCGCCGAGAACCACAGGATCTGCGCCGTGGTGATCTGGCCGCGCGCGGACGGACGCCATGCAGTGCGGCGCATCTTGGCATCGACTTTCTGCTCGACGAGACAGTTGATGGCGAAGGCCGCGCCTGCCAGCAGCCAGATGCCGACGGCGCCGCCGATCAGCTTGTCCCACGGCACCATGCCGGGAGTGGACAGGAACATGCCGATGACGGCACAGAACACCGCGAGTTGCGTGACGCGCGGCTTGGTCAGCGCGAGATACTGCGCTGCGCGGCTGCCGATGGGGGAGTTGAGAGTCGTGCTGTCCATGATGTGGAGTCACGCTGAAACGACGTCGCGCGCGGGAAGCGTGGCGCGGCCGGGACGGCTGGAAGAGATTCGAAAGTTTAGCATAACGAGTAGCAGCAACAGGATCGCGGCGCCGCCGTTGTGCGCGACGGCAATGGGCAGCGGCCATTGCAGCACGATGTTCGAGAGGCCGGTCAGGAACTGGATCACGATCACGAACAATACGCCATTCGCGGGCTTGCGCAGCGATTCGAATCGTCGCAGGCGGCTTGCAAGCCACAGCAGGTACAACACCACAACGATCGCAAAGGTGCGGTGCGTCCAGTGGATCGCGACCAGCGCGTCCTGCGAGATCACATCGCCGTCGCCGGTCATGCCGAGCGCGCGCCACAGATGGAAGCCGTGCTCGAAGTTCATCGGCGGAATCCATTGGCCGTTGCACAGCGGGAAGTCGGTACACGCGAGCACCGCGTAATTGGTGCTGACCCAGCCGCCCAGCGCAATCTGCACGATCAGCAACAGCAAGCCGAACATCGCGGCGGGCATCCAGCGCGCGGCGGCGGTGTCGAGCGACGGAATCGGCGTCATGCGCGCGGCCAGCCAGCCGAGCACGCCGAGCAGCGCCAGGCCGAGCAGCAGGTGCGTCGTGACGATCACCGGCTGCAGCTTGAGCGTGACCGTCCATGCGCCGAACGCGCCTTGCAGCAGGATCAGCGCGAGGATGCCGGTCGGCCACCACGGCGACACGTGCAGCGGCCGCTTCCTGATGCGCGCGGCCCACGCGATGATCGTCTGCGCGATGATCAGCACGCCGATCGCCATCGCAAAGTAACGGTGCAGCATTTCGATCCACGCCTTCATCATGCTGACGGGGCCGGTCGGCATCGCCTGGTACGCGGCGGCAATCTGCGCATGCGCGATGAACGGCGACGACGTGCCGTAGCAGCCCGGCCAGTCGGGACAGCCGAGGCCCGAATCGGTCAGGCGCGTGAAGCCGCCGAACATGATCAGGTCGAGCGTCAGGAAAGTCGTGAGCCAGACGAGCTTGCGAAACTTGCTGTCATCAGCCTTGACCCACACGTAGGACAGCGGCAGCAGCGCGATGCACACGCCGATCAGCCCCAGTTGCAGTAGGAACATGCTCTCTTACCCTTGCACTTCAGTATCAGGCGCCCATCAACCGATCCGCGACCACTTCAACAGCTTGGCCACGTCGCCGTTGATCTTCTTCGGATCGGGGTTCTTCGGGAAACGCATCATCAGATTGCCGTTCGGATCGACGAGATAGATGTGGTCCGTGAGCTTCGTGCCGTCATCGACGGGCAGCCACGCGGCCACCGCCTTCTCGTCGGCGACCAGCATGCGCGTGTCGGGTTGCGGATAGGCGGCCTTGATGACGTCGGAGACCGGCTTGTCATCGGTACGCAGCCAGACGTTCACCACGCGCTCGCGCTCGCCCGATTGCAGCACGCGCACCTGACGCATGAAGTAGAGGCGCGTCACGCATTGCTCGTCGCACGCGCTGCCGTTCACCGTGATCATCAGCCATTTGCCTTCGAGCGACTTGAGCGGCACGCTCTGCCCCTGCTCGTTCGTCACGACCAGTTGCGAAGGAATCGGCCGCTGCGGTTCGACCAGCGCGCCGTAACTCGACGTGCCGCCCGCCGGCTTGAACACGTAGTACATCAGATAGGACGCGATCACCGGCGCCGCGCACACGAGCGCCAGCAAGACCAGCATCCAGCGTCCGCTGGTCCAGGAGCCTTGTCTGGCCGTGCGTTGCCGGGCGCGGGGGGTCTTGTCGGGATCGGTGTCGGCGGCGGTGGAGCGTTGTGTTTGCATCGATGAAACGTGCCTCGGTTCTTCGGTTGTCAGGCGTGGTGTTCGGCTTCTTCGTCGAGTGTGTCGCGTGTCGTGCCCTTCTTCGCGGCACGCCGCGCGGCGTACAGGCCGAAGCCGACCGCCGCCGCCGCCATGCCCCACCACTGGAACATGTAGCCATAGTTGCGCTCGACGCCCAAGGTCGGCGCGGGCCAGTCACGCACGAGCTTGTCGCCGGTGTCGTTGGTCTGCTGGATCACGAACGGCTGGAACGACAGACCGGTTTCTGCGGCATACGCGCGGATATCCAGGTTCTGGCGGATCTCCTTGTGCGCGGCCGAGCCGCCATGACCCAGTTCGAAAGCCTGCGACGCATTGGCGCGCGCGATGCCCTGCACGTCGACGACCCCTTTCGGCGTGTCGTACGCCTCGATGCCCGTGCGATCCGCCATATTGCGCGGCAGCCAGCCGCGATTCACGAGCACGTAGCCGCCGTCCTCGAGTTTAAGCGGCATCACGACATAAAAGCCCGGCTGGTCGTTATACGGACGATTGTCCAGATACACGACGCGTTCCGGCATGAACTCCCCGCGCGCCTCGACGCGATGAAATTCGATCGACTTCAGCGGCAGCGGCTCGACGCGGACTGTCTGCGCCGGCGCATGTTCGAAGGCGAGGATATGCGCGTTGAGCGCCTCCTTCTGATGGGCGCGGTCGCGCTGCCAGAAGCCCAGCCGCACCGTCACCGCGACGACGATCAGGATGAGGAGCGTGGGCCAGAAACGAATCTTCATGCGGCAAGCCTTACCGCCGGCATCCGTTTGAGCGGCGCACGGCGCAATCCGTCGAGTGAGATAATAGGATGTTTCGATTCCATACTGCTCAAGGTGGTTCCTGACATGGCCTGAAGTGCCGCCAACCGGACCCACGAGCAAACAACGCTGGCTGGTTTCATGCACATCTTCGTTGCTATCGCATTCATCCTGATCATCGGCAGCCTGGGCTCGGCGCTCTACTTCATGATGACCGACAAGGGCCGCACCAAGCGGATGGTCTGGTCGCTCGCCGCGCGCGTCGGACTGTCCATCTCGCTGTTCCTCTTCATCCTGTTCGCTCACTGGATGGGCTGGATTCAATCATCGGGCGTGCCGATCGGACGATAACGCCGTTGCGGGCAGGTCCCGCGAGACGGATTGTCGCGCCCGGTGCCTGTCCTGCTCACTGCGCTTCAAACGACAACGCCGCCCCTGTGGACTTCGAGGGCGGCGTGTAGGTCACTGCTTCTATGCTCTCTTCAACCAGCGTTGCCACCGGTCGCGCATCGCGGACGGCGCAGCGCGCCGGTCCGCTCCAGTCTTCTTACAGCCAGTAGACGACGACGTACAGACCCAGCCACACGACGTCGACAAAGTGCCAGTACCATGCGGCGCCTTCGAAGGCGAAGTGATGCTCCGCCGTGAAGTGACCGCGGATCAGACGGATCATCACCACGGCCAGCATCGTGCCGCCGAGGAACACGTGGAAGCCGTGGAAGCCGGTCAGCAGGAAGAACGTCGAGCCATACACGCCGGAATTGAGCGTCAGGTTCAGTTCGTTGTACGCGTGGAAGTATTCGTAGCCCTGGCAGAACAGGAAGATCAGGCCCAGCAGCACGGTGGCGCCCAGCCAGATGATCGCTTTCTTGCGATGGTCTTCACGCAGCGCGTGGTGAGCCACCGTCAGCGTCGCGCCGGACGACAGCAGCAGCGCGGTGTTGATGGTCGGCAGGGGCCACGGCACCATCGCGCGGAAATGCGGCACGAGCGCGGCGGGACCGTTGTTCGGCCAGACGGCGCTGAAGTCCGGCCAGATCAGCTTGTAATCGAGGCTGCCGAGTTCATGCAGCGCGATCTGCCGCGCATAGAACAGCGCGCCGAAGAATGCCGCGAAGAACATGACTTCCGAGAAGATGAACCAGCTCATGCTCCAGCGGTACGACACATCCACGCGCTTGCCGTACATGCCGCCTTCGGATTCGGAGATGGCGTCGCCGAACCAGTGCCACAGCACGAACAGTACGAACAGCAGGCCGATGAACGTGCCCGCAGGCCCGAAGCTATGACCGTTCACCCACGATGCCAGCGACGCCAGCATGATCAGCAGGCCGGTTGCAGCCATCACCGGATGCCGCGACGGATGCGGCACGAAATAGTACGGGCTCTCGTTTTGACCGCTCATTGTTGATTCTCCACTTCGATCCAGTTGCTTGAATTTTCTTTTCCCGCCGGACGCATGGCTGGGCCACGTCCCGGCGTTCCGTCTATCCCACTACCGCGCGCACGATCAGCAGCAACACGACGATGAACAGCACCGCGCCGATGATGCCTGCCGCGATCAGATGCAGCGGGTTCAGCTGGGCCGCATCGCTTTCCAGGTCCGCGCGCCGGCGTACGCCGAAGAACGACCAGAACACGGCCTTCATGAGCTTGAGGAAACCACCCTTCGGCGAATCCGCGCTCATGGCCGTCAGGTTCCTTTCTCGACCGTCTTCGGCGCATCCAGCTCGAAGAACGTGTACGACAGGGTGATCGTCCTGATGTCCTTCGGCAGCTTCGGGTCGACGACG
Source organism: Caballeronia sp. LZ043 (assembly GCF_031451075.1). Taxonomy (NCBI): domain Bacteria; kingdom Pseudomonadati; phylum Pseudomonadota; class Betaproteobacteria; order Burkholderiales; family Burkholderiaceae; genus Caballeronia; species Caballeronia sp. LZ043. The sequence goes on along the minus strand of NZ_JARUXT010000001.1, from coordinate 192,379 downwards.
AACACCACCGGCAGGCGCTTGGTTTCGTTCGGGCCGAGCGTCTGCTGCGTGAAGCAGAAGCATTCGATCTTGTTGAAATACTCGGTGGCCTGCTTCGGGGCATAGCTCGGGATGGCCTGCGCCTTCACCGTGCGACCCTGCTGGTTGGTCACCTGGTACATCACCGTCATCACTTCGCCGGGGTGGATGTCCAGCGTGTTCTGCTCCGGCTTGAACTGCAGCGGACCGCGTGCGTTCGCATCGAACTCGATAGACACCGTGCGGCTCGCATCCACCTGCGTGTTCTTCGCCTCGCGCGCGCTGACGTCGCGCTGCACGAGGTTGTTGATGCCGGTGACTTCGCAGATGGCCTTGTACATCGGCACCAGCGCGAAGCCGAAGCCGAACATCAGCGCGGCCACGACGAACAGCTTGACGAGCATCGACCGGTTGAACGACCGGTCGACATGCGAATTTTCCTGCGGAGCAGACACTTGGCTTTCCTACCCTCGTGACAACAGGTACTGCCTGACGACGATACCCACAAAGAAGACGGCGGCAATCAACACCATGACGATTCCGAGCCGCTTGTTGCCCGCGCGGATTTCTTCGGGCGTGCGTCTTTTTTGTGGATCCGGGGCCATGCTTTCCTTGGCTTTCCTTGCTCTCGATTCGCGGGACGCTCAAGAGAGCCGTCCCGCGAAACATTCAGACTGATTACTCGACCGTCGGCGGATGCTCGAAGGTATGGAACGGCGCCGGGCTCGGCACGGTCCATTCGAGGCCTTCCGCGCCATCCCACGGCTTGTCGCTCGCCTTCTCCAGCTCGCCGCCGCCACGGTACGTGGGCAGCGCGACCGCGAACAGGAAGTACACCTGCGCGAGGCCGAAGCCGAATGCGCCGATGGTCGCGATCTGGTTGAAGTCGGTGAACTGCGCCGGGTAGTCCGCATAGCGGCGCGGCATGCCCGCGAGACCCAGGAAGTGCATCGGGAAGAACGTGATGTTGAAGAAGATCATCGACGCCCAGAAGTGGATCTTGCCGCGCATCTCGTTGTACATCCAGCCGGTCCACTTCGGCGCCCAGTAGTACCAGCCCGAGAACAGCGCGAACAGCGAACCCGCCACCAGCACGTAGTGGAAGTGCGCCACCACGTAGTAGGTGCCGTGCATCTGGATGTCGAGCGGTGCCATCGAGAGGATCAGGCCCGTGAAGCCGCCCATCGTGAACACGAACAGGAAGCCGATCGCGAACAGCATCGGGGTTTCAAAGGACAGCGCGCCGCGCCACATGGTGGCCACCCAGTTGAACACCTTCACGCCCGTCGGCACGGCGATCAGCATCGTGGCGTACATGAAGAACAGCTGGCCCGTCACCGGCATGCCGGTCGCGAACATGTGGTGCGCCCACACCATGAACGACAGGATCGCGATCGATGCCGTTGCATACACCATCGAGCTATAGCCGAACAGCGGCTTGCGCGAGAACGCCGGGATCACCTGCGACACGATCCCGAACGCCGGCAAGATCATGATGTACACCTCGGGGTGACCGAAGAACCAGAAGATGTGCTGGTACATCACCGGATCGCCGCCGCCCGCTGCGTTGAAGAACGACGTGCCGAAGTGACGATCGAACAGCACCATGGTGATGGCGCCCGCCAGAACCGGCATCACGGCGATCAGCAGGTACGCGGTGATCAGCCAGGTCCACGCGAACATCGGCATCTTCATGAGCGTCATGCCCGGCGCGCGCATGTTGAGGATGGTCACGACGATGTTGATGCCGCCCATGATCGACGACGCACCCATGATGTGGACCGCGAAGATCGCGAAGTCCATGCCCGGGCCCATCTGCGTGGAGAGCGGCGCGTACAGCGTCCAGCCCGCGGCGGTCGCGCCGCCCGGTGCGAAGAACGAACCGACCAGCAGCACGGCGGCGGCCGGCAGCAGCCAGAAGCTGAAGTTGTTCATCCGCGCGAACGCCATGTCCGATGCGCCGATCTGCAGCGGCACCATCCAGTTCGCGAAACCGACGAACGCCGGCATGATCGCGCCGAACACCATGATGAGGCCGTGCATGGTGGTCAGCTGATTGAAGAACTCGGGGCGCATGATCTGCAGGCCCGGCTCGAACAGCTCGGCACGGATGCCGAGCGCCATCACGCCTCCAGAGAGGAACATGATGAAGGAGAACAACAGGTACAGCGTACCGATGTCCTTGTGGTTGGTGGCGAAAAGCCAGCGGCGCCAGCCATGCGGCAGTTCGTGCGCATGGTCATCGTGCGCGTGGTCGTGGCCTGCGCCTACATCGTGTCCGATGCTAGACATGACAATCATCTCCTAAAGCGAATACTCGGGGCACTTGGCAATGACGCGTGGTTTTCCGTTGCTTATATGCATCTTCCGATGCGGCGAAGGAAAACAGCACGCCAGGCACGTCAAGCAGCCGGACTGATTTCAACGCGACGGGCTTCCTTGTTGTCGGCGCCCCCCGTGATGGTTTCCGGTTTCTTCAACACGATACGGTCTTCCGCTACGCCCGCTGCCTTCAGCGCATCGCGCACGGCTTGCGCGCGGCGCTTGGCGAGGTCGGCGTTCAGGTCGGCGCCGCCGGTGGCATCGGTGAAGCCGGACAACGCGATCTTCGCGTCCGGATGCGCCTTGGCGTAGGCCGCTGCGGCGTCGACCGCGTTTTTCGCGTCGGCGGGCAGCGTGTCCTTGCCCGTCTCGAAATAGATGCTGGCGGGCAGGCCGGCGGCCTGCGTCGCGCTGCCGGCTTCCGCGCCCGATGCCGCCGGGGCGCTCGCTTCGGCCGCGGCGGGCGCGGCGCTCGCTGCTTCCGGAGCGGATGCCGATGCCGCCGCTGCCGTGCCGCCGCCTTCGGGCATCTTGCCGGCCTTGGCGTCGATGACCTGCTTCGGTTGCAGCACGTCGCCGGTGTGGTTGCTCCAGCTATTGCGTTCGAAGGTCACGACCGAGGCGATCTCGACGTCGTTCAGCACGCCCTGCCACGAAGGCATCGCGCCCTTGCCGTGCAGCACGAGATTCAGGTGCTCGGCGATCGAACCGTTCGCGATCTTCGAGCCGTCGAGCGCCGGGAACTGGCCCGCGCCCTTGCCGGTCGGCTGGTGGCAGACCGCGCAGTTCGACGTGTAGACCTGCTGGCCGCGCGCCATCAGCTCATCCTTGGTGTAGGTCTTGAGCGGATCGTCCTGGCCTGCGGCCATCTTCTTCTTCTGGCCGTCGACCCACTTCGCGTAGTCGTCGGTGGACAGCACTTCCACCACCACCGGCATGTACGCGTGCTCCTTGCCGCACAACTCCGTACAGAAGCCGCGGTAGGTGCCGACCTTCTCCGCCTTGAACCAGGTGTCGCGCACGAAGCCGGGGATCGCGTCCTGCTTCACGCCGAAGGCCGGGACATACCACGAGTGCACGACGTCGTTCGCCGTGGTGATGATGCGGATCTTCTTGTCGACCGGCACGACCAGCGGGTTGTCGACTTCCTGCAGATACAGCGTGGAGATGGGCTTCTGGCCGTTGGTCTCGCTGCGCGGCGTGGACAGGGTGGACAGGAAGCTGATGCCTTCGCCCGGACCCTTCACGTAGTCATAGCCCCACTTCCATTGATAGCCGGTGACCTTCACGGTGAGGTCGGCGTTGGAGGTGTCCTTCATCGCGACGACCGCCTTGGTGGCGGGCAGCGCCATCAGGATCACGATGATGAACGGCGCGATGGTCCAGATGATTTCGACCGTGGTGCTTTCGTGGAAATTGGCGGGCTTGAAGCCCTTCGACTTGCGATGCACGAACATCGAATAGAACATCACCCCGAACACGCCAACGAAGATGACGGTGCAGATGATGAGCATGAAGATATGGAGGCCGTAGAGCTCCTCGGCGATCTTCGTCACGGGCGGCTGAAAGTTGATCTCGTTGACAGCGGGACCGCCTGGACTGTTTTCGACCGCCAGGGCTGCGCCGGCGGAAAGCAGTGCGCCTGCCGCCAGCACGCCCGAGAGGGCTCGCTTGATTGTTTTCATAGCATCCTTACCCAAATTTTCCATTCAAACCCTCGACCCCCGTGGCATCAAGCATCGGCCGGCTCCTCTCGCAGGCGCGCATCAGAGACATCTCAAAGACATCTCAGCGAGGCCCGCAGCTCGGCAGCAAAGTGTTGGCGACGATGCTGTGCAAGGTGTTGTCCGATTTTCACCGATTGACCGCGCGAGGTGATCGTGAGCGGTTCTCTCGGTGTCGCGCCCGCTTCGACCCGCACCCAACGCGGATTGAACTCGAACTGCGTCAGCTCTTCGGCGTTCATCTGCTCGATCAACAACCGGTTTTGATACAGCCGGATTCGCTCGTAGTCCACCGCATGACGCGCGTAAATCACGAACGCAATGCCTGTGACCGTCAGTTCGATTCCGGTGAACGGCAGCACCAGCCAGGCGCCATTCAAGAACAGCGGCGTTGCGATTGCCAGCGAAAACAACGCAAGCGACAGATAGAAGCCCACGAACTGACGCGGCGATACCGAACAGTTGCGCTTCATGAGCCAGTCCTTGATGACTGGCTCGGTATCCGTCAGCGTCTGGCTGGCTTGCATCGCTGCCTCCATCAATCCGCACGCAGTCGCATACTTTTGCTCGGATTTCGCCCAAAATTGTGTCAGCCCGGGCGACAAACTGACGCATTATAGGCGTCTTGAGGGGCATCCACAAGCAAGGGTCGTAACGCTGGAAAGCCAAGCGCCACAAGCTTCTGCGCCCTTTTGACGCACCTTTTTGCGCAGCTTTTCCACGCAAATTTCAGACATAACCTGAGCCCTATTTACGGCTCGGCGCTTCTCCCTACAACTTCCGTTTCGGTCCTCGCCCGATATCCTCGAGCCGCACAATGCCGTGTCCTTCCGCCGTGGTGCGCGGCACGGCCTTCCACGCGTGGCCGTAGATCACCTCGAAGGTCAGCGGAATGGTGCCGTCGTCGCGGCGCAGCGCCTCCAGCGCCTGATGCACCGCACCGCGCACGGCTTGCGGATCCGCGCGGCCCGCCGCGTAAACCCGGACGAACGGATACGCGCCCCACCGTCTCACATCGGCCAACAGGGATTCAGGGGACTTGTAGGTAATGGTCAGGACTTCCTGATCCATCACCGGAATTTCGAAGCCGCTCTCCACGAGCATGTCGCCGAGATCATGCATGTCGACGAAATCGATCGTGTGCGGCACAGGCGCGAGACCCAGCGTGCGCTCGGATTCGCGGTACGCGGCTCGCAGCTCGCGCAGCGTGTCGGGGCCGAACGTGCTGAACATCAGCAGGCCGTTCACCTTCAGCACGCGCTGCCATTCCGGAAACACGAGATCCGGGCGCGCGTGCCAGTGCAGCGCGAGATTCGACCAGAGCAATTCGAATGCGCCCGATGCGAACGGCAACTCGGAGAAATCAGCCTGAGCGAGTTGCGGGCCGCGCGCGCCGAGCGCCTTGGCGAGTGTCGCGGGGAGGAAGCGGCGCCAGCCTGCGCCGGCATCGCCATCGGCGGCCTCGGCGGCGTGCGCGCGTGCGAGCATCGCAGACGAAAGATCGACACCTGTCACCGAAGCTTCGGCGAAGCGTTCCCGCAGACCGGGCAGATCGGCGCCCATGCCGCACGCCGCGTCGAGTACGCGCAGCGGGGCGACCTTGATGTAGTCGAGCCGCTCGCGCATCCGTCCGGCGATCTCGCGCGGCAGGAATGCGACCTCGTCGAAGGCAGCGGCGCGGTCGTCGAAGATCGCGCGCAAACGGCGCGAATCATAGGCCGGACGGCTGGTTTCGGAGGAGGTTGGGGACATGTCGATCTATTTGCGAAGAGTGCGAAGTATACTCGGTCGTCTCTAAAACGACCCATGCGAAGTGCTGATACGAGGCATAAAGGCCGCGAGACGCATGACGAGTGCGTGCGAGCAGCCGGGTCGAGCCATCATTTTTCCGGGCAAGCGGCCTTGAACGCCAACACGATTCGTCCCTCGTCTCAATCGCCTCGTTCGCCGGCTGTCAGCGGCATCATGCGCCTGCGCGCATTCGGCACAGCGTTGAAGCGCCTCGTCTCGGCTGCGCTGCCGGGTCAGTGCGCACTATGCGGCAATTTGTCGCAAAGCCTGCTGTGCCCGGGATGCGATGCGCAAGTCTGGAACGAGCCGCGGATGCGCTGCGCCACGTGCGCCCTGCCGCTGACCTTGTTTCAGCTCCGCCGCCGCGGCGACGATGCACGTTGTCATTGCGGCGCGTGTCTCGACAAACCGCCTTCCTTCAACGATACGCTCGTGCTCGCCCACTATCGCGCGCCGCTCGATACGCTGGCCGTCGGACTCAAGTTTCGCGGCCAGCTCGCGGCGGCCCCGGCATTCGCGCGGCATCTGCATGGCGCGTTCGAGGACAGCGGCCTGCCCCGGCCGGACGTGATCGTTGCGGTGCCATTGTCGCGCAAGCGGCTCGTCGAACGGGGCTACAACCAGGCTTGGGCGATCGCGCGTCCGCTCGGGCGCCTGATGGGCGTGCAAAGCGATGCAGCGCTCGTGCTGCGCAACCGGCACACGCCGGCGCAGTCGCGCCTCGATCAGGAGACACGCCGCCGCAATGTCGCCGAGGCGTTTTCGGTTTCGCGAGCGGTGCGCGGCCTGCACGTCGGCGTGGTGGATGACGTGATGACCTCGGGCGCGACGCTCGACGCGCTCGCCCACACGCTCAAGCGAGCCGGCGCGCGCCGCGTCACCAACTTCGTGGCGCTGCGCACGCCGCAGGATTAACCATTTCATCTTCAGACTGTCATGTTCAACGTCGTACTCGTCGAACCCGAAATTCCGCCGAACACCGGCAATGTGATCCGCCTGTGCGCCAACACCGGGGCGCGGCTGCATCTGATCGAGCCGCTCGGTTTTCCGCTCGACGACACCAAGATGCGTCGCGCCGGCCTCGACTATCACGAGTACGCCGAGATGAACGTGCATGCCAGTTGGGACGCGTTCATCGGGAAGGAAGCGCCGGATGCGGCGCGCATGTTCGCGTTCACGACGCGCGGTTCGACGCCGTTCTTTGATCACGCATTCAGGCCCGGCGACTGGTTCGTGTTCGGCGCCGAAACGCGCGGACTCGCGCCTGCGCTGCTCGAACGCTTTCCGAACGGACAGCGCGTGCGCCTGCCGATGCGACCCGGCAACCGCAGCCTGAACCTTTCGAATACGGTGGCGATCGTGACGTTCGAGGCCTGGCGTCAGGCCGGTTTCGAAGGCGGTGCCTGAAGGTCGGGTTCGGACCGGAGTTGGGAATGGAGTGCGGCCTGGAGTTCAGCCTGATAGCGCGCGAGCATGTCGTCCTGGAAGCAGGCGAAGATCACGTGCTTGATGCCAGGCGCGGCGGACAGGGTTTGAATGACCGTGCGCACGGCAATCGGCACGGCTTGTTCGACGGGAAAGTGATAGATGCCGCAACTGATGGCCGGGAACGCGATCGACTCGCAGCCGGCTTTAGCCGCCAGTTCGAGCGAGCGCCGGTAACAGCTTGCAAGCAGTTCGGGCTCGTTCTTGTTGCCGCCGCTCCAGCGCGGCCCGACGGCGTGAATCACGTGTTTCGCCGGCAGGTCGTAGCCCGCGGTGAGCTTCGCGTCGCCGGTTTCGCAGCCGCCGAGCGTTTCGCATTCGCGCAGCAGATTCTTCCCCGCCTTGCGATGAATCGCACCGTCGACACCGCCGCCGCCCAGCAGCGACTTGTTCGCCGCGTTGACGATGGCATCGACTTGCAGCGTCGTGATGTCGACCTTTCGGGCTTCGAGCTGGGCCATGGCGCGCCTCCGGTTCGTGGACTTCAGCGACTCTGACGACGCGCCTGTCCGGTCCTGCGCGGACCTATTCCGCCTTCGCGTCCCGATTGAGCAGCGCCTGCACGGCATCGCGGGGCGCTACCTGCTCGAAGAGCACACGGCATACCGCCTGCGTGATCGGCATCTCGATGCCGCGCGACTGCGCGAGCGCCAGAACAGCGCGTGCGCAACGCACGCCTTCCGCGACGTGGCCGAGCGCCGTGAGAATCTCGTCGAGCGTGCGGCCGCTCGCCAGCTGCACGCCGACGGTACGGTTGCGCGACAGGTCGCCCGTTGCGGTGAGGATCAGGTCGCCCAAACCGGTCAGGCCCGTGAAGGTCTCCGCCCGCCCGCCGAGCGCGACGCCCAGACGTGACATCTCGGCCAGCCCGCGCGTGATCAGCGCGGCGCGCGCGTTCAAGCCGAGACCGAGGCCGTCGGAAATGCCGGTGGCGATGGCAAGCACGTTCTTCACCGCGCCGCCGACTTCCACGCCGATGACATCGTCGCCGGTATAGATGCGCATGGCGCCGTGATGAAACGCCGAAACCGTGCGCGCGGCCAGTTCCGCCGATGCGCTCGCGACCGTCAGCGCGACCGGCAGGCCCTGCCCCACTTCGCGCGCGAAGCTCGGGCCGGACAGCGTGCCGTTGCTCCTGTGCCCGGGCAGTTCGGCCGCGACGACTTCATTGGGCAGGCACTGCGTGTCGGCCTCGAATCCCTTGCAGAGCCACACGACATGCGCCGGAACGATGCCTTCCCGATGCATGGCGCGGCACAACTGGCGCAGCCCCGCGACCGGCGCGGCGACGACGCAGAGGGCGTCATCCGCGCACGCGTGCCGCAGCGCGGCGGCGAGGTCCGTCTCGAACGCCAGCGACGGCGGCAAGCGCACGCCAGCCAGATAGCGCGTGTTTTCGTGCGTGCGGGAGAGTGATTCGATGAGCGCGGCGTCGCGCGCCCACAAGGTCGTGTCGTGCCGCTCCGCGAGGTGGCCCGCCAATGCGGTGCCCCACGCGCCGGCGCCAAGAACGGCTACTTTCATTGCCCGGCTCCGGTCGGCAGAAGTCGCGGGAATTTAATGCGTGGCGCCGTTCGCCGCGCCTTCCTGCGCCGTGGCGAGCTGGGCCATGCGTTGCTCGTACAGCGCCTGGAAGTTGATTTCCGCGAGGTGAATGGGGGGAAAACCGGCGCGCGTGATGGCGTCGGCGATATTCGAACGCAGGTACGGGAACAGGATGGTGGGGCACGCAATGCCGACGAGCGGGTCGATCTGTTCAGCCGGAATGTTGCGGATGTCGAAGATGCCTGCCTGCTTCGCTTCGATCAGGAACGCCACCTTGCTCGTGACCTTGGCCGTGACGGTGCCCGTCACCAGCACTTCGAACACGCTTTCCGCGAGACGGTCGGCCTTCACGTCGACTTCGACTTCCACCGAGGGCATTTCCTGCTCGAGGAAGATGGCCGGCGAATTCGGCTGCTCGAGCGACATGTCCTTCAGATAGATGCGCTGGATGTTGAAAAACGGCTGGTTGTTCTCGTCGGACATAGTGATTTCCTAGGTGATTCGGTATGGACGCGCGGTGTCAGGATGGCCCGCGCGCCGGAATGCGAGCTGCTTCAGGCCGATTCGAGCAGCGGCACGAGGCCGCCCTGGCGGTCGAGCGCGGAAAGGTCGTCGTAGCCGCCGACGTGCGTTTCGCCGATATACACCTGCGGCACGGTGCGACGGCCGGTGCGCGTCATCATTTCCTCGCGGCGGCCGGGTTCACGGTCGATCAGGATCTTCTCGATGGCTTCGACCCCGCGGGACTTTAAAAGACGTTCGGCCATCTGGCAATACGGGCACACGACGGTGCTGTACATGACGACTTTCTTCACTTCACTGCTCCTTGTTTCACCACCGGCATGCCGGCTTTCTGCCAGGCATCGACGCCGCCTTCCAGGACATGGACTTCGGCGTAGCCTGCTTCGGACACGCTGCGGCTCGCACGTTGCGATTGTTGACCAGTCTGGCAGACGAGCACGACCGGATTACTCTTATTCTTTGCGATCTGGCCAATTTTTGCTTGGAGCTCGGAGACTTCGAGATTGCGCGCGGACGGCAGGTGGCCATTGGCGAATTCCGCGGCCGGCCGCAAGTCGACCACGACGGCATTGCGGCGGTTGATCAGCGTGGTGGCCTCGGCGGCGGAAATGCCGCCCCGGCCGCGCCGCATGATGGCCGGCCACAGGAGCAGCGCGCCGGACACGAGCGCGATGACGATGAGTGCGATGTTCTGGTATTCAGTGAAAAACTTCACGTCGAGGGCCGCCGAAATTGAGTGAAAAAGGGAGAAACAGAAATGAGGGCAATCGGCGCATTATAAAATAACCGTTTCCCGCGATGGCCTCTGCCATTCGGCCAATGGCGCCGCGACGCGCGCGCAGGCAGGATGACGGGGTGCGATCGGCGCACCCGCTTTTCCAACTGACCGACCGAAATCATGTACAAGCTAGTGCTCATCCGCCACGGCGAATCGACGTGGAACAAGGAAAACCGCTTTACCGGCTGGGTCGACGTCGACCTGACCGAGCAGGGCAACCGCGAAGCCCGCCAGGCCGGCGTGCTGCTGAAGGAAGCAGGCTATGCGTTCGACATTGCCTACACCTCGGTTCTGAAGCGCGCCATCCGCACGCTGTGGCACGTGCAGGACGAAATGGACCAGATGTATATCCCGGTCGTGCACTCGTGGCGCCTGAACGAACGCCACTACGGCGCGCTCGCGGGCCTCAACAAGGCCGAGACCGCGAAGAAATACGGCGATGATCAGGTCCTCGTCTGGCGCCGCAGCTACGACACCCCGCCGCCCGCGCTGGAGCCGTCGGACGAGCGCGCGTCGTTCAACGATCCGCGCTACGCCAAGGTGCCGCGCGAGCAACTGCCGCTCACCGAATGCCTGAAGGACACGGTTGCGCGCGTCCTGCCCATCTGGAACGAATCCATTGCGCCGGCCATCAAGTCGGGCAAGCAGGTCGTGATCTCGGCGCACGGCAATTCCATTCGCGCACTGGTCAAGTATCTCGACAACGTTTCGGATCAGGACATCGTCGGGCTGAACATTCCGAACGGCGTGCCGCTCGTCTATGAACTGGACAGCGAACTGAAGCCCATCAAGCATTACTACCTGGGCGATCCGGAAGCCATCGCGGCCGCGCAGGCAGCCGTCGCCAAGCAGGGCAAGGCAGGCTGACGCACACGGGGCTCGCCGGCAATCCCGGCTTCGGCCGGGCGCTCGCGAACTGGCCTGCGCGTCGCGCTTATCGCACGGATCGTGCTTATCGCGCGCATCGCGCAGGCAGAGGCGCCTTCACGAACAGCGCGCCCCTTCCCGCACATGACGCCCCGCTGACGCCTCGCGGGCCGCATCGACAGCAACGTCCATGACCGGGCTCATCCCCTGCTGGCGGGCATGTGAGCCTCAGGCATTTAAGTTGCGATTAAGTCGCCATTTGAGACGAGCAGGTATACTGGCCCGTCACCACGATGCAGCCCATCCGATTCCGACCGCACCCCCTCTATGCGAAAGAACCTGAAAAACTTCAGCCTGGTCGCCGTTGGCGTTGCTGCCGGCGCACTGGCAACCCTGCAGATCTCTGCCTTCGCGCAACAAGCCGCATCGTCGCCTCTGCCGCTCGACCAGCTGAGGCTCTTCGCCGAAGTCTTCGGTCAGATCAAGCACGAATACGTCGAACCCGTCGATGACAAGAAGCTCCTCACCGCCGCCATCAAGGGCATGGTGTCGAGCCTCGACCCGCACTCGTCCTACCTCGACAAGACCGACTATGAGGAACTCCAGGAACAGACCAAGGGCCGCTTCGCCGGGCTGGGCATCGAGATCTCGTCGGAAGACGGGCTCATCAAGGTCATCTCGCCCATCGAAGACACGCCCGCGTTCCGCGCCGGCATCCGTCCGGGCGACCTGATCACGCGCATCAACGACAAGCCCGTGCGCGGCATGACGCTCGACAAGGCCGTCAAGCAGATGCGCGGCGAGCCGGGCACCAAGGTCACGCTGACCATCTTCCGCAAGAGCGACGACCGCACCTTCCCGCTCACCGTCACGCGCGCCGTGATCCGCGTGCAGTCGGTGAAGATGAAGATCCCCGAGCCGGGTTATGGCTATATCCGCATCACGAGCTTCCAGGAACGCACGGTGCCGGACCTCGCCGCGAAGCTGCAAGACCTCGCGCGCCAGCAACCGAACCTGAAGGGCCTCGTGCTCGACCTGCGCAACAACGGCGGCGGTCTGCTGCAGAGCGCGGTCGGCGTCGCGGGCGCGTTCCTGCCGGACAACTCCGTGGTCGTCTCCACGAATGGCCAGATCGCGGACGCGAAGCAGACCTTCCGCGACACCTATGACAACTACCGTCTGCCGTCCTTCGATTCCGACCCGTTGAAGAACGTGCCGGAAATCTTCAAGAAGGTGCCGATGGTCGTGCTGACCAACGCCTACTCGGCGTCGGCGTCGGAGATCGTCGCGGGCGCGCTGCAGGATCATCATCGCGCGCTGATCGTCGGCAAGACCACGTTCGGCAAGGGCTCGGTGCAGACCGTGCGCCCGATGACCGCGGACACCGCGCTGCGTCTCACCACGGCGTACTACTACACGCCGAGCGGCAAGTCGATCCAGAACCAGGGCGTGCGTCCTGACGTGCCGGTCGACCAGTACGCGGACGGCGATCCGGACGACGCGCTCGTCACGCGCGAAGTGGATTACTCGAACCACCTCGCGAACACGCAGGATCCGAACGAGAAGAAGGAGCAGGAGCAACGCGAGGCGGACCGTCTCGAGCAACTGCGCATTCTCGAAGAGCAGAACGACAAGAAGACCCCCGAACAGCGTCGCAAGGATCGCGAGCGCAAGCCGGTCGAGTTCGGCAGCTCGGACGACTTCATGCTGCAACAGGCTCTGAACAAGCTGGAAGGCAAGACGGTGGTCGAGTCGAAGTCGTATAGCGAACGCAAGCTCGCGCAGAACAAGCCGGGACGTTCGGCTTCGGCGCCGGTCGTCGCACCGCCGGCACTGCCGGCCACGCCGGGCTCCGCGCCGGCGTCGGGTGCACAGCCTGCCTCTTCGCCGACCGCACAGCAGTCGAAGTAAGCGAGTCAGCGTCGTACACGAAGGGCTTCGCGGCATCGCGCCGCGAAGCCCTTCGTCTTTGGTGCGCTTAAAATATTCGCTTCCAGCGCGCCGTTCTCACCGGCGTTCCCTTCGCGGCATTCACAGCGCATTCCATTGCGCGAGCTCGATGAACGACGATCAACTCCTCCGCTATTCCCGCCATATTCTTGTCGATGAGATCGGCATCGAGGCGCAGCAGCGCTTCCTCGATGCGCATGCGCTTATCGTCGGCGCGGGCGGTCTGGGCGCGCCCGCGGCGATGTATCTGGCGGCGGCGGGCGTCGGCAGGATCACGCTGGTGGACGCCGATACCGTCGATCTCACCAACCTGCAACGGCAGATCGTGCATATGACGCGATCGGTCGGAACGCCCAAGGTGGCATCGGCGCGTGAGACGCTGAACGCGCTGAATCCGGAGGTGAACGTCATCGCGGTGAACGCGCGCGCCGACGCTGCGTGGCTCGCGCTCAATGTGCCCGGCGCCTCGGTCGTGCTCGATTGCAGCGACAACTTCGCCACGCGCCACGCCATCAACGCAGCCTGCGTCGAGCACAAGGTGCCGCTCGTGTCGGGCGCGGCGCTGCGTTTCGACGGCCAGATCAGCACCTTCGATCTGCGCTCGCCCGACTCGCCCTGCTATGCGTGTGTGTTTCCGCCGGACCAGGCGTTCGAGGAAGTTGCCTGCTCGACGATGGGCGTGTTCGCGCCGACGGTCGGCATCATCGGCGCGATGCAGGCGGCGGAAGCGTTGCGCGTGATCGGCGGCTTTGGCGAAACGCTCGCGGGCCGGCTGATGATGCTCGACTCGCTGCGCATGGAATGGAACACGATGAAGATCGCGCGGCAGCCGGACTGTCCGGTCTGCGGCGCGCATTCCAAGGGTTGAAGAACTTCAGACCTTCTGCAGCACGTTGAGCGCGGCCAGCAGTTCATTGGGCTCATAGGCCGCGAGCACGTCCGCGACCGGCTTGTCGAACGCCTTCAGGTTCGAACGCAGGATCTCCTGCTTCACCACGAGCAACTGGCTCGGATGCATCGAGAACTCGGTCAGCCCGAGCCCGAGCAGCAGCCGCGTGACTGACGGATCGCCGGCCATTTCCCCGCACACCGACACCGGCACGCCCGCGCGCTTCGCCTCGCGCAAGGTGAACGCGATCAGGTTCAGCACCGCCGGATGCAGCGGATCGTACAGATGCGCGACGGCATTGTCCGCGCGATCGATCGCGAGCGTGTACTGGATCAAATCGTTCGTGCCGATCGACAGAAAATCCAGCCGGCTCAGGAACAGCCGCACGGCAATGGCCGCGGCGGGAATCTCGATCATCGCGCCGACCTGCACCTGACGGTCGTAGCCGATGCCCGCGTCATCGAGCTGGCGCTTGGCCTCGCGGATCAGGTCCAGCGTCTGGTCGATTTCCTGCGCGTGCGCGAGCATCGGAATCAGGATCTTGGTCGGGCCGAACGCGGACGCACGCAGGATCGCGCGCAACTGCGTCATGAACATCTGCGGCTCGGACAGGCTCCAGCGGATCGCGCGCAAGCCGAGCGCCGGGTTCGGCGCGGTTTCGTAGCCGTCGCCGCCGCTCATCGAATCGAGCGGCTTGTCGGCGCCGACGTCGATCGTGCGGATCGTCACGGGCTTGCCGTTCATCAGCTCGACCGCGCGCTTGTACGCCTCGAACTGTTCCTCTTCTTCCGGCAGCCGGTTCTTGTGATTCATGAAGAGGAACTCGGTGCGGAACAGGCCGACGCCCATCGCGCCCGCCTCCACGGCGACCTTCGCGTCCTCCGGCAATTCGATGTTCGCGCACAGCTCGATCTTCGTGCCGCACAGCGTCTGGGTCGGCGAGAACTTGAGGCGCTGGAGCTTGCGCTGTTCGAGCTGCTTTTCGCTCTGGCGGTAGGAATATTCTTCGAGGACGATCGGCGCCGGATCGACGATCACGATGCCATGGTCGCCGTCGACGATGATCAGATCGTTCTGACGGATCAGCACGCTCGCCTGCTGCACGCCGACCGACGCCGGGATGCCCAGGCTGCGCGCGACGATGGCCGTGTGCGACGTGCGGCCGCCGAGATCCGTCACGAAGCCCTTGAACGCCTGCGTCTTGAACTGGAGCATGTCGGCCGGCGCGATATCATGCGCGACGACGATCATTTCGTTGTGACCGTTGCTCGCGGCCGTATGCACGACCAGCGAAGCAGCGGTGGGCGCGCCGGCCAGCGCCTTCAGCAGCCGTTCGACCACCTGCTCGATGTCCGCCTTGCGTTCGCGCAGATACTCGTCTTCGATGTCGTCGAAATAGCCGCCAAGGATATCCAGTTGTTCGGTCAGCGCCCACTCGACGTTATAGCGGCGCGTACGAATGAGGTCGATGGTTTCCTGCACGAGCATGGCGTCGTTCAGGATCATGGTATGGACATCGATGAAGGCGCCCATTTCGCTGGGCGCATCGGCGGCGAGGTCGCTGCGCAGTTCCGCGAGTTCCGCGACGACAGCGGCCTGCGCCGCAAGAAACCGGGCGATTTCCGCGTCGATCTGATCGGGGTCGATCAGGTAATGCGCCACGTCGAGCGCCGCCGGCGCGATCAGATAGGCGCGTCCGATGGCAATGCCGCGCGAGACGGGAATTCCATGCAGCGTGAACGACACGCGCACCTCCTCTAGTTGTGATGTCGCAGCCCCTCGGGCGCCCCTCGGTGGGCGCCAGCCGCTCGCTCATTATAAATTCGAATCCGCTGTCCAGTCCCGGAACAGCGGGTCGCAGCAAGGCCGGCACGGTTGCGCCGCCGTTGCTGCAAACGGCGCACATGCAAAAAAGCCGCGTCGGTGCGCGGCTTGTTCGGCTAGTTCCATGACGGGTGACAGCGTGTTACTGGCCTTCCCCGAATTTGTCCGCGATCAGCGCCAGGATGGCCTGCATGGCTTCGGCTTCGTCGGCGCCTTCGGTCTCGATGGTGACCGTGCTGCCGATCCCCGCCGCCAGCATCATCACGCCCATGATGCTCTTGGCATTGATCCGGCGGCCGTTCCGGCTCATCCAGATCTCGCATTGAAAGTTGCCCGCCAGTTGCGTGAGCTTCGCCGAAGCACGTGCGTGGAGACCCAGCTTGTTCACGATTGTTGTTTCTTGTTGCAGCATGATGCTCCGAACGCTAGGTGGAAAAAGTGAGCGGCGTCAGTGGCTGGCGGCGGCCTTGGCGTTCTCGAGATCGGCGCTCGCGGAACAGGCCGGATCGGGCGAACCGGCGGCTTTCGCGGCGAGCGCGCAGGGGTTCATCGGCGTGGATGCGTCCAGCTCCTGGATGCCCTTGGAGCCGCCCTGGAGAATTTTTTCAGTGAGCGTGTCGAGCGGCGTGGCGCGGTAGCAGACGGCGCGCACGAGCATCGGCAGGTTGCAGCCGGCGAGCACGCGCACGTCGGAATCATGCAGGCTGGCGGCGATGTTCGCCGGCGTCGCGCCAAACACGTCGGTCAGCACGATCGCGCCATTGTCTTCCTTCAGACGATCGATCTCCGATCGCGCGAACGCCCGCACCTCGACCGGATCGCAGTCCGGCGTGACATCGATGACGCCGATGCGCGCGGGCAAGCCACCATAGATATGAGCAATACACTCGCGTAGCGCGGTGGCGAAAGGAGCGTGCGCGATGATCAGAATGCCAGCCATGTCAGGAATGCAATCTCAGCAAAAATCAGACGGAATCGTCAGAGTTCGCTCGAAAGCGCGCGAGCGGCGCGGCCATGCAAAGAAGATGGGCGCGGAACGATGGAAATCAAATAGATGCAATCCACGCGCCCGTTGCTTTCGATACTGTTACTCCACCCTGTGCTTGCCAGCTTAAGGCAGCTTTAAAGCGCAGGGGAACCAATTGTAACAGTCTCTCCCGACTCGGTTCTGGCGCTGCTCACCCGCTTCAACGCGGGTATCCCGCTCAGTGAACCGCGCGCTCCAGCGCGTCGATGAACATGCCCGCGACGTCGAAGCCCGTCTGATCCATGATTTCGCGGAAGCACGTGGGGCTCGTGACATTGACCTCGGTGAGATAGTCACCGATGGCGTCCAGGCCCGCGAGCAACAGGCCGCGTTCCTGCAGCACCGGCCCGAGCATTTCCGCGATTTCGCGATCGCGCGCCGACAGCGGCTGCGCGCGGCCGAGCCCGCCCGCCGCCAGATTGCCGCGCACTTCGCTGCCCTGCGGAATGCGCGCGAGCGAGTAAGGAACCGGCTGGCCGCCGATCACCAGAATGCGCTTGTCGCCGTCCTTGATCTCGGGAATGAAGCGCTGCGCCATTACCGTGCGCGCGCCGTCCTCCGACAGCATCTCGACGATCGACCCGAGATTCATGCCATCCGCCTTCACGCGGAACACGCCCATGCCGCCCATGCCGTCGAGCGGTTTCAGGATGACGTCGCCATGCTCGGCGTGAAACGCGCGCAGCCGTGCGGCGTCGCGGGTGACGAGCGTCGGCGTGACGAACTGGGGCCATTCCGCGATGGCGAGTTTCTCCGAGTGATCGCGAATCGCCTGGGGCTTGTTGAAGACGCGCGCGCCGCTACGCTCGGCGATCTCCAGCAGCCACGTGGCGTTCACGTACTCCATGTCGAAGGGCGGATCCTTGCGCATCAGCACGGCATCGAAATGCGTGAGCGCGAGATGCTCGGCCTGTTCGGCCGCGAACCACGGCCAGCGGTCGCTGTTCGCCTCGTCGCCGACGATCGCAATGCGCCGCACGCCCGCCTCGACCTTCGTGCCGGTCCACGCAAGATGCTGCGGCTCGCACGCGTACAGCACGTGGCCGCGCCGCGCGGCTTCGGCCATCATCGCGTAGGTCGTGTCCTTGTAGATCTTGAAGCGGTCGAGCGGGTCGGCGATAAAGAGAATGTTCATGACGATTTGCGGGTTCGGTGCGCGGCCTGCGAGCTTACCGCAAGCCGCCCGATCACACCTGAATGGCTTCCGGGTCGGTCTTTTCAAGCTCGACCGATGCGGCCAGGAGCCCCAGCCGCGCCACCACGCCATACATGTAGAAGCGGTTCGGCGGCGCGGCGCCGGGCTTCGCGTGGGTGTCCGGCAACGCCGTGTGCTCGAAGCCGAGCGGCACGAAATGCATGCCCGGCGCGTTGAGGTTCTGGTCGCGCTCGCGCGATTCGTGCACCCGGTAGAAGCCGCCGACCACATAGCGGTCGATCATGTACACGACCGGCTCGGCCACCGCGTTCTCGACGCGCTCAAAGGTGTGCACGCCTTCCTGCACGATCACGTCGTGCACCTGCAAGCCTTCCTTCGCGTCGTTCATGCGGACGCGCTCGCGCTTGGTCAGCGCCGCGACCTCGCTGGCGTCGTGCACCGTCATCACGCCCTTGCCGTAGGTGCCGGCATCCGCCTTGATGACCACGTACGGCTTCTCGCTGATGCCGTACTCGCGATACTTCTTCGCGATCTTCTTGAGCACGCCGTCGATGGCATCAGCCAGCGCTTCCTCGCCGGTGCGCGCCTCGTAATCCACGCCTTCCACATGCGCGAAGTACGGATTCACCATCCACGGATCGATCTCGACCAGCTTCGAGAACTTCTTCGCGACGTCGTCATAGCAGGAAAAGTGCGTCGACTTGCGCCGCACCGCCCAGCCCGCGTGCAGCGGCGGCAACAGGTACTGCTCGTGCAGGTTCTCCAGCACGGGCGGGATGCCGGCCGAGAGATCGTTGTTCAGCAGGATCGAGCACGGGTCGAAGTTCTTCAGGCCGAGACGTCGCGGCGTGCGTTCGAGCGGTTCGAGCACGATCTTCTGGCCGTCCGCGAGCGCGATGGTCACCGGGCCATGAATGTTTTCATCGAGCGTGCCGAAGCGGATGTTGAGCCCCGCCTGTCGCATGATGAGCGCGAGACGCGCGACGTTCTCCAGATAGAACGCGTTGCGCGTGTGGCGCTCGGGAATCACGAGCAGATTCTTCGCGTCCGGACAGATCTTCTCGATCGACGCCATTGCCGCCTGCACCGCGAGCGGCAGCACTTCCTGCGGCAGATTGTTGAAGCCGCCGGGAAACAGGTTGGTGTCGACGGGCGCGAGCTTGAACCCCGCGTTGCGCAGGTCGACCGAACAGTAAAACGGCGGCGTGTGCTCCTGCCATTCAAGCCGGAACCACCGTTCGATGGCGGGCATGGCCTCGAGGATTTTCCGCTCGAGGTCGAGCAGCGGGCCATTCAACGCCGTGACTAAATGCGGAACCATGTAGTACTCGCAGTGCGTTTTGCGTATGACCGGAAAGGCGCTCAAGCCCCCGCCGGCCGTTACAGGGGAGCGAAGATTGTAGAGCAATTGCCTTGCCCAATTGGGGATGAACCGGCAATTGGCAAGGTTTCCCGGGCTTGATCCGCCGGCCTTCCGGGCCCGATGCGCCGCAATCCGCCGCGCTCCCATGGACGAAACCCCGACGCGCGCCCGAGGCAAAAAAATGCCCGCCTGAAAGGGCGGGCAAAGTCGCTGCGCTCATACCTTTGCGCTGGCCGGACGTCCTCTCGCGACGTCCGGCAAACCTCGTTGTTACTCGACGTGTTCGCCGTGCAGCGTGACGTCGAGACCCTCGCGTTCCTGTTCTTCGGTGACGCGCAGCCCCATCGTCATGTCGATGACCTTCAGCAGGATGAAGCTCACCACGCCGCTGTAGATCAGCGTGACGAGCACGCCCTTGGCCTGGACCAGCAGGCTGCCGTCGAAGCCGCCGATGTCCTTCACCGCGAACACGCCCGTCAGCAGCGCGCCGATGATGCCGCCGACGCCGTGCACGCCGAACGCATCGAGCGAGTCGTCATAGTTGAACTTGTGCTTGAGCCAGGTGGCCGACCAGAAGCAGACCACGCCCGCCACGATGCCGATCACGATCGCGCCCGTCACGCCGACAAAGCCCGACGCCGGCGTCACCGCCACCAGGCCGGCAACCGCGCCCGAGATGATGCCCAGCACGGACGGCTTGCCCTTGGTGATCCACTCCGCGAACATCCAGCCGAAAGCGGCGAATGCGGTGGCAATCTGCGTCGTGAGCATCGCGAAGCCGGCACGGCCGTCAGCCGCGACCGCCGAACCCGCGTTGAAGCCGAACCAGCCCACCCACAGCATCGATGCGCCGATCAGCGACAGCACCAGGTTGTGCGGCGCCATCACTTCGCGGCCGTAGCCGACGCGCTTGCCGAGCACCAGACAGCACATCAGGCCCGCGATACCGGCGTTGATGTGAACCACGGTGCCGCCGGCGAAGTCGAGCACGCCCGCCGATGCGAGCCAGCCGGTCGGTTCCCAGACCATGTGGGCGATCGGCGAGTAGACGATCAGCGACCACAGCGTCATGAACACGAGCATCGCCGAGAACTTCATGCGGTCGGCAAACGCACCGGTGATGAGCGCCGGCGTGATGATCGCGAAGGTCAGCTGGAACGCGAAGTAGACCGACTCCGGAATCGTCGAGGCGAGGTGGCTCACGGT
Source organism: Caballeronia sp. LZ043 (assembly GCF_031451075.1). NCBI lineage: Bacteria > Pseudomonadati > Pseudomonadota > Betaproteobacteria > Burkholderiales > Burkholderiaceae > Caballeronia > Caballeronia sp. LZ043. The sequence continues at coordinate 171,912 of NZ_JARUXT010000001.1, read as the reverse complement.
GAGCGTCGTCGCCTTGTCGCCCTTGATGTAGGCCATGCCGTGCAGGAACACGCGCGAGAAGCCGCCCAGGAACGAACCGCCCGGCGTGAACGCGATGCTGTAGCCGACCACGGTCCAGATGATCGTGATCAGGCAGCAGATCGCGAAGCTCTGCATCGCGGTCGCGAGCACGTTCTTCTTGCGGACCATGCCGGCGTAGAACAGCGCGAGGCCCGGAATCGTCATGAACAGCACGAGGGCCACCGAAGTCAGCATCCACGCGGTATCGCCCGCGCTGATCTTCGACGAATCGACCATGAACGGCTCGGTCGGCGCCGCAGGCGCGGCGTCCGAGGCGCCGGAAGCCGCCGCGGCCGCTTCAGCCGACGAGGCCATCGCCGTGTTGGCGGAAGCCGGTGCGCTGGCGGCAGTGTCCGACGACGCGGGCGCCGAGGCCGCGGCCGGAGCCGACGCGTCCTGCGCGAGAGCGGTGCCGACATTCGCGCCGATCAGCGCGCCCGCCACCATCAGTGACATCAAAAAATTACGCATTCTTCTGGTTCCTCTTATCGCCAATTTCTTCTTAGAGCGCGTCGGCGCCGGTCTCGCCGGTGCGGATGCGGATAACTTGTTCGATTGCGGTGACGAAGATCTTGCCGTCGCCGATCTTGCCAGTGCGCGCGGCGCGTTCGACGGCTTCGATCGCCTGGTCGACGATGTCATCCGACACGGCGGCCTCGATCTTCACTTTCGGCAGGAAGTCGACGACGTATTCCGCGCCACGGTAGAGCTCGGTGTGGCCCTTCTGCCGGCCGAAGCCTTTCACCTCGGTCACCGTGATGCCCGAGACGCCGATGGCCGAGAGCGCTTCACGCGCTTCGTCCAGCTTGAACGGCTTGATGATTGCGGTAATGAGCTTCATGTATCCCTCGCGGTGGTGTGCTGATCCTTCGTTGCCTTCGGAAGCGGGATGCGCCGGGTGTTACCGCCATGTCCGCAGGTCCACGCCGCCGGGAGCAGCGTGCCGAAAAGGTCGCGCCAGTTATGCAACTCGTATGCCATGCGAGTGTTCATGCGGGTTTGCGCGATTTTCCGAAACGCGAGGGCAGAGCCTCGGCCGAACGGCCAGCGCGCGCCGCGCCTGCTGGCGTCGAGGTTGGTTCATTGCTAGAGTGGCCTCGAAGTCCCGCAAAAAGGGGCACGGGCGGGATACGCGAGGCGCTGCGGCGCTAAAATCGCGGCGCCTTGAAGGTGCGCCGAGGCGTGGCGGCGTCAAAGCCGGTACGCACCAAAATCGACCATTCGATTATTCGGGGCACTGACCTAACAATGAATGCACTATTCCTGTGCAAAGAAGGGAGCAACGATGAAACAGCCCAACGACGTTTTCAACGATCTGCAGCAGAAGATGAGCGATCTCTTCAAGAATTCGCCGGCCAAGGACGTCGAACGAAACATGAAGGCCATGCTGTCGCAGGGCTTTTCGAAGCTTGATCTCGTGACCCGCGAGGAGTTCGACACGCAGACGCAGGTGCTGATGCGCACGCGCGCGCGGCTGGAAGAACTCGATAAGCGCGTCGCGCAGCTCGAGCAGCGTCTTGCTGGCGGGAGCGGAGGCAGCACCGCGCAGGACTGAGGCTCCTCACTCCTCACCCGCGTATCCCGGCCAGCGAGCCGTCAGTTCCCAGATGTGTTGCCGGCGCGTGTGCCGCGCCGTTTCAGGTGAAATCATGTCGCTTGCCGTGGTACGCAGCCGCGCGCCCGCTCCTGGGCGCGCGCCGGAAGTCGTCGTCGAAGTCCATCTCGCCAACGGGTTGCCGTCGTTCTCCATCGTCGGTCTGCCCGATCTCGAAGTCCGCGAAAGCCGCGAGCGCGTGCGCGCCGCGCTGCAGAACTGCGGCTTCGACTTTCCCGTACGCAGGATCACCGTCAATCTCGCGCCCGCCGATCTCCCGAAGGAGACGGGCCGCTTCGACCTGCCGATCGCGCTCGGCATTCTCGCCGCTAGTGGCCAGATTCCCGTTGAATCGCTCGAATCCCGCGAGTTCGCGGGCGAGCTGTCGCTCACCGGCGCGCTGCGCCCGATGCGCGGCGCGTTTGCCATGGTCTGCGGCGCCGCGCGCCAGCATGCGTCCGCACACGAGCGGGGCGAGCGCGTGCCGGAAATCTACGTGCCGCTCGCGAGCGCGGCGGAAGCGGCGCTCGTGCCGGGCATCGAGGTGTTCGGCGCCGCTGACTTGCCGGCGCTCTGCGCCCACCTGAACGGGGTGCCCGGCGCGCGCCTGCGTCCGGTGCAGGCCGCATCGCTCGAACAGACGGCCGCGCCCGGCCCCGACCTTGCCGACGTCATCGGTCACCCGGCCGCCCGCCGCGCGCTCGAGGTCGCCGCGGCAGGCGGACATCATCTGTTGATGGTGGGCCCGCCCGGCGCGGGCAAGTCGATGCTCGCCGCCCGTCTGCCCGGCCTCCTGCCGCCGATGAGCGACGACGAAGCGCTCACCTCCGCCGCGATTCTCTCCGCCAGTTCCATCGGCTTTGCGCCCGAGCAGTGGCGGCAACGGCCGTTTCGCGCGCCGCATCACTCATCGAGTTCGGCTGCGCTCGTCGGCGGCCGCAATCCGCCGCAACCGGGCGAGATCACCCTCGCCCATCTCGGCGTGCTGTTTCTCGATGAAATCCCCGAGTTCGACCGCAAGGTGCTGGAAACCCTGCGCGAGCCGCTCGAAGTCGGTCACATCACCATCTCACGCGCCGCCCAGCAGGCCGACTTTCCCGCAGCGTGCCAGCTGATCGCGGCGATGAATCCGTGTCCCTGCGGCTGGCGCGGCGATCCGAGCGGCCGCTGCCGCTGCTCGCCGGAGGTCGCCACGCGCTATCTGCGCAAGCTGTCGGGGCCGTTGATGGACCGCATCGACATTCAGATCGAATTGCCCGCGCTGTCGCCGGCGGAATTGTCGGCGCGCAGCACTGCGCGCGGCGAATCGAGCGCCGTGGTCGCGGCCCGCGTGGCGGCGGCGCGCGAGATCCAGTTGCGGCGCCAGGGAAAGACCAATCGCGAACTGAGCGGCCGCGAAGCCGACGCACTCTGCCGCCCCGACGCCGACGGCGAAGCGCTGCTTCGCGCGGCCGGTGAGCGGTTCGGGTGGTCGGCGCGGGCGTACTACCGCGTGTTGAAAGTCGTGCGGACGATCGCCGATCTGGCCGGCGCCGACCGGCCCGACGCCGCGCATGTGGCAGAAGCCGTGCAATACCGGCGTGCCCTGTCGGTGGCCTGAGCGGGCCGAAACGCTCTGGTTCGGGGCTCGTAAGGCAGAAACATGCTTGTCAAGACTTGACTTATGCACATTGGAGCGATCCGGGACCGATGTTTGTCTGATCAAACCCCGGAAACAACGTTTCTGCACAGACTATTGATTTTATTGAATTATTTAACTTGCCGCGAACGCAGGCAAAGTAACGTAAACCGCATCAATCGGGCATGTGCGCGTAAACGTAAGCTGTTTTCCACATAGTTATCCACAGACACTGTGGATAGTGCAAAAAACCCATATGAATCCGTCGATTAGCTTCCAAACTTGCGACGGAACTTTCAGTCCGGAAGCGGAACAAAGCCGCCTCCGTTGTCAGTGAATGCTGAATTCGAGGGTTCCCTCTAAAACAGCTTGAACGACGAAAAGAACTGATCTGACTGCTCGGCCGGCGGCATTTTGTCCCCGACGATCGCGACTTGATAAACGTGCGCACCGCGCGCCACGAAGCGGGCGTGAATGGTTCGCGCCTCGCGCTTGGCGCCGCTCTCGCCCTGAACTTCGATCTCGCTTCCGGGGACGTGGCCGCCCATGGCGAGGTCGATCTGTGTATCGCGTGTGGCAGGCCGCGCGTTCACGTTGCGCGCCAGTCCCGCCTGGAGAAAGTCCAGCGCGGCGCGCTGCAGGGCCGGATCCGAACTCGGCAGCACCACGGTGCCGACGGCGAACACGGCGTCGTTGGCCTCGGCGGTCTGCATGCGCATCGTCATCGCCTGGCCGGCAATTTCGATCTCGCGTTCGTCCGAACGCGGCTTCGCAGGCAGGGTGACTTCGTAGCCATCGTCGTTGTTCATGATGGTGCGCCAGTCGTAGGCGGGCGTGCAGGCCAGCAGCGCGCCGCATGCGACAGAAGCGCACACCACGGCACGCATCGTCCGGCCAGCGAAGAGATTCGTATGGCGGAAATTCGAGAGAGAAAACCTGCCGGACAGAGGGAAAGCTCGCTTCATGGAAGACTCGTGGAAAACTCGTGCGTGAAAACCTTCATTATCTCGCGCTGATCCCGGGCCTATCGGCGCGTCACGACTCCATCCCGAAAACGGCGCTAGAATACGCAGCACTTCCCCGTGCGGCCGCGCCAGTCTCCGGCGCCGTTTCCGGCAATCCGAGGTTCACATGTCCCAAGCCACGCAAGACTCATCCAGGCGCGCCAAAGGCCCGCTGCGCTATATCGCGATGGCGCTCGTCGCGGGCGTCATCGCCGGCACCGGCTATTTCGCCTTCGGCGGCCAGCAGAAGGTGCCGGACGCGACCTTCACGCTGCTGTCCGGGCAGAAGGTCTCCACTCAGGGCGATCTGAAAGGCAAGGTCTATCTCGTCAATTTCTGGGCGACGAGCTGCGAAACCTGCATGAAGGAAATGCCCGACATGATCAACACGTACAACAAGTTCAAGGGGCGCGGACTGGAATTCGTCGCGGTCGCGATGAACTACGACGCGCCGATGTACGTGACCAATTACGCGCAGACGCGCAATCTGCCGTTCAAGGTGGCGATGGACGACGGCAGCGTCGCCAAGCAGTTCGGCAATGTGCAATTGACGCCGACCACCTTCGTCATCGACAAGAACGGCAAGATCCTCAAGCGCTATGTCGGCGAGCCGACTTTCGCGGAACTGGATCAACTGCTTGACAAGGCGCTCAGCGCAGCCTGAGCAGAGCCACCGCCTGGCATGCGACGCCCGCTTAAGTCCAGCGGGCGTTTTTCTTTTCAGCGCTCCGCCGCCTCTCCCTTCACCACGATCCCATACCGCTTGATCTTTTCGTAGAGCGTCGCCTTGCCGAGTTGCAGCCGGTCCGCCGCCACCGCGACCACGCCGCCGCAGTGCTCCAGCGCTTCCGTGATCACCGCGCGCTCGAACAGCTCGGTGCGCTCCTTCAGCGATTGTGTCGACGGTTCCAGCGCGGCCGCGCCGCCGTCGTCGAGAATGCCCAGCACCATGCGGTCCGCCGCGTTGCGCAGTTCGCGCACGTTGCCGGGCCAGTCGCGCTGCATCAGTTCCGCGCGCTGCCGATCCGTGATGAGCGGCGCGGGCCGCTCGTAGCGCACAGCGGCATCGAGCAGGAAATGCTCGAACAGCGGCACGATGTCTTCGCGCCGTTCGTTGAGCGGGGGCAGCGTGATGGTCACGACGTTCAGGCGGTACAGCAAGTCGCGCCGGAACGTGCCGTCGGTGACGAGTTCGTTCATGTCGCCCTTCGCCGCCGCGATGACGCGCAGGTTCGCCCGCACCGGCTGGTTCGAGCCGAGCCGCTCCAGCACGCCGTCCTGCAGCACGCGCAGCAGCTTCACTTGCAGCGAGAGCGGCATGCTTTCGATTTCGTCGAGAAACAGCGTGCCGCCCGAGGCGGCTTCCAGCTTGCCGATACGCCGCTTCTGCGCGCCCGTGAAAGCGCCGGCTTCATAGCCGAACATCTCCGATTCGAACATCTGCTCCGGCAACGCACCGCAATTCACCGCGATGAAGGGTTTGTCGCGACGCGGCGACATCTCGTGCAGGCTCCGCGCGATCAGCTCCTTGCCCGCGCCGGTATCGCCGTTGATGAGCACGGACGCGTCCGTCGGCGCGATGTTCGCGATCAGCTGGCGCACCTGCCCGATCGCCGGACTGCGCCCGATGATGCGGCTCTGTCCCGCCAGCTCGCGCCGCAGCGCCTGGTTTTCGAGCACCAGCGACCGCCGCTCCAGCGCGCGGCGCACCGCTTCGATCAGGCGCTCGGAGGCAAACGGCTTCTCGATGAAGTCATAGGCGCCGTCGCGCATCGCCTGCACGGCCATCGATATGTCGCCGTGACCGGTGACGAGGATCACGGGCACTTCCGGCGCGCGTTCGCGGCATTGCGCGAGCAGGTCAAGACCGCTCGCGCCCGGCAGGCGGATGTCGCTGACGATCACGCCCGGAAAGTTCGCGACGATCAGGCGCTCCGCAGCCTCGACGCTGCCGTGCCCGGTCACGTCGAAGCCCGCGAGTTGCAGACTCTGCACGCTGGCGCGCCGCACGAGTTCGTCGTCTTCGATGAAGATCACCTGCAAACCGGTGGTCATGTCTTGCTCCAGCTAGAGGTTGCGCGGCACGTTCACGCGCGCCGCAGCGTCAGTACGAACTCCGCGCCATGCGAATGATCGGCATCGGCCTGCGTGCCGCCCTCGGGACCGTCCGCGACGATCGGCGCCTCGCGATTGCGCGCGGCCAGCGTGCCGCCGTAATCGCGCGCGATCGCCGATGAAATCGCCAGGCCGAGGCCCAGCCCCTGGCCCATTTCCTTGGTCGTGAAGAACGGCTCGAAGAGGCGCGGCAGGGCGTCGGCGGGAATGCCGGGACCATTGTCGCGCACCGTGAGTTCGATCGACCCGGCGCGCGCATCGAGTTCGATGACGATGCGCGGCCGGTCGCACGACGCCACCGCGTCCAGCGCATTGCCGACCAGATTGATCAGCACCTGCTCCAGCCGCAGATCCTCGCAGCGCACGAACAGCGGCGGGCTGTCGCCGTCGAGCTCCGGCGCGATGTCGACCGTGACGTGCTTCATGCGCGGACGCAACATCGAGAACACGTTGCGCAGCGCGCGCGCCACGTCGGCGCGCGCGTTCTTCGGCCGCGCCTTGGTGACGAACAGCTTGAGCTGGTTCGTGATGTTGCCCATGCGCTCCGTCAGCGCGGCGATCGCTTCGAGATTCTCGCGCGCCGCCACCTGCTCGCCCCGCTCGATCAGCACGCGGGTGTTGTCGGAAAAGCTGCGCAACGCGGCGAGCGGCTGATTCAGTTCATGCGTGATGCCCGCCGCCATCTGACCGAGCGCGGCGAGCTTGCTCGCCTGGATGAGCTCGTCGTGGGCGGCGCGCAGGTCCTGTTCCGCGCGGGTGCGTTCGGCCACTTCCTTGGTCAGCTGCGCGTTGGCCTGCGAGAGGTCCGCCGTGCGTTCCGCGACGCGCTGGTTCAGTTCGGCATACGCGGTCTGCAGCAGTCCGCGGCTGCGGATCATCTCGCGCACGCGCGCGCGCCGCATGCGCCAGTAGAACGCGAGCAGGCACAGCGAGACAAATACGAGCGCGGTGACGATCACGGCGTTCTGCGCGGCGCTTTCTACGGGATCGAGCGCGGCCATCGTGATGAGCTGCCAGTCGGGCTCGCCGATCGAACGATGGGTCGCGAGGAACGCCGGCGCATTGCGGCCGCCGCCCACGCGCACGATCTGCGCGCCGCCTTCGAGCGTCTTCACGATGCTGAGCGGCAGCGGCGTGATGGCCTGCTGCGCGTACTGGCGCGTCGCGTACACCGAGGCCTCGACGTTCTGCGGCAGCGGCCGCACCGTGTGGTACTTCCAGCCCGGCACCGACGAAAGAAAGATGACGCCGTGATCGTCGGTGACGATGAGCGGTTCCGACGCATCCGCGCCTTGCAGCCACTCCAGATTGAGCTTCACGACCACGACGCCGATGACCTCCTTCGTGCCTTCGCGATACACCGGCTGCGAGATGTAGTAGCCGGGTTCGGTCGAGATGGTGCCGATGCCGAAGAAGCGGCCGACGCCGCCCTTCATCGCGTCGATGAAATACGGCCGGAAGTTGTAGTCCACGCCGACGAAGCTGTCGGCCCCGTTCCAGTTGCTGGCGGCCACGCAGATGCCGTTGGCGCGGATCAGATAGGTGACGGTGGCGTGCGCGCGCGCGTTGAGGTCTTCGAGGTAGCGGTCGGCACGTTCGACGCGCGCCGCGTCGGGATGATCGAGCACGTCCTGCACGACCGGATGCCGCGACAGCAGGTACGGCAGATATTCGTAGCGGTCGAGCGTGCTCTTGAGGGTATTGGTGGTGCGATCGACGCGCGCGGCCGCATTCAGCCGCAATTCGTCGGTGCCGCGTTGCCAGGCCACGTGCCACGTGAGCGCGCAGCACGCCATGAGCGCCGCGAAAAGCACGAAGAACACGAGGATGCGGCGCGTCACGTGGGCTGAGTCCCGCGAAAGAGGATCAACCATTGTGGCATACGCGCCCGCGAGATCCGGACCCGCAGACGACGGCGGCGAAGCGCTCGTGGAGTGAGGCTTCGCCGCTTGCATGATGACGTCGTCCGGAGGAAGGAGGCCTGAAGTGCCCGGGCCGGCTTAGACCGACTTCGCTTCTTCGACGTCGGTCACGTCGACGTCACGGGACAAGGCCGCTTTCAGCTTGCTGCGGTCGAGTTCCTTTTCCCATGCCGACACGACCACCGTCGCCACGCCGTTGCCGACGATGTTCGTCAGCGCGCGGCACTCCGACATGAAACGGTCGATGCCGAGAATCAGCACCATGCCCGCGAGCGGAATGGTCGGCACGACGGCCAGCGTCGCCGCCAGCGTGATGAAGCCCGCGCCGGTCACGCCGCTCGCGCCCTTCGAGGTCAGCATCGTGACCGCGAGCAGCGTCAGTTGCTGGCCCCACGAGAGATCCGTGTTGGTCGCCTGCGCGATGAACAGCACGGCCATCGTCATGTAGATGTTGGTGCCGTCGAGGTTGAACGAGTAGCCGGTCGGCACGACCAGACCCACCACCGAGCGCGAGCAGCCGAGCTTTTCGAGCTTGAGCATCAGTTGCGGCAGCGCGGCTTCCGACGACGACGTGCCGAGCACGATCAGCATCTCTTCCTTGATGTACGCAACGAACTTCAGGATGTTGAAGCCGACCATGCGGGCGATGGCGCCGAGCACGAAGACCACGAACACGATGGAGGTGAGATAGAAGGTGCCGATGAGCTTGAGCATCGGCAGCAGCGAACCGATGCCGTACTTGCCGATGGTGAACGCCATCGCGCCGAACGCACCGATCGGCGCGAGCTTCGTGATGATGCCGACCATGCCGAACAGGATGCTCGACAGGCCTTCGATGAAGTTCGTCACCACCTTGCCGCGCTCGCCGACGTGCGTGAGCACCGCGCCGAACAGCAGCGCGATCAGCAGGATCTGCAGGATTTCACCTTGCGAGAACGCCGAGACCAGCGTGTCCGGGATGATGTGCATGAAGAAGTCGACGGTGCTCTGGCCGTGCGCCTTGGTCGCGAACGAATCGACGGCCTTGTGGTCGAGCGTGGCCGGATCGACGTTGAAGCCGACGCCCGGACGCAGCAGGTGCGTCGCGGCGAGGCCGAGGATCAGCGCGAAGGTCGAGACGATTTCGAAGTACAGCAGCGCCTTGCCGCCGACGCGCCCCACCTTCTTCATGTCTTCCATGCCGGCGATGCCGGTGACGACGGTACAGAAGATGATCGGACCGATCACCATCTTGATGAGCTTGATGAAGGCGTCGCCGAGCGGCTTCATGTCGGTGGCGAGCGCGGGATAGAAGTGCCCGAGCGCGATGCCGATGATGATGGCCACGATCACCTGCACGTACAGGATTTTATGGAGAGGTTTTTTCACGATGTTTCCAGGCAATAACCAGCAGTTGGCGGGAAGTCAGCCAGCGGCGAGCGTGACGTGCGGGAGGATTCGTCCGTGCGCGGTGAAGCTTCGAGGGATGCGTCCGGTGAATCGCGCCGCAAGGGCGTTTAGCCGCTTCGTCGACGAATTCAGGGACGTTGGGATGCGAGAGGGGTCATCGGCTTGTCTCCTTGACTTTTATGGGCGGCTCATGGGCCGTGCCTTTCTGATTGCAAGGGTGATGCCAGGATTCACTCTTCTATAAGCCGCTGATTTTTATCGTTTATTTTTCGCTGCGGCAAGCGCGGAATCCGGGATTCCGGAAATCCGGAATCAAGGCGTCCGGCGATCCGGACAGGATTCAACGGTCCAATGCGTTGCGTGCCGGGCTTTCTCCACACAAACAAAAAACCCACAGTTTCCCGTGGGTTTTTCACGAAGCGCATATACAGGCTTAAACCACCCCCGCTCCATGCGCCTGAAGATCCGCGTGATAACTCGATCGCACCATCGCGCCGACCGCCGCATGCGTGAAGCCCATCTTGTAGGCCTCTTCCTCGTACATCTTGAACGTATCCGGATGGACGTATGCACGCACCGGCAAGTGATGCTCCGACGGTTGCAGATACTGGCCGATCGTCAGCATGTCTACGTCGTGCGCGCGCAGGTCGCGCATCACCTGGAGGATTTCCTCTTCCGTCTCGCCGAGTCCGACCATCAGGCCCGACTTCGTCGCCACTTCCGGATGCAGCGCCTTGAAGTCCTTCAGCAGCTTGAGCGAATGGTGATAGTCCGAACCCGGACGCGCTTCCTTGTACAGGCGCGGCACGGTTTCGAGGTTGTGGTTCATCACGTCAGGCGGCGCGGCGGTCAGGATGTTGATCGCGCGATCCAGACGGCCGCGGAAGTCCGGCGTGAGAATCTCGATGCGCGTTTCCGGCGATTGCTCCCGCACCTGCCGGATGCATTCGACGAAATGCGCCGCGCCGCCATCGCGCAGGTCGTCGCGATCCACCGACGTGATCACCACGTACTTCAGCTTCAGCGCACCGATGGTGCGGGCGAGGTTCGCCGGTTCGTCGGCATCGAGCGGATCCGGGCGGCCGTGACCGACGTCGCAGAACGGGCAGCGGCGCGTGCACTTGTCGCCCATGATCATGAAGGTCGCGGTGCCCTTGCCGAAGCATTCGCCGATGTTCGGGCAGCTCGCTTCCTCGCACACCGTGTGCAGGTTGTGCTCGCGCAGGATCTGCTTGATCTCGTTGAAGCGCGAACTGCCGGTCGCCGTGCGCACGCGGATCCATTCCGGCTTCTTGAGCTTCTCGATCGGGATGACCTTGATCGGAATGCGCGAGGTCTTGGCCTGCGCTTTCTGCTTCGCGGTGGCGTCGTAGGGCGCGGGAGAGGCCGAAGCAGCGGCGGTGTCGCCGGCCAGGTTTGCGGTTGCGTCAGTCATTCGGTCGATCCGGTGGTTGCAGCGGCAAATGCGGGGAGGCCGCCGATTTGATGCGCCAGCCGTTCGGCCAGCGTAAAGGCTACGTCGCGCCAGTCGGCCGCGACGCCGAGCGTCGCCATGTCGACCGTTTCGAGCCCCGCGTAGCCGCACGGGTTGATCGCGAGAAAGGGCTGCAGGTCCATGTTCACATTCAGGCTCACGCCGTGGTAGCTGCAGCCGTTGCGAATCTTGAGTCCGAGCGCCGCGATCTTCGCGCCCTCATGCAGTGCGTGCTGTTCGCGCAGACGACCGACCGCGCCCTGCGCCTCCGGACGTCCGGAGGGCTGCGCCACATAGATGCCGGGCGCGCCGGCCTTGCGGTCGGTCGCGAGATTATACGTCGCGAGCGTTTCGATCACGGCTTCCTCGATGCGCCGCACCAGCTCTCGCACCATCAGCTTGCGCCGGCGCAGATCGATCAGCAGATAGGCCACCACCTGCCCCGGACCGTGATACGTGATCTGTCCGCCGCGATCCACCTTGACGAGCGGAATGCCGCTGTCGGCAAGCAGCAAGTGCGCGGGATTGCCCGCCAGGCCGAGCGTGAACACCGGCGGATGTTCGACGAGCCAGATTTCGTCGGGCGTGTCGGGCGTGCGGGCGTCGGTGAACGCGCGCATCGCGTCGAAGCTGTGATCGTAGGATTCGAGCCCCAGCCAGCGCAGCGTGACCGGCCATTCACCGGCTTCGAGGGCGGTGTCGGACGTGTCGGCTGTGTCTTGTGGGAGGGCGAGCGGTATGGCGGACATGATCCCGGTAGTTTACCGAAAGTGGATCATGCCCGCCGATGGTGAATTCGCATGCCTGCGATGACAAAACCGAATAGTTGCAGCACGCTTCAGACGGTGCGCCAGCCGGACCGGAAACGCTGCGCGAGCCGTTCGATGCCTGCCGACAGCCACTGGATCGCGCGTTCGTCGCAGCGCGGCACGATCGTGAAGACGACGTAAGCCGGCTGTTCGCCCTCCACCGACAGCCAGAGCCGCTCGCGTTCGCGCAACTTCAGGCTGTCGCCGGGTTCGAGCCAGTAATCGTCGATGTCGTTGCTGCGCGTCGCCCAGACCGCGTTGCCCTGCACCGCGAGACGTGTGCCGCGGGCAATGCGCATCGGCACGGTTTCGCCGGGCTTGATTTCGAAGGTGACGCTTGTTGAAATTTCTCGCATGACCGACTCCGCCAAAGGAACGTTTCGATGACTACAATCCTAGGCGTGGCAAGGCATCAGGCAAAACGATCAATTTTCACCGCTATGTGAGCCAATTTGACAACGGACCCGGCGACCCTGCATATGGACCTGCGACAGCTTCCTGCGTTGAACGCTCTGCGCGCCTTCGAGACCGCCGCGCGTCACGAGAGTTTTTCCCGCGCCGCCCACGAACTCTTAGTCACTCAAGGCGCCGTCCGAAATCAAGATAGCGCGCTGGAGACCGAGCTCGGCGTGCCGCTGTTTGCCCGCGACGGCAAGCGCGTGCGGCTCACGGATCGCGGCCGGCAGTACGCTGCCGAAGTGCGCGCGGCGCTGCTCGCGCTCGCGGAATCCACCCGCCGCATCCGCTCGGGCGACCGCGACCGGCGGCTGATCGTGTCGATGCTGTCGTCGTTCGCGGCGCGCTGGCTGACGCCGCGCGTGGGCCGCTTCATCGAGAAGCATCCAGAGATCGACCTCGAACTGCTGTCGACGAACGCGCTCACCGACTTCAACCGCGACGACGTGGACGTCGCGATCCGCTTCGGCTACGGCAAGTACGCCGGCATCCATACGGAGGAACTGCTGGACGAAGTGTTCTTTCCGGCGTGCTCGCCGAATTTTCGCGGCGGCGACCTGCCGCGCGTGCCGGCCGATCTGGCCAGCCTGCCGCTGCTGCGCTCGGATGAAGAACTGTGGCGCCCATGGTTCGACGCGGCCGGGCTCACCGACCTGGCGGAGCCGAAGCGCGGCGTGTTGTATGAGGATTCGTCGAATCTGCTGCAGGCGGCGATCGACGGTCAGGGCATCGCACTCGTGCGCCGTTCGCTGTCGATGCAGGAGATTCTCGCGGGACGGCTCGTGCGCCTGTTCAACGTGGACGGACCGAGCCCGTGGAAGTATTTCTTCGTGTGCCCGCCCGCGCTGCTCGGAACGGCGCGGGTGCAGGCATTCAGGAACTGGGTGTTCGACGAGGCCGAGCAGTTCAGGCAGCTTTACGAGCGCACGCCCGCCGTCTGCGACGCCCCCGCCGGCAAGCTCAAAGCACTATCTTGACCATCGGATGGCCGGTCAGCGCGCGATAGATGTCGTCGAGATGGGCGCGATTCTGCGCCTTCACCGTGCAGGTGAGGCCCGTGTAATTGCCGCCCGACGACGGCCGGGTCTCGACGCGCGAGGCGTCGAAGTCCTGGTCGAACTGCTTCAGCACGCCGACGATCGTGTCCTGGAACTCGGGATGCGACTTGCCCATCACCTTGATCGGAAAGTCGCACGGGAAGTCGAACAGCTCGTCGGCGCTGTGCGCGGCGGAGTCGGTGGGATCGGTGGCTTGGGGCTTCGAGTCTGGTTTCGTATCGGACATGATGTTCTCCTTCACTTCGCGCGCGGCGCCTCGTCGGCGAATTCGCGCGTCTTGGCCCGCTGGTAGGCCTCATACAGCGCAGCATAGACCGGACCGGGACGGCCGTCGCCGACGCGCGCGCCGTCCAGCGTCGTGACCGGCATCACTTCCTTGGTCGCGGAGCTGATCATGATTTCATCGGCGGAACGCAGTTCGGCTTCGCTGATGTCGCGTTCCTCGAAGGCAATCCCGGCGTCCTGCGCCAGCGTCTCGATCAGGCTGTAGCGAATGCCTTCCAGAATGCGCGGTCCGCGCGGCGCGCCCAGCAGCACACCCTGCTTCACGATCCACACGTTCGACGACGAGCCTTCGGTCAGCAGCCCGTCGCGCAGCTGGATGGTCTCCAGCGCATCGTGTTCGGCCGCGTGCTGCGCCATCAGCACGTTGCCGAGCAGCGAGGTCGACTTGATGTCGCAATGCAGCCAGCGCTTGTCCTCGGCGGTCACGGCCACGGCGCCTTGCGCGCGTTCGGCCGGGCTCGGGAACGCGAGCTTGCCGAGCATGACGAACACGGTCGGCGTGATGCCCGCCGGGAACGCATGGCCGCGCCGCTTGGCAACGCCGCGCGTCACCTGAATATAGACGAGCGCATCGCCCTCGCCCGGATTCTCGGCAACCACGCGGTCGATCAGCGCGCGCCAGCCCGCTCCGTCGAACGGATTGCCGATACGGATTTTCCCGAGGCTGCGCTCGAGCCGCGCGAGATGCTGCTTCAGCCTGAACGGCAAGCGCGGACCTGCGGCCTGTGCATAGAGCGGCACGACTTCATAGACGCCGTCGCCGAAGATGAAGCCCCGGTCGAGCACGGGAATGCGCGCTTCGGAAAGCGGACCCCATGCGCCGTTCAGATACACCGTGGGATCGAAATCGTCAGACTGGCTCATCGATACCGCTCCTCGTTCGTTCCGGCTTTACTTGCGCTTTTGCCACCACAGCAGCGCCGAATCCCACAGACGGCCGACCATGCCGGCTTCCGGCACGTCCTGCAGCGCGACCAGCGGGAACTGCGCGACTTCCTTGCCGTCGGCCATCATCTTCACCGAGCCGATCTGCTGGCCCTTCTTGATCGGCGCGACGATCAGCTGATCCTGCGTGACGGTCGGCTTGACCTTGTCGCCGAGACCCTTGGGCACGGTGATGTACTGATCCGTCGTCACGCCGGCCTGCACGTTGTTGGCCGCGCCCTTGTAGACGCGCGGCGAGGCGATCACCTGATCCGCCTTGTACAGGCGCAGCGCGTCGTACGCGGTGTAGCCGTAGTTGAGCATCTTCAGGCTGTCCTGCACCCGGTTATGCTCTTTCGGCTCGCCCATCATCACCGACACCAGACGGCGGCTCGCATCGGGCACGCCCGCCAGCGGACGCTTCGCCGAAGCGATCAGGCAGTAGCCGGCGGCCTTCGTGTGGCCGGTCTTCAGGCCATCGACGGTCGGATCGAGCCACAGCAGGCGGTTGCGGTTCGGCTGCTTGATCTTGTTGTACGTGAAGTCCTTCACCGAGAAGATGCTGTAGTACTCGGGGAAGTCGCGGATCAGGCGTGCAGACAGCAGCGCGAGGTCGCCGGCCGTCGTGTAGTGCTGCGCGTCCGGCATGCCGTTCACGTCGGCATAGTTGGTGTGCGTCATGCCGATGCGCTTCGCCGTGGCGTTCATCAGCTGCACGAAGTTGCTCTCGCTGCCGCCGACCAGTTCCGCCAGCGCGATGGCCGCATCATTGCCCGACTGCACGATCATGCCGTACACGAGATCGTGCACGGTGACCGGCTTGTTCGCCTCGATGAACATGCGCGACTCGTCGGTCTTCACGCGGCGCACGGCCTCGCTCGGCATGACGGTCTGGTCCATGTTGATCTTCTTCGCCTTGAGCGCGTCGAAGACGAGGTAGGCGGTCATCAGCTTCGTGAGCGAAGCGGGCTCGACACGTTCGTCGGGATTGCCGGACGCGAGCACCTGGTTGCTGGTGGCGTCGACGAGCACCCACGAGTTCGCCGTCACATCGGGCGGCGGGACCTGCGCATACGCGCTCGCCGCGGCCAGCATGGCGGGCAGGACGAGAGCGGCTTTCGAGGAAACGGAGACAGACGGAAGAGACAGACCGGAAGGGACAAAGCGCATAGGATCGATCGGCGGAAAAAGCAGGCTGCGACGATGGCGATCGGGGATCGGATGATCGGCGAAGCACGGGTTGAACAGGCAGACCGTCGCTGTTGGTCGGGCCTTTCGCCATAACGGCGGCCATGACAGCGGCCATGGCAGCGGCGCTGCGGCAAAAAGCGCTCGTTCGACAGACGGAAGCGAAATCGGTTCTCGGAAGCCGGTGTTCCCGAAGGCCGCGACGCGCGCCGGAAGGCGTCGTGCGGCCGGGAGCAGCGAAAAAATTCTGCGCCATTATACGCGCGGGCTGCTTGCGTCTTCCTTCGAATCTGCGTGCTGGCCGCGTGTTTTAACGTTTTTCCGAGGCGGCTTCAGCGCTTTTCGAGTGTTTCGAGCGCTGCGCGGCAGCGCTCGCGAGTGCATCGCAGGGAAGGACGATCAGCGCCAGGCGTCGACGATCACGCGCTTGAGAATATGCAGCTTGCGATGGAAGAAGTGCTCGCCGCCGGGGATCACGACCACCGGCAGTTCCTGCGGCCGCGCCCAGTCATAGACCGACTGGATGGGCACCGTGTCGTCCACTTCGCCGTGGATCACGAGCGTGCTCTCCGGCACCGGCGCGACTTCCCAGCGGCTCGCCGCCGTGCCGACGAACACCATGCGTTCAATCGGCTTGCCCGCTTCGAGCAGGCGCTTCGCCACATGCGACAGCACGAAGGTGCCGAAGGAAAAGCCCGCGAGGACGATCGGCACGTCGGACTGGCCGGGCTGCGCGCGCATGTGGTCGATCAGCGCGAGCAGGTCGTCCTGTTCGCCGATGCCGTTGTCATGCTCGCCGCCCGTCTGCCCGACGCCGCGAAAGTTGGAACGGAAGGTGGTGTAGCCGAGTTGCACGAAGGTGCGCGCGAGCGTCTGCGCGACCTTGTTGTCCATGGTGCCGCCGAACAGCGGATGCGGATGCGCAACGAGCGCGATGCCGCGCGGCGCCATGTCCGGCTGGTCGAGCGCGCATTCGATCTTGCCGACCGGCCCGTCGATCAGGAACTTCTCGGTCTGCGCGTTCATGCCGGTTGATCGATCAGCAGGCGTTCGACGATCTTGCCGTTGGCCAGATGCGAGTCCACGATTTCGTCGATATCGGTTTCATCGACATACGTGTACCAGGTGCCTTCCGGATACACGACTACGACCGGACCCAGTTCGCAGCGGTCGAGGCAGCCCGCCTTGTTGATGCGCACCTGGCCTTCGCCCGCGAGGCCCAGTTTCTTGACGCGCTTCTTGGCATATTCCTGCATGGACTGCGCGTTGCAGTTGGCGCAGCTTGGCCGCGCGGCGCCTTCTTCGCGCTGGTTCAGGCAGAAGAACACGTGATACTTGTAGAAGGAATCCATGAGTCTGGCACGCTGAGAGTATCGGCCGATTATAGCCAGCGATGTTCGTGCCCGCTCCGGGCGGTTCCACCCAAGCTCAGCGCCCGCGCTGCGCACGCCGCCGCGCCAGCCACGCGTGCTCCGCCGCCGAAGCGAGCCAGCCGAGCGCCGCGTAAGGCCACACCCACGACAGCCAGTGCACCAGCCCGTTGAAATGCACATAGCGGCCCTGCCGCCAGTCGGCGAGGACGATATCGAAGTACGGATTCACCGGCAGCAGGTTGACGAGCGCGAGCGACATCAGCAGCGCCGCCCCCGCGAGCGCTGCGCGCAGGCCGCGCGGCAGCGACACCGAGAGCAGCGCCGCCAGCATCGCGATGGCGACGCCTTCCAGCGCGCCGTCCGTGGCCCAGTCGAAGGTGAGGCCGGCGCGCGACTGCAGAAAAGTCGCGCCCGCCTTCGCGAACAGCGTCAGCGCGACGAGGCCCAGCATCAGGCGCATGCGCGGCGCACGGGTGCGCGTCAGCAGCGTCGCCAGCACGAGCGCGCCGAACAGGCTGCTCGACGTGATCAGCGCCTCCCAGGCGTCGTCGGGCAGCAGCGCGCCGAGCCGGTCCGGCCAGCTTTCCACGTCCCAGGCGACGGGCGTCCACGCAAGGATCGCGTCCTGCATCGCCGGATCGAGCGTGTCCCACAGCACGCGCGGCAGATCGCCGCCGCCGAACAGATAGGGCGCCGGAAACATCGCCGCGAACGGCCACAGCGCCGTCAGCCCGATCACATAGGCCGCGTCGCGCTCGAACCAGGTGAAGCGGATGCGCCGCAGCAGGCCGCGGTCGAGCAGCGCGCTCGTCGCGGGCGCGGCCAGCACGCCGCCGAGCAGCGCGCCGAACGCGTTGGCCGCGAGATCGAGGTTCGAGGCGACGCGCGTCGGCAGATAGGTCTGGATGGCTTCCATCGCCCCCGACAACAGCATGCCGCCCGCCAG
This sequence comes from Caballeronia sp. LZ043, assembly GCF_031451075.1. Classification (NCBI taxonomy): domain Bacteria; kingdom Pseudomonadati; phylum Pseudomonadota; class Betaproteobacteria; order Burkholderiales; family Burkholderiaceae; genus Caballeronia; species Caballeronia sp. LZ043. The sequence goes on along the minus strand of NZ_JARUXT010000001.1, from coordinate 153,697 downwards.
CGCCGCGCCCACCGCGAGCGTGCCGCGCCAGCGCGGATACAGCGCGAGCACGATCAGCGCGCCGAGCGGCATGTAGCCGAGCACGTTGGTGACGACGTCGAAGACCGTCAGGTATTGCGGCAGCGGATCGGTGAGATAGGCGAACGGGCTCAGGCCCAGCGAGCGCCAGCCGGAAAACGGATACAGCGAGCCATACACGACGAGCGCCGCATACGCGGCGAGCGCCTGCCGGGAAAACGCCGACGGGCGGCGCTGCCATTGCTTGATCGTCATGAGCCGCCCGGATGCCTCCGTGCTGGGCGGAAGAGCGGACCGCCGCGCGTCATCGCGCGGCGGCGAGCGGTTGGGCGGCAAGCCACGCGGAGACCTGCGCGATCACATCGTCCGAGGCTGCAGCAAGCGCCTGCGCGCCGCCCGCCGCATTCGCGCTGCGCGCGGGCACGCTGGCGCTGAAGCTGCGCTGGCCCACCACGCGGCCCTGCTGCGTGAGCGTCGCGCGCACGTCGACGACGCCATGGCTCTGCTCCGGCGCATCGAAGTCCTGTTCGAAGCGGGTCAGCTCGACTTCGAGCAGCGGCACGGCGCGCACCGGATCGGCGCCCGACAGGATCTGACCGCGCGCAGCGAGCGCGTCGCGCAGGCGCTGCGTCAGCAGGCGCGCCGGCGGCATCGTCCAGTGACTGTCGGAATAGGTGGCGACGCGCTGCGGGTCGACGTAGCTCAGGCGATAGGCGAACGCGTCCGTTTCGAGATTGCGCGGCGCGGCCACGGCCAGCACCTTGACCGGCGGCGGCGGCAACGCCCCCGCCGACGCATTCCCGATCCGCAGCGCGCCCAGGTCGTAGCGGGCATCCGGCAGCGCGTCCGGCGTCGAGGCGCAGCCCGCCAGCAGCGCGACGCAGGCGCACGCGCCGATGCACAGCCGAGTCACCCAGGCGGTCTTCGTGTCGATGTCTGGCATGTCGTTCTCTCACTCAATGCGCGGGCTGCGCGGGCCACGTGAAACCCGCCTCGCCCGGTCCCGGCGCCTGCTTCGGCGCGCCGAACAGCACGCTGCGCGGATTGGTGCTGAAGGCATCGGCGGCGCGGTCCACCGAACGCGCGGCGGCGCTCACGTCGTCGCTGAAGGAATAGAAGCGCGGCAAGGCCTCGAAGCCCACTCGCGCCGTCACGAAGCGCAGCGATTCGTTCATGTCGGCGAGCGAGGCGCTCGCGTCCTCGGCGGCCTTGCCCGCCTTGTTCAGATTGGTGACGAGCGGACCGTCCGGGCGATTCAGGTTCTGCACCAGCTGATTGGTCGAGGCCAGTGTGGTGTCGAGCTGCTTGAGCGTCTGCGGCAGTTGCGCTGTCGCCGGCTGCACCTGGCTCGCGAGCGTCGCGATGCCGTCCGCCGCGCCCTGCAGGCTCTTCGTGGTCGCCATCAACTGGTTGCGGACGTCATCGGACAGGAACTTGTCGGCGTCTTCGGAGAGGCGCTCGAAGCGCTTCAGAATGACGTCCCCGCGTTGCTGCAACTGCTCGAACAGGCCGGGATGCATCGGCACTTCGGCGATGTGCTGCGCCGACGAAGCCAGCGGGCTCGTGTCCTTGCCGGTGTCATCCAGCTGCACGAAGGCGATGCCCGTCACGCCCTGGAAGCCGAGCGTGGCGAAGGTCGAGTGCGTCATCGGCGCGTTCTGGTCGACGAGGATGCGGATGCGGATCTGCCCCGGATGGGCCTTGTCAAAGCTGATCGACTGCACCTTGCCCACGCCGAGCCCGCGATAGCGCACGGCGGCATCCGTGTAGAGGCCGGTCACGTTGGTGCGCGCGATCAGGTCGTATGGCACGCGCACCGTACGATCCACGTTGAAGAAGAACACGGCGAACGCGATGGCCAGCACGAGGGCGATCGTGAACAGCCCGGTCCAGAACGCATGTGATTTGTTTTCCATCGGCAGGTTCCTTTGACTTCGCGGCGGCGCCGGCTTCGTCCATGCGTGATGCGGCTACTTGTTGACGGTGATCGGCGCGTCCTCGAGCGCCGCCGCGGGCAGCTTCGCGCGGCGCTCCGGCGGCAGCGCCTGCAGCGCGCGGCGGCCGCGCCGGCCGAGAAAATACTCGCGGATGAACGGATGATCCACCGCGCAGGCTTCCTCCACCGGCGCCGCGACGAGCACATGCTTGTCCGCCAGCACGGCGACGCGGGTGGACAGCGCCACCATCGTATCGAGATCGTGCGTGACCAGCACGACGGTCAGGCCGAGCGCGCGATGCAGCGTGGCGATCAGATCGACGAACTCGTCCGAGGCCTTCGGATCCAGGCCGGCCGTGGGTTCGTCGAGAAACAGCAGTTCCGGCTCGAGCGCGATCGCGCGCGCGATGCCGACGCGCTTGACCATGCCGCCCGACAGCGCCGAAGGCATCTTGGTGGCGTGCTTGCACGACAGCCCGACCATCTCCAGCTTGAGCATCACGAATTCGCGGATCAGGTCCTCGGGAATCTTGCCGAGTTCGCGGAACGGCTGCGCGATGTTGTCGTACACCGTCAGCGACGAGAACAGCGCGCCCTGCTGGAACATCATGCCGGAGCGCGAGCGCAGCATCTTGGCGGTGTCCTCGTCCATGCGCGTCCACTCTTCGCCGAGCACGCGGATGGTGCCCGACGTCGGCGCTTCGAGCCCGAGCATCTGCCGCACGAGCGTAGTCTTGCCCGAACCCGAGCCGCCCAGCAGCGCGACGATCTCGCCGCGCCGCACATCGAGGTCCAGATGCTCGTGGATGACCGTGCGGCCGTAGCGCTTGGTCAGGTCGCGCACTTCGATCACCGGCTCCGCGATGACGGGCGGCGGCTGATGGCGGACGGCGGTGGCGAGCGTCGTGGACATGTGCGTCTACAGCCCCACGTTCTGGAACAGGATGGCGAACACGGCGTCGGCGAGGATTACCACGGTGATCGACGTCACCACCGACGTGGTCGTGCCTTCGCCAAGACTCTGCGAATTCGCCTTGATGCGGAAACCGAAATGGCAGGCGGTCAGCGCAATCAGCATGCCGAACACGACGCCCTTGCCGAGCCCGATCCACAGATTGGCGATCGGCACGACGGAGGGCAGCGAGCGGATGAAGAAATTCATGTCGATGGACAGCACGAGCTTCGCGGCGAGCGCGCCGCCCAGCAGGGCGACGATGTTGGTCCACATGACGAGCAGCGGCATCGCGACGCCCAGCGCGATCACGCGCGGCAGCACGAGCCGCAGGCCGTGCGGGATGCCCATGACCTGCATGGCGTCGAGTTCCTCGGTGACGCGCATCACGCCGATCTGCGCGGTGATCGCGGAGCCCGAACGGCCGGCGACCAGAATGGCCGAGAGCACCGGCCCGAGTTCGCGGATCACCGAGAGGCCGAGGATATTGACGATGTACTGGTTCGCGCCGAACGCGCGCAGCTGCTGCGCGGACAGATAGCTCAGCACGATGCCGATCAGGAACGCGACGAGCGCGGTGATCGGCAGCGCCTGGGCGCCGGCGCTGTAGATGTTGGCGGAGATTTCCGTCCACGGGATACGGCGCGGACGGCGCACGAGACCGAACAGGTCCAGCACGAAGGCGCCGAACATCGCGAGGCCGCCGTGCAGGTGGTCGAAGAACGTGAAGATCAGCTGGCCGAGCCGCGTGACGGGATCGATGCGATCGACGGGTTCAGGCTCCTCGCGCTCGGCGTCGAGCAGCGCGACGCGCTCGAAGATCTCCCGCTGGGTGTCGGAGAGTTCGACGGCGGCGGGCATCTTGCGGCCCCAGATGCGCCAGAGCGCCTGGCCGCCGACGTGATCGAGACGCTCGATGGCCAGCAGGTCCCATTCGCCGATCGCCTCCCGCCCGATGGCCCGCAGCCGCCGCGTGACGCCGCTCTTGGCCCGGTCGCGCGCGAGCGCGAGCGCGGTCCACTGACCCGAGAGCCGGACCACCTTGCCCTGCTGACCGGCTTCCACTCTCAGGCGCGGCGGCGTGTCGAAGTCCAAGGATCGATGGCGCGGTAAAACGCGGTTAAGGGTGAAGGGACATTGTAGCGAAGGTTGGTTTGGGGACGCGGGATGGGGGTTTGCAGGCACCCATCACATGACGCGTGAAACTGGGAAAATTCGGCTTGCCATGCGCTCAAGGCGTCGCGCTATGATGACTTCACCAATTCGGGGGTGCATGACATGGACGGAAAACTGGATCCGCGTATTTCTGAATTCGAGTCCTTCGAGGACGCCGAACGCTATCAAAAATGGTTCCGCGAGGAGATTGAGGCTTAACTTGCGGAGGCCGCACCGTCCATTCCGCACGACGAGTTGTTCGCGGAAATGGACGCATTGATCGTTGCGAAGCGCAAGGCTCGGCATGCTCGTTGACTGGAGGCCGCGCGCACGCAGGCGGCTCAAGGAAATCTACGAATCCATCGAAGAGCGTGACCCGGGGGCGGCTGAAAGCCTGGTTGAATTGATCAGGGAAGCCGTCATCACCTTGGCCGAGAATCCTTACATTTATCGCCCTGGACGCGTTCCCAACACACGTGAAATGGTCGTCCACCCGAATTACCTCGTGATTAATCGAGTCAGCGACCGCGTCACCGTGCTGAACGTCTTGCATGCCCGAATCCGTTATCCCCGCGAGAACGAAAATTGACTGCCTTCGCGAATCAAATCCCGAACGCTGGGCATGAAATGCGCGACGCTCTCCTGCAAGCTCGCCGGGAAGCCGGTCTCGATCAAGCGCAGATTGGGGAACGTATGGGCATGACCGGGTGGGCAGTCGCGGACCTCGGAAGCCTGCTGGTCAGCGAAACACATTCGCCATCCATCGCCACGCTCCGCAAGTACGCGGCGGCCTGCAGCAAGACATTGCGCATCGCTTTCGTATTAGCGTTCCGGCCGTGGCGGCGCGTGGCGCGCGGCTACAATAGCCACCATGAACCCGACTCCCTTCGCCCCCGACGCGCCCTGGCGCATCGACCTCACACGGCTGGCGACGCTCGCCGAGCGTCCCGCCCGCGACTGGACCATCGATATCGTCGACGAAACCGGCTCGACGAACGCCGACCTGATGGCGCAACTGCGCGCCTTGCCCCGCAACAGCACACCGGCGCCCTGCGTGCGCGTCGCCTATTCGCAGACCGCCGGACGCGGGCGGCGCGGCCGCGCGTGGCTCGCCGAGCCGGGCAACGCGCTGCTGATGTCGGTCGGCTGCGTGCTGAAGCGGCCGGTCGAAGGCCTCTCCGGGCTGAGTCTCGCCATCGGCACCGCCGTGCTCGACGCGCTCTCGCGCCTGCCGCTCACGCCGTCCGCGCGCCCCGCGCTGAAGTGGCCCAACGACGTCCTGCTCGATGACGGCAAGCTCGCCGGCATTCTCATCGAAACGGCGTGGAACACGCCCGGCGCCACGGCCGTCGTGATCGGCATCGGCACGAACCTGCACGGCGCCGAACAACTCGCCACCCAGGTCGAGGACGCGAACCGGTCGTCCGCGGCGGCCTCGTCGTCCACGCCCGGCGCCGCGCCGGCCGCCCTCGCGCGCGCATGGCCCGACGCCAATCTGACCGAGACGCTCGCGGCCCTGCTCAACGCGCTCGACACCGCTCTGCCGCGTTTCGAGGCCGAAGGGTTCCGGCCGTTCCGGCAACGCTGGCTCGACGCGCACGCCTGGGCCGGCCGCGAAGTCGCGCTGCTCGACCAGGGTCTGGAAGTGACGCGCGGCATTGCATCGGGCGTTGACGAAAGCGGCCAGTTGCTGATCGACGCGCCCGAAGGTCCGCGCACCGTCACGACCGGCGAACTCACGCTGCGGCTCGCGAGGGAGCGTCCGTGAACGCTGCGCCGTACTTGCTGATCGATGCCGGCAACAGCCGCATCAAGTGGTCGCTCGTCAGTGCAGACGGAGCCCCGCTCGCGAACGGCGCATTCGAGCACGCGCACCATTCCACCGCCGCCGATGACGCCGCGCTCGACGCCTGGTCCGCGCTCGCCGCGCCGTCGGCTGTCTGGATCTCCAACGTCGCCGGCTTGCCGGTGCAGAACCGTATCCAGCGCCTGATCGACGCGCGCTGGCCTACCGTTCCGCGCACTATCGTCAAGGCGCAGGCCGAGCAATGCGGCGTGCGCAACGGCTACACCGAACCCTCGCGGCTCGGCAGCGACCGCTGGTGCGGCCTGATCGCCGCCCGCGCCGCCTATCCCGGCGAACATCTGCTGATCGCGACCTTCGGCACCGCGACCACGCTCGAAGCCTTGCGCGCCGACGGCGTGTTCACCGGCGGGCTGATCGCGCCGGGGTGGTCGCTGATGATGGAATCGCTCGGCAGCCACACGGCGCAACTGCCCACACTGGATGCCGCCGCCGCGCGGGCCGCGCTGGAACGGACCCGCAGCCAGTTCGCCGCGGACACGGCCGCCGCGCTCTCGGCAGGCTGCCGGCTGGCGCAGGCGAGCCTGATCGAACGTGCCTGGCGCGATCTGAAAGCAGACTGGCGCGCCGAAGTGCGGCTCGTGCTCGGCGGCGGCGCGGCGCACGAAATCGCGGACGCGCTCGAGGCGCCTTATACGCGCCACGATTCACTTGTGCTGTCGGGTCTGACGCTCATCGCGCGGGACGCCGCTGCACGCCATTCATCCTGATTCGCTGATTCGACGGACGGAGCCCACGAATGCTGCGCTGGCTGATCGCCCTACTGATACTCGCCAACCTGCTGATGTTCGCGGTGATGCGCGGCATGGCGGGGCCGCTGCCCGCCGCGGGCGCGCGCGAGCCGCATCACCTGTTGCAGCAGGTGCATCCCGAGGCGCTGAACACGCGCCCGATCCACCCGGAAGAAGCGTTCGACCAGCCGCGCGTCGGCGGTCCGGCGCCGGCCGCCAATGTGCAATCCACGCCGCTCGGACAATAAGACGGGGCGCGTCAGGACTGCGCGCGGACCTTCCTGAGCAGCGCGGTGGTCGAGCGGTCGTGCTCGAACGCGATGGCCAGCGCCTTGCCGCCCCAGCCGCGCACGAGCGCCGCTTCGGCGAGCTTGTCCATGTCGTAGTCGCCGCCTTTCACGAGCACGTCAGGACGCAGGACACCGATCAATTCGAGCGGCGTCGATTCACCGAACTTCACGACCCAGTCCACGCTTTCCAGCGCGGCCAGCAAGGCCATGCGGTCGTCTTCGTGATTGATCGGGCGATCGTCGCCCTTGCCGAGCGTGCGCACCGACGCATCGCTGTTCACCCCGACGATGAGCGTCGCGCCCAGCGCCTTGGCATCGGCGAGATAGGTCACGTGGCCGCGATGCAGGATGTCGAACACGCCGTTGGTGAAGACGACCGGACCGGTCAAGCCTGGGCGCAGCGCGGCGAGCGCCTCGCGCGTGATGATCTTGCGTTCGAAGATGGCGGACATGACGGGCTCGCTGCGGGTTTCTGAAAGCGCGCATTGTGCCACGGCGGCTTTGCCAAGGATGACGTGGCGCCAGAGTGCGCGACGGTGCGTGACGGTGCGCGACACCCAAAGCAAACGGCCCGCCGACATGTGCCGGCGGGCCGCTCCCCTATGACTGCGCGATGCGGAGTCTCTGACGAATCAGGCAGGCTGTTCAGCCGATCCGCCGGCCGTCCCGGCCTGCAGACGCTGCACCACTTCCTTGCGATAGCGATTCAGTTCCTGCGCCGTAGCGAACGAACGCTCGAACAGAATGGACAGGTTGTGCAGGATGCGTTCGACCACCTTGCGCTCCCAGCTGTCGTCGAAGCGGATCTGGTCGTCCAGCCAGCGTTCGAGCCATTCCGGGTCAGGCAGACGGGACTGCACGGTATCGCGCGGAAACAGCGCCTGATTGACGTGCAGGTTCGTGGGATGCAGCGGCTTTTCAGTGCGACGCGCCGACGCCATCAGGACGCCGATCTTCGCAAACGCGGCGCGCGCCGTGTCGCCCGCGTTCGTGAGCGCCTTCTTCATGTAGCGCAGATAAGCGCCGCCATGACGCGCTTCATCGCGCGAGATGGTTTCGTAGATATGCTTGATGACCGGCTCGGTATGCCATTCGGCCGCCCGGCGATACCAATGGTTGAGGCGGATCTCGCCGCAGAAGTGAAGCATCAGCGTCTCGAGCGGCGGCGCCGGGTCGAACTCGAAGCGCACCGCGTGCAGTTCTTCCTCGCTCGGGACGAACTCGGGCTTGAAGCGGCGCAGATATTCCATCAGCACCAGCGAATGCTTCTGTTCTTCGAAGAACCACACACTCATGAACGCGGAGAAGTCGCTGTCGTTGTGGTTGTCGCGCAGGAACATCTCGGTTGCGGGAAGCGCGGACCATTCGGTGATCGCGTTCATCTTGATGGTCTTGGCCTGCTCGTCGGTCAGCAGGGACGCATCGAACCTGTCCCATGGAATGTCCTTCTCCATGTCCCAACGGACGGATTCCAGCGATTTGTACAGTTCCGGATAAAGCATGGTGTTCATTGTCCACCCCTGATGCCACTTATGCGACGTTATATCTGTAATGACTGTCGATTCTCGCAGGCCGGAATCCGTGCCCGCGAACGACGAAGCTTTCAATTTTACGCGGGATTCCGTCGGCCAAAGACAAAAAGCGACAACGAAGCGCCGTGATCTGCGCTGCGGCAACGCATTGCGTCCCGCCTGAAACACTGCACTTCCCCGTGCAAATGTCGCGTGTCGTACGTCTTGTTCTACCGTGGGTGAGGAGCGAAACCTGTGCCTGAGGTATGGTCAAGTGGCGTCGAGCCTGCCGCCGCCTGCGTGCCGGCGACGCAGTATGGCGTATCCATGTGACAGTTCACGTGACGCTGACTGGATACGCTTGCAATCGCTTCGAGTGTGCTTGCCTGGCTCCGCGGACCCGACAGTCCGACCGTGCCCGGCATGCATTGCGTGCCGACGCTCGTCTGAACGAGCGTCAACGATCATAGCACGGCGGAGTTCCGCCATTCGGCGACCACTTCGTCGATGGGCGTGAGTCCGGTCACGTGCTGCACGCCGTCGTGAATCTTGCGGCGCAGCGCGGGACTGCTGCCGCCGGCCCAGATGCGCACATGCGGCGGCAACAGCTTGCGCAGGTCGTTCAGGCCATTCGCGACGGACTGCGCCGGCATCACCGCCGTGAACGACAGCGCGACGATATCCACGTCATGCGCCGTGACCGCGGCCGCGATGTCGTGCAACGGCGTCTGCAAGCCCAGCTGGACGCACTCGCATTCGGAAAGCACGAACATCGCTTCCGCCATCAGGATGCCGAGGCCATGCCCTTCGCCCGAAAGCGTCGTGAGCAGCACGCGCGGACGGCTGCCGCGCCCGCGCGTGGCTTCGGCGAGCGGACGCATCAGATTGCGCAGCGTGCTCTGGATCGATTCGCTGAACAGATGTTCGTGGAACACCTGCAAGGTCCCGGCGGCCCACGCATTGCCGACGCGCGCGGACAACGGCGCCACGACATCCAGTACGAAGCGTTCCAGGCCGTCGCGGGTGGCGCGCTTGAGCAGGCCAAAACGGAAGTCGTCGTATTTGCTGGCGCGCAGCAGCGAGATCAGATGATCGAGTTCGGCGTCCGGCGCATCCTGGCCAATGCCTGAGCTTTCGGCGAGGTGCTGCAAGGTATCGATCGACTGACCGAGCACCTTGCTTGGACGATGCCCCGCGTCGAGCAGACGCTTGACGAGTCGCAGCTTGGTCACCTGCTCCTGCGGATAGAGCCGCTCGCCGCCCGGCGACCGCATGGGCTGCGGAAAACCGTAGCGGCGCTCCCAGACACGCAGCGTGTCCTTGGTCAGACCAATCTCCTGAGCGATCGCGCCAATGCCGATGCCCACGCCCGCGGCGGCTGCGGCAGACCGTGGCATGGACTCGGGAAGGCCAGCGCCATCCGGGAGCGGCTTCGAAACGAATTCTTGTTGTGGCGAAGTTGTCATGGACAAAATGGATGAAGCAATTCTGATGAGGTCGAAATAGCGTGCCTTTTCGACCATCTGCATGGACAAAGTTCAACACCGTCTACTTTTCATCATAGACAGAATTTGCGCGATTGGCTGCGTCGAAACGCCCTGCTGCCGTGTTCAATACGACGCAGGGAGACGTTCGGATGCGTGCAGGACAAAAAGTGTTCTACGGGATGAATGCAGGCAAGCCGGCGCAAGGCGTGTCTCGCTGGAGAGCCTTCAGCACCGGAAGAAGAAACGGCGACGCAAGATGCGTCGCCGTTCGTTTGGTCGGATCAATTGTCCACTACAGGGGACTCAGGCAGGCTTCTTCCTGGGCGGGATTTTCCGCGCCGGCGGCTTCTTCGCCGCTGCGGCCGGCGACGCCGGCTCCTCGTCCGCCGCCTGCGTGCCCGCTTCCGTAGCGGGCGGCTCGCCCGAGCCCGCGCCCGCCGCACCCGGCGGCGGCGTCATGCCGGGCTGCAGCATTGCCAGATGCGCGAGCTGGTTGAACTGCGATTGCAGCACATTCCACCAGCCCGACGGATCGAAGCCGGGCGGCGGCGCGGCCGATTCCTTGTCCTGAGGCTCTTCTTCATCCGCGGGCGCCCGGGGCGCGGCTTCTTCCTGCGCCCGCGTTTCGGATCTCGCGGCGGACGCTCCGCCCATCGGCCAGCCGGCAGCGGCGCCGCGCGACTGTTCCGCCGCCTGCTGCGCGCTCTCCACCGACGTCTGCGCGTACGCGCCGAACGCACGCAAGGTGGCGAGCGTCGCGCGCTGCACTTCGAGCGCCTGGATCGCCGACTGCAGCATGTTGAGATTGAGCTTCAGCCATTGCTCGACCGCGCGCATGTCGGTCACGCGCTTGTCGAGTTCCTCGATATTCGTGAGCGGCGCGAGCATGTCCGACATCATCGAGAGAGAAGGTCCCACGCCCTGCCCGCCGCCCGGCATCGCGGCGGCGAACGGATTCAGGCGCATCAGTTCCCACATCTTGCCCATCATGTCCGCCTGACCGAATCCGGGAAAACCGGGAATCGTGTAGGGCGGCGTTCCGCCAGAATGATCGGTCATTTGACTCTCCTTGTTTTGCGTGTGTGTTCGCGCTCAACGCCCAGACTCAGAACGGCGCGCCGCCGGGAAAGTCCGGCGCGCGCCGCTCGCGCAGCGAGCGCATGCCCTCGTGCACATCGGGACCGGCGAAGCCCATGAATTCGAGCGCCAGCGACGTATCGAAGGTCGGCCCGGCCGAGCGCAGCCAGTTGTTGAGCGCGTACTTGGTCCAGCGGATCGCGGTCTGCGAGCCCTGCGCCAGCCGGTTCGCCACTTCGATCGCCTTCGGCATCAGCTCGCTTTCGTCCACCGCGAGCGACACCAGCCCGATCCGCTCCGCTTCCTCGCCGCTCACCGGCTCGCACAGCAGCAGATAGTACTTGGCCTTCGCCATGCCGCACAGGAGCGGCCAGACGATCGCCGCGTGATCGCCGGCCGCGACGCCCAGCCGCGTATGCCCGTCGATGATGCGCGCCGACTTCGACGCGATCGAGATATCCGCCAGCAATCCCGCCACCAGCCCCGCGCCGACCGCCGGGCCGTGCATCGCGGAGACGATCGGCTTGCCGCAGTTGATCACGTTGTACACGAGATCGCGCGCCTCGCGCCAGACGCGCGCGCGCACGTCGAAGTCGTTCGCCATCTCCTCGACGAGTCCGAGATCGCCGCCGGCCGAGAAGCCCTTGCCTTCGCCGCGGATCAGCGCGACGCGCGTCTCGGGATCGCGATCGATGTCGCGCCAGATGTCGGCGAGTTCGCGATGCATGTTGGCGTCGGCGGTGGAGAGGCCGCTCTTGTTCGCGCCCGCGCCGGGCATCACCACTTCGAGCACGCCGTGCGGATGGCGGCGCAGTTCGAGCGATCGATAGCCCGAGTACATGGAGAGGTCGCTCATGATCCTGTCAGATGAAGAGTCAGCGCGGCTGGTAGATCCACTTGCCGTCGCGAATCTCGACCATCACGCGCGCGCGCTGGTCGAGGCCGATGTGGTCGTTGGGCGTCATGTTGACCTGCCCGTTGGTGTCGGCGAACTGCTTCGTGCCTTCGAGCGCGTCGCGCAGCGCGCTGCGGAACGCCGGCGTGCCGGGCGCACCCGCCTTCATCGCGATGGGCACTGCGCGGTTCAGCAGCATGCCCGCGTCCCACGTGTACGAGCCGAACGCCGACACCGTGCCCGCACCCTGCTTCGCCTCGTACAGTTTGATGTAGTCGAGCGCGAGGCGCTTCGCGGGATGATCGTTCGGCAATTGCGCGGCGACCAGCACGGGGCTCGTCGGCAGGAAGGTGCCGTTGCAATCCGCGCCGCACACGCGCAGGAAGTCGCGGTTGCCGACGCCGTGATTGTGATAGACCAGCCCCTTGTAGCCGCGCTGCGCCAGCGTCTTCGGCGGCAGCGCGGCCGGCGTGCCGGCGGCGCCGACCACCACCGCATCCGGCTTGGTCGCGAGGATCTTGAGGATCTGTCCGGTCACGCTCGGGTCGGTGCGGTTGAAGCGCTCGTTCGCGACCACGCGGATCTTGTGCAGTTCGGCGAACTTCGCGACTTCGGCATAGAAGGTCTCGCCGAGCGCATCCGCCTGGCCGATGTAGGCCAGCGTCTTCACGCCGTGATTGCTCGCGTGTTCGGCGATGGCGGAGGCCATCATCGCGTCGGTCTGCGGCGTCTTGAAGACCCAGCGGCGCTTGTCGTCGACGGGCTCGATGATCTTCGCCGACGACGCCAGCGAGATCATCGGCGTCTGTCCCTGCGCGACGACGTCGATCATCGCGAGCGAGTTCGGCGTGATGGACGAGCCGATGATCGCGTCGACCTGGTCCTCGCTGATGAGCTTCTTGGTGCTCTGCACGGCCTGCGTGGTGTCCGACGCGTCGTCGAGGACGATGTAGTCGACCGGCCGGCCGCCCATCTCCTTCGGCAGCAGCGCGACGGTGTCGCGCGCCGGAATCCCGAGCGACGCGGCCGGCCCCGTCAGCGAGAGCACCAGGCCGACCTTCACGTGCTGCGCACTTTGCGCGGAGGCTGCCGTCGCGGCCAGCGTCATTGCCGCGCCCACCAGAAACTTCCACTTGCCTGCCGCCATCCGAGTCTCCTTTTCTTGTTTGTTCTGATCGCTGCGAAAGCAGCCCGGCAAAGTGTAAGGCGCGGCTCGCGCGCACCGCATCGGGCGAAACCCGTTGCGGCGCGCGGCGCTTCAGTGTTCCGGCTGCACCACCGCCTGATCGATGGCGCCGAAGATCGACTTGCCGTCGGCGTCGAACATCTCGATCTTCACGCTGTCGCCGAACTTCATGAAGTCCGTCTGCGGCGCGCCGTGCTCGATGGTCTCCAGGCAGCGCTTCTCGGCGATGCAGCAGTAGCCGCGCGTCGCGTCCTTGTTGGAGATCGTGCCGGAGCCGACGATCGCGCCCGCGCGCAGATTGCGCGTCTTCGCGGCGTGCGAGATCAGCTGGCCGAAGTGGAACACCATGTCCGTGCCGCAATCCGGATGGCCGATTTTCTTGCCGTTCCAGTGCACGGTCATCGGCCGGTGCACGCGGCCCTCGCGCCAGGCATCGCCGAGTTCGTCGGGCGTCACGGCCACCGGCGAGAACGCGGTCGCGGGCTTGCTCTGGAAGAAGCCGAAGCCCTTCGCGAGTTCGGCGGGAATCAGATTGCGCAGCGACACGTCGTTCACCAGCATCAGCAGACGAACGCTCTTCAGGGCTTCGTCGGGCATCGCGGCCATGTGGACGTCCGACGTGATCACGGCGACTTCGGCCTCGAAGTCGATGCCATACGATTCCGTCGCGCAGACGATGTCGTCCGCCGGGCCGATGAAGTCGTCGCTGCCGCCCTGGTACATCAGCGGATCGGTCCAGAACTCGGGCGGCATTTCGGCGTTGCGCGCACGGCGCACGAGTTCGACGTGATTCACGTACGACGAGCCGTCGGCCCACTGGAACGCGCGCGGCAGCGGCGCCATGCAGGCTTTGGGATCGAACGGGAAAGTGTTGCGCGCACGGCCGAGGTTCAGCGCCTCGTACAGGTCGAGCAGTTGCGGCGCGTAGAAAGTCCAGTCGTCGAGCGCGCGCTGCAGCGTGGAGACGATTCCGTCGGCGATGGCCGCCGTGCGCAGATCGCGCGAAACGACGACGAGCTGGCCGTCGCGCGTGCCGTCCTTCAGCGTGGCGAGTTTCATAGAGCGGGAAGTGACGTGGATGACGTTGGGGGAAATGTATTTTACGATGGTGAATCCCCAACGCCGCGCTCTCCCTGCGTTTGTTATTCATGCCATCGACCCGCTCCGCCGCGCCCGACGACGACGACACGCTCGACGTCAGCGATCCCGACACCGCCGAAGAGAAGACGCGCTCCGGCATTCAGTCGATCGAGGTGGGCTTCCGTCTGCTCGACGTGCTCACCAACGAACCCCGCGCGATGATGCTGCGCGATCTCGCGCAGCGCGCCGGCATGAGTCCGGCGAAGGCGCATCGCTATCTCGTGAGTTTCGTGCGGCTGGGCGTGGCGTCGCAGGATCCGGTGTCGGGGCGCTACGAACTTGGCGGCTTCGCGCTGCAAATGGGTCTGGCGCGGCTCGCGCGCGTGGACGGCGTGCGGCTCGCGCGGATCGCGCTCGCGGAACTGCGCGACCGGCTGGATCAGACGGTCGGCATCGCGGTGTGGGGCAATCAGGGGCCGACGGTCGTGCACTGGATGGAATCGAGCCATCCGGCGAAAGCGTCGCTCAAGCTCGGCGACGTGATGCCGCTGCTGTCGTCCGCCACCGGCCTGCTGTTCGCCGCGTACCTGCCGCGCAGCAAGACGCAGCCGATGCTCGAGCGCGAACTCGCCGCCTCGAAGCAGCGCCTCGCCGATGTCGAGCCGCTGCTGGCCCAGGTGCGTGAGCACGGCGCGGCGCGCGTCGAAGGCATGCTGCTGCCGACCATCCACGCGTTCTGCACGCCGGTGTTCAACGCCACCGGCGAACTCGCGCTGGGCCTCATCGCGCTGGGGCACGAAGGCGCTTTCGACACGCACTGGGGCGGTGAAATCGATACCGCGCTGCGCGACTGCGCCCGCAGTCTGTCGTACGAACTGGGGTACAAGGAAGGCGAACGCTGAGTGCGCTTACGGCACGGGCGCAGGAACATCGGTTCCGTCGCGCGTGTCGTAGTCCTTTCGCGTTTCTTGTTGCGTTGACTGTGCGTTGACTGTCATACGCGCGCCTTACCCTTCGCCCGATGCCATTCTTTCCGTTCCGCCGCCCTCGCCCGAACGCCGGCGAGCCGTCCGATGCCGCCCCGCAGTCCGCCGCGCCGCGCCGCTGGGGACGCTGGGCGCTGGCCGTGCTGATCGTCGCGGGACTGCACTGGAGCGCGGTGCGATGGTTCGAGCGGAACCGGCAGCCCGAGAATCCGCCGCCGGAGACGCCGCCGGTGCAGATCGAATTGCTCACGCCGAAACCGGTTGCGCCGGCGCCCGCGCCCAAGCCCGCACCCGTTCCGAAGCCCGTCGCCCCCGCGCCGAAGCCCGCGCCCGCCGCGCCACCTGCCGCACCGATCCTGAGCGCGGCGACACCGCAACCCGATGCGCCCGCCGCTGCATCGGGCGTGGCGGCCTCGGCGCCGGCCGCCGCGTCGGGTCTCGCGCAACCGGCGGCGCCCGCGCCGGCATCGGCCTCGCAGTCAGCACAAGCCGCGCAGGCCCCCGCCTCGGGCGACACGTTCAACGTTCCGCCCAGCGGCGAGCTGCGCTATGACACGCTTGTGAACGGCATGATGAATCAGACCGGCACGATCCACTGGACCCACGACGGTCCGCATTACGAGATGGTCGTCTCGATTCCGCTGCCTTTCGTCGGTCCGTATGTGTATTCGAGCAAAGGCCATATCGATGGCTTCGGCATCGCGCCGGAGCAGTACTCCGAGCAGCGCGGCCGCCGCGCCGCCGACGTCGCCATTTTCAATCGCGAAACGAAGCAGATCGTCTACACCAAAACGCCGCAAGCGCAGCCGCTCGCCGACGGCGCGCAGGACCGTTTCAGCGTCGTCATGCAGTTGTCGAGCCTCGTGCGCGGCGCGCCGGACCGGTACAAGCCGGGCGTGACCCGGCAATTCAGCGTCGCGGACAACGACAGCAGCGAGATCTGGTCCATCGAAACCGTCGGTGACGAAACCGTGCAGACCCGCGGCGGTTTCACCAACGCCCGCCATTTCACCCGCCTGCCGCGCAAGGAAGGCGACCGCCGCAAGCTCGACATCTGGCTCGCGCCGTCGATTGGCTGGCTGCCCGTGCGGATTCTGCAAACCGAGCCGAACGGCATGCAGCTGGAACTGCTATGGGCCGGCAAGCTCGCGGCGCCCGCCGCCGCGGATCAAGGCAGCGATGCGGGCACGCCGGATGCGTCAGAGGAATCCGCGCCGGACGCCCGGGATGCGGCCAAGCCGTAACGCCGACGTAACGTTCGCGGTTCGGGGGCCGTAACACGCCGTGACATCGACACTCCGCGCGCAGGCATCGAACGCAGCAAAGCGCAGTCTTTCGACAACATCGCAAACCGCAGTCTTGACGGAGCCGATATGCAGTTGACCATCAATCGCATCGACACCCGCTATGTTCTCGACAACGAAGGAGGCGGCCCATGGATCGTCTTCATTCATCAACTGGCGGGCGATCTGTCCGTCTGGGATCAGATGGCCGGATATTTCCGCAACGATTTCACCGTGCTGCGCTATGACCTGCGCGGCCACGGCGAAACCACGGCATCACCCGACAGCTTCACCATCGACGATCTCGCCGACGACCTGGCCGAGCTGCTCGACCGGCTCGGCGCGCCGTCGGCGCATGTAGTGGGGCTGTCGATCGGCGGAATGGTCGCGCAGAAGCTGGCCATCCGTCACCCGGACAAGGTCGCCACGCTGACCGTGGCCGGCGCCCCCGCCTTCATTCCCGACGACGCCCGCCCCGTCTTCGCGCAACGGGCAGCGTCCGTGCGCGAAAACGGCACCGCGAGTATCGTGGAAGCGACGCTCGAGCGCTGGCTCACGCCCGGGTTTCGGAAAGCCCATCCTGAAGTCGTCGAGCCGATCGCGGAAACCATTGCGCGTACGCCAGCCGAGGGTTTCGCACGGGCCGCCGAGGCAGTCAGCGGTTTCGACGCCCGCGAGGGATTATCATCCGTAGCGAAACGAACACTGGTTATCGCGGGTTCAGGCGATGTTGGCACGACACCTGCTGCTTCCAGAGTGATCGCGGACACGATCCCGGACGCGCAATTCGAAACACTCGACGCCGCGCACCTCACGCCAGTCGAGGAATCGCAACGTTTCAGCGCGCTTCTAGGAAATTTCCTACGCGATTCCGCGTGATTCTTACCGTAGCTGCTGCAAAAGAACGCCTCGATACCACGGCATCACATCGGGGCCACCCCTTGAATTCCCACTCTCTCGCTCCACTTAAGGTTCAGGCTGCAGGAGCAATCAAGGAATAAGGAGTGTCGCCATGCAAATGATCTACAACAGCCCCAATTATTGCGTCGTCGAGTTTCCGCCGCAGGACAATCACCTCGCGATGCGCGCCGGCGGTTACGAGATCGTCGACAAAAACACGCAGCGCGAGATCTTCATCGACGGCGCGCTCGCCGCCAAGTTTCGCGAGACCGTGCAGAAGCTGATCGAGGAAGAACCGTCGCTCGAGGACGTGGACGAATTCCTTGGCCAGTTCGACATGTTGATGAACCAGCCCGTCGTGCTTCACTGATGCGCCGTTCGCGCGTGCCGGCATCGCGCCGGCCGCGCCCGCCGCCGCACGGTCATGCGGCTCCGGTGACACTCGTCTCCCCGAAGACCCCGCCCGCAACACGCAACCGGCGGGGTTCTTTTTTTGCCGACAATGCCCCGGCCTGCCCCGCCAGGCGCGCGGCGCGCCGGGGCGGCCGCCCCGCGCTGCCGCTACAATGTCAGGCTCTCCCCATTGGTGCAGGCCTCGTCCGTCATGACCCAGAACGCCATTCCAACCACCGCGCGCGCCTACACGCGCGGCGCAGTGCTGCCCGAACTGCTGCAGAAGCGCATCCTGATCCTGGACGGCGCGATGGGCACGATGATCCAGCGCTACAAGCTCGACGAAGCCGCCTATCGCGGCGAGCGCTTCAAGGACTACGACCGCGACATCAAGGGCAACAACGAGTTGCTGTCGCTCACGCAGCCGCAGGTGATCCGCGAGATTCACGAGCAGTATCTGGCGGCGGGCGCGGACATCATCGAGACGAACACCTTCGGCGCGACGAGCGTCGCGCAGGCCGACTACGGCATGGAAAAGCTCGCCGCCGAGATGAACGTCGAATCGGCGAAGCTTGCGCGCGAAGCCTGCAACCGTTACTCGACGCCGGACAAGCCGCGCTTCGTCGCGGGCGCGATCGGACCGACGCCCAAGACCGCAAGCATCTCGCCGGACGTGAACGATCCCGGCGCCCGCAACGTCACCTTCGACGAACTGCGCGACGCGTACTACGAACAGGCCAAGGCGCTGCTCGACGCGGGCTGCGACCTGTTCCTGGTCGAAACCATCTTCGACACGCTGAACGCCAAGGCCGCGCTGTTCGCGCTGGACCAGCTGTTCGACGACACCGGCGAGCTGCTGCCCATCATGATCTCGGGCACCGTCACCGACGCCTCGGGCCGCATCCTGTCCGGCCAGACGGTCGAGGCCTTCTGGAATTCGCTGCGTCATGCGAAGCCGCTGACCTTCGGCCTGAACTGCGCGCTCGGCGCGGCGTTGATGCGGCCGTATATCGCCGAGCTCTCGAAGCTGTGCGATACCTATGTGTCCTGCTATCCGAACGCCGGCCTGCCGAATCCGATGAGCGACACCGGCTTCGACGAAACCCCGGACGTGACCTCCGGCCTGCTGAAGGAGTTCGCTTCCGCCGGCCTCGTGAACCTCGCGGGCGGCTGTTGCGGCACGACGCCGGAACACATCGCCGAGATCGCGAAGGCGCTCGCCGACGTGAAGCCGCGCGCGTTTCCGTCGCAGTATCGCGACGCAGCCTGACACCGAAACTCATACGACCCCGCACACCATGACCGATCACACGATGCGTCTTTCCGGCCTCGAGCCGTTCAACGTCAACGAGGGTTCGCTCTTCATCAACGTCGGCGAGCGCACCAACGTGACCGGCTCGAAGGCGTTCGCGCGCATGATCCTGAACGGCCAGTTCGACGAGGCGCTGGCCGTCGCGCGCCAGCAGGTGGAAAACGGCGCGCAGGTCATCGACATCAACATGGACGAGGCGATGCTCGATTCGAAAGCCGCCATGGTGCGCTTCCTGAATCTGATCGCGTCGGAGCCCGACATCGCGCGCGTGCCGATCATGATCGACTCGTCGAAGTGGGAGGTGATCGAGGCGGGCCTCAAGTGCGTGCAGGGCAAGGCCATCGTCAATTCCATCTCGCTCAAGGAAGGCAAGGAGCAGTTCCTGCATCACGCGAAGCTGATCCGCCGCTACGGCGCGGCGTCGGTCGTGATGGCCTTCGACGAGCACGGCCAGGCCGACACCTTCCAGCGCAAGACCGAGATCTGCAAGCGCTCGTACGACATCCTGGTGAACGAAGCGGGCTTCGAGCCGGAAGACATCATCTTCGATCCGAACATCTTCGCCATCGCGACCGGCATCGAGGAGCACAACAACTACGCGGTCGATTTCATCAACGCGACGCGCTGGATCAAGCAGAACCTGCCGTATGCGAAGGTGAGCGGCGGGGTGTCGAACGTGTCGTTCTCGTTCCGCGGCAACGATCCGGTGCGCGAGGCGATCCACACGGTGTTCCTGTATCACGCCATCCAGGCGGGCATGGACATGGGCATCGTCAACGCGGGCCAGCTGGGCGTGTATGCCGATCTCGACGCCGAACTGCGCGACCGCGTGGAAGACGTGGTGCTGAACCGCCGCGAAGACGGCACCGACCGGCTGCTCGAAATCGCCGACAAGTTCAAGACCGGCGCGGCGAAGAAGGAAGAGAACCTCGAGTGGCGCAACCAGCGGGTCGAGGCGCGGTTGTCGCACGCGCTGGTGCACGGCATCACGAATTTCATCGTCGAGGATACGGAAGAAGTCCGGCAGAAGATCGACGCCGCCGGCGGCCGCCCGATCAACGTGATCGAAGGGCCGCTGATGGACGGCATGAACATCGTCGGCGACCTGTTCGGCCAGGGCAAGATGTTCCTGCCGCAAGTGGTGAAGTCGGCGCGCGTGATGAAGCAGGCCGTCGCGCATCTGATTCCGTTCATCGAGGAAGAGAAGCAGCGGCTCGCCGAAGCCGGCGCCGACGTGCGCTCGAAGGGCAAGATCGTCATCGCGACCGTGAAGGGCGACGTGCACGACATCGGCAAGAACATCGTCTCCGTCGTGCTCCAGTGCAACAACTTCGAGGTGGTCAACATGGGCGTGATGGTGCCCTGCGCGACCATCCTGCAGAAGGCCAAGGAAGAAGGCGCGGACATCATCGGGCTGTCGGGGCTGATCACGCCGAGTCTCGAGGAAATGGCCTACGTCGCCGCCGAAATGCAGCGCGACGACTATTTCCGCGGCAAGCAGACGCCGCTTCTGATCGGCGGCGCAACGACGTCGCGCGTGCACACCGCCGTGAAGATCGCGCCGCATTACGAAGGCCCGGTGGTGTATGTGCCGGACGCGTCGCGCTCGGTGTCGGTGGCGTCGAGCCTGCTGTCGGACGAAGGCGCGGCGAAGTATCTCGACGATTTGAAGAGCGACTACGACCGCATCCGCACCCAGCACGCGAACAAGAAAGCGCAGCCGATGGTCACCTACGACGAAGCGCGCGCCAACCGCACGAAGATTGACTGGAGCGCGTACACGCCGAAGAAGCCGAGCTTCATCGGCCGCCGCGTGATCCGCAACTACGATCTGGCCGAGCTGGCGAACTATATCGACTGGGGTCCGTTCTTCCAGACCTGGGACCTCGCGGGTCCGTATCCGGCGATCCTGAACGACGAGATCGTCGGCGAGTCGGCGCGGCGCGTGTTCTCCGACGGCAAGTCGATGCTCTCGCGCCTCATCCAGGGCCGCTGGCTGACGGCGAACGGCGTGATTTCGCTGCTGCCCGCGAACACGGTGAACGACGACGACATCGAGATCTACACCGACGAATCCCGCACGCAGGTCGCGATGACCTGGCGCAATCTGCGCCAGCAGAGCGTGCGTCCGGTGGTGGACGGCGTGATGCGTCCGAACCGCTCGCTTGCCGACTTCATCGCGCCGAAGGATTCGGGCGTGAAGGACTACATCGGCCTGTTCGCGGTGACGGCGGGCCTGGGCGTCGACAAAAAGGAACGACAGTTCGAGGCCGATCATGACGACTACAGCGCGATCATGCTGAAGGCGCTCGCCGACCGCTTCGCCGAAGCCTTCGCCGAAGCGCTGCACGCGCGCGTGCGGCGTGAACTGTGGGGCTATGCGCAGAACGAGGCGCTCGACAACGACGCGCTGATCGCCGAGAAGTATGTCGGCATCCGGCCGGCGCCGGGCTATCCGGCGTGCCCGGATCACCTCGTCAAGCGCGCCATGTTCGACGTGCTGCAGGCGGACGAGATCGGCATGGAGCTGACCGAATCGCTGGCGATGACGCCTGCCGCCAGCGTGTCCGGGTTCTATCTGGCGCATCCGGACAGCACGTATTTTTCGGTCGGAAAGATCGGCGACGATCAGCTGGCGAGCTATGCACAGCGCATGAACATGCCGTTGACCGAAGCCGAACGGGCGCTCGCGCCGCAGCGCTGAACTAGCGTCCAGCCGCGCGGCTGACCAGTCGGACTTGCACGCAGCGTGTGGCGAAAAACCATACGCGCGGCGTTATAAAGGGAAAAAGGCGCGAAAAAGCGGCAGGCTATCGGCGGGAAATTTTGTCTTTCCGTAGACTGTCGCTGCGATACGCCGTCACGACGACGGACACGCATACTTCGTCTCGGAGAAAGTCGCATGAAAAAGCTGACGTCCGCCGCCACCCTAGCGATCGCAGCCGCCGTTCTCGCGTCGAGTCCGGTTGCCTTCGCGCAGCCTGCCAGCAGCACGACCGCATCTTCGTATTCGCCGCCGCAGACCGAGCACAAGAAGAAGCCCAAGAAGCCGAGGAAGCCCAAGTCGGCGACCAACGGGCAGTCGCAGTAAGCCGGCATCGACGCGACGATAACCGTTCGACGCAGCAGAAGCACCCGTTGGAAAAAAACCCGCATCGTTCATCACGCGATGCGGGTTTTTCGCTTTCAGCGCATGAACAAGCGCTGAGTCAAACGCGGATAAGCGCGTTCAGACGCCCCAGAGAATATCTTTGCCGTCCTTCTGCGCGAGCCGCATCATGTCGAGGAACGGATACGCACGTTGCGCCAGTCCGATGGGAATTTCATGCGGCTCGTGGCCTTCCTCGCCTTCATGAAAGTGGCCGTCGTGCTCGGCGCGTTCTTTCTTGTCGCTGCTGACTGCGGCTTCGAGCTTCTCGATGGCCGAGGGCAAGTCCTCGTGCGTGATGACGCCGCGCTCCGTGAGCTGTTTCCCGATGATGCCGAGCAGGTATTCCGCCAGGTTCTCCAGCATCATGACGTCCGGTGCGGCGGGTGATTTGAATGTGATCAGCATGGCATGGTCCTTTGCTTTATGTTGGGTTATAGGCGGTTTGCAAGAAGGCGGTTTGCAAGCAGCGCGCCGATGAGCCGGTCTCCCTGACAACGTGACAACACCCTGATTCGACATATTAGCACCTGCTAAAATCCCCACTTCATAGGGTTAAAACCGGGCCAACTGCCGCTCCGCGCGTGACCGAAGGTTGCGCTGAGCGATGAACATGGCAAGCGGCGCCGCCCGCATCACGGATCGCGAACGCGCGGTTCGCCCGCGGTTCATTGTCACGACGCCGCACCCTTCCGGACCCGCTCCACTGGATCACTTTCAGCATGCTGCCCGCACACAAACACACTCTCGAAACGCTCCTCACCGACGCGGTCAAGCAGGTCGCGCAAGCCACCCAGGGCGCCAGCGAAGCGGCCTTCGTCGCGCCGGCCATCGTGCTCGAACGGCCGAAGGTCGCCGCGCACGGCGACGTCGCCTCGAACGTCGCGATGCAGCTCGCCAAGCCGTTGCGCGCCAATCCGCGCCAGCTTGCGCAGCAGATCGTCGATGCCTTGCTCGGCGCCGAGCTGGCCCAAGGGCTGGTCGAGAGCGCGGAAGTCGCGGGTCCCGGCTTCATCAATCTGCGTCTTGCCGCGACGGCGAAGCAAGCCGTGATCCCGGCCGTGCTGGATGAAGCCGCCGCCTATGGCCGCTCCACCCGCGACGCCGGCCGGCGCGTGCTGATCGAGTTCGTTTCGGCGAATCCCACCGGGCCGCTGCACGTCGGCCATGGCCGTCAGGCGGCGCTCGGCGACGCGCTCTCCAACCTCCTCGGCACGCAGGGCTACGACGTGCACCGCGAGTTCTACTACAACGACGCGGGCGTGCAGATCAACAATCTCGCCATCTCCACGCAGCTGCGCGCGCGCGGCCTCAAGCCGGGCGACGCGGAATGGCCAGACGCAGCCTACAACGGCGAGTACATCGCCGACATCGCGCGCGACTATCTGGCGGGCGAAACCGTCGCGGCGAAGGACGGCGATCCGGTGAAGGGCAAGGGCGACGTCGAAGACCTCGAAGCCATCCGTCACTTCGCGGTCGCGTATCTGCGCCACGAGCAGGACATGGATCTGACCGCGTTCGGCGTGAAGTTCGACCAGTTCTATCTGGAGTCGTCGCTGTACAAGGAAGGGCGCGTCGAGCAGACGGTCGCGGCGCTCATCGACGCCGGCAAGACCTACGAGCAGGACGGCGCGCTGTGGCTGCGCACCACCGACGACGGCGACGACAAGGACCGCGTCATGAAGAAGTCCGACGGCACCTATACGTACTTCGTGCCGGACGTCGCCTATCACGTGACCAAGTGGCAGCGCGGGTTCACGAAGGTCATCAACGTGCAGGGCTCGGACCATCACGGCACCATCGCGCGCGTGCGCGCGGGTCTGCAGGGACTGGGCGTCGGCATTCCGAAGGGCTATCCCGACTACGTGCTGCACAAGATGGTGACCGTCATGCGCGACGGCGAGGAAGTGAAGATCTCCAAGCGCGCGGGCAGCTATGTGACGGTGCGCGACCTGATCGAATGGTCCGGCGGTCTCGCGCCGGGCCACGAGACCGCGCCGGACCAGATCGACGAAGCCACGATCCGGCGCGGCCGCGACGCCGTGCGCTTCTTCCTGATCTCGCGCAAGGCAGACACCGAGTTCGTCTTCGACATCGATCTCGCGCTCAAGCAGAACGACGAGAATCCGGTCTACTACGTGCAGTACGCGCACGCGCGCATCTGCACGATCCTCAACGACTGGAAGGAACGCTACGCCGGCGACCTGTCGCAAGCCGCGCAAGCCGATCTCTCGCCGCTGTCGAGCGACCGCGCCATGGCCCTGCTCAACAAGCTCGCCGAGTACCCGGACATGCTCCAGCACGCGGCCCTCGAACTCGCGCCGCACGCGGTGGCCTTCTATCTGCGCGATCTCGCCGGCGAATTTCACTCGTTCTACAATGCGGAGCGCGTGCTCGTGGACGACGAGAAAGAACGCAGCGCGCGCATCGCGCTGCTGGCCGCCACCCGCCAGGTGCTCGAGAACGGTCTCGCGACGATCGGCGTCTCCGCTCCCCAAAAGATGTGATGTCTGCCGCCCCCGGCACCGCGCGCACTGCGAAATCGGACTTTTCGGCGCGCGCGGACGGGAGGCTGGCGCGGATCGGTATTAAGCCACGGCTATAATCGTCGGCCAAACCAGAAGACTTTCTCGCAGGTGATCCAAACGATGGCAAAACCACGTCGCACGACCAGTCAATCCAAGCAGTCGAAGCAAACCGGGGGAACCTTCATCGGCATCGTGCTGGGGCTGATCGTCGGCCTGGCCATTGCTGTCATCGTCGCGCTGTACATCACCCGCGCGCCCACGCCGTTCGTCGCGAAGGTCGCGCCGCCGGCCTCGGACGCCAACTCCGCGCCCGCCGCTGCGCAGCCGTATGACCCGAACCGTCCGCTGCAAGGCAAGACGCCGGGCCAGCCGGTGCCGCAAGCCGCGCAGCCCACGCCGCCGAATACCGCGCCAGGCCAGACCAACAATCAGACGCAGTCGTCGGGCATGCTCGACGAACCGCAGATCGTCGAAGTGCCGCCCTCGGGCACGACCGATTCGAACCCGAAGGCCGCGAGCTCGGCCGCCGCGAAGAAGCCTGAGAACGCGCCGAACGCCACCAGCAACGCCGCCGCCACGCCGCCGAAGGGCGGTTCCGCACCGGCCACCGCCAAGACCACGCCGCCCGCGCCGGGCGACGTGAACACCGGCTACTTCCTGCAGGTCGGCGCGTACAAGACTCAGGCCGACGCCGAACAGCAGCGCGCGCGTCTTGGCTTCCAGGGTTTCGAATCGCGCGTCACGCAGCGCGATGCGGGCGGTGTGACGTACTATCGCGTGCGGATTGGTCCGTTCGCGAAGTTCGAGGACATGAACACGGCGCGCCAGCGTCTGTCCGATGCCGGCGTCGACACTGCGGTGATCCGTTTCTCGCGGCAGTAAGCATTGCATCGGGGTCGGGCGCCCGCGCCGTTGTTCATCCATGGCGTGGGCGAACGCGAGGATCGGCGGCGCCGGACTTCGCCCGAGCATGGTTTAAGCACGGCTTAAGCATCGTGTGTCCCACTTGAGGGCCTCTTTTTTTTAGCCTCCGCGACTCTTTTGCTTTCACTCTCCCATCATGAAAAAACTGTTTAGCGCGTTCGCCCTGTCCCTCGGCATTGCTGCCGCCTCGATGAGCGTCGCGAGTTCGGCCATGGCCGACCCCACCGCCGGCAAGGACTACTCCGTGCTGCAGGCGGCCCAGCCGGTCGGCGCACCCGCCGGCAAGGTGGAAGTCATCGAGTTCTTCTGGTACGGCTGCCCGCACTGCAACGAGTTCGAGCCGTATATCGAGGCATGGGAGAAGAAGCAAGGGCCGGACGTCGTGTTCAAGCGCGTGCCGGTGGCGTTCCGCGACGACTTCATCCCGCACTCGAAGATGTACCACGCGCTGGACGCACTGGGCGTCGCCGAGAAGGTCACGCCCGCCGTGTTCAACGAGATCCACGTGAAGAAGAACTACCTGCTGACGCCGCAGGCGCAGGCGGACTTCCTCGCCACGCAAGGCATCGACAAGAAGAAGTATCTGGACGCCTACAACTCGTTCTCGACGCAGAGCGCCATCCAGCGCGACAACAAGCTGTTGCAGGACTACAAGATCGACGGCGTGCCGACGGTCGTCGTGCAAGGCAAGTATGAAACCGGCCCGGCCATGACCAACAGCCTGCAAGGCACGACGCAGGTGATGGACTTCCTGGTCCAGCAAGTTCGCGACAAGAAGCTCTGATTCCCTCGTCAAGCACGCCGGTATGAATGCAGTTCGTCTGAAGGTCTTCATCACCGGCGCATCGAGCGGCATCGGCCAGGCGCTGGCCGAGCATTACGTGCGGCGCGGCGCCGTGGTCGGTCTGGTCGCCCGGCGCGCCGACTCCCTCGCGGCGTTCGCCGCCAGGTTCCCGCAAGCCTCCCTCTCGCTGTATCCCGTCGACGTGCGAGACGCCGCCGCGCTCGCCGATGCCGCACGCCGTTTCATCGACGAGCACGGCCCGGCGGACGTCGTCATCGCCAATGCCGGCGTGAGCCGCGGCGTACTGACCGGCGAAGGCGATCTCGACACCTTCCGCGCCGTGATGGACGTCAACTATTACGGCATGGTCGCGACCTTCGAGCCGTTCATCGCCTCGATGACGGCCGCGCGACACGGCACGCTCGTGGGCATTGCGAGCGTCGCGGGCGTGCGCGGACTGCCGGGCTCGGGCGCGTACAGCGCCTCCAAGGCCGCGGCGGCGAAGTATCTGGAGTCGCTGCGCGTGGAGATGCGCCCGCTCGGCGTGAGCGTCGTGACGATCGCGCCAGGCTACGTGCGCTCCGAAATGACCGCGCACAATCCCTATCCGATGCCCTTTCTCATGGATGCCGACCGCTTCGCCGGGAAGGCTGCGCGGGCAATCGAGCGCGGCGTGCGTTATGCGACCTTCCCGTGGCAGATGCGCGTTGCCGGCATGCTGCTGCACGCGCTGCCGCGCTGGCTCTATGACAGGCTCTTCGAACGCGCGCCACGCAAGCCGCGCACGTCGCGTATCCACGAGTCATAAAAAAACCGGCTGCGCCCGCACGCAGCCGGTTTCGCTTCAAGCGCGCCCCGGCAATCAGAACGCCACGAACGCCGCGCCGTTCGACACCTCATACCCCACATAGACGTGCCGGCCGAAGAAGAACGGCAGGCCGAAGTCGAACATGTTGGTCAGACCCAATTGGCCGCCGAGGCTGTCGAACGCGTACTTCGAGCCATCCGCCGTCAGCGTGCGCGCGCTGACGAGCTGGAACGGCACGATCGCGGCATTGCCTTCGCTGCCGGCGATCTTCGCCGACAGCGATTGCTCCGAACCCGGACAGTAGAACGCGTTGTCATTCGAGCACAACGTGTAGGTGTCCGGGAAGAAGTTGCCGTTCGATCCGGAATCGAAGAAGGTCGCGAGGGTGTTGCCCTTGTAGATGCCGGTCAGGTTGCCGTACTGGTCGGTACCGTACTTCGTCACGCCCGTGAGCGCATTGTTGCTTTGCGTCCCTATGCCGAATATCAGCACGCCGGTCGCGCTGGTTGCGCCGCCGTCGGGCACTGGCGGCAACTGCACGATCACGCCGTTGTTGTCGGCCGCGAACCGGGTGACGGGATTGGTGACCTGCTGCGCCACCGGCACCGTGGTGCCCGTGCAGTTCGCGCCGTTGCTGCACGAGTAGTACATCTGGTTGAGCGCCGACGTCGTGCACAGGCTGCCGCAATCCGCCGCCTGCGGCCCGACGCCGAGAATGCCGTTCGCGCCGATCTGATCCGTCGAGTTCTCGTCGTTGCCGGACGGGCAGCCGTTGTCGCCCGTCGGCGCGCTCGATGCGCTGAGGTCGCCGATGATCTGCACCGGCACGTTCGACGCCACTTCGGAGCCGATCTTCACGTCGGCCGTGCGGACCGTGCCCCAGGTATAGCCGTCCGCGAAGCCCGCGCATTCCGCGAGCTGGCCGCCATTCGCCGCGGCCACGCCAGGCAGGCTCGTGATGACCGACTGCGCGGCTGAGCCGAGCAGACGCAAGCCATACGATGCGGTATCCACCTGGATGTTGTTGATCGTCTGGCACACCGTGGTGCCGGGTGCGCAGACGGTGACCGAGACATTCGGAATGTTGACGAAGCCGGCCACGCCCGAATTGACGTTGATCGGCACGGCGTTGGTGCCGTTGGGCTGGATGGGCTGGGCCGTCGCCGTGCTGGTGGGGGTGCTGCCGCCGCCCGATCCGCCACCTCCGGACGAGCCACCGTTGTTCGAGCTGGAGTTGTTGTCGCTGCCGCCGCCGCAGGCTGCCAGCATGATCGAAAGGAACAACGCGCTCATCCAGCGGACGAAGCCGCCGGCGCGTTGCAGGTTGAGGGCGGGAAAGCCGAGTGTCGTGCGCTGCATGCCGGTATCTCCCGTCGTCTACTGGATGTCGCTGGCGTTGACGCCGGCGGGCAAGGATTGCGGCAGATACGCACGGCCCTGGAAGGCGCCCATGTGGCCGCCGGACTCCACGACCAGACCGCTGCCTTGCACGCTCACCGGCCCCCGGCCGCCGCGCGCGGCGCGTTGTGCCTTCAGGCCTTGCTGGTACTGGGGAAAGTAGCTGCCGAGCAGCGAGACGAGGTCGGGCATGCGCGGCCCTTTCCAGGCGATGCCGAACACCACATCTTGCGCCGTCAGATATTCGTCGATCGTGGTGCCGCTCGGGAGCAACGTGGACCGCACGGTGTAACCGGCTGATGAACTCGAAGATGCGCCGCTCGCGGTGGCCGCGCGCGCGACCACCTGCGCGGTGGGAGACGTGGCGCCTTGCGGCTTGGGCATCGGCGCGCCGCCGAGTACGGCATAGGCGGGTGCGGCTGTCCATACGCACAGCGCGCCGACCGCGCCAGCCAACACCTTCGTCAGACGCCCATGACGGGTTTGTTTCGATGCCTTCACTGGGCCTCCTGTCGGATTTTCCGGCCTGCCGCCCTCTCAGAAGCGACTGGCCTTGTGACAATAGAGTGACTGATGCGCCACTGTTTTTTCACGCCCAAACTTGCGACGTGACTACCGTCAGTATGCCAGCCGGGAGGAACAGGCCTAGCGTTCGCGGACGCGCACAATAAAAAACGCGGAGCGCAATGACATGCGCTCCGCGTTATCGCAAGGACCGGGCCTGTCGGACCGACGCCCCGCAAAAGACCGTCAGAAGCCGAGGCTGGCCAGCAGATCGTCCACTTGCGACTGATCCTGCACGACGTCGCTGCGCCCTTCCGGGTTGATCTGCGGCCCGTTGAGGAGCCCTTCCGGACTGCCGCTCGCCGACGACATCAATGCCGCCGCCGATGCCGCGAACTGCTCGCGGCGCTCGGGCGCGATGTTTTCGAGCAGCACGCCCAGCAATTGTTGCTCGATCAGATACACGACGTCCGTGATCTTCTTGATCACCTGACCGGTGAGATCCTGGAAATCCTGCGCGAGCATGATTTCCAGCAATTGCGCGTTGGTTGCCTGCGTGCGTTCCGGCACGCTCTGCAGGAACGTGCGGGTTTCCGCGAGCAGCGCGCCCGCTTCGGCCTGGGCGAGCGGCGCCTCGTACCAGCGAGCCCAGCGCGCGTCGAGCGCCTGGGCTTCGCCCTGCATCGCTTCCTGCATCGGCTTGGCGAGCTCGATGGCGTTGAGCGCGCGCTCGGCGGCCTGTTCGGTCATCGTCGCGACGTACTTGAGGCGGTCGCGCGCGTCGGGCACGGCCTGCGCCGCGGCTTCGACCTGCTTGTCGAGACCGAGCTCGCGCATCGAGTCGCGCAGTGTGCGCGTCAGCTGGCCGATGCGCGCGAGAATGCGGTCGCTCGACGCGTCGCCCTCGGCTTCGGCCGCGGAGGCGACCGCGGCGGCCAGTTCAGTGGTCAGATCGTTCACGATCAGCTCCCCGCTTTAGCCATCTTCTCGAGAATCTTGGTCAGCTTCTCGTCGAGCGTCGCGGCGGTGAAGGGCTTCACCACATAACCGTTCGCGCCGGCCTGGGCCGCCGCGATGATGTTCTCCTTCTTCGACTCGGCGGTGACCATCAGCACCGGCAGATGCGCGAGCGTCGCGTCGGCGCGGATCTGCTGCAGCATCGCCAAGCCGTCGAGGTTCGGCATGTTCCAGTCGGTGATCACGAAGTCGAAGCCGCCGCCGCGCAGACGCGCAAGACCGGCCGCGCCGTCTTCGGCTTCATCGACGTTCCCGTAACCCAGCTCCTTGAGCAGGTTACGCACGATACGGCGCATCGTCGGAAAATCGTCGACGACGAGGATCTTCATGTTCTTGTCCATCATTACTCCCGTGTGTTCTCAATGCGGCTGCGCCGCTCAATCCAAAAAACTCAGACGCGCTGCACGCGTTCGCCCATCGAGGCGAGCCGCGCCATGACGCGGCGGCTCATTTCCGTCAGCGGCGCGACTTCGCTCGCGCCACCCATTGCAATTGCTTCGCGCGGCATGCCGAACACCACGCAACTCGCTTCGTCCTGTGCCAGCGTGTACGCGCCCGCCTGCTGCATCTCGAGCAGACCGGCGGCGCCGTCGCGGCCCATGCCGGTCAGGATCACGCCGATCGCGTTCTTGCCCGCGTGCTGCGCCGCCGAATGGAACAGCACGTCGACCGATGGCCGGTGCCGGTTCACCGGCGGCGCATCCGAGAGATGCGCGACGTAGTTCGCGCCGCTGCGCGCAAGCACGAGGTGCGCATGACCCGGCGCGATGTACGCATGGCCCGGCAACACGCGCTCGCCGTGTTCCGCTTCCTTCACGGTGATGCGGCACAGGCCGTTCAGACGCTGCGCGAACGACTTCGTGAAACCCGGCGGCATGTGCTGCGCGATCATGACCGCGGGCGCGTCGGGCGGCAGCGGCGTCAGCACTTCGCGGATCGCCTCGGTGCCGCCCGTCGAGGCGCCGACAATCACGAGCTTTTCCGTCGAGACGAGCGGATTGTTGAAATGCGGCGCCGGCTTGTGCGGGCTCGCCTGCGCCGGCGCGCTCGCCGGATGCGCGTGCTGCCTGACGCGTGCGCGCGACGCGGCGCGGATCTTGTCGGCGAGTTTCTCGGCATAGTCGAGCATGCCGTCGCGAATGCCGACCTTCGGCTTCGTGACGAAATCGACCGCGCCGAGTTCGAGCGCACGCAGCGTGATCTCGTTGCCGCGCTCCGTCAGCGACGACACCATCACGACCGGCATCGGCCGCAGGCGCATCAGCTTCTCGAGGAAATCGAGACCGTCCATGCGCGGCATTTCGACGTCGAGCGTCAGCACGTCCGGGTTATGCAGCTTGATGAGTTCGCGCGCGACGAGCGGGTCCGGCGCGGTTGCGCACACCTGCATGTCGGGTTGCGAATTGATGATCTCGGTCATCAGGCTGCGCACGAGCGCGGAGTCATCGACGCACAGCACCTTGATCTTCGGCGCAGCGGATGTTTTTGCGGGGATCGCGTGATTCAGGCTCATGCTTCCTCCGGCGTTTTCGCGCCGCGCAGGCTGCGGGCCGCATTGCCGAACAGTTCCACGCGCGGCTTCGCGAGCGTGCTTGCCGAAGTGGTAAAGAGTTCGACGCGCGGTTTGGCAGCGCCGGCATTCGACTGGAACAGTTCGACACGGGCACGCGCCCGGGCGAGCCGTTCGGCGCGCTCTTCCGGCGTGCGCTGCACCAGCGCCTGCTCGCGCTCGACCACGACGGGGTCGTGCTGCGTCTTCAGTTTCTTGACCATGACCTGACCCGAACGCGGCATGAACGCGACCTTGCGCGGATGCATGCCCTGCAGGTCTTCCGCCACGATGCGGATCTTTTCCAGCGCGAGGTAGCGGCGCACGAACTCCGAGTTGCGGTCGCCAATGTTGATCGTGGTCATGCCCGCGAGCACCGCGCCGCCGCCGAACACCTTCGCCTCGAAACGCTCGCGCCGCCCGCCCCGCTTGATGAGTTCGTTGATGAGCACTTCCATCGCGTAGGCGCCGTAACGCATCGAATCGGAAGACGCATGCGATGCATCGGAACCGTCGTCGGGCAGCATGAAATGATTCATGCCGCCGATGCCCGCCGTGCGGTCGTTGATGCACGCCGCCACGCACGAGCCGAGCACGGTGACGAGGACCATGTCCTCGCTCGTCATGTAGAACTCGTTGGGCAGCAGCTTGACGCCCGGCTTCTTGAAGTGATTGTCGTAATAGAGATTCGACGCGATCGGCAGTCCGCTCATGCCGCCTCTCCCGCCAGCGCGCGTGCGCTCTTCGACGCCGTGCCCGGTTTGGCGTCGCGCGCCAGTTCGTACACGGTCTGGCCGCGCAGCCTGAAGGCCTGCGACACATACGTGAAGTTCTCCGAATGCCCCGCAAACAGCAGCGCACCCGGTTTCATCAAGGGCTCGAAGCGCGACAGCACCTGGCCTTGCGTCGGCTTGTCGAAGTAGATCATCACGTTGCGGCAGAAGATGACGTCGAACGGGCCTTTCACGTCGTAGCGCGCATCGGTCAGGTTCACGCGGCCGAAGTTCACCATCGCGCGCAGCTCGGGACGCACCTTCACGAGGCCCGCATGCGAACCCGTGCCCTTCAGGAAGAAGCGCTTCAGGCGCTCGACCGGCATTGCCTTGACCTGGTCCAGCGAATACACGCCCGCATCTGCCTTGGCCAGCACCTGGCTGTCGATGTCGCTTGCGAACACCGTGCATTGGCGCGCTGCGTGTTCGCCCAGCGCTTCGACCAGCGTCATCGCGATCGAATACGGCTCCTCGCCGGTGGACGCCGCCGAGCACCACACCGAGAACGGCTGCGGCCGGCGCTTGACGAACTCGGACAGGATCGGAAAGTGATGCGACTCGCGGAAGAACGCGGTGAGGTTCGTGGTCAGCGCATTGACGAACGCTTCCCACTCGGCGTTGTCCTCGTGGGTTTCGAGGCGGTCGAGATAATGCTTGAACGTGTCGATGCCGCACGCCCGCAGACGGCGCGCGAGACGGCTGTAGGCCATGTCGCGCTTGTGGTCCGAGAGCGAGATGCCCGCGCGCCGGTGAATCAGCTCGCGGATGCGGGCGAAGTCCGCCGCCGTGAATTCGAAATCGCGCTCGACTTCGCCGCGCACAGGGGCAGGCAAATCGAGGCGCGGGTTGCGCGTGGCCGTCATGATGATTCGTGCTTCCCCGGCATCGCTGCCGATGCCTGATGTGGCGTGTCCGTCGCGCTCGCAAACCGCGTGGCGTGCGAAGACCCTGCGCCCGCGCGACGTCCTGGCGTTCCGAAGAAACGCTGCTCGTCGATGGTGTCGCGCGCTGCCTGCATGGTCGTTCCGTTTCGCACTTGATTGAATGAAGGCTTGGATGAAGGCTTAGAAGGTTTCCCAGTCGCCGTCGTCGGCGGTCGTCGCCTTGACGCGCGGCGCGGGCATTGCTGCCGGTACGCTTTTGCGCGGCGCGGGAGCGGCCACTTTCTTCGCCGGTTCCTTCGCAGCTACCTTCGCAACTTCCTTGATAACGGCCGCTTCCGTCACGACGTTAGGCTCCGCCGCAACTTTCGCGGAGTGGGCCGGCTTCGACGGCTTGAACGCGGTCTTTGCAACAGCGGGCCGAGCCGGCGTCGGCTCGATGCGCGCAGCCGGCGTGAGCCGGGCGGCGGCCGTCGTGGCGCTGCCGCGCACGGGCGCGGCGCCCTCGACACGCCATTGCGCGACAACGCCCTTCAACTGACGCGTCTGCTCTTCGAGCGACGCGGCAGCAGCCGCCGCCTGCTCGACGAGCGCGGCGTTCTGCTGAGTCACGCTGTCCATCTGCGTGACGGCGCGGTTGACCTGCTCGATGCCGTCGGACTGTTCCTCCGACGCCGCGCTGATCTCGCCCATGATGTCGGTCACGCGGCGCACGGCCTGCACGATCTCGCCCATCGTGGCGCCTGCACGCGCCACGAGTTCCGTGCCGCTATCCACCTTGGCCGACGAGTCGCCGATCAGCGCCTTGATTTCCTTGGCCGCCGCCGCGCTGCGCTGCGCGAGCGAACGCACTTCGCCCGCGACCACCGCGAAACCGCGGCCTTCCTCGCCGGCGCGCGCCGCTTCCACGGCCGCGTTCAATGCAAGAATGTTGGTCTGGAACGCGATGCCCTCGATCACGCCGATGATGTCGACGACCTTGCTCGAACTCGACGCGATCGCATGCATGGTGTCGACGACCTGCTCGACCACCTCGCCGCCGCGCGATGCGATATCCGATGCATTCACCGCCAGCTGGCTCGCCTGGCGTGCGTTGTCGGCGTTCTGCTTCACCGTGCTGGTGAGCTGTTCCATGCTCGACGCCGTTTCCTGCAGCGATGCCGCCTGCTCTTCCGTGCGTTGTGAAAGATCCGTGTTGCCGCTCGCGATTTCGTGCGCGCCGACATCGATCGATTCCGCACCGCGATGCACCGCGCCCACCATCGTGGTCAGGTTGCCGCGCATGCGTTCGATGCCCGCGAACAGGCGGCCGATCTCATTGCCCTGGTCGCTGTGCGCGGTGTGCGTGAGGTCGCCGTTCGAGATGCGGTCGAAATGCTCGACCGCCTCGTTGATCGGCTTGACGATCAGGCTCGCCAGCGCCATGCGCGTGCCGATCAGCATCAGCACCGCCAGCGCAAGCACCGCGCCGATCGTCACGTTGAGCGCGGCGACATGCGACGCCGTGCTCGCACGCGCGCTTTCGGCATGATCCTGCTGCGCGGCGACGGCAGTCGTCACGGCCTGGTCGAAGGCGACGAACATCGGGCTGATCTTCGTGTCGGCGATCGCGTGATACGCGGCCATGTCCTTGGCGCGGATCGCGGCGAACTCCGGCTCCACGCCCGTCTTGAGCAGCGCGTCGTGCTGCGTGACGAGCGCGTCGAGAATGTCCTTCGGCAGCGTCGGCTTCGACGTGTCGAGATAGAGCTTCCAGTTCTCGTTGCTTTTGCCGAGCAGATACTGGCCGCGTTCGATTGCCTTCTGCGCTTCCGCATCGTTACCCGCTTCAGCGAGCGAACGCACGCGGTCGAGCGTGACGCGCGAGCGCAGCAGATACGACGAGGTTTCGGACAGCGCGCGCATCGCGGTCATGTCCTGCTGCGCAAGCGACGTGAGCGCGGAGTTCGCAGCGTTGAGACCGGTGAGCGCGAGCGCGCCGATCACCGCCGCGCAGCCGGCGAACAGGAGACCGACGAGCGTGAGCGTCGTGCGGATCGACAACTTCTTCAGCATGGCTTCGTTCCTGCTTGGCTAAGTGCGTTTCATGCGCCGACGGCGTCGATCAATTCCATCTCGCGGCTCGTCATGAGCTTCTCGATGTCCATCAGGATCAGCATGCGGCCCTCGACGGTGCCGAGGCCCGTCAGGTATTCGGTGGCCAGCGTGCCGCCGAATTCCGGCGCGGGCATCACCTGTTCTGCCGTGAGCGTGAGCACGTCGGAGACGCCGTCCACCACCATGCCGACCACGCGATGCGCGACGTTCAGGATGATCACGACGGTCTGGTTGTCGTAGTCGACCCGGCCGAGGTTGAACTTGATGCGCATGTCGACGATCGGCACGATGATGCCGCGCAGGTTGATCACGCCCTTGATGAAGGCGGGCGCGTTGGCGATGCGCGTGACGTTGTCGTAGCCGCGGATCTCCTGCACCTTGAGAATGTCGATGCCGTATTCCTCGGCGCCGAGCGTGAAGACGAGGAATTCCTGTCCGGCGGCTTCGGCCTGTTGCGCGTCGCGGCGCATGGCGCTCGACGGCGCTGCGTTGATCGATTGAATGTCTGCCACGAGAGCTCCCTGTGTCTTTCGTCTGGTCGGGTAGTGTTAATGTGCGTGCGCGCCGTGCTGGACGCGCGACTCGCGATTGAGCGCGGCCACGTCGACAATCAGCGCGACGCTGCCGTCGCCCAGGATGGTCGCCGCGGAAATGCCGTGCACCTTGCGGTAATTCGTTTCGAGGTTCTTGACCACCACCTGCTGCTGGCCGACGAGTTCGTCGATCAGCATCGCGAAGCGGCGTCCTTCCGTCTGCATGATGGT
Source organism: Caballeronia sp. LZ043 (assembly GCF_031451075.1). Lineage (NCBI taxonomy): Bacteria > Pseudomonadati > Pseudomonadota > Betaproteobacteria > Burkholderiales > Burkholderiaceae > Caballeronia > Caballeronia sp. LZ043. Next base: position 117,466 of record NZ_JARUXT010000001.1, on the reverse strand, counting down.
GACGATGCCCTGGGTCGGTTCGGTGCGCGCGCCTTCGACGTCGAACACACTGTGCAGCGCGACCAGCGGCAGGTATTCGCCGCGCACGCGCACCACGCGCTCGCCGTTGGCGACCGTGTAGATGTCCTCGGCCACCGGCTGCAGCGACTCCATCACGAAGTTGAGCGGCAGGATGAAGATCTCGTTGCCCACCTTGACCGACATGCCGTCGAGGATCGCGAGCGTGAGCGGCAGCACGATCTTCGTCGTCGTGCCCGCGCCCTGGCGCGAGCTGATCTCGACGTGACCGCCCATCGACTGGATGTTGCGCTTGACCACATCCATGCCGACGCCCCGGCCGGAGATGTCCGTCACCTGTTCGGCGGTCGAGAAGCCCGGCATGAAGATGAGTTGCCAGACTTCTTCGTCGCTCATCGATTCGGACACTTGCATGCCCTGCTTCTGCGCCTTCGCGAGAATCTTGTCGCGGCGCAGGCCGGCGCCGTCGTCGCTCACTTCGATCACGATATTGCCGCCGTGATGCGCCGCCGACAGCACGAGCTGGCCGGTCGCGGACTTGCCCGCCGCACGGCGCGCTTCCATGGTTTCGATGCCATGGTCGAGCGAGTTGCGCACGAGGTGCGTGAGCGGATCGATGATGCGTTCGATCAGGCTCTTGTCGAGTTCGGTCGCCTGACCGAACGTGACGAGTTCCACTTCCTTGCCGAGCTTGCCGGCGATGTCGCGCACGAGGCGCGGGAAGCGGCTGAATACGTAATCCATCGGCATCATGCGGATGGACATGACGGCCTCTTGCAGGTCGCGCGCGTTGCGCTCGAGCTGCGCCATGCCGTTGAACAGACGGTCGTGCAAGGCGGGATCGAAGGTGCTGGTGGTTTCCGCGAGCATGGCCTGCGTAATCACGAGTTCGCCCACCAGGTTGATGAGCTGATCGACCTTTTCCACGCCGACGCGAATCGAGCTGCCTTCCGCCGATGCGGCGGCTTGCGGCCGCGCCTTTTTCTCGGCGTCGCCCGTTGCGGCCCTGGACGGCTGGGCGGCGGGCTGTCCCGCCGCCGTTGCCGCTTCTTGTGGTACTGCTTCGTGAGCGGCCACGGATGCAGGCGACGGTTCCGCCTGCGATTGCTTCTGCTCTTCCTGTAGCGTGGGTTGCACCGCGTACGGCGCGGCCGCTGCCGGCTGCGCCTCGATGGCTTGCGCCGCGCCGTCGCCCCGGCCGATCGTGATCTGCGTTTCATCGATCACGAAGCAGCACACGGCGACGATGTCGTCGGCGGGAACGTCCGAGTCGAGCCATACGACGTACTCGGCATCCGCCTTCTGTTCCCCGACGATGCTTCCCAGATTCCCCAACTCCTCGATCAGAGTCGTCAGGTCCTTCTCGCCCACCCCCCGTAGCGTAATTTTCAGGTGGGGTCCAACTTCCGCGCGCGGCGCGCCGGTGTGTCCCGGCGTCGCATCAGCGACGGTTCCTGCATGTGTGACGCCGTTGCTGCTGTCGGCGAGTTCGAACGCGCCGTCCCAGTTGCCGTCGTCTTCGAGAATGTCCATGGCCTGCGCCAGCACGTGCGCGGGCGGTGCGTTCGGCCCGTCGTACGCCGGCGCTGCGGCCTCGTTGTGCTCGGCGCCCGGCAACGCGGGCGGCTCGATGTGCGCTGCTACCAACGCTACGGCCGCTACCGGCGCCACGCTGGTTTCCGCGCTCTCGTTCTTCAGGCGCTCGAGCTTCGCGCAGATCGCCGACGCCGCGGCGGCATCCGGCTCCTCGCTTGCGCGGTAGGCCGCGAGCTGATCGGAGAGCACGTCCTTGGTCGCCAGGAAGGTGTCGATCATGTCGCGGCGCAGAACGAGCTCGTTGTTGCGCGCCCGATCCAGCAGCGATTCGAGGATGTGCGTGGTTTCGGTGAGCGCGGTGAAGCCGAAGGTCGCCGCGCCGCCCTTGATGGAATGCGCCGCGCGGAAAATCGCCGCGAGGTCTTCCGGATCCGGATTCGCGATGTCGAGAACGAGCAGCAGTTGCTCCATCTGCGCGAGCAGTTCATCGGCTTCGTCGAAGAACGTCTGATAGAACTGGGTAATGTCGAGTGTCATGCTTGAGTCACCGCTGGAATGCTGTTCAATCGGCGCCGTGCTGCGCGCGTTTCAATGCTGTTTTTTGCGACGTTTTCAGTGCTGCGCGTCATCCGAGAGCGCGGCGACCAGTTCGGTCAGCAAGTCCGGATCGAGCGGCTTCTCGATCCAGCCCGTCGCGCCCGCGCTGCGCGCCGCGTTCTTGAACGGTTCGCCGTCTTCGGTCGTGAGCACCAGGATCGGCGTCGCACGGTACGCGTGGTTCGCGCGTAGGGCCATGATGAGATCGAGCCCGCTCTTGCCCGGCATGTGATGGTCGGTCAGCACGAGATCGAAGCGTTCGGCGAGCGCGCATTCCAACCCTTCGTCGCCGTCGGACGCGACCGTCACTGCGTAGCCGGCCACCGCCAGCGTCGCCGAGATGATTTGCCGCATCGCGGCCGAGTCATCGATTGCCAGAATGTTCTTGATCATGTTTGTCTCTTGCCGTTGCCGTGTTGACGGTCGAAACGGGTCCGGTCTTGAGGCTGTTTTTGAGGCTGTTTTTGAGGCTGTTCTTTGAGGCCGCTTTATCACGGGCTCATGCGCTCAATGCGCCGCGCTTCTCGCCGCGATGCCTGGAATCAGTTGCCCGAGCGTCGCCGGCGCTCCGTTCGCGTCCGTGCCGTTGTCGAGCGTCGCGCCCGCGCCGCCGTCGTCGCGCAGCATCGCCAGTTCCGTCTTGCGATTGAGCACGATGACGCTGATGCGCCGGTTCTCCGGATCGAACGGATCCTTCTTGTTCAGGTTTTGCGTGGACGCGAGACCCAGCACGCGCATCACCTTGACTTCGTCCATGCCGCCCGCGACCAGCTCGCGACGCGATGCGTTCGCGCGATCCGCCGACAGCTCCCAGTTGCTGTAGCCCTTCTCGCCGCCGGCGTATTTCACGGCGTCGGTGTGGCCCTGCACGACGATGCGGTTCGGCACGTCGTTCAGCGTCCGGCCGATCTCGCGCAGGATGTCGCGCATGTAGGGCTGCACGGCGTTGCTGGAGAGCGCGAACATCGGGCGCTTCTGCGTATCGACGATCTCGATGCGCAAGCCCTGCTGCGTCGCTTCGATGCGGATCTGCTGCTTGAACTGGCGCAAGGTCGGATTGGCTTCGATGGCGGCCATCAGCTTGACCTGCAGATCGTGCAGGCGCGCCTGCTCGCGGCGTTCGAGCTCGCCCTGCGCGGCCTTGAGGAGTTCTTCGTCGGTCGTGGATGACGCGCGCTGCGCGAGCCGCGTGCTGCCTTCCGAGCGGCGCGCGGCGCCCGGCTCTTCGCTGGAGATGTCGCGGCCGCCGCCCATCAGGATGCTGTTGTCCATGCCGACGGTCTTGCCGCCGACCATCGCCGCCTTGAGCGGCATGTTGAAGTATTCGGCGATGCCGCGGCGCTGCACGGGCGAGGTCGAGGAGAGCAGCCACATGAGCAGGAAGAACGCCATCATCGCGGTCATGAAGTCCGCATAGGCGAGTTTCCAGGCGCCGCCGTGATGACCCTTGGCACCCTTGCCGACGACTCGCTTGATGAAGATGGGACGTTCGCTGTCGTTGCTCATGGCTGTGTCCTGACCGAGGGATCGTGCGCGAAGCGAGGCATCACTTCGCCTTGACCCGGCGCACGTGTTCCTCGAGTTCGGCGAACGACGGACGTTCGGTCGAGAACAGCACCTTGCGGCCGAACTCCACCGCGATCGCGGGCGCGTAGCCGTTCAGGCTCGCGAGGATCGTGACCTTGATGCACTGGAACATCTTGGTCTGCTCGGCCACGCGCTGCTCGGCCACGTTGGCGAGCGGCCCGATGAAACCATAGGAAAGGAGAATGCCGAGGAAGGTGCCGACCAGCGCCTGCGCGATCATCTCGCCGAGAATGGCGGGCGGCTGGTCCGCGGAGGCCATGGTGTGCACCACGCCCATGACGGCCGCGACGATGCCGAACGCCGGCATCGCGTCGCCGACCTTGGTCAGCGCGTGCGCGGGGGCTTCGCCCTCGACGTGATGCGTTTCGATTTCCTCGTCCATGAGGCTTTCGATTTCGAACGCATTCATGTTGCCGCTGACCATGAGACGCAGGTAATCGGTCAGGAATTCGACGATGTGGTGATCCGCGAGAATTTGCGGGTACTGGCTGAAGACCGGGCTCTTGGAGGGATCCTCGATGTCGCCCTCGAGCGCCAGCGTGCCTTCCTTGCGGGCCTTCGCGAGCAGCACGTAGAGCAGGCCCATCAGCTCCATGTACATGCCCTTGTTGTACTTCGCGCCCTTGAAGAGCGTCGGGAGGACCTGGATGGTCGCCTTGATGGTCTTGACGTTGTTGCCGAGGATGAACGCGCCGACGCCCGCGCCCACGATCATCAGAATCTCGACGGGCTGCATGAGCGCGCCGAGGTGTCCGCCTTCGATGGCATAGCCGCCGAACACGGACAGCAATGTGACGAGCGCTCCAACAAAAATCAGCACAGTCGAGTCCTCACGTTTTTGATGCGGTAAGACCGCCGTTAGGTGGTTTACGGCACTCGACTGGAAAACTTTGATGGCGTGTCCGCGCCGCCGGCAAACGTTGCAATCCGCGCCGCAGAACGGGCCCGGGCGGGTGCGGCGTCAGGCCGCAAGGCTCCGCGCCGGCTCCGCCGCCGCGGCCGCTGCCAGCGTCTTGCGCGTCTTGCCGGCGCGCGACGGCGGCTGGCATAGGCCGCACACGTAGCCCGCGCGCAGTTCGTATGCATGCGCGACGAAACGTCCGCCGCAGCGGGTGCACGCGTTGGTCTGGAGCATGCCGGATTCGAAATAGCGCACCAGGGTCCAGGCGCGCGTGAGCGACAGCACGGGTTCGTCGCCGTAGAGGGCGGCGTGTTCGAGGTAGAGCCGGTAACTTTTCACGATCGCCTGGATCGTGCTCTGCGTGCCGTCGGCGCCGCCGTGTTCATGGATGAAACGATAGATGCCGTGGAACAGCGACGAATGGATGTTCGGCTGCCAGGTCATGAACCAGTCGGTCGAGAACGGCAGCATGCCCTTCGGCGGCGAAGCGCCCTTCAGTTCCTTGTAGAGCTTGATGAGCCGGTCACGCGACAGGGTCGTCTCCGCTTCGAGCAATTGCAGGCGCGCGCCCAGCTCGATCAGTTCGATCGCGAGCGTGATCTCGCGGACTTCCGCCACTACGCTTCTGGTTGCCATCGGCCGTCCGCTTCGTGCGTCAGCCGATCTGCGCGACAGGACTGTCGGCCAGCAGGATCGCCGCATGCGCCTGCGTGAGCGCCGCGCTCTTGTCCTTGTCGGCCAGCGACGAGAGGATGGTGTGGTCGTCGAAGCGGAAACGGCACAGCAGATGGCTCGACGACGCCACTTTCACGGCCTGCGCGAGCGTCAGCGAGGACAGCACCTGCGCCACCTGCTCGGACAGGCCGAGCCGGTACATCGCCGAGACGCGGTCTTCCTGCAGAAGCCGCTGGGCGAGAAGCACATACGACAGATTCACCTCGCGGATTTCCACGAGCGTACTCGTAGCGCTGTTCGTCATTTTTTCCCCGAATCGTTACGTGGCTGGTCAGGCCGGCGGGGGAACGTTTGCTCGGTTCGCTGCAGACGCGACGAAACCGGCCCCGCACGTGTTCTCTTGTGCCAGACGATTGTCGCCGATGCTCGAAGGCGCGGCTGTCGGAGAACGTGTCCGAAGCATCGCAGGATTTCAAGGAGGTTGTGTGTAGGACTTTTTCCTACACGGCGCGGAAACGGGTCGCAACGCACCTGTGGATGCAAGAACCGGATATCGGCAGCGATTCGTCTGACTTAATGGAGGTTCAACAAGTTTAAGCGCCGCGGGCGCGTGCCAGCGGCGTCCGAACGTGCGGTTCGGCGCCCGGGAACGCTGCATGCTTAATACTGCCGCGCGGTCATTTTTCCAGATGTGTGATTCGTCTACATTGCTGACAACACTGCAATTTCTGACTTCGTAACAGCGATTGTTTCGCGCTGTAACAACGATAAGCGATTGAAAAATGACGTGAAATGCCGCTCTCGATCCCGATAATGAGCAGTAAGGGATAACCCGGTCGCGATGTAATCTTCATCTCCGGGCCGATCTCGGGCGGCGTCTTACCTGCGCGGCCCGCCCGAAATGGCATGTGTTGAGCGCTCGACCGGAGCGTGACTGCGATGCCTTAAATGACGCCTTCACCGGCATGGGACCCGAGCCTGACGCGAAAGCGCCCGCTCTGCCCGAAACAGGAGAGTCACGTTATGCGAATCGCACAAATTGCACCGTTGCACGAAGCAGTTCCCCCGAAGTTCTACGGCGGCACTGAGCGGGTAGTGTCGTACCTGACCGACGCACTCGTCGATCTGGGCCACGACGTCACCTTGTTCGCCAGCGGCGATTCGCAAACCAAGGCGACCCTGGAAGCCGCATGGCCGCGCGCCCTGCGTCTGGATCCGACAATCCGCGACGCCCTCGCGCCGCACATGCTGCTGCTCGAAACCGTCCGCCGTCGCGCGCACGAGTTCGACGTGCTGCATTTCCACCTTGACTACATGCCGTTCCCGCTGTTCACGCAGCTGGACACGCCGTTCGTGACGACGCTGCACGGCCGTCTCGACCTGCCAGAACTGCAGCCGATCTTCAACACGTTCACGAAGGCGAACGTGATTTCAATCTCCGACAACCAGCGCGGACCGCTGCCGCAGGCCAACTGGCTGAACACGGTGTATCACGGTCTGCCGAATGAACTGCTGACGCCGCAAACGAGCAAGAAGCCGGAATACCTGGCGTTCCTCGGCCGTATTTGCCCGGAAAAGCGTGCTGATCTGGCCATCAAGATCGCGGCGCAAAGCGGCCTGCCGCTGAAGATCGCCGCCAAGGTGGACAAGGTCGACCAGGAGTATTTCAAGACCACGATCGAGCCGCTGCTGTCGCATGCGGACGTTGAGTTCATCGGTGAGATCAACGAAGCGCAGAAGCCGGACTTCCTGTCGGGCGCCAAGGCCCTGCTGTTCCCGATCGACTGGAACGAGCCGTTCGGCCTGGTGATGATCGAATCGATGGCTTGCGGCACGCCGGTGATCGCGTTCAATCGCGGTTCGGTGCCCGAGGTGATCGACCATGGCGTGACCGGCTTCATCTGCGAGGACGTGCAAGGTGCCGTGGGCGCGTTGCAGCGTCTGGACGAACTCTCGCGCACCGAGATTCGCGCGCAGTTCGAACGCCGCTTCAGCGCGCAGACGATGGCGCAGAATTACGTCGACAGCTACACCGCCATGCTCCAGGCCGCGAAGCGTCCGGTGCTGCGCCAGGTTGCCGTCGGCTAAGCAGCCTTCCCACGCATGCGGCCTTCGATGACCGCAACGAGAACCGCCCTTCGGGGCGGTTTTTTTTCGTCTCAGGCTTGCGGAGGGGGCCGTAACCGAACAATCCTAAAATTCTTCCAGACGTGGTGAATTCGCCGATTTATCAAACAAATTTGACAATTTGCAAAAGAAAGCGCGCTTAAACTGCGCTCGATGCGCTCATTCAGTGCTCTTTTCGAAACAGCGGCAATCACATTTCACGAAGGCGGAAACATGAATTTATCGAAACGTCTTGGGGCCGAAATCTTCGGTACGTTCTGGCTGATCCTGGGCGGCTGTGGAAGCGCCGTGCTTGCCGCTGCCTTTCCCGAGCTCGGGATCGGGTTCGCGGGGGTTGCGCTGGCATTCGGCCTCACCGTGCTGACCATGGCGTATGCCATCGGTCACGTGTCGGGCTGCCATCTGAATCCGGCCGTGAGCATCGGCCTGGCCACCGCGGGGCGCTTCCCCGTGCGCGATCTCGTGCCATATATCGTTGCCCAGGTGATCGGCGCGACGTTGGGGGCGTGGGTGCTCTACCTGATCGCCATCGGCAGCCCGAGTTTCGATTTCTCGCTGAGCGGCTTCGCCGCCAATGGCTTTGGCGAGCACTCGCCGGGACATTTCACGATGATCGCCGCGCTGATCTGCGAAATCGCCATGACCTTCTTCTTTGTCTTCGTGATCCTCGGCGCCACCGACGACCGGGCGCCCAAAGGCTTCGCGCCGCTTGCCATCGGCCTGTGCCTGACGCTCATTCACCTGATCTCGATCCCGGTGACCAATACGTCGGTCAATCCCGCGCGTTCGACCAGCCAGGCGTTCTTCGTCGGCGGCTGGGCGCTGGATCAGCTGTGGCTGTTCTGGATTGCGCCCATCGTCGGCGCGATCATCGCAGGGCTCGTGTATCCCTCGCTTACGCGTCAGGCATTCCGCCAGGAGCCTTCCGAGGTCCGCAGCAACCCGAAAACGGTGGGTTTTCCGCTCGCGGAGACTGCTCGCGAAGCCGATTAAGGCTGAGCGACACGCTCTTCGAAGACTCGAACGATTAAACCGGCGCGACAAATGTAATGCCGAATTACGAAGCATGCTTATGATTTGCCGCGGCGTTAAATATCTGCTGCAGACCACATCCGTGTGAGGCCCATCTGACGGGCCTCACACGCCTACTCTCCGAATCGGAGCGTTTCATTTTCTCCTTACGTCGTCCTTGCAACCGGTAACAAGTCGTCGAAGCGTGTAAGACGCTGCGCCCGTACATTGGACTCATGCGACATACACGTCGCCTTCAAGGAGAAACACAATGAAGCGCATCGTCACTCACATGCTCGTCGCCGCCGGTCTTGCCTTGGGTGCAGTCGGCGCCGCTCAGGCTCACAGCGATCTGCACATCGGCGTGTCGCTCGGCGCGCCCGCTTATGTGGCCCCGGCTCCCGTCTATGTCCGCCCGGCTGCGCCGGCGTACCGCGCGCCGTACTACCGTCATGAAGCACCGCGCTGGCACGACGGCCGTGATCAAGGTCACTGGAATCGCACCGGCTGGGATCATCGCGGCTATGGCAACAACTGGGGACATCGCGGCTAAGCACGCGGATGCCCCACTCGCGGGAGACCACTCAAGCGCGACGGGCGGCTGGACCACACCAGCCGCCCGTCTTGCATTTCGCCGGGTCCGGCGCTCAGTCCTGCGGGTAACCCGGCGAGGCCAGCTCGTCATGAACCCCGAACAGCTTGCGCAACTGATGCGCAACCCCCGCCTCGAAATTGTTGCCGATGCGCGGCACATCGGGCAGCCGCTTGATAAGGTCCGGATTGGCGTTGTTCATCATGAACGGATGCCCTGCGGTTTCGAGAAGATCGATGTCGTTCATGTTGTCGCCGAAAGCAACGCACTGCGACGGATCGACGTCGAGCCGCTCCAGCACGAAACGCAGCGCGCGGCCTTTCGAGACGTCGGAGGTCATGACTTCTAGACAATCCGGCAGCGAATAGGTGACATACAGCGAGTCGCCAAACTCGCGCTCCAGATTCGCCGCGACTTCCTTGAGATCCGCCGGCTCGCCGATGTACAGCACCTTCGCGATGTTCTCGCCGTCGTGCTCGCGCAGATCCATCACTTCATACTTAAATCCCGAATCCTGGTGAAAGACCAGCAGTTCGGGCGCATGGCGGTCGATCAGCCAGGCGTCGTCGGCGAACAGGTTCACGATGACGCGCCCATGCGTGCCCGTGAGATCCGGCTGCACGAGGCGCCGTACGGCGGCCGGGTCGAGATCGCGCGAGTAGATGCGCTGATCGCCCGGCGCATGCACGCGCGCGCCGTTCGACGTAATCAGATACGCGTCGACGCCGAGCACGTCGCGAATGCCGGCGACGTCGCGATAATGCCGTCCCGTCGCAATGACGATGGGCACGCCGCGCGCGGCCAGCGTGCGCACGGTTTCGGCGGTGAAGGGATCGAGCTGGTGGTCGCTGTTCAGAAGCGTGCCGTCGAGATCGGTTGCGATGGCCGAGTACATGCCTGCCTTTGTCGTGGGCTCAGGCGCCGGGTGCGCTGCGTACACTGCATACCTGGTTGCGCGCGCCCTGTGCGGAGCGATGAGCGGAGGGAACCTGCCGCGAAGTGCGCCATTTTATCGCGCAGTGCCGGCTGCTTCTCTGGACTCGGACGCCGCCCGGCGCGCCAGTTCAAGCGCGCCCGCAGCCGAATCCGCACTCGGCGCGCGCATCCGCTCGCGCAGATCAAGCGAAACAAACGGTTCGTATGGAACGGCGAGCCCGCCGCACAAGGCAATCGGCAAGGCGCCGTGCGGGTCGAGCGCGGCCACGAGCGCTTCGATTTCCTGGCCGGCCTGCGCGAGCAACCGTCCGGCAGCGGGATGATCGCGAAACGCAAAGACGCTGGGTGCGAGCGTGGCGTAGGCGGTCTGGTTCGCGTTGCACAGCCACACGACGAGACTGTTGCGATCCGTCGCGCCGGTTCGGGCGAGCAATTCACGAGACCAGCCGTCTTCTGCGGCACGGCCGTCGAGCACGCGCTGCAGATGAACCACTGCGCGCAGCCCGAGCCAGGCACCGCTGGCCTCGTCGCCGCTCGGAAAACCGTAGCCGCCGGCTGTGCGACACACTCCTTCCTGATCCAGCGAAGCCGCGATGCTGCCCGTGCCCAGTGCGACGATCACGCCAGGTTCGCCGCCATGTGCGCCGACCACGGTGGTGTAGGCGTCGCTCTCGACACGCAACGCGCGCACTTCGGGCGCGGCCGCGAGAAAGCCCGCGAGCCAATCGGCATTGTTCACGCCGGCGAGGCCGCAGCCGAGTGCGCAAGCACGCCAGTCGAACGGCAGCGCCGCGTTGGTGAACGCGCTACGGCATGCGTCCTCGATGGATTTCCACGCCCGCTCGACGCCGAGCCCGAGACCCGACGGGCCGCCGCTGGCGCGTGCGAGCTCAACGCCATGCGCGTCCGCGAGGATCACGCGTGTACCGCTGCCGCCGCCATCAATGCCGAGCAGGAATGCGTCCGTTGCCGTGGAGGAAGTCAAAGTCGAAATGGATTTCATGGACACCAGCTTACCGGCCGCGGCGGCCTGCGCCAATTAGCCGAATGGACGAGGTGGCGGGACGAGAACGTTCCGCTATGCTGACGCGACCTTGATGACCACCGGGAACCGCACATGGCAGACACCCAACCCGCCCGCTGCGCGTGGGCAACCACCGACGCGATGATCGACTACCACGACCATGAATGGGGCGTGCCGTCGCGCGACGACCAGCATCTGTTCGAGATGCTGGTACTCGAGGGCGCGCAGGCGGGATTGTCCTGGTCGACCATCCTCAACAAGCGCGACGGATACCGCGCCTTGTTCGCGAATTTCGACATCGGGCGCGTGGCACGCTTCACGGATGAGGACATCGAGCGGCTCGTGCAGGACGCGCGCATCGTGCGCAATCGCGCGAAGGTGACGTCAGCGGTGCTCAACGCGCGCGCGGTCCTGCAGATCCAGAAAGAGCACGGGTCGTTCGCGGAGTTCGTCTGGTCGTTTGTCGACGGCGTCACCATCGATACCCCGCGCGACGCGAAGCATCCCACGCCCGCCTCGACACCCGAGTCGGATGCCCTGAGCCGCGCCCTCAAGCAGTACGGCTGCAAGTTCGTCGGCACGACCATCTGCTATGCCTTCATGCAAGCGACCGGCATGGTCAACGATCACGCGGCCGAATGCATCGCGCGGACCTTTGCCAGAACCAGACGCAAGAGCGCGTCGCCAAGGTCGAAGTGAAGTTCAACACGCGCGGCAAGTTTTAGCTGTTTTGGCCACATTTTCGAGGGCGATTGTTCTTTGCTAGGGAAAGTCCTGATGGAAGCGTGTTTTTTTGCAGTGAAGCACGCGCGAAACCCCGAACAGCAAGGCATTTGACCGGGTTTTCCGCACTGCACGAACGTACGGTACGTGTAAAAATGGCGTCCTCGCGTGCGCTGGCGCACCTTTTTACCGGGCCGAACCGTTATAAAGACGGTGTACGGATCGTTCATCGAGTGTAGAAATCCGACGCGAGCACACAGGGCGACAGTGAGACCGAACGCCCAGGCCGGGAAAAGCGCCGTGTTCGAAGCAGTGACCGGAGGGCATCAGCGTTTTTTTATGTTGCTGGACATCGCAACAACGCCGCCGTTCCGGAGCAGCAGGTGCAGGTTCTCGAATTCAAACGCATGGCCGCTGCGCAGGGGCGCAGGGGAGAAGATCATGAAAAGCTTGAACTTCCTGACCCATCAGGAGATTTTCAACAGCGCCGTACAGCATCTGTTCATGCAGGGACAAGCCGCATTGCTCCCGCATGGCGGCGGCGCCTATCGCGGTTACTGCGGCGGCTGCCCTGTCGGCCGGTTCATCAGGCCGCGCGACTACATCACGGCGATGGAAGGCGTGCCCATCCGCTACATCGCAAAACCGCCCGAGCATGTGCCGGCCTATATGGATGTCGGTGTCGCGGCGCTCAAGCGCGCGCTGCTACGTGCGCGCATCAACGTGTTCGATCCCAATACCGTCGAATTGCTCTCTTGCCTGCAGAACGTGCACGACGTCTTCGGCAAGTGGGAATGGCGCGAGCGTCTTTCGTCGATCGCACGTCAGTTCGGGCTTTCGGCCGAACTTCTGAAAACGGCTGCCTGAGCACAGTAGGTGTAGTGATGTTGAGCCCGATGAAGATGTTGAGCCCGAAGGACATTTACGACCGCGTCAGCACGCATTTGCTGACCCAGCGCGCGGTGTCCGAAGATGACAATGGATCCTGCCGCCTGCGCAGCCCGGAAGGCCGCAAGTGCGCGATTGGTTCGCTCGTGCGTGACGATCTGTACGAGGCGGCGCTGGAAGGTGTCGGCATTTCCTACTACCGGCATGCGCAGGATGGCGAGCTGATGCGCGCGCTCTACGCGTCGAATGTGAACGCCTACGATCCCAACATCATTGATTTGCTGATCGAACTCGAACAGGTTCACGACGACGCCGACGTGGAAGAGTGGCCGCATCTGCTGGCGGCGCTCGGCAGGCGGCACGCGTTCGTCTGACGCCGGTTTCTCTCACGTACAAGCAACAAGGCGGTGCGCCCTCACGGGTCGCACCGCCTTTTTGCCATGCAAGCCGAGGAATTGCGGCTCCCCGACTTGCACGCGATGCTTAGTGCATCTTCTTCGGCAGCATCTGGCTGCGCAGGCGCTTGCGCAGACGCGCGACGGCAGCTGCCTTCTTGCGCTTGCGCGCGGTGGTCGGCTTTTCGTACGACTGGCGCTCGCGCAGTTCGGCGATGGTGCCGTTGCGCTCGATGGTGCGGCGGAAACGCCGAATCGCGACATCGAACGGCTCGTTTTCTTTGAGGACGATAGTGGTCATGTAAATCCTGGTTTGCTAAACGTATTTCTAAGCGCGCGACGACAAAATCGCCGCGCCCCGGCACTCCGATCGTCCACCGGACGCGGCGCTGGATCACACCAGACAGCCCGCCGCGACGGACACGAGCAAAGCGGCCACGGAGGCCGGAACAGAGAGAGTTGGGATTCAGCCGCCGAAGCGGCATGCGCATTCGAAGAACGACGTGAACGCGCGTTTCGGAGCCGTCCGCCGCCGGATGTTGACGTTGTCGATTTTGACTTGGTCATTCGGCTGCGAAGGCAGGAAAACGGGCACATTTCTCGATTCGGGCGCGATGTTACCAGAACAGCGCGCCGCTGCCAACACTTCGCACCGCCCAACTCCTTGATGTGACAGATTATTTCTGCCACGCACTGGCTTCGTCGAGCAGTTCGACATCTTCGCTCGACAGGACAAGGCGCGTCGCGGCCGCGAGGCTTTCCAGTTGTGCCACGGACGTGGCGCTCGCGATCGGCGCCGTGATACTTGGCCGCGCGATGAGCCACGCGAGCGAGATCGTCGCGGGTGTCGTGTCGTTGCGCTTCGCGACTTCGTCGAGTGCATCAAGGATTTTCAGGCCGCGTGCATCCAGATATTTCTCGACGCGCGAGCCGCGCGCCTTGTTCTGCGTATCCGCCTTCGAGCGGTACTTGCCCGACAGAAAGCCGCTTGCGAGCGCGTAGTAAGGCACGACTGCCACGTCATTTTTCTGCACGACCGGCTCGAGTCCGGTCTCATAGCCTTCGCGATCGTACAAGTTGTATTCCGGCTGAAGGATCTGATAGGCGGGCAGGCCCGAATCCTTCGCGACCTTCAAGACTTCCTCCAGACGCTCGCCCGTATAGTTCGACGCGCCGATCACCCTCACCTTCCCCGCCTGGATCAGCTTCTGATAGGCGTTGAGCGTCTCGTCGAGCGGGGTGGCCTCGTCATCGTGATGCGAGAAATAGACATCGATGTAATCGGTCTTCAGGCGTCGGAGCGAATCGTCGGCGGCCGCGGCGATGTTCGCCGCCGTCAGCCCCGGGCGCGTGCTGAGCTTGCCCACCTTCGTCGCGAGCACGATCTTGTGGCGCTTGCCGCTCTCCTTGAACCACTTGCCGATGATCGTCTCGGATTCACCGCCCTGATGACCTTCGACCCAGGCGGAATAAACGTCGGCGGTATCGATGAAATTAAGACCGTGGTCGACAAATGCATCGAGGATGGAAAACGACGTGCGTTCATCGGCGGTCCAGCCAAATACATTGCCGCCAAAAACTAAAGGCGCGACTTTCAATTCCGATATACCGACATTACGTGTCTGCATGAATGCTCCGAATCCGCGTGGAAGAGGGACTAAAAAGCATACGCGTGATTCGGAAGGCTTGCTGGGCGGGCCTTCGAAGGCTTTCGACACTATTCGTTACACAAATCGGTTAGCCCGGCCTTAAGTTTTTTTCGAGTGGCCCGATAACCTCAAGTAGGCGGCCGGCTATCACCGAGCGCAGGACCGCCAGGCAACAACTCGGTGCCATTAGCCAAAGCCAGATTAGTCTCCCAGGAGAGAACAAATGATCGGTATCAATAGCAATATCAACTCGCTGGTTGCTCAGCAGAACCTCAACAGCACGCAAAGCGCGCTGTCTTCGGCGATCACCCGCCTCTCGTCGGGCAAGCGCATCAACAGCGCGGCCGACGATGCAGCAGGCCAGGCAATCGCCTCGCGCATGACCTCGCAGATCAACGGTTTGAACCAAGGTGTGTCGAACGCCAACGACGGCGTCTCGATGACCCAGACGGCTGCTTCGGGCCTGTCGCAGATCTCGGACAACCTGCAACGTATTCGCCAGCTGGCCGTGCAGGCTTCGAGCGGCTCGCTCTCGTCGAGCGACCAGGCTTCGCTGCAAAAGGAAGTGACGCAGCGTATCGCTGAAGTGAACCGTATTGCTTCGCAAACGACCTACAACGGCACGAACGTGCTCGACGGCTCGGCTGGCACCGTGTCGTTCCAGGTTGGCGCGAACGTCGGCCAGACCATCGGTATCGATCTGAGCAACGGCGTGTCGGCTGCTCAACTCGGTGGCGGTCTGCCGCAGAAGGGCGCGACGATCGGCACGCTGTCGGGCCTGAGCCTGACGAGCGCGGGTGCTGCAACGACGGGTACGGCCAAGGCCGACATCACGTCGATCAACGTGCTGGCTGACGGCAAGGGCGGCTTCACGTTCACCGACCAGAACAACCAGGCGCTGTCGAGCGCGGCAACGACCGCCCTGTTCTCGGGTACGACCACCGGCACGGGCACAGCGCTCTCGCTGACGGCAAAGGGTGCGCTGGTTGGCGCCTCGACGACCCAAACGGCTGCAATCAAGGCCGCCTCGGCTGCGAACGTGCAAACGACGACGACGACGTATGCCGCCGCCGACACGAAGCTCGGCGCAACGATCGACCTCGATGCGAACGGTCTGCTTCCGGATCTGTCGGGCGCGGGCACGGGTGCAGCCACGGACATCACCGGCATCAATGTCTATGCCGATGGCAACGGCGGCTACAAGTTCAAGACGGTCGCCAACGGCACGGAAAGCGGCTCGTACCTGTCCACGGCCGACGCAAGCAAGCTCTTCACGCAAACGCCCAATGCCGGCGGTGTCGCAACCCTGACGGGCACGGCGCTGACGACGACCACCGGCGGCGCGGACCAAACGGACATCACGGCCGTTCAGAACGACGCAGCTAACGTCGCCACCGCCACCACGACCTCGCCGACGACCAAGCTCGGCAGCGTGTCGATCTCGCTCAAGGCCGATGGCACGGTCGCTGGCTCGGCAGACACGCCGGCCTACAGCAGCGTCAACATCTATGGCGACGGCGCTGGCGGCTTCACCTTCAAGGGTGTGGATGCAAACGGCGCGGAAACCGACATCAGCGCGTCGGTGACCGGTCTGTTCGACACGACCGGCGGCACGCTGACCGGCAAGGGCGCGCTTGCGGACAACGCAAACGCCACGGGCGCCGCTGACGGCATCGCTCAAGCCAATGCGCAGAACGTTCCCCCGAAGGTCTCCGACATCGACCTGACGAAGGCCAACGGCGCGAACCTGGCGATCGAATCGATCGACAACGCCCTCGACAGCGTCAACTCGATTCAAGCTGACCTCGGCGCCGCACAGAACCGTTTCTCGTCGATCGCTTCGACGCAGACGGCTCAGTCGACCAACCTGTCGTCGGCACAGTCGCAGATCACCGACGCGAACTTCGCGCAGGAAACCGCGAACCTGTCGAAGGCTCAAGTGCTGCAACAAGCTGGTATCTCGGTGCTGGCTCAAGCGAACTCGATGCCCCAGCAAGTTCTGAAGCTCCTCGGCTAAGCATCACGGCCGACGCTGTAACCGGCGCGCATCAGCCAGTACAATGCGCGCCGGAAGCAACAAAGCAGCAAAGCAGTCAGCGCAAAGGGAGCTCGTCTCCCTGTGCGCGTTTTCGGAAGATGACGACTTCCGCCTCATTCCAAACGATCGCGAAGTAATACGAGCGGAGCACACATGACCACCGTAGCCACGACATCGGGTTCCACTGTCGATCCGACCAGCGCCGTACAACAGGCCGCACAGTCGATCATCAGCGGTTCCACCAACTCGACGATGGACGTGAACTCGCTCGTCACCGCGATCGTCAACGCGAAGGTCGCAGGCCAGACCGACGCGCTCAACAACAAGAAGACCGCCGACAACACGCAGCTCACCGCGATCGGCACGCTCAAGTCCGTGCTGTCGCTGCTGCAAAGCTCGATCACGAATCTCGCCAACGGCAAGACGCTCGGCTCGTTCACCGCCACCGCCGACGGCAAGGGCCTCACCGGCAGCGCCGACACCACGGCCGTGGCCGGCAGCTACGCGGTCAACGTGCAGAACATCGCCTCGGCGCAATCGCTCACGTCCGGCACGTTCTCGACCACCGACGCGCTCGGCACCGGCTCGATCACGCTGAAGGTCGGCAACAACAGCAGCACCATCAAGCTCGACAGCAGCAACAACACGCTGTCGGGCATCGTGTCGGCGATCAACTCGGCGTCCGACAATCCCGGCGTCACCGCGACCATCGTCAACGGCTCGGACGGCGCGCACCTCGTGCTGCGCTCCACGTCGACGGGTCTCGGCAATCAGATCGGCGTCGATGTCACCGCGGACAGCAGCACCTCCGCCATCAACAAGCTTCAGGTCAGCTCGTCCACCACGACCACCGATCCGGACCCGACCGACCCGACCAAGACCATCACCGTTCCCGAACACACCACCATCAGCAGCACCAACGGCTGGACGCAATCCAGCGCGGGGGTGGACTCGCACCTGACGGTGGCCGGCACGCCGGTCACGAGTTCGAGCAACACGATCAAGGAAGCGGTGACGGGCGTCACGATGAACATCACCGCGGACTCCGTCGGCACGACGCAGACGCTCACGATCGGCCAGGACGTCACCGGCCAGAAGACCGCCATCGATGCCTTCGTCACCGCCTACAACAACTTCATCAGCACGGCGTCGTCGCTGACGTCGTTCGATTCGACCGCCAGCTCGCAAGGCGCGCTGCTCGGCGACTCGATGATGAACACCATCAAGAATACGATCTCCAGCACGATCAGCAAGGGCATCGGCGTCGGCACGGGCAAGGTGAACCTGGCGTCGATCGGCATCACGCTGCAGCCGGACGGCACGCTTTCGACCGACGAAGACGCGCTCACCAACGCGCTCACCAACAGCAGCGGCACGGTCGCCTCGCTCTTCAACACGACCGACGGCGTGGCCGCGCAGTTGAACACGAGCCTGACGGCGTTCCTGCAGACCGGCGGCATCATCGACACGCGCACGACCGCGCTCAACGACGACCTGACCAGCATCGCCGATCAGCAGACGCAGCTCACCGCGTACACCGCGCAGCTGACCACCTCGTACAACGACCAGTTCACGGCGCTCAACTCGTTGATGTCGTCGATGGCCACGCAGTCGAGCTATCTGACCGCCCTCTTCGGCGGCACCAACAGCGCCGGCGCGCTGGCCACCAACAAGAGCTAAGGACCGGACATGAACCAGCACGAACTGATTCAGGAAGCCTGGTCGCTGACCGAGGCCATCGAAACGGCAGTGGGCAACGAAGACTGGGCGCGCGCCGCCGAGCTGACCGAAGCGCGCGCACCGCTCGTCATGGCGCTGCGGGCCGAGCAGCCGGCGGAGTCGCTCGCGGTCATCCGCAAGATCCAGGCGAGCATCGATGCTGTTGCATCGCGCGCGCAGATGGCGCAGACGGCGCTCGCCGCGAACTATCGCCGTTCGATGGACGGCGCCAAGGCCGCAAGCCGCTATCAACAAGCCGCGCGCTTCTAAAGTTTTCAGCTGCCGCGCCGATAACACAAGAACAACAAGAACAACGCGCCGATGTCGGGCGCGCTGCTTCGCTCTTGATGCCCGCCTCGCGCGGGCATTCTTATTTGTGGCGGGGCTTGAGCTGTCGGGCTTTATCGACCCAGCGTCAGCGCCAGATAGGCCGCATACAGCACGCCGTTCCCGAGCAGCGCCCACAGCACCACGCCATTCGGCTTCGCATTGAAGCGCAGCCACGCCGCCGCCGCCAGCGTGATCAACACGCCGGTCAGCACTTCGACACGCGGTTCCCACGGCGTCAGCATGATGCCGATCGCGGGCAGCAAGGTGCCCTGGAACACCATCGCGCCCGTGATGTTGCCGAACGCGAGCGTGTCCTTCCCTCTGCGCGCCCACAGGATGCTGTTCACCTTCTCGGGCAATTCGGTGGCGATCGGAATGATGATCAGCGACAGCAGCAGCGCGGAGATTCCAAGCGCCTGCGACACCCCTTCGACGCCGTGAATGAAGCCCTTCGCGCCGCCCACCAGCAACACGATGCCGACCAGGAACTGCAGCATGATGCTGCCCATGGACGTCTTCAATCCCAGGCGCGAAGCGAACAGCGCCTCAGGCGCTTCGGTGCCGTGTCCGCTTTCGACCAGGTTCGCCGAGGCCCTGAACGTCGAGATGACATACATGACGTATAGCCCGACGAGGCCCGCCGCGAACATCGCTCGCACGGGCCATGCGTGATGCGGGATGAACATCGCCGCGCACGCGATCAAAAACGCAAACAGGAAGAAGTTGAGATCCCGCGTGAAGCCGCTGCGCTCCGGCACGATCCGTCCTTGCAAGCCGCGCGACTTGAGCACCGCAATCGTCATCAGGCAGGTGGAGAGCGTTGCGAGCATCAGCGGCGCACCGAGAATCGCGCCGACGCCGATTTCCTCGTTGACCGCGCGACTGGGCGTGCCGCCGAGCAAGGCGATGATCGGCACCGTGGTTTCGGGCAGCGCGGTGCCGACGGCAGCGAACAGCGAGCCGGTCACGCCTTCGGAAATGCCGAGCCGCTCGCCGAGATGTTCGAGCGCGTTGGTGAAGAGTTCGGACGCGATCAGGATGATCGCGAGCATCAGTGCGAGTTCGATGAAGAGCATCGTCATGCGGCACCTCGCATGAAGCAATGCGACGAACGCGGCGGAAGCGCCGAAAGACGCGTGAGAAGGAGACGTTGTAGTTGTAGGGACACGATCTTTCCACGGCCGGACGCTGAGCGAACCACGATGCACCACGCGCCGTCCGGCCAGGAACGACGCAGTGCATCGATGGTCTCGCCAAACCGGTCCGGTCGAACGCGCCACGGCAGCAGGGCCGAGGATGTTGACGCGTTCTCCTTCGCGCACGAAGGAAGGCTACTCCCCAAAGACGGCGCAAGTGTAGCCCGATGCCTCCGGTTTCGGCAAGCCGCGCCTTCTCGCCTGGCTCATGGCAGGAATATGCGTATGCGGATCGAATCGTTGTCGATGCAACGAGCATTCGCTATGCTGGCCGCGCCGGGCGCGCTGCTTGCTGCGCCTGCCGACCGTCATCGGACCTGATCCGCCAACAAGAACGAAACGCCGTGTGACCATCGGGTCACGGGAGATCTCATGCGCCTGACACTCGTCGCCGCCGCTGCCGCGGCCATCCTGCTCGCCGCGCCGGGCATCGCGCTGTCCAAGCCGCTCACCATCTGCACCGAAGCGAGCCCGGACGGCTTCGACGTCGTGCAGTTCAATTCGCTCGTGACCACCAACGCTTCCGCCGATGTCATCTTCAACACGCTCGTCGCCTACGACGAAGCCGCGAAGAAGGTCGCGCCCGCGCTCGCCGAGAAGTGGGACGTGAGCAGCGACGGCCTCACGTACACCTTCCATCTGCGTCCGAACGTGCAGTTCCAGACGACCGAGTGGTTCAAGCCGACGCGGGCGCTCGACGCCGACGACGTCGTGTTCACCTTCTCGCGCATGCTCGACGACAGCAACCCGTGGCACAAGGTCGCGGGCGCAAGCGGCTTTCCGCATGCGCAGTCGATGGGCCTCGTGAAGCTCATCAAGGCCGTGACGAAGGTTGATGACCACACCGTGAAATTCGAACTCAACGAGCCCAACGCCACCTTCGTGCCGATCCTCACGATGGGTTTCGCCTCCATCTATTCGGCCGAATACGCCGACAAGCTGCTGAAGGCGAACCAGCAGACCGACCTGAACAGCAAGCCGGTGGGCACCGGTCCGTTCGCACTGAAGAGCTATACGAAGGACTCGGTGATCCGTTACGACGTGAACCCGGCCTACTGGGGACCGAAGCCGAAGATCGACCGGCTGATCTACGCGATCACGCCGGACGCGGCCGTGCGCGCGCAGAAGATCAAGGCGGGTGAATGCCAGATCGCGCTTTCGCCGAAGCCGCAGGACGTCACCGACGCAAAGAAGGACCACGCGCTGAAAGTGAGCGAAACGCCGGCCTTCATGACCGCGTTCGTTGCGCTCAATACGGAGAAGAAGCCGCTCGACAATCCCAAGGTGCGGCAGGCGATCAACATGGCGTTCGATCGCACGACCTACATGAAGACCGTGTTCGACAACACCGGCACGGCCGCGGTGAATCCGTATCCGCCGAACACGTGGAGCTACGACAAGAACATCGCGGCCTACAAATACTCGCCCGATGCCGCGAAGAAGCTGCTCGCCGAAGCGGGCTTTCCGAACGGCTTCGACACGACCATCTGGGTGCGTCCGAACGGCAGCGTGCTGAACCCGAATCCGAAGGTCGGCGCCGAGTTGCTGCAGGCGGACCTTGCGAAGATCGGCGTGAAGGCGCAGGTGAAAGTGATCGAGTGGGGTGAGCTGATCCGCTCGGCGAAGCTTGGCCAGCACGACATGCTCTTCATGGGCTGGGCAGGCGACAACGGCGACCCCGACAACTATCTGTCGCCGCTGTTCAGTTGCAACGCGGTGAAGTCCGGCATCAACTTCGCGCGCTACTGCGACCCGCAACTCGACAAGCTCATCGCCGACGGCAAGGCGACGCCGGATGTCGCCAAACGCACGCAGTCGTACGATGGCGCGCAGAATATCATTCACGATCAGGCGCTGTGGATTCCGCTCGTCTATCCGACTGCCGCCGCACTCACGCGCGCCAACGTCAGCGGCTTCAACGTGAGCCCGTTCGGGCGGCTGAACCTGGGTGGCGTGTCGGTGCAGTAAATGCCGGTCAGGCCGGCGCGAAGCGGATCACACCGTCATCGCCGGTTCGGCGCCTGAGCGTTCCATCGAGCCAGAGCACATGCAGGTGCGCAAGCGCCTCGCCGAGCGCGAACGTCATCTGATGGATGTCGAGCTTGCGCTTGAACATTAACGGCACGATATCGGCGGCGCTGCACGGCTTCTCCATGCACGCCTCGCGCACTTCCGCCAGACGCGCGCGATGATGGTCGCGCAGTTGCGCGATGCGCGTCCGCACGCCCCGAAACGGCTTGCCGTGTGACGGCAGCGCGAGCGTCTCCGCGGGCATCGGCTCGTAGCGGCCAAGCGATTCCAGAAACAGCGCCAGCGGATTGCTTTCCGGTTCCAGCGCGAACACGGAGACGTTCGTCGAGATGCGCGGCAACACCATGTCGCCTGAAATCAGCAGCTTGTCCGCCGCGCAGAACAGCGCGCTATGCTCCGGCGAATGGCCGAAGCCCGCGACCACCGTCCAGTCGCGCCCGCCGATGCGGATGACATCGTTGTCGCGAATGCGGCGGTATTCATGCGGAATGGAAGGGACCAGGGTCGGATAGTAGCTGTCGCGCTTGCGCAGCGCGTCGAGCGAGGCTTCGTCGGTCAGGCCGTGCGCCGCGAAATGCGCCGCCGCGCGCTCGCCGCCCGCATTCGAGCCGTCGCCCGCGGCCATCACGCGGCCCATCGCATACTCGCCGAGCGAAATCCACAAGCGCACGTTCCAGCGCTGCCTGTCGCCGCCCTTGCAGATCCAGTCGGCGAGGCCAAGATGGTCCGGATGACAGTGCGTGACGATCACACGCAGCACCGGTAGGCCATCGAGCACGGTATCGAACACCCGTTCCCAGTTCGCGCGAATGGTCTCGTTCGAAATCCCGCAATCGACCACGGTCCAGCCCTGCTCGCCGTCGATCTCGTCACGCAGCAGCCAGAGGTTGATGTGATCGAGTGCGAACGGCAACGCCATGCGCAGCCAGAACACACCCGGCGCGACTTCCTTGACGCCGCCGGCCTCCGGCAATTCGTCCGAAAAAACATAGTCGAGCTGGCTTTCGAGTGCGTTCATTCGGTCCTTGCCTCCGGGTTTGCGCCGCGTTGCAATCTGGCGAAGTTGACGATAACGTAAACGTCCATTCTAACGTTGCGTGCGCTTTTGCGCTGCCGGCCGCGATGACTCAACCGACGCACTACACCATCACCGACCTGGCGCGCGAGTTCGACGTCACGCCGCGCGCCATTCGTTTCTACGAAGATCAGGGCTTGCTCGCGCCGCAGCGCGCGGGGTCGAACGGCTTGCGGCGCGTGTATTCGCCGCGCGACCGCACGCGTCTGAAGCTCACGTTGCGCGGCAAGCGCCTCGGCTTCACGCTATCGGAAATCCGCACGCTGCTCGATCTGTACGACTCGCCCACCGGCACGAACACGCAGCTGCAGGCTTTCGTCGATACCATCGCGGCGCACCGGGAAGTGCTCGAACGTCAGCTGGAAGACCTGAACACGACGCTGGCCGAACTCGCCGCCTACGAGGAACAGGGCCGCGCGCTGCTCACGGCGGGCACGGAAAAGCGTCCGCGCAAGCCCAGGGCGGCATGAACTGATTGCATCGGAGGCGCACGCCGGCATGAATCACTTCCCCAAGCTGCTCTCGTCGCAAATCGGCTTCGACGTCGCGCAGACGATGCTCGAAGGATTCGATCGCCATTACCGCGTGTTCCGCGACGCCGCCATCCGCGCCAAGCCGCTGTTCGAGCGCGGCGACTGGCCGGCCTTGCAGCAGTTGGCGCGCGATCGCATCGCGTCCTACGACGAGCGCGTGGCGGAATGCGTGATGCGGCTCGAGGACGAATATGACGCCGAGAACATCGATGACGACGTCTGGCAGCAGATCAAGCTGCACTACATCGGCCTGTTGACGACACACCGTCAACCCGAGTGCGCCGAGACCTTCTTCAACTCGGTGTGCTGCAAGATCCTGCATCGCTCGTACTTCAACAACGACTTCATCTTCGTGCGGCCCGCAATCTCGACGGAATACATCGAGAACGACGAGCCCGCCGCGAAGCCCACGTATCGCGCGTATTACCCGGAGAAGGACGGGCTTGCCGGGACGCTCGAACGCATCGTCACGAACTTCCAGCTGGAGACGCCGTTCGAGGACCTGACGCGCGACGTGCAGTGCATCCTGGCGGCGCTGCGCGACGCATTCGGCACGCTCACGCCCGCGCCCAACTTCCAGATTCATGTGCTGTCGTCGCTGTTCTTCCGCAACAAGGCGGCGTATATCGTGGGCCGCATCATCAACGGCGATGCGCTGCTGCCGTTCACCATCGCGATCCGTCATGCGCACCCCGGGCAGCTCGCGCTCGATACCGTGCTGCTGTCGCCCGAGCAGGTGCTGATCATCTTCAGCTTCTCGCACTCGTATTTTCTGGTTGACATGGAAGTGCCGTCCGCGTTCGTGCAGTTCCTGCGCACCATCATGCCGCGCAAGCCGAAGGCCGAGATCTACACGTCGGTCGGCTTGCAGAAGCAGGGCAAGAACGATTTCTATCGCGACCTGCTGCACCATCTGTCGCATTCAAGCGACCGCTTCATTGTCGCGCCCGGCATCAAGGGCCTCGTGATGATCGTCTTCACGCTGCCCTCGTTTCCGTATGTGTTCAAGCTCATCAAGGACGCGTTCCCGCCGCCGAAGGAAACCACGCGCGAAAAGATCCAGGACCGCTATCAGCTCGTGAAACGGCACGACCGCCTCGGCCGCATGGCCGACACGCTCGAATATTCGAGCGTCGCGCTGCCGCTCGCGCGCCTCGACGACGCGCTGATCCGCGAACTGGAGCGCGACGCGCCGTCGATGATCGAATATGAAGGGAACAACCTGGTGATCCGCCATGTGTATATCGAGCGCCGCATGGTGCCGCTGAATCTCTTCCTGCAGAACGGCAGCGACGAAGCGATCGAGCACGGCATCAAGGAATACGGCGACGCGATCAAGCAACTGATCCAGGCGAACATCTTCCCCGGCGACATGCTGTACAAGAACTTCGGCGTGACGCGTCATGGCCGCGTGGTGTTCTACGACTACGATGAAATCGAGTACCTGACTGACTGCAACGTCCGCCGCGTGCCGCCGCCGCGCCACGAGGAAGACGAGCTGTCCGGCGAACCGTGGTATACCGTCGGGCCGCACGACATCTTTCCCGAGACGTACGGCACGTTTCTGCTCGGCGATCCGCGCGTGCGCGCAGCGTTCATGCGCCATCACGCGGATTTCTTCGATCCCGCGCTCTGGCAGCGTCACAAGGAGCAGTTGCTGCGCGGCGAACTCGCCGACTTTTTTCCCTATGACCGGAATGTCCGATTCTGCGTCCGCTATCCGGAACGGTTCGGTGCATCCGGTCGAACGGATGCGCCCGGCGCCTGAAGGCCGCGCATCCCTGCATCGACTATCGAACATGAACTCCAATCACGACCACGACGACGCTTCCAATCCCCTCGCCCATCTGTTCTCGAATAACCAGAGCTGGGTCGAGCGCAAGCTGGCGGAAGACGCCGAGTTCTTCCAGCGCCTCGCGCATCAGCAGGCGCCCGAGTATCTGTGGATCGGCTGCTCGGACTCGCGCGTGCCGGCCAATCAGATCATCGGCTTGCCGCCGGGCGAGGTGTTCGTGCACCGGAACATCGCGAACGTGGTGGTGCACTCGGATCTCAATGCCTTGTCGGTGATCCAGTTCGCCGTCGATGTGCTGAAGGTGAAGCACATCATGGTCGTCGGTCACTACGGCTGCTCGGGCGTGGGCGCGGCGCTGGTGGGCCGGCGCGTGGGCCTCGCCGACAACTGGCTGCGTCATGTCGAGGACGTGCGCGAGAAGCACGCCGCGCTGCTCGACGAATGGCCGATGGGCGAGGCGCGGCATCGCCGGCTGGTGGAGTTGAACACGATCGAGCAGGCCATCAACGTGTGCCGCACGACCATCGTCGGCGATGCATGGGCGCGCGGCCAGACGCTCACCGTGCATGGCTGGACCTACGGCGTGCACGATGGCCGGCTGCGCAACATGGGCATGATGATCAGCGCGCCGGCCGAGGTCGATCCGGTGTATCAGTCGTGCATCGCCGCGATGAGCCGCAGCGGCGCGCATTCCGCGGAGAACGACGTCCTCGCGTCCGATGCGGCGCAGGCCGCGCGTCTGGGCGACGTTCCCGCCGTCATTCAAGGCGTCATCAAGGAGCTCAAACATGAGTGAGACACGCAGGGATCCGGTAGTCATCGTGGCAGCGGCGCGTACGCCGATGGCCGCGTTTCAGGGCGAATTCGCGTCGCTGACGGCGGCGCAGCTGGGCGCGGCGGCGATCGCCGCGGCGCGCGAGCGTGCCGGCATCGCGCCCGAGCAGATCCAGGAAGCGATCATGGGCTGCGTGCTGCCGGCCGGACAGGGACAGGCGCCCGCGCGACAGGCGGCGCTCGGCGCCGGCCTGCCGTTCGCCACCGGCTGCACGACCATCAACAAGATGTGCGGCTCGGGCATGCGCGCCGCGATGTTCGCGCACGACATGCTGCTGGCGGGCTCGGCCGAGGTGATCGTCGCGGGCGGGATGGAGAGCATGACCAACGCGCCGTATCTGCTGCCGAAGGCGCGCGGCGGCATGCGCATGGGACACGGCCAGGTGCTGGACCACATGTTCCTCGACGGACTCGAGGACGCGTATGAGAAAGGCCGTCTGATGGGCACGTTCGCGGAGCAGTGTGCGTCATCGTATGCGTTCTCGCGCGAATCGCAGGATGCGTTCGCGATCGAATCGCTCAACCGCGCGCGGCGGGCGAACGAAGACGGTTCGTTCGGCTGGGAAATCGCGCCGGTGACGATGCAGGGCAGGAAAGGCGACGTCGTGATCCAGCGCGACGAGCAGCCGTTCAAGGCGAACGTGGAGAAGATCCCGTCGCTCAAGCCGGCGTTCGCGAAGGACGGCACGGTGACGGCGGCCAATTCGTCGTCGATCTCCGATGGCGCGGCCGCGCTCGTGATGATGCGTGAATCGACGGCGGAGCGGCTGGGGGTGTCGCCGCTCGCGCGGGTCGTCGGGCACAGCACGTTCGCACAACAGCCGGCGCTGTTTACGACGGCGCCCGTTGGGGCGATTCGCGCGCTGTTCGAGAAGAACGGCTGGCGCGCGGGGGACGTGGATCTGTACGAGATCAACGAAGCCTTCGCCGTGGTGACGATGGCCGCGATGCGCGAGCACGATCTGCCGCACGACAAGGTGAATGTGAATGGCGGTGCGTGTGCGCTGGGGCATCCGATCGGTGCGTCCGGGGCGCGGATTCTGGTAACGCTGCTCGGCGCGTTGAAGGCGCGCGGGTTGAAGCGCGGGGTGGCGAGTCTGTGTATCGGCGGCGGGGAAGCGACGGCGATGGGCTTGGAGATGGTTTGAGTGTCGCGGCCGGTCTGGTTGGAGTGCGTGCCGGACCGGCCCCCAGTCGCGTCAGTCGTCGAAGGGGTTGATCGCGTCTACGCCCGTTACATCGAAGTCCCGGACGTTACGCGTGACGACGGTGAGGCCATGGAAGATTGCCGTCGCAGCGATGAGCTTGTCCACAGCAGGCTCCGGATGCTGCGAACGAATCTTGCCCCACAGGTCACCGATTTCCTGATCGACCGACAGAAACTTGCCTTCGTATTCGACCGGGACATTCTTCACCCAGGCTTCGATCCTCCCGGCCTGCATAGAGTCGCCTCGCCGACGGAGCTGCTCCACGCCACGGCGAAGTTCTCCAACGGTGATAACCGACAGGTGAATGTCACGTTTGTCGATCTCAGCCTGCCGGAAGAACGCGCGAACGCCTTTGTTCGCGCGATGCAGTCGTCCCGTCTCACTGATGACGTTCGTGTCAGCCAGATACATCCGAGTCTCCCCGGCCGGGATGTCTTGCAAAGATGTCGTCTTCGCAGTCGATCTCGGGAAAATTCAAAAGAGCGTTGATAAAGCGCTCATTCAGATCCGGCGGATCCTCCTTGCCCAGAATTTTCCGAGCCAATGCCAGCGCTTCACGCCTGGGCTTCCCGCGCTCGCGAAGCTCTTCAACGTATTCCTTGCTGAGCCAAGACGGCCACTTACCCTTCACAACTTTGAATTCCACTCTATCCATTACTTTCCTCCTTCCGTGGCAACCACGGACGGTTCATTCGGATACCGCGCGAAGATCTCGTCCTCACAATCGATCCCATGAAAATTCATGAGATGGTCGATGAAGCGCTCGTTCAGATCCGGCGGATCCTCCTTTCCCAGAATTTTCCGAGCCAATGCCAGCGCTTCGCGCTCGGCCTTGACCTCCGCGCGCAACTCCTCGACCCATTCCTTCCTGATGTGAGCCGGCCACTCACTCTGCACAACCTTGAATTCCACTCTATCCATCACCTTCCTCTCTCCAGAGCGGCCCCGGACGCTTCATCTTTCGCGAAATCAATCAGCATGACTAGTCATCCGAACGGCCAGGTTCCGCCCCGTTCATCCCCCGACGCATCCTAGCCGAAGCGCAAGCGCTTCTCACGCGCTATATTCCGAAAATCAACTCCCCAAGGAAAACTTCGCCCATGAAAACCGTCCTGATCGTCGGCGCTTCCCGCGGCCTCGGCCACGAATTCGCACGCGAGTATTGCCGCGACGGCTGGCGCGTGCTCGCCACCGCCCGCGACAAGGCCGCGCTCTCCGCCCTCGACGCGCTCGGCGCGCAGACCTTCTCCGTCGACGTCACCCAGCCCGAGCAGATCGGCGCCCTGGCGTGGCAGCTCGACGAAGAGCGCATCGATGTCGCGATCCTCGTCTCGGGCGTCTACGGACCGCGCAGCGAAGGCGTCGAGACGATCAGCGCCGACGATTTCGATCAGGTCATGCACACCAACGTCCGCGGCCCGATGCAGTTGATCCCCGTGCTCCTGCCGCTCACCGACGCCGCCCATGGTGTGCTCGCGGTCGTGTCGAGCAAGATGGGCAGCATCGGCGAGGCGAGCGGCACGACCGGCTGGCTTTATCGCGCGAGCAAGGCGGCGCTCAATTCGGCGTTGAAGACGGCGTCGCTCGAATCGCGGCATTCGACCTGCATCGCGCTGCATCCCGGCTGGGTGCGTACGGAAATGGGCGGGTCGAGCGCGGCGATCGACGTCGCGCACAGCGTGTCCGGCATGCGCGCCGTGATCGCCGAAGCCGGCGCCATGCGCGATCAGTTCAACGGAACCTTCGTCCAGTACGACGGCACGAAGCTCGAGTGGTGATCAGACAAAATTCGAAGGTAATGAAAGGAAACCCGCTCGTGACCTATCAAGTACACGGCGTCTCGCCGTCCGGCAATTGCCACAAGGTGCGCCTCGCGCTCGAACAACTGGGCCTGCCCTATGTCTGGCATGAAGTCGACATGATGAACGGCGCGACCCGCACCGAGGCCTTTCGGAAGATCAATCCGAACGGCAAGGTGCCGGTGCTCATCATCGACGAACACACGATCCTGTCCGAATCGAACGCCATCCTGTGCTATCTCGCCGATGGCACGCCGCTCCTGCCCGATGACCGTCTGGAGCGCGCGCAGGTCTTGCAGTGGATGTTTTTCGAGCAATACAGCCATGAGCCGTATATCGCGGTCGCGCGCTTCATCCTGCAATTCCTGAGGCAGCCCGACGACGCGCGCCTTCCCGACAGGATCGCCGGCTCCTACCGCGCGCTCGACGTGATGGAACAGCATCTCGCGACGCGGAGGTTCTTCGTCGGCGAGCGCTACACGGTTGCCGATATCGCGCTCTATGCCTATACACATGTCGCCAATGAAGCGAACGTGGACCTGTCGCGCTATCCGGCCATCCGCGCGTGGCTCGACCGCGTGCGCGCGCAGCCGCGTTACGTCGCGATGCCGGGGGTCGAATGATTGCGCCCGAGGAATGCCCCTGCGGCGGCGCGGCGCCGGATGCTCGACCTAACGCACCAAAGGCGCCCGCGCCGCGTTACGAAACCTGCTGCGGCCGCTTTATCGAACAGGGAGAAAAGCCCGCCACCGCGCTGGAACTAATGCGTTCGCGCTACACCGCCTACGTGCTCGGCAACACGGCCTGGCTGCGCGCGACCTGGGCCGCGTCAACCTGCCCGCCCGACCTCGATGCCTCCGACACCACCCACACCCGCTGGCTCGGCTTGCAGATCAGACGCCACCAGCAGATCGACGAAGCGCACGCGGAAGTAGAGTTCGTCGCACGCTACAAGACGGGTGGCCGGGCGCATCGTCTTCATGAGGCGAGCCGCTTCGAGCGGAACAGCGCCGGCGACTGGATTTACGTCGACGGCCAGGTCAGTGAAAAGTAAATATGCCTTTAAGAAATGTGCGCCATACCACGGTATTAATTTCCTGATAATCCTTTCAGATTAAACAGTTACGGGGTAACGCTTATTGTGCAGCGCAATTTTGAACAGTTAATCTGTTCAGGTCAGGGCGCAGTCATTCTCGCGCCCGGCGCTCGCAGCGAAGCCCCGTACTGAAGTCCTGTTTTGAAGCCATTTGTCATGCCTGTTCAGGGCATGACTCCCGGATACCGCAACCGATACTGCTCACGCAGAGCAGCGCGACAGGTTTGTGACTTCAAAACGCACGTTGGGGCCGAGCCGTATCAATGTCTCTTTGGAAAGTGCGGTCGGAGTTCACGGATGGCGATCAGAACCTGGTTAGTCGGATGCAGCGTGGTGTGCTCGCTCGCGACGTCGTTCGTCACATCCGGCGCGCGCGCCGAACCCATCGGCGGGGTACGTCAGTCCGAAGGTCTCCAGGCTCCCGCATTTGGCCAGGCGCTTCCGCAGATTCCCGATTCCCTCGATGCCGGCCTTCCCGCCGCCGCGAGCGGCCTGAACGAAGCCGTCATCGAGATCCCCGAAGCCGACATCGCGCTCCAGACCACCGTGTTCAAGCCGGACGGCGCGGGCCCGTTCCCGATGATCGTCTTCAATCACGGCAAGCTTCCCGGCGACTCGCACGCGCAGCCGCGCAACCGGCCGGTCGCGCTGGCCCGTGAATTCGTGCGTCACGGCTATGTCGTGGTCGTGCCGAACCGCCGCGGCTTCGCAGGTTCGGGCGGCGACTACGCGGGTCACGGCTGCGATGTCGAAGCAAACGGCTTCGCGCAAGCCGAGGATGTCGCCGCGACGGTCGCCTACATGAGCGCGCAGTCGTACGTCGACAAGACGCATATCGTCGTGGCGGGCACCTCGCACGGCGGCCTGACGACCATCGCCTACGGCGCGCGCGACGCCATCGCCGCCCCGGGCGTGCGCGGCCTCATCAACTTCTCCGGCGGCCTGCGCCAGGACGAATGCGAAGGCTGGCAGAAAAATCTCGTCAGCGCGTTTGGCGACTATGGCCAGAACGTGCGCCTGCCGTCGCTGTGGCTCTACGGCGACAACGACTCGGTCTGGCAAGGCGATCTGTCGGCGCAGATGTTCACGGCCTTCACGTCGCACGGCGCGCGCGCCAACCTGATCGATTTCGGCAACTACAAGAACGACGCGCATCGTCTGGTCGGCGACCGCGACGGCGTGCAGATCTGGTGGCCGCGCGTGAAGACCTTTCTCACGCAGATCGGCATGCCGACTGCCGTGCAGTACCAGGTGTCGGAGCCGAGCATGCCGAAGGCCAGCGACTTCGCCAACCTCGACTCGGTGCAAGCCGTGCCGTTCATCGACGAAAACGGCCGTGCGGGCTATCGCAATTTCCTGTCGCAGTACTCGAGCCGCGCGTTCGCCGTGTCGGATTCCGGCGCGTGGTCGTGGGCCGAAGGCGGTGACGACCCGATGGCCGTGGCCATTGCCAGCTGCGAACGGCAAAGCGCCGACCCGTGCAAGCTGTACGCGGTGAACAACCGTGTGGTCTGGAACGATCAGCAGGCCCAGACGCAGACCGCATCGCGCTGACGCTTCACCGCTTCTGCTGTCTTTCGAACGCCGGCCTCAGTGTCGGCGTTTTCACATCTTCGACGCCCGATCGTCCGGTTAGGCGACGAAATCGGCGAAGTTACGGGCCATAGCGTTTTCTTGCATTTCCATTGCGCGCAGGTGCGCGGCCCAAAAACCTTCCGATTACGGAAGGTGGCGGCGCTTTTAGCGATAATTGACGGGCGCAGTTTTCCCCCGCAATTCAACCGCCACGCAGGCGCCCAACGCCTGCGCGACGCATCCGGCCCGCTGCGCGCGCGGGCCCTGGAGCTGTTTTTGACTATCGAAGCCAATCAGGACTGGGTTGCACGCTCGCTCGCAGCCGTGTGGCATCCGTGCACCCAGATGAAACATCACGAGCGCGTGCCGCTCGTACCGATCGCGCGCGGCAAGGGCGCGTGGCTCTTTGATCCGCACGGCACGCGCTATCTCGACGCGATCAGTTCGTGGTGGGTCAATCTCTTCGGCCACGCGAACGACGACATCAACCGGGCGCTCAAGGAGCAACTCGACACGCTCGAACACGCGATGCTCGCGGGCTGCACGCATGCGCCCGCCATCGAACTGGCCGAGCGTCTTTCGGCACTGACGCAGCACACGCTCGGCCACGCCTTCTTCGCATCGGACGGCGCGTCGGCCGTCGAGATCGCGCTGAAGATGAGCTTTCACGCCTGGCGCAATCGCGGCCGGAGCGAGAAGCGCGAGTTCGCGTGTCTGGCGAACAGCTATCACGGCGAAACCATCGGCGCGCTCGGCGTGACCGATGTCGCGCTTTTCAAGGACGCCTACGACCCGCTGGTCCGCCACGCGCATGTGGTGGCGTCGCCGGCGGCGGTCGGCGAAGACGCGGCGCTCGACGCCATGCGCACGCTCTTCGAACAACGCGCGCCGCAGTTGGCGGCGGTGATCGTCGAGCCGCTCGTCCAGTGCGCCGCCGGCATGGCGATGTACGACGCGTCCTATCTCACGCGCCTGCGCGCGCTGTGCGACGCGTTCGACGTGCATCTGATCGCCGATGAAATCGCGGTCGGCTGCGGCCGCACCGGCATGTTCTTCGCGTGCGAGCAGGCCGGCATATGGCCGGATTTCATCTGCCTGTCCAAGGGCATCAGCGGCGGTTACCTGCCGCTGTCCATCGTGCTGACCCGCGACGAGATCTACGCCGCCTTCTACGACGACGACGTCACGCGCGGCTTCCTGCATTCGCATTCGTACACGGGCAATCCGCTCGCCTGCCGCGCGGCACTCGCCACGCTCGACCTGTTCGAGCGCGACGCCGTATTGACGGAGAACCGCCGCAAGTCGGCTTTGCTGCGCGAAGCCTTGCAGCCGCTCGCCGCGCATCCGCGCGTGAGCAAACTGCGCGAGCGCGGCACGATCTTCGCGTTCGACGTGAGCACCGACGACCCCACGTTCTCGCGCCGTTTCTTCGCGCAAGGCTTGCAGCGCGAACTGCTGATGCGGCCGATCGGCAAGACGG
This sequence comes from Caballeronia sp. LZ043, assembly GCF_031451075.1. Taxonomy (NCBI): domain Bacteria; kingdom Pseudomonadati; phylum Pseudomonadota; class Betaproteobacteria; order Burkholderiales; family Burkholderiaceae; genus Caballeronia; species Caballeronia sp. LZ043. The sequence goes on along the minus strand of NZ_JARUXT010000001.1, from coordinate 84,098 downwards.
TCTATCTGATGCCGCCGTACATCCTGAGCGATGACGAACTGCTGCTGCTCGCAAGCCGCACGCGCGAGACGCTCGATGCCACGCTGGCCGGAGAGGCCGCATGAAGGACACCTCGCAGGCGCTTTATCACACGCTGAACCAAGGCCTCGCCGACATCGACGCGCGCGGTCTGCGGCGCCGCCGCAAGATCATCGACGGCGCGTGCTCGGCGCATCTGAATGTGGATGGCCGCGACATCATCGGATTTGCGAGCAACGACTATCTCGGTCTCGCCGCGCATGAAGCGCTGCGGGCGGCGCTGGCCGAAGGCGCGGCGCTGTATGGCGCGGGCAGCGGCGGCTCGCACCTGCTCGGCGGCCATTCCCGGGCGCACGCGCGTCTGGAGGACGAGCTTGCCGCGTTCTCGGGCGGCTTCGTCGACAACCCGCGCGCGCTGTACTTCAGCACCGGCTACATGGCCAATCTCGCGATCGTCACCGCGCTCGCCGGACGCGGCACGCTGGTGTTCTCGGACGCGCTGAACCACGCGTCACTCATCGACGGCGTGCGGCTGGCGCGCGCGCAGACGCAGATCTATCCGCACGCCGACATGGAAGCGCTCGACGCCATGCTCGACGCCTCGCGCGACGAAGCCGCGACCCGGCTCATCGTGACCGACACCGTGTTCAGCATGGACGGCGACATCGCCCCGCTCGCGCGTCTCGTCGAGCTGGCGGAACGCTACGGCGCGTGGCTCATCGTCGACGATGCGCACGGCTTCGGCGTGCTCGGCCCGCAAGGGCGCGGCGCGCTCGCCGCACTCGCGCTGCGTTCGTCGCATCTCGTCTATGTCGGCACGCTCGGCAAGGCCGCGGGCGTCTCCGGCGCGTTCGTTGCCGCGCATGAGACGGTGATCGAATGGCTCGTGCAGCGCGCGCGTCCATACATCTTCACGACCGCGTCGCCGCCGGCGGTTGCGCATGCGGTGTCGGCGAGCGTGAAGATCATCGCGGGCGAGGAAGGCGACGCGCGCCGCACGCATCTCGCCGCGCTCATCGACACCACGCGCGCGATGCTGAAACGCACGCGCTGGCTGCCGGTCGATTCCCATACGGCCGTGCAGCCGCTCGTGATCGGCGGCAACGACGAGACCCTCGACATTGCCGCTGCGCTGGACCGCCAGGGCCTCTGGGTACCCGCGATCCGTCCTCCGACCGTGCCCGCCGGCACCTCGCGCCTGCGCATTTCACTGTCCGCCGCGCACAACGAGGACGATCTCGCGCGCCTCGACCACGCCTTGACCACGCTATGACCGCCTTGTCCTTTTTCGTCGCCGGAACCGATACGGAGATCGGCAAGACCATCGTCTCCGCCGCGTTGCTGCACGGCTTCGTGCGCGCCGGACTGCGCGCCGCCGCGATGAAGCCGATCGCTTCGGGCGCCGTCCTGCGCGACGGCGTGCTGCACAACGAAGACGCCGATCAACTGGACGCAGCCGCGAACGTCGCGTTGCCGAACGAGATCCGCACGCCGTTCATGATGCGCGAGCCGATCGCGCCGCATATCGCCGCCGCGCGCGAAGGCATCGCGCTGGATATCGGGCGCATTGTCGAGGCGCATCGCTTCGCCGTGACGCAGGCGGATGTCGTCGTGGTGGAAGGCGTCGGCGGCTTTCGGGTGCCGCTCGACGACACGCACGACACCGCCGATCTCGCCGTCGCGCTGAATCTGCCGGTGGTGCTCGTCGTCGGCATGCGGCTCGGCTGCATCAGCCATGCGCTGCTGACCGCCGAAGCGATTGCCGCGCGCGGCCTGACGCTCGCCGGCTGGGTCGCGAACGGCGTGGACCCGGACATGCTCTACCCCGACGAGAACATCGCCACACTCGAACAACGCCTGCACGCGCCGCTGCTCGGCGTCATCCCGCATCTCGCGCCGGCAGATGCGAGCCGCGCCGCCGCCGCGCTCGACATCGGCGCCCTGACACACCCGCTTCAACACAAGGATTGATTTCATGACCCAGCACACCGCCACCGAGACGACCGCCACGCTCACTCCGCAACCGCTGCAACGCTGGCGCGTCGCCGATGTCGTCGCGCTGTACGACCTGCCGTTCAACGACCTGCTGTATCGCGCGCAGACCGTGCATCGCGAACACTTCGATCCGAACGCCGTGCAGCTGTCCACGCTGCTGTCGATCAAGACCGGCGGCTGCGAGGAAGACTGCGCCTATTGCCCGCAGTCGGTGCATCACGACACCGGCCTCAAGGCCGAGAAGCTGATGGATGTCGACGAGGTGCTGAAGTCGGCCGAAATCGCCAAGTCCAACGGCGCGACGCGCTTCTGCATGGGCGCCGCGTGGCGCAATCCGAAGGACCGCCATCTCGAACCGATCAAGGACATGATCCGGGGCGTGAAGGCGATGGGCCTCGAAACCTGCGTGACGCTCGGCATGCTGGAAGCGCATCAGGCGCAAGGTCTGCGCGACGCCGGCCTCGATTACTACAACCACAACCTCGATACGTCGCCCGAGTTCTACGGCCAGATCATTTCGACGCGTACCTATCAGGACCGCCTCGATACGCTCGAACACGTGCGCGACGCGGGCATCAACGTGTGCTGCGGCGGTATCGTGGGCATGGGTGAATCGCGCCGCGAACGCGCGGGGCTGATCTCGCAGCTCGCCAACCTGAGCCCGTATCCGGAATCCGTGCCGATCAACAATCTCGTGCAGGTCGCGGGCACGCCGCTCACCGGCACCGAAGCGCTGGATCCGTTCGAGTTCGTGCGAACGATCGCGGTTGCGCGCATCACGATGCCGAAGGCGATGGTGCGCCTCTCCGCCGGCCGCGAACAAATGGACGAAGCCCTGCAGGCGCTGTGCTTCGCAGCAGGCGCGAATTCAATCTTCTACGGCGATCAGTTGCTGACCACGAGCAATCCGCAAGCGGAGGCCGACCGCAAGCTGATCGAGCGGCTGGGCATGCGCGCCCAGCACGCGCAGCATGCCGGCGCGGAGCAGGCGGAACGCGGTTGCGGTCACGAGCCTGCGCACTCGCATGCGCACACGCACGCGAACTGATCAGGCGCGCTCATGAAAATCATCTTCTACGAGCAGAACGCCGATCTCGACGGCTGGCTGGGCGGCCTGCGACGAGAGTTGCCGGACGCGGAGCTGCGCGTCTGGACGCCCGGCGACACCGCGCCCGCCGATTACGCAATCGTCTGGCGCGCGCCGCGCGAGCTGTTCGCGAACCGTCCGGACCTGAAGGCGGTGTTCAATCTCGGCGCCGGCGTCGATGCGATCCTCGACGTGGAGCGCCAGCAGCCGGGCACGCTGCCGCCGAATGCGCAGCTCGTGCGCCTGGAAGACACGGGCATGTCGCAGCAGATGATCGAGTACGCGGTCTACTGCGTGCTGCGCTATCTGCGCCGCTTCGACGAATATGATCTGCTGCAGCGCGAAGGGCGCTGGAAGAAGCTGGAGCAGCACGCGCGCGAGTCGTTCACGGTCGGCGTGCTGGGTCTCGGCGTGCTGGGTGCGGAAGTCGCGCGGCGCCTGCTTGCGCTCGGCGTGCCGGTGCGCGGCTACAGTCGTTCGCCCAAGGACATCGCAGGCGTGCAGGTGTACGCGGGACACGAGCAGTTCGACACGTTCCTCGACACCGTACAGGTGCTCATCAACCTGTTGCCGCATACGCCGGACACCGAGGGTATCCTGAACGCTCGCACGTTCGGCAGGCTCGCGCGCGGCGCCTACGTGGTGAACCTGGCGCGCGGCCCGCATCTCGTCGATGCGGATCTGCTCGCCGCGCTCGACAGCGGCCAGATCGCCGCCGCGACGCTCGATGTGTTCCACGCCGAACCGCTGCCGCAGGATCATCCGTACTGGACGCATCCGCGCGTGTCGGTCACGCCGCATATTGCGGCGGAAACGCTGCAGAGGGAGAGCATCGTGCAGATCGCCGGCAAGATCCGGGCGCTGGCACGCGGCGAACCGATCAGCGGCATCGTCGATATCGGGCGCGGATATTGAGACCGGGGCGCGGACCGGCCGAACAGACCGCGCCCACCCCTCTTGCCCGGGCGATGATCACGTAGCGGCGAGAGCCGCCTCCTTCACCGTGAAGAACCGCTCGCCCAGCAAATAGCACGTATAGACATCAATCAGGCGCGCGTAGTCCGCCGTCAGATCGATGTCGAATTGCGCGAGCAAGGCGATCGTGCCGGCCTGCTCAACCGGCGTGTCGTGCCAGGACAGGTCGCCGGTGTAGAAGTCGCGCAGCAGCGCGAGGCCACTCGACGCATCCAGCCCCGCAAGACGCAGCTGCCACTCGCCGGGTGCTTCCGCCTTCGCGACGAGCCCGAGTTTGCTCAACGCGTCGAACCATTCACCGCTGTCCGATCCGCGCCGGGTTCTGCAGGTTCGCGACGTGCAATCCGGCACGCGGATGGAGCGCAAGCGCGCCAAGCGCTCGCGCGAGCACGTCGACGGGTGTCATCTCGATCATCTGTCCGTTGTCCGGGTACGCGCCGAATTGCACACAGCTCTGGTTGAACAGCCAGAAGTGATCGTTACGATGGTTGCTGTAGCCGCTCTTGCTGTGGCCGGTGACGTTGCCGATGCGAGCGATGGTCACCGGCAGTCCCGCTGCGCGGGCATAGGCGGCGACACGCTGCTCGCTGACCCATTTGCCCAGCAGATAGCCATTGTCGGAGGCCGGCCGCTCCGTGCCGACCTGTTCCTCCGCACTCGCTACGCCTTCGAGCATCAGCGGCACCGACATGGTCGAGACGAAGCAGAACGGTTTGCGGCGTGTGGTCACGGCCAGGCGCAACAGGTTTTCCGTGCTGTCGACATTCGCCGCCTTCAGGCTGCTGTAGCCAAGCAGATGGTGCACGTGCGCGCCACAATGCCACACGGCATCGCCTTCGCCCGCAAGACGGTGTCAGTCCGCGTCGGAAAGGCCGGCCTGGGGCAGCGTCAGATCCGCCTGCACGACCTCCATGTGCGTGAAGTCGATCGCGAGTCCCGCGGTGCGCGCTTCGCGCTCGAGCCGCGCATGCCCCGCACGAGCCGTGTCACAGCGTTGCAGGCAGAACACCCGGTCGACCTGACGCGTCAGTTCACTCAGCAAATGAATGCCGACAAAACCGCTCGCGCCGGTCAGGATCACGTTGCGTATCGACTTCGCGCCCGCTTCGCGATGAGTACCGACGTCCGGAGCAACCGGAGCAGCAGCATCGGCGACGGCCCGCGCGATGTCGTCCCGCGCTGCGCCTGCCACGAGCCCCGAGATCGTCGGCGACCGGTAGAACGCGGACATCTGGAATGCGAGTCCGGTACGGGCAAGCACCCGGGCCTGCATGCGTGTAGCGAGCAGCAAATTCCCGCCGGCGTGGAAGAAATGGTCATCGCGACCGACTGTGTCGATCTGCAGAAGCCAAGGCTTGCTGATCGAGACTGAGTCTTGCATCGACCGGCTCATCCGAAAACGCTTGGGATAAAGCGCGAAAGAGCGGCTGCAGCGAAAAGCGGTCGAGCAGGCCCGGATGACAGACGAACACCAGGAAGCTTGCTGTCTGGCCACGCAACAACGTCATTGCCCACGGCGCGCCTGTGTCGATCCGCAAGGGACGGTCGCCGAGCATGCTGATCGTCGATAACACGCCCAACTCGTCGGCAACGTCGAGATCGATGACTTCCAGCTTGTTGAGCCCGTACTCGTGCACCTGATACCGTGGTCCGTCCTCGCTGTCGACGACGCGCCAGCGCAAGGCCTGGCATTGTTCGGCGACCCGTGTCAGCGCGCGCGCGAGACGTTCGCTGTCGGGCACGCCTGGCAATCGAAACACCGCGCGCCGACCAGAGGCCGGGACGGCATGCCTGACGGCCCGCGCCTGAGTTTCGGTGAGTGGAAGCAAGTCGAATCTCATTGAGCTGCCTCATCTTCAGGTCGCGTAAAAGCGAAGTGAAAGCCTCGAGAACAGACCGGACACGGTATGTACCGTCGATACGTTTCACTTCGGAGGCCGGATTTTATTCAAGCGCTCTGCCGAGCGACCCCGTGGCGGGACGAAATTGCACAATGCGATTGACTTCGCTCAGGTTTATCGCAGTCTCGGCGTTCGCGGCTGCCGTGAGCGTCCACATCGCCGCATGCATGCGAGTGCATTGCAGGCGACATGCTTGCCAACGGCGGTCACTGCCCGAGTCCTTGAATTGCTGCCAAAAAAGTCTTCTCTGGCAATCGCGGCGAGTAAACCGGAAAATGGCGGCATCATGATTCGGCAAGCGCCACGCGCCACAATCCTCTTCAGGAGACAAGCATGATTCCAGCCAAAGTGAAGATCGTCGAAGTCGGGCCGCGCGACGGCCTGCAGAACGAGAAAGAGTTCGTGCCCACCGAGACCAAGATCGAACTCGTCAACCGGCTCGCGCGGGCGGGTATCGTGAATGTCGAGGCCACCTCGTTCGTGTCGCCCAAATGGGTGCCGCAGATGGCCGATGCCAACGCCGTCATGTCCGGCATCGAGCGTCGTCCGGGCACGATCTACTCCGTGCTCACGCCGAACATGCGCGGCTTCGAAGGCGCGCTCGAAGCGCGAGCCGACGAAATCGTGATCTTCGGCGCGGCCAGCGAAGCCTTCTCGCAGAAGAACATCAATTGCAGCATCGCGGAGAGCGTCGCGCGCTTCGAACCGGTCGCGCTGGCCGCGAAGGAAGCGGGCATCCGTCTGCGCGGCAGCGTCTCGTGCGCACTCGGCTGTCCGTATCAGGGCGAAGTGAGCGTCGCGTCCGTGGTGGATGTGGTCGAACGCTTCAAGGCGCTCGGCTGCGACGAAATCGATATCGCCGATACCATCGGCGTCGGCACGCCGAAGCGCACGCGCGAAGTAATGGCGGCGGCATCGAAGGCATTTCCGCGCGAGCGCTTGTCCGGCCATTTTCACGATACCTACGGTCAGGCCGTCGGCAATGTCTATGCGTCGCTGCTCGAAGGCATCGAGATCTTTCACGCGTCGGTAGCAGGATTGGGCGGCTGTCCGTACGCGAAGGGCGCGACGGGCAACGTCGCGACGGAAGATGTCGTGTATCTGCTGAACGGCCTGGGCATCGAGACGGGCATCGACCTCGATGAACTCATCGAGATCGGTGACTTCATTTCGCGCGCGATCGGCAAGACCAGTTCTTCGCGCGCGGGCCGCGCGCTCCTCACCAGGAAACGCGACGGCGCCGCAGCCTGTGTCTGACCTCCGGAAAACCCCAATGATCGATCAATTGCCTGAATCCGCGCGCCGCGTCGCGCTGTTACTCAAGGAACGCGGCCATCCGCATGATGTCGTGATGCTGCCCGAGACCGGCAAGACCTCGGCCGAAGCGGCGGCCGGGCTCGGCTGCTCGGTCGCGCAGATCGCCAAGTCGATTCTGTTTCGCCGGCGCAAGGACGATGCGCCCGTGCTGGTGATCGCGAGCGGCGCGAATCGCGTCGATGAAGCGAAAGTGGCCGCGCGCGTGGGCGAACTGGCGCGTGCGAACGCGAAGTTCGTGCGCGAGAAGACCGGCTACGCGATCGGCGGCGTCTGCCCGATCGGCCATGCGGTCGAGCCGGTCACGCTGATCGACGCCGACCTGCTCGCGCTCGACAGCTTGTGGGCCGCGGCCGGTCATCCGCATGCGGTGTTCAATCTGTCGCCGCAGGAACTGATCGAGCTGACCGGCGCGCCGGTGGCCGACGTCGCCCTGCGCGAAACCGCGGAATCATGAGCGACGTGGCGTCGCCGTGCGTGGACGTCTGCCGCATGAATCCGGAAACGGGTTTCTGCGAAGGCTGCCTGCGCACCATCGACGAGATCGCCGCCTGGGCATCGTGCGGCGACAGCGAGAAACGCGCGGTGCTGGCGCGCGTGGAGAGCCGTCGCCAGGGTGCGCGTGTCGTGACGATCGGCGCATCGTTCGAAGCGACGCTTACGCTGCCGCCCGACTCCATCCGGCAGTTCGCCACGCTCGTCAATGACACGAACCCGCTGCATCACGACGACGCCTACGCGCGCGCCAGCCGTTTCGGCTCGCTGATCGCGTCGGGTACGCAGCCGACCGCGCATCTGATGGCGTTGATCGCCGCGCATTTCTCGACCTTCGCGCAGCCGCTCGGCCTCGAGTTCGGCATCCGTCTCAGGCGCGCGGTGAAAGCGAACGACACGCTGACGATGCGCTGGCAAGTCATCGACGCGAAATGGAAAGCCAGCCTCAACGGCGACCTGGTGAAGCTCGAAGGCAGTGCGCGCAATCAGTCCGGCGAGACGGTCATCGAAGCGACCGCGACCATCGTCGTGATGCCGCTGGAGCGCGCGACATGAATCCATTGCCGCAGCCGCTGCGTGATGCCATGACGGTGTTCGAACGGGGCTGGCTCTCGTCGAACAACGTGCTGTTCGCGAGCGCCGAAGGCACGGCCATCGTCGACACCGGCTATGCCGCGCATGCGCCGCAGACGCTCGCGCTGGTGCAGCAGACACTGGGCGCGCGTCCGCTCGACCTGATCGTCAATACGCACCTTCATTCCGATCACTGCGGCGGCAACGCGCTGCTGCAACGGACCTACGCGTGCGACACGCTGGTGCCCGCCGGCGACGCGCAGGCCGTGCGCGCCTGGGACGAAGAGGCGCTGTCCTTTCGCGCGACCGGCCAGCACTGCGAGCGCTTCGCCCTGAGCGGCACGCTCGCGCAGGGCGCGACGCTCGAACTTGGCGGCTTCGCGTGGAACGCGCTCGGCGCGCCGGGTCACGATCCGCATTCGCTGATGCTGTATAGCCCGGAAATGCGCGTGCTGATCAGCGCCGACGCGTTGTGGGAAAACGGCTTCGGGGTGATCTTTCCGGAACTGGAAGGCGAGAGCGGTTTCGTGGAAGCGCGCGCGGTGCTGGATCTGATCGCCACGCTCGATATCGATGTCGTGATTCCGGGCCATGGCGCGCCGTTCACCGACGTCGCCCGCGCACTCGACACCGCCGTGTCGCGGCTCGACTATCTGCAAGCCGACCCGGCCCGCAACGCGAAGAACGCGCTCAAGGTGCTGATCGTGTTCCGGCTGATGGAAGTCCGCACGATGACGCTCGACGCCATCGTCGCGATGACCGCGGAGGCCCGCGCGATGCGCGCCGCCGCCGAAGCGCTCGCGCCTGCCGCGCAACGGCGGGCGTTGCTGGAGAAGATCGTCGGGGAACTGGCGCGCAGCGGTGCGGTGAAGGTGAGCGGCGAGTGTGTGTCGGCGGCCTGAACAGGCGCATTGCCAGGACCACGCGCTCAAAAAGAAAGCCGCTTGTCAGCTACGGCAAGCGGCGGAATCATAGGGACGTGATCAACGTCCAGCGTATCGTAGCGCGACACATTTTCACGTGCATCGGTGCTTTCCCTACAGAACATTTTCGCTCACCTGACCCCGTGTAAGACGATGTTCCGTTGCGCGGTTCAGGCGGATTCGGCGGCAAAGAACGCGAGCATTTCGGCGAGCAAGGCGTCCGGCTGTTCCTCGGGAATATAGTGCCCGCACGGCAATGCGCGGCCGCTCACGTCGCGCGCGACGCGCCGCCACTCGGCAAGCGCATCGAAGCATTGCGCGATCACGCCTTCCTGCCCCCACAGCACGCGCAACGGACAGCCGATCTTCAGGCCGCGCTCGAGATCGGCGCGATCGTGTTCGAGGTCGATGCCCGCCGACGCGCGATAGTCCTCGCACATGCCGAAGATCGCGCCCGGCGATTTCAGCGCGTCGCGATACGCCTGCAGCGCATGCGGCGCGAACGGCGCGAGGCCTGCGTGACGGTTGCCCATCACGCGCTCGATATAGGCGTCGGGATTGCCGCCGATCAGCAGTTCCGGCAACGGCGCCGGCTGAATCAGGAAGAACCAGTGGAAGTACGCGGTCGCGAAGGCGCGATCAGTGGCTTCATACATGGCGAGCGTCGGCGCGATGTCCAGCAGCATCAGCCGGTCCACCGCGTCGGGAAAATCCAGGGCCATGCGATGCGCGACGCGCGCGCCGCGATCGTGCGCGCACACCAGGAAACGTTCGAAGCCGAAATGGCGCATTACCGCGACCTGATCGGCGGCCATCGCGCGCTTCGAATAGGGGGTGTGCCGCGCGTCGCTGGGCGGCTTGCCCGATGCGCCGTAACCGCGCAGATCGGTGGCGATCACCGTGAAATGGCGAGCCAGTTCATCGGCACATCGATGCCAGATCTCATGAGTTTGCGGATGTCCATGCAACAGCAGCAGCGGAGGACCGTCGCCGCCCTTCATTCCGACGATATCGACGTCTCCTGCAGCAACGCTGAACGTTTCGTAGTCTGCGAAAGACATGGTTGTTATGGGCTCGTGGCGTTGCGGAACATTGTAGGCGCGGGGCTTCCGTGACTGATGGCGGCAGCGCCATGAAACCGCAAAACCGAAGACTTCTTCGGGAACGCCCCGAGTGGTCACGCAGCCTGTTTCATTTACAATCGAACGACCGTTCGCAGCACGATCGTGCGTGCCGCAACGAACCCTTGCTCGTAAAATCACTCAACACCGCTCGCGCCCCTTTCTGGAGACTCGTGCCATGGCCCTGCCCGCCATCCTGCAGCACCTTGCCTTGCCGGTCGTCGGTTCGCCCATGTTCATCGTCAGTTATCCGGAACTGGTGCTGGCGCAGTGCAAGGCAGGCATCGTCGGATCGTTCCCGGCGCTCAATGCCCGCCCCGCCGAAATGCTCGATGAATGGCTCACGCAGATCCAGGCGTCGCTCGCCGAGCACAAGGCAGCCCATCCCGACGCGGTCATCGGGCCGGTTGCGGTGAACCAGATCGTTCACCAGTCGAATGCACGGCTCGAACAGGACGTGCGCGTATGCGTCGAGCACAAGGTGCCGATCTTCATCACGAGCCTGCGCGCGCCGGTCAAGGAAATGATTGACGCCGTGCACTCGTATGGCGGCATCGTCCTGCATGACGTCATCAATATCAGGCACGCGCAGAAGGCGCTCGAAGCCGGCGTCGACGGGCTGATCCTCGTCGCGGCCGGCGCGGGCGGACACGCGGGCACGACCTCTCCCTTTGCGCTCGTCGGCGAAGTGCGGCGCATGTTCGACGGTCCCATCGTGCTGTCGGGCGCCATTGCCAACGGGGGCTCGATTCTGGCGGCGCAGGCCATGGGCGCCGATCTCGCGTACATGGGCACGCGCTTCATCGCCACGCAGGAGGCGCATGCGCAGGAAAGCTACAAGCGCGCGATCGTCGAGGCGAATGCCGCCGACATCATCTACACCAATCTCTTCACCGGCGTACACGGCAACTACATTCGCGAGAGCATCGTCAACGCGGGCCTGGACCCCGACGCGCTGCCCGTCTCCGACAAGACCGCGATGAATTTCGCCGATCCCAAGGCGAAGGCGTGGAAGGACATCTGGGGCGCGGGACAGGGAGTCGGACTGATGAGCGACGTGCCGAGCGTCGCGGAACTCGTCGCCCGGCTGAAGAGCGAATACGACGACGCGAAAGCGCGGCTGGCGATCGGCTGAGTTTCGCTTTCCGGTTTCGATCGCCGGCTGCTGAGAACAAAACACCGCGCACGTGAACTGCACCCCAAAAGTTGGACACCAGTCCAACGATTTGGGGTGTTTTTTCATGAGCAAGCACAGCGCACGATTCAAGCAAGCAGTCGTCAAAGACT
>NZ_JARUXT010000001.1:0-72309 GCF_031451075.1 Caballeronia sp. LZ043 | reverse complement strand
CGCATCAAGCTGAAGCTAAAAGGGCTGAGTCCTGTGATGTACAGAACTCAGCCCTCACGGCCCTAGCCCAAAACTGTCCAACTTTGCGGGGTCAGTTCACACGAGGCGCGGTGTTTCGTTTGACGAGGCGAAAAACGCGCGCGTCAGAACTTCGCGCGGATGCCGACGCCGAAGGTATCGCCCGACGAGATGCTGGTGTACTTGTCGTTCAGGTAGGCCGCGTAGACATCGGTGCGCTTCGAGAGCGGATAGTCGTAGCCGAGCGCCCAGCTCTTGTGCGTCTGATCGAGGCCGCCGTTGCTGCGCGAGTACGCGTAGGACGCCATCACCGTGCCCGGGCCGAGCGGCACGGTCACGCCGCCTTGCCCCGTGTTGACGTGGAAGGTGCCGACATCGATGTCGTTCTTCGTGTACATGTACTGCGCGAAGAACTTGACGAACTTCATGTCGAACGACGCGCCCAGCTGGCCTACGCTCTGGCTCTTGAAGCCGGGGATCGTGAAGGCGTTGGAGGTCGGCAGGTCGCCCGGCGCGTTGTTGAAGTTGACGTACTGGTAGACGCCGGTGGCCGCGAACGGGCCGTGGAAATACAGGAACTGCGCGCTGTACTTCTTGGAGCGGCCATCGCCGGCGTTGTTGCCGAACGCGTACATCACGCTGCCCGACAGGCCATTGAAGTCAGGCGATGTGTACTGCACCGCGTTGTTCCAGCCCGAATCGCCCGTCACGCCCTGGTCCGTCGTGTAGGTCGGGAACGTGCCCTGGCCGAGAAACACGTGATAGACCATCGGCGAGAACACGTACGAATCGACGAAGGGGTTGAACAGGATCGTCGAGACGAAGAGTTGCGTCGTCAGGCGGCCAGCCGTGAACGTGCCGATCGGGCCTTGAATGCCGACGTAGGAGTTACGCGCGAAGAAGGTGTCGCCCTGGAAGCGGCCGTACTGGCCGTTTTGCGCGCGGAAGAAGCTTTCCAGCGTGAAGATGGCCTTGTAGCCGCCGCCGAGATCTTCGGCGCCCTTCATGCCCCAGTAAGACGTCGACATGCCGCCGCCGCTCACATTCCATGCGCGATCGCTGCCCGGAAACTTGGTGGCGCCGACCCATTCGTCGACCTGGCCGTAGAGCGAAACGCTCGACTGCGCCTGCGCGGATCCCGCCGCGAACATGCCGAGCAGCGCTGCGGCGACCACTGTGGCCTTGACCGTTGTCTTCACCGTAGTCTTCGGCGCACGGTTGACGGTTGGCTTCATGAACTCTCCTGTCTTTGTCGAAAATTAAATGCGTGGCGGGCGAGGAGCGTTGCACTCGCCTCGTCTGACCGGTTGACGGTGAATGGGCGAGAGAGGCATCGCGTGTGGAGCGGCACCATCTTTACGGACCATTTTTCCGGTCAAAAATGTTTTTGGTTATTGCGGGTATAGCGATTCGGATACTTCATGCCGTGCGCGCCCGGGACGCATGCGAGGCGCATCGCCGTCAGCCGCGCGGGACTCGCGGATCATGTCGGCGCGCGGCCAAGAGGGGCGCGCCTGATCGAGAGAAACCAAGCCTGGCGAAGTACTGAAATGCGACATTCATCCGCGCAGGGCGCATTGTCCTTGCGCGGATAAAGGAGGGAAATATTTATGAGAAAGCGGACGCTTAACTGTGGCGAGATTGCGTCAATATGACAGCGGAACTGGACGGACAATTTTTTTGTCGTTCCGCGCGCGGACGAGCGCCGACGTGCCGGTTCAGGACACGCGAGGAAGCGTCAAGCGATCAGTTGCGGAAATTGCCGTTGACCGGCGCGCGGCCGGCATCCGACGGCCGTCCCGGCGGGCGCGGCAGGCTGCGTTCTTCGTTGTAGCGGGTGATGTCGGCGCGAATGGAACCGGCGCCGTGCAACGGAGCCGCCTGATCCACCTGCGGGACCGTGCGGACTTCGGCGCTGACGGGCGTCAGGCCGTCTTTCGACGAGACAGGCGTGTAGTGCAACGATTGCCTGCTGGCGGCGGAGTTGTCAAACACTGCGGGTGACAGCCATTCGACACGCGGCCCCGCGAGCGCGAGCGAACCCGCCACCGCGAGTGCGCCGAGCGCAGCGGTTGCGAAAAGCCGGGTCGTGTTGCGAAAGCCTGTGAGCGTCATGTCGAAACTGCCAAGATCCGACCGATATCCTCGTTCGCAAACAGGTGGATTGTGGCCCGATGCTTGCGCCTCGAACCTGCCCATTCAGCGAACCACCGGCTTTGGTCGGAGCGGTCAGCTCATGCCGCTGAAAACGGATGGGCATGACCTGCAAACCGGTGTATTCAACAATTTATTGGGCGCTGCGACGGCAGTCGAGCCAAAAAGTGTTATGTCCGCTCGATGGTTGTAACACCATGTTACGTCAGAGTTTTTCCTTCCGACCTGCCGTTTTGGATGCTTAATCATGTGAGGAAAATCGTCGATTTTCTGTTGCTGAAAGATAGCGCTGCAGGTGTGTCCGCTGCGGACAGATTGCGGTGCTCAAAGGCAAGATTTCATGCGCCACGCGCATTAATCACTCCAGCAAATGAATTTGCCAATTCAATCCGTCCCGGGCGAAAATCATGGTTTTCACTAATACGACGCTGGAACCGCGACGCATGACCGACCGGTTTCCCCACGCGCGAGAATCCTGAATGGCACGGCCCAAACTCCTTCCCGACAACTTCACGCTGGCGCACGTCGGCACCGTCATTCTCGCCAGCCTCCTGCCGTGCCGCGGCGGCGCAGCGGTTGCGTTCAACTGGATCACCAACGTCGCCATTGGATTGCTGTTTTTCCTGCACGGCGCAAAACTCTCGCGCGAAGCCATCGTGGCGGGTGCAACGCATTGGCGACTGCACGTGGTTGTCCTGCTCAGCACGTTCGCGCTGTTTCCCCTGCTCGGACTCGTACTCAAACCGGTGCTGACGCCGCTCGTCACGCCCGCGCTCTACACCGGCATCCTGTTCCTGTGCACCTTGCCCTCCACGGTGCAGTCCTCCATTGCGTTCACTTCGATGGCCAAGGGCAACGTGCCGGCGGCCGTCTGCAGCGCGTCGGCCTCGAGTCTGCTCGGCATTTTCATCACGCCTGCGCTCGTCGGACTCGTGGTGAGCAATCACGGCGCAACAACGGGCTCGCCATGGCACACGGTCGGCAATATCACGCTGCAACTGCTGGTGCCGTTCATCGCAGGACAATTGCTGCGCCCGGCCATCGGCAGATGGGTGGACGCGCATCGCGCCATCCTCAAGTTCGTGGATCAGGGCTCGATCCTGCTGGTCGTCTACGTTGCCTTCAGCGAGGCCGTGAATGAAGGCATCTGGCATTCAATCTCGCTCGGCACGCTCGCGGGCCTCGTGGCCGTCAACATCCTGCTGCTGGCAGCGGCGCTTTTCATCACGGCATTCACCGCGAAGCGTATGGGCTTCAGCCGCGCAGACCAGATCACCATCATCTTCTGCGGCTCGAAAAAGAGCCTTGCCTCAGGCATTCCAATGGCAAAAGTGATCTTCGCTTCGCACGCCGTGGGTGCGGTGGTCCTGCCGCTGATGCTGTTCCACCAGATCCAGTTGATGGTCTGTGCCGTGCTCGCGCAGCGCTGGGGCGCACGCAAGACCGCCGCTGAACCCGTGCGCAAAGGCGAAAGCGCCGGTGCGCCCGCGCAACGCTGAACCGTTCCATTCCCGCTCCATTCCTGACGAAGGCCGCCCCGCGCGGCCTTTGTGTCATTTGACGCCGGCTGCGCGTCGCCGTCGATTCGGCCGGATGGCATAAGCCAAACCGTCGGCGCTCCATCAAGCATTCGCACACTTTCGCTGACGGACATCCGTCGCTTTTGCCTATGCCTTCCGGCTGAATGGCGGCCGGGCATGTCCCTTGCCACACTTCTGTCATGACACGCAGCAGAGCCGTGAGGGAACCATGCAAACAGCACGCGCGCCGTACCAGCCAGGGCGCAAACAATGAATCGGGCAGAGACACTTGGCACGCCTCGCGCGGAAGCGGGCGCCTTGCGCGCGTTCCTTGCCACGCTGCCGTTTGAACGCGGCAGCGCCGAGGCAACGGGCCAGGCACTACGCGCACTGATCGACGCGCGGCTCGACCGCCCGCCGCTGCCCGGTCAAGGCGAAACCGCCGCGCGGTGGCGCGCGCTCGGCGCGGTTGCCGGCTTTGACCTCTCGGTCGTCAAGCTGTACGAAGGCCACACGGATGCCGTCGCCATCCTCGCCGAGCTCGATGGCCACGAACCCGAAGCAGGCAAGGCCTGGGCCGTGTGGGCCGCCGAGCCACCGGATGCACGGCTCTCCGCCCTCGGCGAAGCAAGCGCCGAATCCGTGCTATTGCAGGGCACAAAGGCCTGGTGCTCAGGGGCGGCATCCGTCACGCACGCGCTCGTGACCGCCTGGAACGAAGCGGGCGAGCCGATTATCGCCGCCGTCGCGCTGGATCATCCCGGGGTGACGGTCAGCGGCTCCGGCTGGAGCGCCGTCGGCATGCGGGCCAGCGCGAGCGTCGAAGTGCGCTTCGAGCACGTCCCTGCGCGGCGCATCGGCGGCGCGCGCGCGTATCTGGAGCGCCCCGGTTTCTGGCAGGGCGGCGCGGGCATCGCCGCATGCTGGTTTGGTGCTGCGGCGGCCATCGCACAGTTCGTCGCGCGCGACGTACGCAAGCGCCCCGCGCCCTACAAGCTCGCCCATCTCGGCGCAATCGATACGACGCTCAGCGCAACGGCCGCCCTGCTGCGCGAGACCGCAACGCACATCGATCGCGAGCCGCATGCGCACGCCATGGCACACGCGATGCGCGCCCGGCTCGCGGCGGAACGCGCGGCGGCGCGCGTCGTCGAGCGCGCGGGGCGTGCACTGGGCGCCGGGCCGTTGTGTCGCGACCCGCACTTCGCGCAGTTGATGGCGGATCTACCGGTATTCATTCGACAAAGCCACGCAGAGCGCGACGAAGCCGCGCTCGCTGAATGCGTCATCGAGGAGGAAGAGACTTCATGGCAAGTGTGACCACGAGAGCGCCAGCCGAATCCGAACACGACACCAACGGCCACGACCGCGCCATCGTCGGCGACGGTACGCCCGAGTCGGCATGGCAAGGCTGGGCCCGCCTTAGCGCGCTACCGGAGGTCGAGCCAGCGGAGCTCGTGCCGTTTGGCGCGCGCGCGGTCATCGTCGCGCCTCATCCGGACGACGAGGTGCTCGGCACCGGCGGACTGCTCGCGCGGCTGTCGCAACTCAGCCGGAGCATCCTGATCGTCGCCGTCACCGACGGCACCGCCAGCCATCCCGATTCGCATGGCTGGCCTGCCGAGCGGCTCGCACGGGAACGCCCGCAGGAAACCAAGGACGCGCTGCAACGCCTGCATCTGCGTCAGGTACAGGTTGTCCGGCTCGGACTGCAGGACGGCGGCGCCAGGCAGTTCGAACCGGTCCTGGCGGAGCGCCTGTCGCGGCTTCTGCAACCCGGTGACGTGGTATTCACCACCTGGCGCAACGACGGCCATCCCGATCACGAAGCCGCCGGGCGTGCCGTACACGCAGCCGCGGGTGCGCTGGAGCTGCCCTGTGTCGAGGTGCCGCTGTGGACCTGGCATTGGGCGTCGCCCGACGACACCCGCGTGCCCTGGAGCCGTGCGCGGCGGATCGTGCTCGACGAAGCAACCCACGCGCGCAAACTGCGGGCCGTGCAGGCCTTCCGCAGCCAGATCGAGCCCGACGCAGCGATGGGCCGTACACCGGTCTTGCCGGATCATGTGCTGGCGCGGCTCACGCGCCCCTTCGAGGTCGTACTGATATGAGCGCGCCCGGCCACGAGAGCAAGCAGCACTTCGACACCCTGTATCAGGAGAGCGAAGACCCCTGGAAAATCAGAGAGCGCTGGTACGAACGGCGCAAGCGGGCGCTCACGCTCGCGGCGCTGCCCGAAGAGTATTACGCGCGTGCCTTCGAACCGGGCTGCGGCAACGGTGAACTGACCGCGTTGCTCGCCTCGCGTTGCGGCGAACTTCTTGCCGCCGACATCGCGGAACAAGCCGTGGAACTCACGCGCCGGCGCATCTCGCGCCTGGCGAACGTGAGTGTCGAGCAGATGCAATGGCCGGACGTCTGGCCTTCCGGCTCGGTGGATCTCGTCGTGATGAGCGAGATTGGCTATTACCTGGACGAGCCGCAGTTGCTGCGCGTCGCCGACTTCCTGCACGAACGCCTGTCAGCCTCCGGCGCGGTTGTCGCATGTCACTGGCGCAAAGAGATCGCGGGCTGGCCGCGCATCGGCGACGATGTCCACGCCACGCTGCGCGACCGCCTGAGCCTGCCGCATCTTTGCCGCTATCAGGACGACGACCTGGTGCTCGACGTCTGGACGCGAGACGCGCGATCCGTCCATGAACGCGAAGGTCTGGAGTAATGTTTTGTGGTTTTACTAAACAAACAAAGTGCAAGGAATCGCTTATACATCAGGGTGATCGTGGTTTTCTCCTAGCTTGATGCGGGTTTTCTGCCGCGATTTTTACTATACAATCGCCGAGATCAGAATAAACCCGGCAGTCGCGATAAACAGCAAATATCAAACGCGCCGGCCATAGCGGAGACAGGAACACTACGATGGCCACCACCATTCGCGATGTCGCACGCGCCGCCAGCGTCTCGATCGGCACCGTTTCGCGCGCGCTCAAAAATCAACCCGGGCTGTCCGAGGCCACGCGCATACGCGTCGTCGAAGTGGCGCAGCAACTGGGCTATGACTCCGCGCAATTGCGCACTCGCATTCGCCGCGTGACCTTCCTGCTGCACCGGCAACACAACAACTTCGCCGTCAGCCCATTCTTCTCGCACGTGCTGAACGGCTTCGAGGAAGCCTGCCGCGAACGCCGGCTGGTGCCATCCGTGCTCACCGCCGGCCCCACCCAGGATCTCGCGCAACAAATGCGGCTCCATGCGCCCGACGCCATTGCCGTCGCGGGTTTCGTCGAGCCGGAATTGCTCGCGCACCTGCATGCGCTTGCGCGCCCGACCGTGCTCATCGACCTGCGCGCGCCGGGTTTCCGCTCCGTCAACATCGACAACGCCCGAGGCGCCTCGCTCGCGATGCAGCATCTGTTCGCGTCGGGGCGGCGGCGCATCGCGTTCATTGGCGGCTCGCTCGCGCATCACAGCATCGCGCAGCGCGCGCTGGGCTATCGCAAGGCTTATTTCGACGCGGGCCTCCTGTTCGATCCGATGCTCGAAATCATGACCCAGCCGGGTCTGCCAGCCGATCTCGCCGCCGCCGACGCCATGGAACGCCTGATCGCCGATGCACGCGCGCAATCCGCGCCGCTGCCCGACGCCGTTTTCGCCTATAACGATGCAGCGGCCCTCGCCGCGATGCGGGTCTGTCTCGCTCATGGCTTGCGCGTGCCGGAAGACATCGCGTTCGTGGGTTTCGACGACATTCCCGCCGCCGCGCAGAGCACGCCGCCGCTCTCGACCGTCGCCATCGACAAGGAAGCGCTCGGGCGCCGCGGCGTCGAACTGCTGCTGGAGGACACGTCGGGGCCGCCGAATCAGGCCGATACGCTCGTCGCAGTCGACTTCATCCCGCGCGCGAGTTCCGGCGCGGGCCCTCAGGGGAAACCGGCATCAAGACAGCACGCGAACCAGGACATCAGCACGCCATGAACATGACTGCCTCACCCGCCCTCGCGGAAGCAGCGCCGGCAGAACGCGCGATCGACTTTCGCAGCCACGACTTCCTGCTCGCGCACGTGCGCGACACGCTCGCGTTCTACGCGCCCCACGCCCGCGACCCGTCCGGCGGCTTCTTCCACTTCTTCAAGGACGACGGCAGCGTCTACAACCCCACGACGCGCCACCTCGTCAGCAGCACGCGTTTCGTCTTCAACCACGCGATGGCGTACCGGCATTTCGGCGACGCGCGCCATCAGGACGACGCGCGGCACGCGTTCGGCTTCCTGCGCGCGGCGCACTGGGACGCGGCGCTGGAGGGCTACGACTGGGAAATCGAGTGGCGCGACGGCCAGAAACGCACCCTCGACGGCACGCGCCACTGCTACGGCATGGCCTTCGTGCTGCTCGCGTGCGCGCATGCGGCGATGGCGGGCATCGACGAAGCCCGGCCGATGATCGACGAAACCTTCGCGCTGATGGAGCGCCGCTTCTGGGACGCCGACGCCGGCCTGTACGCCGACGAAGCCACGCCCGACTGGCGTCTTTCCGACTATCGCGGGCAGAACGCCAACATGCACGCCACCGAGGCGCTGCTGGCCGCCTACGAGGCAACCGGCCATGTGGTCTACCTCGACCGCGCCGAGAAGATCGCGGGCAACATCACGCTGCGCCAGGCCCGGCTGTCGAACGGGCTCGTGTGGGAGCACTTCCGGCCCGACTGGTCGGTGGACTGGCACTACAACGAGTCGGACAGTTCGAACATCTTCCGCCCGTGGGGCTTCCAGCCCGGTCATCAGACCGAATGGGCGAAGCTCCTGCTGATCCTGGAGCGGCATCGCCCGCTGCCGTGGCTCGCGCCGCGCGCAGTGGAACTGTTCGACGCCGGTTTCAACCGCGCGTGGGACAGCCGGCACGGCGGCCTGTATTACGGCTTCGGTCCCGACGACACGATCTGCGACCACGACAAGTATTTCTGGGTCCAGGCGGAGAGCTTCGCGGCGGCGGCGCTGCTCGGCGCCCGCACGGGCCGGGAGCGTTTCTGGGACTGCTACGACGAACTCTGGCGCTACAGCTGGGCGCATTTCGTCGATCACGAATACGGCGCGTGGTATCGCATCCTGACCTGCGACAACCGCAAGTACGGCGACGAAAAAAGTCCCGCGGGCAAGACCGACTATCACACCATGGGCGCGTGCTACGAAGTGCTGAACGCGCTCGCCCCGTCACAACATTCACGGTGAAATCGATGGCAAGCGAGCACAGCACCTTCCCGCAATTCGTCTCCGCCGGCGACATCCTCACCGACATGATCCGCACGGACGTGTCGAGCTGGCTCTCGCGTCCGGGCGGCGCGGGCTGGAACGTGGCCCGCGCGGTCGCGCGCCTCGGCCTGCCGACCGCATGCGCCGGCTCGCTCGGCACCGACAACTTTTCTGACGACCTGTGGGAAGCCAGCGTCGCGTCCGGCCTCGACATGCGCTTCATGCAGCGCGTCGAGCGCCCGCCGCTGCTGGCCATCGTCCACAAGACGCAGCCGCCTACCTATTACTTCATGGGCGAGAACGGCGCCGATCTCGCCTTCGATCCGTCGCGCCTGCCGCAAGGCTGGATGGAGCGGGTGAAGTGGGCGCACTTCGGCTGCATCAGTCTCGTGCGCCAGCCGCTCGGCGCCACGCTGGCGGCGCTCGCCCGGCAGTTGCGCGAGCACGGCGTGAAAATCAGCTTCGATCCGAACTACCGCAACCTGATGGAGCACGGCTACGAGCCGATCCTGCGCAACATGGCCGGGCTCGCCGACCTCATCAAGGTCTCGGACGAAGACCTGCACATGCTGTTCAAGGACAAATCCGAGCCGGACGCGCTTGCCGCGATTCGCGCGATGAATCCGCAGGCCACCCTGCTCGTCACGCGCGGCTCCGCGCAGGCCACGCTCTACGCCGGCGACGAGCAATTCAGCGCGCGTCCGCCGAGCGTGGAAGTGGCGGATACGGTCGGGGCCGGCGATGCTTCCATCGGCGGATTGCTCTACAGCCTGATGGCGCGCCACGGCGACTGGCCGGAG
This sequence comes from Caballeronia sp. LZ043, assembly GCF_031451075.1. Taxonomy (NCBI): domain Bacteria; kingdom Pseudomonadati; phylum Pseudomonadota; class Betaproteobacteria; order Burkholderiales; family Burkholderiaceae; genus Caballeronia; species Caballeronia sp. LZ043. Next base: position 62,574 of record NZ_JARUXT010000001.1, on the reverse strand, counting down.
CATCTGAGGTTCGCGCTCGCGGCGGGTGCGGCGGCCTGTCGTCATTCGGGTGCGCATTCGCCGACGCTCGACGAAGTCGAAGCGCTGCTGAAATAAAGCGGCAGGACGGCGTCATACGCGTCGCATATCCGCGTGCTAGCATGGATTCGTCCTTGCCCGGAGGCGTATCCACCATGGAAGACACCACCTACACGAAAGGCATCTACACCGCGCAGATCGGCGTGCGCGCCATCGACGACGGTCAGTTCCAGGGCCTCGTTTCGCTCACGCGCGACGACGGCGAGGACACCGAGGCGAAGGTCTTCGAAGTGGACGCCGCCTCGGGCAACGAAGAAGAAGCACTCGACGAAGCGCGCGCGCTCGCGCACCGGATTCTCGGGGAAATCGAACTATAGCGGCCAGGCGGCGCTTGGCTGATTGCCTCGCGGCCGCTGCTGACTGCAATGGAGGACACCATGCCGGAGCAGATCTTCCTTTACGGCGTCTATGCGATCCACGTGAGACCGGTCGAGCTGCAAGGCTCGCGCTGGGACGCGGAGTACGAAATCCGCCATCACGACAAGGCGGTGCAGGCGTGGCAGACGGTCGGCGGCGACGAAGGGCTGGTTGATCGCGCCGAAGCCGTCGAGCTTGCGCATCAGCGCGGCGTGGCGGATATCGAAGCCGGCGCGGGCATTCCGAAACCGCGCGCCTTTCCCTGATTCCGCTCAGCGTGACGCGTGCGCCACGCCCGCCTGAGCAGCAGGCGCAAGCCGCGCGGCCTCGCGACGGTCGATCGCCAATGCACGCTCATGACCTTCGCGCGCCAGCGAGCGCTCGACGTACTCGAACAGCACGCCCTCCGGCGGAATCAGCTTCGCGACCAGCGCAATCTGCAGCGTGCTCGCCGCGAGTACATCGGCGGCGGTGAACTGCTCGCCGAGCAGCCACGGCCCCTCCTCCAGCGCGCTTTCGATCGCATGCTCGACCCGCGCCAGATCACCCCAGCCGAAACTCACCGTGTTGCCCGGCGCGCCGGTCATGCGCTCGGCCATCGCGGGCTCCAGGCAGGAGCCGGTGAAAAACATCCATTGCAGGAAACGACCGCGCGCCGGATCATCGACGGGCACGCCCAGCCCGCTCTCCGGATAGCGATCCGCCAGATACAGCAGCACCGCGCCCGATTCCGCCACGCGCACGCCGCCGTCCTCGAGCGCCGGCAGTTTCGACATCGGATTGACGCGGCTGAAGTCAGCGCCGTTCTGCGCACCCGCGCGAATGTTCACGTACTCGAGTTCGTACGGCACACGCATTTCCTCGAGCATCCACAGCGCGCGAAAGGCGCGCGTCTTCGGCCAGTAGTAGAGCTTCATCGGTCTCGTCTTCTTCGCGGGTTTCAGTGTCGTTCAGGTTAGTCCCAAAACTCCATCCGACGTGGTCTGAACGATCCGGGTTAACGCGCACGCGAGCCAGATCGAGAAGATTTCTCTCGCATCAGCGGCAATTGATCCATCTGCTTCTCGATTTCGCCCGAATCGCGGACAGTGCGCAAAAACATTCCGCTTTCGGCGGCAAAGAATGACGCATTGCCCCACATACCAAAACGAGACCGGAGATTCCATGAACGCTCGCGTCCCCGCCGATGCCTGCCTTGCTCCCGCGCTGTCGGACTATCAACTCGGCGACAACCTGAGCGCCACGCACGGCCGCATCTTCCTCACCGGCACGCAAGCCCTCGTGCGCCTCGTGCTGATGCAGCGCGAACAGGACCGCGCGGCGGACCTGAACACCGCCGGCTTCATCAGCGGTTATCGCGGCTCGCCGCTCGGCATGGTGGACCAGCAGTTGTGGAAGGCCAAGAAATTGCTCGCGTCGCACGACGTGCGCTTTCTGCCCGCCATCAACGAGGAACTCGGCGGCACCGCGGTGCTCGGCACGCAGCGCGTGGAGTCCGACCCGGAACGCACCGTCGATGGCGTGTTCGCGATGTGGTACGGCAAGGGACCGGGCGTCGATCGCGCCGGCGACGCCCTCAAGCACGGCAACGCCTACGGCTCGTCGCCGCATGGCGGCGTGCTGGTCGTGGCGGGCGACGACCACGGCTGCGTGTCGTCGTCGATGCCGCATCAGAGCGACCAGACGATGATCTCGTGGCACATGCCGGTGGTGAATCCGTCGAACGTCGCGGACATGCTGGAGTTCGGCCTGTACGGCTGGGCGCTGTCGCGCTTCTCGGGCGCGTGGGTCGGCTTCAAGGCGATCTCGGAGACCGTCGAATCCGGCTCGACCGTCGATCTCGACGCCGTCCGCCGCGACTGGACCGCGCCCGGCGACTTCACGCCGCCCGCCGGCGGCCTGCACAACCGCTGGCCGGACCTGCCGAGCCTGACGATCGAAGCGCGCCTCGCCGCCAAGCTCGACGCGGTGCGCCACTTCGCGCGCGCGAACAGCATCGACAAGTGGATCGCGCCGAGTCCGCGCGCCAACGTGGGCATCGTCACCTGCGGCAAGGCCCATCTCGACCTGATGGAAGCCTTGCGCCGCCTGGACCTGACCGTCGCCGATCTCGACGCCGCCGGCGTGCGCATCTACAAGGTCGGGCTGTCGTATCCGCTGGAGACGACGCGCCTTGAACAGTTCGTCGACGGCCTGAGCGAAGTGCTCGTGATCGAGGAAAAAGGACCGGTCGTCGAGCAGCAGATCAAGGAGCATCTGTACAACCGCACCGACGGCGCCCGCCCGGTGGTGATCGGCAAGCATGCGCGGGACGGCGCCGCGCTGCTGAGCGCGCTCGGTGAACTGCGGCCGTCGCGTGTGCTGCCCGTGTTCGCGCAATGGCTTGCGCATCACAAGCCCGCGCTGGATCGCCGCGACAAGGTGGTCGATCTGGTCGCGCCGCAGATTCTCTCGAACGTCGCCGACGCCGTGAAGCGCACGCCCTACTTCTGCTCGGGCTGCCCGCACAACACGTCGACGAAGGTGCCGGAAGGATCGATTGCGCATGCGGGCATCGGCTGCCACTTCATGGCGTCGTGGATGGAGCGCGACACGACCGGCCTGATCCAGATGGGCGGCGAAGGCGTCGACTGGGCGTCGCACTCGATGTTCACCAAAACGCCGCACGTGTTCCAGAACCTCGGCGACGGCACCTACTTCCATTCGGGCATTCTCGCGATCCGTCAGGCGGTGGCGGCGAAGGCCAACATCACCTACAAGATCCTCTACAACGACGCCGTCGCGATGACCGGCGGCCAGCCGGTCGACGGCAGCATCTCCGTGCCGCAGATCGCCCGTCAGGTGGAAGCGGAAGGCATTGCGCTGCTGGTAGTTGTCAGCGACGAACCGGAGAAGTACCAGGGCCACGAGGACCAGTTTCCGCGCGGCACGACGTTTCATCACCGCGGCCAGCTCGACGAGGTCCAGCGCCGCCTGCGCGACACGCCGGGCGTGACCGTGCTGATCTATGACCAGACCTGCGCGGCGGAGAAGCGCCGCCGCCGCAAGAAAGGCGAGTTTCCCGATCCGGACAAGCGCCTGTTCATCAACGAAGCCGTCTGCGAAGGCTGCGGCGATTGCGGCGTGCAGTCGAATTGTTTGTCGGTGGAACCGGTCGAGACGGAGCTGGGACGCAAGCGCCGCATCGACCAGTCGTCGTGCAACAAGGATTATTCGTGCGTGAACGGCTTCTGTCCGAGCTTCGTCACGCTCGAAGGCGCGAAGCTGAAAAAGGCCGAAGGCCACGCGTTCGATCCGGCGGAACTCGCGCGCCGCGTCGATGCGTTGACGCCGCCCGCAACCCGGCTCGACGACGCGCCCTACGACATCCTCGTGACGGGCGTCGGCGGCACGGGCGTCGTGACGGTCGGCGCGCTGATCAGCATGGCGGCGCATCTGGAAGGCAAGAGCGCGTCGGTGCTTGACTTCATGGGCTTTGCGCAGAAGGGCGGCTCGGTGTTGTCGTTCGTGCGCTTCGCCGCCACCGATGCGCTGCTCAACCAGGTGCGCATCGACACCCAGCAGGCCGACCTGCTGCTCGCCTGCGATCTCGTGGTCGGCGCGAGCCCGGAGGCCTTGCAGACGGTCCGGCACGATCGCACGAAGATCGTCGTGAACACGCACGCGATTCCAAATGCCACCTTCGTGCAGAACCCCGAGGCCAGTCTTCACGCGGATGCCCTGCTCGACAAGCTGCGTCACGCGGCCGGTCCCGGCGCGCACGACGCCATGCGCAGTTGCGATGCACAGGCGCTGGCGCAGCGCTTCCTGGGCGACACCATCGGCGCGAACATCCTGATGCTGGGCTTCGCGTGGCAGCTCGGCCTCGTGCCGCTCTCGCTCGCGGCGCTGATGCGCGCTCTGGAACTCAACAATGTCGCGGTCGGCGCGAACAAGCTGGCGTTTGCCATCGGCCGCCTGGCCGCAGCGGACCCAACGGCGCTAGAAGCCTTGACGGCGCAGGTGAGCGCCCCGCACGTGACGATGGAACAGATGTCGCTGCCGGAACTCATCCGCGATCGCGAAGAACGCCTGCTCGCCTACGGCGGCGCGAAGTACGTCACGCGTTTCCGCAAGCTGGTGAACGCGGCGGCGGGCAACGAAGCGCTGGCACGCGCCATCGCGATCTCGTTCTACAAGCTGCTCGCGGTGAAGGACGAATACGAGGTGGCGCGCCTGCATGCGGATCCGTCGTTCCGCGCCGCGCTGGCCGCGCAGTTCGAAGGCACGGCAGGCGAGAACTACACCGTCAAGTTCAATCTCGCGCCGCCGGCGCTGTCGCACGCGGGGCATGGCGGCGTGCCCAAGAAGAAAGTGTTCGGCCAGTGGATGTGGCCGGTCTTCGGCGGCCTTGCGAAGCTGCGCATGCTGCGCGGCACGCCGCTCGATGTGTTCGGACGGACGCTCGAACGCCGCATGGAACGCCGCCTGGCCGACGACTTCGAAATCACCATGACGCGCGCGCTCGCCCGGCTCGACGCGGCGAACGCCCAGGACGTGCACGCCCTTGCATCACTGTACGAACGCGTGCGCGGCTATGGTCACGTGAAGCTGGCCAACGTCGCGATGGTCAAGCGCAGCGAGCGCGACGTGGCGGCGCGCATCGGCATCGAGGCGGCGACCGGCGACGCCGTGCGCGCCGCCCTCGATACGATGAAGGGCGCGGCGTCGCTCAAGGGCATTCCGGTCGTGGTGGCGAAATAAGGCGCGGGTTCAGTCGGCGAGATCGTCGGGAAGCCAGTCGATGTCGCCGCACAGCACGCAGCGCCGCCCTCCGGAACGTGTCTCCACCGACAGCGTGACGCACGGCATCGCCTCGTTGATCGACAGATACGGCTTCGTCACGTGGACCCGCTCCGGGTCGCCGAGCGCCGCCCGGAAGTACGGCCGGCGCAGCCAGTTGGCGCCCTGCGCGTCGATCAGCGGCAGGAAGCGCGCCTCGTGCGCCGCGCGATCCGCGCGCAGCACGACATTGCGGCCGCTCTGCTTGCCGTTCTGGTCGAGCAGGAAACACCGCGCGGCATTGTCGAGCGCCAGGAAGTTCCAGCAGACTTCGTCGAGCGGTTCGCCCGCCGCGAGCCGTTCGGCCGCGCGCTCGAAGGCGCGGATATACGGCTGCAGCCGCGTGGCGACGCGCCGTTCCCGCGCTTCCGTCTGCAAGCGATAGCGTTCCGTCAGCTCGCCGATGATCGTCTGTGCGTGGGCGCCGTCCGCGAGCCCCGGATGCGGCCGCGCAAAGAAAAAGCCCTGCACGAAGTCCGCGCCGCTGGCGAGCGCGAGCTGCGCTTCGTGCTCCGTCTCGACCCCTTCGATCAGCACGAGCTTGCCCGCCTCGTGCAGCAGCGACACGATGCCCGACAGCACCGCCTCCATGTTCTGCCGCTGCTTGATCGAACGCGGCGACAGCGGCGCGTGCACGTTATGGCCCGCGTGCGACAGCATCACGCGGTCGAGCTTGACGATATCCGGATCGAGTTGCCAGATGCGCTCGATATTGGTGTGCCCGGCGCCGAAGTCGTCGAGCGCGATCAAGAAGCCCTGCTCGCGGAACTGCTGCACGGCGAGCGCGAGCCGCTCGATGTCTTCCGCGCTTTGCTCCAGCACTTCGAGCACCACGCGACGCGGCTCGATGTGCAGGCGCTTGAGGTTCGCCATCAGCGCGGCGGCGTGGTACGGCTCGGTCAGCGCGCCCGGATGCACGTTGAGGAACAGCCATTCGGTCTGCGCGCCGAGCATCTTGAAGTTTTCGAGGTGCAGGGCCTGCGCGAGCCGGTCGATCTGCAGCGCCTCGCCGACGCGCGATGCCTGGCCGAACACGTCGAGCGGCGACACCGGCCGATCGAAGCCGTCGTGCGCGCGCAGCAAGCCTTCATACCCGACCGCGCGCATGTGCGAGAGGCTGAAGACCGGCTGGAACACGCTGGAGAGCGTCCAGTCGCCATGCTCGACCGAATAGCGGTCGAAACCCGACATCACGCCCAGTTCGAAACTGCGCGCGGAAATCGTCGACTTCTCGGGGTTTGCGATCACCATGTCGATACCCTCGCCTGCTGCGTTCGGCGAAGCGCGCTCGACCTGCGCGTGCCTTGCGTCGTTGCTGCCGCCGGACCCTTGCCGGATCCGTCCCGTAACGTCTTCATAAGAACAGCCCTCGATGATCTCGTCGGGAGTCTCGGTGTCCCGTGGCTTTCGCTAAAGCAAGCTCCATGCTCAAAGCGCGGCCCGTTTCGTCGTGCTTTTGCCGCCGGAATGCACCGTCCTCAGGCCATTCGTCGTGCAAACGCACCGCATCGGTGCAAAAGCCGAAGTGCCCCCGCCGCTGCCTGCGGCGCACGCACGGGCTAAACTTTCGGCTCGTCCCATCAATGCTAGACGCCGCGCGCGCCCGCCGGGCGCAGGCGTCGTGCTGTAGCGCACATATGGAAATCGTCTTTACCGTCCTCATCCTGCTGCTGGCCGTGGCGCTCTCGGGCCTCGGCCTGAGCCTGCTGCCGGTCAAGCTGCCGCTGCCGCTGATCCAGATTGCCATCGGCGCGTGTCTCGCCTGGCCGAAGTTCGGGCTGCACGTCACGTTCGATCCCGATCTGTTCATGCTGCTGTTCATCCCGCCGCTGCTGTTCGCCGACGGCTGGCGCATTCCGAAACGCGAGCTCTATCTGCAGCGCCGCGCGATCCTGATGCTCGCGCTCGGGCTGGTGTTCCTCACCGTCGGCGTGCTCGGCTATTTCCTGCACGCCATGATTCCGGCGATGCCGCTGCCCGTCGCCTTCGCGCTCGCCGCCGTGCTCTCGCCGACCGACGCCGTCGCGTTGACGGGCATTGCCGGACGCAAGCGCATTCCGGCGGGCCTCATGAACATCCTCGAAGGCGAGGCGCTGATGAACGACGCGTCCGGCCTCGTCGCGCTGAAATTCGCGATCGCCGCCGCGCTGACTGGCATGTTCTCGATGCGCGACGCCACCATCAGCTTCTTCCTCATCGCGGCGGGCGGGCTGTCGATCGGCGCGGTGATCAGCTGGGCCGTGACCGAGATTCCCGCGCGCCTGCTCAAGTTCTCCGAGGACGACGACCCCGCCGCGGGCGTCATCCTGACCATCCTGATTCCGTTCGCCGCCTATGTCGTCGCCGAGCGCGCGGGGTGCTCGGGCATCCTGGCGGCGGTGTCGGCGGGCATGGTGATGAACATCCAGAGCCTGCGCCCCAGCCTCCCGAGCGCGGTGCGGGTGCGCATGACCAGCACCTGGACGATGATCGAGTTCGTCTTCAACGGCATGGTCTTCATCCTGCTCGGCCTGCAGTTCCCGCACATCCTCGGGCGGGCGCTGATCGAGGCGCATCGCGACGGCAACGCGCAGGTCGGCCTGCTGCTCGGTTATGTGGTCGCCACGCTGGTCGCGCTGTATGCGCTGCGCTTCGTGTGGGTATATTCGCTGCGCTGGCTCGCGGCGCGCCGGACCGCGAAGCAGGGACTCGAAAGCGCCGAGCCGGGTTTTCGGACGCTCGCGCTGACGACCATCAGCGGCGTGCGCGGCGCGGTGACGCTCGCGGGCGTGCTCTCGCTGCCGGTGACGCTCGACAACGGCGCGCCGCTCGCCGGGCGCGATCTGGCGATCTTCATTGCGTCGGCGGTGATTCTGGTGTCGCTGCTGATCGCGGTGGTCGGGCTGCCGATCATGCTGAACGGCATCGAGCGCGAGCGTAATCCGCATGCGGCGGAGGAACGCATGGCGCGCCGCCGCGCGGCGCAGGCGGCGATTCGCGCCATCGACGAAAGTCATGACGAAATGATCGAGGAGATGGATGCCGCCGCTTCCGCGCGCTGCGCCGATTCCACCGCGCGCGTGATGGGCATGTACCGGCGCAGGCTGGAGTCGCTCGGCGAAGACGAAGCGCCGCGCGTGGCCGCGAAGAAGAGCGAATTGATGGAAACGCGGCTGAAGATGGCGGCGCTGCGCGCGGAGCGGGCCGAGCTGCTCCGGCTGCGCGCCGCGCAGGACATCAACGACGAGACCTTGAACAAGCTGCTGCGGGAAGTGGATCTGTCGGAGACGGCGATCGTGAACCGGAAGCGGGGGACGGCGGGGTAAGCGCCGCCAGTCCGCGCGTTCACGCAGACCGGCAGGCGACCTGCTTCAGACCACCCCCGCCCCGCGACGGCGCAGCAGCGCATAGAAAATGATCGCGCCGAACGTCGCGGTCCCGATCCCGCCGAGCGCGAAGCCGCCGAGCTTCAGCGTGAAATCGCCGGTGCCGAGCACGAGCGTGACCGCCGCGACGATCAGATTGCGGTTGTCGGAGAAGTCGACCTTGTTGACGACCCAGATGCGCGCGCCCGTCACCGCGATCAGCCCGAACACGACGATCGACACGCCGCCCAGCACCGGGCCCGGAATCGTCTGGATCAGCGCGCCGAACTTCGGCGAGAAACCGAGCACGATCGCGAACAGCGCGGCGATCACGAACACGAGCGTCGAATAGATCTTGGTGACCGCCATCACGCCGATGTTCTCGGCATACGTCGTCACGCCAGTGCCGCCTGCGAAGCCGGAAACGATCGTCGCGAGACCGTCACCGATGAACGCCCGGCCGATGTACTTGTCGAGGCTCTTGCCGGTCATCGCGCCGACCGCCTTGATGTGGCCGAGATTCTCCGCGACCAGGATGATCGCGACGGGCGCGAGCAGGGTCATCGCGGGGGCTTCGAACACGGGCGCGGTGAAGTGCGGCATGCCGAACCAGGCGGCATTCGCGACCACCGCGAAGTCGATGGGCTTGCCCATGCTCATGCCGTTGGTCAGCGCCGCATAGATGAGATACGCAATGGCGAGGCCGATCAGGATCAGCAGGCGCTGCGCCATGCCGCGCGCGAACACCGCGACCGCGCCGACGCACAGCACGGTGACCAGCGCCATCCACGACTCGAAGCTGCTGCCCATCACGCCCTTGACGGCGATCGGCGCCAGATTCAGCCCGATCACGCAGACGATGGAGCCCGTCACGACCGGCGGCATCAAGGCCTCGATCCACTTCGTGCCGACCGCCGCAACGATCACGCCGATGATCGCGTAAGCCACGCCGCACGCGATGATGCCGCCCAGCGCCACCGGAATGTTGAGGTTCGGCCCGTGTCCGCCGTAGCCCGTCACCGCGATCACGAGTCCGATGAACGCGAAGCTCGAACCGAGATAGCTCGGCACGCGCCCGCCGACGAGCACGAAGAACAGCAGCGTGCCGATGCCCGACATGAAGATGCACAGATTGGGATCGAAGCCCATCAGGAGCGGCGCGAGCACGGTCGAGCCGAACATCGCGACGACGTGCTGCACGCCCATCGCGATCATCTGCGGCCAGGGCAGACGCTCGTCGGGCGCCACCACGCGGCCCTCGCGGGCATCGGGCTGGACCGGCCAGCGGGGGAAGAAGGAATCGGACATGGGCGGGCCTCCTGTGCGGCGATGAAGCGCCGTCCGTGCGGCGCTCTGATGAAAAATCAGGCGCGAGTGTACGGAGCGGGCTGTCGGGTGGCAAGCGAGCCGATGATACGGCCGTTCGGGCGTCGCCTGCCCGCCACGCGCCCGCCCGCTCAGGCGTGCTGCAAGGTGAACACCGCTACCGCGTGCTTCAGTTGCTCGGCCTGATCGGCCATCGCGCCGGCGGCCGCGGCGGCCTCTTCGACCAGCGCCGCGTTCTGCTGCGTCACCTGATCCATCTGCGCGACGGCCAGGTTCACCTGCTCGATGCCCGAACTCTGCTCGTGCGATGCCGACGAAATCTGCGCCATGATGTCCGTCACGCGCTGCACGGCGTGGGTGACCTCAGCCATCGTCGTGCCGGCGCGTTCGGCGAGCGCCGCGCCGCTGTCGACACGCGCCGTGGACGCCTCGATCAGCTCCTTGATTTCCTTCGCCGAGGTCGCGCTGCGCTGCGCGAGCGCACGCACTTCGCCCGCGACCACCGCAAAGCCGCGCCCTTCTTCTCCGGCGCGCGCCGCTTCCACCGCCGCATTCAGCGCGAGGATGTTGGTCTGGAACGCGATGCCCTCGATCACGCCGATGATGTCCGTCATGCGCCTCGACCCGGCGGCCAGCTCGCGCATGGTGCCGGCCACGTCGCCGACGAGTTCGCTGCCGCGCGCCGAGATGTCGGATGCGCCGCGCGCGAGACCGCTGGCCTCATCTGCGTGATCGGCGTTCTGGCGTACCGTCTGCGTGAGCTGCTCCATGCTTGACGCCGTTTCCGCGAGCGACGCCGCCTGTTCCTCGGTGCGCTGCGACAGATCCGTGTTGCCCTGCGCGATCTCGCGCGACGCATGCAGGATCGAATCGCTCGAATGACGAATGCCGCCGACGATGTCCGCCAGTTTCACGCTCATGTTGCCGAGGCTCGCGAGCATGCTGCGCTCGTCGCCGGGACGCGTGGCGACACGCGTGGTCAGGTCGCCGCGCGCGATGCGGTCGGCGATGTCCGCCGCATAGCCCGGCTCGCCGCCGAGCTGCGCCGCCAGGCGCCGGCCGATCAGCACCGCGAGCAACGCGCCCGCGGCCATCGCGCCGAGCACCAGCGCCAGCATCACGGCGCGCATCGTCTCGTACTCCGACGCCGCATGCTGGCGCGCCTCGGTCGCGCGCTTGCGCTTGAAGTCGGCGAGCCGCTCCAGCGAAGCGCGCGCTTTCTCGCTCGACGCGATCGCGCGGCCAATGAGGCCCATCTGGTCGACGTCGATCGGCATGGGCTTTTTGCCCATCTGCATCAGCACAATGTCCTCCCACGCCGACACCGACTGATGCGCGGCATCGTAGAGCGCGGCGCCTTCGGCGGAGAGAATCGTCGGACGCACGCGTTCGAAGGCGCGGTGCATGTCGTCGAGCGACGTCGACATGCCTTCCTTCAGTTTGGTCTTGCCGGCGTCGTCGGCGAAAGTCAGGTTCGCGGCGGCGAGGTCCGTGTCGAGCTTGTGCTTGTTGATTTCCTCGACCCAATACACCCCGTCCAGATGACGTTCGCCGATCTCGCCGATCAGGCCGTTCATCTTCGCGAGCGACACCACGCCGGTGGCGCCCACGCACGCAGTGAACAGGATCACCACCGCGAACGACAGCAACAGCTTGTTGAGCACGGACAGGCGGTCAAACCATTTCATCGATGTCTCCTCTTGCACGCTCCACGGACGGCGTCCATGGACAGCGCAGCGCGAACGCCGGTCCGCGCACAGCGTGGTTACGGCTGGGCGTCGGACGTTCTTGAGTGCGTATGGAGGAGATAACGCGGGCGGGATATGCGCTGGAAGGCGCTTGTAAACAAGTGATCCAGAAGCAGGGATTTCAGGCCGCTGCGATCTGATTGCAGCGGCTGAGTCCAGACCTTCCCTTGATTGAGAGTTCTCTGATAGGGAGGGGGAAACGCGGCACGTATGCTGTTTGTGCGCGTGTGTCGATGTTCGCGCACGAAGTTGGCACATTCCGTTCGCGCATGGTGTCGTTGCAACTCTCCGATTCCCGCCCATGGCCTCCCCGGCTTGGGCGTTTTTTTTGAGCGATCGGTTTGCGTTTTGACTGTGGCGTGAGACCGCCACAGTCATGCCCCCAAAAGCCGCTTCCCGCTTACTGCCGTACCGGCTTCTTCGCCAGCTTGCGCTGCAGCGTGCGCCGATGCATGTTGAGCGCGCGCGCCGTCGCGGAGATATTGCCGTTGTTCTCGGCCAGCGCCCGCTGGATATGTTCCCATTCGAGCCGCGCCACGGACAGCAGCGTCGGGTTCTCGATGGCTTCCTCGGCCGTCTGCTCGCTGGCCTGCTCGTGGAGCGCCGCGAGAATCGTCTCGACGTTCGCCGGCTTCGCCAGATAGTTGTCCGCGCCGTCCTTCACGGCCTGCACCGCCGTCGCGATGCTCGCGTAACCGGTCAGCACGAGAATGCGCGCATCGGGTTGCAGATCGCGCAGCGGCGCCACCAGCCGCAGGCCGGAATCGTTGCCGAGATGCAGGTCCACCGTGATCTGCCCGAACTTGTGCTGGTTCGCGAGCTTCAGGGCTTCATCCGCGTCGTGCGCCTGATGCGCGGTGTATCCGCGCCGCGTGAGACCGCGGGCGAGGATGCCGGCAAAGACTTCGTCGTCGTCGATGATCAGAAAGTTGGTATCGCTCATGCTGTTTTCTCCGTGATTCACCCGTAGCGTCCCGATTCGAGTTCAGGCCGCCTTGCTTCGTTCAGTTCGTTCCGCCTGCGCCGCCGCGCCGCGATTCGGCAGACGCAGCACCGCGCGCGTGCCGTGCGGCTCGCCATCGTGCAGTTCGATCGATCCGCCCAGCCGCGCCGCCGCCGCGAACGCCAGATACAGACCGACGCCATGTCCGCCCTGCGTGCTGTCCACCGGTGCCGCGCCGAGCGCCACGCGCAACGCGGGCGGAATGCCGGGGCCGCGGTCGGCGACGTCGAAACGCACGCACGGCGCGGCATCGATGGTTTCGGCGCTCGCCTGCAAGGTCACTGATTCACTGCTGGCGCGCGCAGCGTTGTCGAGCAGGATGGTGAGGATCTGGCCGACGGCCACCGGGTCGTCGATCGACGCCTCCGCGGGCGCCGCGCCAATCTGCGCGAACTTCACCTGCGGATGCCGCAGCCGCCATTGCTCGATGAAGCTGGCGAGCCATTCGTCCAGCGCCTGGCGGCTGGACGGTCCGGTCGCGCGGCTGCGCAGGCGCGCGAGCGCCGACGTGCACAGCGCCATCTGCTGTTCGAGCAGTTCGAAATCCGCGGCGTAGGGCGCGAGGTTGCGGTCGTGGGCGGCGGAATCGCGCAGTTCCTCGGACAGCATCGCGATGGTCGACAGCGGCGTGCCCATTTCGTGCGCCACCGTGGCGGCCTGGACGCCGAGCGCCACGGCCCGTTCGTCGCGCAGGTGGCGCTGCTGGGCGTCGGCGAGGGCGGCGTCGCGCACGCGCAGCGCCCGCGACATGCGCGCGACGAACCAGCCGATCAGCCCGACGCTTACCATGAAGTTGACCCACAACCCCATGCGGAAATAATCGAACAGGTTGGCCGGGTTCTCGATATTGAGCGGCACGTAGTTGTAGCTGAGCAGCGCGTAGCAGGCGACGGCGAACAGCGCGAGGCAGGTCATCATGACCCACGGCAGGATCGCGGCGGCAATGGCCAGCGACGGCAGATAGAGCGTGACAAACGGATTGGTTGCGCCGCCCGAGAGGAACAGCAGGGCCGAGAGCGCGCCGAGATCGACGCACATCTGGCCGAACAGCTCCATGTTGGTCTCCGGCCGTGCCCGCGAGACCCGCAGCCAGGTGAGGCCGTTGAACAGCATTTCGAGCGCGATGACGAGCAGCATGGCCGGCAGCGGCAGTTTCGCGCCGTAGAAGATCTGCACGACGGCGATGCTCGTCAGCTGGCCGATGATCGCGAGCGAGCGAAGCCAGAAGAGATGACCGAGATTGACCCGTCCGGTGGTGGTTATGCGATGCATCTGATTGAGTATCCGTCGACGCGTGGCGGAACGCCGGGCACAGGCGTGCGCCCTGGCGACATTATCCCGCTTGCATCAGGCTTGCAGCGGCATCTGGCGCGATTTGTCGCACCCGGGCGGCACGGCATGCGCTCTGCTAACCGGGAAGGCCGGCACGCTCGAGCGCGGCTGCAAGACACGACGGACACAGGCACGTAGCGCCCGCCTGCAGCCGGTCGGGCGGCAATGCCGGAAGCGCCGCGCACCAGCAGGCCGGGTCGCCGGCCAAAACGCCGCAGCGAAACGCCGCGCCGCAAATCGCGCAGGTCTGTGCGCCGGCCGGCGTGACCGGCGGCGTCTGTGCGGCGGTCTTTTCGAAAGCCATGTTCATCATCTCGTCACGGTTCTGCCTGAACGATGATCGCATGCCCGGCAGCCCGCCGGAGACGCTGAGGCGGCACGCGGCAATTCGTCCTGCTGCGTCGCGTCAGTCCTGTACAATTCCGCGTGTTTAAACGCTCCTCGCCTCATTTGCCGCCATGTCCGAGCTTCCCGACCTCACGCAAATCGCCCCGACCCTGAAGGCCGAAATCCTGGCCGAGGCGCTGCCCTATATCCGTCAGTATCACGGCAAGACGGTCGTGATCAAATACGGCGGCAATGCCATGACCGAAGAGCGCCTCAAGCAGGGCTTCGCGCGCGACGTGATCCTGCTGAAGCTGGTCGGCATCAATCCGGTGATCGTGCACGGCGGCGGTCCGCAGATCGACCAGGCGCTGAAGAAGATCGGCAAGCAGGGCACCTTCATCCAGGGCATGCGCGTCACCGACGAAGAAACCATGGAAGTGGTCGAATGGGTGCTCGGCGGCGAAGTGCAGCAGGACATCGTCACGCTGATCAATCACTTCGGCGGTCACGCGGTGGGCCTGACCGGCAAGGACGGCGCCCTGATCCACGCGCGCAAGCTGATGATGCCGGATCGCGATAATCCGGGCCAGTTTATCGACATCGGCCAGGTGGGCGAAGTCGAGGCGATCAATCCGGCTGTCGTGAAGGCGCTCCAGGACGACGCGTTCATTCCGGTCATCTCGCCCATCGGCTTCGGCGAAGACGGCCTCTCGTACAACATCAACGCGGACCTCGTCGCGGGCAAGCTCGCCGTCGTGCTCAACGCCGAAAAGCTCGTCATGATGACGAACATCCCCGGCGTGATGGACAAGGAAGGCAACCTGCTTACGGACCTGTCCGCACGCGAGATCGACTCGCTGTTCGCGGACGGCACCATCTCCGGCGGCATGCTGCCGAAGATCTCCTCCGCGCTCGACGCCGCGAAGAGCGGCGTGCGCTCGGTGCACATCATCGACGGCCGCATCGAACATTCGGTGCTGCTCGAAATCCTGACCGAACAGCCGTTCGGCACGATGATCCGCTCGCATTGAGCCGCATCGCATCCCTCCCGACGCCCGCCCCGCGCGGGCGTTTTCTTTGGCGCCCGGCAACAACACCATGACTCCGCAACGTCCCGCTCGCCGTCGTCACGTGAAAACGCGCGGCCCTGTCTGGCTCTTCGACCTCGACAACACGCTCCATCACGCTTCGCACGCCATCTTCCCGGCGATCAACCGCGGCATGACGCAGTACATCATCGACCGGCTGGGCGTGGACATCGACGAAGCCAACCGGCTGCGCGTCGGCTACACGGTGCGCTACGGCGCGACGCTGCTGGGTCTCGTCAAGCATCATGGCGTCGATCCCGCCGACTTCCTGCGCGTGGTGCACACCTTTCCCGACCTGCCTTCGATGGTGCGCGCCGAGCGCGGCCTCACGCGCATGCTGCGCGCCTTGCCGGGCCGCAAGATCGTGCTCACCAACGCGCCGACGCTCTATGCGCGCGCGGTCATGGCGGAACTGGGCATCGGCCGGCTGTTCGAGCGCGTGATCGCCATCGAGGACATGCGCGAAGGCGAGCGCTGGCGCGCCAAGCCCGACGCGACGATGCTGCGCCGGGAAATGCGCCGCGCCCACGTGCATCTGCGCGACGCGATCCTGGTCGAGGACACGCGCGGCCATCTGAAGAGTTACCGGCGGCTCGGCATCCGCACGGTGTGGATCGTCGGGCACTTGCCGGTGGCGAAGACCTCGAGCGGCGGTTTGTCGACGCGCCTGCCGGGCATCGGACGGCCGCATTACGTGGACCGCACGGTGCGCTCGCTGCGCGCACTGACGCTCGGCATGCGCGGCAGCGCAATGCGCTGAGCCAGGCGCCGCCCCGGCGGCCTTATGACGTTTTCCGCTATACTTCCTCGCTAACGAGATTTTCTCGTATCACTCACACGCGCCGATTTGCTGACTCGATTGCGGGCGCGCGAACCTCACGGGGCATCATCGCGAGGTTCACTATAAATGCGGCTAAAGAGGTCGTCAGCCGCGCACGCTTTCCCTCGCGCATCGCCGACACCCGTTTAGCCGCTCGAACAAGGCGGAATGAATGGAATCGATCGGCATCGTCACGCCCCAGACCCTGCGCTTCACCGAGCCGCTTGCCATGCAGAACGGCTCGTCGCTCGCCGACTATGAACTGGTCGTCGAAACCTATGGCGAACTCAACGCCGCGCGCTCGAATGCCGTGCTCGTGTGCCATGCGCTCAACGCCTCGCATCACGTCGCGGGCGTGTATGCCGGCGAACCGAAGAACGTCGGCTGGTGGGACAACATGGTCGGGCCGGGCAAACCGCTCGACACGAACCGCTTCTTCGTCATCGGCGTGAACAATCTCGGCTCGTGCTTCGGCTCGACCGGCCCGATGAGCGTCGATCACGCCACCGGCAAACCCTACGGCGCGCGCTTTCCCGTCATCACGGTGGAAGACTGGGTGCATGCGCAGGCCCGCGTGGCCGATCGCTTCGGCATCGAGCGCTTCGCAGCGGTGATGGGCGGCAGTCTCGGCGGCATGCAGGCGATGGCGTGGAGCATGATGTATCCGGAGCGGCTCGGGCATTGCATCGTCGTGGCCTCGACGCCGAAGCTCTCCGCGCAGAACATCGCGTTCAACGAAACGGCGCGCTCCGCGATCCTCTCCGATCCCGACTTCCACGGCGGCGACTACTACGCGCACGATGTGAAGCCGCGCCGCGGCCTGCGCGTCGCGCGCATGATCGGCCACATCACCTATCTCTCCGACGACGACATGGCCGTGAAATTCGGCCGCGCGCTGCGGCGAGCCGAAGGCGCGCTCGATGCCTACAACTTCAACTTCGACGTCGAGTTCGAAGTGGAGTCGTATCTGCGCTATCAGGCGGACAAGTTCGCGGAATACTTCGACGCGAACACCTACCTGCTGATCACGCGCGCGCTGGATTATTTCGATCCCGCGAAGGCTTTCGACGGCGATCTCACGAAGGCGCTGGCCAACACGCAGGCCAAGTATCTCGTCACGAGCTTCACGACCGACTGGCGTTTCGCGCCGGCGCGCTCGCGCGAGATCGTCAAGGCGCTGCTCGACAACAAGCGCACGGTGAGCTACGCCGAAATCGATGCGCCGCACGGCCACGACGCCTTCCTGCTCGACGACGCGCGCTATCACAACCTGATGCGCGCCTATTACGAGCGCATTGCCACGGAGATCGGCGCATGAACCAGAACACACTCGATTCGCTCGCGCTGCGTTCGGATTTTCGCGCCATCGCGCGCTGGGTGGAGCCGCGCTCGACCGTGCTCGATCTCGGCTGCGGCGACGGCTCACTGCTCTCGCTGCTCGGCGAGGAGCTCGACGTGACGGGCTATGGCATCGAGATCAACGATGCCGGCGTGCTCGCGTGCGCGCAGAAGGGCGTGAACGTGATCCAGCAGAATCTCGAAGACGGCCTGCGGCTCTTCGAGGACGACAGCTTCGACTTCGCGGTCCTCTCGCAGACCTTGCAGACCATTCACCAGACGGCCGCGATCCTGCGCGAAACCGTACGCGTCGGGCGTCAATGCATCGTGTCGTTTCCGAATTTCGGCTACTGGCAGCACCGGCTCTCGGTATTGCAGGGACGCATGCCGGTGTCGCGCTCGCTGCCCTATCAATGGCACAACACGCCGAACGTGCGCGTGCTGACCATCGAGGACTTCGAGGCGCTGGCGCCGGAAGTGGGCATCGAGATCCTGGATCGCGTGGTGCTGCATGGCGGGCAGGTGGTCCGTTGGGGCGCGAACTGGCGTGGTAGTCTTGCGGTCTATCGCGTGAAGCGCCGGTAAAAGCCGCCGGTGCGCTCACGCATCGACCACTGCCCGTACACGACATGCCCGATACGCCACACGAGGCGCCCGCTCTAACCGCTCACGAAGAACATCCAGGCTGGCGCGCGTTTCTCAACACGCGCATCCTCATCTGCGTCTTTCTCGGCTTCACGTCCGGATTGCCGCTGTTCACGCTGTTCAGCCTGTTGCAGGCCTGGCTCACCACCGCTCACGTCAATGTGAAGGAGATCGGCCTGTTCGCGCTGATCGGACTGCCGTACACGTGGAAGTTCGTCTGGTCGCCGCTGATGGACCGCTTCGTCCCGCGCTTTCCGGGCTGGCGTCCGGGCCGGCGGCGCGGCTGGATGTTCGTCACGCAAGTGCTCGTCATGCTGGCGATCGGCTCGTTCGGGTTCTTCTCGCCGGAACAGAACATCTGGTCCGTGGCGGCAGTGGCCGCGCTGGTGGCGTTCTTCGGCGCCAGTCAGGATATCGTCATCGACGCCTACCGGCGCGAACTGCTCGCCGACACCGAGCAAGGTCTCGGCAATGCCGTCCATGTCAACGCCTACAAGGTCGCGGGGCTGGTGCCCGGCTCGCTGTCGCTGATCCTCGCGGGCTTCCTGCCGTGGAAGACGGTGTTCATCATCACCGCCGCCTTCATGCTGCCGGGGCTCATCATGACGCTCGTCGTCAAGGAGCCGCAGATTCACGGCACGCCGCCGAAGAGCCTGCGCGAAGCGATCGTCGAGCCGTTTCACGAATTCGTCACGCGCGACGGCTGGCGCGCCGCCCTGCTCGTGCTCGGCTTCATCTTCCTGTACAAGCTCGGCGACACCATGGCGACCGCGCTCGCCACCAAGTTCTTCCTCGACATCGGCTTCTCGCTCACGCAGATCGGCGTGATCGCCAAGGCGGTCGCGTTCTGGGCAAGCATCGCGGGCGGCCTGCTCGGCGGCATTGCGCTGGTGAAGATCGGCATCGCGCGCGGGTTGTGGATCTTCGGCGCATTGCAGATCATCGCGACGCTCGGCTTCGCGTGGCTCGCGAAGATCGGGCCTTCGCCGCTGGCGCTCGCCGTGCTGTACGGCTTCGAAACCTTCGCGACCGGCCTCACGCTCGCCACCTTCACCGCGTACATTGCGAGCACCACGGACCCGCGCTACACCGCGACGCAATTCGCGCTTTTCACAAGCCTCGCGGCCGTGCCGCGCACCTTTGCCGCAGCGGGCAGCGGCTATCTCGTGAGCGAGGCCGGCTGGTTTCCGTACTTCCTGATCTGCGTCGCGCTGTCGCTGCCGGGCATGTTACTGTTGCCCAAAATCGCGCCCTGGAGGACTCAACGATGACGGTGTCTTACTCGCGCCGAGCCTTGCTTTGCGTACTGGCATGGGCGACTTGCGCGCCCTTGTCCGCGCACGCTCAGGACGAGAAGAGCATGCCGGCGCCGTACACCGCGCCGAACAACCAGATTCGTTTCGGCAATACCGCACTGTTTCGCAATCTGATTCCGCCCGCGACGCTCGAAGCACAATCCGCGCAGGAATACGCGCAGGTCATCCACGACGCCCAGCGCGACAAGACGCTTCTGCCGGACACGAATCCGCTGGTCAAGCGCGTGCGCGACATCGCGAATCACGAGATTCCGTTCGCGCTCAAGTGGAACGACCGCGCGAAGAACTGGAAGTGGGAAATCAACGTCATCAAGTCGTCCGACGAGCGCATGGTGTGTCTGCCGGGCGGGAAGATCATCGTGTATAGCGGGCTGATCGACAGGCTTCATCTGAACGACAACGAGATCGGCATGATGATCGGCCACGACATCGCCCACGCGCTGCGCGAGCACGCGCGCGAGCGGCTCGGCAGGCAGCAGGCCGCGCAACTGGGCGCGGGCGCGATGCCGCAGTATCTGGGTTTGTCGAACTATGGGTCGCAACAGCCGGATATCGGCGACCAACTGATGTCGATGCGCTATTCCCCCGCCGACGAAACCGAGGCCGATGTCATCGGCAGCGAGATTGCATCGCGCGCGGGCTACGATCCGCGCGCAGCCGTCACGTTGTGGAACAAGATCGATACCGGCACGCGCCGCAGCGACGACGGTTTCATCTGGCTGCATCCCTACGGGCCGGACCGCAGGCAGGATCTGCTCAAGCGCATGCCGGACATGATGCCGCTGTATGCGAAGGCGGTCGGCAAGACCATCGACCAGTTGCCGAACTATGCGGGACTCGGCCGGTTCAAGAAGTCCGGCCGCTGAGCCCCGCCTGCATTACTTCTTCTTGCCCAGTTTCCAGTCGTAATCGACGGTCAGCGGCGCGTGATCGCTGAACTTGATGTCGCGGAAGACCGAGGTCTGCTTCGCCGTGGCGGCCACTTCCTGCGTTGCGATCTGATAGTCGATACGCCACCCGACGTTCTTCGCATACGCCTGGCCGCGATTGCTCCACCACGTGTACTGCTCGGGGCGCGTGTCGAGGGTGCGGAACACGTCGACATAGCCGACGTCGTCGAAGAGCTTCGTGAGCCACGCACGCTCCTCGGGCAGGCAGCCTGAATTCTTCTGGTTGCTCTTCCAGTTCTTGATGTCGATTTCCTTGTGAACGATGTTCACGTCGCCGCACACGATCACTTCGCGCTCTTGCGAAAGCTCGGTGAGATGCGGCATGAACTCGTCCATGAAGCGGTACTTCGCCTGCTGGCGCTCGTCGCCGCTGGAGCCGGACGGCACGTACACGGAGACCACCGAGAGCTTGCCGAAGCGCGCTTCCACATAGCGCCCTTCCGGATCGAATTCCGCCGAGCCGAAGCCAATGATCACGTCGTCCGGTTCATGGCGCGTGTACAGGCCCGCGCCGCTGTAGCCCTTCTTCACCGCATGCTGGAAGTAGCCTTGAAAGCCGTGCGGCGCGAGGAATTCGGGCGTCAGGTCGTCCTGCGAGCACTTGATTTCCTGCACGCACACGACGTCGGATTTCTGCTCGCCGAACCAGTCGAAAAAGCCTTTCTTCGCGGCCGAACGGATGCCGTTGAGATTGGCGGTGATCACGCGGAACATACGCTTCCTTTTTGTTGGGTTCGTTGCCTGGGTTGTTCTTCTCGATCTTCCCGACTCATTCCACCTTCACGCCCTTCAGCGATTCCTTTGCCGCCGGGAATTCCAGCTTCATGCCCTGCATCGTGCGCAGCAGCAGTTCCGCCACCATCAGGTTGCGATGCGTCTTCGAGTCGGCCGGAATGATGGTCCACGGCGCTTCTTCCGTCGAGGTCGCGCCGAGCGCGGCGGCGTAGGCGTCCTGATACGCGTCCCATTGCTTGCGCGCTTCGAGGTCGGAGACGTCGAACTTCCAGTGCTTGGTCGGATCGTCGATGCGCGCCTGCAAGCGTTCGCGCTGCTCGTCCTTCGAAATATGCAGGAAGCATTTGACGATCGTCGTGCCGCTGTCCGCGAGCAGCGCCTCGAAGTCGCGGATATGACGATAACGGCGCTCGCATTCGTCGGCGTCGATGGTCTTCAGCACGCGCGGCACGAGCACGTCTTCGTAGTGGCTGCGGTTGAAGACCGCGAATTCGCCGGCCATCGGCGCCTGCGCGTGCACGCGCCACAGGAAGTCATGCGCGGCTTCGCGTTCCGACGGCGCGCGAAACGGCACGATGCGCAAGCCGAGCGGATCGACGTCATGGAACACCGCGCGCACGGTGCCGTCCTTGCCGCTCGTGTCCATGCCTTGCAGCACGAGCAGCACGCGCTGACGACGCTGCGCATGGAGCTTTTCCTGCAGGTCGTCGAGCTGCGCGCCGATCGCCGCGAGCCGTTCGCGGTCCGCGTCCTTCGAGCCGAGCGAAAACGGCTTCGCGGCGGGATCGACGGCGCTCAGGTCGAAGGGCTTCAGCTTCTTGTCCGCGTCGAAGAAAGGGACGCGGAAATCGTCCAGTTCAGGTTTCTTTGCCATGTCTGTTCTTTGGCGTCGCCAATGAAAACGGGCTGCGGCCAGGCTTAACCGGCAGCAGCCCGTTCATGCGTGATTCGGATGCTCAGGATAGCTTCTTCTTCAGCAATTCGTTGACTTGCTGTGGGTTGGCTTTGCCCTTTGTCGCCTTCATCGCCTGGCCGATCAGCGCGTTGAACGCCTTTTCCTTGCCGGCGCGGAATTCCTCGACCGACTTCTGGTTCGCCGCGAGCACGTCGTCGATGATCGCTTCGAGCGCGCCGGTGTCCGAGATCTGCTTCAGTCCCTTCGCCTCGATGATGCGGTCCGCCGCGCCTTCGTCGGTGGCCTTCTCTTCCCAGATCGACAGGAAGATGTCCTTGCCGATCTTGTTCGAGATGGTGCCGTCCGCGATGCGCTGGATGATCAGCGCCAGTTGCGCGCTCGACACCGGCGACTCGCCGATCTCCAGCGACTCGCGGTTCAACTGGGCCGACACATCGCCCATGATCCAGTTCGCTGCGATCTTCGCCTGGTTCGCGCCGGCCTTCTGCACGAGCGCCTCGAAGTACGACGCCATCGCCTTCGATGCCGTCAGCACGCCCGCGTCGTACGGCGTGAGGCCGTAGGACTCGACGAAGCGCTGCTGCATGTTCGCCGGCAGCTCCGGCATCTCGCCCTTCACGCGCTCGATCCACGACGCCTCGATCACCAGCGGCATCAGGTCCGGGTCCGGGAAATAGCGGTAATCGTGCGCGTCTTCCTTGCTGCGCATCGAGCGGGTTTCGCGCTTGTCCGGGTCGTACAGACGCGTCTCCTGCACCACCGTGCCGCCGTCCTCGATCAGTTCGATCTGGCGGCGCACTTCATACTGAATGGCTTCTTCGAGAAAGCGGAACGAGTTCAGGTTCTTGATTTCGGCGCGCGTGCCGAACTCGGCTTGCCCCATCGGCCGGACCGAGACGTTCGCGTCGCAGCGGAACGAGCCTTCCTGCATGTTGCCGTCGCAGATGCCGAGCCACATCACGAGACCGTGCAGCGCCTTCGCATACGCGACCGCTTCCGCGGCGCTGCGCATTTCCGGCTCGGTGACGATCTCGAGCAGCGGCGTGCCCGCGCGGTTCAGGTCGATGCCCGTCATGCCCGCGAAGTCTTCGTGCAGCGACTTGCCCGCGTCCTCTTCCAGATGCGCGCGCGTCAGGTTGACGGTCTTCGAATAGGCTTCCTTGCCGGCCTTTTCGTTGGCCGGAACCTGGATGGTGAGTTGTCCGCCCTGCACGACCGGAATCTCGTACTGGCTGATCTGATAGCCCTTCGGCAGGTCCGGATAGAAGTAGTTCTTGCGCGCGAAGATGCTGCGCGGCGCGATGTGCGCGCCGATGGCGAGGCCGAAGCGGATCGCGCGCTCCACGGCGCCGCGGTTCATCACCGGCAGCACGCCGGGCAGCGCGAGATCGACGGGGCTGGCCTGCGTGTTCGGCGCCGCGCCGAACTGCGTGGCCGTGCCGGAAAAAATCTTGGAGACGGTGGAAAGCTGCGCGTGCGTTTCCAGACCGATGACGACTTCCCACTGCATGATCAGACTCCCGCTGCCGATGGTGCCTTACGGTGCCAGTCGGTCGCGCGCTGATACGCGTCAGCGACCTGGAGCATCCGGGCTTCGTTGAAATAGTTGCCGATGATCTGCAGGCCGACCGGGCGCTGCGCGTTCGCGCCCGCGCCGAAGCCGCACGGCACGCTCATGCCGGGCAGGCCCGCGAGACTCACGGACAGCGTGTAGATGTCGGCGAGATACATCTGCACGGGATCGTCGGCCTTTTCGCCGAGATTCCACGCCACCGACGGCGCCACCGGCCCCATGATGACGTCGCACTTCGTGAACGCTTCCTGGAAGTCACGCGCGATGATGCGGCGGATCTTCTGCGCCTGCAGGTAGTACGCGTCGTAGTAGCCGTGCGACAGCACGTAGGCGCCCACCAGGATGCGGCGCTTCACTTCCGGCCCGAAGCCCTCCGCGCGCGACTTCTTGTACATGTCGAGCAGGTCGCGGTAATCGGCCGCGCGATGCCCGTAGCGCACGCCGTCGAAACGCGACAGGTTCGACGACGCTTCCGCCGGCGCAATGATGTAGTACACCGGGATGGAGAGCTCGGTCTGCGGCAGCGAGACGTCGACGAGCGTGGCGCCGAGCGCTTCGTATTGCTTCAGCGCGGCGTCGATGGACGCGCGCACGTCGTCGGCCAGGCCCGCGCCGAAATACTCCTTCGGCAAGCCGATGCGCAGGCCCTTGAGCGGCTGGCTCGCGTCGTCCGAACCGTTCCAGCTCGTGCCGAGATGGCGCGTGTAGTCCTCGCTCTCGCGTTCGAGGCTGGTGGAATCGCGCTCGTCGAAGCCGGACATTGCGTTGAGCAGGAGCGCGCAGTCGGCGGCGCTCTGCGCCATCGGGCCGCCCTGATCCAGCGACGACGCGAACGCGATCATGCCGTAGCGCGACACGCGGCCATACGTAGGCTTGATGCCCGTGATGCCCGAGAACGACGCGGGCTGGCGGATGGAACCGCCGGTGTCGGTGCCGGTCGCGGCAGGCGCGAGACGCGCGGCCACCGCCGCCGCCGAACCGCCCGACGAGCCGCCCGGCACGGCCTTCGTGTCCCACGGATTCTTGACCGCGCCGAAGTACGAGTTCTCGTTCGACGAGCCCATCGCGAACTCGTCCATGTTGGTCTTGCCGAGCGTGACCATGCCGGCCTGCTTCAGGCGCGCGACGACGGTGGCATCGAACGGGCTCGCATAGTTTTCCAGCATGCGCGAGCCGGCCGTGGACGCCCAGCCGCGCGTGACGAACACGTCCTTGTGCGCCACCGGCACGCCGGTCAGCGCGCCGGCATTGCCCTGGGCGATGAGCGCGTCGGCGGCCTTCGCCTGTTCGAGCGTGAGTTCGCGATCCACGCCGATGAACGCATTCAGGTCCTTCGCGGCCTCGATGCGCTGCAGATACGTTTGCGCCAGCTCGACTGCGGAGATGTCCTTCGAGTCGAGCGCGGCGCGCAATTCGGTCAAGCTTTTTTGATGCATTGCAGTTCCCTGATGGGCGCGGTCCTGGTGTGGCCGCGCGCGATGTCGCTGTGTCGCCCAGTCCGGCGCAGGGCGCCGGCGGCCGTGACTTATTCGATCACCTTGGGCACGAGATACAGGCCGTCCTGCACGGCAGGCGCGGAACGCTGGAACTCTTGGCGATCAACGCGCTCTGAGACAGCGTCGTCGCGCAGACGCAGCGCGACTTCCTCGATCTGTTCGATCGGATGCGCGAGCGGTTCGATGCCGGTTGTATCGACGGCCTGCATCTGCTCGACGAGGCCGAAGAAGTCATTGAGCCGCGCGAGTGTGGGTTCGGCTTCGTGGTCGGGCAGTTCGAGCCGCGCCAGATGCGCGATGCGTTTTACGTCGGTCAGGGTCAAAGGCATGGGATCACCGGAGAAAAGCGTGGACAGCCCCAGTTGCGAAAACTCTAGCTGCGTCAGCCAGTTACGAATCTGGAAGGAGCCCTCGGAACCAGGCTTGGGGATGACGGCGGATGCCATCCATTTCCTGTAGATGCCCCCAAATTATAAGGTATCATTACACGTTCGACTCACCTCTGGATCGGCCTGTCAGCGGCTTTCTCCCTGGATTCGTCCCTTGCGAGAAACGTTTGCATCGGACCATCCAATCTGCGGTAGATTTCTCCCGGTTTTGCAGCTTGCGGCGTCGGTTCGCCGCCCCGCAAACCGTTACTTTTCCGCTGCCGTTTCCGGCGCTCCGAGCGACGAACGGCCATCCCCAGCGAGACAGGATTTTTGAATGTTCGGTTTTTTGCGCAGCTATTTCTCCAACGACCTGGCGATTGACCTCGGCACCGCCAACACGCTGATCTACATGCGCGGCAAAGGCATCGTCCTCGACGAGCCCTCGGTCGTTTCCATTCGCCAGGAAGGCGGTCCCAACGGCAAGAAGACCATCCAGGCGGTCGGCAAGGAAGCCAAGCAGATGCTCGGCAAGGTGCCCGGCAACATCGAAGCCATCCGGCCGATGAAGGACGGCGTGATCGCCGACTTCACCGTCACCGAGCAGATGATCAAGCAGTTCATCAAGACCGCGCACGAATCCCGCATGTTCTCGCCGTCGCCGCGCATCATCATCTGCGTGCCGTGCGGCTCCACCCAGGTCGAGCGCCGCGCCATCAAGGAAGCCGCGCACGGCGCCGGCGCCTCCCAGGTGTACCTGATCGAAGAACCCATGGCCGCGGCCATCGGCGCGGGCCTGCCCGTGTCGGAAGCCACCGGCTCCATGGTGGTCGACATCGGCGGCGGCACGACGGAAGTCGGCGTCATCTCGCTGGGCGGCATCGTGTACAAGGGCTCGGTGCGCGTGGGCGGCGACAAGTTCGACGAAGCCATCGTCAACTACATCCGCCGCAACTACGGCATGCTGATCGGCGAGCAAACCGCCGAAGCCATCAAGAAGGAAATCGGCTCGGCCTTCCCCGGCTCCGAAGTCAAGGAAATGGAAGTCAAGGGCCGCAACCTCTCGGAAGGCATTCCGCGCAGCTTCACTATTTCGAGCAATGAAATTCTCGAAGCGCTGACGGATCCGCTGAACCAGATCGTGTCGTCGGTGAAGATCGCGCTGGAACAGACGCCGCCGGAACTCGGCGCGGACATCGCCGAGCGCGGCATGATGCTGACGGGCGGCGGCGCCCTCCTGCGCGACCTCGACCGCCTGCTCGCCGAAGAAACCGGCCTGCCGGTGCTCGTCGCCGAAGACCCGCTGACCTGCGTGGTGCGCGGCTCGGGCATGGCGCTCGAGCGCATGGACAAGCTCGGCAGCATCTTCTCCTACGAGTAAGACGCTCCGTGCCGCTCCGTGGCAGTGCCGCCGCAACGCCCGCTGATACTTGCGCGGACACCCGTCTGCGGACAATCTGCGCGGCCTCCGGCACGGCCACTACAATGTCCCGCGTAACGCGACGCGAACACGGTCCGGCAGGCGTCCGGGCCGTTGTCGAACCCGCGTAGGGCAGGCCCCGCTTCGAGCGGCCAAGCCTGCAGCATCGATCCATCCGTTCACGCCCTCGGCGCCGACCATGGAATACAGTCCGCCGCCCCTTTTCAAGCAAGGCCCTTCCGCGCTCGCGCGCCTGATCTTCTTTGTGGTCCTTGCGATCGCACTGCTCGTCTCGGACGCGCGTTTCAGCACGCTGGAAATCGTGCGCGGCATGCTCGGCGCGGGGCTCTATCCGCTGCAGCGCGCCGCGCTCGTGCCGCGCGACATCTTCATGGGCGCGGCGGATCTCGCCGTGACCAGCGCCACATTGCGCAGCGAGAACAAGAAGCTCGCCGACAAGAACCTCGAACTCTCCGTGAAGGCCGGCGACGCGGCGCAACTCGCCGTCGAGAACGCGCATCTGCGCGCGCTGTTGAACCTGCAATCGCGCGCCTCGACCGACGAAACCCCCGCCGAGATCCAGTACGACACGCGCGATCCCTTCACGCAGAAGGTCGTGATCGGCAAGGGTTCGCAGCAGAACATCCAGGACGGCGCGCCGGTGGTCACTGAAGACGGCGTGATCGGCCAGGTGACGCGCGTGTTCCCGTTGCAGTCGGAAGTCACACTGCTCACGGACAAGGATCAGGCCGTGCCGGTGCAGATCGCCCGCACGGGCTTGCGCAGCGTCATCTACGGCACGCCGAAGGGCGACACGCTCGACCTGCGCTTCGTGCCCATCAGCGCCGACGTGCAGGCCGGCGACGACCTCGTGACCAGCGGCCTCGACGGCATCTATCCGCCGGGGCTGCCGGTCGCGAAGGTGCTGCGCGTCGACAAGCAGGCCGACACGGCGTTCGCACGCGTGGTCTGTGTGCCGGTGGCGGCGGTGCGCGGCGCGCGCCAGCTGCTCGTGCTGCACTACAACCGTAACGAGCCGCCGAATCCGGTCGAAGTGGAAGCTGCCGCCGCGGCCAAGGAAGCGAAGGAAAACAAGGGCAAGAAGAAGCCCGCGGCGAAATCGGCGGCGGTGGCAGCCGGGGCCAGCGGCGCATCGGCGCCAGCTGCGGGCTCCGCGCCCGCAGCGGCGGAAAAGCCCGCAGGGAAGCCGGCTGAAAAACCCGCCGCGAAGTCCGCCGCGCCGAAGGCGGCATCGAATCCGGCGGCGCGGCCGTCGAAGAAAGCGCACATGCCCAAGCCCGCGTCATCGGGAGCCGCGCGATGAACCGCCCGCAATACATCCTGCAGCCGGTCAATCCGTACTTCATCACCTTCAGCCTGGCCGCCGCCTTCCTGCTGAACCTGATGCCGTGGGGACGCCTGATCGGCGTGCCGGACTTCGTCGCGCTCGTGCTGCTGTTCTGGAACGTGCATCAGCCGCGCAAGGTCGGCATGGGCATCGCGTTCATGCTGGGCATCCTGATGGACGTCCACAATGCCAACCTGCTGGGCGAGCACGCGCTGGCCTACACGCTGCTGTCCTACGGCGCGATCACCATCCACCGTCGCGTGCTGTGGATGGCGCTGCCGGTGCAGATGTTCGTCGTGGCGCCTTTGCTGGTCGGCGCGCATCTGGTGCCGTTCGTGATCCGCCTGATGACGGGCGCCGCCTTTCCGGGCTGGAGCTATCTGATCAACGGTTTCGTGGAAGCGCTGCTGTGGCCGGTCGCGAGCTTCTTCCTGCTGATGCCGCAGCGCCGCGCCGCCGATCCGGACGACACCCGCCCGATCTGACCGGCCCCGCCGCCGCAATCTGGCGCCAGCCGATGCAGCGCCCGCGCGCGGACTACACTTGAATCGCGAGACCCGAGCCGACCGGATCGCACACGAATCGCACGAGAAGCACACAAGAAGCACACAACGCGCATGACCGAAATCAAGAACACCGAGCAGCAGTTGTCCAGGTTCCGCCTCCGCGTCGCGGCGGCGGGCCTGTTCGTGTTCGTCTGCTTCGGGCTGATCGGCTTGCGTTTCCTGTATCTGCAGGTCTGGCACTTCAGCAAGTATTCATTGCAGGCGAACGAGAACCGCATCTCCGTGGCGCCGATCGTCCCGAATCGCGGCATCATCACCGACCGCAACGGCGTGATCCTGGCGAAGAACTACTCGGCGTACACGCTCGAAATCACGCCATCGAAGATCAACGGCACGCTCGACGAAGTGATCGACGAGCTCGCGCAAGTCATCCCGATCGACTCACGCGACCGCCGGCGCTTCAAGAAGCTGCTGGAAGACTCGAAGAACTTCGAAAGCCTGCCGATCCGCACGCGTCTCACCGACGACGAAGTCGCCAAGTTCACCGCGCAGCGCTTCCGCTTTCCCGGCGTTGAAGTGCGCGCGCGGCTGTTCCGGCAATATCCGCTCGGCATGACGGCCGCACACGTGATCGGTTACATCGGGCGCATTTCGCAGCGCGATCAGGAACGCATCGACGACGCCAGCGACGCCAACGACGAAAACTCCGACCACTACGATCCGCGCCTCGATGCCAACAACTATAAGGGCACGGATTACGTAGGCAAGATCGGCGTCGAGCAGAGTTACGAAACCGAGCTGCACGGACTGACCGGCTTCGAGGAAGTGGAAGTGACGGCGGGCGGCCGTCCGGTGCGCACGATGTCGCGCACGCAGGCCACGCCTGGCAACAACCTCGTGCTGTCGCTGGACATCGGCTTGCAGCAGGTGGCCGAGCAGGCCTTCGCGGGCAAGCGCGGCGCGCTCGTCGCAATCGAGCCGTCCACCGGCGACGTGCTCGCGTTCGTCTCGGCGCCGAGCTTCGATCCTAACTCCTTCGTCGACGGCATCGACCAGCAGACCTGGGACGCGCTCAACAACTCGCCGGATCACCCGCTGCTGAACCGGCCGCTGCACGGCACCTATCCGCCGGGCTCCACCTACAAGCCGTTCATGGCGCTGGCCGCGCTCACGCTGCACAAGCGCACGCCGGGCTGGGGCTTCCAGGATCCGGGCTCGTACACCTTCGGCGGTCACACCTTCCGCAACGACGTGCGTTCGGGTCAGGGCTGGGTGGACATGAACCGCGCGATCGTCGTATCCAACGACACTTACTTCTACATGCTGGCCCACGACCTCGGCGTGAACGCGATGGCCAACTTCATGAAGCCGTGGGGCTTCGGCCAGATCACCGGCATCGACATCGCGGGCGAGGCGCGCGGCATCCTGCCGTCCACCGAATGGAAGCGCAAGGCGTATCGCCGGCCGGAACAGCAGCGCTGGTATGAGGGCGAAACCATCAGCCTGGGCATCGGCCAGGGCTACAACTCGTTCACGATCCTGCAACTCGCGCACGCGATGGCCACCCTGGCGAACAACGGCGTCGTGATGAAGCCGCACCTCGTGCGCGACATCGAGAATCCGATCAGCAAGGCCATGCGCGTCGTCGTGCGCGATCCGAGCAACAAGATCAACGTGCAGCAGAAGGACATCGACTTCATCAAGCGCGCGCTGGAAGGCGTCGTCAACAACGGCACCGCAGCGAAAGTGTTCGCGGGCGCGCCGTATCAGGCGGCGGGCAAGACCGGCACGGCGCAGGTCTATTCGCTGCAAGGCTCGAACTACAAGGGCCATGCGCTCGCCGAGCATCTGCGCGACCACGCGCTGTTCACTGCGTTCGCGCCGGCAGACCATCCGACGATCGCGCTTGCGCTGATCGTCGAGAACGGCGGCTGGGGCGCGGAATCGGCGGGTCCGATCGCGCGCAAGGTGCTCGACTACTACCTCGTCGACCGCCTCAAGCCGGGCGCCGAAGCGGCTGCCGTGGCCGCCGCGGCGTCCGCCACGACTGATGCCGGCCTGCCGATGATCGGCGGCACCGAGTCGCCCGCCGCGGCTGCGTTGCCCGCGTCGGTCGCGAAGTCGTCGCCGGCGTTTTCGCCGCAGGCGGCCTCGAATCCCGCTGTCGCGAAAGCGGCTTCGGCGCCGGCGCAGCCCGCCTCCGCGGCGAAAGCGCAGAAGCCGCGCGCCGCGTCCGCCGCGGCGCTGCCCGCGTCCGCGCCCGGCCGCACGCCCGCGCCGAAGAAACGCCCGGCGGAAAGCGCGCCCTCGATGGTGCGCGGCAACGAAAACGACGGCGTGCGCGTGCTTGCGCCGACCGGCGGCATCGACGAATAAAGGAAACCGTCATGCAACTGCACATGCAATTCGACAAGCGCGAGTGGCTCGACCGCGCCAAGCGCATGTTCGCGGGCTTCGACAAACCGCTCGCGCTCATCGTGTTCCTGCTGCTGTGCGTCGGCATCGTGACGCTGTACAGCGCGAGTCTCGACGTGCCCGGGCGCGTGGAAGACCAGTTGCGCAACATCATGCTGACCTTCGGCCTGATGTGGGTGCTCGCCAACATCCCGCCGCAAACCCTGATGCGCTTCGCCGTGCCGCTCTATACGGTCGGCGTCGCGCTGCTGATCGCGGTCGCCACCTTCGGACTCACGCGCAAGGGCGCGAAACGCTGGCTCAACGTCGGCGTGGTGATCCAGCCCTCGGAGATCATGAAGATCGCGATGCCGCTGATGCTCGCCTGGTACTACCAGAAGCGCGAGAGCAACATCCGCTGGTGGGATTACGTGGTCGGCTTCGTGATCCTGATGCTGCCGGTCGCGCTGATCGCCAAGCAACCCGATCTCGGCACGGCGGTGCTCGTGTTCGCGGCGGGCGTGTTCGTCATCTATTTCGCGGGTCTCAGCTTCAAGCTGATCCTGCCGGTGCTCGCGGCAGGCGTCGTGGTGATTGCGTGCGTCGCGGTGTTCCAGAACCGCATCTGCCAGCCGGACGTCAACTGGCCGATGATGCACGACTACCAGAAGCACCGCATCTGCACACTGCTCGATCCGACTTCCGACCCGCTCGGCAAGGGCTTCCACACCATTCAGGCGGTCATTGCCATCGGCTCGGGCGGCACGCTGGGCAAGGGCTGGCTGCAGGGCACGCAGGCCCACCTGGAGTTCATTCCCGAGAAGCACACCGACTTCATCTTCGCCGTGTTCTCCGAGGAGTTCGGGCTCGCGGGCGGGCTCGTGCTGCTCTTCCTCTACATGGCGCTGGTCGCGCGCGGGCTGTTCATCGCGGCGAACGGCGCGACCTTCTTCGGGCGGCTGCTGGCCGGGTCGCTCACGCTTGCGTTCTTTACCTACGCGTTCGTGAACATCGGCATGGTGAGCGGAATTTTGCCGGTGGTCGGCGTGCCGCTGCCGTTCATGAGCTACGGCGGAACCGCGCTCGCGACGCTCGGCGTGGCGGTCGGACTGATCATGAGCGTCGCGCGGCAGAAGCGGCTGATGCAGAGCTAGTCCACACCGCGACTTATTGCGGTTTCTGCTGTTCGAGCTCGGCGCTTAGTTGCAGATACTTGAGCTTCGCGGCCGGATCGCCCTGCGCCGCCGCCGCCGCATAGTAGGCCCGCGCCACGTTCAAATTGCGTTCGACGCCATCGCCGCCGCGTTCATAGAACGATCCCGCCACGTACTGCGCCGTCATGTCGCCGCCCTGCGCGGCCTTCTTGTACCAGGTGAAAGCCTGCGTGTTGTCGCGCGCGGTGCCGCGGCCATCGAGAAACTGGTTGGCGAGCGCCAGTTCCGCCTGCACGTGCCCCTGATTCGCCGCGCGCAGGAACCAGCGATGCGCTTCCGCCGGATCCTTATCGACGAACTGGCCATCGTCGTACATCTTGCCGTACACGTACTGCGCGTGCGTCATGTTGGCGTCCGCCGCGCGCCGCAGCCACTTCTTGCCTTCGGGCACATCCGCCGGACCGCCTTCGCCGTTGAGCAGCATCATCGCGTAATTGAACTCGGCGAGCCGGCTGCCTTTTTGTGCCGCGCGCCGGAATTCCGAACGCGCCGCGGCGAGATTGCCGGCGTTGTAATCGGCGACGGCGTTTTGCGTGGCGAGATCGGTCGGCTTGGGCGCGGTGTCGGCATGCGCCCAAGCTGCCGCCAGCGACAGACTCATCGCCGCGATCACCCATGCCGGCGCGGTGTTCATGATCTCGCCTCCTGCAACGCCTGGCGCGTCGCCTTCAACAGCCACATCACGTCGGCGCCGATCGCGACCAGCTTGATGCCCGCCTGCGCGTACTGCTTCGCGCTGGCGGCATCCATCGCGAAGATGCCGCTCGCGATGCCCGCGCGCTGCGCCGCGTCGGCGATCTTCGTGATCGCGGCCTGCACGTCGGGATGCTTGCCGTCGCCGAGATGGCCGAGACTCGCCGCCAGATCGGCCGGCCCGATAAACAGACAGTCGACGCCCGGCGTCGCCGCGATCTCATCGACGGCGTCCAGCGCCGCCACCGATTCGATCTGCACGATGGTCACGATCTGCGCGTTGGCCGTCGTCACGTAATCGCGCCGCATGCCGAAGGCCGCGGCGCGCACCGCGCCCGCGACGCCGCGCAGGCCATCGAGCGCCGCCTCGGTCGGATATTGCGTGAGGCGCACGATGCGCGCCGCCTCTTCCGCCGATTGCACGTTGGGGAACATCAGCGTGCGCGCGCCCGCATCGAGCGCGCGCTTCACGAGCCAGCCTTCGCCGGATGGCACGCGCACGATCGGCTCGCTCGGCAGATGCGCGGCGGCGATCGCGCGGAGTTGCGCGACCACGTCGACGCTATCGTTCGGCGAGTGCTCCATGTCGATGCAGAGCCAGTCGAAGCCCGCGTGCGCGAGCGCTTCGGCGCCATCGGCGCTGCCGAGCGACAGCCACAGGCCGAAGAGGGGACCCGGCTCGGCGAGCCGCTGCTTGATGGGATTCGTGAAGGTGCTCATCGCGCGGCTCCCTCGTGGAGTGAGAGGGACACTGCGCGCGGCCGCAGGGAGAAGAACGACGAAAGAAGTGACGGCATGCGTGCGCTCCGTGTCGTGTCGCCGTGGAGGGTGGCGACTTACCGGACGATCATACCGTGACACAAGCGCGGGCGTCGGACGTGCTCTCGCCCGCGACGGCCCGACGCTTCAGCTGCGCTCGACGTCGGCCCAGCAGTTCGGCGTCTCGTACAGGCGCAGGCGCTTCAGCTTCAGATTGACGCCGTAATGCGCATCGTAGACGTTGGCGAGGATGTCGAACGCGACGGCCGCCAGGTTCTCCACCGTCGGAATGCGGTCGAGCACGACCGTCTTGTGATCCGTCAGCGTTTGCAGGAACTCGCGCACCTTGGTGTCGCCCGAATAGACGATGAACGCATGGTCCCACTGGTTGACGAGATGCTCCATCGCGAGCGCCTTGACGTCGGCGAAGTCCATCACCATGCCGCGGTCCGGCGCGCCTTCCACGTCGACGAGATCGCCTTGCAGCGTGATTTCGAGCACATAGCGATGGCCATGCAGATTACGGCACTGGCTGCGGTGATCGGGAATGCGGTGGCCCGCGTCGAATTCGAGTTTTCGGGTGATCGTCTGCACGGCGTTTCAGGGGATGTTCAGGTATTTGTGGGTCTGCATCGACAGCCGCCATTTCGGATGACGCTTGCACCAGTCGATTGCGAGCCGCGTGTTCAGGTCGCGTGACGGACCGTCCATCGGTTGCACGAGGAAGTAGTCGAAGTCGAGCTTCTCGTAGTCGGCAAGTCGCTGGTTGTCCTGCGGCACCACGACCTTCAGTTCGTTGCCCTTCGTCACGACGAGCGGCGCGTCCGCCTTCGGGCTCACGCAGATCCAGTCGATGCTCTCCAGCACGGGTAGCGAGCCGTTCGTCTCGATCGCCATCTCGAAGCCGGCTTCATGCAGCGCGTCGACGAAGGGCGCGTCGATCTGCAGCATCGGCTCGCCGCCGGTGCACACGACGAACTTGTGTTGCGCGCCTTCCGGCCACAGCGAGGCGATCTTCGCGACGAGGTCGGCGGGCGTGCGGTACTTGCCGCCATTCTCGCCGTCGGTGCCGACGAAATCGGTGTCGCAAAACTGGCAGACGGCTTCCGCGCGATCTTCCTCGCGCCCCGACCACAGGTTGCAGCCCGCAAAACGGCAGAACACGGCCGGACGCCCGGCGTTGGCGCCTTCGCCCTGCAACGTGTAGAAGATTTCCTTGACCGCGTACGTCATGACTGCCCTGTGAACCTCGAATAAAAAATCAGACCGGCGCTTCGGTGACCTGCTCGCCCGCGCGATACGCCTCGTAACCCCGCTTGCGCAGCTTGCAGGCCGGACACTGACCGCAGCCGAAACCCCAGTCATGCAGTTCCGCGCGCTCGCCGACATAGCAGGTATGGGTTTCGACGCGCACCAGTTCGACCAGCGCCTCGCCGCCGAGCGTTTCCGCGAGACGCCAGGTGTCGGCCTTGTCGAGCCACATGAGCGGCGTCTCCAGCGCGTAGCGCGTCTCCATGCCCAGATTGAGCGCGACTTGCAGCGCTTTCATGGTGTCGTCGCGGCAATCGGGATAGCCCGAGAAATCCGTCTCGCACATGCCGCCGACCAGCACCTTCAATCCACGCCGATACGCCAGCGCCGCAGCAATCGTCATGAACAGCAGATTGCGGCCCGGCACGAAGGTATTCGGCAGCCCGTTCGCGGTGGCCTCGATCTCGATCTCGCGCGTCATTGCGGTTTCGCTGATCGCGCCGAGCACCGAGAGATCGACCATGTGATCCTCGCCAAGACGCTCGCTCCACTGCGGAAATTCGCGCGCGATCGCGGCGCGAAAACCGTCGCGGCATTCCAGTTCGACGCGATGCCGCTGCCCGTAATCGAAGCCCAGCGTTTCAACCGTTCTGTAGCGTTCGAGCGCCCAGGCCAGGCACGTGGCCGAATCCTGGCCGCCCGAGAACAGCACGAGCGCACTGTCTTTAGCGTCTGTCCGAGTCACCGTGAAAACTCCGTACTGCGTGTATGAGAATGGCGTCGCGCGCCGTCAGGAAGTCGGAACGACCGGAATTCGCGATGAGCGGCGCGGGCGGCGACGCCCCGCGCGTCCAGTATAGGCCGGCGACCTGCGCCCGGACCTGCACGCCCTTTTATGCCGTCGATAGCGGAACGGGAAAGCTCGCATGATGCCGCGCGATGCACGGTGCGACCGCTCGGAGCGTCGAAAAGAAAAGGACTTGCGGGTCCGAGGACGAGGCAAGTCCTTAATTCGGCGCGAATTTTAGCACGCGAGGCAGGGATTCGCCGAGCTGGGCGCGGGACCGGATAACGCAACTGCAAAGCAACTGCGCTGGATCCTATGAAGGACCCTCTGGCGACACGCCACAAAGAAAAAGCCCGAGAGCGATAAGACTCTCGGGCTTTTAGCATTCTGGTGGCCTGGGACGGAATCGAACCATCGACACGCGGATTTTCAATCCGCTGCTCTACCAACTGAGCTACCGGGCCAACGAAGAGGTGAAACTATAGCAGCATCCGACACACGCCTCAAGCCCCCTGACGCAACTTTTTGCTCGCTGCGGTGCAAAGAGGCGTTGGAATGCACGGCGCACACGACGAAGCCAGCGGATCAGACTTCGTTCTTGTTCTTGCCGAGGTCCACGCCCAGTTGCTTCAGCTTGCGATACAAGTGCGTGCGTTCCAGGCCGGTCTTCTCCGCCACGCGCGTCATGCTGCCGTTCTCGCGCGCGAGGTGATACTCGAAGTAGGCGCGTTCGAAGGCGTCGCGGGCATCGCGCAACGGGATGTCGAACGAGATGGACGCCGTTTGTCCCGCCTGCCCTTGCGCCGCGCCCGCTGCCGCCTCGCTCGACAAGCCGGCGCCCATGCCCGACGCGCTCGGCAGCGCCGCGGCCACCGGCACGCCCACCGCGCCCGCGCCCGCCGGCGGCTTCGCCGGGATCGCGACCGGCGCCGGCGCCGTGCCGTGAGCCAGACCCTGCTCGACCGCCTTCAGCAGCTTCTGCAGCGCGATCGGCTTCTCCAGGAAATTGAGCGCGCCGATCTTCGTCGCCTCGACCGCCGTGTCGATGGTCGCGTGACCCGACATCATGATCACCGGCATCGTGAGCTTGCCCTGCGCGGCCCACTCCTTGAGCAGGGTGACGCCGTCGGTATCGGGCATCCAGATGTCGAGCAGCACGAGATCGGGCGTCTGTTGCAGACGGTAGTCGCGCGCGTGCTGCGCGTTTTCCGCCACGTCCACGACATGGCCCTCGTCGCTCAGGATCTCCGAAAGCAGTTCCCGGATCCCCATTTCATCGTCTACCACCAGGATGGTTGCCATTTACGCTGCCCTTGTCTGCACTGTTGCTTTTGTCGTTCCGTGACTCGCCGCCGCTCCGCCGCCCGATGCCGTGGCGCCGGGCGCCGCGGTATCGTCCGCCAGCTGGAGAAACAGGATCGATATCTGCGCGCCTTCAACCACATCCGCGGCCTTCGAGCGGTTGCGTATGTCGATGCGCGCGCCGTGCTCATCGACGATCTTCTTCACCGTTGCAAGTCCCAGGCCCGTGCCTTTCGCCTTCGTTGTCACGTAAGGCTCGAACGCGCGCGACAGAATGCGCGCCGGAAAGCCCGGACCATTGTCCGATACCGTCAGCCGAACCGCGACACGCGCATGTCCGGAGGCATCGGGCTCGCCATATTCTACTGTCCTCGTTTCGAGCAGCACGCGCGGCTCCGCGACCTCCGCCACCGCATCCTGTGCGTTCTGCAGCAGGTTGTGAATCACTTGGCGGATCTGCGTGGCATCGCCGCGGATCACCGGCAGTTTCGTGAGATCGACCTTGATCGGCGTCTTGCCGTCTTCGATGCCATACAAGGTCAGCACCTCGGCGACGAGATCGTTCAGTTGCAGGTTGCCGAGCACCGCGGGCGGCGTGCGCGCGTATTCGCGGAAGTCGTCGACCATCTGCTTCATCGCCTGCACCTGATTGACGATGGTGGTCGACGCGCGCTTCAGCACCTCGGCATCCGGCTGCGCGAGCTTGTCGGCGAGCTTCATCTGCAGGCGCTCGGCCGAGAGTTGAATGGGCGTGAGCGGATTCTTGATCTCGTGCGCGAGCCGCCGCGCGACTTCGCCCCACGCCACCGAACGCTGCGCGGAGATGACATCGGAGATGTCGTCGAACACGACCACGTAGCCGGTGGTTTCCGCATCGTCGGAATCGCTCTCGGTCACACCCAGCAGCTGCGTGCCGCGCACCAGCAGCGTAAGCGGATCGTTCTCGCCCGGCACCGTCACCGCCACCTGCTGCTGCCAGTGGCCGCGGTCGCCGATCCGATGATCGCTGCCGCCCGCCGCCGCATCGCGTTCGGCAAACGCCTTCCTGACCATCGCGCCGAATTCGGCCAGCACGCCGATCTGGTCGAGCGGGTGATTCAGCAGCGCGCCGAACTGCTGGCGGAAGATGCGTTCCGCGCCGCGATTCGCGGTAGTGAGACGGAACTGGCGATCGAACACGAACACGCCCGCCGTCAGGTTCGCGAGAATACTTTCGAGATAAGCCTTCGAATGTTCCAGCGCAATGCGATTGTTCTCGACCGC
The DNA here is from genome assembly GCF_031451075.1 of Caballeronia sp. LZ043. Classification (NCBI taxonomy): domain Bacteria; kingdom Pseudomonadati; phylum Pseudomonadota; class Betaproteobacteria; order Burkholderiales; family Burkholderiaceae; genus Caballeronia; species Caballeronia sp. LZ043. Next base: position 24,056 of record NZ_JARUXT010000001.1, on the reverse strand, counting down.
CGCGCGCGCCTCGGACAGCTGGCGCGTCATCGCGTTGAAGGACTGCGTGAGGAAGCCGAGTTCATCGCGCGAATTGATTTCCCGCTTCGGCGTGTAGTCGCCTTCCGCGACCTCCTTCGTGCCCTGCGCCAGCAGGAACAGCGGCCGCGCGAGCTGATTGCCGAGCGCGAGCGCCAGCATCATCGCAATGAAGGTGGCGAGGAACAACGCGAGCGTCAGCGTGCCGATATACATCTTGCGCAGACCGGTGCGCCCGAGGCGCTTCTCCTGATACTCGCGATACGCGCGCTGCACGGCATCCGCGTTGCGCGCGAGCTCCTGACTGACGGGCTGCTCGATCTGCAGGAAGCGGTCGACGTGCTGGAATTCCGTCGTGGTGGACGGATCGGGAATCTTCGTGACCACGCGCAGCCGCAATGCGCCCTTCGGCCCGTTCGAGCTTGGATCGCCGTCGATCTCGCCTTCGATCGCGCCATACGGATGATCCTGCGCCTGCTTGAGCATCGTGCCGGTGGGCTCGTTGGCGGGCAGCAGCGCGTAGTAGTTGCCCGATGCCTGCGCGACCGTGCGCAATCCCGGCACGCGCGACGAGCCGCCATTCACCGACAGGTCTTCGCGGTTGTATTGATCGCGCGGCCGCTCGAACACCACGGCATCCTGCACGCCGTACTGGTCGCGCAGACGCAGCAGCGCGAGCGTGAGGCTCGACGGATCCGCGCTCGCGAGCTGGTCGCTCATTTGCCGGCCGCGGTTCTTGAAGTCGGCGAGCGAGGTTTCGAGCATGCCGCGCCCGAGCGTCAGGCCCGACGTGAGGGCGGTTTCCACATTGACGTCGAACCACGACTCGATGCTGCGCGAGACGAACTGATACGAAACCACATAGATGATCGCGCCCGGCACCACGCCGACGAGCGCGAAGATGAACGCGAGCTTGGCGAGCAGCCGCGTGCCGAAGCGCCCCTGTCTCACCCGCGTCACGATGATGATGAACAGGGCGATGACGATCAGCATGAAGACGATGGCCACCGCGACGTTGGCCGCATACAGCCAGCCGTAGTAGCGGTCGAAGAACTCCGTGTTCGCGCTTGCGAGCGCGAGCATCACGAGCAGGAGCACTGCCGTGATCGCCACCGTGGAGACCAGCAAGCGGACAACGAAACTCTTCATGTCCGTGCGGCCGCGTCGAAATCTATTTCGCACGTTCTGCCGCCGTAAAGGTGAAGCGCTTCCAGTCGGAAGCGAGGTTCCAGTCGCGGTTGTTCACTGCGTCGATCTGGAACGGCTTGGGCATCAGCGCGATGTCGAGTTGCATGCGCACCGATGCGGTATAGGTTTCTCCGCCATGCACCTGATTGCGGTCGATCACATGCCACGAAGTGACATGCTTGATGACGGCGAGCGCTTCGTCGAGCGAGGCGAAACGCAACTGCAAGCCGCCCGTGGACACGCGATATTCGTTGGTCAGCGGCTGGAAGGACAGGCGAATGCTTTGCGACACGTTGACCGGCTCTTCGTCGAACCAGTACCAGCGCGGCCGCGACAAATTGAAGTCGATCGTGAAATAGAGCGGCACGCTGCGGTTCACGGCTTCTTCGAGGCTGCTGTTGAGGTCGAAGTCGAAATGCGCGTCGAGGCTCCAGCCGTTGCTGTCCGCCTGCAACGATGCGCGCTGCACGCCGATGGTTTCGGCGTGGGCGGCATTGGGCGCGGCGAAACTCAGCCAGAACGCCAGCGCAGTCCAGATGACAGCCGCGAGCCTGAGCGGAAGGAAGCGTTTGATCGTCACCGTTTCTGAAAGCGCGCGTAGAAGAATCCGTCGTGATCCGCGATGGCCGCCGCGTGCCGACCGGACGATGAACCGGCGCCTGGCGCCTCGACCGGAACAGAGCCTGCGAGATTTGTACCGTCCGGTAAACCGTGCGCCGCGCCCGCGCTTGCGTGCGCCGCTGTCGGCAGCAATTGCCCCGGCGCGTCCAATCGTACCGCATCTTCATGGACCGTTCCAAACCACCGGGCCTGCTCCTCGCCTTCCTCGGGAAAGATCGAGCACGTGACGTAGAGCAGCTCGCCGCCCTTCGCCAGCAACGGCCACAGCGCGGACAGGATGCGCCGCTGTTCGGCGACGAGCGCGGCAATGTCCGACTCGCGCCGCAGCCAGCGAATGTCCGGATGACGACGCACGATGCCCGAGGCCGAACAGGGCACGTCGGCGAGAATGCGGTCGAACGGCTTGCCGTCGAACCAGTGCGCCGGTTCGCCGGCGTCGCCGGTCTGGATGTGCGCTTCGAGCTTCAGACGCACGAGATTCTCTCTGATGCGCCTGGCCCGCTCGGCGTCGCTCTCCAGCGCGATCAGATCGACATTCGCCAGTTCGAGGATATGACCCGTCTTGCCGCCGGGCGCCGCGCAGGCATCGAGCACCCGCATGCCGTCCTGCGCGCCGAGCAGTTGCGCGGCGACTTGCGCGCCCGCGTCCTGCACCGAGACGACGCCTTCGTCGAAACCGGGAATGCGGTCCACGGCAAGCGGCGTTCTCAGCCGCACTGCGTGCGGGCCGGCGACATCGGCTTCGAGATGGGCTTCATGCAGGCGCGCCAGGTACGCTTCGATGCTCGCCCGGCGCGCATTCACGCGCAAGGTCAGCGGCCCCTGATGGTTGCCCGCTTCGAGAATGTGTTCCCAGACCTCGGGCTGCGCGCGCTGCACCGCGTCGATCCACCACTGCGGGTAGTTCCAGCGCGCGACGGGCTGCGCGCGGGCTTCGTCGATCAACGCGTCGCGCTCGCGCAGGAAGCTGCGCAGCACTGCGTTCACCAGGCCCTTCGCGAAGGCGAACTCGCGGCGCGCCGCGATTGCGCCCACCGCCTGATCCACCACGGTGAAGGGCGCGTAGGCGGCGTGGGCTTCGTCATCGGCGAGTAGCGTGAACGCGCAACACAGCACGTTGCCGACGTGCGGCGGCGGCGCCTTCTTCACGAGCTTGCGCAGCAGGGCGTCGGCGAGGGCGAGGCGGCGCATCGTGCGATACGCGATGTCCTGCACCGCGCCGCGCGCGCTCGCCTGCTTCGATGCCGCGATGACCGTCTGCAACGCCGCCGGCAATGCCGAGCCCGCACGCACCGCGCCGACGGCCTGCGCCGCGCAATCGAGCGCGAACCCGAGTGAATCGGGCGCGAGGCGAAGCGCGCTCAGGCGTGCGTGCGCGGCGGCGGGCCGGCGGGAAGGCTGTTCGGTCATGAGGAAACGGAAACGGTCGGACGGCAAGCGGACAGCTTGCGTGGAACGGGGATTGTAACGTGCAGGATTCGGGCGCCCGGACACGCAGCGGCGAGACATGTTCGACACGCAAAAAAAGGCCGTTCCGGCATGACCGGAACGGCCTTCGTCACACGCCTGGAAGCGTCAGAAGCGGCCCGTGCGCGCCATTTCCATCAAGCGCGCGACGCGCTCTTCGGTGGCCGGGTGCGTCGAGAACAGATTGGCGATGCCGCCGCCCGAGAGCGGATTCATGATCATCATCTGCGCGGTGGCCGGATGCGCTTCCGCCGCCGGGAACGGCACGCCGGACGCATAGGCGTGGATCTTCTCGAGCGCGCTCGCGAGCGATTGCGGATCGCCCGAAATCTCGGCGCCGCCGCGATCCGCTTCGAACTCGCGCGCCCGCGAGATGGCCATCTGGATCATGGCGCCCGCGATCGGCGCGAGAATCGCCACCAGAATGCTCGCGATGGGATTCGACGGCCGGCCTTCCGAGTCACGTCCGCCGAAGAACATCGCGAAGTTCGCGAGCGCGGAAATGGCGCCGGCCATGGTGGCCGAGATGGTCGAGATCAGGATGTCGCGGTGCTTCACGTGCGCCAGTTCGTGCGCCATAACGCCGCGCATTTCACGCTCGGACAGCACGCGCAGAATGCCCGTGGTCGCCGCCACGGCAGCGTGCTCCGGATTGCGGCCCGTCGCGAACGCATTCGGCGCGTCTTCGTTGATCAGGTAGACGCGCGGCATCGGCAGCTGCGCCCGCGTGGCCAGCTCCCGCACCATGCGATAGAACTGCGGCGCGGTTGTCTCGTCCACTTCCTGCGCGTTGTACATGCGCAGGACCATCTTGTCCGAGAACCAGTATGAAAAGAAATTCATGCCCAGCGCGATGAGCAGCGCGAGCATCATGCCCTTCGACCCGCCGATCACGCCGCCGATCACGGCGAAGAGGGCCGTGATCGCAGCCATCAGCATCGCGGTTTTGACCCAGTTGAACATACGCGGAACTCCTCTCCCTATGTACGGTGCGCCCGAGGCGCGGTGCTCCCGGCCAAGGTGGCCGGAACGATGATTGTAAGCAAAATGTTAGATAGGGGTGTTCGTCGATAATTCAATTGGCCGGACGAGATTTATCGATGCGACGTCGCGAGCTTGATGCCCAGCCCGACAAAGGCGCCGCCGACCGTGCGGTCGAGCCATTTGCGCACCCCCGTCTTGCCGGCGAAGCGTTCAGTCACGCTGCCTGCAATCCAGGCAACGAAGCTGTTCCAGACCGTGCTCATGGCAATGAACACCATGCCGAGCGTCAGGAAGGCGAGCGTCTTGTGCTGACTATCGGCGGCAACGAATTGCGGAAAGAAGGAGACAAAGAACAGCACGACTTTTGGATTCAGCACGTTGGTGATGAAGCCTTGCGCAAACAGCCGGTGCAGCGGCTTCGGCGCGGACCTTTGGGGCGCTTGCGCCTCGCGGGAAGCGGCCGTGTCCTCGTGCGTCGCGAACAGCAAACGGACGCCGAGATAAATCAGATAAATCGCGCCGGCAATCTTGACGACGGTGAAAGCCGTAGCCGATGCCGCGAGAATCGCCGTCAGGCCGAACGCAGTGGCAAGCGTGTGCACGATGCAGCCTGCGGAAATGCCGAGCGCCGACACGACGCCCGCGCCGCGCCCCTGCGCGACGCTCCGCCCGACGATATAGGCCGTGTCGGGACCCGGCGTGACGTTCAGCAGGAAAACAGCGATGAGGAAGAGGGTGAAACCGGTGATGCCGAGCATCGGGAACTCCAGACCGACAGGCGCGTGTTGACCACTCTTTATTTTAGCGCCGCGCCTGTTTGAACGTCCGTCAGATCAGCGTGAAACGCTGCCCCTTGACCAGCGGTGCGCCGGCAAGAAACTCGCGCACGGGCAGACGCTTGCCGCCCGGTTTTTGCAGTTGCGTGAGCCTGAGCGCGCCGCTGCCGCACGTCACGACAATGCCGTCCGGACCGATCTCTGCGATCGTGCCGGCGTCGCCCTGAGACGCGTCAGACTCGACGGGCCGAGCCGCCCAGATCTTGATCGCCGCGCCGTCCAGCGTGCCGACCGCGCCGGGGAAGGGATCGAGCGCGCGGATCTGGCGCCCGAGTTCCGTGGCGGAGCGTCGCCAGTCGAGCGCCGCTTCGTTCTTGGCGATCTTCTCGGCATATGTGACGCCCTCTTCCGGCTGAGGCGTGGACGGCAGCGCGCCGTCGCGTTCCAGGTCGCGCAGCGCAGCCACGATCAGTTCCGCGCCCATCTGCGCGAGCCGGTCGTGCAGCGACGCAGTGGAATCGTCGGGAAGAATGGCCGTGCGCCCTTCGCGGATCATCGCGCCCGTGTCGAGGCCGGCGTCCATCTGCATCAGCGTGATGCCGGTTTCGGCGTCGCCCGCCTCAATCGCGCGATGGATCGGCGCGGCGCCCCGCCAGCGCGGCAGCAGCGACGCGTGGATGTTGATGGCGCCGCGCGGCGCAATGTCGAGCACTTCCTGCGGCAGGATCAGGCCATACGCGGCGACCACCATCACGTCATGCGGCGTGGCCTTCAACAGATCGATGGCTTCGGCGGCTTCCTGCGGATACTTGCCCGCGCGGCGCAGCGACGTAGGTTGCGCGACGGCCAGACCGTGCTCGACGGCAAAACGCTTGACCGGGCTGGCAGTCAGCTTCATGCCGCGTCCCGCTGGCCGGTCCGGCTGCGTCAGCACAAGAGGCACGGCAAAGCCCGCTGCATGAATGGCCGCCAGCGCGGCGGCAGCGAACTCGGGCGTACCGGCGAAAACCACACGCAGCGACTGGCTCATGGATTACAGCGCCTTTTCCAGCTTCTTCATCTTGCCGCGAATGCGCGTCTGCTTGAGCGTAGACAGGTATTCGACGAACACGTGACCTGCCAGATGATCCATTTCGTGCTGGATGCACACGGCAAGGAGCCCCTCGCAGTCGATCTCGAAGGTTTCGCCCTTTTCGTTGAGCGCCTTCACGCGCACCTTGTCCGGCCGCTCCACGAAGTCATAGATGCCCGGCACCGACAGACACCCTTCTTCCCACTCCTTCTTGCCCTCGCTCGACCACACGATTTCCGGATTGATGAAGACCATCAGCTCGTCATGCGCGTCCGAGGTGTCGATCACGATCACGCGCTCATGCACGTCCACCTGAGTTGCGGCAAGGCCGACGCCCGGTGCGGCGTACATGGTCTCGGCCATGTCGGCGACGAGCTTGCGGATGCGGTCGTCCACGACGGCGACGGGCTTCGCCACCTTGTTCAGGCGCTTGTCCGGGTAGTTGAGTATCTTGAGCAGAGCCATGATTCGGATTGTCTACGCGCGCCGCGACGCGTGTAAATCGGCCATTCGGCCAGGTTGCGGGGAAGGGGCGGCCTGCCAAAAAATATGCGGGTGAATCTGCTGGATTCAACGCCGCCGGCAAGCGGCCCGTACGCGTCGCATCAGGCCTGAGCAAGAGGCCAAGCGACGTCTTTCAATGCCTTTCGGATCAAAAATCTTAACATGACGACCGCCGCCCCGCCGACCGAGGCCAGCGCCTCGACGCCCGCCGCCGAAGAACTTCGCGCGTGGCTGCGGCTCGCGCATGCCCGCGGATTGCGGCCACTCGCTCTGCGTCTGTTGCTCGCGGCTTTCGGCGGGCCGTGCGAAGTGCTGACGAAGAGTTTCGCGTCGCTCGCGCAGGTCGCCGGTCCGGGCGCCGCCGAAGCCGTGCTGGGGCCGCCGGCCGAAATCGAAGGGACACCGTTCGGCCGCTATATTGAAGGGGCGCTGGCGTGGGCGGCCGAGCCGGGCAACCGCATCCTGACGCTCGCCGACAGCGACTATCCGCAGGCCTTGCTCAACATGCCCGATCCGCCCGCGCTGCTGTACGCAAAAGGCCGGCTCGAGCGGCTGCAGGCACGCGCGGTGGCCATCGTCGGCAGTCGGCATGCCACGCCGCAAGGTCTTGAGGACGCGCGCCGGTTCGCGCATGCGCTGTCGGGCGCGGGGCTCGCCGTGATTTCCGGGCTGGCGCTCGGGATCGACGCCGCCGCGCATCGCGGCGCGCTGGGCAGCGCCGCCGGCACCGTCGCCGTGATCGGCACGGGCGCGGATCTCGTCTATCCGGCTGCGCATCGCGGGCTCGCGCACGAGATCGCCCGGGACGGCGCCATCCTGTCCGAATGGCCGCTCGGCACGCCCGCGCGGTCGGCCAACTTTCCGCAACGCAACCGGCTGATTGCGGGCCTGTCGGGCGGCGTGCTGATCGTCGAGGCTGCGATGCGCTCCGGCTCGCTCATCACGGCCCGCCTCGCCAACGAAATGGGGCGCGACGTCTTCGCGCTTCCCGGTTCCATTCACGCGCCGCTGGCCCAGGGATGCCACCGGCTGATCAAGCAAGGCGCCAAGCTTGTGGAAACGCCGGAGGAGATCCTCGAGGAATTCGGCTTTCCGACGCCAGCCACCGCCGCCGCAAGCCGCAGCACGGCACCGCAGCCGGTCAGCGCGTCGTGGGCTTCGGCGCGCTTGCCCTCGGAAAGCCAACCCGGCGAACAGACCGCGCGAGTGCTCGCCGCGCTCGGCCACGCGCCGGCAACCCTTGAAATACTCGCCGCGCGCACCCAGTTCGACGGCGCGGCGCTGCAAGGCATGCTGCTACAGCTCGAGATGAGCGGCCACGTGGCGCCGCTGCCGGGCGGGCGCTACATGGCAGTAGGGCGACCGTAACGCGGCGTCATGCTACATTCGCGAAAAAATGCGCTGTCCCCGCCGTCGAACAAGAGGATTTCGTTGAAACCATGCCCGCGCTGAATCTCGATACCGATGCCGAGCGCATCGCTGAGCGCGTCGCCGAGCCCGGCACGCTGTTCGTCGCCTGCCTGTGCGCCGAATGGTGCGGCACGTGCCGCGAGTATCTGGATGGGTTCAACGCGCTGGCGGACTCTCATCCCGACATCTGTTTCGCGTGGATCGACATTGAAAATCATGCCGACCTTCTCGACGACCTCGACGTGGAAAATTTTCCGACGATTCTGATCGAGGATTCGGTCACGACCCGTTTCTTCGGCACCGTGCTGCCGCAAGCGTCGATCGTCCAGCGTCTGCTGACCGATCTCACCGCGCTGCCCGATATGGCCGGCGCGCCCAAGCTGCGGCCCACGCTTGCCATGGCGTGACCGTCGCCCGGCCCGGCGCGGGATGTGAAGCGAGCGCGTAAAAAGGGACAGGGAGCGGACAAAATGCGGGCACGAATCGCGCGCAACGCCATGTTCAATTCACCTTTTCAGGCAGCCGGCCGCAACGCCGCCATCGCGCTTCGGCGCCCACCGCGCAAAGCCTGTGCTATAAAGCGGTCGTTGAAGCAGCCCAAACTGGGCCGCTGCCAGTTACCAAATTTATTGAGTCATGTCCAAAGCCCTGATCATCGCTGAGAAGCCCTCCGTCGCGAACGACATCGCGCGGGCGCTGGGCGGCTTCACCAAGCATGACGAGTACTACGAGAGCGACGACTACGTGCTCTCGTCGGCCGTCGGCCACTTGCTGGAGATCGCCGCGCCCGAGGAATACGACGTCAAGCGCGGCAAGTGGAGCTTTGCCAATCTGCCGGTCATTCCGCCGCATTTCGACCTGAATCCGATCGCCAAAAGCGAGTCGCGCCTCAAGGTGCTGACCAAGCTGATGAAGCGCAAGGACGTCGACCGTCTCATCAACGCATGTGACGCGGGGCGCGAGGGCGAACTGATCTTCCGCCTGATCGCGCAGCACGCGAAGGCCAAGCATCCGGTCCAGCGGCTCTGGCTGCAATCGATGACGCCCGCCGCGATCCGCGAAGGTTTCGCGAACCTGCGCAGCGACGCCGACATGCAACCGCTCGCCGACGCCGCCCGCTGCCGCTCCGAAGCCGACTGGCTGGTCGGCATCAACGGCACGCGCGCGATGACCGCGTTCAACAGCAAGGGCGGCGGGTTCTTCCTGACCACGGTCGGACGCGTTCAGACGCCAACCTTGTCGATCGTTGTTGAACGTGAAGAGAAAATCCGTCGCTTCGTGCCGCGCGACTATTGGGAAGTGCGCGCCGAATTCATCGCCGCGAAGGGCCTGTATGAAGGTCGCTGGTTCGATCCGAAGTTCAAGCGGGTCGAGAACGACCCCGAGCAGCGCGATTCGCGCCTGTGGAGCCTGGCGGCGGCGGAATCGGTCGTGGCGGCCTGCCGTGGCAAGACCGGCACCGTCACGGAAGAATCGAAGCCGTCCACGCAGATGTCGCCGCTGCTGTTCGACTTGACAAGCTTGCAGCGCGAAGCCAACAGCCGCTTCGGCTTCTCGGCGAAGAACACGCTCGGTCTCGCGCAGGCGCTGTACGAAAAGCACAAGGTCCTCACCTATCCGCGTACCGATGCACGCGCGCTGCCCGAGGACTACCTGAGCACAGTCAAGGACACCATGACCATGCTCAAGGACAGCAATAACTATCTGCCGTTTGCCAAGCAGGTGCTGGACAAGGGCTGGGTGAAGCCGAACAAGCGCATCTTCGACAACTCGAAGATCAGCGATCACTTCGCCATCATCCCGACGCTCCAGGCCCCGAAGGCGCTGTCCGAGCCGGAGCAGAAGCTGTACGACCTGGTGGTCAAGCGCTTCCTGGCCGTGTTCTTCCCGGCTGCGGAATTCCTCGTGACCACGCGTATCACCGAGGTCGCCGGGCATCACTTCAAGACCGAAGGCAAGGTGCTCGTCGAGCCGGGCTGGCTGCAGATCTACGGCCGCGAAGCCGCGGGCGAGGACGGCAATCTCGTGCCGGTGCAGAAGGACGAGAAGGTCGATGTCGAGAAGGTCGCCGCTCACGGCCTCGTGACCAAGCCGCCGGCGCGCTACAACGAAGCATCGCTGCTCTCGGCCATGGAAGGCGCGGGCAAGCTCGTTGAAGACGAAGAATTGCGCGATGCGATGGCCGCGAAGGGGCTCGGCACGCCGGCCACGCGCGCGGCGATCATCGAAGGGCTGCTCGGCGAAAAGTACATGGTGCGCGAAGGCCGCGAGCTGATTCCGACCGCCAAGGCGTTCCAGCTGATGACGCTGCTGCGCGGTCTCGGCGTCGAGGAACTCACCGCGCCCGAGCTGACCGGTCAATGGGAGCACAAGCTCTCGCAGATGGAACGCGGCAACCTGCATCGCGATGCCTTCATGCAGGAAATCGCGCGCATGACGCAGACCATCGTCAAGCGGGCGAAGGAATACGACTCCGACACGATCCCCGGCGATTACGCGACGCTCGAAACGCCCTGCCCGCACTGCGGCTCGCAGGTGAAGGAGAACTATCGCCGCTTCGCCTGCACCAAGTGCGAATTTTCGATCTCGAAGATTCCGGGCGGCCGGCAGTTCGAGATTCCGGAAGTCGAGGAGTTGTTGCGCGAGAAGACCATCGGCCCGCTGTCGGGTTTCCGCAGCAAGATGGGCCGGCCGTTCTCGGCCATTCTCAAACTCGCGCTCGACGACGAAATCAAGAACTACAAGCTCGAATTCGACTTCGGCCAGGACAGCGGCGGCGAAGACGGCGAACCGCCCGATTTCTCCGAGCAGACGCCGGTCGGCGCCTGTCCGAAGTGCCGGGCGCGCGTGTTCGAGCACGGCATGAGCTATGTCTGCGAGAACTCGGTCGCGAATCCGAAGACCTGCGACTTCCGTTCGGGCAAGGTCATCCTGCAGCAGGAAATCGCGCGTGAGCAGATGCAGAAGCTGCTCGGCGAAGGCCGCACGGACCTGCTGACGGGTTTCAAGTCGTCGCGTACCGGACGTAACTTCAAGGCGTTTCTCGTCAAGCAGCCGGACGGCAAGATCGGCTTCGAATTCGAGAAGAAGGAAGGCAAGCCGGCGGCGAAGTCGGCCGCTGCGAAGCGTGGCGCGGCGTCGGCCGAAGCGCCGGTGGACAGCGGCGACGATGCCGGCGACAGCGACGTCGCCGTGGCCGCCAAGACCACGCGCGTCAAGCCTGCCGCCGCCAAGAAGGCGCCCGCGAAGAAAGCTGCCGCGAAGAAGACCACGGCGCGCAAGACGAGCTGAGCGCGTTTCAGTTCCCTGGCCGGCGGTTCAGCCGGTTCCGCCGGTCCCAAAGAAAAACCCCCGCGAAGCATCTTCGCGGGGGTTGTTTTTCATCTGCGCCTGGCGCGAGCCTTTCAGAACGGCGATGCCGCCGGCACCCGCCCACGCGTCCGTGAGGGCTTGGCGAGCTTGGGGCCCAGTTCGCCATCGATCGGACGCGCACGCGGAGGCGGGGCCGGTTCGTCGTCGGCGTGCTCGTAGTGCGACTGAGCCGCCGGCGCGACCGGCTGGCCACGGCCGTCGCGAATCCATTGCTCGCCGAGCTGGTGATTCGGCGTCTGGCTGAAATGCTCGACCAGATGATCGATGAAGGTACGCACCTTCGCCGGCAAGTGACGCCGGCTCGGATACGCGACATTGATCTCGACCTGCGGCAATTGATGATCGCCGAGCAGGCGCACGAGCTGGCCGCGCGTCGTATCGTTGCCGATCAGATAACTCGGCAGGATCGCGATGCCCATGCCGAGCAGCGCGAACTGTCTCAGCATCTCGGTGTTGTTCGCGATGATCACGTTCTGCGGCCGCACGCGCACTTCGCCTTCCGGACCCGTGAACACGCGCTCGTCGCCCCAGTATTCCGAAGGCAGGCTCAGGCACGGATGTTCGAGCAGATGTTCGGGGCGCGTCGGCGTACCGTGTTTCTCCAGGTACGCGGGCGTCGCGCAGACGGTCATGCAACCCGTCGTCAGGCGCCGCGTCACGACGCTCGCGCTCTTCACCTGCCGCGCGATGACGATGCCGACATCAAAGCCTTCCTCGACCAGATCGACCTGGCGGTCCACCAGCGTCACGTCCGGAATGACTTTCGGATAGCGCTGGGCGTAGGTCTGCAACACCGGCGCGAGATTGTGCAAGCCGAAGACCACCGGCGCGACGATTCGCAGCGAACCCAGCGGTTCGTGATTGCGCGCCACCACCATTTGTTCGACGTCTTCGAGTTCGTCGAGAATTTGCCGCGCCCGCTCCAGATAAACCTGACCGGACTCGGTGAGCGAGAGACTGCGCGTCGTGCGATTCAGAAGACGCGTGCCGAGGCGACCTTCGAGGTCCGCAACGTGACGGGTCGCCACTGCATTGGAGATGTCCATCGCGCTCGCGGCCCGGGCGAAACTCCCCAGATCGGCGACGCGGACGAACACTCTCATCGACTGCAAATGATCCATAAGACAACTCCTGCCGCCATGCGGCTTGAATTCTGCTGCAACGCAATTCAGGATTATCCTAGGACTGGGCGTTTCGTGCAGAAGTTGCCGGGAAACCGGAAAAAGTCGAAAAAAAACGGTCGGCGGGACCTGTTACGCAGATGAAAGATCACCGATTGTTGCGGATCACACAACGCTTGATCGGCCGGATTCCTGCAGGCGGAATTTTGTCGAGGCTGGCGCGGCGGATTTTGCCGGTGTAGATGCGCAGAAAACGGGCCCGCGACGGCGGGCCCTATATTGGGGATTGATTTGATCGGCGTTACCAATCCGGCACATGCCGCGACCGATCGCCCCGCCGATCAAACCGGTTCAAGCCGCCAGACGCTTCTCCATCCCTGCCTTGGCCTGCGGCAAAGCGCCTGGAAGTCCCTGCTGCAACTTCGTGAAGAGCTCGTCGTGCAGGGCAAGTTCGTCGCGCCAGGCCGTGTCATTGACCGAAATGACCTGTTCGAACTGCTCGCGCGAGAAACCGAGCGCGCCCCAGTCGATGTCCTCGTAGCGCGGCGAAATGCCGAACGCGTGCTCCTCGCCCTGCGCCGTGCCTTCGATCCGGCCAATCATCCAGTTCAGCACGCGCATGTTTTCGCCGAAACCCGGCCACACGAACTTGCCGTCGTCGCCCTTGCGGAACCAGTTCACGCAGAAGAACTTCGGCACTTTCGCGTTCATCGCGTCCAGGCGCTCGCCCATCTTGAGCCAGTGGCCGAAATAGTCCGCCATGTTGTAGCCGCAGAACGGCAGCATCGCGAACGGGTCGCGGCGCACGACGCCCTGCTGCCCCGCCGCGGCCGCCGTGGTTTCGGAGCCCATCGTCGCGGCCATGTAGACGCCTTCGTTCCAGTCGCGTGCTTCCGTCACCAGCGGCACCGTGTTGGAGCGGCGGCCGCCGAAGATGAACGCGTCGATCGGCACGCCGGCCGGATTCTCCCAGTCCGCGTCGATCGACGGACACTGCGACGCCGGCGCCGTGAAACGCGCGTTCGGATGCGCAGCCTTTGCGCCCGTTTCCTTCGCGATCGCCGGCGTCCAGTCGCGGCCCTGCCAGTCGATCAGATGCGCGGGCGGCGTATCCGTCATGCCTTCCCACCAGACATCGCCGTCATCGGTGAGCGCGACGTTCGTGAAAATCACGTTCTCCTTCAGCGTGGCCATCGCGTTGAAGTTGGTCTTCTCGCTCGTGCCCGGCGCGACGCCGAAGTAGCCCGCTTCCGGATTGATCGCGTACAGGCGGCCGTCGCGGCCCGGCTTGATCCACGCGATGTCGTCGCCGATGGTCGTCACCTTCCAGCCGTTCAGGTCGCTCGGCGGAATCAGCATCGCGAAGTTGGTCTTGCCGCACGCCGACGGAAACGCCGCCGCGACGTGATACTTGCGCCCCTGCGGCGACGTCACGCCGAGAATCAGCATGTGTTCGGCGAGCCAGCCTTCGTCGCGGCCCATCGTCGAGGCGATGCGCAGCGCAAAGCACTTCTTGCCGAGCAGCGCATTGCCGCCGTAGCCCGAGCCGAAGCTCCAGATCTCGCGCGATTCCGGAAAGTGGACGATGTACTTCGTGTCGTTGCACGGCCAGGGCACGTCCTGGCGACCGTCCGCCAGCGGCGCGCCCACCGAGTGCACGCACGGCACGAACTCGCCTTCCTCGCCGAGCACGTCGTACACCGCGCGGCCCATGCGCGTCATGATGCGCATGTTCGTCACGACGTACGGACTGTCCGACAACTCCACGCCGATATGCGCGATCGGCGAGCCGAGCGGGCCCATCGAGAACGGTACGACGTACATGGTGCGGCCGCGCATGCAGCCGTCGAACAGGCCGTCGAGCGTGACGCGCATTTCTTGCGGATCGATCCAGTTGTTTGTGGGGCCGGCGTCTTCACGACGCTGCGAGCAGATGAACGTGCGGTCCTCGACGCGCGCCACGTCGGACGGATCCGAGCACGCGAGGAAAGAGTTGGGGCGCTTCTCGGGGTTGAGCTTCTTCATCGTGCCGGCATCGACCATCTGCTGGCAGAGCCGGTCGTATTCTTCCTGCGAGCCGTCGCACCATTCGATACGGTCCGGCTTGGTCACGGCGGCGATGCGCTGCACCCATTCGATGAGCTTGCGGTGCCGGACATGCGCCGGCGCATCGACTTCGATGGACTTGTTATTGTGATCTTCGACTACTGCGGGCTGGTTCATCGAGCTTGTCTCCGTTCTCTGCAATGAAAACCTGGGCCCTCAGACGCTGCGTGCGAGAGGCTTGCGAGGCGAACCGCCGGGCGTTTTCGTGCGGTCGCGATGGACGGATTCATCGCACGAAATGCGGTTCGCCAGCCGTTGCGGCGTCACGGGCATGAATCCTTCAGCATAAGTGCCGTACTGCTCCACGGCTTGCGTCGCGAAGGAACAAACTGTTAAAAAGAGATACTAAGTGGCCGGTCTCGTCGCGGATTACCGTGGTTTCCGCAAGTTGCGCTGAAATTCTTTCTTTTGGCGCTGAGATACAGGGCTCCTGAAATGTGGGAGTCAAGCATAACATCGCATCGCGCGGGTGCCGTGATGCATCGCAGCAGGGCCGCCGGAGCACAATTTGTCGGTATTAACCCGAATTCAAGTGCTCTATTCTCGCGCTTGCCCGAAATACAGCACGTTTGATGCCTAACAAAAGCCAACCAATGCCCATGAAAATCGCCATCCTCGACGACTACCAGGACGCCGTCCGGAAGCTCGATTGCTTCCATCTGCTCGATGACCATGAGGTAAAAGTCTTCAATAACACGGTGCGCGGGCTCGGACAGTTGGCCAGCAGACTTTCGGAAGTCGACGCCCTCGTGCTGATTCGCGAACGGACGCGCATCAGTTCGCAGCTGCTCGACAAGTGCCCGAAGCTGCGCATGATCAGCCAGACCGGACGCGCGGGCGGCGGGCACATCGATATCGATGCCTGTACCGAACGCGGCATCGCGGTGCTCGAGGGCACGGGTTCGCCGGTGGCGCCGGCGGAGCTTACGTGGGCGCTCATCATGGCGGCGCAACGACGCATTCCGCAGTACGTCGCCAATCTCAAACAGGGCGCGTGGCAGCAATCCGGCCTGAAGACGTCGGCGCTGCCGCCGAATTTCGGTCTCGGCCAGGTGTTGCGCGGCCAGACGCTCGGCATCTGGGGCTACGGCAAGATCGGCAAGCTGGTGGCGGGCTATGGCAAGGCGTTCGGCATGAACGTGCTCGTGTATGGCCGCGAGCATTCACAGACTGCCGCGCGTGAAGACGGTCATGCGGTCGCCGAGAGCCGCGAAGCGCTCTTCGAACAGAGCGACGTGCTGACGCTGCACCTGCGTCTGTCCGAAGAGACCACGGGCATGGTCAAGCAAGACGATCTGATGCGGATGAAGCCCACGGCGCTGTTCGTCAACACGAGCCGCGCCGAACTGCTGGAAGACAATGCGCTGCTGAACGCGCTGCATCACAACCGGCCGGGCATGGTGGCGGTGGATGTCTTCGAGAGCGAGCCGATCCTGCAAGGCTATGGCCTGCTGCGGCTGGAGAACGTGATCTGCACGCCGCACATCGGGTATGTGGAGCGCGAGAGCTACGAGCTGTACTTCAGCGCCGCGTTCAAGAACATCCTTGCGTTCGATGCGGGCGACACGTCGAGCGTCTCAAACAAGGAAGCGTTGCAGCACGTGCGACGGCGCTAGCGCGGTGTCATAGCGTTGATATATCGATGGCGGGCTCGCAACGGACCGGACAGTTCACCGAGTTGGCGATGAAGCAATAGCGATGCGCCTCTTCATGCAGGCGCGCCGCGAGAGCCGGGTCGCCGCCCGCGCCGATGGTCACGTGCGGGCGCAGCAGCACATCGACGAAGCGGCCATGGCCCTGCGCTTCCTCCTGCATGGTGCCGACGGCTTCATCGACGTAGCCGGTCACGACGATGCCTTTCGTCGCGCACAGATGCAGATACCAGAGCATGTGGCACGACGACAGCGACGCCACGAACAACTCCTCCGGATTGTGACGCGCGGGGTTGCCGCGGAAGGCGGGATCGCTCGATCCTTCTATCGCCGTCTTGCTGCCGATGCGCACGAGGTGATCGCGCGAATAGGCGTCGTAGGCGGAGGTGCCCGATCCCAGGTTGCCCGTCCAGTCGACGGTCAGTTCATAGGTGTGCTGCTTCGCCACGATGTGCTCCTCATCTTCAGACAGGTTGCGATGCGGTTTCCATGAGACGCGGCAGGCGTTCGAGGAAGTCATCGGCGTCGGCGCGGCCCAGGTCGTAAGCATGTTGCATCTGGGACGGACTCGTGTAGTCCCAGCTTGAAATCGGCACCTTGCGCGACGGCTGAATGTAGATGCGCCGCTGCGCGCCATGCGGCACGACGAACATGCGCTCGCGCGGGTAGAGCCGCGTGACCATGACGAGGACGAGACCCGGCGCGGCATCGAGCGCGGAGACGGGCACGTTGTCGACCATGCCGCCGTCCAGCACGGGACGGCCCTGGCGGCGCAGGATCGGCGTGAACGGCGGCGTGCTCGACGATTGCAGGATGAGGTCGGCGAGATCCTCGACCGTGGCGCAGTCCTGTGCCTTGACGAACTCCGGATGGAAACCGAGCGTCTGGCCGAGCGTCGGATGGAGCGTCTTGCGCAGGTACTTCTCGATGTTGTACGCGATGAGACCGGCCGCGACCGCACTGCGCGCGCCGAGCCAGCGCGGCAGATGCGACACGCCGATGCGGATCTCGGGCGCATGCCGGAGTTCAGCAAAGCGGTCCGCGAAGATGTCGAGCAGCGCCTGCCGGTAGATGCGGTAATGCGGGAACACCGACTCGCCGCGCAGCAGGTTGCCCCAGTAGGCGTTTCTCGTGTTGTCGCGCAGGACGTGGGCGTAGTACGCCATCACGCGGCGCGATTCGTTCGTGTAGAGCATGCAGGCCGTGGCGGCGCCCGCCGAGATGCCCGCGATGATTCGCGGCTTCAGATTCAGCTCGGGCCGGATGACGTCCCAGAAGCCGGCTTGCCACCAGCAGCGGTTGCCGCCGCCCGCGAATACGACTTGGTCGAACATTTATTGGTTGATGAGTGCGTAGGTTGTGGTGGCGTGGGCGGCGAGCTCGCCTTGCGCGTCGCGCATTTCGATGTCGCCGAAAACGAGATTGCGGCCGCGCTTTTGCACGCGGGCGGTGACGAGGACGTCGCCGGACTTTACCGGGCGCATGAAGGTGGTGTTCAGGGAGACGGTGGTCATCGGCGAGAAACCGCCCATCACGTGCGAGATGGCGACGACCATTGCGGTATCGGCGGCGGCCATGAAGACCTGGCCGCAGATGACGCCGCCTGCATGGCGCAAGTGATCGGAATGGGGCAGGCGGAGGGTGACGGCGTCGGCGGTGATATCGGCCGGAGTGAGGTGCAGGTCTTTGACCCAGGGCGCGAGAATGCTGTCGAGCAAGGCGCGGATGGCGGGATCGTCCATGAGGTTTGTTTTGGCTTGGGCGTAGGGCGGGGAATTCGCCAATGATAACGGGCGGGTGAGGTGGGTTGGGCCTCTCCGCGATGACGCGATGCACAGGAATTTTTCAGAAATTTGCGCAAATGGGCTTGCGCTGTCCAGAAAACCACCGCTATAATTTCGCTTCTGTTGGGGCGTTAGCTCAGTTGGTAGAGCAGCGGACTCTTAATCCGTAGGTCGAGTGTTCGAGTCACTCACGCCCCACCACCCGATTCATGCAAAAGCCCAGTCCTCGTGACTGGGCTTTTTGCTTTCCGGGGATCTGTCGAATCACCTACCTCACCCCCACCCAAATCTCCGTCACAAGATCCGCCGGCGCGGTCTCTCTCGGGTCATTGAGATACACCTCGAACACCGGCGCATCGCCGGTTTCCCTGCCCGACTTCGGCAGCCACGCCCCATACAGCCACTGATACGCGAAGCAAAGCTGCGCATAAGGCCCGACATGCGTGAGCACCGCAAACTCCCCACCCGGAACCTCGACGCGCGACACCGGCGCCTCGAATGTCACTTCATCGGGCTTGAACAGCTCGCAGCATGCCATCGACCGCAGTTCCTCAGCCGGCACCGCTGAGGGATCGTCGAAATAGATGCCGAGCGACCTTGCCCGGGGATCGATGAGACCGCGCGTCGCCAGCCAGTGAAACAGCATCTCGAACGCGCGACCGATGCCCATGTAATCGCCCCGATGCTCGATCGCCGCGACACTGAATCCTTCCTGCGTACGAATATCGACCTGATGTTGTTGCATCGCTCCCTCCTCCGATCGGATTCCATCGATCGCTCCGAACATCGAAGCGCCGCCCTCGTTCCGGAATTGCCCCGGCGCCATCCGGTAACTCGCCTGAAACGCCCGCGAGAACGCTTGCGCGCTGCTGTATCCGGCCCGCGTGGCGATTGAATCGATCTGCGCCTCACCATGCAGCAACTCGTTCGCCGCACGATGCAAACGCAAGCGCCGCACGGTCGCCGCCGCCGTCTCGCCATAGAATCCGTGATAGATCCGATGCCAGTGATACGGCGACAGACACGCCACCTCGGCGAGACGATTGAGATCGAGTTCGTCGTCGAGATGATCGTGGATATAAGTCACCACGCGCGCGAGCCGCGTCTCGTAAAGCTTCTCGCTCATGCCGTGCTCCGGGAACAAGTCAGTTCGATGCTCAAAAAGTAGCACGACCCGCTTTAGCATTTCTTGCTGACTTTCCACGACGCCCCAAAAGCCCACGCCGACCGCCCGCCTCGCCTCGCGAGACGCGTACACTTCCGTGTTTGAACGAAGCAATCACGCCGCCGAGCGCACACCGCGCCCGCGCGCGATGCAACAACGAGAACCATCGAACATGTTCACCTGCCGAAACCAGTCCTGCGAAGCACAGTGGGAGCCGTCGGACGTCGTCATCAAGAACGAGGGCCAAGGCCTCCTGTTCCGCTGCCCGATGTGCGGCGCGCGCAACTACGTCGCCCGTCACGAAGCGGCCGACGGCCAAGTCTCCTACGAACAACTTCGCGACGTCCCGCCCCACGGCGAGCGCTGATCGACATGACCACCGACACCTCTTTCAGCAGCCTGCCGCTCACGCCCGCGATGCAGGCGAACCTGCAGCAGCTCGGCTATCAATCGATGACGCCGATCCAGGCCGCCAGTCTGCCGCCGGCACTCGCGGGCCACGACCTCATTGCGCAGGCGAAGACCGGCAGCGGCAAGACCGCCGCGTTCACGCTGCCGCTGCTCGCCAAGCTCGATCCGAAGCAATTCGCCGTGCAAGCCCTCGTGCTCTGTCCGACCCGCGAACTCGCCGACCAGGTCACGCAGGAAATCCGCCGTCTCGCGCGCGCCGAGGACAACGTGAAAGTGCTGACGCTCTGCGGCGGCACGCCGATGCGCCCGCAGATCGCGAGCCTCGAACACGGCGCGCATATTGCCGTCGGCACGCCGGGGCGCATCATGGATCACCTCGGGCGCGGCACGCTCGCACTCGACGCCGTGCGCACCCTCGTGCTCGACGAAGCCGACCGCATGCTCGACATGGGCTTCTTCGACGACATCGCATCGGTCGCGCGTCAATGTCCGAAGGATCGCCAGACCTTGCTGTTCTCGGCAACCTATCCGGAAGGCATCGCCAAGCTGAGCCAGCAGTTCCTGCGCAATCCGCGCGAGATCAAGCTCGTCGAGCAACACAGCAACGCGAAAATCAAGCAGCGCTTCTATGAGGTCGCCGATCACGAACGCCTGCATGCCGTCGGCCTGTTGCTGGATCACTATCGCCCGGTCAGCACGCTCGCGTTCTGCAACACCAAGCAGCAATGCCGCGATCTGCTCGATGTCCTCCTTGCACAGGGCTTTGAAGCACTGACGCTGCACGGCGAACTCGAACAGCGCGAGCGCGATCAGGTGCTCGTGCAGTTCGCCAACCGCAGCTGCTCGGTGCTGGTTGCAACCGATGTCGCCGCGCGCGGTCTCGACATCGCCCAGCTCGAAGCGGTCATCAACGTCGATGTCACGCCGGATCCGGAAGTGCACGTGCATCGCATCGGCCGGACGGGACGGGCGGATCAGGAAGGCTGGGCGCTGTCGCTGGCGAGCATGGATGAAATGGGGCGCGTCGGGTCGATCGAACAGGCGCAGCGCGCCGAGGTGGAGTGGCATCCGCTGGCCGAACTGACGTCGGCCGAGCCCGGGCATCTCAAGCCGCCGATGGCGACGCTTCAGATCCTCGGCGGCCGCAAGGACAAGATCCGTCCCGGCGACGTGCTAGGCGCGCTCACCGGCGAAGCGGGCTTCGACGGCAAGCAGATCGGCAAGATCAACGTGATGGACATGGTCACTTACGTGGCGGTCGAACGCGGCGTCGCCGATGACGCCGTGCGCCGGCTCGGCAATGGCAAGCTCAAGGGGCGCAAGGTGAAAGTGCGCCGCATGTAGGCAGGTTCAGACTTTCTGCGAGGGACCGCCGGCGATGTTGTCCGGCTTGGACGTCGGGTTCGCGGGATTGCGCGTCATCAACCGCAGGCCGCTCGCGATACTGCCCGCGCCCGCGAAGGCCGCGCCCAGCGACAGCGCGAGCGTCGGTCCATGCTTGCCGGCAATGCTGAAGCACAAGGCGACGAGCGCCGCGCCCGTCGCCTGTCCGATCAGACGCGAGGTCGCGATCACGCCGCTCGCGCCGCCGCTGCGTTCACGCGGCGCGCTCGACATGAAGGCCTTCAGGTTCGGCGACTGAAAGAATCCGAAGCCCGCGCCGCAGATGGCCATGCGGATGCAGATCTCCAGCACGTGCGGCTGCGCGGGCAGCATGGCCAGCGACACCATCCCCACGCACAGCAGCGCGAGCCCGATTCCGCCCAGCAAGCCTGGCGATTGCCGATCGGACAGACGGCCGGCGATCGGCGCCATCAGCGCGACCAGCGCGGACCACGGCGTCATCAGGAATCCGGTTTCGACCTGACTGCGGCCGAGCACGCTCTCGAAGAAAAACGGCAACGACACGAACGCGAGCCCCTGCGCGGCGAACGAGCAGATGGCGGTCATCGTCGAGAGGGCGAACATGGGGCGGCGGAAGAGATCGACGGGCAGCATCGGCGCGGGATGACCGCGTTCGCGGCGCAACAGCAGCACGCCCGCCACCAGCGTCACGCCGAACGATGCGATCACGATCTGCGTAGGCGCGCGCTGCGACGCCTCGCCGAGCGCGAAGATCAGCGACGCGAACGTGATGACGTTGAGCAAGGCGGCCACGCGATCGAAGCCGTGCTCGGCACGTTTCGTCTGCGGCAACGACGGCCACGCGATCATCAGCGCGAACACGCCGACCGGCAGATTCACCGCGAACAGCCACGGCCAGGTGCCGAGCGAGAGCACGATGGACGCGACCGTCGGCCCGACCGCGAATGCGATGCCCACGACCAGCGCATTCAGCCCGACGCCGCGCCCCAGCCGATGCGGCGGAAAGATGGCGCTGATGAGCGCGGCGTTGACGCTCATGATGGCGCTCGCGCCGAGCCCTTGCAGCAGGCGCGCGGCGACGAGCGTCGGCAGGGACCAGGAGAATGCGCACAGCGCCGACGAGATCAGGAACAGCACCAGGCCGCCCAGGTACACGCGACGATGCCCGAGAATGCCGCCGAGCGCGGCGAACGGCAGCAGCGTCGCGACCATCGCGAGCTGATACGCGTTGATGATCCAGACGGACGCGGCGGGCGTCGTATGCAGATCGGCGGCGATGGCCGGCAGCGCGGTGTTGGCAATGGCCGTGTCGAGCGTCGCGAGCGCGACCGACAACAGGATCGCCGCCATGCCGCGCCGTTCGAGCGGGGTCATCGGGGCGTCGGGATCGTGGGGCAGGTCTTGGTCTTGAGGACGTTCGTCGGTGGGCACGGCGCTGAATCCGGATTAAGCGGAAGAGGAATAATCCGAAACGATACGGGATGACGGCGGTTTTCGCTGAGGCAGGGATGGAGGGCTTTCAGATGGCTTTCCGGGGTTATGCTCGGGCGATGGCGCCTGCCAAGGGGGAACGAGAGATGGCGATTCGAATCGTGAGACTGGGAACGCCGCGCGCAGCGGATGAAGGCTTGCGTATCGGCACGGTGCGCAGGCCGCCGCGTGGGGTGCCCAAGGCGGAATTCGCGAAGCGCGATTTCTATGACGTGTGGTATCCGGTGCTGTCGCCGACGCAGGACTTGGTGACCGCAGCGCTTCATGCCGAGAGCGACAAGGAATGGCACGCGTTCGTGAGGAAGTTCAAGGCGGAGATGGCCGCGCCGGATGCGAGCAGGACGCTGGATCTATTGGCCGCACTGTCGCATCAGACGAACATGGCGCTGGGATGCTATTGCGAGGATGAGGCGCGGTGTCATCGCTCGGTGTTGCGGGAGCTGTTGACGGCGCGAGGGGCGGAGGTGGTTTGAGCTTGGGCTTCAGAGCGGCCGCGCGCTGCCCTTGAACACCTGCTCTCGATGCCACTCGACGAAGCTTCCCGCCGGGTGGTGTTCGGTTCGCACGGGCGCGTTTAGTTGGCCGCCGTGGTGTCGGAGGAGAATCTCTTCGAAACTTCGGCCGCCGTGGGCTTTCTCCGAAACCAGCACGCGCCGATGATCGCCGAGCGTGAAGGCGCCGATATCAAAGAGCTTGTGATGCAGGCAGCACAGCGCGATACCGTTCTCGACGACATCCGGGCCGCTCGCCTGGTGCCACTTGATGTGTGCGGCTTCGAGACCGATTGTGATGTTGCCGATGCGCAAGTCCAGATCGCATAGGGCGCATCGATACTGGTAGGCGGTCAGGACCGCTTCGCGGAATGCGGGGTTGCGGCGGCGTTTCGCTTCGGCGATATCGGCTCCATTCGTGTGTGCGGTTGGGTCATCGAGGACGAGACCGACGGCATCAAGAATGTCGCTATGGATGCTCTCCGGGAAATGAGCAGTGAGCAGTACGCGGGCAATCGTCGTGATTGCCTTGGGGTCGCTTTGCAGGAATGTCTGAACGTCGGGTGAGAAATGTCCGGTTGCGTCCAGGTTTCGCAGTTGCCCTTTGGTCAAATCGTTTTCGCGCAGGACGATATTGCGATTTGCGCCGAGCGTGACCTCCCAGATCGCGTCATTCTTCAAGCGTACGAAGGGAAGCTCGGGATAGAGCGTGCGACGCTGGGGCGCGAATTCTCTCAAGAGTTCGCACAGACGACTCTCATATTCGCGAAAAGCTATGTCCCTGACGCCCTGCTGGAACAAGGCAAGCGCCATCAGTATCAGAAGCGGCTTGTGAGGCGCTCGCTCGCCATTGCGTCGCCAGATGTTCAAGTTCTCAACGCTTTGCAGAATCTCGGATGGGCCGATTGCGGTCATGGCTCAGACAATGTTCATCGACAAAGAAAAACCCGTGACGCATCTGAACTGCACCCCAAAAGTTGGACACCAGTCCAACGATTTGGGGTGTTTTTTCATGAGCAAGCACAGCGCACGATTCAAGCAAGCAGTCGTCAAAGACT